>CAVWOT010000009.1:0-882242 GCA_963756605.1 Bryobacterales bacterium | reverse complement strand
CATAACCAGTATTGCTGCGCATCCTGACGTACGCGCTTAACTCGGTTACCAAGAAAACCGTGCAGGTGCTCTTCCTGGCGGTGGGTCTGGTGATGACCGGGCACGCGATCCTGACGCCGATGTTGATGGTTATTATAATGCTCGCCGGCGACCTCCTGGGCATGTCGTTAGCGACCGACAATGTGCGGCCGTCGCCGATGCCCAATGCCTGGAGAATCGGCCGATTGACGATTGCGGGCGTCTTTATGGGAACCTGCGAGCTGGTATTCTGCACTGCCGTCCTGGCCATCGGCAAATTCCGCCTGGGTTTAGGAATCGACGCGTTAAGAACGGTGGCCTTCGTGGCCATCGTGTTCGGCAATCAGGCAACCACCTACACCAATCGGGAGCGCCAGCGCTTGGGGTCGGCCCGTCCCAGCCGGTGGCTAATAGGGTCGTCCGTAGCCGATGTGTCGATCGCCTCAACGCTGGCGATCTGCGGAATCGCCATGACGCCTTTGCCGGTATTCGCCGTAGGAGGAGCGCTCGTAGCGGCAGCGATCTTCGCATTCGTCGCGGACTTCGCCAAAGTCCCCGTGTTCCATCGTCTCGGGATTGCGTAACCATTGGCGAGTCACGTGCATCAACAAAGCGCATGAAGAAGCAAGCTGTAGGTACAGATTCAGCCGGCCAGTCCGGGGATACTCAAGGATTGTCAGACGTCGCGGAGGCAGGCTCGGAGAGCGTGGAAGAACTGCTCGAAGAAGGGCAATCCTTCGAAGCCGAAGCCATCGGCGGCGTGGAAGATGCACCCGAACCTGACGTGGCTGAAGTTCACACGAAACAAGTGCCGGAGGACGATGTGCCTGGCGAATACCTGGACAAAGATTAGGCTCCCACGAGGCTGACGGAGGGAAGCGCCTCCTCCGGCTTCGGACTGACCAGTTCCTGAATATGTTCCACGGCCTCCGCGAGGCTGGTGGACAGGCGATCGGGCTGAGTTCGCTCGAAGCGGGTGATGGCTTTTTGCGCGTCGCCGCTGAATCCCCAGACGCAAACTATTACCTTGAGTTTTGGGAATCGTTCCCGGATCTGCTTGCACATGGCCCGCGCCGGCGCGAACGCGTAAGGAGGCAACGCCGAGATGCACACTACGTCGCCGTGTCCGGTCTCAATCATCGCCAGCACCTCATTGAGAGAGGACCCCACGACGGGAAAGGACAAAGTCGAGAATCCTTTTTGCTCCAGGATTTGCGCCAGCATGGCGGCGGTGATCTCATCGGCCCGATCATGTGCTGGAAGACAGACTATCCTGGCATCTTGACGTTCCGCGACGCCGGATACGCTTTCCGCCAGTTGATACTCGGAGAACTCGGCGATCATTTCATTAATGCTAAGAAACAGGAACTCCTGCCTGATTGTGTCGATTGCACCTTTGTGCCGATCCTGTTCGGCCATGCTCAAAGCCGGGATGAGAACTGCGTCGTACAACTCGACCAGCGGCCTTCCTTTCAGGAATTGGTCTACAACGGTGTGCGCTTCCAGTTGGTCCATCGCGAGCAACCGCTGGTAGATCTGAGCTTCGGCGGCGAGCACAGGCTCATCGCCCAGCAGGATATGCAGAAAAGAGAGGTGAGGGACGTAGCACCCCAGAACCACCACACAGACCGTCAACGGTGTGGACAGGATCAGGCCCGCGGGTCCCCACAGTGCCGCCCAAAAGACAGCGGCCACAAGCAGCGCCAGGGAGGAGATTCCCACGTGGGTGCCGTAGAGCCAGGGTTCGACGACGTTGGCGATGATCAGCTCGAGGGCCACAAGCAGCAGGAACACGAGCAGTGGCCTGAGCCATCCGTCAAACACGGCCAACGAGAGAGCCAGCGGCAGCATGGCGGCGACCAGCGTTCCCACGTATGGCACAATCCGCAGCATGCCGGCGACCGCGCCCCACAACGCTGCGTTAGGTAAACCAATCAGGTAAAGACCAAAGCCAAACAGCGTTCCAAAGCTCGCATTCACCAGGAAAAGCATCAGCAGATACCGGCTGACGCGGCCCGACGCGTCGTCCAGAGCCTGGGTCATCACATTCAACTGTCCGAGCCCGGCCAAGCGCAGAATGCGGTTCCGAAGGTCCTCTCTCTTCAGCAGCATGAAGACCGTAAAGATGACCACAAATCCCGCCCGCCCCAGCGGCGCGAGAACGGGCGTGCCCAAGTCGCGAAGCTCAGCCCATCCGCTGGTTGGCGATGGCACCATGCGAACGGGTATGGGAGCCGCGGCCGCGGGCGGCGCAATCGCCTGCCTATGACTCCGCTCCTTGGCGGGCGAGGCTGGCGGTACCGCGTCCGGGGAGAGTTCCCGCAGGATCTCCTGCACGCTCGCGGCAGCCTTGCCTAACTCTCCCGTTGCCGGGAGGTGAAACGCTTCAATCTTGGCGTGAATGTTCTCGCGGTACAGAGGGAGCTGGTTGGCCACGTCCACCAACTGGTTCGCGATGAACCAGCCGATGCCGCCAAGCACTACGATCGAAAGCAGGACCGTCGTAAGAACGGACACCACGCGGCCGGTACGCAGCCTCTGAAGGAACGCCACGACGGGCGTCAATAGAAACGTCAGGATGAGGGCAAATGCGAAGGGGATTAAAATCTCGCGCGCGAAGTACAGCGCCGCGATCGTTCCGAAAAGGACCACGATCCCCGTGTCGCCGCCGAGTTTCGGCCGTGCAGCGGGCCTTGCTGGCGCCAGGTCGGGTTTCATGGGGCCGCCTTATCCTATTCCATCGCAGCCAGCACCTGATCGAGCGGAATGGTCGCGAACGTGGTGGCATAGTCGGATATTCCGTAGGGAATTATCAATTGCCCGCCATGCACCAGGCTGCCGCAGGAATAGACGACGTTTGGCACGTAGCCATCGCGCTCGTTGGCATTTGGTTTGATCAGTGGCTCAGGCAGGCGCCCGATTACTTTGGTCGGGTCGTCACGGTCGAGCAGAAAAGCCCCGATGCAGTATTTGCGCATGGGTCCCACGCCGTGGCTGATCACGAGCCAGCCGGCTTCGGTCTCGATGGGCGATCCGCAGTTGCCTAACTGGATAAATTCCCAGGAGAACTTAGGCTCCAGAATCAGCTGCATCGTATGCCAGAAATGCAGATGGTCGGAGAACATCACGTAGATATTCTCGGCGTCCTGCCGGCCCAGCATCGCATAGCGGCCCTGGATCTTTCGGGGAAAGAGCGCCATGCCTTTGTTCTCGACGGCCGGGCCATTCAACGTGAAGAACTTGAAACGAAGGAAGTCGGACGTCTCGAGAAACTGGGGAAGGATCATTCTCCCATCGTACGCGGTGTAAGTCGCATAATAGGTCCCCGTGCCATCTTCGTTGTGGAAGAGAACAAAGCGCGCATCCTCGATTCCGTTACTCTGCGAGGGAGTGACCGGAAACAAAACCCGCTCGGACAAAAGCGACTCCGGCGCGAACTGTACTTCGTAATTGGAGCTGGCCAGCATCAGGGTTTCTCTGGCTACCGCCTTGGTCGTCTCGCGCGCGCTCTCCGCGAGCTGTTTGACGACGCGGCCGATGCTGGCGCGCAGTTCGTCCATCGTGAATGCGTCCGGTAAGCCGTTGAGAACGTCCCGGTTGAAATCCCCTACGAGACCGAGTTCCTGCAGCTTTCGTTCAAACAGCGGCTTTTCAAACGTCGAGTTGGGAACCTGCATCGGCTCCAGGCTGTAGCGGGAGGGCACGTCCATGGTGATTTTGTTGTCGGCGTTCGTTAACCCGCTGCGAAAAGCGATCGACGAGACATGCCCCTCGGCCGTGGCGCGCAAGCTCAGAATAAAACGCAATGAGCCCGGCGGCACGTCCGACTGATCCGGGTGCGGCACCATAGACGGATTGAACAACGCCGCGGCTTCGAGCGAATACTCGTGAGTGAAATATCCGCCCAGTAACAATTTGCGCTCTTCCGACAGTCTTTGGCCATTGAGCAGATAGGGGCTGACCTCGTTATATCTGCGGAGGAGGAATTCATCGATCTTTATTTGGCGGTCGCCGAATTCCGCCCGAACCCCTTCCAAAAGGGTATGCACTTCGTGTTCGGGCAGAGCCATAACCCGACCGGAAATCTTGATGGAGCGCTGGTCGCTCATGAGCCGAAAAGGCCGGGCCAGCACATGCGTGCGGTCGGGGTCCAAAGTCACGGTACTGCGCGTTACGTCGATTTGTTTCATTGAGTCATCGGACGTGCCAGAGCGGCTCGTTGGAGGACAATCGCGGCGTTCTGAGTCAGCCGCATTTCCGCCAGCGACAGGAGAAAGGATAGCGTCGATTCGGCTCCCTGGTTTTCGTTGCTCCGGTCCGTGTGCAGCCCATCGCGGCAGCCCCCCGTTTGGTGGGCGTAGAGTTCCAGCCCCAGATCGTTGGCGCCGAGGAACCAGTCGAAGGCGCGTTGCGCTTGTTTATGCCACCAGGGGTCGGCGGTGGCGCGGTACGCTTCCAGGCAAGCCGAAACCGTAGTCTGCGCCTCGATGGGCTGTTGGTCAAATTCCGCGCGCGCGCCGTTGCGGTTATAGAATCCGTTGCTGCCAATGGGCCGCAGTTGACCACGCGGTGAGGTCTGTACGCCCACCAGCCAGCGCAGCGCTTGAATGCCCCGATTGTACACGTTATTCTGCCCGATGGCGCGCCCGCTGACAATCAAGGCGTGCGCCAGTTTAGCGTTGTCATAAGTCAGGCTCTGTTCAAACCAGGTCCAGCCGGGCCCGGCGACTTTGTCGAAGATCGACACGAGCCGCTGAGTCAGCTCGTTGCGGATACGCTGAGCTTGGCGGTCATCCTTCACCTGCCGCAGATATTCGTGAATGCCAATCAGGCTGAATGCCCAGGCGCGCGGTGAAGTGAACTCCGTCACGGCCGGCAGCGCCCGCGCGAAGAGTTGTGCGGACTTCGTCTGGCCACCCGAATCGAGGGTGCGCCCGGCGGTCGTCCCCAGCGCCCAGATGGCCCGGCCATGAGAATCTTCGGATCCCTGTTCGTCGAGCCAACGGCGGTCTGCGCTAAGGAAATTGTGGAAGCGTGCCGTCTTTGGATCGAAAGCATCATTCAGGAACGCGGCGTAGGTTGTGGCCAGCCCATTGAGACGAGGCGGAGCTTCTTCCATTTGGCCGAGCAACACCGCCAGGATGAGCGCACGGGCATTGTCGTCCGTGCAGTAACCTTCGGAAAGATTCGGCGCTGTGAATCTGGCGTGCTGGAAAATGCCGATGGAATCCGTCATACGGTAAAGATGATCCAGATTCAGTTCCGGCGATGCATGCGGCCGATGCCTGAATCCATTCACCGCGGCAGATACACGCGGCGCCCCCACCCCCTGCTGCCGCGCCAACTCGAAGGATTCCATGTACAGCCCGGCCGTGTTGCTCCACACCATGGCGCGGCCCAGCTTGTAGGCATTACGGCTCATGGCGTCCCGGCGCGTTTCGTCGCGCAACAAGCCGCTTGCCTCGCGCGCAATCGCCCCTGGATCCGCGAATGGCACGAGCACGCCACGCTGGTCGCTCAACAATTCGGCGGCATGCCAGTACGGCGTTGAGATCACGGCTTTGCCCGCGCCAAACGCATAGGCTAGTGTGCCCGATGTACTTTGGGCTTCGTCCAGGTACGGAGTGATGTAAAGATCGGCTGCCCCAATGAACCCGGTTAGCTCCTTCAACTCCACAAAGCGGTTGTAGAAGATGACATGGTTCTCAATTTGATTTTTCCTGGCGATGGCCTCCAGGCCGAGACGGTAGGCTTCGCCGCGCGTGCGGAACTCGTGGGGGTGCGTGGCGCCCAGCACGATGTATACGACGTCGGGAAACTCCGCCACAATATCCGGGAGGGCTTGGAGCACATGCTCAATTCCCTTGTTCGGCGACAGCAGCCCGAACGTTAGCAAGACCTTCTTTCCGCTCACGCCAAAATGATCTTTGTAAAAATCCGAGGCGACGAATGGCACGTCGGGAATACCATGCGGGATGAGATCGATCTTGGCCGGTGGTGCCTCGTAAACCTCTTGCAAAATCGTCCGCCCCCGCTCCGCCATAACCACCAGCCGCGTAGAGTGGGCGATCAATTCCTGCATCACGTTTTTCTGATCGGCGTTGGGCGTAAGGAGAACGGTGTGAAGCGTGGTGACAACCGGCGCTCTCAATTCGCGCAGCAAAGCCAATAAGTGGCTGCCGGCCGGGCCGCCAAAAATTCCAAACTCGTGCTGGATCGAGACAACTTCCACTTCGCTGGCGTTTAGGAATTCGGCGGCGCGCCGGTAAGACTCCAGATCCTGTTCCTCAATCTCAAAGCGAACGACAGGCGGATATTGATAGCACCCATCGATGTCGTTGACCGGCACCGCGAAGCACCGGCTTTGGGGATGCCGCGCAGCCACAGCCACAAGCAGGTCGGATGTGAACGTGGCAATGCCGCACTTACGCGGCAGGTAATTTCCGAGAAACGCGACCGTTCGCGTGCTCGAGTTTGTTTTCACAACTGGATTAAGCCGCATTGACAAGAGTCTCGCTCTCATCCCCTCGCTCCCGCCCGTCCCGATCGGCCGCCTCTTGGCAGCCGATGCAACGTAACGCCCAAGGCACGGCCGCGAGGCGTTTTGGGCTGATCTCCCGTTCGCATTCGATGCAAGTTCCGAAGCTGCCGTCATGAATCCGCCGCAATGCGGCTCTTACCTGACGCTGCACGAGCGAGTCACGGTCTACGCTGCAAATCGCCAGGTCCCGCTCCGACGCATACTGAATTTCGTCCATTTGGTCCGCACTCTTCTCGATCGCGATGCCGTCCCGGTTTCGCAGAACCCGGTCCAGCTCCGCCGCTTTTCGTGTTAGGATCTCCTGGAATATATCGGTCGATGCCATCGTCATGCCGTTCCCTTCGCCCGGACTTGCGGTGCTCCAGTTATCGAGCACGGGATGGCCCATCGCTGAGCCAGCGGGGGTTAACGGAGACTCAGCGGAACGAAATGCAAACGCTGCACTTAAAGTGCGAAATCTGCCGGTTTGCACGCCACTCGCCAGACGGAGATCGTACCAGGGCTGAAAAATGGTGCCGCGCGTGCAAGAGGAATCGCATGCGCGAATCACAACAGATAGCCGCCGAACATCGGGATCTGGCCGCTCACGCCCATCGGAGCGGCTCCGAGCACCACGGAAAGGAAGATCACCTGACCGGACACGAAAGTTCCAGACAGGCGCTGGAGCACGCGAATCAAGCTTACCTGCACAGCCAAGAGGAGCATCAGGGAACTAAGACCGGGCATGGCACTCACGCAGCCAACGAACGGGCAATCGCCGCGCTCGCTTACGAACTTTGGCAAAACAGGGGCTGTCCAGAGGGATCACCGGAAGTAGATTGGCAGCGCGCCGTGGAAGAATTGCGGTCCCGGCATTGAACCCCAGGCACACGGGCCTATGAGCCAGAACCCCGCGGGCACCAAGGCCGCCAGACGCGCTTTTGTCCTGCAGGGCCGTTTCCGCAGATTTTTCTCGAACCTTGGCCCTGGGTTGATTACCGGCGCCGCGGACGACGACCCGTCCGGCATCTCCACGTACTCAGTTACCGGAGCTGCGTTCGGCTACGCTCCCTTGTGGACCGCAATTTTCTCTTTCCCGCTGATGGCGGCCATACAAATCATGTGTGCCCGGCTGGGCATGGTCACCGGACTTGGGCTGGCAGGCGTGATTCGAAAGCGCTATCCACGGTGGATCCTGTGGGGCGCCTGCGGGCTGCTGGTGGTCGCCAATGTGGTGAACATCGCCGCGGATCTCGGCGGCATGGGCGCGGTCACGGCGCTTCTCACTGGTGTCAGCTCGCTCTACTGGACCCCCGCGTACGCGCTCTTTATTGTCTGCCTGTTGTTCTGGACAAGTTATCGACTGATCGTCCGCATCTTCAAATGGCTCACTCTGGCCTTGTTTGCCTACATCGCCGCCGCATTTCTAGCGCATCCGAACTGGCCCGCCGTGGTGCGGGCGACCTTGATTCCGACCTTGCAGTGGACCGGCGCGTATTGGGCCACGCTGGTCGGTATCCTGGGAACCACCATCTCGCCGTACCTCTTTTTCTGGCAGGCCGCCCAGGAAGTAGAGCAGGACATCTCTCTGGGCCGTTCGACCGTGAAACAGCGGGAAGGCGCCACCAATCGGGAAATACGAGTTTCCCGGACCGACGTCCTTACCGGCATGTTCTTTTCGAACCTGGTGATGTACTTCATCATTCTCACATCGGCTGCCACGCTGCATGCGCATGGCAAGACTACGGTCTCCACCGCGCGCGAGGCGGCCGAGGCGTTGCGCCCTTTGGCGGGCGCCGGCGCGTATTGGCTATTCAGCCTGGGCCTCATAGGAGCGGGAATGCTGGGAGTGCCGGTATTGGCCGGATCTTGCGCTTACGCCATCGCGGAAGCGGCCGATTGGGTTGGCTCGCTGGAGGTACACCCACCGCTGGCGCATGGCTTCTATTCGGTCATCGCCATTGCGATGGCGATCGGCCTGGGTTTGGATTATGCACGTATGAACGCCGTCAAGATGCTCTTCTGGTCAGCCGTGGTCAATGGAGCACTGGCCCCGCCGCTACTCATCCTCGTGGTGTTAATCACAAGCAGAGCCGACGTAATGGGCGAGCGCCGGAACGGGCCCCTACTGCGATGGCTTGGGTGGATATGTGCCGGTGTCATGCTGATGGCCACCATCATTATGTTTGTGACCGCGTAGTAGCTATGATCATTGGAACTCTTTGACCAAGGCCTCAAACTGGCGTGCAGCGATTTGACGTGCGGCGAAGTGAGTCGAGTAGCCCTACCGAGATTTCTCGAGCCGGGGTTCCTGCAGAATCTCCGCGCCGTTACATTTCAGCCACGGGCTTCTTAACGAAATTGTCTAACCGGTCCGGAAACAGCCAGTATCCCCAGAACGGCTGCACGCCGCCAAGCTGGTTCGGGAAGTGAGGTTAATGGGCTAGCGCCACGGACATCAGCCAATTCGAGTCCTTGAACGTCACCAGCCCGCCCGTGCCCGGCTGATTACCGAACTGAGTCATGTGATCGAAAAACGCGATTTGTTCAGCCTGACAGTAAACGACCCCCAACAAGATTTGCGCATGCAACTGTTAATGGGCGCGGGATTGCCAAACTCCAGCGGGCCTGGGCTAGCCTTTCCCAGAGAGTCTAGTACCGCAGCCATGTGGACTGCGCATGAGGGGCTCCGCTTTCGAGAATCGAAATATTCTCGCCTGGCGGGTCGCTGTCGCGGATCATGAACGCTGCGGCGGCCACGGATCCGATGCCCCCACCTACCGGATAGCCCTCTGATATCGTGCTCACGCGGATTCGAGAGCTACATGCCGGTAGCGCCGTCTACCGGCATGTGAGGCCTGCTGTGAGGCCGGCCTAGCGCCAGTGCCCTTCAGCCAAAACATAGCCACCCCTGCGGTGATTCCAGCGGTGCGCTACCCAGCGGGCACCCGGCCGTGGCGGCAGTTCCCACCGCCCGGCGGTCCAGGCATACGCATTGCCATCCCAACGGTGGTACCCGGCAATCCACACATGGTTGGGGCTGGGGGCCGGCCCCCGCGTTTCGACTACAGCCGCGGGTGGCGCGACGCGCACCACAACTTGGGCCATTGCGGCGCTGAAAGTCAGCCCGCCTGCAAAAACCAAACCGATCAATCGCTTATAAACCATTGACGTAATCTCCTTTTCCTTGTTACCTTGACTACCAAACCATTCCGACCGCACGTGCACCGCCAACCGCTTGGTCATCTGCTGCGTAACAGCGAATTAGCACGTGCGCACTACAGAGACCTGACGGACCTTAAAGCGGTAGGCTGCCTTAGTGGAACATTCCCAACATGTAAGCAACGAGGAGAATTACTAACACGGTGCCAAGCCCCACACCCGCACCTCCCCCGTAACCCCAGCGGCTGTAGCCATAGTATCCGCCACCGCCGAAAACCAACAACAATACGATAATCAGCACTATCAGCATTTTGGATCCTTCTCTCTTTCTGAAGCCCCGCGCGCGCGCCGAACTCCGTTTTGCTTACTTTTCAAAAACGTTTTCAATCTGTCCGATTTTCTTTTGGACTTTGCCGGCGAGGTTTTCCGCTTGGCCTTCCGACTCTGCGTCGGGGTTGCCAGCAGCCTGGCCGACCTTTTGCTTGATTTTTCCCTTCACCTCGTGAAACTTGCCCTGCAGGCGATCCTTCGTGCTCGAATCCATTTCTTCTTCTCCTTGAATCGGGGCGAGTGTCTGTGGCACCCGCCCCGGAATATAGTGTGCAGTGCACTTCTAGGTCCAATAGGGTTTGGCGCCGTAATAGGTGGCGACTTCAGCGCCCCAGGTACGGTCAGCCATGTTCGGCCAGTGAGCTTTGTCAAAACCGGGAGCTTGGTCGAGCAGATTCTTATCGACGTCGAGGACAAACTGTCTTTCAGTGGTGTCTACCGCGAGGGCACTCCAGGGGATGGCAAACAATTTGTCACCCAAGCCCAGGAATCCCCCGAACGATAGAACCGCGTAAGCGACACGGCCCTTCTCCACGTCGATCATTAAGTGTTCGATTGTTCCCAGATCCTCTTTTTGACGGTTCACGACCCTATCGCCTGTGAGAGTCTCCGCCGCCAGAATACTCTGCATCCACCGTCCTTTGACATCTCTCGTTTGTGACATGATATCTCCTGCGTTCAGTAATTTTAAAAGAGTAATAGGTCCACAACTATGCTTATTCCATTGGCTTTTATGAGCAGATTCGTGACCACCGCAGGATTTCGGCTGCAGCCGGTCCTGGAGGAACCTGCGCAGACCGGGAGGTCCGCCCCACCTGCATTTCCTGCCGTCGTTCAGGCAAGAATTGCTATTCGGCCAGCGGCAGAGTGAAATAGAATGTCGATCCGTCCCCAAGTGACGATTCCATCCACATGCGACCGCCGTGTCGCTCAATGGCCTTCTTGCAGAATGCGAGCCCGAGTCCGTTCCCGGGATGTTCCTTCCCGTGGAGACGCTTAAACGCCCCGAACAAGCGGCCCTGGAATGCCGGCTCTATGCCTGGGCCATTGTCCTTCACTGAAAATACACATTCGAGAGCCGCCTGTTTGGCGGAAACGTGAACGCGCGGAGCAGGCGTGTCGCAGTACGCGATGGCATTTCGAATCAAATGGTGAAGGATCTTGGTCAGGATTTCGAAGTTTCCCATTACAGCCGGCAAAGAGTCATGGGTAACGACTGCATTCCGTTCTGATATCAGAGCGTCCGTCGACAAGAGCGCCTGGCTAAGGACCGCTTCCATGTCGGTCCGGGAGGAAAACCGTTCGTCAGTGCCGGTAGCCCAATAGTCCACGATGTCGCCGAGTAGCGCCTGCGCTCCGGCCGCCGCCTCCCGGATGCGCTCAAGGTATACACCGGCGTTGGTCTCGGCCATCAATTGACTGTATGAGGCTATATCGCGGAGCGACTCGCGCAGGTTGTGAGCCGCCATCGAGACAAACTCTTCAAATTCCGCGTCGGCCCGGTCCAACTGCCTTTGCAGCTCATGGCACTTCCGAGTCTCCGCGTCAAGGGCCTCGCGCAGACGTTCGATCTTGTCTTCAGCGTGGTCTTCGCCGGATTCGCCCATTGTCAGTCTGCGCGCCTAAGCAGGGTCGGCTCCTTACGACCGTTGGCAATTGTGAACTTGAACGTGGCGCCCCGGCCGCTTTCCGATTCCACCCAGATGCGCCCACCCTGGCGCTCGACAACTTTCTTACAAAGCGCAAGACCGATGCCAGTGCCGGATATTTCGCTTCCATGCAAGCGCTTGAACATGCCGAACACCCGGTCGGCGTCTTGCGGATCGATACCGATTCCGTTGTCCCGCACCGAAAACAGCCACCCTTCCGCGGCTCTTTCCGCCGAGACATGGATTCTCGGTGTGTCCTCGCCTCTGTACTTGATCGAATTGGAAATGAGGTTCTGGAAAAGCTGCGTCAGCATAACCTCTTCGGCCACCACCGTTGGCAAAGGATCGGAAGTTACTGATGGCGCCACTCTGCGCAATAGCCGCCTGGAGGTTCAACAGCGCTTTGGCGAGAACGGCGCCGCAGTCGATCGAGGCGAAACTCTCCTGGTTCCCGCTCGGTAACCTCCCAATAGGCCAGCAGGGCTCTCAGCAGGGCCTCTATTCTCAGCGCGCCCTCCACGGAATAGGAGATGAATTGGTCCGCTTCTTTGCCCAGCTTCCCGGTATACTCCTGCCCCAATAGCTCGGTAAAGTTCACTACCATGCGCAAAGGTTCCTGCAAGTCGTGCGTCAGCGCATAGGCGAAATGCTGCAGTTCGGCATTGGTTGTCCGGAGCGCCTCCTCAGCCTGTTTGCGGTCTGTTACGTCCTCAATCGCCAGAAGGATCGTGCGCGCTTGCGCATTCGGATTGAAGATCTCGCTGGCGTTGAGCAGCATCACTTTCCGTCCGACATGTTCAAAGTCGTGGGTCACCTCAAAGTCCCGGAACGTGGAGTGCGCGGGGAGAATGTTCTCCAGTAGCTCGCGCAGTTTCGGGATATTCCATTGTCCGTTCCCGAGGTCGTAGATAAGGCGCTCCTCCGTCTCCTCCCGGGAGGCCCGGAAAGTTTCGTAAAACGTCCTGTTCGCTTTCATGACTTCGCAGGTTCTGGTTCAGGATTACCAGAGGCTCCCGCACCGTTTCTACAATTGCTTCGGCGAAGTCCAGACCGCGCTTGGCGGCATCGATATCGATCAACATCAGCACGGCGCCGTCGATTTTGCCGTTCGGCCCGACAGACGGGAGAATGCGCAGCGAGTACCAGCGGCCGTGCAAGTCGCGGACGTCACGCGGTTTCCGGCTGCCCCCTTCCATCGCATCCAAAAGTAACCGCCGCAGGTCGGGTAGTTCCATTTGAGGCTGGAGATCGGTGATCGACCGTCCGACATCGGAGGCGATCAGATTCAACATAGGTTCCATGGCGCGCGTAAAGCGGCGAATGCGCAGATCCCGCCCAACCATGACTAGGGGTATGCTGATGCTTTCGAGAAGATTGGTCAAATCCCGGTTGACTTTGCTGAACTCGACGTTGCTGATCTTCAGCTCTTCGTTCAGCGTGTTCAATTCTTCGTTGGCCGATTCCAGCTCTTCCTGCGCGGTTTCCAGTTCCTCGTTGCCCGCCTGCGCCTCTTCGTTCGCCGCCCGAAGCTCTTCCAGGGTGGATGCATTATCCTCGACGATCGATTGCAGATACTCTTTGGTTGCGACCAACTCGTGCCGCAGCCGGTCACTTCCCCCATTCTTCTCGATCGCGGGCTTTTCTAGCGCGCTCGCACTAGCCTTCGGCTCGGCGTCCTCGAACAGGACCAGGAAATAGCGTTCGTCGCGAGAAGACGAGCCTTTAAACGGGATAACCTTGATCGTGACGTCTCTTAGCTGGCCACCGTCATCGATCCGGAAACCCGTCTTCTTTGGCTGCGACGTTTGTTTGTCTGGCGGTTTGGATCGCCTTGCCCAGGCCGGCGATTAAGCCTTCACGCGCCAGTTTCAGAAGGTTGTGGGTCGGCTCGCCCGGCGAAAGCTCCAGGTACGGAGCCGTGCGGCCCCGCACCTGAACAATGTTCATCGCATCGTCAATGACGGCGCCGGCAGGGCCATGTTCGGCCAGCACCAGCCGGTCGGCTTCTCTTAGCACGTCCAGCCCGGCTCGGCCCTCGGCAGTTCTCTGCGGGAGATCCACCCGGCCTTCGGCGCGGCGGCCTTGGCTCAGGCGTGGCGACGGCTCACCCGCGGCCGGCAGCAGGCAATAGATTTTGTGGGTCTTCTCCACCTGATGAAACGACTCGGAAAGCGTGCCGATGCTTTCCGATGGACCGACCACCAGGAAGCCCGTCGGCTTAAGGGCGTAATGCAGGATCGACAACACCTTGCGCTGCAATACAGCTCCCAGGTAGATCAGCACATTGCAGCAACTGATGAGGTCCAGCTTGGAGAAAGGCGGGTCCTCGGCCACGTTGTGCCTGGCAAAAACGCATACGTCGCGGACTAGTCTTCGCGATCTGGTACCCGCGTTCGGATCTGGTGAAGAAGCGCGCCAATCGCTGCGGCGAGACGTGCGCAACGTCGGAGTCCTTGTATGTGCCGGCGCGGGCTCTTGTGATCGCCGTTTCGCTGATATCGGTGGCGAAAATCTCAAACGGAACGCTCACTTTCGTCTCGTCCAGGAATTCCATCAGGCAGATGGCGATCGAATAAGCCTCCTCGCCCGTGGCGCACCCAGGCACCCAGATCCGGATCGGGTCGCCGGCCGCCCTATTCTCGACCAGAGCGGGGAACACCTTTCGTCTTCAGTTCCTCGAAGACCGCTGGTTCCCGAAAGAATGCAGTGACGGTGATCAGACAGTCCTCGCACAAGGCGTTGGCTTCCTCGCGATTCTGCTCCAGATGCCGGCTGTAGTCTTCCAGGTTTGCGAATCCGCGCAGGGTCATGCGCCGCTTGACGCGCCGTGCCAGGGTGCTGGGCTTGTAGTGCGTGAAGTCCACTCCGCGTGGCGCTTCGCACCAGCCGCAGTATCTTGGCCAGTGCTGCATCACGCGGCGGCTCAATGGCCTCCCGCGGCTCGGTCGGGAAATGCGAAGCGCGCGAAATGGCGATCAACTCCCGCGCGATTCCGGCCGGCGGCAGGACAAAATCCACCACACCGGCGGCGATGGCGCTGCGCGGCATGCTATCGAACTTCGCGGTTCGCACTTCCTGCGCGAAGGTGACGCCGCCGGCGGCCTTGATCGCCTGGAGGCCCAGCGTCCCATCCGACGCGGTTCCCGACAGAACCACCCCGAGCGCCTGGCTACCCCGGTCCGCCGCCAGGGCGCGGAGAAAATAGTCGATCGGCATATTGCGTCCACTGGTCGGCCGGGCCGGGGTATGCAGCACTCCGTCGGAAATGCCCAGATTGCATCGCGGCGGAATCACGTAAACATGATTGGCCTCGGCGCGAGTTTCGCCTTTCACTTCACAGACAGGCATTTTGCAGGCTTTGGAGAGCAACTCTGTCAGATGGCTCTCGTGACTCGGATCGAGGTGCTGAATCAGCACGAATGCCATGCCGGTATCGTCCGGCAGATGGCTGAGCAATTCCGTGAATGCCTCCAGTCCGCCAGCGGAGGCTCCTACGCCAACCACCATGGGGAGTGCATCTGCTTCGGCAGGTTGCTCAGCGGTTGGCCGCACGAGTTCGGCCGCGAGAACCGGTGCTAAGGCTGCAGTGGCCTTTCCAGGCAGGGTCGTTCGCAGCTTGGGGCGCGGCGAATCAGGCGCACGCGCAGAGCGCGCCACCCCGCCTGGCCGACGATTGCCGGTCTTCTTTGCCACCCGCACAATTACCTTTCTCGCCAGGACCCATCGGGCGTCATCACTGGAACTGGAACCTTGCCACCAGAGCACGTGCCGTGCCACTCCCGGTGGCCAGCGACTGACGTAATTGTAACGCCCTCCCGAGCTCACTAGGGCCTCGGCGGAGTACCCAGTCGCCGTCAGACGGCTCTGGCGCCTAGCAGATCCTTGATGACCTTGCCGATCTCCATGAATTGATTCACGCCGGACGGCTTGCTGATGAATTGGGAAACCCCGAGCTCCTTGAGCAGGGCCTCGTCTCGCCGGGACCGCGAAGAACTCCACACGCACACTGGAACGCCGTCCAGGTGTTTGGCGCCGCGGATCTCGCGCAAGATGTCCTCGCCGGTATACTTGGACAGGTTCAGGTCTACCAGGATCAGGTTTGGAATTACCGCATCCGCGTAAGCTCCCTGTCTGCGGATGAAAGCGAGGCCTTCGCTTCCGCTCAGCAGGTGAACCAGTTCAAATTCGAGATCTTGTTTCTTCAGCGCCCGATCGAGAAGGAAGACGTCGGAGCTGTTGTCTTCAATGACAAGGATGCGGGCGGCGCGATTAGCAGAAGTGTCTTTCAAGCTCCCTCCAGTGGCCAACCTTCGCCGGCCCCCTTTCTTGATCATTTCTTGATCATTCCACAATCGATGGTGGCGCCGTTTGCGGCGACACCTGCCTGGCCCTTACGATCCACCGTTTGGGCGCCGGTCCCACGTAGTAGAAAGGGTAACAGGTCACCATCGTCAGCACGTTCTCGCCTGACGGAGCGAGTACTCCTACATTGTCCGGTTCCACCACCCTGAGCGACTCGACTTCGTACTTGAAATTGCCTTTCAGCGTCGAGAACTGAATCTCGTCCTTGATCCTCAAATCCTTCAGCGGGCGAAAAAATGTGTCCCGGTGCCCGGCTAGTCCCACGTTGCCGGCCTCGCCCGGCAGCGCCGTGCCTGGAATATGTCCGAGCGCGCGCCGGAGCGTGGTTCTGGCTGATCCCTTCGACGACGACCACGGACAGGAGCAGACGGGGGATCTCAATGCGGCCGATCAGACCGTCCGCCGTGGCGGCAGGCGCAGCCTTCCCGGCGATGGGGGACTGCGGTTGAGGCGTACTCTCGATTCGCCGCGCGCCGATCGCGCAGCTGGCGGTCGAGATCCCGGCTCGCGCGCGCCTGGAAGATCCAGGCGTCCACCAAGGCGAATCCGCAATAGCCCAGAAGCAGTAGGGCGGCGGCGAAGAGCGTGCGCTGGGTCCATTTCAGAATCCGCATGAGCGGTTTTTTCCCAACTACAACCTTCATCTGGCGGCCTTATCGTCAGGCCTCGGTTCGCCGCCGGCTATGTAGCCGGTGCGCGTGCGCACGGATAATTTGCCGTGGCCCTTCGCCTGGGCAAGTATGCGAATGGCACGATAAGCACCGTCACGAGTCAGATTGGTTGGAACATATCCGATCATGTATTGATGACGAATGTCCCGCGCGATGCCCTCGCAGATGGGCGCCACTTCGCTGAGCTGCTTGGGAAGAAAGGCTTCACCGCCGGTCGCCTGCGCCAGGCGCTTGAGCACACCCGGGTTCCGGTCCGGATCTTCTTCGTCGAATATACCGATGGTGTAGATGACGGCGTTCGATTGCTCGGCCAGTCTCATGACTTGTGCCAGCTTGCGCGCGCTAGCGTTGTCGCCGCCGTCGCTGACGACGATCAGCACTTTCTTATCCCGGCTGCCTGCTTGCAATTCCTCTAGCGCCTTGGCGATCGCGTCGTACAGAGCGGTTTGGCCTTCGGCGGGTCTGGTCACGATGGCGTTTGTGAGTAAGACGGTGTCATTTGTGAATCGGATCGAGCCGGGCAAGCCCAGCGATACCTTCTCATTGAAATTCACGACGAACATTTCGTCGTCCGGATTGCTGGACCGCACGAAAGAGCTGGCCGCGGCGGAGACCTCCGCAAGTTTCGGCCGCATGCTGGCGCTCTGGTCGACAACCAGCCCCACGGTGACCGGAATATCTTCGTTTCTGAATAGCCGGATGGGCTGCGGTCGACCGTTCTCATAAACCTGGAAATCCTGTTCGCGCAAGTTCGAGACAAAGCCCCCTTGCCGGTCAGTCACCGTAGCCGGCAACACCACCAGGGCAACGTCTACCGAGATGCGGAAAGATGTGGCGTCTTGTCCTGCCGGTATATCCTGAGATTCACCATGCCCCGCCAGGACAAGCAGGAAAAGGACCGGGAGAGCGATGGCTTTCGCCACGCCGCGCTCCCCCGCCTGCCATAGTCCGTTCGTCATGGTGTTCTCATTCCGGCATCCAGCGCTCGACCGCGGACGTGTCCGCACGAGTACGGACACGGCACGTTGAGAAACGTGCGCTAGGTGGTGAGCCGAGCCCTTATTGAAGGCGCTTTTGCGCCAGCCGCAGGACGAAGGCTCCGCCCAAAGCCAGCAATCCGAACAGCGCGATAAGCGGCATCGCGCTGGCCGTTGACGGCAGCACCTTCGCCGGCTCGACGTTCTCAGCAACCACTTCCGGGGCTGGCGGCGCCGCGACCACCTGAGCGACTTCCACCTCTTCTCCCGTGGGTTTAATTGCCATGACGGGCGCCTGCTTCAGTTGCACGACCACTGGCTCGTCGGCCGTCTTGATCGGCTCTACGACTTCCAACGGGATCTCGACCGCCGTGAAGAGGACGGGGGCGTTGATCTCTTTGGCTAGTTCCACTGCTCTCGCCTTCGGATAAACGAATTCTTGGCCGTAGTTTTGGCCAGGATAGAACCATGCCCGGAGCGCCTCCGGCTCACCGGCGGGCCGCTCCCGGAAAGTAACTACAGTCTTGCCAGTCGCCTTGAGGCGATAGTTTGGGATGGCTAGGATGGTGGCAATGACTTGCGTTTGGTCCGCGTTGAAGATCTGGACGATGTGCCGGTCGGACTGCGAGTCCAGAAGTTTGAATACGTAGGTGCCGGCCGGCAACACCCCCCACCCTTTCATGTGGACGCCAGGAATTTCCACTGGCCCGCTAAAAGTCATCACGGTTTTCTGGTTCCAATCTTCCGCCTTTGCGCCGGGTGCGAATACCACACCTGTCAGCGCCAAACAAAACGCGCTTGCTGTTACTGCTTTCAAAATACTCATCTGTAAATTGCTCCTTTGTCTGAACTCTAGTGCGATCGGCTGTTCGCTCTGTCGGGCACTATGCCTCTTAGACCTCGGCGGGCTTGTCGCACGCGTGAAAGAGGAGCATTCCGAGGTCCATCGGCGTACTACCGCGCGAAGAACGCGGCTATGGTCTCGCTTCATGGTCGTGCCTGCCAGACCGTGAAGGACACGATGCACATCGGATCATGCAGTTATTGCCGTGCGGAATGCACGAATCGGCGGGTTCTGGCGGGAAACTGAGCGTTTCTGAGATATGAAAACCGGCTAAAAGACCCTCTGCAGCACCAAGGGGAAAGTTAAGTGAGCAATAACATAAGTCGAACACCGGCTCCCGCAAGCAGGTTATTTGTCGACCCCACTCTTCTTCCGTCCGCCAGTTGCAGCAGAGGGCAGGTTTGAAAGGATCTTTGACCAATTCAAATAATGCTTAGCAACCTGACAGCCACGTGTCGGTCGCCGTCGAATCCGATACTCCCGGCCTGAGTCTGCTCTAACATGGGCTGGTTAGTTTGACCGGAATATCGGGTGCCATCATGCACCGCGAGAGCCGGCCCAAACTCAGCGGGCCGTGAACTTCGCTGACACCATGGCTCCCGGGTCAGTCTCGATGGCAAGGATCGCCTTCCCTTCATCGATCAGAATGCCCCGCAAGGTCGTGGGTATGGACGTTGCGATTCCAGTCGTGGGTAATGTCAGTTGGATATCCACGATGCACTCACCATCGACGGTGATCGTGACGTCCGTGGGGACCGTCGAGGAATCGCTGGAAGCCAGTTTGAAACCGGCCTTCTCATCTGCCTCAATCAGACCTTTCGCAGCTATTTTGCCGGAGGTTCCCCCTGGCACCATCGGCGTGGTGCTGCCGGACAACGTAAACGCGTAACCGTTCCGTAAATCGGAGGGTTTACAATCAGCCGAAGTTCGCGCCAGTGTGCCGTCCTGGGCGCCCCCAGGGTCAGTCTGGCGGAAATGCACGCTCTTTCCGTCGCTCGTAGCGACGCCGCTGAAATGTTGGAACGCGCCGGAATCGTCTTGCAGGCTCCAGGTAACCGTGCAATCCCAGCGGGCCTCGTAGGTCCCGGTAACAGGATTACCCAAGAGATAACCGGCGAACATGACCGTTGAGTAGCCGCTGATCCCGCCATCATCGGTCAAGACCATCCTCCCGATAGTGGCAACCGGCTTTGACTCGCCAGAAATGTTAGTCTCGCCGGAGAGCTGAAATCCATAGGGACCTTGCAGATCCTTCGGGTTGCATACTTCTGCGCAAAGGGGCAGTCCGAGGGCGAGGATCGATGTGAGCAATAAAGACAGCCGCATAGGAACTCGTGGACGGTCGCGCGATCCCTAAAGGCGGGTGGCGTCGTGCCTTTCG
The DNA here is from genome assembly GCA_963756605.1 of Bryobacterales bacterium. Taxonomy (GTDB): domain Bacteria; phylum Acidobacteriota; class Terriglobia; order Bryobacterales; family Bryobacteraceae; genus Bog-159. The sequence goes on along the minus strand of CAVWOT010000009.1, from coordinate 862,328 downwards.
CGCTCAGATCCCTTCCGCGCAAGCGAGCGTTTCTCTGCACGTTGTTCGGCATCCGCTCGCAGTGCTCCATACCCTTCTTGGATTCGCCCGACCAACTGGTCCTTCTTGCCGGCGAACGTTTCCCGGTTATTATCAGTGAGTTTGCCCCAACGCTCGCGCGCAGAGCCGGTGAACCGCTTCCACCTGCCTTCAACTTGGTCCCAATTCATATCTACTCCTTCTCCTTCCGGCTTTGCGGAATAACCCAGGTGGGGCACGTTTGCCGCCGTTTGAATTCGAGGGGTCTATAAGGACGAAGCCGCGGCCACTGCAAATCCAGCCTGCCGGGCGCGGCGGAATGTGCATTTGTAAAGGCAGATTCTGCGTCCGGGCAATCTGCCCTATGGCATATCTCCGCGGTGTAGCGGTTTCCTGCGCTTGGTCCCGCTCGTGCACAGACACAAGCACGACACTTTCAAAAGGCGGAACACTAAATGGCAAAGAATACATCGGTCATTGGCATCTATGAGGATCGCAAGACGGTCTTGGATGTCATCGAGGTTTTACATAAAACCGGGTATAGGGCGGCAGATATCTCAGTCCTATCGTCTGAAAATCCGGGCTCAAAGGATTTCGCGCACGAGAAACACAATAAGGCGGCGGCCGGCGCGGGGATTGGAGCAGTGGCGGGTGCCTTGGTTGGCGCCGCATTGGCTTGGCTCGTTTCCAGTCAAACCGTACCCACCGCGGGATTGGGGCCGCTCGTCGCAGCCGGACCGCTGGTGGCGGCTTTCGCCGGCGCCGGCGCCGGAGGGGCGCTGGGTTGGATCGTGGGATTGCTGGCGGGCTCCCGTCTGACCGAATACGTGGCCAAGCGTTACAAGGGTAGAATCAGGCGCGGCGGCATTCTCTTATCCGTTCACTGCGATAGTCCGGAGTGGTGCGAGCGGGCGAAGAAGACCCTGAAAGAGACGGGCGCGCGTGATATCTCCTCCGCCTCGGAGGCGGCCGCCGACTACGGGACGACGGATCGGCCGACAGAGAGGCCGCCGGCTGCCGTCACGATTCGTAGCGAAGTACCTGCCCAACCGACTGCAGATTACGTTGTTCAAGAGATCAAAAAATAGGAAGGCCGCGGCCGACGGCTAACGCGGACTGGTCTTCGGCCTGCATGCCCTATAGCGATCTTAATGGAGACGATCACTATGAAGTTCCTTCAAACCAGCATTACGGCCGCGTTGTTTCTGCTTCTCGGGACCATTGTCCCCGCGTACGCGCAACACGAGCAGGAAAAACAGGAGAGGCCTGAAAAGCAGCAGAGTAAACCACAGCAAGCTGCGCGGCCATCCGCACAGCCACAGCGACCCCAGGCACAGCCGCACCAACAGCCGGCACAACACGTACAACAGAAGCAACCTGCTCAACAACCGAAGCAGGAGCGTGCCCAACAGGCTAAGCCACAACAACCGAAGGCGCAACAGGCCCATCAGGCCAAGCCGCAACAACCCAAGGCGCAGCAGGCGCATCAGGCTAAGCCTCAACAACCCAAGGCGCAGCAGGCCCATCAGGCCAAGCCGCAACAACCCAAGGCGCAGCAGGCGCATCAGGCTAAGCCGCAACAACCCAAGGCGCAGCAGGCCCATCAGGCTAAGCCGCAACAACCCAAGCAGCAACAGGCTCGACAGACCGGGCAACCACAGCAAGGGCACCCAACGCGGACGCAGGCAGTCGCATGGCAACAGCAGAAGGGATGGCTAAAACAGGGCGGCGGCTGGCAGGGGCGAAGTACCTGGCAGCAGGATGGCGATAAGAATTGGAACAGCGATCATCGCACCTGGGCGCAGCGTGGAGGCTATGGCGGTTACTTCATTGCCCAGAACACTTACAACCTCCATTTCGGTAGCCAACACTGGTTCCGGATGGGCGGTCTCCCCTCGATGTACATGGGGTATCCGCGTTTCTCGTACGATGGCTTCTGGTTCATGCTGGTGGATCCCTGGCCGGGGACCTGGGCAGAAAACTGGTACGCGGACGATGACGTCTACATCGATTATGACGACGGATACTACCTTTGCAACCGCAGTTATCCGGGCATCAGACTGGCGATCACTGTCTCGCTGTAGCTGACGAACGGTGGTCACGAAGCCTCAAAGCGAGCGGCACCGCACCGGACGCGTCGGCTGGCTTCGCGCGGCGGTATTGGGCGCGAACGACGGGATCCTCTCGACGGCGAGTCTGGTGCTTGGTGTCGCATCTGCGCACGCGAACCATGGAAGCGTAATGGTCGCGGGGGTGGCCGGCCTGGTCGCCGGGGCGATGTCGATGGCTGCAGGTGAATACGTGTCCGTGCACTCACAGGCAGACACCGAACAGGCCGACCTCAAGCTGGAACGCTCCGAACTGAAGACAGACGATGTGGGCGAACACAAGGAATTGACGGCGATCTACGTCGCGCGCGGGCTTGAGCCGACGCTGGCCAAACAGGTTGCCGGCCAACTGATGGCGCATGATGCTTTAGGCGCGCACGCCCGCGATGAGCTGGGTATCTTCGCGTCGTTTCGTGCGCGTCCGATTCAGGCTGCCTTGGCGTCGGCCGCCAGCTTCGTCGCCGGAGCGGCGATGCCGCTCTCGGTCACAGCCGTAGCCCCGGAGGCGAGCTTGATCCCCCTTGTCGCCGGAAGTTCAATATTGTTCCTGGCGCTTCTGGGAGGGTTGGCCGCGCGCGCTGGTGGCGCAGGTGTATTGTTGGGCGCAATGCGCGTCACGTTCTGGGGCGCGCTGGCCATGGCGGTGACCGCGGGCGTCGGGGCACTGTTCGGAACCGCCACCTCTGGGTCTTGAGGATGCCGAAGGGGATCACCGATACTTTTCAACCACCACGAAGGTGATGTCGTCAGTTTGCGGCATGCCCTGAGTGAATTCCTCAATGGCTTTCAAGAACTGCTGCTCGAGCGCCTGACTTCCCGAGGGCGCCTCTCGCCGAATAATCTCCAATAGCCTCTTCTCTCCGAACAGTTCTTCCGCTTGGTTTTGCGCGTCCGTAAGGCCGTCGGAATAAACTACCAGAATGTCTCCTTTGTCGAGATGGAAGGTGCGGGACTGGATAAGAAGCCGAAGTCGAACATCCCCAGGAAATGGGCGTCGGAGACGAGCTTTTCGATCTTTCCCGTGGCGGAACGGAACAAATAAGCCGGATTATGTCCCGCGCTGATGAATTGCCCTGTGCCGTACGGCCTCAGGAGGAAGAGAAAGAGCGTAACGAACTGGTGGGGAAGAGATTTTTCGCAAAGGAGCTGGTTAACCCGGTTCAAGACCTCCTGCGGTTGAGTTCCAGAGCGGAATTCCGTGCTGAGAGCGCCCAGCACCATCGAACTTAACAGGGCTGCGGACATCCCCTTGCCGGAGACATCCGCCAGAACCCCCATCCATTCCCCTGAACTCAGTTGCAGGAAATCGTAGAAATCCCCTCCCACATAGCGTGTGGGACTGTTATATGCATGGATGCGAAAATTCTCAAACTGGGGCAGGCAACGGGGCAGCAGGCTTTCCTGAGTTTCCTGCGCCAAGGCTAATTCCTGCTCGCGCTTCTCTTGTTCCTCCAGGGTCTTAAGACGAATCACCTCGCGGCTTGCCTCCAGTTCCCGCACCGTCTCCTCCAGCACCTTGCTGTAGTTCTTCGTTTCCAGGTGCAACAGGCGCACTTCCAGAATGTTGTGAACGCGCGCGCGCAGCTCGGCCAGATCGAACGGTTTGCCGACGAAATCCTTGGCGCCGGCTTCGAGCGCGCGCAGCTTGTGATCCGGCTGCGCGGTGATCACGAGCACCGGAAGATAGCCGTCCGCTTCGATTTTCTTCAGGCCTTCCATCACCTGGAATCCGTCCATGCCGGGCATTTGGAGATCGAGCAGGATCAGGGCATAGTGGTTCTTGCGATGAAGCTCGCAGACCTGGTACGGATCGGTCGTAGACTCGACCGAAGTATAGCCGGCGATGCGCAGCATGCCCTCCAGTAGACGGACGTTGGCCTCCTGGTCGTCAACGACCAGGATCCTCGCCTGCAAAATGTCGGCTGAGCTGACCATGGCCTTCGTCCCGATCACTTGGCATGGCCGGTCTCTTGCCGCGCGAATTCCAGGGCCACATCCAACGTTTGCATGAACTCATCGACCTTGATGGGTTTGGTGAGATACCGGAAAAATCCCGCCTGCAGGCCCTTCTCGATGTCGCGTGGCATGGCATTGGCGCTGAGGGCCACGATGGGAATGTGCGCCGTGGCAGGGTCCGCGCGAAGAATTTTCAGGGCTTCGATGCCGCTGATGCCGGGCAAATTGATGTCCATCAGGATCACCTCCGGCTGGTTGGCGCGCGCCAGGTGGATACCCAAGTCTCCGTCTCGCGCGGTCAGCAAACGCATATCCGGGCGGCGCGCGATGAGTTGCTCGATCAACTTCAGGTTAGCCGGGTTGTCCTCTACGTACAGCAGCGTGCGCACCGGCGCGCCGTGCGGAACCTGCGCCCCTGGATTTGCCGTGGTCTCGATCCTTTCCACTGCCAGTTGCGGCGCCGCCGTCGAATTCAGCTCGAACCAGAAAACGCTGCCGAACCCCACCGTGCTCTCGACGCCGATCTCGCCTCCCATCAGTTCCACCAGCCGCTTGCTCATTACCAGGCCGATGCCCGTGCCTTCCTCAGCGCTTCTCTCTTGTCCCAGACGGTTGAACGGCTGAAAAAGCTGCATCAGCATATCCGGAGGCAATCCCGCGCCGCTGTCCTTCACGCTGACGCGCACCCGCTCCGGGTTACCCCTGACGCGATCCACCTCCACAACCACCGTTCCGTTCGGCTGGTTGTACTTGATCGCGTTGGAAAGAAGGTTGATGAGAACCTGCTTCAAACGGGTTCGGTCGGCATCCACGAAGCAGGGAACGTCGAACTGCGGGAAGGTCATTTTGAGCCGCGCTTATGCCCCTGCGGCTCGATCATGGCCTGGCATTCGAACAGCACCTCGGTCAGCGAGGTGGGTTCCCGGGACAGCGCCAGCCTTCCGGACTCGATCTGCGCGAGATCCAGGATTTCGTTGATCAGTTCCAACAGATACCATCCCGCGTGGAGAATCTGATCGATGCTTTCGGCCTGTGCGGGTGTCGGCGGCGGGGAATCGGAATTGATGAGCTGGGCGAAGCCCAGGATCGCATTGAGCGGCGAGCGCAGCTCATGGCTCATGCTGGAAAGGAAATCCGATTTCGCGAGGTTGGCCTTTTCCGCCGCGGCTCTGGCTCTCTTCAACTCGACGTTCTGCTCCTCCAGCGCCTGGCCCAGACGTTTGCTCTCCGTGACGTCGCGCGCGGCCGCGAACACGCCCTGCAACTTCCGGTCGCGATCGTAGAAGGTGGTCGCATTGTAAGATACGACGGTGGTCTTGCCGTCCCGGGCGCATGCCGTGAGTTCGTAGTTAGTGAGCTTCTTCTCGCGCAGCACCAGCTTGATACCAGCCTCCGCCCGCTGCGGATCGGTGAAGTAGTTCTTGCACGGCGCGCCGATCAGCTCATCCCGCGTGCAGCCGGTGAGCGCTTCCATTTGCTTGTTGACGTCCGTGATAATACCGGCCGGATCGGTGGTCATGAGCGCGTCAATGTTGGATTCGATCAACGAGCGCGTGTAGAACTGCTGGTCGCGCAGGCGCTGATCGAGCTTCATCTGCTCCGCTTCGACCCGCTTGCGCGCGGAATTGTCCGTGCCGATCAACAGGTAGCCGATGATGGCGCCTTGATCGTCGCGCAGCGCCGTGACCGACACGATGGCCGGGAATCGGCTGCCGTCCTTGCGGATGTAGGTCAATTCATAGATGTCCTCGATCCCGCGCGAGGCCTTGAAGACCAGAGCCTGGAAGCCGGGCGTAATCTTGGTGGCGAGTTCGGCGCTCAATGCCACTGCGCGGGCTATCAATTCCAGCGGATCGGAGATATCGGCGGGAGTTATCTTGTTGACCACGTCGGCGGCGGCATACCCCAGCATGCGCTCGGCGCCGACATTGAATATCTGGATGACGCCTTTCTCATCGGTGGCGATACTGGAGAAGTTGGCGCTGTTGAAAATCGCGTTTTGCAAGGCCCCCGTCTTGAGTAGAGCCTCTTCGCGGCGAACCTCGGTGATGGCATCCACCACGGTGATGGCATCCACCACACCGGGGGTTTCCCCGGCGAGGGCCGTCATCGCCTGTCCGTTAGCCATGTCTGATATTCCTTTCCTGACCTGCGCGCGCCATATGACCAAATATGGTCAGAATCCTGGCGGTAGTTCTATTCGTGCCTGAAGACGAGAGTGATTGGCTTACGCTCCGGCTTTACGACGCTGACCAGCATGCTGCCATCCGGGGCGAGGCTGTAGCTTTCGAGAGTAATCGCGCCGGATTGCGTGGTGGTCACCTTCAGAACGTCGTGATCCCATCTACTCTTGCTCTTGAGATCCTTCCCGGTATGAATCGTGGCGTTGTTCTCGGCATCGGACATGTCGCGGTAGAAGAAGGTCTCGGTGGCGCCTGCATACACGAAATTGCGCGAGACGGTGATGATTCCCTGTCGCTCGTTGATCGTCACGGTACCGGTTTGGACCACGGGCTGGCCGGCAAAATCGCTTTTGGTAGGCACCAGCGTCCAGGTGCCGTTAAGCGCGCTGTGGTCGCGCGCGAAGGCGGTGAACGCGAACAGGAGGGTCGTCAAGACAGCTCCCGTGATTGAAGCAGTTGAATATGTCCGCATAATTTCCTTCAGGAGGCTACCGTTTACCAACGGAATTGCATTAGCGCCGGGATCGTTAAGGCACGCTCAATACCGTTCAAGATGGCCGTGCGCATGCACACCCGGTGGTGATCCTGACGGTGACGAGGCCGCAACTGTTTCGAACCGCGGAGGGCTCCTGCAACCGGCGTCGACGGCCCGGCCGGCAAGGCCACAACCAAAAGGGGCGCTGAGCAACCGTGCAGGACTGGGATCGATCAACCTTAGCATCTCTGGCTGGAGCAAAACATATGGAATGGATCAGTGAAATGTTTGCGAACATGGAAAAGAATAAGGTTGCGGCATTGGCCAAGAGGGGCGCGAAAGCGGCCAAGGCCCCGCGCACGGAGCATCTGCGAAAGCAGATCCCGGGCGCCCTGGACGCGTGGAATGCTCTTGTTTCCTCAATTGCGAATGATGTAAGCGAATTCAACAAGCACAAGGAACGCGACGGGCAGGCTGCGGCACACATTTCCCAAAGGCCGTTTCAATGCGAGGTTTACCTGCCAGGAATGCAAAGCAAGAGACTGGTGCTGATCTTAGACAACAACGACCTCAGGGTCTCCGTTCACCCTGATTTTCCCCCGCAGCGGTTGACCATCACCCTCGAATCCGATAGGGAAGGCCGAGTTGGTCTCTGGGTGCTCGGCGAGCCCGCCAACGAAAATGGAAAGCTGTCGGCCCAGAAGTTATCTGAGTACCTGCTCAAGCCTATTTTCGCCTCGGCCGACAACAGGACAGAGTCGGAACTCGCCCTGAGTAAGGACTCCGGATTTCTGTGACGAACGCCAAATAGATTCCAGACTTAAAAGCCATAATCAAGTTGCCGGAGCCCTTCTTTGTAGGCTTCTTTCGCTGCTTTTGCTTTATCCTGGGCGTCCGTTTCCTTGAAGCCTGCCTGGTCCCAGCGCTCCCAAGCGGGAAGAGAGTAGTCAGGCGTTGCCAGAGCTTCCTCTTCGCGAATGGCCGCAACCCATTCGTCAACCGCTGTTTTGTAGGCGTGCTGTAAGCGATCTAATTCCGCGCGTTCAATAGGCACTCGTTTAAGGATAGCTGACAAAAGTGTCAATTTGATGTCAGACTGGGGGTAGCCAGAAAATCGCGCTCGGGCCCAGTGGCTTGGCTATCGGCCGGCCGCCGTACGGGACTATCGATTTACGGCACCCGCCGCGATCAAAGCGACTCCGGACCGTTTCCGGACTGGGCGGGTAGCCGCCCGCGAAGCGGACTTGTTCACTTTGCGATCAGGTGTTGCGGGATGGACCTGCATCCGTTTGATAGGCGCCGTGAAATACCCGGCGCCAGACTGGCCACGGTCGGAATCCTGCGCGACTATCTGCGCCAACGAGAATATCCCCACCCGCCACCGCCGAGCAGAAGGAACAGCAAAAGAACAACCAGCAGTATCGACATTTCCAACTCCTTTCCAATCTAATCCAGTGCAGATAGGGTACCAAAGTTGTATGTGTGCGCCGCGTGCGAATGCAATGCAGAAGCTCGAGGCTACCGCAAGCTGTTACGTGCAAGTCCTGCCGTCCATAACGCAAGAATAGCTATTCCCGGCCTTCTCAGGATCCGTGGGATGCACTCTTCTATCTGCTCTGGGAACGGGCGAGAAATCCGTAAGGATCGATAGGTGTGCCTTGCCACCAGTGCTGTTCCGGCCCCAGTTGGAAAATGGCGAAATGCAGGTGTGGAGCATTAGGCGAAGCGTTGCCGGTGCTGCCCACATAGCCTAAGACGTCGCCCTTCCGCAAGAGCGCGCCCTCTTTCAACCCCGGCGCGTATGAATTCAGGTGCGCGTAGTAATAGCAGTAGGTCTGGCTGCCGTCGAACTGATAGACCGTCAAGCCGCCTGGTTTGCTGAGGAACAGCTTCACGACGGTCCCTTCATCCGCCGCCAACACGGGCGTGCCACGCGGCGCCATGATATCGATGGCCTCGTGCCGGTGGCCGCCGCGCATCTCAATGAAATCCTCCCGCAGTTGTTCTGCTTGCACACCCCGCACGGGAATGATAAGCCGGCGCGCCGTCAACCGCCGGTCTGTCGGGGTTTCGGTGGCGGCGTGCGGCACTTCCGCCGGCGGATCCAAGGGCCTCGCGGCGCGGGTCGCACGGTGGGTATCCGGCCTCTGCGGCTGTTCCCGGGACTCTTGGGACTCCTGGGGCCTGGCTAGCGCGGCGGAAACTTTGCTGGTCCGTAACATCCCGGTCTGCCGCAGCAGCACCGCGAGGAATACCAGGCCGAGCGCAAAGCCCGCGAAAAACACGGTTACCAGTCTTGCGCGCACGCCTTATTCCTTCAGGGTGACAGGCGTCCCGGCCTTGACCATCTGGGACAACTCGAATGCATCCCAGTTGGTTAACCGTATGCAGCCGTGCGACTCAGCGTGGCCCACTTTTCCTGGCGCAGGCGTCCCGTGAATGCCGTAATGTTCTTTCGAGAGATCCATCCAAACCACGCCCACCGGGTTGCGCGGCCCAGGCTTGATCTCCGCCTTTTCGTCAGCCGGGTTCGCATTCCAAAAAAGGGCCGGGTCGTAATGAAATATGGGGTTGTGGTACACTCCCTTGATTTTCCAATCCCCCAGCGGAAGCGGATCGTGCTCGCTGCCAATGGTCGCCACATAGTAAGAAAGAATCTTTCCGTCGGCGTCGAGGGCGGTGACTGAGCTATCGGACTTGGAAACCACCACCGAAGCCGCCTGGCCCGGCGGCGCCGAGGTTACGTTCGGCACCAGGATCGGTTCATCCGCCTTATCGAAACTGCTGTCCGGATTGAGCGCCTTCAGCAGGTCCGGACTGGCGTGGAACTTCTCACCCAGTCCCTCCAGTGGCGACGCGTATCCCAGATGTGGCAATTTGGCCTGCTCCTCGAGGTCCGCGGGCACCGTGACGAAAGGCCCGGCCACATCCTCCGCAGCGATCGTGTAGGTGAACAGCGCCGGCGCCTGGTCCGCATTCAGCGCGGCCCACGTTTCGGGGCCGACTCGGCCGTCAACGGGGAGATCGCGAGCACGTTGGAATGCGGCCACGGTCTTCTCCAGGTTGCTGCCGTAATTGCCATCGATTTCGCCGCATGAAAAATGGGCGCGGTCCAGCAGGATCTGGGCACGCACCACGGCCGAGCCTGCGGCAGTCGGGCCTATGCTGCGCGGCTGATTGGAAGCGTTAATTGCGGCGCCTTCGAAGGCGACCTCCGGCGGGCGCGCCTTCCGCACCTGGGCGCCAGCCGGCCAACAGAGTGTCACAGCCATCAGAAACAAGAGAGACTTCATAAACTCTTCAAGCCCGCCGTACGAAATTCAAAACCAGGCAAATTACCGCCACGATCAGCAGCAGATGGATCAGACCGCCTGCCACATGAAAAGCAAAAAAGCCGAGAAGCCACAGAACCAGGAGCACGGCAAACAACGTCAGAAACATGATTTTCTTCCTTTCAGCGTATTTGCCGTAGCATTTGGCCCGCCACAAGCTCGATGTACTTTTTTGCACTCGCGCCCGGTGGCCCCCGGCGTGCCGTTGGATAGGTGTGCAGGAGACCGCCATTTCATGTCAGACGTGAGCAGCATTCCGGAACCGGTGACTTTACCAGAGCCTGGAGTAGAGACTCCACCAAGGTCTCCAGCTTCGTATAAGACCCGGCTTGCCAGGATGACGCTCATCGCCGCCACCGTCTTCGCCGTGGCATGTCTGACAATCTTCGTTTGCTACTATGTTAAAATCGCCCGCTTGACCGGACAAAAACTAGAGGCCGGTGTGTTCGCGGGCACTCTGAATATTTTTGCCGGTCCACGAATCATTTCAGTCGGCGACCGCCTGTCTCTCGGCGAGGCGCTCGCGTATCTCCGGGAGAACGGCTACAGCGAGTTGCGCAGCAACCCGGTCGGGTCGTTTGAATTACGGCCGAACGCGGTCGCGATCTTCCCCGGTCGTCAGTCGCATTCCGATCGGAAACCCGCGATTATCCACTTTTCCGGCGGTGTTTCCGGTAGCGCTTCTTATAGCCAGGTAGCGCGCATCGTGGCGCTGGACGACAACACCGATCGCCAGGAATACGAATTTCCCCCGCAGCTTATCACCAACCAGTCCGATCATAGCCGTGAAAAGCGCCGGCTGGTACGATTCTCCGAGATCCCTCCCGCGCTGGTCGACGCGGTGGTGTCCGTGGAAGATAAGCATTTCTTCTCCCACGGCGGCTTCGACATATTCCGTATTCTTAGAGCCGCTTACGTGGATCTCAAGACCGGGCGCAAGGAGCAGGGCGCCTCCACCCTGAGCATGCAGTTGGCGCGCATCCTGTGGCTTGCGCCGGACAAGAACTGGAAACGCAAGGCTGAGGAGTTGCTCATCACCATGCACCTCGAGCACAAACTCACCAAGCAGCAGATCTTCGAATACTACGCAAACGAGGTCTATCTGGGCCGCCTCGGAACATTCAGTATCCACGGCTTCGGCGAGGCCGCCCGCGCCTACTTTGGTAAAGACATCTCGCAGTTGAACGTGGCAGAAGCAGCCATGCTGGCTGGTATGGTGCAGCGGCCCAGCTACTACAATCCGTTCCGCTATGCGGAGCGCGTCCTGGAGCGCCGCAACCGTGTGCTGCACCTGATGGTCGAGAACCGATTTCTAACCGAGCGGGAGTACAGCGCCGCGGCCGAAGCGCCAATCCAGGTGCAGACGGGCGACCTGGACTCGCTCAATTCGCAGTATTTTCTGGACTTGGTCAACGATGAGCTGCAAAGCCGCCTGGGGGAGCCGGGTCCACAGAACGACTACGTGTATACGACGCTCGATATGAACCTGCAACGCGCCGCCGTGGAGGCGGTCCGGATCGGGATGCAGAATGTGGATGAGCAACTCCGCAAGCGCAAACATACTGACGCCATCCCACCCGGACAGCCGCAGGTGGCGCTGATCGCGCTCGATCCGCATTCGGGCGAGATCAAGGCGCTGATAGGCGGACGAGACTACGGCTTGAGCCAGTTGAACCACACCGTTGCGGAACGTCAACCTGGTTCCGCGTTCAAGCCGTTCGTCTACGCCGCGGCTCTGAATACCGCAATCGAAGGCGGCCAGACTATTTTCACCCCCGCCACCACCATAGAGGATGAGCCCACGACTTTCCAATTCGACAATCGGCCATACCAGCCGGGCAACTTCAAGCAGAATTTCATGGGAACCGTTACACTGCGGCAAGCGCTGGCGCACTCGTTGAACGTGGCCACCGTGCAACTGGCGCAGATGGTGGGGTATGGGGCGGTGGTGGAGATGGCGCGGCGTGCCGGCATGAACGATAACATCAAGCCCACGCCGGCGGTGGCGCTGGGAGCCTACGAAGCTACGCCGCTCGAAATCGCCGGCGCCTACACCATGTTCGCCAATGCGGGCATGTATGTGAAGCCCGCCATACTGGCCATGGTGCGCTCGCCGGAGGGCCAGGTGCTTTACCGGCACTCGCCGGAAGTGCGTCCGGCCTTGGATCCTCGGGTGGCCTACCTGATGGTGAACCTGCTCGAAGAAGTACTGCGCAGCGGAACGGGGGCCGGAGCGCGGGCGCGCGGATTCAGAGTTCCAGCCGCGGGCAAGACGGGCACCTCGCACGACGGATGGTTCGCCGGATTTACCTCCCAATTGCTGTGCGTGGTTTGGGTAGGATTCGATGACGACCGTCAGTTGAACCTGGAAGGGGCTAAATCGGCGTTGCCCATCTGGACGGAGTTCATGAAGCGTGCGCTCGCTTACCGCGGCTACCGCGATGCCAAAGAGTTCCCCGTCCCAGCGGGCGTCGCGAGGGTGAATCTCTGTTCGGAGTCCCGGCAATTGGCAACTCCGGAATGCTCTGCTACCTACGCGGAGTATTTCGTCGCCGGGAGCCAGCCCGCGGACGCGTGCCCACTGCACTCGCCTGCTCAACCCAATCCGGAAGCCGGCGAGCCCGCGGGGAGCCTGAGCGGCAACACGGGTCTTGAGGAACTGCGGTCGCCCCCACAACGTCAGAACCTGCCGGCCGCCAACCCGCGCTAGCTACTGCGTTCCCGGCTCGCTGTAAATTGCTTACGCCCGAACGTTTTTTTTCCAGCCTGTTCGAGGCCCGGTTCGCGCTGAAGTGCGTCGCGTCGTCATCTCCAGGTTCATTTGAGTACTATGTCTAGCCGTACTCAGGACCTCAATATACTATTATCGACCTCTGCTAAAATAGAGTGCGATGCCCCGCCTAACTGCGGTTCCGGGCCGGATCCTGATCGTCGACGATGACGAGCGGCAGCGTGCCGCCTTGGCTGCCATGCTGTCCGGTCCTGACTTTGAAACGCAGGTCGCCGGCGATGGTCAGGAAGCACTGGAACGGCTCACTAGCTTCAACGCGGACGTCATCGTTGTGGATTTGGTCATGCCGCGCATGGACGGCTTTGAACTGCTGCGGTGCCTGAAGGAACGCGGCGACCTCACCGGCGATCGCACTCACCGCCTTCGGCAGTATCGAGAAGGCGCTTTCCGCCGTCCATGACCTCAAGGCATTCTGGTATCTGGAGAAGCCGGTGGAGCCGCGCGCCTTCAAGATTCTTCTGGAACGCGCCATTCGCTACAAGAGAAGTCTGCAGAAGAACCGACGAGTTGAAGCGCGATCTGAGCCTTCGCGGCGTACTCGGGAACATGGTCGGAACTTCCCCGGCCATGCAGCAGATCTTCTCGCAGATCAGACAGGTGGCGCCCACCACGGCACCCGTCTTGATCCGCGGAGAGAGCGGCACTGGGAAGGAGTTGGTGGCGCGGGAGATCCATAAGATGCAGCCCCCGCGCGGATGGGCCTTTCGTGGCGATCAATGCCGCCGCCTTACCCGAGACGCTGGTTGAAAGCGAGCTGTTCGGCCACGAGAGAGGCGCGTTTACGGGCGCCATGGAACGCTCGGCCGGTTGCTTTGAGCAGGCCCACGGGGGCACTTTGTTTCTGGACGAAATCGGCGAGATGCCGCAGTCCACGCAGCCGAAACTTCTGCGCGTTCTGGAGGATTTAAAGGTGCGGCGGCTTGGCGGTAAGCATGAGATTGCCGTGGACGCCCGGGTACTTGCCGCCACCAGCCAGGAACTCGGGACGCATTTGCGCGAAGAACTTTACTACCGGTTGAGTGTATTCCAGATTGTAATTCCCCCGCTGCGTGAACACAAGGAAGATATCCCGCCGATCGCCGATGTGATGCTGCAGAATCTCAACAAGAAATACGATACGCGCGTTACCGGCGTCACGGCCGAAGTACTGGATATTTTTCATCGATACGATTGGCCTGGTAATGTGCGAGAGTTGCGCAATGTTCTGGAGCGAGCCACCATCATGGCAGGCCAGGGTTTGATCAGCCTGACGCACCTGCCATCCCCTGCGCTCGGTGGAAGCCCCGACCCATACGCTGAGCCCTCCACCGCCTATGATGGCCCGGTCGTGCTCCAGCCAGGCCAGCCGCTCATGAAACTCGAGGCGGCTTACATCCGACTCACGCTCGAACACGTGCGCGGCAATCGCAAACTGGCCGCTGAGATGTTGGGGATCAGCCTGCGCACGCTGCAGAACCGGATCGCCGCACTGCGCGAAGAGGCCAAGGCGACAAGTCCCGGCTTATAAAACGCTCAGCGCCGCGATTGGCGATGCGCGCCGCCGCCCAACCCGCCCAGATCGATGATCACCGCGATCAGCAGCCACAACAGATTGATTCCCGCCGTCGGCATGCCGCTGTTCAGTTCCCATGCGTACACGATCGTGGTGAGCGGCAGGAAAATGAAGCCGAGTACCGGCAGCACCAGGCCGCCGTGGAATGCGCGCTGCAGGTAGGTCGAGAAGAACCACATCAACGCCAGCGCGACGCGCGGAAACAGCAGGATGACGAGCAGGAGGAAGCAAGGCATAGTCAGTCTCGATCCGGGCAGCACGCGCCCGCGCAGTATCGCATAGCACGTAAATGTCCACACGAATTACGCGACAGCCGTTTCGTGCGTTTGCGATCTGGCTCTTGCCGGAACTGGCCTTATACTGAAGAGAATTCCCATGAGCGAGCCTTACCTGGGTCTTCTGATTGGCGCCGCGCCGGATCTGCCGCCGCTGTTTGAAAGCCAGTCGGACGATCTCGAATGGATGGTTGTCCAAACATCCAGTCTTCCGATCGCACTGAACTGCCTGCGCCGGCGCATGTACCACCTGGTTGTCGCCGAACACCAGCAGGCTCCCGGCGCCGGCAGTGAACTGGTGGCTGAAATCCGCGAGGCCCAGCCTGGCGTAAAGGTCATCGTCATCGGCTCTGTCCCCAGCAATGCCGAAGTGATCGAGGCGATGCAACAGAAGGCGTTCAGCTATTTCAGCAGGCCCTTTGACCCCGCCGCCGTCCGGGACATGATGCAGAGCGCCGTCACCGAACTCTGGCTGGGATGATGGAATTCAGGGTCCTGTCCGCGGATCCCGAGTTCCTCACCCTTAGAATTCGCTGTAACATTCCGACGGCCGACCGCTTGCAGCATTTTTTCGAGGAGTTGAAGAACGACCTCGATCCGGAGGAGCGCAGCCGCGTCGCCATGGCGTTTCGTGAAATGCTGCTCAACGCCATAGAGCACGGCGGCAAACTCGATCCTAGCGAGTGGGTCCGCGTCTCTCGTGTTCGCAGCCGCCGCTCGCTGGTCTACCACATGGAGGACCCCGGAAAGGGGTTCTCCCGCTCATCGCTCGATCACGCCGCGTTGGCCAACTCCGAGGAGATCGCCCCTCGGGCACCTCGAAGTCCGCAAGGCGGCAGGAATGCGCGTGGGCGGCTTCGGTATGCTGATTGCGAAGAAAGCTCGTCGACGAAGTCATCTATAACCAAAAGGGCAACGAGGTAATTCTGGTTAAGTACCTCGATTGATCTTCCGCCGCCGCGACCCTGGAGTGGTCAGGCCCAGGAAATTGCAACGGCAGCGGGGCTCTAAACAGCCGCACTGTACCCTTAAAGTATCCACTAAGTTTTCCACGATGTGGTACTGTGGGAGTGGCTTATCAAACCAGACGAACTGAGCGGGCAATGCTACATTGGGCCCGCCTCGTTGCTCCGTCCGCAGATGGCTTTTCGCCGGAAAGAACGTGTGCAATGATTCCTCCTAAAGTTCCAGGCACTGCAGAAAAAGTACCAGCAAGTAATTCCGATAACACCATTTTGTTTGGAGACGACGATGGAAGCTATCAGGAGTTAGTCGCAAAGCTGCTTTACAAGTGCGGCTACCATGTTATTTTGGCACGGGACGGGAATGACGCACTTCAAAAAGCTCGTGAATTCGACGGAGTCATTCAATTGCTTTTGTCCGACGTCGAGATGCCCGGGATGACTGGAATCGAACTGGCGATCCAGCTAAACAAGGAGCGGCCTGACACAAAAATCCTTCTCATCTCCGGTCTCCCTGCTGGAATGCTGGTCCTGAACAACGGCTGGCAATTCCTCCCAAAGCCATTTGTGTCTGACTTGCTCAGAGACAGGATTCGTGACTTTCTGAGCGAACAACCACAAATCAAAGATCAGTTGCCGGGTATCGGGACCCGCTGAAATCCCCGAAAGTTCGACGAGGCGGGAAAGAAGAAGTTTGCAGCGGGCCTGCAGACAAAAAAATGGTTCCAAGTGATCCGAAGCTCAGCCCGATCGACGCCGGCATGCACGGCTCGTCGCATTGCAACCGGATCACCGGCGATAGCTCCTCAACTCCCCGCCACCCCTTTTGAGAGCGACGGATTAACGCCTTGGAGGGCGCCCGCGTTTGCTCCGGCTGGAGCCGGCATCTCGCAACGGCTTTTCGCTCCCCCGCAACGACTGCCCGTTTCCAGGCCGCCGTTCCGGGATCGAAGTTCCCAGCCTGCTGCTTCGATGCGTTGCTGAATTCTCGCCAGGTCCGTTCGGCCTACGGCTCCTTCGCTCGTTCCGGTTAGCCCCGGATTGGGCGAGATCGCCGCCGCAAGCCCGTCTCTCAGCTGAAATTCCGCAATCTCGATCAGTGCCCGAACCTCCACTTCCCTTCAGGGTGTTTTGCACCCCTCCGGATCAACATGTCAGCCCGGCCACAAATCAAGGGCTCGCCTCCCGAATGTGTCCGATTGCCTTTCGCTCCCCGCCGCCGTTCTACTGGAATAGTTCGACTGCGGATCAACGTTCCAGGCTCGCTTCACTTCCGTTCGGCTTGCTGTTCCCCGAACCCCTTGGAACCAAGTGCTATGTTCACTCCAAACGCTGTTACAGTCAAATGAATTTCGCGCGCCCGGCACAGTTTTCCTCAAGATTCTCGCAGCGTATTTTGTTACAGTTAGAAGACGCACGCTTTGGATTGTTTGTGCATAAAACATTCAAGACTGGCTTTGTTGTAATTAGTGGCGCGGATCCGCGTTATCCGGTCCGCGACGCCACTCCCATCTATAAACGCGACTCCCATCTATAATGGTGGGTTAGTAGGAGGCCAGCAATGTCCAAGCACTACCCCGCCCTTATAGGCCGCCGTGGAATCATAAAAGCATCCGCCGCACTTCTAGGCGGAGCCGCCCTGGGAACCCGCGCCAAAGCCGAACCGCCTTTTCAAAACGTCAACACCAATTCGAGCCCCTCCACATTGAAGATCACCGACCTGCGCATAGCCACGGTGCGCAAGCCGGGTCCCAGCCCCTGCACCATCATCCGGCTCGATACCAATCAGGGCGTCTACGGACTCGGCGAAGTCCGCGACGGCGCCAGCGCCACTTACGCGCTGTTTCTGAAAAGCCGCGTGGTCGGCGAGAACCCGCTGCGCATCACTTACATCTTCGAAAAGATCAAACAGTTCGGCGGCCACGCCCGGCAGGCAGGCGGCGTAGTCGCCGTCGAAGAGGCTCTCTGGGATATCGCCGGTAAAGTCTACGGCGTGCCTATCTACCAGATGTTGGGCGGCAAGTTCCGCGACAAGGTTCGTATCTACGCCGATACCGAAGAGTCCCACGGACGTCGACGGAATACGCCAAGCGCCTCAAGATTCGCAAGGAGGAAATGGGCCTCACCTGGCTGAAGATGGATCTGGGCATCAACATGGTCGCCAATATTCCGGGCACCGTAACCATGCCTTCCGGCGAGACCCCCTGGGAGCGGAATCAGTTGCCGCATCCGTTCACCGCCGCGGAGGTGACCGACAAGGGAATCGAGAAGCTCTGCGAATACGTGGCGGCGGCGCGCGAAGCCGTGGGCATGGAGATCCCGCTCTCCATGGATCATCTGGGCCACATCGGCGTACATTCCATCATCCGGCTGGGAAAGGCGTACGAGAAATACAACCTCTCCTGGATGGAAGACGTGATTCCGTGGCAATACACCGACCTGCTGCAGCGCATCACCATCGAAAGCCCCACCCCGATCCTCACCGGCGAAGATATTTATCTGAAGGAACCGTTCATCAACCTGTGCGCGAAGCACGCCGTCAGCAAGATTCATCCGGATATCTCCACGTCGGGCGGCATTCTGGAGACGCACAAGATCGGCGACGCCGCCATGGAGTATGGCGTGCCGATGGCCATGCACTATGCCGGCCTGCCGATCGGCGCGCTGGCCAGCGTGCACTGCGCCGCGGCCACCGAGAATTTCCTCGCGTGCGAAAATCACTCGCTGGATGTGCCGTGGTGGCAGGACCTGGTGGAAGGCATCGACAAGCCCATCATCAACAAAGGCTTCATTACCGTGCCCGACAAGCCGGGACTCGGCATAACGCTCAATGAAGATGTCGTGCGCCGGCATCTGGTGCCGGACACCGGCTTCTTCGAACCGACTCCCATGTGGGACAAGGAACGTTCCTGGGACCGGCTCTGGAGCATGGCGCCGCCGGCTGCAGCGCACGCGGACGCGTAGACGTGCAGACTCGGTGCTGGGTGCTAGGTGCTGGGTGCTGGTTGGCAGTGATCGCGGCCGCCCAGCTACCTTCTGCCAAGCAGATCTTCGAGCAGGGGCAACGCGCCATGAACGCCGGTGATCTCTCGACCGCCGAAAAGGACTTTCGCGCCGTCCTGGCGGCCGAACCCGATAACGTTGGTGCGCACGGCAATCTGGCTGTCGTCCACATGCGGCGCAAGCAGTGGAAAGGCGCGCTGGCCGAGTTGCTGGCCGCCGCGCGGCTGGCGCCCAATATGCCCGGCATCCGGCTGAATATCGGGCTGGTCTATTACCGGCAAGCCGATTACGCGCACGCGATTGCGCCTTTCGCATCCGTGGTGCGCGATCAACCGGCATCCACCCAAGCGCGCTATCTGCTGGGCCTGTGCTACTTCTTCACCGAACACTACGCCGATGCGGCGCAAACGCTGGAGCCGCTGTGGGAAAGTGAATCCGCAAATCTGAACTACCTGTACGTGGTCTCGATTGCCGCCAACAAGTCCGGACGCGCCGAACTCGACCAGCGCGCCACCGCGCGCCTGATCGAAGTAGGCAAGAACTCGGCCGAGTTCCATTTGATCATCGGTAAAGCGCACCTGGCACACGAGCTATACGACCGCGCCTTGGATGAGTTCGCACAGGCCGCCCGCATCGATCCCAAGCTGCCCTTCGTCCACTATTTCCTGGGCGCGGTGTATCGCCGGCAGAACGAGCTGGATACCGCCAAACAGGAATTTCTGAAGGACGCCGCCATTGAGCCGGATGTGGCTTACAACTACGATGCGTTAGGCGCGGTCTGCTACGCTCTCAACCAGATTCCCGAAGCCGAGCGCTACTTCAAAGAGGCCCTGCGCCTGGATGCCGGACTGGGCGCTTCCGATTACGGTCTGGCGAAAATCTACAAGCAACAGGGCAAGAATCGGGAAGCGCTCGAGCTGCTGCGCGCCGCCGGCGAGATCGATCCCCATAGCGCCAGCGTGTATTATCTGCGTGGCCAGATCCTGTTCGCTAGTGGCCGGCGTCAGGAAGCGAAATCCCAGTTTGCTGAAGCGGCGCGCCTGAAGCAGGCCACCCGCGACGAATTGGAGCGCCAGATCAGCGGCCAACACCCGTCGGACCCGCAACTGGCGCGCGAAGATCAGTAGGCGCTAAACTGACCTGAGTCACGTGTCCCCGCCCACCACCAGCTTCGGCGCGGTCGAGAAGGTAAAAGGCGGAGACTACAACGCGTTCGCCGCCCTCTTTGCCAAGTACCGCCGCCGGCTGGCCGTACTGCTCCGATATAAAGCGGGTGCCGAGTTATTGTCCCGGCTCGAAATCGACGATCTGCTGCAAGAAACCTTTCTCCGCGCCTTCCGCGATATCGAGCGCTTCACTTATGAATCGCCCGGCAGCTTCTGGAACTGGTTATCTTCCATCGCCGGCCACGTGGTTGAGGACGCCGCGCGTTTCGAGGGCCGCCAGAAGCGCCACGCCGCGGAAGCTGTGCGCTTTCGGTCCGCCACAAATCCCCTTGGCCCCGATCCCATAGATCCCAGAACGCCATCTCTCCTGCTATCGGAAAAAGAAGCCGTGCAAACGCTGTTCGACCGGCTGGACGCTCTGCCGGACGACTACCGGCAGGTGATCCTGTTGGCCAAGGTCGAAGGGCTTACCACCTCCGAAATTGCGGCGAAGCTGGGCAAATCGCGCGCGAACGCGGCGCTCCTGCTGCATCGCGCGCTGAAACGCTTCCGCGCTCTGGCAGAGCAGCCATGACGCCCGCGCCCGACAGGGAAGAATTATTGGCGCAGGCGCTGGCCGATTTTCTCGACCGCCAGGCGCGCGACGAGACCCCCACCATCGAGGGTTTCTGCCGGGGCTACCCGGAGATTGCCGACGAATTGCGCCCGCAGCTCGAGACCATGGCTGCCATCGATAATGTGCTAGCTCCGTCGGAGAGTTCCACGCCCGCGCCCGACACGCTCTCCGGTTACAAGATACTCGGTGAAATCGGATCCGGCGGCATGGGCCGCGTCTTCCTTGCCATGGACGAGCGCCTGGGCCGCAAAGTCGCCATCAAAACGCTCAACCCCCGCTTCGCCAACCACCCCGTTCTGCGCGCGCGTTTCATGCACGAAGCGCGCGCCATGGCGCAAGTCACCCACCCCAACATCGCGCGCATTTACTCTCTTGGCCCCGATAGCGAGCCGCCGCACTTTGTCATGGAGTATGTGGAGGGCGTCCCGCTGACCACCGCTGCGCAGCCGCTCACCCTGCATCAAAAAGTGGACCTCATACGCAAAGTCGCGGTTGCCGTCAGCGTCCTAAACAACGGCCAGTTGATTCACCGCGACCTGAAGCCAGGCAATATCCTGGTAGGCCCCGACCTGGAGCCGAAGCTGCTCGATTTCGGCCTCGCGCTGCACCTCTCCGGGCATGCGGCGCGCCTCACATTGGCCGGCGAGGTCATGGGCACGCCGGAATATTTCTCTCCCGAACAAGCTCGCGCGGATGCGCCGCTCGATGCCCGCAGCGATGTGTTCTCGCTGGGCGTCATCATCTACGAATTGCTGACCGGTGTCCTGCCCTTTCGCGCGGAGACTCTGGCCGGCCAGGTGCGATCCATCTGCCAGGACGATCCCGTGCTGCCGCGCCGCATTGGCGCCGAGATTCCCGGCGACCTGCAGAACATCTGTATGAAAGCGCTCGAAAAAGCGCCCGCCGACCGCTATGGATCGGCTGCCGAGATGGCCGCGGACCTGGAGCGCTTTCTGGCCGGCGAAGCCGTGCTGGCCGCACCGGCCACCTACGCCCGCCTGATGACCGGCAAGATCGCCCAGCATCTGCGCGAACTGGACGGCTGGAAACAGGATCGCATCCTGTCGGATTCCGAATACGATTCGCTGCGCAAAGGCTACGACCGGCTGGTGGAGCGCGAAGATGCGTGGATTATGGACGTCCGCCGCCTGTCCCTGCCCCAAGTGAGCTTATACCTGGGAGCCTGGATCCTGGTAGTGGGCGCGGCTCTGATCGTATTATTCCGATACGCCGGACTCAGCGGCACCCCGGCCGTGCTGCTGGCCGCGGCCGCGACTGCGCCCACTGCCTGGATCGGCACGCGATTCTGGAAGCTCGATCAGCGCCGCGTCGCCGTCGCTTTTCTGCTGGCCTTCTGCCTGCTGCTGCCCATCACGCTGCTGGTGGCAATGGGCGAATACGGCCTGTTCAGCGGATTCACCCAAGGGCGCCGGAACCTGGAACTGTTCTCCAAATTCGACAGCTTCAAGATGACCACCAACGCCCAGCTCTGGTGGTCGCTGCTGCTCTCTCTGCCCGCTTACTACTGGCTGCGGCGCTTTACGCGCGCATCGGTGTTTTCGCTGGTGCTGTCCATGATGGCTGCCCTGTGGTGCCTGGCCACTCTGCTGCGCATGGGCATGGTCGGCTGGATCGACACCGATCCCGGCCGTCCGTACTTCTATTTGCTGCCGTGCGCGGCGCTGTTCTTCATTGCGGCCGGCGCGCTCGAGCGCCTCCGCCTGCTGAATGATTCGCGCTACTTTTACCCGATCGCAGTGGTATTTACCTGGGCCGCGCTCACCGGCGTCGTGACCTTTCACGATCCCTATGCGGACTGGTTAAAGCGGGTGGCGCCCTGGACGCGCGGCCAAATCGAGTATCTCTTTATCATCAATGCCGGCATCTATTTCATACTGCAGACCGTGTGCGAGCGCTTCTCTTCCGCCCAGTTGCGGGCCGTCGCCAAGACGTTCCGCTTCGTGATTCCGGGACACGTGATGACCTCGCTGCTGCTGCTGGGTCTGGCCGCTTCAGAGCTTTGGGAGAAGTCGCCTGCCAACGTCCCCATGCGCCTGGAAGCCCGTCTGTTTGAATTTCTGCTCCCCACCGTGGCCTGCGTCTTTGTGCTCGGCAGCATTCCCAAGCAGATGAAAAACTTTTTCGCATCCGGCATGCTCTTTCTGGCCATCGGGCTGGTCCGGCTACAGCAGGATTTCTTCAAGGATCGCGCGCTGTGGCCCATCAGCCTGCTGCTGGCCGGCCTGCTGATGATGATCGCGGCCGCCCGTTACGCGCCGCTCAAGATGGCGCTTCGGCGTTTTTTCCGCGTTGCCCGATAAACGGCTGCAATTTCCTTTCGCGGATGTCGCTATCCCGTAGTGAAAGGAGTTTCCACTATGCGTTTTGCAATGTGTTCTATTTTGGCGGTGGCCGCCGCCTTGCTGACCGGCTGCGCGCCGGCCGTATCCATTCACCCGCTCTACACCCCACAGGATCTGGTCGCCGACTCCGCTTTGGAGGGCCAGTGGGTCGCGAGCGACGGTGAGTTTTGGCAGGTCGAGCGGTCCGGAGACGGATACGCTGTTACGGTTTTCCATGCCGGCGAAACCAGCGCCGAGGCGTTCAACATACATCTGCTGCGCTTGAAAGATACGGAGTTTGCGGACGCCGTTTCCAAATCGAATCCCAGCCTGGGCATCACCGGCCACCTGCTCGCCCGGATTTCGCTCCAGGGCGACGATCTGCGCGTCGCCCTGCTCGACGACGACTGGATGAAGAAAGCGGTCCAATCCGGCCAGGCGCCGCAATCCATAACAGGCGAAGAGAATGGGCAGATCATCCTGACCGCGCCTACCAGCGACCTGCAGCGCTTCGTCCTCCAACATGCGGCCGATGCGGATGCCTGGGACGCCGATGCCGGAGTGTTCCATCGCATGCGTTAGCGAGTATAATTCGGATATGGCAAAAAGCAGGGATAAAGGCAACAAAGAAGTCAAGAAGCCCAAAAAGAAGAAGTAGAACGGCGGGTTCTGGGTGCTGGGTTCTGGGTGCTGGTGGCCGAAACGCCTGCGCCGCACTTTCCGGATGCCGGCATCCAGGA
The DNA here is from genome assembly GCA_963756605.1 of Bryobacterales bacterium. Lineage (GTDB taxonomy): Bacteria > Acidobacteriota > Terriglobia > Bryobacterales > Bryobacteraceae > Bog-159. The sequence continues at coordinate 838,809 of CAVWOT010000009.1, read as the reverse complement.
CCAGGATCCCAGCACCCAGAACCTAGCACCCAGGACCCAATCATATGCGTACAGAATGGATAGCCGAACGCCACGACGACGCGATCCGCACGCAACTGCACTATGCGCGGCGCGGCGCGATCACTGGTGAGATGCAGCACGTTGCGCGGCGCGAGAACCTCTCGCCCGAGCTGGTCCGCGACGAAGTGGCGCGCGGACGCATGATCATCCCCGCCAACATCCGGCACACGAATCTCGAGCCTATGTGCATCGGGGTCGCCTCCACGTGCAAAATCAACGCCAACATCGGCAACTCCGCCGTGACATCGAATATCGATGAAGAGCTGGAGAAGCTGCGCTATTCGGTGAAGTACGGCGCCGACACGGTGATGGATCTCTCCACCGGCGGTGACATCCCCCGCATCCGCCAGGCCATTATCGATGCGTCGCCCGTACCCATCGGCACGGTTCCGATCTACGAAGCGCTCTCGCGTGTGCGCCGCCTGGAAGATCTGAGCGCCTCGCTGATGCTCGAAGTCATCCACGAGCAGGCCGAGCAGGGCGTGGACTATATGACCATTCACGCCGGCGTGCTGGTGCAGCATATCCCCTTGGCCGCGCGCCGCATCACCGGTATTGTCAGCCGCGGTGGCTCCATCCTGGCCGAGTGGATGGTGAAGAACCATCGCCAGAACATGCTCTACGAGTGTTTCGATGAGATCTGCAAGATTTTTCAGAAGTACGATGTCAGCTTTTCGCTGGGCGATGGCCTGCGGCCCGGATCGGTGGCCGACGCCAGCGATGCGGCGCAGTTCGCCGAGCTGAAGACGCTGGGCGAATTGACCAGGCGCGCCTGGGAATACGACGTGCAGGTGATGATCGAAGGCCCCGGCCACATCCCCATGGACCAGATCCAGATGCAGGTGGAGAAGGAAAAGGAAATGTGCTACGAGGCGCCCTTCTACACGCTGGGGCCGCTGGTAACGGACTTCGCGCCGGGCTACGATCACATCACCTCCGCCATCGGCGCGGCCATGATCGGCTGGTACGGCGCGTCGATGCTCTGCTATGTCACACCCAAGGAACACCTGGGACTGCCCAACCGCGATGACGTGAAGGCCGGCATCATCGCCTATAAGATCGCCGCCCACGCCGCCGACATCGCGCGCCACCGCCCCGGCGCCCGCGACCGCGATGACGAACTGTCCCGCGCCCGTTACCGCTTCGACTGGAAGCGCCAGTTTGAGCTCTCGCTCGATCCCGAAACAGCGCAGGCCATGCATGACGAAACGCTGCCGGACGAAGGGTTTAAGGACGCGCACTTTTGTTCGATGTGCGGTCCGAAATTCTGCTCGATGAATATTTCGGCGAAGGTGGAGGAGTTCACGGCGGAGGAAGCGGAGGCGGTGCTGAGCGATGGCTTGGTGAATATATCGGGAAACGACTGAGGCCAGGTCCCAGTGATCTATGAATGGGACCAAAACAAGGCAGTTGCCAACCGGAGAAAGCACGATATTTCGTTCGACGACGCAGCGAGCGTGTTTCTAGACCCGCTGCCCATTGCACGCGCGGGAATCGCGTCCGCATCATGCGCAGGGCGACCGCAAAGGAACGCAGGCAATATGAGGAAGGAATCACGGAAGACGGAGGATGACGGCTTGCGGGCTGAATACGATCTAACCAAGCTCGGACCGGGAGTTCGCGGCAAGTATTACCGTCAAGCGGCCGCTGGAACCAACCTCGTGCTAATCGAGCCCGATCTGGCAGAGGTCTTTCCGGATAGCGAATCTGTGAACAGGGCGTTGCGGATTCTGGCCGAGGCCGCCGCGGCTGCGAAGCCAAAGGTGCGACCGGTTTCAGACCGCCTGCGCGGCGGCAATGTACGAAGGGTTTTGGATCGTCCGCGCGGAGCGAGGTAAGGCACAGCTAACTGCTCGCGCTTCCCGGTGGCGGCCATTCGCAGGCTGAGGGTAGTTACCCGTTCTGCTGCGCCAGATCCGCCTCCCGCGGCGCATCCTTCGGCATCAAAATCCACGCAATCACATACGCGAAGAATCCAAAGCCCGCCCCCAACGCCAGCGCCAGCCACACGATGCGGATCAGCAGCGCGTCCACACCCAAATACCGCGCAAAGCCCGCACAAACCCCGGCGATTTTCTTATTCTCGGTGTCCAGCGCCAACCTGGGTGATGTATAGGGGTTCGCCGTAGCTTCCGCCAGCTTGGTCGGGTGGCCGCAACTGGAACAGTAGCGCACCTTCTCGTCCACCTCAATTCCACATCGTGTGCAGAACATCGCATTTCCTCGCTCACATATAAATACGAGGAATGCTGCCAATGTGTTCCCGAAGCGGCTAGCGCGGCAGTTTCCGCGCCCGGTCGTAATCTTCCAGCAGGCGCTTGGTGATTTTGTCCGCCACGTCCGCGCTGGCGCCCCGAAACTTGCCGCCCAGGCTTTCCTGCGTGGTGGCCCAAATCACGTCGCCATCTTTATTCACCAGGCGCACGGCGGCATTGGCCTCATGCCGGCGCTCTACCGAGTGGCTGGATTCGCTGTCTCCCGCGCCCAGGCCGAAGCCCCTGGTGTTCCGATCGTCACTCCGCGTACCGCCGCGCAGAGCCGTGTCTTCCTCGCTCTGGCTGGTGTTCATCGTGCTATGCACATTCAGGCTGTCGCTCGACGAATGGGTCTCGTTGAACACCAAGTCCTCCGCCGATCCGCGCAGGATGGCATCGGCCTTATCCTGGTTCTCGGTAATCACGAACAGCCTGGAACTCTCCATGCCATTGATAACCATATCGCGCATTTGGGCGGCCGTTTCGCCGCCCGCAAAGCGGTCCACGTACACGCGGCGCAGTTTCAACAGTTGCCGCAGATTGTCCGTCTCCACGACGGGAGCTTGCGACACCGCGGGCGCGGGTGCAGGAAGCGGGTCCGACGGCGCGAATGCAAACGCCGCCAGCATGATCGCCAGGGGTCCCATGGCTAACCCCGCCCTTTCCGCGCTTCGTCGTCCGTGTATTCCACGCGGCGGCCGGTCTTCGCTTCCAACTCAGCCAGTACGGCACGCACGTCGCCTTTACCCACCTGCAGGACCAGCGCCTGCTGGCGGCCATTCGCGTCCACATAGCCGACCGTCACGAAGTGCTTGCGCGTCTTGCTCAACAAAAACAGAGGCGAAAGCAAAACAGCTTCCGCATAGCGCCGCCCCACGTGCTGGCCGTACTCGACCGTATTCACCTTCTCATAGGGCACATGCAGCGTAAGCTGCCGCGTGACAAAAAGCAACTCCTGGTCGCCGGTCATATCGAGCCGCACATCGCACTTGCTCGGGAAATCCGGGACCGTCGTCCCGGTCAGATAAGCGCGCGCGCCACCAGGCTGAGCCGCTGGCAGGTAGCCGGTAAGCACGCCGCACGCCGTCAGCATGAGCAATGCCCATGCTCGTCGCGATATTTGCATCATGGAACAAACTAGTGGCAGTAAGCCGCTGGTTGTCTCAAGATCTCGCGCGGCCCACTATTTCTTGGATTTGTGAGCCGCCAGCAGGCGGTCGACCTCCAGATCGAGGCCATCGCCCTCGAAGATATTCCGCGTGTTAAATTCGTACCCGAAGTCGTTGCGGATCATACCCTGGCCGTCGATCACGAACACATGCGGCACGCTAGCCCGCGGATTCTGTGGCGTGGCTTTCAAATATGACGCGGCGGCTTGCCCGCAATCGAACAGGACCGGCGTGGTGACTTTGTACTGCGCCGCGAAGTTGGCCACCGTCGCCTGCGTGTCCGGAGGAAGGGCAATCGACAGCACGGCCAGCTTGTCGCCATATTTGGCCGTCATCTTTTCCAGAATTCCCGCCAACTGCTGGCAGTGCGGACAGGTGGTTTGAATGATGTCGAGGAGTACGATCTTGCCGCGATAGTCCTGCAAATCGTGTTGCTGCATGTGAATGTCCGGCAGCGAGAAACCCGGTGCGCGGCGGCCGCACAATTCCCCCGCGGCGAACATCAGCACGGCTGAAGCCAGTAATCCGAAAAAGTATCGCATCAGATCAAAATTAACACTAGTGTGGGGCAGACCTCCAGGTCTGCGGCGGGTCTCCAGACCCGCCTGGACCGGCGTGGACGCCGGTCCGGTCGCGGTAGGGATGCCGGTTGCCCGGCACCCCCCGCACAGATCCGTGCGAGCGCTCCTAACGCACACGGTTCTTACCTTGGATTCGTTGCCACGCAAAGCGAACGTCAGGGTACGGATGCAGAGTCTCGTCGTCCGGTATGAGGGTCCCGAGTTGCTCCCAGAATTTGGGCCACGTCCAGCGGGTTCTTGGGCTCCGCCGTCGAAGCTGCCACCACCACATGTGCAGCACTTCGTGCCGGAACGCCTTCAGTCGCTCCTCGTTGCCAGGTACCGCCTGATATCGGAAATATCCGCGAACCACCGATTGCAGCCACTCCGTCGTGTCCTGGGTCTGCGCATGCAAGCGCACGCGGAGCGGTTGCCGAATCTGCTTCAGCTTGGCTGCCATGCGCTGGCCGATCGTTTTCCGCAACACCATGAAGTACCCCGTCGTGTGATTCTTCCCACAAATGTGAGTGAAACCCAAAAAGTTGAAGGTTTCCGGCTTCCCTTCCCCACGCTTCGCCCGCCGTTCAGCGGCATAGCGCCCAAATTCAATCAGGCGCGTCTTCTCCGGATGCAACTCCAGCCCGAACTTCCGCACGCGCTCCTGTAGATCCGTCAGGAACTTTTCGGCTTCTGCCCGGTGCTGGAATCCTAACACCGCGTCGTCCGCGTACCGCACGCATATCACATCGCCTTGCGCCACCTTCTGCCGCCATGCCTGCACCCACAGATCCAGCACGTAATGCAGGTAGAGATTGGCAAGCAGCGGCGAAATCACCGCCCCCTGCGGGGTCCCTTCCTTGGTCTCGAACCACTGTCCGTCCTCCATCACGCCCGCCTTCAACCATTTCAGGATCAGGCGAACGGGCCGTTCATCTCCAATCCGATGCCGTACGAACTTTTCCATGTGATCATGCCCGACCTGCTCGAAGAATGACCGCATGTCCAAGTCCAGAACATAGTTCACCTTCTTGCTGGTGATCCCGACGTAGAGCGCATCTAATGCGTCATGCTGCTTGCGCCCTGGCCGGAACCCGTACGAAAAATCCAGAAAGTCCTCTTCCCAGATCGGGGTGAGAACCTCTACCACCGCCGCCTGTAAGATTTTGTCCTCCAGGGCGGCGATGCCCAATGGCCGTTTCCGCCCATCGGCTTTGTCGATCCAGACTCTCCGCGACGGTTGCGCGCGATAGGCCCCACGATGGACACGCCCGTGGAGGTCGGCCAGCCGCTCCTCCAGTTCGTCTCCATAGGCTTGCCACGTCACCCCGTCCACTCCCGCCGCCGCTTGCCTCTTCAGGCCGTAGTAGCTGCTGCGGAGCAGATCGATAGTGATGTGATGCAGCAGGGCGGTGAACCGCAACTGCTTGTCTCTCTGCGCTGCTTGACGTACACGGTCCAGCCCGCTTGGCCCGCTCCCCTGGCTTTGCGTCCAGTACCGGTTTGGCTCTTCCGCGTTCTCCTTGGTCAACGGCCTTCCCTCCACGATCTCCTTCGGCCCTCCCTGGCCTGCGTTCGATCCCTTCGTTGGTACTACGCCGCTGTGCGACTCCCCATGGCCGTGCATGTGGGCCTTATAGCTCATCGCCTTCTCCCACCGTTCCGCCCCTTACCGGCTGCGGAAGACCACCGGGTCTCTCGGTTCTCGCGCGTGAAGTTTCCATGCATGCTTGGGGTCTACGACTCCGCAGGGCCTGCGACGCACAAGCGAAGTAACGCGCGCCACAGTGTTGCCTTCCGGTTTGCCTGACACCGTCGGCGCCTCTGATTTTGGCTATTTCGGAGCTCATCAACTTCAGGGATACCCAGCCTACATGCGCCCCTGTCCAACGCTTCAAGTGCGTCGTTACCGCCGCCCTCACATGGTTGGGGCCAGGATGGTTCGCTATTCCCTCTCCTGTATGACTCTTTCATTCACTACTTCACGCCGGTTTATCCCGACGCTATCCAGGCTGAAAGCCGGCTGAAAGCCTGCCCCACCAACGGTTGCTGTTCGGTAAGTTCGTCAGGACGCGGTCAGCGCCACCTGCAGCATGGCGCGCGTGTAGCCCACATTGTACGCATACCCGGCATATCCGCCGCCCCCGGGATAATACGAACGAAAATCGGGCTGCTCGCGATCAGCGTCCAGCGCCCGCGGATGTTCCGGAAAAATCAGCCGTGGATACTTCTGCCGCACCAGTTCCCGCATCACCGCGAACATGTCCACCTGGCCTTCATCCAGAAATACTTCGGTGTATTTCTCGTAAGGCTTCGCGACGCGCACATTGCGGAAGTGCACGTGATTAATCGCGTCGCGCGATCCAAAATAACGGCAGACCTCCACCGGATCCTGGCCCATTTCGCGCGTCACACCGCAATCGAATGTGATCCCGTTCGATGGGCTGGGCACAATGGCGACGAGCCGTTTCCAGCCTTCCACCGTTCCCATAATCTGCCCTGAGCCGCGGCTCAGCGGCGCCGGCGGATCGTTGGGATGCAAGGCCAGCCGCACGCCCGACTCCACGGCTACCGGCACGACGGCCTTCAAAAAGTACGCCACGTTGTTCCACATTTCATCGAGCGAGTGCGCGCCCTCCCCCGCCAGCGGCGGCAGATCCTTCACCCGATCGTAGTCAAACGCGGTCAAACCCGCCCCCGCGCGCCCGCTTTCTTCGTAGTAACCTTCCACCAGGCGATGCGCGTAGAAGTTGTATTCGATAACCGGAAGTCCGGCCTTGCCCGCCGCGCGAATGGACTGCCGGACCTTCTCGATCTCTTCATCGCGGCCGGGGCGCCCGTATATGGCGTTCGGAAAACCGGCGATCATCATGTTGCCCAGGGTCAGGCCGCCGGCGCGCAGCCGATCCATGCGCGCGCGAATTTCCGATTCCTCCCAGGGGATCGGGGGACCGCCCATGGCCACGTGATCCACGCCCAACTGTTTCACGCGTCGCATGGCTGCGTCCGTCAAACCAGCCGGGGGCCGTAGCGAAATGTCCAGGCAGATCCTGGGAATTCCCGCGCCGCCACCGCCTTGCTGCGCGGCGCCCACACTGGCCGTAGCCGACGTTATCGCGCCCGCGCCCACGGCCTGCAGGATTGTTCTTCGAGTTAAAGCATAGCGCATCATGGTGCCCGCCCTCCGAAAGTCGCTAACCCATACAATAAATCTATGCGCACTCTGGTGGCACTCTCTCTGCTTGGCGGGCTCGCTTTGGCCGGGACCATCCCCGTTCCGCGCGAGCGTTCTTTCAGCTTCGAATACGCGGTCACGATAAAGGACGTTCCCACCGGCGCGCACACAGTAGATATCTGGCTGCCAGTGCCGCACGACGATGCCTTCCAGCGCATCGCCACCCTGCGCGTGGACACGCCTTACCACTACGAGATCGCGACGGGGACGGAGAACAACCACATCTTGCACATCCGCGTCAGCGATCCGAAGGAGCCTTCCATACCGGTGACAGTGCGCTTCGACGCCGTGCGCACGGAGCATATTCAACCGTTGCCCGCGGCCTCGCCCGACGGTGGCCCGGCCGGCCCCTCGGGCCTCGATCGCTATCTGCAACCCGACCGCCTGGTGCCCCTCGACGATACTATCCGGCGTTGGGCGCGGGAAGTCGTCGGCGCGGCCGGCGCCAAGACGGATCTCGAAATGGCCCGCGCCATTTACAACCACGTGGTGGCCACAGTGAAGTACGACAAAACCGGCAAAGGCTGGGGCAATGGCGATATCTACTACGCTTGCGATGCGCGCCGCGGCAATTGCACCGATTTCCATGCCATTTTCATCGGCTACGCGCGCGCCGTGGGAATCCCGGCACGCTTCGCGATCGGGTTTCCACTGCCCGCCGATCGCGGCGCGGGCACCATCGCCGGCTATCACTGTTGGGCGGAATTCTACGCACAAGGCATCGGCTGGGTGCCGGTAGATGCCTCGGAAGCTGCCAAGAATCCGGCTAAACGCGCATACTTCTTCGGCGCGCACGACGAGAACCGCGTGGAGTTCAGTAAGGGGCGCGATGTCGTGCTCGTCCCCCCGCAACAGAGCGCTCTCTTGAACTATTTCGTATATCCGTACGTCGAACTGGATGGCGGCAAATTTACCAGCATTGAAACCCGCTACTCGTATAAAGATCTGCCGCTCTGAGCAGCAACCATGAAACTCTTATTACGCTTCGCAGCCCCAGCCGCCCTGGCATTGATCCTGGCGCCTCGGGTGACGCCGCAGGGCGGACCGCCGCATCACCTGCCGTCCCTGACCGACCAGGATGTGGCGCTTCCCGATGGAAAATCTCAAAATGAGGAGATCCTTAAAGAGAATCACCAGAGGGACCTGAAGGATGCCGCACAACTGATCGAACTGGCCGAACAATTGAAGCAGGAGTTGGAGAAGAACGATCGCCATGTGCTTTCGATTGCCAGTCTGAAGAAGACCGAAGAGATCGAGAAACTGGCCAAGCGTATCCACTCGCGGCTGGTGCAGTAACGTGAGTCCTCGCGCGCTCTGGCAGTTGGTCCTGACCCTCCTCCTCGCGCGGACCATGGTGGCGCAGGTCTCCAGATCCCCGCTGCTGGTACTGCTGGGGGGCGATGCGAAGGTCTGGCAAGCGGCGTGTCAGGAGCGCGGCTGGCAGTTTCTGATGCCCGAGAGCGAAGGCGCGCGGAAGAGTGCGGATGAGCGCACCAAAGCCCTGGCCGCGGCCGTAGAGGACGCCGAAAAGCGTCTGCCGGTGGACCCCGGGCGCGTGTATCTCGGGGCGCAAGGCGCAGCGGTGTCGATGCTGTTTTACGTGGCGGGCCGCATGCCGGACCTTTGGGCGGCCGCCGTAGCCGTGGGTGGAAGTCCACGCGCGGCCATCGATAGCAATCGGCTGTTCGCCGCCAATACTACGAATCTACCCGTGCTCTGGCTGTTCGCAAATAAAGAAGAGGAACCTCTGGGCAAGAAGCTGCAATCGGCGGGCTTCAACCTGGAGTGGCGCGAGCTTGCCGATGCCAAGCCGGCCACAATTTTCGAATGGCTGAGCGCACATCAGCGCGATGCGTTCCCCGCCAAAGTCGACTGCGAGACTGGCAGCCCTCAGTTCACGCATTGCTATTGGGTGGAAGTTACTAAGTTCGACCCCGCCGAGAGCAATGACGTTCTGGATTCTACCCGCGTCGCGCCGCTGGGATCGGGCGCGGTGTTGGCCATCGGCCCGTTTGGATACAACCCGGCCGATCCCGGACCCGGTGTTTTGGTCACTTCGCTGCCGGAGAAATATGCGGGACCGCTCAAGCTGAATGACCGCATTGTGGAATTGGGCGGTAAGAAACTGAAAGACGCCCTGGAATTCGCCCAGATCCTGTATCAGACAACGGAGGAGAAACCGGTGGTAGTGATGGTCGAACGCGGCCAGGAACACGTCCGCCTGGAAACCAGAATCGATATGGCGCCGCGCGCAGAGTTGGTCACGGCCCGCGTGCGCGCGCAGTACCTGCCGGACTTGCACGAAGTCGAAGTGGTGAGCCGCGCGATCACGCAGATGAAGCTGACGTTGCCGGAGGCGTGGATGCCGGCCAGGATTACCTGGAATGGCACCGAGGTAGGCAACTCACGCACGGCCGGTTGCTGGCTGCTGGACGAACAGAAAGAGCTCCTAAGCGGCAAACGCTGCCCATAGTGGTGTGGGGCGGGACTCCAGTCCTGCGGCCGACGTCCACGTCGGCCTGCTCGATGTCGGATCCGGCTGGTTGTGTTGTAGGAAAAGCGGGTCCTGGAGGACCCGCGCGGCCTGGAGGTCTCCCCACTGTTTTCAGTCGATGTGCACGATGCCCCACTACCGCCTCGGTACAGTCGTGCAGCCCGAGTTTCAAGAGAATGTTCTTCCCGTGACCCTGCGTGGTTTCCTCGCTGATCCCAATCTGCGCGGCGATCTCTTTGTTCCGCATCCCTCTGGCGATCAGACGCCGCACGTCCAACTCGCGGGCCCGTCAGCTCCGGATGCAACAATATGTCGTAGCTCCTGCTTCGCGCGCGCGGACGGATGCGGAAGATATCGTCATCGCCTTCATAGGTGGATCAGACAATGACCTTTGCCGAGCGGCACTCGCCGCGGATCGCCTGGATCGCTTCCACTCCGCCCATCACGGTCATCTTCAGGTCCATCAGCGTAATGTCGGGCCGATGCCGACGGAATTGTTCGGCCGCTTCTTTGCCATTCGAGACCGCGGCCACGATCTCCATGTCGGGTTCGGCGTCGATCGAAGCACCCAGGCCCGCGCGCATGAGCGCATGATCCGTCGACCACCAGAATCCGCATGCGCTGCTCCATAACTCCTACTTGTCTCCGGCCAGCGGAACCACGGCCTCGATCTCGGTGCCGCACCCGGCCGCGGACGCGACCTTCCACTGAGCGCCGATCCGCTGGGGCGCGCTCCTGCATGTTCCGCAAGCCCCAGTGTCCCACCCGTTGTGCGGTATCGTTCAGATCGAAGCCCTGTCCATCATCCTGGATACGAAGACTGAGTGAGCCATCGCCATAAGTGAGAGACACCTGAATCTCTCTGGCCCGTGCATGGCGCACGGCGTTGGCGACGGCTTCCTGGCCGATCCGTAATATGGCATTCGTCCACTTCCTCCCGCAAGGGGCGCGACTGGCCGGTCACCGTCGTCCGTAAAAGGACCGGATGGGTCGCCGCGATCTGGCCCAGCGATTCCAGCGTAGTGAACTGAACCAGCCCGAAAGGCGCCAGCACGCAACAATGCGGCACTAGAGAGAATATCAACACCTGGCCCCCACCAGGATATGAGCCGCCACGCCGAGCGAGAACACCGGAAACGATGCAAGCGCAAAAACTAAAATTACCAAAGGAACCCAATGGCTGGCCTGGCGCCAACCATGCGGCCATCCAATATGGTATACTCCACTTGTGATCCCCCAGCCACAACTGGATGGCTCCTCCGTAGTTCCGCTCTACAAACAGCTATTTGAGCACTTTAGCGCCCTGATCCAATCCGGCCTGCTCGCGAACGGTGAGCGCCTTCCGGCCACACGGGAATTGGCTGGCTCACTTGGCCTGAACCGTACCACCGTCGCCGCCGCCTACGAACTCCTCGAAGCCGAAGGCTTCATCACGGGTCAGGTTGGACGCGGCAGCTTCGTCACCGTACGCCGCTCGGCTACCGCGGCCCGCCCGCTCGACTGGACCAGCCTCCTCGAACGCTCCGCCGCCAGCCCCCAGCCCCCGGCCCCCAGCCCCCTCTCCCGGCAAGGCGTCAGCTTCGCCACTTCGCGCCCCTCCGAGCAACTCTTCCCGCTCGACGCTCTCCGCGCCAGTTGCCAGGAGGTCATGGCCGGCCCGGACTTCGCCCACATCCTGCAACTTGGTTCACCCAGCGGATATGAGCCGCTCCGCCGCTACCTGCTCGAAACCGCCCGCGCCGAGAACCTGGCTGCCCCGGACGACGACCTGATTGTCACCAACGGCTGCCAGCAGGCTCTCGATCTGCTCGCCCGTGTCCTGCTTCGTCCCGGCGATAAGGTGGTGGTCGAAGATCCCGTCTATCCCGGACTCAAGAGTCTCTTCCTGGAAGCCGGTGCCCAGCTCATTGGCGTGCCCGTCGGTGCGGACGGCATCGATATCGAACAGCTTCAGGCCGTCCTCGATCGCGAACGCCCGCGCCTGATCGTGGTCACTTCGAATTTCCAGAATCCCACCGGCGCCACCCTCCCCGTCGCCGCGCGCGCCGCCCTCCTGCGCGCCGCCCAATCCGCCGGCGTGCCCCTGATCGAAAACGACACCTACGGCGGCCTGCGCTACAGCGGAGAGGACCTGCCGCCCATCAAGCAATCCACCGACGGCGGCCACGTCATTTTATTGCGCAGTTTCTCCAAGATCACTTTCCCCGGCCTGCGGGTCGGATGGGCGCTTGGTCCGCGCGCCCTCATCGCGCGCCTGGCCCAATCCAAGCAACTCGCCGACCTGCATACCGATCAACTCGCCCAAGCCGTACTGCTGCGCTTCGCCGAATCCGGGCGCATGGCCGCCCATCGCACGCAAATGCTACAGGCCGGCGCCGAACGTCTGGCCGCGGTGCTGGCGGCCTGCGATCGCTATTTGCCCGCCGGATCGCGCTTCACCCGTCCGCGCGGCGGCATGAATCTCTGGGTGCGTCTGCCCGAGCCGCTGGATGCCGGCGAATTGCTGGCGCGCGCGCATCGCGAAAATGTTTCGTACCTGCCGGGCAAGTATTTCGCGGTCTCGCGCTTCGATCCCGGTTCTTTGCGTCTGAGCTTTGCCGGCCTCACGCCGGATGAAATCCGCAAAGGGCTGGCCGCCCTGGGAGCGATTTTTTCAAGTGAGCTGGAGAGGACGCGGTCGAGTGCCGCGCTCGAACCGGCTTCGGCCATGGTGTAGCGCACGCTTTAGCGTGCTGCGGCGGACTTCAGTCCGCCGTTCTTAAAGGAGTAGATATGTTCCTCGATGAAAAATTTCGCGTCAACGTCGGCTTAGCCGAAATGCTCAAAGGCGGCGTGATCATGGATGTCACCAACGCCGAACAGGCGCTCATCGCCGAAAAGGCCGGCGCCGCCGCCGTCATGGCGCTCGAGCGCGTGCCCGCCGATATCCGGCGTGAAGGCGGTGTCGCGCGCATGGCGCCCATCAGCAAAATTCGGGAGATCATGCAAACGGTCAGTATCCCGGTGATGGCCAAAGCCCGCATCGGCCACTTCATCGAAGCCCGCATCCTGGAAGCGCTGGGCGTCGACTATATCGACGAGAGCGAAGTCCTCACCCCCGCCGATGAAGAGCATCACATCGACAAGCGCGGCTTCACCGTGCCGTTCGTGTGCGGCGCGCGCAATCTGGGCGAAGCCTTGCGCCGCATTGCCGAAGGCGCGGTCATGATCCGCACCAAGGGCGAGGCCGGCTCCGGCAACATTGTCGAGGCCGTCCGCCACATGCGCACCATCCAGAAGGAGATGAAGCAGCTCACCGTGATGGGCAAGGAAGAGTTGGCGCACGCCGCCAAAGAATTGCAGTCGCCGCTGGAACTGGTCGAATGGGTGGCCGAACATGGCAAACTGCCGGTGCCGAACTTCTCCGCCGGCGGCATCGCCACACCCGCCGACGCCGCGCTGGTCATGCATCTGGGCGCCGAAGCCGTATTCGTCGGATCGGGCATCTTCAAGTCCTCCGATCCTGATACGCGCGCACGGGCAATCGTTAAAGCGACGACCTACTATAAGGATCCCGCGAAGCTGCTCGAAGCCAGCGAGGAATTAGGGATGGCCATGGCCGGCCTGGAGATATCCAGAATTCCCGAAGGCGAACTCCTCCAAACCAGGGGCTGGTAAAGCTCCCTCTTAATTCTGAACTTGTCATGAAGAGAATCGGCATCCTCGCCCTGCAAGGCGACTTCGAAGCCCACGCCCGTACCCTCGCCCGCCTGGGCGCCGAACCCGTGTTCGTGCGCACCGCCGCTGATCTAGACGCCGTCGACGGCCTGATCATCCCAGGCGGCGAAAGCACCACCATGCTCAAGCTCTTGCACGCCGAAAACCTGCTTGCCCCGCTAGCCGCGTTCGGCCGCCGCCGCCCTATCTTCGGGACGTGCGCGGGCGCCATTCTGTTGGCCGCCGGAATCTCGCATCCCGCCCAGGAGGGTCTCGCCCTCATGGATATCGATATCGAACGCAACGCCTATGGCCGCCAGATCGATAGCCGCGTGGCCCATCTGACGCCGGAAGCCGAATTCGCCGCCCGCACGCAGCCTGGCGAAATGGAAGCCGTGTTCATTCGCGCGCCCGTCATCCGCCGCGTCGGGCCAGAGGCGCGCATCCTGGCCCGCTACCAGGGCGATCCCGTTCTGGTCGAACAAGGCCCGCACCTGGTCGCCACGTTTCACCCCGAGCTCACCGCCGATTCCCGCGTGCACGAACTTTTCCTTTCGAAGCTGTGACCACCCCGTCCAAAATACGTTCCGCCAAACCGCGCGTGCTCTTCGTGTGTATCGGCAACTCCTGCCGCAGCCAGATGGCAGAGGGGTTCGCGCGCGCCTACGGTTCCGACGTGATGATCGCCGCCAGCGCCGGCCTGTCCCCGGCTTTTGTAGTGGCCCCGGATACCATGCGCGCCATGGAAGAAAAGAACATCGACCTGTGCGATCAGTTCCCCAAGAGCCTGAAGCAACTGGCGCGCGCTCAATTCGATCTCATCGTGAATATGAGCGGCTACACGCTGCCGGAGGATATCGAAGCCCCGGTGCGGCACTGGGATATTTTGGATCCCATCGGCGAGAACTTTGAAACCCACTGTAAGATCCGCGATCAGATCGAAACCCGGGTGATGGAACTCATCCTCGAGTTGCGCCGCGGCGTCTGATGCTGCAACCCCTCCCGCTTACACCGGTCCGCGCGAACGGCGGATCAGGTCCGACAGCGCTTGCTCCTCCAGCGGCGGCGAGAAGTAGTAGCCTTGCCCGTAATCGCAGTCGAGCGATTGCAGCTCCGTAAGCTGCTCCTTCTTCTCGATGCCTTCCGCCACTACTTCCATACCCAGGTTCTCCGCCAGCATCAGGATGGTCCGGATAGTGTCGCCGGTGCCGCCCGCGTCCGCCATGTTCACTACGAACGACCGGTCGATCTTCAGTACATCGAATGGCAAGCGGCTCAGACTTTTCAGTGACGCATATCCCGTTCCGAAGTCGTCAATCTTCAAACCGACGCCCAGTTTCTTAAGGCTCGTCAGCAGGACCGCGACGGCTTCCACATCGTCCATCAACACGCTTTCGGTAATCTCCAGTTGCAGGGTGGCCGGGTCCAACTGCGTCTCCGCCAGAATAGCGGCAATCTGCTCCCGCAGGTCCGGCTCGCGGAATTGCCGGACCGATACATTCACGCTGACTTCGAGCTGCGGCATAGTGGGAAACTCGGCTTGCCAACGGCGCATGGTCATGCAGGCCTCCCGCAACACCCACAGCCCTATCGGTACGATCAAGCCGGTCTCCTCGGCCAGCGGAATAAATTCGTCCGGCGATACCAGGCCCCGCACCGGATGACGCCAGCGGATGAGAGCTTCCGCACCCACAATCCTGCCGGTCCTGAGACTCACCTTCGGCTGGTAGTAGAGCACGAACTCCTGGTTATCCACGGCGTGCCGCAGATCGTTTTCGAGTTCCAGGCGGGCCATCGCCTGCGCGCGCATCTGCGCGTCGAAGATCTCATAGCGCGACCTGCCCAGCGACTTGGCTTTGTACATGGCCGTGTCCGCATCGCGCAACATCTCGGTCGGTGTGCGGTAGGCGGCATTGCCGGGCGCGATGCCGATGCTCACCGTGGTGAACACTTCTCTGCTCTCCAGCTTGAAGACTGCGTGGATGGACTCCTGAATGCGTTCGGCGATGCGGATGGCCCCAGCGGCATCCACATTCTCCAGCAGGATGGCGAATTCGTCTCCGCCCATGCGGGCAATCACATCTTGCGCGGCTCCGCGGGTGGGCGTGGTATCCGCCGGAGCGTTGCGCACCGCTGCGCGCAGACGCTGCGCCACGTGGATCAACAACTCATCTCCGGCCGTGTGGCCCAGGCTGTCGTTGATCACCTTGAAGCGGTCCAGATCCAGGAAGAGCACGGCGAACGAATGGTCCGGCTCCTGCGCCCCCCGCTCCAGGCAGGCTGCCAGTTGATCGTGGAAGAGCGTCCGGTTCGGCAAGCCGGTCAGCGGATCGAACGCTTTGCTGGCGGTGATGTCGGTTTGCGATCCGGCCATGCGCACCGCTTTGCCCTGCGCGTCGCGCTCCACTACGCCGCGGCTCAGCATCCAGCGGTAGGATCCGTCCTTGTGCCGCATGCGATGTTCGATGGCGCATTCGCTCGCGGCAGTAGCATCCCACTGCGCGGCTAATTCGGTCTCGAGCCCGGCGCGGTCCTCCTTATGCGCGCGGGATAACCACTCCGCGGGCTGGTCGCCGATATCTTCCTCCGCGTAGCCCAGCATGGCTTTCCAGCGGGGGGAAAAATAGACGCGCTGGTTCGCCAGGTCCCAGTCCCACAAGCCGTCGCTAGAGCCGCGCGCCGCCAGGGCATAACGCTCTTCGCTCTCGCGCAGCGAATCTTCGGCGCGCTTGCGCTCGATTTGCGCCCGGATGCGGGCCAACGCTACCGGAAAATCGACCGGTTTGGAAATATAATCGTTAGCGCCCAGGTTCAGCGCTTCCACTACGCGGTCGCTTTCGCCCAAAGCGGTCACCATGATGATGGGCAGGCGTGCGGGCGAGAACCGCTGCCGCAACTGGCACAGCAATTCGATACCGCTGATGCCGGGCATCATGCTGTCAAGCAGCACCAGTTCCACTTCCCGCCGCGCGAGCACGTCCAGCGCCTCGTACCCGCTACCCGCCGTTTCGGTGGTGTAGCCGGCCCGGTTCAAACGCCGTGACAACAGGTCCTGGTTGGTGGCGTCGTCATCCACCAGCAGCAGAGGTTTGGTATTCATGATCATTGCGGATCTCCCAATAAAGCTGCCTGGGGGCCGTTGGCAGGGCGCGGCGCAAAAGTGGCGCAGGCCCTTTCTCCTGCGGCTGCGCGGGCATCCAGAAATGCCTCCAGGCTGCGCAGCAGGCTCTCAAAATCCACGGGCTTGGTATGGTAATCGTCACAACCTGCGTCCATGGCTTTTTTACGGTCGCTGGCCATGGCGTGCGCGGTCAGGGCCACCACCGGAATGGCGCGCGTGGCCGGGTCTGCTTTCAAACGGCGGGTGGCCTCCCAGCCATCGATCTCGGGCAGGCTCATGTCCATCACGATCACGTCGGGCGATAGCTCATGGGCCATGGCCATTCCTCGCCGGCCGTCGGAGGCTGAGACGACCTCATAGCCGCGTCGCGCCAGGCGCCGGGCCAGCATGTCGCGGCTCCATTCGTTATCCTCGATAACCAGAATTTTAGGCATGCAGCGGCTGCCTCTCCGCCAGCCCGCCTAAGCCTGCCGCCATCATCTCCGCCATATCCGGATCGCCGGGCAGCCGCACGGTGAACGCCGACCCCTTGCCCAATTCGCTCTCCACGCTCAAAGAACCACCCATCATCAGGCAGAACTCGCGGCTGATGGCCAATCCCAAACCGGTCCCGCCGTATTTGCGGGTGGTGGAGGAGTCGGCCTGCATGAACGGGCGGAAGAGCCTCTCCACCTGCTCCGCGTTCATGCCGATGCCGGTGTCCGTCACGCGGAACTCCACCCAATCCACGCCTTTGCGCCGGACGCGCCGGGCTTCCACCCGGATCAGGCCGTTTTCGGTGAACTTGCAGGCGTTGCTCAGCAGGTTGAACAGCACCTGCCGCGCGCGGGTGTGGTCCGCCAGGATGGCGCCCAGCGGCCCGGCGCAGGCGGCTTCCAGGCGATTGCCGTTCTTCTCCGCCAAAGGGCGCACGGTGCTGAGAGCATCGTCCATCAGCGGCGCTACGTCCACGCTGTCAATCGACAACTCCAGCTTCCCGGCTTCGATCTTCGAAAGATCCAGCACATCGTTGATCAACCCCAGCAGATGCCTGCCCGACGAACGAATGCGCGCGAGATCCGGCAGAAGATCCTGCTGCCCGCGTTCGCAGGCCACGTCCTGCAGCATCTCACTATACCCGATGACCGCATTCAGCGGCGTGCGCAGCTCGTGGCTCATGTTCGCCAGGAAGACGCTCTTGGCGCGGTTGGCTTCTTCGGCCGCGTCCCTGGCGCGCACCAGTTCCCGTTCCACGCGTTTGAGCTCCGTCATATCCTGGGCCAGCCAGACGTAGCCTTCCAAACCTCCGGAGGCGTTGCGCATTTCGGCTGACGAAAACAGCACCGGAATGTGACGGCCCGCCTTGGTGCGATAAGTTCGCTCGACGGCGCTGCGCCGCGCGGGGGCCTCGCGTTCCAGGATGACCTGCCCGGCCGGCCGGCCGATCAACTCTTCCTCGCCATAGCCCAGCAAGCGCAGGGCACTTGGGTTCACGCGGCGAATCTGCAGATCCGTATCCGTGACCAGCAGGGATTCTTCCATCGAATGCAGAATGTTGTCCACATACTCCTGAGACCTCTGCCGCGTCATGGAGGCGCCCAGCATGCGCGCGGCCGCGCGAAAGCTGTCACGCTCCGCTTCGGTCCACTCGCGCTCCCGCCGGTGGTCTTCGAAAGCCAGAAAGCCGAACCAGGTACCCGCCACGTCGATGGGCGCCAGAATAGCCGACTTGGCGGCCGGAGCGGGTGCACTCGCGGCGGCGTGCAACACCACTGCCTCTCCGCGGCGCAGACTGCCCGCATGCGCGCTCCACTCCGCATCGGCGCAAGGCACGCCGGGGCGCGCCGCGCGGCTAACGCTGCCCAGCGCAGGTTCCATCCATTCGTGCAGAAGCGTGCACGGCAGACCCGGCTCGCCGGAATCGACGTAGGCCACATAGGCGCGGCTCACGCCGGCGGCCGCGCCGATCTTCGAGAGCGTCTCGGGAATGACCGTCTCCCAACCCGCCGTGCTCAGGATCCGGCGCGCGGCAAAGCTCACCGAAGCCATCAGGATTCCTTTGGCTTCATTGGCTGCGCGCGCCGTCTCCTCCGCGCGTTTGCGCACGCCGATTTCGACCTGCAGAATCTCGGTTTGGTCCTCGAACAGCGTCATGATCATGCCGAAGGCTACAAAGTACTTAGGGAGATCCCAAACTACGTGATCGCCGGGAATGTTGATGTGCAGTGCCGCGCAGATCTCGGCGATGGGGAAGACTAACCCCCAGGCCAGAAAGGCGAGCGAGGTAAGTAATACTCCCGGCGTCATGCGCCGGAAGTATCGCCAATAGGTCCAGCCGGTAATGGCAAAGCCTTCAAAGAGGAGAAGATCCATGCCGGTCTCGACGTTAGCGGAAGCGCGCCCGGCGGCCCACAGACCCGGCCCGACGGCCAGCGCCGACCACGCGAGAAGACTGCCCAGACGCCGGGGCTGGCGCACGCCCAGCCATGCGCCGGCGGTGATCGCCGTTAGCAGAAGCAGCCGGTACACGATCGGGCTTTGCACTTCGTAGACCATCAATGTCCAGTACGCCAGCGCCGGCGCCACGATGGCACCCCAAAACAGAGCACGGTCCACCGAGGTGAATCGCATCTGGCAAACGGAAAGGAAGAAAGCCGAGGCGGCGGCCAGCAGCGTGGAGTAGGCCGACCAATCCGCCAGCCGCGCCGGGATCAGGCTGAAGCTGAACAGCAGCATGCCGGCGAAATGCACCACGATGCAGGCCCAACCGGTCATCCACAGGCGGGCCCGCGGATGGCGGTCGCGCATATAGATCCAGGTGAACAGGCCGACCAGTATGCTCATCACCGACAGCGTGACGACGCGTTGAAATTGTGGAAACATCCTTGCTTCGTCCTTAACTCGCTAATGCATCGAGCAGCGCCGCGTCCTCTTCACCCGGTATAGAAGCGCCGGCGCGCGCTCCATCAATAGCGGCCAAGTCTCCAGGGAGCCGGACGGTGAAAATCGACCCCCGCCCCAATTCACTTTCCACACTTAAAGAGCCGCCCATCATCTGGCAGAGCCGCCTGCTGATGGCCAAGCCCAGCCCGGTGCCCCCGTATTTCCGGGT
The DNA here is from genome assembly GCA_963756605.1 of Bryobacterales bacterium. Classification (GTDB taxonomy): domain Bacteria; phylum Acidobacteriota; class Terriglobia; order Bryobacterales; family Bryobacteraceae; genus Bog-159. Next base: position 819,131 of record CAVWOT010000009.1, on the reverse strand, counting down.
GGTCGACGCGTCCGCCTGCATGAACGGGCGGTACAGCCTTTCGATCTGTTCCCCGCTCATCCCGATGCCCGTATCCGCCACGCGAAACTCCACCCAATTCGCGCTCCCGCCGCGGATCCTTCTGGCCTCCAGCCGGATCACGCCGCGCTCGGTAAACTTGGAGGCGTTGCTCAGCAGGTTGATGAGCACCTGCCGGGTGCGGGTCTGATCCGCTACCATATGGCCCAGCCCCTCGTCGCAGGCCATCTCCAGGCGATTGGCATTCTTCTCCACCAGGGGCTCGACCGTGCTGACCACCTCGTGGATCATGGGGCCGGCCGCGAATCTCTCGGTCGACAACTGCACTTTACCGGCCTCGATCTTCGATAGATCGAGGATGTCGTTGATCAGGCCGAGCAAATGTTTGCCGGCCGTTTTGATGCGGCGCAAATCCACCAGCATGTCCTGTTCGTTGCGCTCCTCGGCAATCTCCTGCAGCATTTCGCTGTAGCCGATCACGGCATTGAGCGGCGTGCGCAGTTCGTGACTCATGTTGGCCACGAACTCGCTTTTCGCGCGGTTGGCCGCTTCCGCGGCTTCCTTGGCATGCAGCATTTCGTCTTCGGCACGCTTGCGGTCTGAGATGTCGCGCGCAATGCCCAGCAGGCCGACCAGCCGGCCGCCTTTACGCATGGACTGCAGGCTCACCTCCACCGGTGTACGCCGGCCGTCCTGCGCGGTGAGTTCCCATTCCTGGTTGGGATAGGGTCCGCCCAGCGCGACGCGGTGAGCCACCTCGCCGATCTTCTCCCGCCACAACGGCGGGAGCAAACGGGCCAGCGGCAGCCCCACAGCTTCCTTGCGCGTATACCCCAGAATGCGTTCTCCGGCCTGGTTCAGCGAGGTGAGCGTCTGATCCAGATCCAAGGTGAAAATTATGTCGTTGGCATGCTCCACCAGATTCTGATATCGCTGCTGCAACATGGACTGGCGCTGCAACACGACCACCCAGGCCAGCCCGGCCAATATCGCGACCGCCAAAATGCCAAGCGCCGCCAGGGCCTTCGGGACAGTCCACCAGGGCGGCTGCTGAACGACCTTCACATCGCCAGCCGATTGCAAGAGCAGGCGGAAAGCCTGGTTATGGTCCTCGTTGTCTTTACCGGATACACAGATTCCGGACACGTGCAAGATGCTGCCTACGGGCGGCGGATCCGGGCCAGGGGCGCCGCGCGGCCGGCGGATGACAGCGCTGAAAACCGCGCGCCCTTTTTCTATAACCAAAGTCTCACTATCGGCCAGAATCGACTTTCCCAATAGGCGTCCCTCAATCGACACCGGCAGAGAATCGTAATCGCCGGTGAGGAGCTGTTGAGCGGTGACCGGAATCGGTGTCTGTGGCGCCTGGCTTCCTATGCGCCGGCAAACGGCGTCCTCCAGCGTGAGAGTGTATTCCGAGACGCGCGGGAAACCCACCACATCCAGGCGGTCGCCAGGCTGGAATGCCGTAGCGTCCGCGGATTCGACGCGCAATCCGCTGCGGCCGTCGGAGACGTAGATGGTGCGCGCATTTTGCAAAGTCACGGTGCCCTGCACGCGGATGCGATGTCCCTGCGAGCGCTGCGGCGCGAAGCGCGCTACCGTGTCCAGCGCTTCGACCGGCTTAGCGAAGGGATCGCCGGGCGTCTTCAGCGCCTGGACTTGACTCAAGTCGGGCACATAAAGCAGGATGCCCAGCAGTTGCAGCTTGTTATTGAAGATGGCGCCGCAGGCGCCGCGAATGCGCACTTCCGCATCCACGAATCGGGTGGGGACGGGACCGCGAATGCCCGGCACCAGCGCTTTCAGCCGTCCGCCTGGTACGGCCACATCGAAGGTCAGGAGCCCGTCGAGAAGTTTGACTTGGCGCACGATGCCTTGCGTTTCCACCCACTGGCTATCTTCGGACGAGGAGATCATCCGTTCGAGCGTGGGCCGCTTGGGTTCCGGGAGCGGCGCGGTGCCGATGACGCGGTAGCGGGGTTTGCCGATCTGGGGTGCGAAGTCCGGAATCTCCGTGACACCGTCCATTTCGACAAACTGCCCGGCGCGAAGGGGTGGCGCACCCTTCGGCAGGTTCACCCAAATCCCGGCCGTCGCGTCTTCGACGAAGAGATCGGGTGTTTCGCCGTTCATGAACGCATCCCGTCCCAGGAAACTGGGACCTGACGGGCTGTAGTAAGTAACCACCGCTCGGACGCGTACGGGATAGCCGCGCGCCGCTTGCGCGGCGGTGAGTTGGCGGATCTGGGCGATGCGCGTGAGCACCGGCAGAGCGCTGCCGGATTCGGCAGACTGGCCGCGGACAGGGGCGGCGCAGAGGACGCACGCCAGCAGCGCCGCAAGATGGGTGAGCAGGACGCGATCGGTGTGCAATCCCGGAAGTGGTTGCGGAACTCTCAAAATGATGCCTTCACGCGGGTTTGGCGGCCGGAGAATAGCCGGCCGTTTAGCGGGGCCGCGTTATCGCCTGGGACCATCTTGGGGTGCGGAAGGGGGTAGGAGCAATACTATCTGAAGTTTAGCTTAGGTACTAGGTGGCCTATGCAGGGGCCTGTCTGGTGTTGCCGAGCCGCGATCGTCAGGGAGCGGTGGGAGTTGGCTTTTTGCTTGGAGCTTTTGCTGAAAATAAAGGGCTAGTTGGGTTCGTATGGTAATCGCTATGCAAATTTCAAGGAGCTTGGCCGCGACAGCGCCACCCGGGGAAAGCGTAGCATGCCCGGCGACGCGATTCCGGTCGAGGGATTGGCTGGGGTGTTTGTTTTCAGCGCCTGCGTGGGGCGGCTAGTCGTGTGAATGGTGGATGGCCTGGAGGCCACCAAAAAGTCACAGGACGCGGTCTTCGGGTCCAGTGCCGAACCGGAGAAGGTGCGCAGGGAATATGTTTCCGGCAACGTCTGCAGCGCTTTCGGCCTGCGCCCGGTGCGAGTCCTGTGGCAGTCTTAAGCTACGATTATTGGACCCGTCGATTCGCGCGTGCCCGCAACGTCCTGGGAAAGAACTTTCGGATGGGAAATGATCGCTTCGAAACTCCGGTTCCCGCGCTTGCGCCGAATCCACAGGGTCATCTGTTTGTGCGACTCATCGATCTCGTGCTTATAGACCCGGTAGCCGGGGAAGCCCAACACCTTCGTCCAATCGTTGTCCATGGTCAGCCGATTGGTTTACCCGAACACCACCCCGCCCCGAAGGCCAAGCAGGTGGCGGTGACCAAACGTCGGTTTCTCGCTGTCGGGCGGGTGGTGAAAGTTGCTTGAAAACCGGGCGTCTTGTCAGATTCTCGCGGAGAGCCCCTTTTTCAAAGTGGGACGACTCCTATGCTTGAATTGATTAACACTGACTAGCCAAGGGCTGCGCCCTTGATATCCCTGCGGGATACAGAAGACAGAAGTCAGGAGCCAGGAGTCAGAATGACTGGCATCGTGCTGAATTAACAGGACTTCCATACACAACGAGAACGAAATTCTCGTTGCGCGCCGCATAACGGTTTAAAGCATAGCAGGCCGCGACCAGTGTGAGCTACTTCTTGGATTCGACCTCTGCATCATCCCGTTCCACCTGTTGAATGATGGGAGGGTGGGCTTTACGGTATGCTCACGGGTATTCTAAAACAAGGTCAAGCTGACTCGCCGGAGTGCATCGCTGACCCCCTGCATGCATCCCAGTACGCCGTATCTGGCCCCCTGAGCGGCAGAAGTCCGATATGGCGACAAACAGTCAACTTGAATCGTAGACACTATGGCGTTATGGAGTCTATCCGAACTCATGCTGGGCGCTGTGTGCGTGTTCACGGCCGCGCACCATTGTGAGGGCCAGAATCGAAGCCTGTTTTCGAGACAGAGATTTGCGATTTTCAGTGCAGCCTGCCCGGCTCCGCGGAACAACCCCCCGTGGCCCAACTCGACAACGTACATTCGGTTTTGAGACTGAGTTGTGAGACTCTGGAAGGGCTGATTTCATTGGCCTCGCCGCGCGTCGCAAAACTTACCATTATTGAGAAATGAAACACCCACTGATACTCTGGCGGAATACAGAAACATTCGTCTCCGCAACGCTTCTGTAAGCATAAAAAGAGACTGATTGGAAGTCAATGTGCGGCATAACCCACACGGTGTCTCCGATGGTCAAACCAATGACACGGGTATCCCGGATTGCGCAGTCATCTACGAGGACCGATTTCTTTTTCTGCGCGTCGCGGCCCTTATGAGAACAAGAAACGCTAGTGGGTTGGTTTGAACCGTCACTAAGCACTACATACATTCCACTTATCTCTTCCTTCTGCTTAGCAACCATGACCTTGAATTTGTACCCCGATATGGCCTCTACGGAGGAACTTCTTGGTCGAGATTGATTATCCGCCTGCGTCTCACCGCAAAAGGCTGGGCTGTTCCATGCCAAGGTGACCAGGATCACCAACGGGACGACGGCGCGGCAGAGCATGTTATTTCGGCTCTTCTGGGTTCCCAACAGTCTCGTCCCCGCCAGGGGGAAACTTTCTTCACGGTTTCGTCCATGGCGCAATATCTTACCACGCGCGCTTCATCATTCGTAGCCCGCGCGGCGGGCCCGCGCGGTGGGCCGGGCAGCAAGGCTTCCCAAATGTGATTGCCGGTTGTGTCTTTCCCACAAAGGACGCTTCGTGAGACGGAAACGCGAGCGTCGAAATCGGAACCAATCTGCTTGTAGCGCGCCATGGACGGCGCGTCCGCTGCTCGAAACCGCCCGGCTTGGAACCGGCGCGCGGATGGCCCGCGATTAGTCGCGAAGGTTTTACCGGCCCAACAACCACATGAGCGAAAAACGCCCTACTCGCGGCTCTGGGCGTTCAGCGCGGGCCTGAAGACCGCTTAGAAGGAGTATCCACCAAGGCCCAGCGTAAGCCCGAAGGTTGAATCCGCATCCGAGCGCGCCATTTTAGAGCTTATGCACGGGCCTTGTTCGCCGTTCGCGGCTGGCGACGGCTCGGTTTGAATGACGGGGCTGGTCCTTCCATCGTTTACTGGGCGCTGAGCTGCAGCGTACCGGCCGTGATCAGGCTTGTTGACGAGTTCCCGAGATACACGGTATAAGTACCGGGCTGGATGACCCACGCGTCTAAGTCGACATCCCAGAATCCCAGCGGTTCAGAAACATCGTTCGCATCCGCCTCGATAGTCACTGGCTGACTCGCGCCGGGTTGCAGAGTCACCTTCTGCCAGCCCACTAACCGCTTGGGCGATTCACCGGCAGCCGCGGGAAAAGTCAGATATACCTGCGCCACCTCCGCGCCCGCCACCATGCCGGTATTGGTCAGATTGAAAGTAACCTGGAAATTCGGGTTGCTGGTGGCGAAGTTATTAACTACGGTCGCGTTGGAAAACGAGAAGGTTGTATAAGATAGTCCAAAGCCGAATGGGAACAGCGGCGTGAGTCCCTGGGAGTCATACCACTTATAGCCCACGTTGAAGCTCTCGATGTAATTCACCAGAAACGGCGTGGTGCTGTCGGGCGGTTGCGGAATCACCGGGCGCGGCAGTTGGTCCACGCTGGCTGGAAATGTAATGGGCAGTTTGCCCGAAGGATTCACTGCGCCAAAAAGAATATCGGCGATGGCCGGCCCGCCCATCTGACCCGGGAACCACGCCTCCAGCACCGCGCTCACGCTCGAGAGCCATGGCATCACGATGGGGCCGCCGCTCTCGATCACCACGATGGTGCGCGGATTGGCGGCGGCCACGGCGGCCACCAGCGCATCCTGGTCGGTGCCGAGCGAATCGGTGAGGTCCGTGAGATTCAGACTCGGCAGATCCATGCCCTCGCTCGACCATTGGCTGACGAACACGATCGCGACTTGCGAAGCGGCGGCCAGCGCGGCTGCGGTGGTGGCATTGGTCCCCGGATCGAATTGCACGATAGCGCCCGGCGCCATCGCCTCGATCGCCTGCATGGGCGACGATGGATCCCAAATCACCGGCGCCCAGCCCGGCGGATTGGGATACACGGCGCCGGCCGCAACTGGAACAGGGCCGCCCGTGGGCGTCACCTGCGCCGATCCGCCGCCCGAGAGCACGGCCACATTCGCATTCGATCCGATAATGGCGATGGATTTCATGGTGGACGCGTTGAGCGGAAGCTGCCCGTTGGCATTCTTTAGCAGCACCGCGCCCTGCTCTTCGATCTCCTGCGCGATGGCTTGGTCGGCAGCCGTATCGACGGGCGTGATGGCCGCGGGATATGCGAAAAGTCCCACCTCGAACATGGCGCGCAGGATGCGGTGCACCATATCATCCAGGCGCGACTGCGGCACCTGGCCGCTGGCGATGGCCTGCGCCAATGTTCCGAAATACTGGTCGTCCGGCTGCTCCTGGTCGAGACCGTTCAGCGCGGCGTTCACGGTCGAATGCGTAGCCCACCAGTCGGACATGACGAAGCCTGGAAACTGCCAGTCGCCCTTGAGAATATCGTTCAGAATATGCGAATTCTCGCACGCATACTCGCCGTTCACCTGGTTGTAAGAGCACATCACGGACTGCACGTTCGACTCTGCCACGCCGATCTCGAAAGCCAGCAAATCGCTTTCCCGCATGCCGCGTTCATCGATGATGGCATTGGCGGTGGTGCGCCCGCTCTCCTGGTCGTTCAGCGCATAGTGCTTGATGCCTCCGATTACGTGCTGGGCCTGGATGGCGTTGATGTGCGCAGCCGTGATTCTGCCGGCCAGGATGGGATCTTCGCCCTTGGTCTCGAAGGTGCGGCCATCGCGCGGCTCGCGTCCGATCAGGTTGATGTTGCCTCCCAGGTTGACGTTCATGCCGTAATTGCTCAGTTCCGTGCCGATCACCGTGCCGTATTTGTAGGCTTCATTTACGTCCCAACTGGCGGCGCTGGCGATGGAAGACGGCAACGCCGTGGCTTGCCCCACGCCGTTACCGACGCCCACGCTGCCATCGGCGAGGTAGAGGTCGGGAATCCCGAGTTGCGGGATGCCCGGCACGTAGCCAGCGCCGCCGCGCGGCAGCGGCGGATTGTTGGTGACAGGGCCGCCGGCGCCATAGACCAGTTGGATTTCCTGAGCCTGGGTCATCTGGCTGAGCAGGAAATCCGCGCTCTGGTCGGAGGTGGGCGGCTGCAGGGCGATGGTGACGGTGTTCGATATGACGTTGCCGATGGAAAGAAACATGGGCACGGCGTCGCCTGTGGGAGCGTTGGCCGGCACGACTGCGTTGACCTGGTATTCGCCGACCGTGCCGGGCGCGAGTCCGGCCCACAGTACCTGCGCCTGCACGCCCCCGATATCGACGACCGGCAGCGTGGGAGTCGATGAGAGCGGATCGCTGAGAGCGGCGGCGCCGGTGGCCGGCTGATTGCTGACCGGTCCCAGGCCGGTGCAGTAAATCAGAATCACGGTGGCGCCCAGGGCCGCCGCGTTCGACGGAGCCACCAATTGGTAGGCGGAGTTGAGTATCGCGCCGGGGCCGGTTCCCTGGCCGTTTATTGTAAAGATTCCGGGAGCGTACGTCGCGAGGCTGAACGTCTGCGGGGCGCTGGTCTGGCCACCGAAGCTGGCCGTAAGAGAAGCCTGGCTGCCGGTCAGTTCCCACGGTATCTGCAGGTTCACTTGGCCGCCCGAGGCATAGAACAGCGGCGCTGGGGCAGTGCCGAACGCCAGCGACAGGTCCCCCAGGCTGGCAGGCAGAGGCGTCGCCGCCGCGGTTGCCGGAGCGCTGACGAGAAAGCTTCCGTAAACCGATGCGATGCTGCCCGGAGCTACGGGCGCTCCCGGCGCGGAACTGGCGGCGTTAATGACGCCACCGGAGTTGATGGAGGGCACGGACTGAGCCCACGCGCCTGTCAGGCCGGCCATCAGGCACGCGCAACCGGCGACCAGACTGGCCTTGAATGCGAACATCTTACTCACACGGAGGTTATCACATCGGAAAGCGATTAATCCGGGAGGCGCTCGTGATCGTCCAGCCTTACGTCGTGCGCTTCGGCGATATTAGCGAGCCGATTGATGGCATCCAGCACCTGCGCCATACGCCGCTCGTTTTGCTGGAGCATGGCTGCCAGCAGGTCCACGGCTTGGGTCAGGGCTTCGTGGCGTTCGGCCAGCTTTTCGAGGCGTTCGTCGATGGTCATGGGGTCCCCGGAGTTGACCTATCATAGCAATCTAAACGGGGCGCGACAATGCGGGTGGCGCCCTGATGTATCCTGCTTGCATGGAGCCTAAATTCGACGAGCCGCGCGTGGCCATTAACCGCGTCTATACTCGCCAGGGCGACGCGGGTGAAACCAGCCTGGCCGGAGGACAGCGCGTGCCGAAGGATGCGCGGCGTATCGAAGCTTACGGCACGGTGGATGAGCTGAACGCGTTCGTGGGCATGGCGCGCCAGACCGCCGCGGAAGAACCGGCGGTGGCGGCGCTGCGCGCAATTCTGCTGCGCGTGCAGCATGAGCTGTTCAACCTGGGCTCGATTCTGGCGACGCTGCCCGAGGATGTGCATCCGCGCCAGGCCCGCATTACCGCGGCCGAGATCGACCGCTTGGAAGAGGAGATGGATCGCGCCAATGCAGGCCTGCCGCCCCTGCGATCGTTCGTGCTGCCGGGCGGCTCGCGCCTGAACGCGGAATTGCATGTTTGCCGCACGGTGTGCCGCCGCGCGGAACGCATTGTCACGGCGCTGGCGCGCACGGAACCGGTCCCGGCGGAGGCCGCGCAATATCTGAACCGCCTGGGTGACGCGTTTTTCGTCTGGAGCCGCTGGGCCAGCCACCAGAGCGGCACGCCGGAAACATTGTGGGAACCCAACCGCGCGGCCAGCGGCGGCGGTACACTATCTGAATAAGGAGAGAACATGGACAGAGGAAACCACGCCCGGCCTTTGGCGATCAGCCTGACGGTGGTGGGGGCGCTGCTGCGCCTGTTGCCGCATCCGGCGAACTTCACGCCCGTAGGCGGCATGAGCCTGTACGCCGGCGCGCGCCTGCGCGGCTGGCAGGCGTTCGCACTGCCGCTGCTGCTGATGGCGGCTACCGATCCGCTGAAGGGCGGATACAGCATCGCCACGCCATTCGTGTATCTCGCGTTCATGATCAATGTGTGGATCGGGCGTCGCTGGCTCAAATCGAGTGAGAGCCCGCTGCGCATCGGCGCGGCCTCGTTTGTGTGCGCGGCGCAGTTCTTCGTCATCGCGGATTTCGGCACATGGCTCGGCAACTGGTATCCGCACACGCTCGCCGGACTGGCGCAGGCCTATGTGGCGGCGATTCCATTCTTCGGGCGGATGCTGGCGGCTGACCTGTTGTATGCCGGCGTGCTGTTCGGCTTGCATGCGTGGCTGAGCCGCACGGTGCGCAGCGCCGAGCGCATTCCCGCGACGGCGTGAAGCGCGCGCTGCTTTCCTGGTCGAGCGGCAAGGATAGCGCCTGGGCCTTGCATGTAATGCGCAGTTCTGCGGCGCAAAGCGGCGTCACGATTGCCGGATTGCTCACCACATTCAACCAGACTGCCGATCGCGTGGCGATGCATGCCGTGCGCCGTACGCTGGCGGAGTCGCAAGCAGCTGCGGCTGGCCTGCCATTGCGCGCGGTGGAACTGCCGTGGCCGTGTTCCAACGATGAGTACGAATCCCGCATGGCCGAGGCGTGCCGCGCGGCGGTGGCGGATGGTATCCAGGCGATCGTGTTCGGCGATCTGTTTTTGCGCGATGTGCGCGCATACCGTGAGAGCAAACTGGCGGGCACCGGACTCGAACCGTTGTTTCCGCTTTGGGAGATTCCCACGGGGGAACTGGCGCAGGAAATGATTCGCGGCGGGCTGCGCGCCCGCATCACCTGCGTGGATAAGAAGGCGCTCGATGGGCGTTTCGCAGGCCGTGAGTTCGACGCGGGGCTGCTGGCTGAACTGCCGGCGAATATCGATCCGTGCGGCGAGAATGGCGAGTTCCACACGTTTGCCTACGCCGGTCCCATGTTTCAATATCCGATTCCGGTCGCAGCCGGCGAGTTGCGCGATGAGGAGCGCTTCGTCTTCGCGGATCTAATCGAGGTTGCGTAAATGCCGCGCATCGTTTCCATGATCTCGAGCGCCACCGAAATTGTGAACGCGCTGGGCGCACTGCCGTGGCTGGTGGGCCGCTCGCACGAATGCGACTATCCAGAGGAGGTGCTGCGGCTGCCCGTTTGCACCGCGCCGCGCATCGCGGTGGATGGGGACAGCCGCGAAATCGATCGCCTGGTGAGACAGAGCATGGCCGAATCGCTGTCGGTGTATGAGGTGTTCGACGATGTGCTGGAGCGGTTGCAGCCGACGCATATTCTGACGCAGATCCATTGCGAGGTGTGTGCGGTGAGCCTGCGCGATGTGGAGCGATCGGTGGCCGGGCGCCTCAAGAGCCGGCCGCGCGTGGTGCCGTTGAATCCGAGTTCGCTCGACGAAGTGTGGGAGGACATCCGGCGCGTGGCGCGGTCACTCGATATTGAAGCGCGCGGCGAGGAGGTGGTGGCGGACTTGCGGGCGCGCATGCGGACCATTGCCGATACGGCGCGCGGCCTGGCATCGCGCCCGCGGCTGGCATGCATCGAGTGGATCGAGCCGTTGATGGCGCCGGGCAACTGGATGCCGGAGTTGATTGAAATGGCCGGCGCGGAGCATGTCGCCTGGCGCACGTGGGAGGATTTGGCGGCTGCCGATCCGGACGTGATCCTGGTGATGCCATGCGGCTTCGATTTAGCGCGCGCGGTCAGCGAGATGTATTGGCTCACGGGACGCGAAGGGTGGGAGCGGCTGCGTGCGGTACGCGAGAAGCGGGTGTTTGTGGCGGACGGGAATCAGTATTTCAATCGTCCGGGACCGCGGTTGGTGGAGTCGCTGGAGATTCTGGCCGGGATCGCGCACAGTGTGGCAGGACTCCAGTCCTGCGGCGGGTCTCCAGACCCGCTATCGGCGGGACGTGGACGTCCCGACCCAGAGGGTACCCCGGCGTGGACGCCTGCCCCACTAGACTAGAATACTCAGGCTCGCAGCGCGGCTATCGCTTTCCCTTTGCCGTCTTTCGTGACATAGAAAGGCCGCTTCTCGACGTCGTAGGCCGTGTCCGGGGCGATGCCCATCGCGGTATAGATGGTGGCGTGCAGATCCTCGATCGTCACCGGATTTTCGACGATGCTGCACGGGCGCTCACCTGCCGTGCGGCCGTACAGTTTGCCCTTGGGCGCGCCGCCGCCGAACATCAGCACCGAGCAGGCTTCGGTGAAGTGGCGATGCATACCGTAGTGCTTCGGCTCGGTCATGATCTCCGGTTGATTGACCTGGTTCTTCACCAGCGCGCCGGGTTTACCCTCGGTCATCATGTCGCGGCCGAATTCACTGGCCAGCACCACCAGCGTGCGGTCGAGCAGGCCGCGCTGTTCCAGGTCGAGGATCAACTGTGAAACCGGCGCATCAATGGTTTCCTTCATCCCGGCAGCGCGCTTGTGTCCGTTTTCGTGCGTGTCCCAATAGCGGAAGGGAATGTATTCGGTAGTCACTTCGATGAAGCGCGCGCCGGATTCCACCAGGCGGCGGGCCAGCAGACAACCCAATCCGAAGCGGCCGGTGTTGTAGATATCGTAGCTGGCCTTGGGCTCCAGGCTCAGGTCGAATGCCTTGGCGGCCGGCGACGTCAGCAGGCGGTGGGCGTTATCGAACGAGCGCAGCAGGCTCTCGCGCTGGAAGTCGCTGCCATATTGGCCGACGGGGCCGGCGGCGATCAGCTTCTTATATTCTTCGTAGCGATTGGCGAAGCGCGCGGGGCCGACGTGCTCGGATGGCCGCACACGCGACACGGCGTCCTTGGGATCGGAAATCAGGAAAGGGGCGTGCTCGCTGCCCAGGAAGCCGGCTGTGTGAAATGCCTTCACTGCGTCGCTTTCGCCGCCGATTTCCAGGTTCTGTCCGATATCGATGAACGCCGGAATCTCCGGATTGCGCGGCCCAAGCGTGCGGGAGATGACCGCGCCCATATGCGGCGCGGCCACCGATTGCGGAGGCGCATAGCCGGTATGCCAGTGAAACTGATGGCGCGCGTGCAGGATGAACCCGAGATCGCCGACGCGATGGGAGCGAACGAGCGTGCCGCGGTCCATGATTTTGGCAACGCGCTCCAGGCCCGCGGAGAGCTTGATGTCATCGACGGCGGTGTCGATCGCGGGGAAGGTACTCAGCACGCGCCTCGACTCCAGGCCGGGTTCGAACGGTGTGTAGCGCTTGGGATCGAACGTTTCGGTCTGCGCCATGCCGCCGGCCATCCAGAGCAGGATCAGGCTGTCCGCGCGCGGCGCGATTTTCGTGGGGCTGGCGAGCAGGCGTGGTTCGGACCCGGCTAGCGCGGCGAGAACCGCGGCGCCGGAAGCACCGAAAAAACCGCGGCGTGAGAGTTCGATTTTCCCCACCTCTTTCCCCTCTGCACGGCTCATGGTTCTTATTCTACTACTGACGGGGCCGTGTACACTCGATTCCGGGGTCGTGCGAGGGATGAAACGATGCGTTGCTGTCGCACTTGTCGCGCTGCTGTATCCGGCTGTTTCGGCCCTTTGAGCGCAGTGCAAATGGCCGGGGGAGGCTGTTCGCACGCTGGATGTGAGCCGCGCAGCCGAGCAACAGCACCGCACTGGCGACGCTCAATTTGCGGAGGACCTGGCGGTGCGCTATGCCGACGTGCATCGCGGACTGCATTCGGGCCACTTCGAAAGCTCGGCAGAGTACGGACGCGCCAGAGACGAGTGCATGGCGACATTGTTTCAAAGCATCGCCGGCTCTGCCTGGCATATGCAGATGGCGCGGGGGTGGTCATGGGTGTTTATGTGTCCGCTATGGTCAGCGCGGCCGAAGGCATTCGCGTGGGCAGCGGGCATTTGAGTTACCGCGTGGCGCGAGTGCCCTGGGGGCATCATCGGCCGGCTCTTTTTGCGGGTGCCATAGCGCTGTTCTGAGTGCTGATGGCGGTGCAATATCGCAAGCGGCACCACGGCGAACTGAAGTTCGCCGCTGCACGCTGAAGCGTGCGCCACAGGGCTTACTTACCATCCACGGAAAAGGCCAGCAGCACATTACCGGGCATTTCGAGGAACATCCCATAGCCGGAGTTCACGTAAAGCGTTCCGCCTACAACGACTGGGCCGGGACCGTCCAGCGAGCCGCCCTTGGCCTTCACTCCGTTCACGGCCTGATACTCGATGGCGGTGTCCACGTCCCAGATGATGCGCCCGTCGGCCGTAGCATAGGCGCGCAGATGGCCGTCGAGCGAACCAGAGAAAACCGCTCCCGGAATCACGGTGACGGCGGCCGATTGCGCCGGGCTGCAATTTGGTTTCGTACACTTGGGCGGCGGCGTAGACCAGACGCGGTCTCCGGTGGCCAGCTCGAGCGCGAACATGCCGCCCGCCTCGCTGAGGTCCTTGGTGGCGAAGTGGTCCGAAACAGCCGCGTAGACGTTCTGGCTATCGGACGCATTACCCCACTGCACGCCGCCCAGCGAACCGCCTTTGCCCACCCGCGTCTGCCACAACACCTCGCCCTGTTGATCCGGATCGAGCGCATGCACCATGCCGGACTTCTGCCCGGCAATCAGCGCGCGCTTGCCGTTCGGCAGATCCACCAGGTTCGGCGAACAGCCGAAATCGAAATCGGGGCCGTTGGCTTCCGGGCAATTGTCGCCGGTGGGACAGCCCAGGTTAAATGCGTCACCCGCGGTCAATTGGCGCGACCAAAGCAGCTTGCCGACATCCATGTCGAAAGCCAGGAATGCGTCGCTGGTGCGCGCGGGCGGATCCGAATACGCGTCGCCAGTGACCACATAGACGGCATGCTTCTTGGGATCGATGGTGGGCGACGACCATACGCCCGCACCGGATGGTCCCCAAAGCTGGGTGCCCTGCTTATTCTTGCGGACCGGATGGGGCTCCTCGGCAATCGTATAGCTTTTCCAGATCTGTTTGCCGGTGGCCGCGTCGAGGGCCGTAACGGCGCCGCGAAACTTGCAGCACTCGTACTTTGCCGACCCGCCGGTAACTTCCTCGTAAGATGAGGTCGGTACATACAGGCGGCCTTCGTATAGCGCGGGCGCGCCCGTAATCATGGCGGCGGGGTGCTCTTCCACGCGAACCTTCCATAGCAACTCGCCCGTGGCCGCATCCACCGCATAGGCTTGCGCATGCTGGTCGCCGAAGTACGCGGCCCACTTCGCGCCCACCGGCCCAATGCTGATGGCACTGCGCACGGGCCGATCGGCTTTGAACGTCCAGTAGATGCAGCCGGTGTTGGCATCGAGCGAATAGACTTTGCCGGAGTCACTGCCAACGAAGATACGGCCGCCAACTACAGTCGGCTGCGCGTTGGCTTTGGCCAGACCGGGGAAGCCGAAGGCCCACTTCAGCTTGAGTTGCGGAACCTGGTCCGCGCGCAGGCCCGCCATGGCCGCCGACTGCATGCGGCGGTTGGACAGGTCCACTCCCCAGCCGTTCCAGTAGGGACCGGCGAAGGGCTTGTCGAAGACGGGCGCGGGGCCGGCACATGCGCCTTGACTGGCGGCGGCATTAGCATCGGGGGAGCTGAACGATTTGCCGCCGGTGACGAACATGGCTACGGATCGCGACTCGGCGGGCGTGAGCGCTTTGCCCTGTTCGGCCATCTTGCCGGTGGTGAGGGAGGCGATGACTTGTTCGGGAGTCAGCAGGGCCAGAGTAAGCAGTTGCGGCGCGCGGCCCACGCCTTTATCGTGGCACTGCGCGCAGTGTGCCTGATAAACCGCGTTGCCATCCTGCGCCAGGGCGAGCGTGCAGGCCGCTAATACAAGTATTGAAAGTCGGGGTGCAGCAATAAGCTCCACAGCAAATCCTCCAGGCCGGCCGGCGACAGTTTGCCGCCCGCAAAATAACTCTTTACGATGCGCGACTCCTGCAAGTTCGGTTCGCGGGCGAAAAGTTGCAAATAAAGTCGGCGGCCGGCCTCATCGGCGTTGGCCAGCGGCGGCGGTGCGGCTACCGGCGGCGGCGCGGAGACGCGCACCAGCCGCTCCGGATCGGGTTCCGCGCTGAAGATGAAAAAGCGCACGGCGCCTTCGACGTCATCCACGGTGGAGCGGTCGTCGAGGGCCACGCGGCCGCGCAGGCGGACGTAGCCCAGGCCGTCCAGGGGAATGACCCAGCGGCTGCCAGGGGCCATGGTGAGCGCCTCTGCATAGGGCACCTTCTGGGAGGTCAGCGGCTGCCGCGGAAAGCCGGCCGGCGCGAAATCGGCCAGATCTTTCACGCCCGACGGACCGAAGAATTCAGCGTGAATCCAACCGGCCACGGTGCGCGAACGGTCATAGGAGCCGGCATCTTCTTCCAGCAGCCAGAGCTTCCGCAGGCCGGAGATATCGACATCGAAGACCGCACCTTCTTTATTCAGCCTGCCGCTATCGAACAGATTCACCGGAGCGGGCGGCAGTTCGTCCAGCAGGCGGAGCGCACCGCGCCGCAGCGTATCTTCCAAAGTGGCGCCGTTGACCAACTCGAGCGCCTGAAATGTGGTGGGGCGATTATCGCGCGTGGTGAAGACCTGATCGCGAATAGGGCGACCGAGTGCGAGTGAGAGCGGCGACGCCTTGAAGCGCCAGTCGCGCGCGGGGATGGCGGTTTTTTCACGCACGGCCAGACGCCATTCGCCGGTTATAGCAGAAACGGTATCGGCGAACTCTTCGGCAGTGAGGCGCCGCACCGGCGGTCCGCGAAAGACGTACGGTTTTTCGGCCTGCTCCGCTGTGACGACAGCCGGCAGTTGATACGCGCGCGAGGTCATCAGCAGGCGCAGGAGGTATTTCAGATCGCTGCCGTGAGCGGTGAAATCGGAGGCCAGCCAGTCAAGCAGATCGGCATTCCAGGGCTCGCCATCCATTTCATCGACGGGTTCCACCAGCCCACGTCCGAAGAGGCGTTGCCAATAGCGATTCACGATGGTGCGCGGGACGCGGCCATTGCGCGGATCGGTGAAGAATTGCGCGGCGGCGGCATGGCGCGCGGCGAGCGGCGCGTCTTCAGGTACCGTGCCCAAGTCGGGATAAAGCAGTTGCGGGCCGGTGAATTTACCGGTCTTGACGTCGCAACGTACCAGCTCGAGCTGGCTTTGCGGGGAAAAAAGGGCGGCCATGCCATACGACTCGCGCAGCTTATACCGGTTGATGAAACTGTCGTGACAGGAAGCGCATTTCAGATTGATGCCCAGAAAAATCTGCGCGGTGTTTTGGGCCGCTTGCATATAGGGCGTCTGGCTGGCATTGATGTCGCCGCGCCAGTTGACCCCGATCAGGAAACCGTCGGGGCCGGTCTTGTCCGGGTTCACCAGCGCGGAGATCATCTGCTCGTAAGGCAGGTTGTGTTGCAGCGCGCCGAACAGCCAATCGGTGATGGATTTGCGCTCGCCCGCGTAGTTACTGCCGGGGTCGTTGCGCAACAGATCGTCCCACCAACTGATCCAATTTTCGGCATAGGGTTCGGAATCGGCCAGCAGAGCATCGATCAGGCGGGTCCGTTTATCGGGGCGCGTGTCGTGCAAGAAGGCCGCGAGTTGTGCGGGTGTGGGCGGCAGACCCCAAAGATCGAAGTAGACGCGGCGGGCAAATAACGCATCCGCAACGGGAGCGGGAAAGGGCAGCGCGTGCTGCGCGAAATATGCGGCGATGAAGCGATCCACGGGATGCGGATCGCCGCCCGTGGGCAGTTCGGGCTGACGCGGAGCGATGGGGGCGACCCATCCGGCCGGGATGGGGGCGGCTTCCGGCCAGGCGGCGCCGGTATCGATCCAGGCGCGCAGGGTGGCGATCTGATCGCTGGAGAGCGGCGCGCCGGAAGCGGGCATAACCGCGCCGCGCTGGCCGGTGATTTTGAGGATCAGCAGACTGCCGCTGCTGTTACCGGGATCGATGGCCGGACCGTGCGCTCCCCCCGCGAGCAAAGAGGCACGGCTGGTAAGCGACAGCCCTGCCGCGGGCTGCGCCCCGCTATGACACGGTGCGCAGCGCGCCGCCAGGATGGGATGGACTTCGGTAGCGAAATCCGCGGCGCGCGCCAGGACTGGCGATGCCATTAGCACGACGGCAACGATGGCGGATGTCTTCATTGTGTCGCGCGCCATTCCAGCACCACGACTGACAGCTTGTTATCGCTTTCGAGTACTAGCTTGAAGCCGTTCTGTGGTCCGGGCTGCTCGATGATCTTGACGGCTTCGGCACGCCTGGGGTCCCAAGTGTAAGTTGTGGGATTCCAGCCGTTCTCCGCGCCGGGCTTTTCGGTGAGCGGCTTTTGGTAGTATCTGGGGTCTGCGGTAAAGAGGGTAATGCCGGTGGAATTCAGGTCGCCGGGATAGGCGCTGACGTGGGCCGCCATGGTCGGCAGCGCGCCGCTGACAGCGCCGGTGGAAGCATGATTGCGCTCGATCACCAGGCGGCCGTTTTTCGAGAGCTTGCCGGTCCAGATAATCCGGCCGGGGGTGACTGTTACGGGAGTTGCCGTATGCGCTGGCTCGGCGGCTGCCGGACGCGGCGGCGTGGCGGACGCGGCAGGAGCGCGCGGTGGGGCGGTTCCGAGAACTGATGGCAGGCCGGCAGGCAGGACGTCCGGTGTGTTGTCGATCTTTGGCGGCGCGATGTTGGGAATATCAGCCGTAAGCCGGCGCGACGTCGGATCGGGCGCGTGGAAAGGAAGCACGGGCCGCGCTGGTCGCGCAGCAGGCGGGGGTGTGCTGGGAATTGGCGGCTTGCCGGCATCAGGTGAATGGGCAAGTTCAGATGGAGTCGGCGTCTGCGCCGCGCCGCCGCCGGGGCTTACAAAACGGGTGCTCTCTACAACCGGTGGACCGCCGGGCACAACCACGAGCAGCCGCACGCCCACGTCGCCGGATTGTCTGGCATAAACCACGCTGCCGGAACGCAGATCCGCCGGTGTCAAATCGACTTTGGTGCGGACGCCATAATCGTTGATGTCCACCGTGCCGCCGGTGGCATCGGTAATGCGGCGGTCGCTGCGGTCCCACGCGATACGCAACTGACCGCCGGCCTCCGTGACCGACAGGGACAAGGGGTGCGCGCGCGGCTGCAGGAACCAATATCCCGCGCCGGCGGCGGCTGCCAGGACGCATAGGATGGCCGCGAACCATTTCCACGCGCCGCCGGTGCGGTGTGGTGGGCGCAGGCTGGATTCCAAATCCCACGATTGCAGTGCCGGGGGCGGCGCAGTCTGGGCGGGTTCGGCCGTAACCGCGGGAGCCCAAGGCTCTTCGGCCACCGCTACCACGGAGGAGCCATTCGGAATCGGGACAGCGTCGACGACAGGTTCAGGCATGAGAGCCGGAGCCATCTCAGTGTCAGAGAGGGGGATGGGCGCAACCATAAATTCGCGATAACTGCTCTGTACGCGAATATAGCCGTTCGCTTCGCGGAAGAAAAAGCCCGCGCGTGTCGGCGCGAAGCTGCCGGGACGGACAATCAATCCGATTTGCCAGGACTGCGGGAAGAAGCGGTTGAAGAAAACCAGGTCGCCATCGGAAAGCAGGATTTCGCTGCGCGTGTGAGAACGGCACCAGCCGACCGGTACGAGGGGGGCGAGTTCCGGCTCGGCACGAAACGACATGAGCGCTCTTCCCAGCGCGGCTTCGTCTCTTTCCGATAGCGTGAAAGACGGGCCTTTGGCGTACTCGCAGTGGATGGGCCGCCAGGCTGTGATGCGTACCACGTTCTCCTGATGCACACCAAAGAGGATGCCGCCGGTCTCCACGCCGCCGTGAGGCACCAGGTGGTATCCGTCGACGGCAGTCAGGCGGATCTGTTCCAGCACTACGGCCGAATATTCGATATGAATGGAATGGCCCGGTACACTCCAGATAGCAAGGTTCGAGGCGGCGGCCGTTCCGATCATAATTCTGCCCATATTGCGTGACGCAAGGGTTACAATCACTAGCTTAGGTCATTTTACGGGGACTTATTTATATGACCGAAGGTAGCAGGGGGGGCGGGCGCGGGAGGGTGTGGACGCCGGTCACGACTCAACTGTTGGCCGGTTTATTGTGCGCAGTGCTGGCGCGGTCGGGGCCGGCCGGTCCGCGCATCGAAGTGCTCGAGGGTGACGGGGCTATCAATAACATCCGGCTGCACCATGCGAAGGAACCGGTGGTGCGGGTGGTGGATCAGGACGGCAAACCCATACCGAATGTGGCGGTGACGTTCGCATTGCCGGCCAGCGGGCCGGGCGGGACATTCGCGGGCGGGAACACCTCGTCCACAGTGATGACCGATAGCAATGGTCAAGCGGTGGGGCACGGGTTGCGGCCGACTGGCAACGCCGGACAATTCCAGATTCGAGTGACTACGTCGGTTGCGGGTCAGGCGGTCACGGCCACCATTTCGCAAACGAATGCGGAACCTGCGACGGGCGGCGGATCGTCGAAGACACTGGTGATTCTGGCGCTGGTGGGCGGCGCCGCGGCAGCGGGCGTGGCGGTTGCCTTGGGCAAGGGCAAGTCTTCGGCCGGAACGACTACTACGACGACCAGCACAACAACCACGAGCGGCATTGTGATTACGCCGGGCAGCCCCGTATTTGGTCCACCGAAATGACGCGGCTGATCGTCAGATCGCTGGTGTCAGCCACGCTGACCGCGGGTGCGGCATGGGGGCAGTTACTCAACATGAGTTGTGCCCCCGCAACGCTGCCGGAGGTAGTGGGATCGGCGGTTTCGGTGGCGTGTGCCGCATCCGGCGGCTTAGAGCCGTACACCTGGAGCATCAGCGCGGGACAATTGCCGCCCGGCTTAACGTTGACACCGAGTGGTAACACCACCTCCGCCACGATAGCCGGCACATTAACCGATCCCGCCGGGCCTTACAGTTTCACGGTGCTGGTGATTGATAGCACACCGATTTTTCCTCTCCAGGCGAGCCAGAATTACGGTGGCGTGACGGTGGATCCGTTGTTGGCCAGTTGCACGGGGACTAACGGTCCGGTAGAGGTGGGGGTGCTGTATACGAACTCGTGCTCCGCGTCGGGCGGGACACAGCCGTACTCCTGGTCAATCCTGGGTACGACGGTTCCGGCTGGTTTGACGGTTAGTTCTACGCCGCCGGGGACCTCGGCATCCATCAGTTACACGCCCACTGCAGCAGGGGCTTACCAATACAGCGTGGTGGCCACCGACAGCAGCAGCCCGCAATTACAGAAAGGGCAACAGTTCACCGGAACGATTGCACCGGCAGTGACGATCGCTACGCCGGCGACGTTGCCTGCCGCGGCGGTGGGTTCACTGTATTCGCAGTCATTCGCAGTGGCCACGGGAACGGGCGTCGCGCCATTCGTCTGGTCGGCATCGGGTTTAACTAATGGCCTGAGCATGACCGCCGCGGGTCTGTTATCCGGGACGCCGACGGTGCCGGGGCCGGTGAGCTTCAGCGTGATGGTGACGGATGGGGCGGGCGGGACGACTAACAGCACGTTCTCTTTGACGGTAATGGCCATCTCGCCACTGCCGGCGGCGACCATTGGCCAGGCTTACAACCAAACGCTGACAGCATCGGGCGGCACCGCGCCATATACTTGGACGTTGACCGGCGGCAGCCTGCCCAGCGGACTGGCGGGGCCTACCGGGGCCGGCGTCATCACCGGAACGCCGCTGCCATCGGCGGTCACTTCTATATTCACGGTAACGGTGAAAGACAGTAACAGTAACTCCATTTCCGGCTCAGTTACTTTGCCGGTAAATCTGGTTGTAGCCACGACTTCACCTTTGCCCGGAGCAACCATAGGTACGCAATACAGTCAAGCGCTGACGGCGGAAGGTGGGGCGGGCGGTTATTCGTGGTCGGTTACGACGGGTTCCAGCTTGCCTTCGTGGTTACAGTTGAGTACGAGTGGGACGCTCAACGGACTGCCACCGGCGACAGCTGTTACCGCGAGTTTTTCAGTGACGGTCACCGATAGCGCTAAGGCGACGGCCGCCGCTACGCTAACGCTGCCGGTGGCGCTGGCGATTACTACGAATACGCTGCCAAATGGAGCGGTAAACGCTTTTTATAGCCAGACACTGGCGGGAGGGGGAGGCACTCCGCCGTACGCATGGAAGTTGGCGAGCGGGGCATTGCCAACCGGCCTAACGCTAAACCCCTCGTCGGGGCTAATCAACGGTACGCCGCAGACGGCTAACACGTTCCAGTTTACGATCCAACTGAGCGACAGCGCCTCTCCGGCGAACAGCGCTACGAAGAGCTACCAGATCGTGATCAGCAGCGGCGTGGTGATTACCACGACTACGCTTCCCAATGCCACGGTAGGTATCGCGTATTCGCAAACGCTGCAGGCGGCGGGTGGCGCCGCGCCTTACACGTGGTCGCCCGCCGGGCCGCTTCCCGGAGCGCTGGCGGCCCTTTCGCTGAGCGGCGGCGGCGTGATCACAGGCACTCCCTCCGCACCGGGAACGGGCACCTTCACGGTCAGCGTGACAGATAACAATGGCAGCATAAGCCAACAGAGCTTGACGTTGACGATAGTCAAGGCGCCGGCGATCACGACACCTGCGACGCTACCCACCGGAGAAGTGAATATCGCGTATTCACAAACGCTTGCGGAAACCGGCGGCACGCCTCCTTATACATGGTCGGTGACGGGCGGGTCATTGCCCGCGGGCTTGGGGCTGAGCGGGGCCGGCGCACTTACCGGCAAGCCCAGCACAGCGGGAACTTATGGCTTCACAGTACAGGTGACCGACAGCAATAATGTTACTGCCAGTGCCGCGCTGTCAGTGACTATTGCGGCGACGCTGAGCGTCTCTACCACGGCACTCAACGGCGGATCGGTAAGCGCGGGTTATTCGCAATCGCTGGCAGCCTCTGGCGGAGTCGGTCCATACAGTTGGGCAGTAGGCAGCGGCCTGCCGCCCGGGTTGGTTTTCTCCGCAGGGGGTGTTCTGGCCGGTACGCCGAACACAGCGGGAACGTTTACGTTTACAGCCACGGTGACAGATTCATTGGGCGCCACGGCCAGCCGTCCATTCACTATAGTCATCTCGGCGGGGCTGGCCATCTCTACGGCTCCAACTCTGCCGGGAGGCACGGTGGGCGCTCAATATTCGATCACGCTCGACGCGTCGGGTGGTACACCGCCATACACCTGGACCAATCCAGCAGGATTACTGCCCGGGGGCTTGTCGCTCGAGACGGGTGGGCGCCTGGCAGGGATTCCCAACGCGGCGGGATCCTTCAGCTTCACAGTGGCGGTGAGCGACAGCGCGGGACATGCGGCGACGGAGCAAATGTCCGTCACGGTGGCCGCGGCGCTGAGCATTACCACGAGTTCGCTGGCCGGCGGGACGGTGGGCGGCGCATATGCGCAATCGGTGACGGCAACGGGGGGAACGCCGCCCTATACCTGGTCGCTACACAGCGGGTCACTACCGGGAGGGCTTGCACTGTCCGCCACGGGATCAATCACGGGGACAGCCACTGCCGCGGGGACATTCTCATTCGTACTGGTGGTTACCGACAGTACCGGAGTGACTGCGCAGAAGCAGTTCACTATCACCGTGACAGGGGGACTGAGCATCACGACGGCCGGCACACTGCCGAACGCGTCGCTGAACGTGAGTTACTCGCAAACTCTGGGCGCCGCCGGAGGCACACCGCCGTATAGCTGGGCGCTGACTTCGGGTGCGCTCCCCAAAGGACTGGCTTTAAGTGCCGCGGGCGCTATCAGCGGTACGCCCGCAGCGTCCGGGACGTTCCAATTTACAGTGACCGTGACCGACAGCGCGCAGCTTACGGCCAGCCAGCAGTTCACGCTGGTGGTGAGCGGCGGCGGACTTACGATTACGACAGCTACCCTACCGGGCGGCAAAGCGGGCACGACTTATAGCGAGACATTGGCGGCTTCCGGCGGAACGCCGCCATATACTTTTGCGGTGAGCGCGGGCGCGCTGCCGCCTGGACTTACTCTCGCTGGCGCGGTAATCAGCGGCACACCTACAACACCGGGAACTTATAGTTTCACGATCGAGGTTACAGATTCGACCGCGGCCACGGCTACACAACAGTTTACCATTGTGATTACGGGCGTGGTGATTACTACTGCACCGATATTACCGAGCGCCGCCCTGGGCACCGCCTATTCTCAGACGCTTTCCGCTACGGGGAGCGGCCCTTATACATGGGATGTTACAGCGGGCGCGCTACCCAATGGGTTATCGCTAGGGTCATCGAGCGGGACTATCAGCGGCACGCCCGCAGCCGGTGGGACTTCGAACGCGACGATTCAGGCGACTGACAGCAGCGGCGCGACCGCATCAGTAGCATTCACGCTGACAGTGATATCGGCCAGCTTCACCGGACTTTCGAGTACGGCGGCTTCGGCGCAGCAGGTCAGCTTCTCGCTGGCACTCGGTGCGGGGTATCCGCAGGCAATCAGCGGCCAGGTGACATTGGCCTTCCAGCCGGATGCGTCGTTGACGGCCCCCGCGGACGATCCAGCGATTCAGTTTGCGAGCAGCGGCGCGAGTGCCAGCTTCACCATTGCGGCGGACAGTACGGCGGTGGTGCCGCTCGCGATACAGACCGGCACGGTGGCGGGGACCATCACCCTGACCGTCAGTTGGCAGGCGGCGGGCGTGTCTCTAGCGGTACCGGCGGCGCTGACGCAGACGATTCAGATAGCTCCGGCCGTGCCGGTGATCAGCGGAGTTACGGCTGCGGCGACGTCGTCCGGATTTCAGGTGACAGTGACCGGGTACTCTAACACACGGGAAGTGTCACAGGCGGCCCTGCAGTTCACAGCCGCATCGGGACAGACCTTACAGACAACCAGCCTGACTGTGTCACTAACGAGCGCCGCGAGTACGTGGTTTGGAGGCAGTAACTCGGACCAGTATGGCGGCCAATTTATTCTGACACTGCCGTTCACGGTGAGTAACGGCAGCGCCAGCGGGATTGGCTCGGTGACGGTGACATTGGTGAATAGCCAGGGCAGTTCGACGGCTTCCAACGCGAGCTTTTGATATTGGTGAGTACAAGGTCGAGTTTCACCTGAAGCAAATTCCTGCGATAACTGGACCCATCTAATTCAGCCTGGCGCTTGCGAAGGTCTCGCCATTCTGGAAGGCCGGGCCTCGGACAGTCAGCCAAAAACATGCGGGGCCCATGACGACCGTGGTGACTGGCACGATCACCGATCCTGCTGGCGATCTGGTCTCCGGATCGTGGTCCATTCAGGCCGTTGGCCCATTCAGTGCGGCGACCAGGTGGCGAGTCGGCGGCGCGCAAACAGTCGGCCCATATTCCTGGGAACCGCGCGATTGGCTCGTGCCGACCAATTCCACGGCGCTGGATATCGGCAGTGAGATGTAACCCGCGGAAATTATCCGTATCGTGTAATCTGGTGTCAAGATGGTAAAAGCGAAACAAGCCGTGCGTTCGCTCCTCGACGAAATTCCGGATGCCGCTACTTTCGAGGACATTCAATATCACTTATGAGAGAGAAGATCGAGCGCGGACTGGAAGATTTCGACGAGGGCCGCGTCCGAACTGAGGCGGAAACGGATCGCATCATGCAGAAGTGGCTCGCCGAGTTGTCTGGGCTGCCGCTACGTCATTCGATCTTGAGGAGGCGGCCGACTACATAGCCAGAGATTCCCGCTACTACGCCGCGGCTTCGTCCGCGAGATTCCGCGGCGGCGCGGTCCCTGCCCGAACTGGGCCGGCTGGGAACCAGTGGAGAACTCTGCTGTGGATTAATCGCCGCGACGGCGCTGGAAAGAAGCGGGTCTGGAGACCCGCTGCAGGCGTGGACGCCTGCCCCACACGCCAATTATTCGTAGCGTAAAGCTTCTATCGGATTAATCCGCGACGCCTTCATGGCCGGATAAATTCCGAACACAACGCCCACTGCCATCGAAACACCAAAGGCGATCAGCACCGAAGCGGTGGTCACGATGGTCTTCCACTCGGCGGTGCGCGCGATCAGCCAGGCCAGGAAGAAGCCGAAGCCGATACCCAGCAGACCGCCGGCCACCGAGATCAGGACGGACTCAGTCAGGAACTGGCGGACGATGTCGTTGCGGCGCGCACCTGTGGCACGGCGTATGCCGATCTCGCGCGTGCGCTCGAGCACGGTGGCCAGCACGATGTTCATGATGCCGATGCCGCCCACCAGCAGCGAAATCGCTGCTATAGCGACCATCACGTAAGTGAAGATGGTCTGAGTGCGCTGCTGCTGCGCGAGCAGGGCCGCGGGAATGGTCACCGTGAAATCTTCCGTATTGTGATGCGTGGAGTTCAGGATGGCGGTCACCACCTTGGCGGTTTCCAGGCTGTCGGATCCGGGCCTGAGCCGCAAATCCACGGCATCCAGCTCGTCCTTCATGTAACTGCCCATGTCGAAGTAGCGGTATTGAAACGTGTTCAGCGGAATGTAGACGATGTTGTTGAGGTCCTGCATTTTTCCGCCGCTGGATTGGCCGCTAGAGACCAGTTGCTCACCTAAAACACCAGCGACTTCCAGCCATGTATCATTGACCTTGACGAACTTGCCCACCGCCGGAGCGTAGCCCAGCAGGCTCACCTTGGCCGCTTCGCCCAGTACGCAGACAGCGCGGCTGGCGGCGTCATCCTGCTCGTCGAAGAAGCGGCCTTCGACCACGTGCAAGCTGTGAATGATGGCGTAGGCGGGCCGCACGCCATACAGCTCCGGAACCTCATGGGAAGGTTTGGGCAGCACGCGCGAGGGATGCAGCGCGCGGCGGGGCGACAACGTTTCGAGCGCATCGATATTAGCGGTCAGGATGCGGACATCGCGTTCCGTAAGGCCCGGCGAATCGCGGCGGCGCTGCTGCAGTTCCTGCTCGCTGGCGGCGGGCCGGGATTCCACCAGGACGTTGCGCACGCCCAATTGCTCGATGAAGCGGAGCGATTCTTCGCGTGCGCCGGCGCCGATGGCCAGCATACCGATTACGGAGCCGACGCCGAAAACGATGCCTAGCGCCGTCAGGAGGGTGCGGGTTTTCTGCGCACGCAGGTTGTCGAACGCCTGCAAGGTATCCGAAAAAATCCGCCCGGGCCCCTTCATCGCGACAATGCCTTCATCGCGCTCGACTTGGTTTGCGTATTCTGGTGCTCCAGTTCGGGATTCGCCAGCGCCACCACCTGGCCCTCCTGCACCCCCGTCAGCACCACCTGGCTTTCGCTGCGGCGCACCAGCTTGACATCGCGCGGCGTGAATCCCGAGGGCGTTTCGAGATATACATATGTGCGGCTATCGCTCTCAAACAGTGCTTGCGACGGTATCCACAGCGAGTTCGGCAGCGTACCGGTGGTGATGATAATATTCGAGCTCATGCCCGGACGCATGCCGGGAGACACATCCTCGAGCGCGATCTTGCAATCGAAATGGCGATCCCAAAACGCGCCGACGGTGCCGCCAATTTCCTTTACGGTTCCGTTGAACGAATTGCCGGGCAGCGCCACGATCTTTACTTGCACCTTCTGCCCCTGCGACAGGTGGCCGCGATCCAGTTCCCCGATCTTGGCGGTCACTTCCCAATTCTTCAGGTCGGGAATCTGCGCCACGGCCATGCCGGCCCGCACCGTGTCACCCAACTGCAGCATCGGGAATTGCATGCCGGTCATGTAGAAATTGGTATTCGTGTTCGACATGACGTTGACGTAGCCGCCCGCTTTGGCCTTCAGCACCATGTTCTCGATATTCTGCTTGGCAGTCTCCGCCTGCACTTTGGCCTTGTTGCGCGCGGCCTCCTGAATGGCCACGGCCGCTGCTGAAGTGGCCTGCCGGTTGGCGGCATCGTGCTCCAATTGGCGCAGGTGGTCCTTAGCGGCTTCGAGCGCCAGCGTGTTCTCGCGGGCTACGATATCAGCCAGAATAGGATTGCGGCGCGTCTCCAGTTCGGCAACGCGCACATCGCTTTTCGCCTGCAGCAGAGAATAGCGGGTCTCTTCCTCTTTGGCCTGATTGTCGGCGTGTGTCTGGATTACCTGCTGTTCGGCTTCGGCCAGATCGGCTTCGGCCTCCTTCAGCTTGTACTCCTGTTCGGTGGTATCGAACTGGACCACCACGTCGCCCGCGGCAACCTGTTCGCCGGGCGCCCGCAGGAAGGTGATGGCCATCTCACCGCCGCCGGTCATGGGTGCGGAGAGGACTTCGGTATGGCCGCCGGACAATTCGCCCTTCGCGTTGACCGTGATGGTTACGTCGCCGCGCTTCACTCGAGTGACGGGCAGATGCGCAGCCGAGGCGGGCGACACTGCCTGCATCAGCCGGGATCCGCCCCATGCCAACAGCACCAGCGCCAGAGCCGCCACACACACACCGATGACCAGCTTGCGCGTCATTTCTTTTCGTCCTTCTTCACTTCCACCAGCGTGACCATGGCGCCGGCGGAGATGCCTTTAACCGCGACTTCGTCCGGATTGCGCGCCAGAAGTTCCACCGCAACCGCGCGATAGGCGCCCTTTTCCGCGACATAGACGATGGGCTTGCCATCACGCGTGAACACGGCCTTGGCGGGGATGCTGATGGCGTTCGGAATACGGCTCACGATCACGTCGAGGTTGCCGTTCATGGCGGGCCGCAACCTCGGGTCGGGCTGACGGATATGGCCGTAGGCGCGGAAGCTACTGGTGGGCGGCCATTCGAAGGTCTGCTCGGTGAGCGGTGAGATGGCGGTCAGGTTGGCGGGCATGGTCAGTTCCGGCAGCGAATCGATATGCACGCGCGTTTCCTGGCCGACGGAGATGCGGCCGCGATCGATCTCTTCCAGTTTGCCTTCCATTTCGAGAGAAGCAAGATCCGGGATCTCAGCCACCACGCCGCCGGGCCACACCTGATCGCCCACCTGGAACGGCTTCGCATTCATCCACCCCTGGGAGTTGTTCTGCATGTACATGACGACGCCGCTGAGAGGTGTCTTCAATTCCATTTGGCCCAGGCGGGTGTTGGTGAGGTCCACTTCGGCCTGCGCCTGGTCGCGGTTGCGCGTGAGCGACGCGATCCTGGCTTTATCCGAAGTGGCGTGCAAGTCGACGGTGGCTTCTTCGACGCGCAACTTCTGTTCCGCGAGGCCCAGATCGATGCGGCTGGCCTCGCCTTCGAGCTTGCTGACGATCTCGGCTTTGGACGCCTCCATCCTGGCCTTTTCCACGTCGTATTTGGAGGTGCTGAGATCGCGTTGGTCCTGCTCGGCGGTGATGCGCGCGTCGGCCATAGCCTGGTCGAGGGTGGCCTGGGCCTGTTTCAAGGCGGCGTCTTTTTCGTGCAGCTGCTGTTGCGTGCTGCTGGGATCGAAGCGCACCACCGGATCGCCCTCTTTGACCTGGCTTCCGGGAGGGGCTTGCCACACGATGCGCAGGGAAGGCACGTTGACCGGGGCGATGATCTGCACCGACCGGCGCGCCTTCAGCTCTCCGCGGCAGCGCACGATCACGGAGAAGTCTCCCTGCCGCGCGGCTGCCGTGGGCAAGGTGCCTACGGCCTGCACCTGGCGCAACCGGTAGATTCCGGCGGCGGCTCCGCCGACGGCCAGGAGGACAACCGCCAGGCTGATTAGCGATCGTACGCGGGGCGGTTTCATGCTTTTGCTACTGTGGGGGCACGCCAGACTGCGGGTCCTGGAGGACCCGCGCAGACCTGGAGGTCTGCCCCACGGCAGTTCGCGTTCATGGCGCCAGCACCACTGCCGCGGAGAGATCCGGCAACAGGTGCGGATCGCTCGATTCCAGCCGGAAACGTGCCGAGAAGGTCTTGATGGGACTCTCGAGCGCCGACGCGGCCACTGGACTGGCGGAGATCATGTGCGCCTGAAAGGTGAGGTCCGGGTAAGCGTCCAACAGCACGGTGGCGCGGCAACCCGGCGTCAGGGCGGCGTCATCCGGCTCGCCAACCTGGGCACGCACCTCCATCTCCGTGGGATCGAAGAGGCGGACCAGCGGCTGACCGGCCCAAAGCTGATCGCCCTCCTGCGCTTTGCCCATGCTGTTGTTGCGCCAGACGTTCGCCAGCGCCACCATACCGTCGAGCGGGGCGTGGATTTCGAGCTTATCCGCGTTGCTCAGCGCACGATCGAGGCTTACCTTCTGCCGGTCGCGCTTCAACTCCAGAATGCGCACCGCGGCTGCGTCCGCCTGGTCGTGGAACTCGCTGGATTTCTTCAGGCTGGCCACATGCTCCCGCGCGGCCTCGGCTTTCACCTCGTTCTTCAACCGGTCGATCTCGGCCAGCAGCGGACCCTTGCGCAACTCCAATTCAGCCTTGGCCAGATCGGCTTCGGCGGCCTGCAGATCGGAGGCGCGCTTGGCAGCGTCGGCCCGGTTCTGCGCCTGGCGCTGCTCCACCTGGTGCGACAGGTCGTCGAATTTGGCCTTCGCGTCGCGGGCATTATCCAATTCCTGGGTGCGGTCGAATTCCGCCAGCACGTCGCCGGTCTTCACGCGCGCGCCATTGGAAATGATCCTGGTGAGGGTGACGCGGCCGCCCTGCCCCAGGATCTGCGGCACCTGGACGGTGAAGACGTGCACCGCCTGAATGGTTCCCGTCAGCCGAACTTCATGTTTCGCGGGAGCTTGAACGGCGGGGTGAGGATCGCCGCCGCCTGCCGCCGCATGTACCACTGGTGCGGGGCTGCGTCCGCAGGACGTAGAAAAGGCGAGGAGCGCACACCACAGCAGCGTTTTTCCTGGTACTTGCATGGCGCGGCCTTCCGTAAACTGGTTAGACGGCGCAAGCGGCGGAAATGTTTACCCCGCGCCGCCGTTTGTAAGCTTAATTATAGGTGGATTATAAGTCCTAGCGGCACCGCTCCCTTACGGTCGCGGCTCGGTAATATGGTCGGGTCGAGGTAAATATGGTCGCGGTTTGGTAACAATTTCAATTCCCCACGGTCTCCCTGCACCGTGCGATAAACTGGGGATTCAATGAAACAACGCATCCGCTCGACGACGGTGCTCTGCGTCCGCCGCGATAACAAGGTGGTAATGGCAGGCGACGGGCAGGTGACCCTGGGCCACGAGGTCCTGAAATCGTCGGCCAAGAAGCTGCGCCGCATCTATAACGACAAGATCCTGGCCGGGTTCGCCGGCTCCACGGCGGACGCCTTCGCCCTATTTGCGCGTTTCGAATCGAAGCTGGAACAGTTCAACGGGATCCTATCGCGGGCGGCCGTGGAACTGGCCAAGGACTGGCGCACCGACCGCATGCTGCGCCACCTGGAAGCGCTGCTGCTGGTGGCGGACAACAAGAACACCTACATTGTGAGCGGCAACGGCGATGTGATCGAGCCGGATGAGGGCGCCGCGGCCATCGGTTCGGGCGGACCTTTCGCGCTTTCCGCCGCAACCGCCTTGCTGCGCAATACCAAGCTGAACGCGCGCCAGATCGCCGAACAATCCATGCAGATTGCCGCCCACATCTGCATCTACACCAACGACACCATTACTTACGAGGAGCTCGCCTGACATGGTCATCTATCTTCCAGCCCAATCGGTAGACGAGGAACCCATCCTCGACGAGCTGACCCCGCGCGAAATCGTGCGCGAGCTGGACAAGCACGTGGTGGGACAGGCGGAAGCCAAGCGGGCCGTGGCCATCGCACTGCGCAACCGCATTCGCCGCCAGAAATTGCCACCCGAAATGGCCGACGAGGTGATGCCCAAGAACATCCTGATGATCGGTCCCACCGGGGTGGGCAAGACGGAGATCGCGCGGCGGCTGGCGCGGCTGGCGAATTCGCCGTTCCTAAAAGTGGAGGCCAGCAAGTTCACCGAAGTCGGCTATGTGGGCCGCGACGTGGAATCGATGATTCGCGACCTGGTGGACATAGCCATCGACATGGTACGCGAGGAACGCCTGGAAGAGGTGGCCGATCGCGCCGAAGCCAACGCGGAAGAGCGCCTGCTCGATCTGCTGATGCCGCCGCAAGCGGAGGCCAGCGAGAGCGTCGAGCGTACCCGCGACAAGCTGCGCGAACGGCTGCGCGAGGGAAAACTGGACGAGCGCACCGTGGAATTGGAAGTCAAGGACCGCGGCCCGAATTTCGAGATCGCCACCAATGCCGGCATCGAAGAGATGAGCATCAACATCAAGGACATGCTCCCCAATATCTTCGGCGGCAAAACGCGCAAGCGCAAAATGCGGGTGGCGGAAGCGGCCGATTACCTGGCGCAGGAAGAGGAACAAAAGCTCATCGATATGGACCAGGTGACGCGCGTGGCTCTCGAGCGCGTGGAGACCAGCGGCATTATTTTCCTGGATGAAATCGACAAGATCGCAGGGCGGGAAAGCGGCCACGGACCGGATGTCAGCCGCGAGGGTGTGCAGCGCGACATCCTACCGATCGTGGAGGGAACGACGGTTAATACGCGCTATGGCTTCGTACGCACCGACCATATTCTGTTCATGGCGGCGGGAGCCTTCCACGTCTCCAAGCCCGCCGATATGATTCCGGAGCTGCAGGGGCGTTTTCCGATTCGCGTGGAGCTGAAATCGCTCACAGTGGAGGATTTCATACGCATCCTGAAGGAGCCTAAGAATGCGCTCGCGAAGCAGTACACGGCGCTGCTCGAAACCGAGGGCATTAAGCTGACATTCACCGAAGACGCTCTGGAGGAAGTCGCTAAATTCGCCGCGCAGGTGAATCAAAGCTCTGAAAATATCGGCGCGCGGCGGCTACACACCATCATGGAGAAGTTGCTCGAGGAAGTATCGTTCGAGGGTCCGGATTTGAAGAAGAAAACCGTGAAGGTGGATGCGGCCTATGTGCGCAAGCAGTTGGCCGACATCGTCAAGGACCAGGACCTGAGCAGATACATTCTGTAAGTTCGCTATGAGGCTAGGTGCCTGCTATTTCCTGCTTGTGCCCGCGCTGTTTGCGCAACAGCCGCCAGGTCCATGCAGCATCGAAGGGCAGGTAATCAGCCTTGCGGATGGTGCGCCGGTGCACAAAACCACACTTTGGTTGCGCGCGATAGAGCCGACCCGCTGACACCACTGCAACCGACCTTAGCCTAGCTTTCGCAGATCGGTAGGGATTCGAGGTGAAACCGGCCCCGAGAGCGGCGTAAGTGGCGCGGCATCAATAGAACGTTTCCGACCTCCCTTGTAGTGCAGACCTACTCCCTTTTCAGTCGCGAGAAATTCCGGCATTCTGCTATGGAGCATGTTTCTACGCAGCCACCGGCGGATCAAGGACGGCAAGGAGCACCGCTATTTCAGTATCGAGGAGAGCCGACGTCTGCAATCCGGACGTGTGGTGCAGCGCCGGGTGCTGTACCTCGGAGAGATCAACGATAGCCAGCAGGCGGCCTGGCGTAAGACGCTGGAGGTGTTCGATGAACAGCAACAAGACTACACCACGCCGAGTCTGTTCCCCGAGGATCGGCCGGTTCCAGCGGAGGCCGTGGACAGCCTGCAGGTAAAGCTCAGCGAGATGAAACTGCGGCGCGCGCGGCCGTATGGCAACTGCTGGCTGGGATGCGAGTTGTGGCGGCAGTTGGAGTTGGATCGGTTTTGGGAAGAGAAACTGGAGCGCGGCCGGGAAGAGGTGAGTTGGGCCCAGGTGCTGGAGTTGCTGGTGGTCAATCGGCTCATCGATCCGGGCAGCGAATTTCGTGTGCACCGCCAGTGGTTCGATCAGAGCGCCATGGACGTGCTCTTGGGCGTAGATTTCGCAGTGGCCGAAAAAGACCGGCTGTACCGCTGTCTGGATCGGATTTTAAATCACAAACAAGATCTGTTTATCCATTTGCAACAGCGCTGGAAAAGTTTGTTCCACGTGCCCTTCGACGTATTGCTCTACGATCTGACCAGCACCTACGTAGAGGGAGACGCGGCACAGAATCCGAAGGCCAAGCGGGGTTATAGCCGGGATGGACGGCCGGACTGCAAGCAAGTGGTCATGGCGCTGGTGATCACGCCCGAAGGATTTCCCCTGGCCTACGAAGTCATGGACGGGAACACCTCGGACAAGACCACCCTGCGCGGATTTCTCACCAACATCGAGAACCTCTACGGCCAGGCGCGGTGCGTGTGGTTAATGGATCGCGGCATTCCCACGGAAGCGGTCTTGCAGGAAATGCGGGAAGCCGAGCGGCAGATGTTTTACCTGGTCGGGACGCCCAAGGCCCGCGTGACCAAGTACGAGAAACAGTGGCTGGATCTGCCCTGGCAGAAGGTGCGTGACTCGGTTGAGGTGAAGTTCTTCAGCCAGGACGGTGAGATGTATGTGCTCGCCAAAAGCGAAGGCCGGCAGCAAAAGGAGATCGCGATCCGGCGGAAGAAACTGGCGCGTTTACTGCGCAAGCTGCGCCGCATGCCCAAGAGTTTGCCCAAACGCGATCAGTTGCCGACAAAGCCAAGCTCAAAGAGGCTCAACGGCGCGACGGCCATTATCCGCTCCGCACCAACATGGTAGCGGAAGATCCCGCGATCCTGTTTATCGTGGAAGGACCATGCCTGATTCTGATTGAAGTGAAAGCCAGCATTTTTAACTACCGCTGCGAAATACAGCTTTTCCGCAAACACATTGCGTGACGAGCTTCACCTTAAAGCCATTACCGGAGACAACGGCGAGCGAAAGGGGATCGCGCAGCTTCACAACAGCTTGCGCCGATTCCAAAACGGCGACGACATAAAGGGGATCGACCGAAAAGAGGTCAGGTACATCTATCCTGTGCTTGCTTTCCTTGACCACAGCTTCACGAGCCCTTACCTGAGTGATTATTACAATGAACACTTCGATAGAGATGGACTTCGAGCGAGGCCTAAACGGGTCATTACTTCCGTGTTCTCGATAACAATCAACGATCTGGAGAACGCGCTACCCTACACGGCAGAACATAGTCTCTCGGAAATTCCTGATTCTTATTCGATCCGCAATCGCAATCTTCGACCCGAAGAGAAGCAGTTCCGAATCCCGATCCTTAATGGTAAGAAGCCAGGCGTAGATGTAGCGCGAGAACGATTTGACAAATTCGGGGAGGAGTTTCATGCGAGCAGATTCCCTGGCGTGCCCTTCCCGGGACGCCATCCCGCTTGACCGCTCCCAAGAACGGCGCAGCGTTTACCCAACAACCGGATGCAAACTCGCCGACGCGGACGTATTCGCCGCTGACGGTCACAAACGGCGTTGTGGGAGACCAGTCCCGTGAAAAGTCCGGCTCACGTCAACTGGCCCAGAAACGTGCTGCTCCGGGAGTTGAGCCCTCGCGCGGCCCGGGTCGTCATCCGGGAGGTTGATCTGGGGCCGGTGACTGGTGCCGCGGCACGCAAGAACGGCTCTCGCGTGGTGAGCGCGTGCGTTTCTTCGTAGCTCGGCAATTATTGGCCAGATTGGGCCCCTCTGGCTTAAGTTAGCGCTTATGGAGTCCTGCAGCACAGACTATGCCACGTTCTTGTGCACGTCCTCCACCTGCGCCCTGAACAACCGCATGGGGTAGACCCACTCCAACAGAGGGGTGGTCATGAACGTAGTAACCAGGGCCATCAGCACCATGATGGAAAACATGGCCGGCGAAATTACGCCAATGTCCAGTCCGATATTCAGGATCACCAGTTCCATCAGACCGCGGGTGTTCATTAGAATGCCGAGCGAGGCCGCCTCGCGCCACTGCATGCCCGCCAGGCGCGCCGCGAACATCGATCCACCCAGCTTTCCCGTGATCGCCACTACGATCACGATTGCGCTATAGAACGAGATTTCACGACCGCCGCCTACCCCGATGCGGGTGCGCAGTCCGGTGTAGGCGAAGAACAGCGGCAGCAGCAGCACCACGGTCACCGATTCGAACTTGTGCAGCAGGTAGCGTACGAAATCCGGCGTTTTGGGCATGATGGCGCCCATCAGGAAGGCGCCGAACAACAGGTGAATGCCGAGCCACTCGGTGGCCAGCGCGGACAGCAGCACGAGCACGACGATTACGGCCAGGAGATCATCGCTGAGTCGGTCGCGCTTGCGAAACTCGCGTTCAAACGCGGGCAGCAGGCGGCGCACCACCAAGAGCATGAATAAGACATACACAATTGCGCCGGCGATGGTCACCCAGGCAGGCCGGCCGGCGTGCGAGACGCGCACCAGCACCACGATGTAGGCCAGGATGCACCAGCCGGTAACGTCGTCCACCGCCGCGCAAGCGATCGCCAGCGTGCCCAATCGGCTGCGCACCAGGCCCCGCTCAGACAAAATCCGCGCCAGCACCGGGAAAGCCGTGATGCTCATGGCTGCGCCGATGAAGAGCGCAAATCCGGTGAACGAGACGCTATCGTCCGAGAGCCGCGGATAGAGGTACAAGGCGGTCAGGCCACCCAGGCAGAAGGGCGCCACAATGCTCACGTGGCTGGTGAGCACGGCGGCGTGTCCATAGCCATGCAACTCGGATGGGTTCAGCGCCAGGCCCACCACGAACATGAAGACCACCAGTCCCACCTGGCTGAGCGCGTTGAGATAACCCAAACTGGCCGGAGGGAACAGCGCGGCGGAGGCGCCCGGCGCAAGCCATCCGAGCAGCGATGGACCCAGCAGAATTCCGGCCACCATCTCGCCCATGACCTGCGGCTGATTGATCTTTTGAAACACGAAACCCACCATGCGGGCCGCCACCAGGATGACGGCGATCTGCAGCACCAGGTGAAAAAGATCGAGCATCAGACGCCACGCTTTTTGGATGCCTGACGCGTGGCATGGAAGCCCACCGGGGCACAGCCGGCAAAGTTGATATTGCCGTCGAGGGTGCGCGCACCCTGCGTGCCGCGGATCGTGGCACTGAACGCCCTGGTGGTCAGTGCTTCCCCGTTGATGGTACCTTCCAGAGTGGTCCCGACACCGTCACTCAACGTGATGAGGGCGTCGTTTCCGGATTGCGATACCGTGAATGCAAGTTGCCACAGGATCGATCCTGGAGGACTCGGGCAGGCCGGTTCCTTATCGACCGCCATGCTCCATTCGCCGCCGATCGAAAGCGGCGCACGTAGACCGCGCCCGGCCCGCAAAATGCCCAGCAGACCCACCAGCGGCACGCCGACCACCAGCAGGTATACCATAACTATATTGTTTTTGACGAGGTTCGCGATTCACCGATTCTAGCGCGGGCACATCGGCGGCGGCAAGGCAAAAATAGTACCAGGACAGCCCCGATTGGCATCGCGTTGGCGTGCGGCCGCCGCGTGATCTCCGTGGGCCTGAGCCCGCAAATGGTATCGGAACGAGAAGCGATCGGCTATTTACGGATCGCCATTGCCAAACCAAGCCACTCTTGGAGGAGATAACCACAGGCACCGCCGGCTTCTACACTTCGCCAGTTGTTGGCGGCGTCCATGGCCTTCAACTCGAGCTACGGTGCGGGTGATACACTCGACGGATGCGCGCAACTATGCTGCTCGGTTTCCTGCTGCCGGTGTCCGCCTTGGGTGAATACACGGAGATCCACGGGATCAAGATGTACTACGAGGTGAGCGGCGCGGGGCGGCCGGTGGTGTTGCTGCACGGCGGGACGTCGACGATTCAGGCCTCGTTCGCCGAGCAGATTCCAGTACTGGCGCGGAATCATCGGGTGATCGCCATCGAGCAGATGGGGCACGGGCACACGGGGGACGTGGCCGGCCGCGAACTGTCATATGAAGGCATGACCGAAGACACGGCCGCGCTGCTGGTTAATTTGGGGATTTCGAACGCGGACGTGATTGGCTGGAGCGACGGCGGTCAACTGGCGCTGCGGCTGGCATTCACGCATCCGGAGCTGGTGCGGCGGGTGGTGGCATCGGGCGTGGGGCTGGGCGCGACGACGCCACAGATGCAGCAAGCCATGCGGGCGCTTTCCGCGGAACGCTGGGCGGCGCCGGTGCGCGAGGAATACGCGCGCGTTTCGCCGGACGGGCCGGAGCACTGGCCGGTATTCTTCGACAAGGTCCGGACGATGTGGGCCAAACCAAGTTGGGGCTTTGGGGAGCAGGACCTCGGGAAAATCAAGGCGCCGGTGTTGATCGTCGCCGGCGACCGGGATTTTACGCGCATCGAGGAGACGGCGCGGATTTACCGGACGATTCCGAGCGCCAGGTTGGCGATCCTGCCGGGAACCGATCACTTCACTTTTCAGAAACGGCCGGGTTGGCTGGACCCGATGATTCTGGATTTCTTGGATGGGAACTGAATCTCGCGCGCGGCAGGCGGCTAGCGCTTGCACGGGTGTGCGCGCTTTCGAAGCCCTCCGGCGATCATGGCGTAGACGAGGGTTGCGGCTTACCCTCTCCGCGGCGGCGCGCGCAGTCCCGGATGTGGCCCCCGGGCGGGGCGCCGGCTTGCCGAATTCCTTCAGGGTCAGAAGGCATGCTTTGAGATCCTCGATTCTCCAATCTGGAACGAGCGTAGTATGGTTTGATGGCTTACGGCCTACTTCCTCCTTCAGGCAATAGGACCGCCCTCGCACCGATTTTGGCGATTTGGTCCGCCGCTTTGATATCGACAGCGCGAGCACAAACGTTCAAGGTGCTCCACGCGTTTAAAGGCGGGTCGGATGGCGTTTATCCTATGGCGACGCTGCTTCTCGACGGCAGCCTATACGGCACTACGTGGGGGGCTTCAGTCCAGTCGACTGTGTTTCAGTTGAACGGCGAAGGCGAGAGCACGTTGTGTTCTCTCGCGCCGCCAGGGGTTGCAGTTTTCCCTTACGGACGACTGGTACGGGACACAGCGGGAAGCCTCTACGGGACCTCGGCAGGCGGCGGGACCGGCCTCGGGTCGATTTTCCAGGTGACGGCGGCGGGCGTGGAGACCGTACTCCATAGCTTTACCTCAGCGGAAGGGACGGACCCATACGGAGGCTTGGTTTTGGATACCGCGGGCACACTCTACGGTGCAACGGGGAAGGGGGGAGCCTACGGTTTCGGCAGCATCTTTAAACTGGGGCGGGCGGGCGACTTCAGCATCCTGCATCAGTTTAGCGGTCCGCCCGATGGCGCGGCTCCCGTGGCCGCCTTTCTATCAGACAAGGGCGAACTGTTTGGCTCTACGGGCGGCGGGGGCGCCAATAACGCCGGAACCGTATTGCAGGTCAACGCCGGCACCGGTACGACGGCCGTGTTGTACAGCTTTACTAACGGCACTGACGGCGGGATACCTTTTGCCGGCCTGATTTCAGATGGCGAGGGCAATCTGTACGGGACAGCCGTTGCAGGCGGCAGCGCACCGGGCGCGAACGGTAATGGAGTGGTCTTTAAGCTCAACGTCGCAACACGACAGCAAGTGGTCCTTTGGACTTTCAGCGGAGCCGACGGCTCGCAGCCTTACGGCGGCCTAATCAGAGACGCGCAAGGCGACCTTTTTGGGACGACGCAATACGGGGGCATTTTCAATTTGGGAACCGTGTTCAGGTTGGCCGCGAGCGGCAAGCTGACGACGCTGCATAACTTTACCGGTGGCAATGACGGGTCCTATCCGGTGGCAGGGCTGGCCATCAATTCCAAGGGCGAACTGTTTGGCGCGGCTTCGGAGGGCGGGTCCGCCGGTTACGGAACGATATTTTCGATTACATTCCCGTGAAGGCTTGCAGATGATTCAGTGGGTCATGGCGTAAACGACGTAGTTCACTCCCAGGCGGATGGCCAGCGCAGAGAATTTTTCCGGGTAGTGCGGTGCGTCGGCCCACTCCCAGGCATCGCCTAAGTCGGAGTTATAAGAGATCGCCACCATGATGCGGCCTTTGTCGTCGTAAATGCCGCGCCAGTGTGCGCCGATGCCGTTGTTCTTGTAGCCCAGGCGCAGGTGCGCTTCACCGGGCACCTGGTAACGATCGTCGAGATCGTAGACCGTGTGAAAGATGGCGTCCTTATCGGTGATTTCGACGATGGGGCGATCGGGGAATACGAGCTTGATGCGTTGTTCGAACATTTCCCACTCGAAGCTGCCGTGGAAATCGTCGGCCATGAAGAAGCCGCCGCGCAGAAGGTATTCGCGCATCTCGCGGGCCTGGGTGGCGGTGAGGCCCCACTCGCCGACCTGGACGGCGTAGAGCCAGGGCCAGTCGTAGGCATCGCCCTCGTCGAGATTGACGGGCTGCTCGACGGAGCGCACGGAGATGCGGGTGAGGCGGCGGAGGGCCAGGGAGAAGTGGCGGTCGGCGCGGGGGTAATCCTGCGTCCAGAGGGAGAGGCCTTCGTGCCAGTCGCCGTCGAAGCGACCGGCGTAGCCATCATTGGGACCGGGCGGATACATGAGGCGGGCGAAGGCCCATTCGCCGGGCTGGTTCCAATCGGGCGGGGTTTCGAAGTTTTCGTATTCGACGCCGGGGAACTGGCGGAAGGGACGCTGGAAGGCGTAGAGGGCGGCGAGGGAGGTGAGGGCGAATCCCGTTCCGTATAGCGCCTTGCGGAAACCCATTGGATTACGCCTTGATTTGAGGATAGCATTGGCGCGCGCGGCCGGGACGCGACAACGAGTCGCTTCGCGGCCGGCAGGCGGGTCTGGAGACCCGCCGCAGGACTGGAGTCCTGCCCCACGAAAAGGCTTGTTATACTCGCGGGATGAAGCTGTGGGGTGGCAGGTTCGAGACGGGGCCGTCGGAAATTTTCGAGCGGTTTTCCGGATCGCTGGCGTTCGACCGGCGTCTGCTGAGCGCCGATATTCGCGGGTCGCAAGCGTTCGCGGGAGCGCTGGAGCGGGCGGGGATACTCACGGCGGAAGAGAGGGCGGAGATCGTAGAAGCGCTCGATCAGATTCACGAAGAGGCCGCCGAGCCAGAGTTTTTTGAAAACGCCAGCGACGAAGATGTACACACGCTGGTGATCCGCAAGCTGAAGGAGCGGGCCGGCGCGGTCGCGGATAAAATCCATACCGGGCGCAGCCGTAACGAGCAGGTCTCGCTCGACCTGCGGATGTGGCTGCGCGGCGAGTGCGACCGCTTGCGCGCGCAACTGGCCGCCTTGATGCGGGCGCTGGTGGACCTGGCGGCGCGCTATCCGGACGCGGTGATTCCGGGCTACACGCACACACGCCGCGCGCAGGCGGTACTTTGGCCGCACTATCTGCTGGCGTATTTCGAAATGTTCGCGCGCGACACGGAGCGGTTGGGCGAGGCCCGTGCGCGCATCAACGTGATGCCGCTGGGCTCCGGCGCGCTGGCGGGCAGCGGGTTCCCGTTCGATCGCGAGCGCATCGCGCGCGACTTGGGATTCGATGCGCTGACCAACAACAGCATGGATGTTTCGGCCGATCGCGATTTTGCGCTGGACTTCCTGTACGCCTGTTCCGTGACGATGCTGCATTTGAGCCGCCTGGCGGAAGATTGGATTCTGTATTCAAGCGAGGAGTTCGGCTGGCTGGAGTTGGGCGACGGCGTGACGAGCGGGTCCAGCCTGATGCCGCAGAAGAAGAATCCGGATTCGCTCGAACTGATCCGGGGCAAGAGCGGGCGGGTGCTGGGCAGCCTGCATGCGTTGATGGTGACGATGAAGGGGCTGCCGCTGACCTACAATCGGGACATGCAGGAAGACAAGGAGCCGCTGTTTGACGCGGCGGCGCAGGTGAGCGGGGCGCTCGAGATGGCGTGCGCGGTGGTGGAGTCGGTGCAGCTGAATGCGGCGCGGCCGCTGGCGGCGGTGGAGGAGAGCTGGGTGATCGCGACGGACCTGGCGGAGGCGCTGGCGCGCGCAGGCACGCCGTTTCACCGGGCGCATCAACTGGTGGGCAGGCTGGTGCGGGAAAGCGTGCGCAGCGGACGGAAACCGGCGGATTGGACGGCGGGCGAGCTGCACGAGTTCGCGCCGGAGTTCACGCCGGAGATGGCGGGCTTGCTGGATGCGCGGGAAGGGATGCGGTCGCGCGAGATCAAAGGCGGCACGGGTCCGGAAAGCGTGGCGCGGGCGCTAAAGGAGGCGCGCGCGCGCCTGGCGCGGATGACCGCATGAGCAAGGCGTATCGGCACGGGCAGATCCTGAAGCTGGTGCGCGGCAAGAAGATTCACACGCAGGATGAGCTGGCGCGAGAGCTGCAGCAGGCGGGCATCGCGGCCACGCAGGTGACGCTCTCGCGCGACATACGCGAGCTGCGGCTGGTGAAGACACGCGAGGGATACAGCGAGATGCTGGGCGACGAGGGCGGTCCATCGTTTGCGTCGCTGGCGGCCGAATTCGTGCAGGACGTGCGCATCGCGCAAAACCTGGTGGTGCTGAAGACTTCGCCGGGGCACGCCAACTCGGTGGCGGTGGCGCTGGACGCGGAGGATTGGCCGGAGGTGGTGGGGACGCTGGCGGGGGACGATACGATTCTGGCGATCGCGCCGGACAGCGCGACGGCGGAGAAGGTG
The DNA here is from genome assembly GCA_963756605.1 of Bryobacterales bacterium. Taxonomy (GTDB): domain Bacteria; phylum Acidobacteriota; class Terriglobia; order Bryobacterales; family Bryobacteraceae; genus Bog-159. The sequence continues at coordinate 777,792 of CAVWOT010000009.1, read as the reverse complement.
CGGGTGCGGTGCATGGAACTGATCGAAAGAGCGTAATGGTGACAGGCGGGTCTGGAGACCCGCCGCAGACCTGGAGGTCTGCCCCACGCACTTGCATTTCCCTTTTTCTTCGCCCACAATAAAACAGAGAGGGGAATGCGTGTATGGCTCTGACCCGCCGCCAAAAGCAAGTGATCGACTTAATTGCGAAATTTGTGGACGACAACGGCTACAGCCCCAGCTACGAAGAACTGGCGCAAGGCCTGCAACTAGCTTCGCTCGCCACCGTGCATAAACACATCTCCGCGCTGACGGAGAAGAACTATCTGAAGCGCGGCGTGAATCAGAGCCGTTCGCTCGAATTGGGACCGAAGTACATCCAGGAGAACCGCCGCCATCGGGAGACCGCGGCGCTGGAGGTGCCGCTGCTGGGACGGATCGCGGCGGGGCTACCGGTGGAATCGGTAGAGCAGCGGGCCACGCTCAGCTTCGCCGACTTCGTGGGCAACCCGGATACCTTCGCGCTGGAAGTGCGCGGCGAGTCGATGATCGGCGATCACATTTGCAATGGAGACATGGTTCTTCTGCAGCGCACCAGCGAAGTGCGCGACGGCGAAATTGTGGTGGCGCTGGTGGAAGGCGCAGAGACCACGCTGAAACGCTTTTATCGCGAACCGGGAGGCAAGGTTCGGCTGCAGCCCGCCAACCCCGCTCTGCAGCCGATCATCGTGCCGGCCGCGGACGTAGAGATACAGGGGCGCTTACTCGCCGTGTTGCGCAAGTATAAGTAACTTGACTTATCGCGTAATTGAACTTAGCCGAGGCCGCAGCATTCAGACCTGACTATCCGTGGCCCGTACGGGCTTAGTTTGTGGCTGCCATGGCCAGGGCGCCGCTTAGCTCCTGCTCGGCGCGCAGCCAGTCATCTTCGGAAGAGCCGCCTTGATAGCCGCGTGCTTCCCAGTAGGAATATGCTAGTTGGGCTATCTCATCGAACGTCGGACCGGGGCGTTGGCTCAATGCGGACGAAGAACTTATGGCACTCCCGGATGTTTCAGTAACGACTGAGTTCCTGTGCTTACGTGTACTCTTGGCACGCGCTGGTGCGGCGGCGGAAGATACGACCGGCTCGGAACTGGTACTTCTTTTAGTTGCCATACAAGGATATTTCACTCCCAAGGTTTGAGCTTAACTCTCTCGATTTTAGCAAATTTCACGCCGCACACCGTAAAAAGTTTTTATGAATTCCATCACGGTTTTCGGGGGCGTGCTGTTTCAGACAAAGAGTATCTTCATGCGTGCAACGAGGTATATTAAGGTTATCGTGCGATCGCGACTGGCGAGTCTGCTCCTGTTGATAATTTCAGCAGCGAGCGTAAGCGCTGCGGCGCCGCGAGTACTGGCGGTGGACGTGGATGGCATGATCCATCCGGTAACTGCCGATATACTGGCGCGCGCCATTCAACAGGCCAAACAAGAAAACGCGGCGGTGCTGCTGGTGCGCCTGAATACGCCGGGCGGGCTGATGGACGCCATGCGCAAATCGATTGAAGAAATTATCGCCGCGCCTATGCCGGTAGTAACCTACGTAGCGCCCAGCGGCGCGCGGGCGGCGTTGGCGGGCTTCTTCATTCTGGAGGCGGGCGACGTAGCGGCGATGGCGCCGGGCACGAATACGGGCGCGGCGCATCCGGTGATGATTGGCGGCGAGATGGACGCCATCATGAAGCAGAAGGTGGAAAACGACGCGGCGGCTTCGCTGCGCAGCATTGTGGCCAAACGCGGCCGTAACAGCGCGGTGGCCGAGAAAGCCATTCGTGAGAGCCAATCGTTCACCGATAAAGAAGCACTCGACAGCCACCTGATCGAGTTAGTCGCGAACGACGACCAGGACCTGCTCGACAAACTCGACGGGCGCGAGGTCACGCGCCTCGACGGCAGCAAGACCGTGCTGCATACGCGCGGCGCCAGCGTCGAAGTCTACGAAAAAAATCTGCGCGAGAGAATCATATCGGCGATTGCCGATCCTAACCTGGCGTTGGTTCTACTGGTGCTGGGCGTGCTCGGCATATATGTGGAATTCACTTCACCGGGCCTGATCGTACCCGGCATTCTGGGAGCCATCCTGGCGCTGATGGGTCTCTCGGCTCTGTCGGTGCTGCCCATCAATTGGCTGGGCGCGGCGCTGTTGCTGCTGTCATTCACGCTGTTTGTGCTGGAGGCTAAGTTCGCAACGCACGGCATACTCGGGGCCGGGGGAGCGTTGTCGATGGTTTTGGGCGCGGTGATGCTGATCAACAGTCCCGTGCCGGAAATGCGGATTCATCTTGCTACGGCGATCGCGCTGGCATTGCCCTTTTCGCTGATCACGATGGTGCTGGTCTCGCTGGTGATCCGGGCGCGCCGCAATAAGGTGGTCACGGGCAGCGAAGGCATGATTGGTGAAATCGGCACGGCTGTTACGCCGCTCGCGCCGGATGGGAAAGTTTTCGTGCGCGGCGAATACTGGAATGCACTGGCGCCGGCGCAGGTGGCCGCGGGCGGGCAGGTGCGGGTAGTGGGCATGGATCAACTCAAACTCAAGGTGGAAGCTCTTCCGCCGCGGAACGGAGCCGCAACATGATCGACTTCACGAGCTTTACCACGATCGTGATTATTATCGTGGTGCTGTACCTGCTGTCCTCCATCAAGATCCTGCGCGAGTATGAGCGCGGCGTCATCTTCCGGCTGGGCCGCCTGCTGGACCAACCCAAGGGGCCAGGCATCATCCTGGTGTTCGCACCAATCGACCGCATGGTACGGGTTTCGCTGCGGGTGGAAACGCTGGAAGTGCCGCCGCAGGACGTGATCACGCGCGACAACGTCACGGTGAAAGTAAACGCGGTGATTTATTTTCGTGTGCTGGAGCCGCGGCTGGCAATCGTGGAGGTCGCCAATTTCCTGAACGCCACGTCGCAACTGGCGCAAACCACGCTACGCAGCGTGTTGGGCGAGGTGGAATTGGACGAGCTTCTGAGCCAGCGCGAAAAGCTCAACCTGCGGCTGCAATCCATCCTTGACCAGCACACCTCGCCTTGGGGCGTGAAGGTGACCGTGGTGGAAGTGAAGCAGGTGGACTTAGCCGAGCAGATGATCCGTGCCATCGCCCGCCAGGCGGAGGCCGAGCGCGAGCGGCGCGCCAAGATCATTCATGCAGAAGGCGAATACAGCGCGGCGGAGAAACTGGCAATGGCTGCCGAGGTGATTCAGCACCAGCCGGCCGCCATACAGTTGCGCTACCTGCAAACATTGGTCGAGATCGGCGTGGAGAAAAACACGACGATTATTTTCCCTCTGCCAATCGATATACTGTCATCTTTGGAGCGCGCGTTGAACAAGCTGGGCGAGCCATCCAAACCTGCTAATTCATGAAGAACAACGAAACCGGCGAGTTCGAACTGGTGCTGGGCAACCGGCAACTGTTGAGCGGATTTTTCGTAGTGGTGATCCTGTTCGCGGTGTTTTTTGTGATGGGGTACATCGTGGGGCGCAATTCGGCACCCACGACGCAGCTGGCTGCGAGTCACGATCAAAACAGTGCCCCACCGGGCGGGCGGCCGCAGGCGGCTTCGGGGACTGCCCCAGCGACGCAGAATCCGCCAGCGGCTGCGGAGGAGCCGGCCAAGAAGGAAGAGGCCGGCGGCACCGCGGCAGCCCAGCCGCCCACCACGCAGCCGGCACAGTCGACGGAGACGAAGCCGGTGACGCCTACTCCGGCTGCTCCGGCGACTCAAGCCGGGACTGCTGCGGTGGAACCGGCGCCCGGTGAGATCTACCTGCAAGTGACATCCGTCAAGCCGGACGTGGCCGAGACGGTCGTGCGCGGGTTGAAGGACAAGGGCTTCCCGGCGGTGCTCGCTCCGGGTGTGCCGGGCCAGACGCGGGTATTGGTGGGGCCGTACACCGATCACGCCAAACTCGGACAGGCCAAAGCGGAGCTGGAACGTTTGGGATTTTCCCCGTTTGTGAAAAGATAAATAACGTGAGCGATACGTTGGTGCGCATTGGGGGGACGATTGGCGGCCCGTCCGCGCGCCTGCCCGAGTGGGCCCGCAAGAGCGCTACGCATTACGAAGCGCTGCACCGGCTGAAAACCGGACTCCGCGAGCTGAATCTGCACACAGTCTGCGAATCCGCGCGCTGCCCGAATATCCATGAATGCTTCGCGCGCGGTGCGGCCACTTTCATGATTCTCGGCAACCTGTGCACGCGCGGCTGCGGATTCTGTTCCGTGCCCAAAGGATCGCCCGCGCGGCAGGATATGCGGTTGGATGCCGCGGAGCCTGCCAATGTGGCGCGCATGGCCGCCAGCATGAAGCTGCAATATGTGGTGATCACCAGCGTAAATCGCGACGATTTGCGCGATGGCGGTTCCGCACATTTCGCCGAAACCGTGCGCGCGGTGCGCGGGGCTTTGCCGGACGCGCGCGTGGAAGTGCTGACGCCCGATTTTTGCGGAGACCTGCAGGCCGTGGCGTGTGTGCTGGATGCCGGGCCGCACGTGTTCAATCACAATATCGAAACCGTGCCGCGCCTGTACGGCCGTGTGCGTCCACAGGCCAATTATCAACAATCGCTCGATGTGCTGGATTTCGCGCGCCGCTACCGTCCGGCGATCCTTACGAAATCCGGTCTGATGGCGGGCCTGGGCGAGACCGAAGCGGAGGTGCAGGCGGTGCTGCGCGATCTGCGGGCCGTGGACACGGCGGTGGCGACGATCGGGCAGTACTTGCGTCCCACGCGCCGCAACCTGCCGGTGGCGGCGTATATCGAGCCGCGGCAATTCGATGCGTATCGCGATTATGGCCTCGCGATCGGTTTCCAAATGGTGTTCAGCGGCCCGCTGGTGCGTAGTTCGTACATGGCGGATCGGGTGAGCAACGAAGCACGGCGGTCCCCAAATTGAAATATCTCGGGGCGCTCGTCACCGCCATCCTGCTGGTGCTGGCGTTTCCGACCTTCAATTTCGTCTGGTGCGCGCCGGTGGCGCTGGCGCCGCTGCTGATCGCCGTGGCCGGCGAGCCGCGCCCGTGGCGCAGGTTTCTGCTGGGACACGTGGCGGGGGTGGTTTACTGGTTCGGCGTGTGCTACTGGATTGAAGCGGTGCTGGCCAACTACGGGGGCCTGAACGTGCCGTTGGCGTGGCTCGCGTTTTTGTTGTTCTGCCTGATCAAGGCGCTGCACATGGGCGTATTCGCGCTGCTGGCCGGCATGCTGATGCGCAAGTGGTGGGCGGTGCCGGCGGTGGCGGCGCTGTGGGTGGCGATCGAGGCCACCCACGGAATGCTGGGGTTCGCGTGGCTGGCGTTGGGCAACGCGGGTATCGACATGGGACTGCCGATGCGCCTGGCCCCCATCACCAGCGTGTACGGGCTGTCGTTCATCTTTATGATGATGGCCACGGCGCTGGCGTTGGCTGCGCTGCGGCGTCCGCGCATGGAACTGATGTGGCTGCTGGCGTTGCCATTTTTGATCTTCCTGCCGGCGCTACCCGATGCGCGGCGCGGGCGCGAGACAGCCGTGCTGGTGCAGCCGAACATATCCGAAGATACGGAGTGGACGCCCGAATCGGTGGACCGCATGCAGCGCAACCTGGCGGCGCTTTCGCTGCGGACGGCGATGACGGGCGGAACCCAGCATCCCGCGCTGATCGTTTGGCCGGAGGTGCCCGCGCCGCTCTATTACGATGCGGACCCGCGGTTCCGCGGCTATGTAGAGGACCTGGCGCGCGCGGCCGATACGTATCTCCTGCTGGGGGTGGTGGCCCATACGCCACAAGGCGCTCCCCTGAATTCGGCCATCTTGGTTGCGCCGGATGGGCCGCTGGTCACGCGCTATGACAAGGTCAACCTGGTGCCTTTCGGCGAGTTCGTGCCCTGGCCGTTCGATTTCGTCAAGCGCATTACCACGGAAGCCGGCGATTTCACACCCGGCAAGCAGGTGGTAGTTTCGCCCATCGGCGGCCATAAATTGGGAGTCTTTATTTGTTATGAATCGGTGTTCCCCAACTTCGTGCGGCGTTTCGCGGCCAAGGGCGCCGGGGTGTTGTTCAACATCTCGAACGACGGCTACTTCGGCAGGAGCAACGCGCGCTGGCAGCATCTGGAGATTGTGCGCATGCGGGCGGCGGAGAACCGGCGCTGGATTTTGCGTTCGACGAACGATGGCATTACCGGGACGATCGACCCGGCGGGACGCATCCGCGGCACTTTGCCGCTTTATATGGAGGGGGCTTCCCGCACGGGGTTTTCGTATATTGAGGAGCGGACTTTTTATACTCGGTTTGGGGATTGGTTTCCAATTTTGTGTGGCGTGGTGTCGTTGGGGCTGCTGATGACTCGAATTGCGTCATACTTGTCACTTGGGTGACTGGTATTCAACGAGAATTCTCTGGGTAACTTCTCGTTCATGCGGCCACTCTTCAAAGATTTGTTCTTCAATGATCCCGAACCATTCGCCGTATCCCAGGACATTTTGGCAGATTCGCCGAGCATCTGACTACCGAGCGTCCGCACCGTTACTGTGAACCACAAACTGGTCGCCGACATAATGCCTGGCAATAAGAAGAGCGCATGTGACGGCAATATCGTATGGTCGAAAGCCCGTCTTCACGTATTCAATGTACAATCCGGCTTGGTTCGGTTCCTTGTCGGCAACTTCCAATGATTTTTCAAACTCAAACGTTTCGAAGCAACAGGAACCGTTGCAGCAGCGGTGTTTGACCGTAACACCGAGGCCATAAAAGTCACCGTCGATTGCAGTCGCATTAGAGCCGACTCCCTGCGCGTCGTCGGACGGGTACGGAATCACGAGTTCGTCGTTTAGCGGATGTCCACAGTCCTCCGGGCCATTGAATCGCATCACCTCGTCAGTGATTTCTGGCGGTCCAGTGCCTAATCCACCGGCTAGTACGACGCCCGCATCGCTCAGTGGGAGAACGAGCCTGTCGAAGTCACCGCGTATGTGATCCCAGAGAGGGTCAGGGATGGTCTTCGGTCGGTGCCAGTAATGCGTGTAGCCCATCTTTTTGTCATCACTGAATCGTCGGCTCGAAACCACCGCCATTCTGGTCGGCCTCGACCGTTCCCGACCGCAGATCCCACTCCGCAGCCAGAGCATCAGCGGTCGAATCCAGTAGCTCAAGCAGAGCGTCCATCCTTTGTGCAAACTTCCGACCGTTGAAAGAAGCCTCAGCTCCAGTCTCGCCGGGAAAGCGGAACACGTACTGGCCGGGATCAACTTCGTTGACGCTCTCAATGATCGCTTTGAAATCTTCCAGGTTCTCGGTGCCCTGGCACTTGAATTCCTGTTGCCACCCCAACGCATTCACAATCTGGCACACGAACTGCGCCAGCCAGGACACCGAGTGCGTCTTGCCAATCGAGATGCGGTCGGGCTTGGTCTTCAGAAAATTGCCGCCGTCAGCGAGGACAATCGCCTTCAGGTAAAGCTCTAAAGCGTGGCGGTACATGAAGACGACCGGAGACGCCGCGAGGGCGGTGAACGGGCCGGAATGAAGGCCGGTCGCTTCGGCCAGATTCTTTGCAGCCGCATGAAAGGAGCGGGCGAAGAGCCACAAATCCTGCTCCGGGATGTTGCGGCGGCTCAGCATCTTATTGCGTAATGCGGGATTTGGCGTGGAATGACGACGACGGTTCCGCTTCTGCATGCCTATTCCAGTCTAGTGCCATCGCCGCGAGCCGTCACTACCTTTACTAAACCTCAAACAGCGAGACCGCCCACGCACCGTGCGCGCCGTGCTCGTCGCAGGTTAGCTACAAGGCAGCATGAGTGCGATGATTATCACAGCCCCTGGCCGAAGTGCCGGCCGCTTGTTGCCGCTGCCTCAGGGCTGAAAAGTAGACCAATGCGGGGTTACGAGCCCTCTACCCGCAAGTTATTCGTAACGGAAAAAACGTTCGGCACGCCGTTAGCCCGCAGGTTACACAAGTTCTTATCCATCTCGTTGGCCACTACGCCCTCCAAGGTCACGTGGCCGTTTTCGACGATGATGTGAATGGAAGGAACGGCGCGGAAGCCATAGCGCGTGGATAGGGCGGGATCGCCGTAAATCGCGCGGTAGACGGCCCGGCGGATCTGGTCATCCATAGGCGAGAGCGGCAATACCTTGATCTCGTTGGTCACTTGCGTAACGCCTTCGATGCGCTTCACGACGTTTTCGGCATCCGATTTCAATGTGGGACGCACAACCGCGCCCAGCAGCGTAACAGTGCTGCCCTCGACGCGAAAGGCGAGGTCGTCGAAGACGCCGTAGTAGGGCAGCATTACGAGTTGATGGCGCACCTGTTGCGCGATGTGGCTCTCGTTGGGACTGCCTGCCACGAACGCGTCATCATGCTGTTTCTGCGCAGCCCGTCCCGTGGCGATGACGAGGCATCCCGCTAGAATCAACCGGCTTACTCGACCTGACATACACCCTCCTCTAAGTCCAGTGTAAGTGGACGGCCGTGTTCGGGGTTAGCGGTAACATCAAGGTGGATCGTCGGATTTGTGAGGTTTTTCACCGAATGGTTGCCAGCCACTCGCGCGCCACCGCAGCGACCGGCTGATGCGCACCATCCACTTTGTGATTCATGTCACGCATAGCTGCGGCCGTAATCTTGCCCGCGAGTTGGTTGAGCGCCGCGCGGAGGCCCGGATGGGCTTGCAGACTTTCGGAGCGCACGATGACTGCGGCCTGGTACGGCGGAAAATAGTGCCGGTCGTCGCGCAGGACCTGTACGTCCAGCACGGACAGCATGCCGTCGGTGGCATTCCCCGCGGCCATATCCACCTGCCTCTGTTCGAGTGCGCTGTAGAGCAGTCCCAGATCCATGCTCTTGGGGGCGCCGGCCAGAGGCAAATGGTAGGTGCGGAGCAAGCCGGCTAAGCCGTCGGGACGCTGTAAGAATTCGTAACCCACGCCGAGCGTCCAGCCTTGTTTGCGGCGGGCGGCGTCGGAGAGTGTGGCGATTCCCTCCGCGCGCGCCTGGGAACCGCGCACGACCATGGCGAAGGTGTTGTCGAAGCCCAGGGGATCCAGCCACTCGAGTCCCCAGCGCCTCCGGTACTCCGTGCGCACGGTTTCCAGCACGGCGGCTGGGTCGGACGAAGGGGGGAGTTTCAGCACCGCGGTGAGGGCAGTGCCGGTGTATTCGGGGTACAAGTCGATCTCGCCATTGCGCAATGCCTGTTGCGCCAGGAGCGTGCCGCCCAAATCCAGTTTGCGGGCTACCTCAAGGTGGAGGCTACGTTCCAACTGTTGGGCGACGATCTCGCCCAGGATGATCTGCTCGGTGAAGTTCTTGGAGCCGACGGTCAGCGGGTGGGTGCGCGAACAGGCTACTGCGGATAAGAAAAGCAATGCGACGGCCGCGATGTGTTTGGCGGTGGGCGCCATTCGGTCACTCGCTATTCTAGCAATCGTTTGAGGGCGGGCTATGGGGCGGCCCGCGAGGCTGCCTCACTTGTCAATTCTGCATCGGCCAAAAGGGTGGGCGCCGCCGTGTACTGGCGCGCAACCTGCGGCGTCACTACGTAGCGCATGGCCTGTTCGGCCATTTTGCGGAATTGCGGATCGCCTCCGGCGCGCCACACGGCGTTCGCAGCGCGGGCCAACGCGACGTTTTCATCCCGTTCGGGATGCGGGCGGTAGGCGGCATCGGTGGCCGTGCGCGCGGTGACATAGCCCACGCCGGCGGTGTTGGGAAAATTGGCGGCGATGAACGCGAGGCTGTGCTCCGCACGTTTCAGCCACTGACGATCTTGGGTTGCGGAGTAGAGGCTGAGAAACGCGCGGGTCATGGCCAGTGTGTCTCCGAGGTACGGCCCGGCAGAGTCCGTCTCGTCGTGACGGAATCCGCCATCGTCCAGCGCACGGTGTGCGATCACCCAGCGCGCCGCACGCTCCGCATCAGACAGACAGGCGGGGTCCGCAGCCGCCTGAGACAACACCGCCAGCGCCGTGATGGCCCATCCGTTTTCGCGCGCGTAAATGTGCCGGTCGACGCGCGGCACACCCAACCCGCGGCGGGCGGCGTCGTTCAATTTGAAATACGCAGCGCTGTGCTGGCCATCGATCAAATCGGCGTCCTGGCTGGTGTAGAACGCGCCGTCGGGCGAAGTCAGGAAGGTCTGCAGAAACCGGCGAATATCGCGGGCCGCCTGGAGATACTCGGGCTTGTGGAATTGCTGCCAGGCCAGCGCGTAGATACGCAGATTCTCGGCCTGAAACTGCATGATTTTTTCAAAATGCGGATGCTTCCAATCGCCGTCGGTCGAATACTGATAAACGCCGCCCCACACAGGATCGATCAAGTTGAGCTGCGCAGTCAGCGTCTCGAGCGCCATCTTCTCGGCCTGCGCGTCACCCTGGCGGGCCAAGAGCATGGCGTACTCTACGCCGTCCCAATCGAGAAACTTCTGATTGAATCCCCAACTACCGTTTTTCGAATCGTAGCGGAGGCGGTAGTTGGCCGCGAGTTGCTCGCGCATCTCGGCGGGCAGCGTGGGACTGGACGCGAACTGGATGGGCTCTTCGGCGACGACGGACGGCCCCGGTGCGGGATCGGCGATGATGGCCCGCAGCATGGCAATCATTTCCCGCGGCGCGATGTAACCTGCGCGCTTGACGATCTCGTGACCGGCGGGGTCGAATACGATGGTGGCCGGCCAGCCGTAATCCTCATAGCGGCTGGAAAGATCCGGCCGGGAATCCTGATCCACCTTCACCAGGACGTACTTGGATTTCAATAATGCCACCGCAGTGGGGTCTTGATACGTGGTGGCATCCATCACGTGGCACCAGTGGCACCAGACCGCCTCCAGATCCAGCAGGACGAAACGGTCCTCTCGTTTGGCGCGCGCGAACACTTCGTCGGACCACTGGTTCCATTCGAGCGGTGGCGGCGGGGTGCCGGCCCAGGCGGAAACGGCCAGGAGCAGAGCGGGTAATAGCTGCCTCATAACCTATGTTACGGGCAGCGGAGTGACTTGGATTGCTTTACCGGCGCATCCAGTGGCCGCGTACGAAGCGGTAGTGGCGGCCATTGGGGACCCAGTGGGCGGGGACCCAGCGCGCACCGGGTCTTGGCGCACGCAGCCAGCTTCCAGGGACCCACCCCCAGCTTCCACCGCGCCAATCCCAATAGCCGTCGGCCCACACGAAGCCTGGACCCGGTGCGACGCCCACAACTCCATAGCGTGGGGGAGGCGGCGGCGCAGCTATATAGACGCCTCCGGAGCAAGCGCCGAGTACCAGCAGGGCGGGCGCGGCTAACAGCGACAACCTAAGTTTTCGGTTCATTTGTGCACCTCCCTATCTCAAACGCACATATGGCGGACCGGGTTGCGGTAAAGGTGCCAAGCTGAACGGGATTTAATGTCCACGAACCATCCGGACAGCCCATTTGCACTTGGCGCCGCCACGATGGATAATGTCCGGAACACGGAGGCACCTATGACAAAACGCGTTCTGCTGGCCGGACTGCTGGGCGGAATCGCCATGTACGTCTGGACGTCAGTGGCCCATCTCGCGCTACCTTTGGGCCAAGCTGGAATCAAAGAGATTCCTAACGAAACCGCGGTACTCAGCGCCCTGCGATCGTCGCTGGGCGAGAGTGCCGGCTTGTACTTCTTCCCCGGCACGGGCTTAGGACCGGACGCCACGGCGCAGCAGAAGCAAGCCGCCATGCAGCAGCAGGAGCAGAGGGTGGCCACGGAACCCGGGGGCATCCTGATGTACAATCCTCCGGGGGCGCTGGCTTTCTCGCCCGGTAAGTTGATCATCGAGTTTGTAAAGGAGCTGATCCAGGCGTTGCTGGTAGTGATTCTGCTGGCCCAAACCCGACTGGCGAGCTTTGCCGCGCGACTCGGATTTGTAGTTATGGCAGGCGTGATGGTGGCTATCGGAACGAATGTGTCCTATTGGAACTGGTACGGGTTCCCATCGACATACACTCTCGCATACATGACGACAGATATCGTGGGGTTCATTTGCGTGGGGCTCATCGCCGCCGCCATCATCAAGCCGGCGCGATGAATGCGCCACCCCAGGCGAGGGGGTAAGATAGTCTGTTCCAATTGGGGAGGATTTCATGCAATTATCGCGGCGGGATTATCTGGCGCTGCTCGGCGCCGGCGCGGCATTAGCGGCTACACCCGGCGGCGATGCGGACCGCGAGCAGCGCATGCAATGGTGGCACCAGGCCAGATTCGGCATGTTCATTCACTGGGGCCTTTACAGCGTCCTGGGACGCCACGAGTGGGCTATGGAGGAGGAGGGCATTCCGGTTGCCGAATACCAACTGCTGGCCAAGCGCTTCACACCCAAGCCGAACGCCGCGCGCGACTGGGCGCGGCTGGCCAAACAAGCCGGCCAAAAATACATGGTGATGACCACCAAGCATCACGAAGGTTTCTGCCTGTTCAACACCCAGTACACGGACTATTGCGCGCCCAAACAAGCCTGCGGCCGCGACCTGGTGAAGGAGTTCGTGGAAGCTGTCCGCGGTGAAGGGCTGCGCGTGGGTTTTTATCATTCCCTGATGGACTGGCATCATCCCGATGGCGCGCGCTGCCTGCATGACGAAGCCGCACGCCGCCGGTTCGTCGACTACGTGCACGGTGAGATCCGCGAGCTGATGAGCAATTACGGCAAGATCGACGTGCTGTGGTACGACGTGGACTGGCCGCTCGACGCGGCCGGATGGGAATCCGAAAAGATGAACAGGATGGTCTTCGACCTGCAGCCCGGCATCATCGTGAATAACCGCAATGGACTGCCGGGCGACTTCTCCACGCCGGAGCAGGAAATCAGCGCGGCGAAGGGAGGGCGCGCCTGGGAGTCGTGCATGACCATGAACGATAGCTGGGGATACCAGGCGGCCGACGACGCCTGGAAGACGCCCAAACAGATTGTGCGCAACCTGGGTTTGTGCGCGCGCGATGGCGGGAATTACCTGCTGAATATCGGTCCCCGCGGCGACGGTTCCATTCCCGAGGATTCGGTGCGAATTCTAAGTGAAGTGGGCCGCTGGATGGAGCGCAACGGCCAGACCATCTACCAGGCGGAACCCTGCCGCGTGCATTCATCCGAATTCGCCGGCTTTACCCGCAAAGGCAACACGCTGTATATGCACGTGCATTTCTGGCCCGGCGAAACGGTCGCGCTCGGCGGGTTGAAAACGAAAGTGGTCTCCGCCAAGCTGCTGGCCAGCGGACAGGCGGTGGAATTCGAGCAGGAGCAGTTCCGCGTGCGTTTCAAAGGTCTGCCGAAGACTGCGCCGGACCATCCGGTGACCGTGCTGGCCATCGAATGCGATGCCGAACCGGTGCAGGATACGGGCGCGGTGCGGCGGGAACGGCCGCGATTGAAGGCGTAGGCGGGCGCGTTCCGTTATGGCGACTACCAAAGAATACAGCCTCGTGCCACGGGCCGTTCCGCGCGTCGAAACGTTCTTCCGCCGGATCGTGACGGATTTGCCTGTGCCCGAATCGCTACCTATATTGGAGCGCCTCCACGCATACGAACCGGTCGCTATGCGCGGCCAGCCGCCGATAGTCTGGGATCGCGCCGAAGGCTTTCAGGTTTTCGATGCTTGGGGCAACCAGTGGATCGATTGGTCCGCCGGGGTGCTGATCGCCAACGCCGGCCATGGCCGGCAGGAGATTGTGGACGCCATCGCGGCGCAGGCCAACGCGCGTCTGCTCACGAATTATTGCTTTCCGAGTGAAATCCGCGCGCGCCTGGTGGAAAAGCTGGCCTCCATTCTGCCCGCGCCGCTGAAGAAAGTCTTCCTGCTGACCACCGGCTCGGAAACTGTGGAGACCGCCATCAAGCTGTGCCGCACGCACGGTGTCAAATCCGGCGGACGCTCGAAAAATGTGATCGTGTCGTTCGACCAGGCATTCCATGGCCGCACGCTGGGCGCACAACAGGCGGGCGGAATCCCTGCGTTGAAGGAATGGATCGTGAATTTTGACGCGGGCTTCATGCAAGTACCGTTTCCGGATGGCTATCGCACGCCGGACACTTCCTTTGCCTTATTCGAGCGCAGCCTGCGCGACCATGCCATCGAACCGCAGAACGTGGCTGGCGTGATGCTGGAAACTTACCAGGGCGGCAGCGCCGCTTTTGCGCCTGCCGCTTACATGCGCGATTTACGGTCCTGGTGCAGCGGGCACAAAGCGCTGCTGGTGTGCGACGAAGTGCAGGCCGGCTTCGGCCGCACGGGTACGCTTTGGGGATTCGAGCACTACGGCATCGTTCCGGACCTGGCGCTTTTCGGAAAGGGCATCTCGAGTTCCCTGCCGCTGGCCGCGGTGGCCGGGCGTCCCGATGTGATGGATCTGCAGCCCGCCGGCAGCATGACCTCGACGCATACCGGCAATCCGGTCTGTTGCGCCGCGGCGCTGGCTTCCATCGATTTAGTGCTGCGCGAGAATCTCGCGGAGAACTCCCGCCGCGTGGGCGCGGTGTTGCATCAGAAGCTGTGCACGCTGGCAGCCCGCACGCAGCAGATCGGGCGCGTGGATGGCAAAGGACTGGTGGCCGGCCTCGCTTGTGTGATCCCCGGAACGAAAGAGCCGGATGCCGCGCTGGCCTGGGATGTGGTGAGGCGCGCGGTGGAGAAGGGCGTGCTGATGTTCGCCCCGGTGGGACATGGCGGCGCCACCATCAAAATTTGCCCGCCGCTGGTGATCACCGAAGCCGCCATCCTCGACAGTATGGCCGGCTTTGAGGAGGCGTTCGCGGAAGCCCTGAGCGCGCGGGCCGCGGCTGCGTGATGGCCGGCGCCGAAGTCCTGATCGTCGGGGGCGGCATGATCACGCACGATCAACTGCTGCCCTCGCTCTATCATATGCAGCGGCAGGGCCGCATCGCGGCGCTGGCGGTATGCGCGTCGCGATTCAGCACGGTGGAGGCGCTGGCGCGCGCTGAAATGCTGCTGCGCGCCTTTCCCGGACAGTCCTTCCGCGCCTGGCCGGATCGCGCCGGGCCACCGCAGCTGGGGTTGTATCGCGAGGCTATCGCCGCGCTTCCGCCGCGCCAGATTGTGGTCGTGGCGGTGCCCGATCACCTGCATTATGAAGTGGTGATGGCTGCGCTCGACTGCGAGCAGCACGTGCTTTGCGTCAAGCCTCTGGCGCTCTTATACCGGCACGCGGTAGAGATCGAGCGGGTGGCCCGCGCCCGCAAGCTGCTGGTGGCCGTCGAATATCACAAAAGATTTGACGACCGCAGCCTGATGGCCCGCCGCCAATATCGCGCGGGGATGTTCGGCGAATTCCGGCTGGGGTCGGCGCGTCTGTTCGAGAAATGGTATTACCGCCGCTCCAATTTCCAGAATTGGATGACGGCCGAACATTCCGATGCCTTCACCTATATCGGCTGCCACTACGTGGACCTGGTTCATTTCATTACCGGCCTGCTGCCGGTAGCCGTCAGTGTGTATGGTGTGCGCGACCATTTTCCTAATGGGAACGAGGGCTTTCTCTGGACCGATGCGCGCGTGATCTGGAGCAACGGCGCGTGCCTGAATGTGCAGAACGGCCTCGGCTTTCCGGACGACGCTCCGGGCACAAATACGCAGGGCCTAACGCTCTATTGCGGTGGAGATGACAAAGGCGGGTTGCTGGAGCACTCGGATCAGTATCGGGGCTTGAAGTATAGTTACACGCGCGAACCGGATTCCCCGGGTGCGACTGTCTATGCCGAGCCTAGCCCGGATTACTTCCAGTATGTGGACTTAGGCGGCGAGGGACTGACTCCGGTAGGTTATGGCTATCGCTCAGTGGAGCAGATAGTATCGAGTATCGTTCAAGTAGAATCCACGCCAGAGTTACTTTCCGAAATCGATCGCGATGGAATCATTGCTACAGCGGGTAATAGCAGCTACAACGAGCGGGTGATTGAGGCTGGCCGCCAGTCGATCTTGTGCGGCGGCGAGCAGGTGACATTGGAGGGCGGGCTTTAGCCGGCGCGGGGCTTCAGCCCCGCCTGAGCCGGGAGCACAAGGTTCGGCGCATACTACAATCGTTTCGTGAGCAAACGACGGATTTTGGTAACGGGCGGGGCGGGGTATATCGGGTCACACACGGCGCGGATGCTGCTGCGGCGGGGCTATGACGTGACGGTAGTCGACGATCTTTCGCGCGGGTACCGGCACAACGTGGAGATCCCCGTTTTCCATCAAATGCGCGTGCAGCAGACCGACCGACTGGCGGAGGTGCTGGCCGGGCACGATGCGGTGATTCACTTCGCGGCGTTTATTTCGGTTGGGGAATCGATGCACGCGCCGGAGATGTATTTCGAGAACAACACGGCCGGCTCGCTTTCGGTAGCGATGGCGATGCTGCGGGCGGGCGTGAAGCACCTGGTGTTCTCGTCCACAGCAGCGGTTTATGGCATCCCGCAGACTTCGCCCATTCCAGAGGACGCGGCCATTTTGCCGGTGAATCCGTACGGCGAATCGAAGGTGATGGTGGAGACGATGCTGCGCTGGTTCGATAGCATACACGGGCTGCGCAGCGTATGTTTGCGCTACTTTAATGCTTGTGGAGCAGACCCGGAGGGTGGGCTGGGCGAGGAGCACGATCCGGAGACGCATCTGCTCCCGCTGATGCTGCGGGCAGTCGCCACGGGCGAGCCGTTTACAGTGTTTGGAACCGACTATGATACGCCGGATGGCACTTGCATACGGGATTACATTCACGTGAACGATCTGGCGGAAGCGCATATACTGGCGCTGGAGGCGCTGCTGGCTGGCGGCCGGTCGGATCAGTTCAACGTGGGGACGGGAAGCGGACATTCGGTGCTGGAGATGATTCGCAGTGTGGAGGAAGTGACCGCACGGAGGGTGCCTTACTTGACGGGGGCGCGACGGGAGGGCGATCCGCCGGCCCTTGTGGCGAATGCCGACAAACTGCGGAGAGTGTTAGGTTGGAAGCCGAAGTATGAGGCAGTGCGGGAGATCGTGGCTACAGCTTGGAAGTTTGAGGAACGGCGAAGGCGGGCTTAGCTCGCCGTGGCTGGTGGTGGGTGGCTGGTGGCTGGTGGTTTAGCCGGCCGGAATCGGGGGTATGCGATGAGGTGGTTAGTTAGTTGCTTTTTTGTTTGTATTATGTTTGCACAATCCTCTTATGACTTACTGCTGAAGGACGGCCATGTTATCGATGGCAAGAATAAGATCAGCGCCGTGATGGATGTGGCAATTGCCGATGGAAAGATTGCGGCGGTCGCGGCGGATATCCCGGCCGCCAAGGCCCTGAAAGTCGTGGATGTCTCAGGTCTGTATGTCACCCCGGGGCTGATCGATATGCATGTGCATGTCTATGCCGGCACCGGTCAGCGGGGCGCCTACTGCGGCGACAACAGCGTTTACCCGGATGGCTTCACTTTCCGCTCGGGGGTGACCACGGTGGCGGATGCGGGCAGTTCGGGCTGGCGCAATTTCCCGGATTTCAAGGACCGGGTAATCGACCGTGCGCGGACCCGCGTGCTGGCGTTTCTGAATATCGTGGGCGCCGGAATGGGGGGCGCCGTCGAACAGGACACCGGCCAGATGGACGCCAAGTCCGCCGCCGATATGGCCATGCAATACAAAGACACGATCGTGGGCATCAAGACGGCGCACTATGCAGGTCCGGAGTGGATAGCCGTGGAGCGGGCAGTCGAAGCGGGCACGCTGGCGAATATCCCGGTGATGGTGGACTTCGGGACCTTCCGGCCGGAGCGGCCGTTTCAGGATCTGGTGATGAAGAAGCTGCGTCCGGGGGATATCTACACGCACACATATTTGAGCTGGGTGCCGATGCTGGACGATCACGGGCGGATCCTGCCGTACCTGTTCGAAGCGCGGAAGCGTGGGGTAATCTTCGATGTGGGGCATGGAGGCGGCAGTTTTTTGTTCCGCCAGGCGGTACCGGCGATGCGGCAAGGGTTCGGGCCGGATTCGATTTCGACGGATTTGCATATCGGCAGCATGAATGCGGGCATGAAGGACATGCTGAACGTGATGTCGAAATTCCTCAATATCGGAATGCCGCTCGACGAAGTGATCCTGCGCTCGACGTGGACGCCGGCGCGGGAGATCCGGCACGAGGAGTTGGGAAGCTTATCGGTGGGGGCGGCGGCGGATGTGGCGGTGCTGCGGGTGGAGGAAGGGCATTTCGGATTTGTGGACACCTACGGCGCGCGCATGCAGGGCACGCGCAAGCTGGAGTGCGAGTTGACGGTGCGCAACGGGCGTGTGGTGTGGGATCTGAATGGGATCACACGCGAGGATTGGCAGGGCTTGGGGAACTATCTGGCGCAGGGGGACGGCAGATGGGACGGCACGCTGGCGGGGGAAGTGCGCAAGAGGCGGTGACGGTGGGTGGTGGGTGCTGGGTGCTAGGTGCTGGGTGCTGGGTGCTGGGTGCTGGCTTTAGGGACCTGCGGAGTCTCAGCTTTATCTGGGCAGACTCCGCTCACGCTTACTTTGGACGATGCTTTGGCGCGGGCGCCAGGTGGCCCAGCAGTATCAGTCGGCGGTTATTACGGCGGAACTGGCGCGCGAGGACAAGGTGCAGGCCAAGGCGGCCCTGCTGCCCACGGCGACCTGGTTCAGCCAATACATCTACACGCAGAGGAACGGCCATATTCGTAGCGAACGACGGCGTACACGTTTATAACAATCAGGCGGTAGTGCATGAGGATGTGATTGCACCGGGCAAGCGGGCGGATTATCAGCGGGCCATCGCGGCGGAAGCGGCGGCGCGGGGACTTGTTGCCATTGTCAGACAGAATTATTACACCCGGCTGGCGGCGCAGCGGAAGTATGCGAACGCGCAGCAAAGCCTTAAGGAAGCGCGGGATTTTGCGGACATCACGCGCAAGCTGGAAGCGGGCGGCGAGGCGGCGCATTCCGACGAGGAAGCGGATCGGATTTGGGGTTTGTTGTTTACCGATTACACAAGAGAGTTTGCGGTGGCGGATAATCTCGCGACGGCTCCGGCCTTGCCGGTCCGGGCGGAGGTACAGCAGATGGCGGGGCGCAACAATCCGGATATACGCGCGGCGCACCACCGTGCGGATCGAGGAGTGGGATCTGAAGTCAGCACGGGCGGCCTATTTCCGGATCTTTTCGCCCGATTATTTTTATGGCATCGACGCCAACCAGCACAATCAGCGCAACCTGGGATCGGTAGCGCAGGCCACCTTGACGATTCCGGTCTGGGAACTGGGGCGCCACGCGCAGCAAGGTGCGGCACAGCGATCTGCGGCTGCAGCAAGCGCGGCTGGACTTGAGCCTGGCGCAGCGGCAGTTGCTGGCGAATCTGGACTCGTTCTACCTGGAGTCGGAGGCAGCGCATGCGCAGCTCAATCAGATTTGGTGCCACTCGGGTGGGCCAGAGATTCACAGTGAATTCAACGAATGAGGCGAATGCACCGCCAATATCAAGATCTAATTTGAATCGCCTCGGTGACGCGTGATGTTACTCACAACATGAGGCATGAAATAAAAGAATGAAAGTTGAACTCTTTTCTCCCGACGCTGACACAGAGCCGCGTCATTGGGTATGGCATGATCAGGCTTTCGCAATGATGTTGCGGCCCCGGCTCAATTGAGTGCGGCTCGAAGCGTTCCGCCCTGGAGAAGTTCGACTACGCGGCGTGCGATTTAGCACTGTGCGACCGTCATGAGGGAGAGTGGGTCGGACTCATGAACGTAACGCATCTGCAGCTCAGTATTTCCGATGCGGCACTGATGGCCGCCTCTGATGAACCGTTGGCGAGGTCGAACTGCGCCCTCGCCACAAGTTTTCAGACTCCCACCTGGTTGCGCTGGTGATGGCCGTTCATGCCGAGATGGTCGCTGGGTTTCCGAGCGGGCGGCTGTTTCTGGATTCTGTCGAACAGGCGATGGCCGTAGCCCTGGTCGGTGGCCATGCAGTAAGGCACCGTCCGGTGCAGCTACCCCGAGGCGGACTGGGCGCCGCTCGGAAACTGGTCGGCTCGGGCACCACGGGCCAGAAATCCCGATCTGGGAAGCTTGAAAGTCCAGCGCGAATTCCTTCCGTGAAAGGACCCACGGAAACCACAAGAGCGTATAGCGCCAAACCTTACGACCTAGATTTCAAGCGAATCGCCGAATTGGCCTCTCGAAATAGGTCGCCACCAGGTTGAACGATGGCCGGTACGACCCGACGTGCTGCCAAGTCCGGTGACTCTGCAAGCCCTAAGTTAGCGCTTATGGGGCAGGACTCCAGTATCGCGGCCGGCGTCCACGCCGGGCCTGCGGGTCGTGGAGGACCCGCGCACGGTCGAAAACCCACCGTAACTTGTCGAAACCCCGTTCGGGCGGCCTGAGAGGCCGGCGCAGATGGGAACCCGCCCCGCATGGTTTTCATCACTATTCGTGGGCCGCAGGCCCATCCTGACAGACCTGGAGGTCTGCCCCACGATCAGGCCACTACTTCGCCGCGGCTTTCTTGAAATCGCCGGCCTTCACAATCGAGACCTGCTCCAGATCAATCGTGCTACGCACCGCCTTCGCGATATCCTCCGGCGTCAGCGCCGCCACTTTCTTCTCCAGTTCTTCATCCCAAAGCATGGTCCGGCCATCGTAGTCCCGCGACGTCAAGGTGCGCGCCAGCGAGCCATCTTCCGCCCGGTTCACCTGGCGCTCCTGCAGCCAGCCGGTGCGGTCCTCGTCCAGTTCCTTCTGCGTGAAGCCGCCGGTCAAGACCTTCTGCATCTCCTCCCTGAACGCCGCTTCCACCTTCAGCACATTCTGCGGCGCCGCGATGGCGTATGTCTGGAATTCGCCATCCGGCTCGGTGGATTTGGCCGAAAGTGTCGAACCCACGCCGTAGCTCAGGCCATCCTTCACACGGATACGGGTGGCCAGGCGCGAGTTCAGAAATCCGCCGCCCAGCATGTAGTTCCCCATCACCAGCGCCGGATACTCCGCATCTTTGTCGCTGATATGCAGCCGTTCGGAGGCCACGAACACCGCGTTCTGCTTGTCGGGCGTCTCGATGGTCTGGTTCACCGGCGCAATCTTCTGGAAGCCGAATTTGACGCGCTCAAAGTGCGCCGGGCTCTTCCACTCGCCGAACAGGATCGCAACCTCCTTCTTCACTTCCGCCGGATCGAAGTCGCCCACTACCGCGAGTTGTCCGTTCGATGCGCCATAGAAGTGCTTGTAGAAGGCCTTCGCATCTTCCAGCTTCACGCTCTTCACTTCCTCGATTTCCTCGGGAATCGACATGGTCGCGCGTACGTCGCCCTTCGGATACGGATACATGGTGCGGCTGATTTCGGTGAACGCCAGCGACTGCGGCTCGCTCTTTCCGAAATCGAGATAAGTGAGCTGCTGTTTGCGGATCTCCTCGAACTCCGATTCGGGCAGGGTGGCCTCTTTCAGGATTTCGCCTGCCAGCCGCAACACCGCGGGCAGATTTTCGTGCGTGGTTTCGATGCTGACATTCGCGCCGGTAGCGTCGCCGTTCACGCGAAGCTGCGCCTTCAGCCTGTCGATTTCGTCCTGGATCTGCTGCCGGTTCTTGCCGGACGTGCCGCGAATCAGCGCTTCGCCCGCGAGGCTGGCCGCTACATCCTTGCCCTGCAGACTCTCCAGATCGCCGAAATGCAGGCTGATGACGGCATGCACGCTGGCGCCGCGCGTCTTCTTTTGGAGCAGCGCAACCTTCATGCCGGATGGCAAAGTATAGTG
Source organism: Bryobacterales bacterium (assembly GCA_963756605.1). Lineage (GTDB taxonomy): Bacteria > Acidobacteriota > Terriglobia > Bryobacterales > Bryobacteraceae > Bog-159. The sequence continues at coordinate 756,052 of CAVWOT010000009.1, read as the reverse complement.
CTCGGTGCGCGCTTCAATATTCTTCGGCGATGGATCGAACACCTCGCCCGCCGCCATGGCCGCCTCGCCCTTGTAATCCTTGAGCGCGGCCGCGACGTCCGTCTTGGCTGGTATCTCGGCCCGGTCCGGTTTGGGATCGGGAATGAATTCGCCGATGGTCTGGTTCGAAGTCTTCAGATAGGCCGCCGCCACCCGCTGCACATCCTGCGGCGTAACGTTGCGCAAGATGTCGCGGTCGCGGAACAACAGCCGCCAGTCGCCCTGCGCCAGATATTCGCTGAGATACAAGCCGACCCGTTCGGAGTTCCGCAACGTGATGTCGATATCCTTCTCCAGACGCGTCTTGGCGCGATCTACTTCCTCCTTGCTGGGCGGCTCTTTCACCACGCCATCGATGGTGGCCTGCATGACGTTGCGCGCATCATCGAGCGAATCTGTTTTGTTCAGCAGCGCGCCGAACATAATCAAACCAGGCTCGTTGAATTGCATGGCGTTGCCGAAGACTTGCGTCGCCTTTTTGTTATCGACCAGAGCTTTGTACAGCCGGCCCGAGGATTGCTCGGTCATGACGCTGGTCAGCACGTCGAGCGCGGGCTGGTCGGGGTGCGCCCCATCCGGAGTGTGATAGACAATGAAGATCCCCTGCACATCGCCAACCCGGCGCACCACCGTGAGGCGCTCGCCATCCTGCACCGGTTCCACGGTGTAGGTGGGCGACAGGGTGCGCGACGGGCGCGGGATCTTGCCGAAGTCGTCGCTCACCAGCGCCACGATCTTGGCTTCATCCACTTTGCCCGCCACCATGAGCACGGCATTATCGGGCTGGTAATACTTGTGGTAGAACGTCTGCAGCTTGTCCATGGTCACGCGTTCCACGTCCGACTTGTTTCCGATTACCGGCCGGCCGTAACTGTGTGCGGTGTAAGCCGCCGCCATGGTGTGCTTGTACAGCACCGCGAACGGGTTGTTTTCGCCGGCTTCGAATTCGTTGCGCACCACCGAGAATTCCTTGTCGAAGTCCTCTTTCTTGATGAAAGAATTCACCATGCGGTCGGCTTCCATATCGAGCGCCCAGTGCAGATTCTCGTCGCCCGACTGGCAGGTTTCGAAGTAATTCGTGCGATCGAAACTGGTGGTGCCGTTCGGCCGGCAGCCGTGCTCGGTGAGTTCCTGCATGATGTTCAGGTGCTTCGTGCTGCCCTTGAACAACATGTGCTCGAGCAGGTGGGCCATGCCGCCTTCGCCGTTGCCCTCATGCCGGGAGCCGACCAGATAGGTCATATTTACCGTAATGGTGGGTTTGGATGTATCCGGGAACACCAGGAAACGCAGGCCGTTATCGAGGCTGTATTCGGTAATGCCCTCGACGGAGGTCACCTTTTTCACGCCATTCGGCAGGTCCTCGGCGGGACACAGAGCGGGCGCGAGGAGGATGGCGATAGCCGGCAAGAAGCCGGCCAATCTCGTTTGCGATGTCATATTCTTATGATTTTAGCGCTTGCGGCAGGCTCCCAGCCCACCTGCCGCCAACCAAACTCATTTCACTCGTCGCGCAGCAGTGCCAAAGGATTAGGCAACAGCGCGCGCCGCGCGGGAATCCCCGTAGCCAGCGGCCCCACGAACACCATAGCTACAACAACACCAGCCAATACCAATGGATCGCTCGGCGTCGCCGTATAAGCGAGCGAGGCCGGCACATGGCTCGCCAGAATTCCGAGGACCAATCCGGCTGCCGATCCCCGCGCAACAATTGGAATGGCCGTCCCAGGGCTGCCTTCAACACTTCTGAGCGCCGAGCGCCGTACGAATCCCCAATTCCATCAGCCGGTTGCTAACCGAGTATGCGGCCATTCCAAAGATGCCGGTCACGGCCAGCATCACGCCCGGTACGCCCAGCGACTGAGCAGCATGCGCGGAAGCAATCAGAACCGGAGCCAGTCCCTCGTTCCACGTTTCGATTCACGGAGGCAGGGCAGGATCCAGTTCCCGCAATGTGCTCCTCAGAATCGTGGCCCGTTGCCGCGGGTTGCTGTTTGAGCGAACCACCAGCGACGTCGTCGCGTGGTTTATAGAGCCAAAGATTCTGTGCGCAAACTCCTTGTTGATCCCGGTATCGGCCTCTTCGATTTGCCGCGCTTGGACGCCATGGCGCAGGTAAAGGCGTCCTTCTCATAGCCAAACAATTCGCTCGCTAATCGGGTCTAAAGAGCGGGCCAGACGGGCGCCTTCTGGGGCAGCCTTGACGGTACTCGTCAGAACCGTTATGCTGTCCTCAGGAGTTTGACTTTCGGACTTCTTGACCAATAATCAGGCAATGTGTATGACTACTCTCGTGAAGATCCACCGCAAAGGCCAGATGACCCTGCCCACCAAGCTACGTTCGCTGGCCGGCATCTCCGAAGGCGACCTGGTGGAGGCGGCGTTCCAGCACGGCAAGATCGTCCTTACTCCCAAAGTCGTCATCGACCGTTCCAGGTTCCCCTCCGCCGAAGAGCAATACACGCCCGCTCAGCACCGAAGCATCAAATCCCGGCTGGCTAAATCTGACGAGGACATCAAGCACGGCCGCGTCTACGGCCCTTTCAATACTGCGGAGGAGATGGCGGCCTCCATTGAGGCCAACATCGGAAAGCTACGGGCGGCGAAAAAGAGGGCTAAGTCCGCTTAATGAAACTGGGCTACACTCGGAATGCCCTCAGCGCTCTGCAGCAGCTTCCGACCCCTGTTCGCAAGACCTTTTATAAGCAGGCCGCTTTCCTGCTTGCCAACCTCCACCACCCTTCGTTGCGCGCCAAGAAATATAGCGAGACGGATGACAAGTGGCAGGCGCGGGTCAACCGCGGTTGGCGCTTCTATTTCAGAATCGTGGGCGACGTGTACATCGTCACGGAGATCATTCCCCATCCAAAGTGAAGAGGCCTGGCACCTTGGCGGCCAGGAGGCCTGCGCACGCAAACTTTCTGGGAATTATATTATTGGTCACACTGCCAAGTCCAGTTTTGCCGGACCCGGCACATCAAATCGGGCCTCGTCGCGAGGCTAAAGGCTTAGGCTAAAGGCTGCGACGGCGAATCGAGTAACCTAAAGCCGCTTGCACGCCGCCTCAAGCGGTTTCTTGGCGCCTAGCACAGCTTACCGCGGGCTAGGCGCGGGTGCGGGCGGATTACGATTCGAGCCCCATCTGCGTCAGCCGGTATCGCAGCGCATTCCGCGTCAGCCCCAGCAGCCGCGCCGCCTGGCTCTTGTTGCCGTCCGCCCGCCGCAGCGCCTCGCGAATCAGATCCTGCTCGTATTGATCGAGCGTCAGTCCTTCGGGCAGAAAGCGATCCGCCTGGTCCGCCGCGCGGCTACGCGGCGCCATTTCCAGCTTGATATCGGCGGCGTCCAGCCGGTCGCCGGAACACATTACCAGGCTGCGCTCGATCACGTTCTCCAACTCGCGCACATTGCCCGGCCAATGATATGCCATCAGCTTGGCGATGGCCGCGTCCGTGACGGCCTGCACGCGGTTGCCCGTGTCCGGCCCGAGCTTGGCGACGAAGTGCTGCGCGAGAAATGGAATGTCCTCCCTGCGCTCTCGCAGCGGTGGAATATTCATGGGCACCACGTTGAGCCGGTAATACAGATCTTCGCGAAAAGTGCCCTGTTCGAGCGCGGCGCGCAAATCCTGGTTGGTGGCCGCCACGACCCGCACATCGATATGGCGGGTGACATTGCTGCCCAATCGCTCGAACTCGCGCTCCTGCAGAACCCGCAGCAGTTTCACCTGGATGGTGGCGGGCACATCGCCGATTTCGTCCAGAAATACGGTGCCGGTATCGGCCTGTTCGAACTTGCCGGGCTTGGAAGTCATGGCGCCCGTGAAGGCGCCCTTCTCGTAGCCGAACAGTTCGCTCTCCATCAGGTTTTCGGGGAGGGCGGTGCAGTTGATCTTCACCAGCGGCTTTTCGCGGCGCGGCGAGTGAAAATGAATGGCGCGCGCGATGAGGTCCTTGCCGACTCCGCTTTCGCCCGCCAGCAGGACCGTGGCGCGGGTAGGCGCGACGCGCATGATGGTGGCGAAGACTTCCTGCATGGCGGGGCTACGTCCGACTATGTTGTCAAAGGCGTAGCGCCGCCCCAGTTCTTCACGAAGTTGCAGGTTCTCGTCGCGCAGCGCGCGCATTTCGAGCGCCTTTCCCACGACGGTCATCAGGTGATCGAGTGAGAAAGGTTTCAACAGAAAATCGGTGGCGCCGGCCTTCATGGCCTCGACCGCAGTTTCGATCGTGCCAAAAGCGGTCATGACCACGACCGGGGTTTGCGAATTCTGGCGGCGGATGGCGGCCAGTAACTCCAGGCCGTCCATCTGTGGCAAGCGCAAGTCGGTGAGCACCAGGTCGGCCCGATCGGTTATCTTCACGGCTTCCTCGGCCGTGCGCACCTTATCCACTTCAAAGCCGGCGGACGCCAGTTGCAGTTCGAGAACGCGGCGGAGTTTCTCTTCGTCCTCGACCACCAGGATGCGTCTCTTCATGGAAGCAGGTTTGTCTTTCATCTTAGCGCCGCCCGGGATACTCGATTAAAACGGCACGCTGTCCTGAGATACGTCCGCATAGGGTGGTCAAAACAATACTGCCAAAATAAAACTTGTATTCGGGAGAGAACTTTGGTACCTTCTCTTAACCATTTAAGGTGCTTACGGTCTGAAATAACACGTTTGCACGGGAGGTGAGGGTTCATGAACAAAGGGGCAAGCGGCGCTCGGGTGTCAAATCTGATCGAGACGTATCGCCAGATGCTGCTCGACAAAAGGGAGCAGGTGGTCTCCGGTTTGGGAGTCAAATTCGACACCGTTGCGAAGATGGGCCGGGTCGCGGAGGAAGACCAGGCGCAACTCTCGCATGACGAATTTGTCTCGCTGCGGTTGAACAGTCTGGACTACGGTCAACTGCGCATGGTGGAGGAAGCCCTGGACCGCGTGGCGTCGGGCGATTTCGGATTCTGCCTGGCGTGCGAACAACCCATTCCTCCGAAAAGGCTGCAGGCCCTGCCGTGGGCCCGCTACTGTGTACCGTGCCAGGACGCCATCGGGACGATGCAAGAAGAGGAAATGGTGGTGGTTCGGTCGCGGCCTTAGCGGCCTTAGGATGCCACTGGCGCGACGTGCGCCTGGACCATGCGCACGACTTCAGACTTGCCGACTGCGCCTACGCGCTGTTCTACCACCCGGCCTTCCTTGAACAGCAGCAGCGTAGGAATGCCGCGGATATTGTAGCGCCCGGCTGTATTGATATTGGAATCCACATCCAGCTTGCCGACTTTCAGCTTCCCGGCATATTCCTGGGCCACCACATCGATGGTCGGCCCCATCTGCCGGCAGGGGCCACACCACTCTGCCCAGAAGTCCACCAGGACCGGCACTTCGGAGTGCAAAACATCCTGGTCAAAGCTGCCATCGGTGAAGGTTAGGGTATTTTGACCCGCCATTATTCTTCTTGTCTCCTATAAGAATTAGATACGCTTAGGCTGCGCGGGATTCAATCATAAAGCCGCCCGCCAGCCGCTGGTATAGGCGCGCGTACTCCGCGGCCGATACCCGCCAGGAAAAATCCTTCGCCATACCCGCCAGCATGATCTGACGCCAGCCATCCGGATCGGCAAAAGCCGCCCGCGCCGCCTGCAAAGCTCCCAGCAGGGCATTCGCCGAGTATTCCCAGAACTTGAAACCTGTTCCAGGTTCGATAGTATCATCAAGGCCGCCAGTTGCGCGTACTATCGGCACGGTACCGTACTTCAGGCTATAAATCTGGTTCAACCCGCAGGGCTCGTACCGGCTAGGCATCAGAAACAGGTCCGCACCGGCTTCAATCTTATGGGACAGCGGGTTATCGTAGCCGAAACGCACGGCCACGCGCGTGGGGTGACGGGCGGCGATGGCCTGGAACAGTTCCTCGTACTGCGGCTCTCCCGCTCCCAGGGCCACCATATAATAACCTTCGGCTACCATCCCGTCAGCCGCGCCCGCGATCAGGTCGGCGCCCTTCTGGCTGGTAAAGCGCGAAACGATGCCGATCAAGGGCGCATCCATGGACTCCTGGGGCAATCCAAACGTATTGACCAGGTCCTGTTTGCAGGCGCGTTTGCCGGCCAGATCGGCGCTCGAGTAATGCGCCACGGCCCACGCGTCCGTTTCCGGATTCCATTCCTTATAATCCACGCCGTTCAAGATGCCGGAAAGCACCTGGCTGCGCGCGCGCAGCACGCCATCCAGGCCAAAGCCATACTCCGGCGTCTGGATCTCCCGCGCGTAGGTAGGGCTGACCGTATTCAGCGCATCGGCATAATTCAGGCCGCCCTTGATATAGCAGAGCTTGCCGAAGAACTCCAGGCCGCCGGGACGGAACTCGTCGGTGCCCGCCAGCCCGATGTCGGCCATGGCGGCGGCGGGGAAGAGGCCGTGGTATCCCAGATTGTGGATGGTGAAAAGCGAGTGTATGGCAGCGAAGGTGGGGTCGTTGGTATAGATCGTGCGCAGGTAAGCTGGGGCCAGGCCGGCCTGCCAGTCGTGCGCGTGCAGGATATCGGGCCGCCAGACGCTCCGGCAAAAAGCGATGGCCCCTTGCGCCAGAACCGCGAAACGAATGTGATTGTCGGGATGATCCACGCCCTCTTCGCCGTAGAGTCCGGGCCGGTCGAACAGCGGTGGATAATCGAGAAAATAAAAGGGTGTTTCGCGCTCGATCAGGTACAGGGTTGTATCGTAGCGCTTGGGAGGCAGCCAGATCGGCAGTGAGTCATACACGCGGCGCGCATTCTTCAGATCCACTGTGGCGTAGCGCGGCAGCAGGACGGCGACCTCGTGGCCGAGAGCCTTCAGCGCGGCGGGCAAGGATCCGACCACGTCGGCTAACCCGCCAGTCTTGGCGAAGGGAGCCGCTTCGGAAGCCACCATCAGGATTTTCATGAGGGAGAAAGACCAGTCTAGCGCGCGACGAGTCAAAGGAGTGGGGCAGGCCCCCGTGGCGCACGCTTCAGCGTGCTGCGGCGAACTTTAGTTCGCCGTGGACTGGAGTCCTCCCCCAGAGCACAGCGCGGCGATAAAATCACTAATGGAGACTGCTTGCACTCACATTCCCACGCACATTCGCACGCCACCGGCCGGGTCCTCTGGTGGTCGCAGGTGGCGACCTTTACTTTTGTGGGCGTGGAGATCATTGCAGGCATCCAGGCCCACAGCCTGGCGCTGCTGTCCGATGCCGGCCATAACTTCACCGATGGCCTGGCTTTGCTGCTGGCGTGGTTCGGCGTCTACCTGCAGGCGCGCCCAGCCGACGCAATCAAAACCTACGGGTATCACCGCGCCGGTGTGCTCACCGCTTTCGTAAACGCCATGACGCTGGTGGCGCTGGCCGCCTGGATTTTTTACGAGGGCTGGCAAAAGACTCTGGCACCCGGCGCCGGTGGGCGAGACGGTGATGATGCTGGTGGCCGCGGGCGGTCTGGCGCTCAATGGCGGGATCATGTGGGGACTGCGTGTGGCGCGCCAAAGCGACATCAACATCCGCAGCGCCTTCGTGCACATGCTGGGCGATCTGCTGGGATCGGCGGCCATCATTATCGGTGCGCTGGTGATCCGCTACGCGGGCTGGGTGCAGGTGGACCCGATTCTATCGATACTCATCGGCCTACTAATCGTATGGACCGCCTGGGACATTATTGTGGAGTCGCTCAACATCTTACTGGAAGGGTTGCCGCGCGGTCTCGAACTGCAGCAGGTGACCGCCGCCATGTGCCAGGTGGAAGGCGTGCTGGACGTGCACGATCTGCACATCTGGAGTCTGGGATCGAGCATCCATGCGCTCAGTTGCCACGTGTTGATTGAGGACGTCCCGCCATCCGCCGGCAATTGCATTCTGGCGCGCATCAACGACATGCTGGGGCACCGCTTTCATATCCGCCACTGCGGGCCACGAACCACGCCGGGAAGCCGCCATGCCGTCGCTCCGTCACATTCTGCAACTAGACCGTCCAACTGAACCGACAGGTGGGGTTGGGTTTGGACTAAGCAGGGCTGGACTGCAACCCTGGCCGGCGCGCCGGTAGTACCGGCGCGCCGGAACGGCCACGACAACCGACCCGGGAACAGGTGATAATGCGAATCGGACGTGGAGCGCGCATGTTCCAAAGGAGACTCGTAATCAAAATGCACAAGACAACCGGTCTGGCATGCCTCGCCTGCGCTGTGGGGGCGATGGCGGCGATTGGAATCGCGGGGGCTCAGACCGCCGCCGAAACCGTAATTCACACCTTCGGAAACTTTCCATGGGGCGCCAATCCCTACTCCACGCTGGTTCGCGATGCCGGCGGGAATGTCTACGGGACCACCTATCAGGGCGGCGCGGCCAACCTCGGCGTGGTGTTCCGGTTGAGCGCCTCCGGCTACAAGCTGCTCTACAGCTTCCAGGGCGGAAGCGATGGAGCCAATCCCTACGCCGGTGTGGCGCTGGATTCCGGCGGCAATCTGTACGGGACCACCTACCAGGGCGGCGCGGCCAACGCCGGGGTAGTCTACAAGCTCGAACCGTCCGGGCAGGAGACGGTGCTATACAACTTCACAGGCGGGGCAGATGGGGGCAATCCGTATGGCGGAGTAACCGTGGACGCGGCCGGCAATCTGTACGGGACGGCCTATAAGGGCGGGACCGCAGGCGCGGGCGTTGTGTACAGGGTGACGTCGGCCGGGCAGGAAACCGTGCTGTATGGCTTCACGGGCGGGTCTGATGGAGGTAATCCTTACGCCGGGGTGATCGCCGATCCGGCCGGAAATCTTTACGGGACAGCCGTGTACGGCGGCGTAGCCATCGGCTACACGGGGTATGGCGTGGTTTACAAGGTGACTCCGTCCGGGCAGGAGACGGTGCTGTACAGCTTCACCGGGAACACTAACGGCGGGTACGCTCCCTATGGCGGCGTGATCCGCGATGCGGCGGGCAATCTGTACGGCGCGACCTCGGGCCAATACTCGATGATCTACCAATTAGAGACCACCGGCCACCTGAAGGTGCTCTACCGGACCAATGGTTATGGCCCTACGAATCTGAAGTCCTGTCTGGCGCGCGATGCGGAGGGTAGCCTCTACGGCACAGCTTCCGATGGTCTGGGCGCGGTCTTCAAGTTGGACACAGCAGGCAAATTCAAGGTGCTCTATTCGTTCCCCGGTGGCGTCTCGAACCTGGGGGCGTACGGCCCGAACGGCGGTGTGATTCTGGACCCGTCCGGCAACGTTTACGGGGCGACTGCCTACGGGGGTGTGGGCGGCATGCTCTACAGAGTGTCCTCGGCTGGCGCCGAGACAATGCTATACAGTTTCAAAGGCGCTGCTGGAGGGACCACGCCGTTTGCCGGTGTTACCAGGGATTCGGCAGGCAACCTCTATGGCACCAGCCAACAGGGGGGACCGGCAAACGCCGGCGTGCTGTATGAAGTGGACTCATCAGGCCGGGAGGTGGCCTTGTATAGCTTCTTAGGTGGTGCCGATGGAGCTTACCCCGAATCGAGCGTCGTCTTGGACTCCGCCGGAAACGTCTACGGCGTTGCGGAGAGAGGCGGGGCAGCAAACCAGGGCGTCGTGTACAAGGTGGACTCGTCGGGCCATGAGACAGTGCTCTACAACTTTACGGGGGGAGCGGACGGCGGCCTCCCCAACGGGGTAGTTCTAGACACCGCCGGGGATCTCTACGGGACGACCTTTGGCGGCGGCGCGGTGGGCGCGATGGGAGCCGAGGAGGGTGTGATGTTCAAATTGGACCAGGCTGGCCACGAGACCGTTCTTTACAGCTTTACGGGGGGATCGGACGGCTGCACGCCCAATCCCGGCCTGACTCTCGACTCCGGGAATCTCCTTGGAACGACCTTCTACTGTGGCGCGTACGGTGCGGGAGTGGTGTACGAGATAACCACTGCGGGCCAGTTCAGGGTATTGCACAGCTTTACTGGCCCTGGTCCTGGCGGCGGCAATCCGAGCGCGGGCGTGATACTCGACTCCGAGGGGAATCTGTACGGGACTGCCGCGGGCTACGGAGAGTTGACCACGGGACAAAGCGGTGCCGGTGTGGTCTTCGAACTGGATGCCGCAGGCCAGTACCGGGTGCTGTATACCTTCACAGGCGGCGCGGACGGGGCGGCCCCGGGCAGCTTGGTTCGCGGGCCGGCGGGCAACCTGTACGGTACAGCGCTCGGTGGCCTGGCAGACTGTTTTCTCGCTTGCGGAGTGTTGTATCGGGTTGATCCATCCGGCCGGGAGACTGTGCTGCACAGCTTCACGGGTGGCATCGACGGCAACTACCCTAACGCAGGCCTGATTCCAGCACCCTCGGGCGAGCTATACGGGACCACGGCCCAGGGCGGCGCTGCCGGCGGCGGCGTGCTGTACAAGCTGACGTTACAGTGACGCGAGAGTTCCCACGCCGCTCCGGGCGATGCGCCGCCCTCGACCTCTCAGTTCGGACTAGCGCTATACGCTTGAACAGTGATACTCGGGAGCGTGAGAGGAATCCCAGACTGAGGATTCGTGACTGTTAGGGTCAGCTTGTCGTTGGGCATCACCTGACACACGAGTGGCGGCGCGCCGCTGAGTAGGCTTTGAGGAAGCGTAAGAGGGCCGATATCGGTAAGCGGGGACACCGCGGTCCCAAGACCGTTGACCACCCCGACAGGCAGGTTTGCCATGACGGATACGCTGGTGTCGGTCCAGTTGGCTATGTACACCTGGCACGGAGCGCCCATGCTGGTGTCCCAGCCGAGGTGTACCCCAGATCCGCCGTCGTTCTGGATCCTCAGGTAATTCGGACAGTTCTGCGGTGTGGCGCAACTCGCCATCGTCTGCGGAAGGCTCGGCAAATACCCGAAACCGGTCCCTACGATCGTGATAGGCGCGGGAGGCTGCCACAAGTACTGGCCGGTTGCCAAGTCCCAACTCTCCTGTGGGGACTCCGGGATGGCGTCCGTGCAGGTGTTGGGTACGCTATTGCAGCCTTTGTTGACGGCCTCCGTGATCCGCTGTGTCGCCGCATAATAGATCTGGTTCGAGGGCTCGGAGCTTTGGCTGCCGCACACCAGTTCGTTAGCCACAGTGCCCCATCCTGGCCAATATGTCTGCGGCCAGTTCAATGGTCCGTTCCCGCCGCCACTGATCGACGGGTTATTCACGGCCGGGAAAATAGGGGTCCCGTTGTAGCTCAGCGCTCCGCACGAGCTGGCGGCTGGCAAAGCCGGAATGGGAGCGCCCGATGGTGGCAGGTATACCTGGTTGTTCGGATCGACATAATCCACCAGCGGAACGTACGGACCCATCAGTCCGCCGCCGGCTCCGTCCACGTTAGTGTACTCCGCCGTCGAGAACGGAACAGCAGCCCCGGAGCAGGCGAAGGCGGTGCCGGGCAGCGTATTTCGGATAGTAACCAGGAGCGCATTGCTCGTGCTGAACCCTCCGGTCGCAAATTGTGTCAAGTCCAGGACCGTGTAACCGTCCAAACCGAGTATTCGGGGAGCACCGTTCCCGACGGTGCGCCGGGGGGCTGCACAGGCTGCACGCCTTGCAACGCACCGGTCGAACTGGAGGTCTGCTTGAGCCAGCTTGGCAGTATGGCTCCGACGTTTACAAGCAGCGTCGCGTATTCGTTACCATTGGCGTCAGTCGTGGCGAAGGCTGTGTCTGCGAGGCTCACCAGGGAGACGGGGCCGTTTTGCGTGGGCGGCGCCACGCCGTCGGGGTCGGCTACGTAAAACTGGTTGCCGGAAGGCTGCGAGGCTTGGTACGCAAACGTCATGCTCATGTACCTCAGCTGCGAGCTTGTGTCGCGAGCGCCGGTCGGGCCGCACGAGGCCGTGGCGGCCGAAGGCTTCAGCGGGCCTCTGGGAAACTTCAGAGCTGCCCATTATTAACGACTATCGGGCTTCTTAATCTGAAATAGAATACCGCGCGGCACTCGGCGGTTGTCAATGCCACTCGCGGCCTCTGGCGCGGACGTCAACGCGGCCCTTCCGGCGCGGCGGCTTACGGCGGTAAAATCACAATTGGAGGATATCTGCACTCACATTCCCACGCGCACTCGCACGCCACCGGCCGGGTCCTCTGGTGGTCGCAGGTGGCGACCTTTGCCTTTGTGGGCGTGGAGATCATTGCAGGCATCCAGGCCCACAGCCTGGCCCTGCTGTCCGATGCCGGCCATAACTTCACCGATGGCCTGGCTTTGCTGCTGGCGTGGTTCGGCGTCTACCTGCAGGCGCGCCCAGCTGACGCAATCAAAACCTACGGGTATCACCGCGCCGGTGTGCTCACCGCTTTCGTAAACGCCATGACGCTGGTGGCGCTGGCCGCCTGGATTTTTTACGAGGGCTGGCAAAGACTCTGGCACCCGGCGCCGGTGGGCGAGACGGTGATGATGCTGGTGGCCGCGGGCGGTCTGGCGCTCAATGGCGGGATCATGTGGGGACTGCGTGTGGCGCGCCAAAGCGACATCAACATCCGCAGCGCCTTCGTGCACATGCTGGGCGATCTGCTGGGATCGGCGGCCATCATTATCGGTGCGCTGGTGATCCGCTACACGGGCTGGGTGCAGGTGGACCCGATTCTATCGATACTCATCGGCCTACTGATCGTATGGACCGCCTGGGATATTATTGTGGAGTCGCTCAACATCTTACTGGAGGGGTTGCCGCGCGGTCTCGAACTGCAGCAGGTGACCGCCGCCATGTGCCAGGTGGAAGGCGTGCTGGACGTGCACGATCTGCACATCTGGAGTCTGGGATCGAGCATCCATGCGCTCAGTTGCCACGTGTTGATCGAGGACGTTCCGCCATCCGCCAGCAATTGCATTCTGGCCCGCATCAACGACATGTTGGGGCACCGATTTCATATCCGCCACTCCACCGTACAGTTCGAACATGTGGGTTGCTCCATGGCGGAAAACGGCTGCGTGATTCCCGCCGAAGAGCCGCACTCGCATTCGCACTGAAAGTGGGGCAGACCTCCTGTCTACGGCAGGTCTGCGGCGGGTCTCCAGACCCGCCTGGACCGGCGTGGACGCCGGTCCGCAGGCTGAAAGCCTGCCCCACAGCGCAAAAACGGGCCCCGCAGGGCAGGCGCCGTATATTAGAATCAGCCTGAGGACTCAATGAAATCCCTGGTCGTCTTCCTGGCCGCGTTCGTCTTAGTTTCCTGTAACCGGGACCCCAACGTGGCCAAGAAACATTATCTGGAAAACGGAAATAAATACTTTGCGAAAGGTAAGTACAAAGAAGCTTCGATCATGTATCGCAATGCCCTGCAAAAGGACCAGCGATACGGTGCCGCCTATTACCGCCTGGCCCAGACGGATTTGAGACTCGGCCGGGTTCCGAATGCCTTGGGCGAATTGCGGCGGGCTATCGAGCTCATCCCTAAGGATCAGCCCGACCACCGCGAAGCGGAAGTCCGGTTGGCCGAGATCTATCTCGCTTTCACGCGCGAAACCCAATTCCTTGCGGAAGTGGATACGGTAACCAAAGAGTTGTTACAGCAGGATCCCAACTCATACGATGGCCACCGTCTGACCGGCGACCTGGATTTCGTGCGCGCCCAGACCACCTTGGCCGCGGGCAATCCCGAGCAGGCGAAAAAGCTGGTGACCAGTGCCATCGCCGAGTATCGCAAAGCCATTTCCGTCAAGCCCCCGGATACGCCGATCAGAATGCAATTGGCGCGCGCGTTGTCCGCCGACCGGCAGTTTCCAGAGGCCGAGCAGATTTATAAACAGCTCGTCGCTCAAGATAAAGCTCTGATTCAGGCTTACAACGAGTTATACGGCATTTACCTGGTCCAGCACCAGATCGCCGATGCGGAGCAGATCCTGAAAACCGGCGCCGCCGCCAACCCCAAGCAAGTCGCGTTTCTAGTGTCGCTGGCCAGCTTTTATTCCGCCCTCCACCGTCACGATGAAATGGTGGCAACGCTCAATCAGATCAAGGGCCACGTGAAAGATTACGACCGCGCGTACCTGGTGGTGGGCGATTTCTATTTTCGCAGCGGCGATTTAGCAGAGGCTTACAAGCAGTATACAGAGGGCATCGCCAAGGACCCCAAACAGAAGCCCACCTATCAGAAGCGCATGATCGAAGTGCTGATGCGCCAGAACCGGCGCATGGAGGCGGCCGACATCAATACCGCCATTCTCAAGGAAAATCCCAAGGATTCCGATGCGCGCGGCCTGCAGGCCTCTTTCCTGCTCGACCGCGGGGATTTGCAAAAGGCCATTTCCGAATTACAGGCGGTGGTGAACGCCGCGCCAGACAATTTCGTGGCCCGCTACAATCTGGGGCGGGCGCACGTAGCGCGCGGCGAATGGGAGCAGGCGCGCCAGCAGTTCACCGCGGCTTTCCATGAGCGCCCCGACTACCTGCCCGCGCGGCTGGCGCTGGCGCAACTTCAGGTGATGCGCTCGGATTTCGATGCGGCTCTCAAATCCGTCGGCGAAATTCTGCAGATCGACCGGCGCAACGGCCCGGCCCGCATGATCGAGGCGGCCTCCTTGCTCGGTGAAAAAAAATATGACGACGCGCGGCGGCTGCTGCTGGCCATCCGGCAGGCGAATCCCACCGCGCCGGATATCGATTTCTCACTCGGCATGGTCTCGTTGAAAGAAGGCAAGCTGAAGGAGGCGGAAGATATATTCCGCAAAGCCTACGCCGCCAACCCGAAGGACGCGCGCGGCCTGGTAGGCCTGGTGGAAACGCTCTCCGCCGAAGGCCATTTCGATCAGGCCATCCTGTTCCTGCAATCGGAACTGGCCAAGAGCCCCACCCGCAACGATCTGCAAATGACGCTCGGGAACGTGGCCCTGCGCGCCGGCAATTTCGACTTGGCCATCGCGCAGTTTAAAACCGTGCTCAATGAGCTGGACAAGAATTCCAAGGTGCGGGGCGAGGTCTATTTCCGGCTCGGTATCACCATGCGAAAAAAGGGAGATGTGAATGGCGCCATATTAGCTCTATATAAAGCCAGAGAGGCGCTGCCCGAGAACTCCCTGGTGGTGAACGAACTGGCGCTGGCGCTGGACACCGCCGGCCGTAAACCAGAAGCCGAGACGGCTTACGATCAGGCCGTCAAACTGGACCCGCAGAACGCGTACGCCCTGAATAACCTGGCATTTCTGATCGCCGATAGCGGCGGCGGCGACCTGGACCAGGCCCTCACCTACGCCCAACGCGCCAAACAGGTGATGCCGAATCTGCCGGAGGTCTCCGACACGCTGGGGTGGATCTATCTGAAGAAGAACATGAGCGACAGTGCCATGGATATTTTCCAGGATCTGGTTGGGAAGATGCCGCAGAATGCCACGTACCGGTATCACCTGGGAATGGCGTACGCGCAGAAGGGCGATAAGGTTAAGGCATTGCGCGAGCTGCAGCAGGCGCTGCGGATAGGTCCCGGAAAGGACGAAGTGAATCACATCCGGGATTTGATCAACAAGCTGCAAGCGTAGTTGGGACGTCCGCATGTCAATCGCTGCGCCGCAAGCGAAGCTCAGCAGCTGAATTCCATGCGTACCAGCGCCAGCGCCTCTTCCTTAGTCCGCACGCGCCCCTCGAGCTGCGCGTCTTCCACCGCGGCCAGCATTTTTCCGAAGGACGGCCCGGGCTGGTAGCCCTGTTCGATCAGGTCGCGTCCCGTGAGCAGGGGCTTGGGACGCAACTCTTCCTCTCCCAATTCCGCCAGGCGCGACAACGCGAATTTATAATTATCGAGATTTCCGCTGCCGGAAAGGCAATCGAGCCGGTGCAGTTCCAGATGTTCGGCGAAATTAGGCATGCGCAGGAAGCGCTTGAGGGTGCTCTCGCGCATCTGCCTGGTATTCATGAAGCGCATGTGATTCGAGACCAGCGCTTCGATCTGCTCGGCCTGCTCGCCCGAAAACCGCAGCCGCGTCAGCATGCCGTGCGCCAAACGCGTGCCCTCTTCCGCGTGGCCGTCGAAGCGGATCCGGTCGGCTATGCGGAAAGTCGGCGGCTTGCCGACATCGTGCAGCAGCGCCCCCGCGGCCAACGTGACGGTGGGACTGCGCATTTTATCGAGCAGCAACAGCGTATGCGTCCAGACGTCGCCTTCCGGATGGAATTCGGCCGGCTGCGCGACGCCCTTCATGGCGGCGACCTCGGGCAGGATATCGCCCAACAGCCCGCTTTCGTCCAGTAACTCGAATCCGCGCCGCGCTCCGCCTTCAGTTAGGATCCGCGCCAGTTCGTCGCGGATGCGCTCCGCTGAAACCTTCAAGATCAGGCCGTGCAACCGCTGCATGGCGGCCATGGTGTCCGGTTCGATCTCGAACTCCAGGCGGGCCGCAAAGCGCACGGCGCGGATCAGGCGGAGATGGTCCTCCTGGAAGCGCTCTTCCGGGTTGCCTATGGCGCGAATCAGGCGGCGGCCCAAGTCGTCCCGTCCTCCCGTGAAGTCGAGCACCTCGTTAGTATCGGGATCGAGCAGCAGCGCGTTGATGGTGAAATCGCGCCGCAGGACGTCCTGCCGCGGGTCGCTTTCGAAGTGTACCGCTTCCGGGTGCCGGCCATCGCTGTAACTGGCGTCGCTGCGGAACGTCGCCACTTCCACCTGCGACGTGTTCTCGCGCACCAGCACCACGCCGAAATGCGCGCCCACCTGCTCGGAGCGTTCGAATAGCTCGCTGATGCGGTCGGGGCGCGCGTCGGTGGCTACGTCGAAATCCTGGGGCTCGCGGCCCAGCAGCAGATCGCGCACGCAGCCGCCCACCAGGTAGGCCTGATGGCCCGCGGCGCGCAGCCGCGCGACGATGGAGTGGGCCAGGATCTCGGAGGTCATCTCAGCTATTACTATAAAGCCGTGGGGCAGTCCTCCAGGCCTGCCGTGGGTCTCCAGACCCGCCCCGCCGCACTCTACAGCAGACCGGCGGCGCGCAGAACGCGGCGCACTTTTTTAGGCGAAATAGAAAGGCGCGCGGCCACCCTGGAAACCTTGCGCTCTTCCCGCTCCCAAACTTTGGGAATTATGATGTGCGCGAAATCCTCGGTGATCTGTTGGAAGGTCTTTTCGCCGACAAGTCCCTGCGACCATTCGCGCAACGCCGTCTCCACCGGGCCGCGGCGCAGAATGCGGGCCTTCAGATCCTGCAGGTCATCCCAGATATAATCCGGCCCCTGCGGCTTTAACAGAGCACCCGCCGCGTCGCAACACTGGCGCGCGGCTTCCACGTTGTCGAAGAAATCGTTGGCGAAGATCATGCCCTGCCACACGTAGGCACGGGCCAGTAAGCGCCGGTTCTGCGTGTGTTTGGCGAATTCCACGGCGTCGCGCGCGAAATCGTGCGCGAGTTGGGCATGCTGGTTGGCGCCGGACACTTCTTCGATCTGCTCGTCGAATTTGGAGTTCTCCACGACGCATTCGAGGATGCGGGCCCGCGCCATCTGGATGTAATCGGTCTTCGATTCACCCAGCCGGAACGCTTCGGCAGCTTCCGCTTCGGCGCGATCCAGTTCGCCGCTATCCAGGCACAGGAAGCCGCGCAGTATGTGTACCGCACCCATGCCGCGGTGATTGTCCTGGGCCTGGTAAATCGCGCCGGCGGCTTCCAATTGCTCCAGTGCCCTCTCCCGCAAGTGCTGAAACTGACGCCGGTCCCGGCCCATGGCACTGGCCATTTCGGCGGCGACGGCGGGATCCCGCTCGCCCGCGGCTTTCCGGCTGGCGGTGGCGGCGTCCATTTTCTTGCGGAGTTGCAAACACATCAGCCGTTCCGCGGATGCCATATTCACCAGCGACCGCGCCAGGTTGGGATGCCGCGGATTGCGCCGGGCATACTCTCCCATGGCCTTCTCGAAATATTCCAAGGCGCGCTCGTGGCGCCCCTCGCGGCGCGCAATGCGGCCGTAGGCGGATTGAATGTTGCCGCGGCTGACGTAGTCGTCCGTCTGGCTGAGAGCCGCCTCGGCCTCCTGCAGCGATCGCGATGCCTCCTGCAGTTTTCCTTTTTGGAAGGCCAGCCAGCTTTCAAGCACCTGCATCACGGCAGCGCTTTTGGCGTAGCCCAGCTCTTGCGCCAGCGCGCGCGCCTTCATGGTGTAGCTGAGAGCATCGTCGTAGCGGCCCTGGCTGCGCAGGCAGCGGCCGATCCAGAAATTCGAGATGGCCAGCATCTCGCGATCGCGCACTTCCTCTTCGACGGACTCGACGAAGTCGAAGTGCCGGATGGCCTGGTCGAAGTTTTCCTCGATCATGTCGATCAGGCCTTCGGCCATGCGCAGATGCAGGTAGTCGAGCAGCGGCATGGCGCCGCGCGACTGTTTGGGAAAGCGCGCTAGCAGGCACTTGATGAGTGGTGGGCCTTCAAAACCTATATCTACCCATTGCGCGAGGTATCCTAACAGGACGCCGGCGCTCTTCTGTGTGGGGGCGAGCGATCCGATCAGGCTGCGGTTCGCTTCCAGGCATCGCATGCCGCTGTCGAGCCGGCGGTCGGCGATATCTTCCCGGAGCTGGCGGAGTAGCTCGCCGTAATCGGCGGCATCTACCATCGATTAAAGTATGCGCGCCCGGCGCGTGGATGTCCAGCGGGTGGAACCGTCGGTTTCACTTGCCGTTACCATAACAGAAGCACGTTCGAGGAGAAGCAGATGGTCCACGAAGAAATCCGGATTCCGATGCCGGGCGGAACGGCTGATGCGGTGATTTATCAGCCCGACGGAGAGCTGCCATGGCCGGGAGTCTTGCACCTGACCGATATCGGTGGTATCCGGCCGGCACATCAGGATCTGGCGCGGCGGTTGGCCGGCGCCGGCTATGTGGTCCTGATGCCCAAGGTATTCTATAGAACCTCGCGGCCCCGGTGCTCGAACTCAAGCCCGGCGGCGACGAAGCGCTTTTTTGGAAGCGATTCGCGGAACACACGGGGTTGCTGACGCCTGAAGCCATCGCCGTTGACGCCGCGGCGTACGTGGATGTCCTGGCGCGTCAGCCTGCGGTCCTGCCAGGATGGCCTTTCGGCGTGGTGGGTCACTGCTACACAGGCGGCCTCGCCTTGCGGGTTGCGGCGGCCTGTGCCAGCCGCATCGCCGCCGCTGCATCGTTCCATGGAGGCAGCCTGGTGACGGACGCTCCCACCAGCCCGCATCTGCTCCTGCCGCAAATTCAGGCGCGGCTCTATTTCGCGCATGCGGTGCAGGATCGCAGCATGCCCGCGGAGGCCATCCGCACTCTGGATACCGCGCTCGCCGAATGGGGCGGCCAATATGAAAGCGAGACCTACGAAGGAGCCCAGCATGGCTGGACGGCATCCGACAGTCCGGTCTATAACCCGGCGCAGGCCGAACGCGCATTCGCCAAGCTGACCGAATTGTTGGCCGCCACGCAGCCGGCGGCTTTATGAGAGCCGCACAATAGCAGGCTTGCGGAACCAGGTTTCATAACCGATGATGAACCAGCCGATGGGGAACCCGCCCTCGTGTTTGATGACCACACCATTCGGATGCGCATCGGAGGGAAAGTCGAATACGCGCCTGGCCACCGCGGACTCCTGCGGAGCGAGTAGGACGTTGAACGGGACATCCGACTGATTCTGGACCGGGTCGTAGCGGCGGCCGCCATCGTCCGACAGGTAAACCGCTAAATTCAATTCGCGTTGCGATATCCGGCGCGCGGTGCTGGAAAGCCGGAAGGTGACCAGGTAAGCGGTACGGCCGTCCGCGGGCTCACGCCGGGCATTCTCTACCGCGATGCACCAATCGTCAAAACATTGCCGTTCGCCTACCTGGAGTACAGTACGCGGCCAGAACACCGATGTGAGCGCGACGATGCCGAGGTACACCGCGGCGCAGATAGCCCATCGGCGCAGCAGGGTAAGCGCCCGAGCAGGGCGTCCGCGCAACGCAAAAACCGCGGCCGCCAACAGAATGGCGACCGTTGCCAGAAACAACAGAATGAACAGCAGATCGAATATGTTCATGTCAGCTCGTCCGGTGTGTACTTTACAATATAAAGTATTGTGAAATGAAAAGCAAGTACACGCCGCGCGCGCCGGCGCAGGCCCCGATGGCGTCTTACTGTGCCGAACCGACCGGCGTCAACTCGGGGATCAGCACCAGCAGATCGTAACCATAGATGGCCCGCTCCCAATCCGGGCTCAACGCCAGCCCCTGGAATCGCAGTTTACGTAAATCGAATACAGTCCACGAGCCCGGCTTCTGCGCGTCCGCGGCCAGCTTGATCCATCGATAGTCGTCATCCTGATCCAGCACAAACGGTTCGTATTTCACGGGGCGGCCATAGCCGCCAAAGAGCGCGTGCGTGCCCTTGGCGCCCAGCACCATGATGTGCAGCGATGTGGCGTTCCGGCCCTCCGCGAATTCCGCTACGAAGTTTCCCAGGTCGCGCTGGTGGAGCGGGTTGATGCCTTTGTAAAGGTGCCAATCGCCGAACTTCAGCAGCACCCGCTGCGGCTCGCCCGCGGCTCGATAGCCTGCCAGAAAATTGCGTTTCATCAGACGAGCCCGCTGCGCATTGGAATCGCTGGGCTTGTCCCCCTGTCCCAGGTAGATCTCGCGGCTCTCCGTCAGTTCGTGAAATGCCGCGCGCGTAGCCGCTGAGCCGTCCTTTTCGATGGCTGCCGCGGCTCTCTCGATTTCGGCGCCGGGCACGGCCAATAGAAACAGATTCGAAGGATCACCGGTTTTGCGCGCCTCCTCCTCATCTGTTTTCTCGATGGCCTGCAAGCGCAGGATGGCATCCCGGGCAGCCGGACCAGGCCCGGTCGCCAGCATGCGCTCCAAGATCCAGCCCGCCGACCCGATGAATTCCTGGTCGAGCCCCCAGATACGGAAGCCGCTCGACTGCGATACCGCGGCGCAATGTGCCGCCAGATCGTTCTCCTCCGGCACATTCAGAAAAGCCGCGCTATCCGGATAGCGCTTCTGCAGGTCCGCCATCTTCTCCAAACGGTTCGGATTCCGCAGCGATTCCTGAACGAAAGCAGCTACGGCGGGACTGACTTCGAAGGCCATCGCGGAGAGGCCGCCGCTTAAAGCCATGGCATCGCAGACCGCCGCGGCAAAGCGTGGAATTTCACGCGTCAGATGGTCCTCACCTAACAAGACGAAGTTCGCGTGCGCGATGGCCGTCTGCAGCACAGGCGCCCCCGCACCCATCATTTTGCCGTCTTCAATTCTCAATTCATAAGCAGCGCTCGCCAGGCTGCTCTCGAGCGTCGGCTTCTGACGGGCCGGCGTCTGGGCGCAAAGCGAAGAGAGCACCGCCAAGGGGATGAATCCTACGAAACCGACCCGCATATGGCGACTGAGTACCGGCATCCAGCGAGAATAGCACGCGCGCGGAATTATCCGCGCCAGTCTGCCTCAGCGGGTCGGATCCATCCAATTGGAGTATCATTGTTCCGATGGCCGCGGCTGCCGAAATCTCTCCAGTTCTCCTGCAGCGCGAACCGGGCTGGATTTATAACAAATCCTGGGACCTTTCCCGGATCATCCTGAGCGCTGTGCTGGTCCCCGCGCCGTTTCTGCTGGCATACGCCGCTCAGAAAACCGGCTGGCTCACTGAACGCCAGGCTATCGATCTGGTCAACATCCTGGTCGCGGGCCTGGTGGGTGGGCCGCACTTGTTCTCCACTATCACAGTAACGTTTCTGGATCGCTCCTTTCGCCGGAGACATCCAGTGTACCTGCGGCTGTCATTGATCATCCCGCTGATCGTGATCTACCTGGGTGTCTACCACTACACGGCGCTTATCACGTTTTTCTTCACGTGGGCCTCGTTGCACGTCCTGCACCAGGTGATCTATCTCACCGACTGTTACCGTGCCAAGAATCGCGCCGTGGAACCGCTGTGGTCGCGTTTGGTGGATTACGGCGTGATCCTGACCGGCCTCTATCCCATCGGCGCGCTCAAGCTTTCGCAAGGGAAGTTCCACGTGGGAGGCGTGCTGCTGCCGTATCCGGATTGGCTGCGCGCGCTGCATGTGCCGGAGGTAGCTGGGCTGCTCTTCGGTTCACTGCTGATCGCTTGGATAGCCAAAACCATAGTGGAAAGCCGCCAGGGCCGCCTGAGCCGGCCCAAGACGCTGCTGATTGCGATCACCAGCGTGGTTTCGTTCCTGCTGCCCATGGGATCCAATCTGGATGTGCTGTTTCAGGGCTATAACACCTGGCATTCGTTTCAATATCTGTTTCTTCTCTGGTTGATCAACCGGCTGCGCTTCGAGCGCGGCGAGATCGATAATCCGCTGGTGCGGGCGCTGGCGCGGCGGGAGAATATGGGTCTTTACTATCTGTGTTTCCTCGCCGCCACGGGCGTAACAGTCATCGCTACCTTCCTGGTGCGAGCGATAACGCCGCTGTCGGCCGACCAGAGTTACTTCGTGGTCATCCTCAGCGCCCTGCTGATGCATTACTTCTTCGATCACTTCATGTTCACCAGGACTGAATACGTCATGTGATTCTTTTAGACAGCGCGCGGGTTAGCCGGCGTGGGGCAGGACTCCAGTCCTGCGGCGGGTCTCCAGACCCGCCATCTGGCCGGTCTTTAGCGATGGGTCTTCTCCCGATCGCCCGGCCGGTAATCCGCTTCGATCTGCCCAGCCAACTGCGCCTCGGTAAACAGCACCGGCTTGGTCTTCATGGCGGCAAACAGCGGCGACTGGTCCGCATAATGCGGCGAATTCCGGTCCAGCGTCGCCGAGCCAAACTGATGGACGCTCTCCGATGTCAGGTTCCCCGATTTATCCCAAGTCACGAACATAATGAACGTATCGCCCGCCACGGCGGTCAGCGTGCCGTCCGGTTGTCTCTCTCCATCCACGCCGCGAAAAACATCCGGACCGCCATCGAGAGGCAGACTGAGTTGGCCGCGGCGCAGACGGTTCACTTGTCCCCACTCCGGATCGATACGCCCGAAATGCGTCTTCAGCGTTTCGATCGCGGCGCGCAGCGACTCAAGCGGCGGCTGCGGTACCCTGCCGTCCCGCCGGGAAAGCATCACCGGCTGGACCGTCAGGATGGCGAGCGCCGCGCCCCGGTTTGCCACATCCGTGCGGCGATCCCAGCGCCGCAGTAGATCGACCGCCTGCTGCAGATCGCGGTCGCTGCCGGGATCGATCGCCAGCACCTCCGCCAGCACGCGCGCTTCGTCTGAGCGGAGACTATACGCCAAATCGTATTTATATGCCCGAAACGCCTCGGCCGTAATGCGCTCATCCGCGCCGTACGTCTCCATCGCCCGCCAGGCGCGATTCGTCATGTTGGTCTGAATCCCCAGCGTAGGCGAGAAATCTACCGGCTTCAAATCGTCCGCCGGCGCGGTAGCGTGAAACGGCGTATTGTTCGCATTGAACACGAAACCCGACGGCGGATTCCAGATCTGCGGCTCCTGGTCAAAGGGCAGATAACCGTGCCAGATCAGGTCCGAACGGTCGCCTGGCAGCACGCCCTGCCAGTCCAGCCCTTCCTTCCGCACCGGGAACGAGCCGTTATAGATGTAGCCGATGTTCCCTTTTTCGTCGCCGTACACATAGTTGAGGCTGGGAATCGCCTGCAATCGCATGGCATCCCGCCATTCTCCAAGGGTTTGGGCTTTGTTCAGGCGAAAATATTGCAGTGTCTGCCGCACCTCATCCATGCCGGCGTAGCGTATCGCCAACCAGCCGCGTGGGGTTTCGAGCACCGGCCCTTGCTCCGCCCATAGTACTTCGCGATGCACGGTCCACACCAGCGGTCCCCAGATCTTCACGCGGATCCGGGCGTCGCTTTTCTGGAATTCGCGCCACCTGCCGTCCAGCCGGTACTGGTGGGGGTTCGCCGGATTGATGGTCAACTTGTAAACGTCTACCAGGTCCGGCCCGTTCACCGTATTCGCCCAGCCCAGATGCTGGTTATGGCCGTGCAGCATGAAGGGCGATCCGGGAAAGAAACCGCCCGCCACGTGCCAGCCTTCTCCGCTGTCAAGCACCGCTTCATACCAGGAGACGGGGCCGCTATAAGGCTGATGGGAATTGACCAGCAACCGGGTTGCGCCATCCGCCGAACGCGACGGCGCGACGGCCACGCCATTCGAACCGGCCGGCAGCGGTGCGGGTGTCAACAGCCAGGCGCTCTTGCCGCTGTTCGAGACGGCGCTGCCGCTTTCCGGCCTGGTCAATTGCAGCAATACGTGGTCGAGCCCATAGAACAGCGGCAGCTTGAAAGCGAAGCCCGCTACCACGTCCTTGCCGGTGAATGGCAGCAGCCCGCGGATGACTTGGTCGGGATGGAGCGCGGCGTAGTAATTCACGCCGTCCGCATAACCTTCGAGGACGCGCCGCACGTCCGGCGGAAGGTCGCGCGCATATCTCGCATCGACCGTCTCCCAGACACGGAACAGGTGGACAAGATAGTCCGTGACGGCCGCTTTCGGTCCCTCCGTCGCGGCGAGTTGCCCGCGCACCGCCAGCCCCACCTGCTGGATGGTCGTGAAATCGTCTTCGCAATGCGCAAAGCCGATTCCGAACGCCACATCCGCGTCTGTGGGGCCGATCACGTGCGGCACGCCAAAGTGATCGCGCGCGATATGCACGTTATAGTGGTGCGCCTTCGCGATTAAGCTAGCCGGGTCCGGCGGAGCGGGCTGGCTGAGCCGGTCGGAAACGATGGCCAATCCCACAGCCCCGCACAACACCAGCACCAGAGCCAAAGAGCCGATCTTGATATATCGCATAAAGTGGAGGGCGGGCTTCAGCCGGCGACGGGGCTTGAGCCCCGCCGGAAAACCAAAACCTTGCCCGTAAATACCTGTACCGCCTCCCCGCTCTGGTTCAGCGTGGTGCTACGCACCCGCACGATCGCCTGGTTCGGCTTCGACCGCGAAGGCAGTATTTCAATGATCTCGCTTTCCACCCGCAGCACATCCCCCGCACGCGTCGGCCGCGGCCACGCAATCTCCCCTCCCAGCCCAATGATGCCCGCGGCGAAGGGGACTCCGCCGGTGACCATAAGCCGCATGGTAATTGCAGCCGTGTGCCAGCCGCTCGCCGCCAGCCCCTTAAAAATGCTCGCAGCAGCCGCCGCTTCATTCAGGTGAAAGGGCTGCGGATCGAACTGCTCCGCGAATGCCCGTATGCCGGCCTCGTCCACCCGATACTCGCCCGACGTGAAGCGCTGCCCAACTTGGAGATCCTCCAGGTATAAAGGCCGTCGTGCCTCGCTTGCTTGATCCATTCAACCACTTTATCTAACACGGTCTGCGATCGGTGGCTGACCGCTCTCCGCTGCTAACATAGAGGATGTGAAAACCGCGCTGGTCCTTTCCGCGGGAGGCATGTTCGGCGCGTACCAGGCAGGTGTCTGGAAGGCTCTCCAGCCCGTTTTCCAGCCCGATGTGGTGGTCGGCTGCTCCGTGGGTTCCATTAACGGCTGGGCCATAGCATCGGGCATCCCGGCCGACGAGCTCATCCGCACCTGGCTCGACGTGCGCTGCGCCTCGCTGATGTCGCGGCGCGTTCCGTGGCGGCCTTGGCGGGCCATATTCGATCCTTCCCCGCTCCAGCAGATGGTGCAGGAACTCACCTCCACATACACGCCGCGCTTGCCCTTCGCCGTGGCCGTCACCCGGTTGCCGCAATTGCGCCTTGAAATCGTTCAAACGCCCGCGCTCACGTGGCGGCATGTACTGGCCTCCTGCGCCGTGCCATTCGGATATCCGCCCGTGCGCATCGCGGGCCGGTGGTACTGCGACGGAGGTCTGCTCAACGTGATGCCCGTGTGGGCCGCCGGGCGCTTCGCCGTCGACCGCGCCATCGCCGTGAATGTCCTGCCCAGCATGCCATTGAACACCCTGCGCGCGGCCGTGCGCATGGTGCGTCTGATGGCCCCGCGCGAGCCGCAGCCCACGGGCATCGAGGTGCTCCATCTGGGTCCCGGGCGCGTGCTTGGTTCGCTGCATGATGCCATCACCTGGAACGAAACCACGATTCGGCGCTGGATCGATCGCGGCCAGGCCGACGGCGAGGCGCTCATCCGCAGCCCGCAATTTGCGCCCAGTTACAGCCAACTCCCGGCGTTTCGTTTAAAATAGGCTATTCTATGCCCTTGTATCGGGTCTACCGGATGAAGGATGCTCCGCGCCAGCAGTTTCGCTGGGCGCCTCACGTGACCGGCGCGGCCGGCGTGAAGGCTAAAGATTATGAGCCGGATGTCGAGATCCAGGCCGATAGCGAATACGATGCCTGGAGCCGCTTACGCGCTGCGGGGACGCCGCTCGAAGTGGGCGATTTGCTGGAAGCTGCGAACGGCGGGCTGCGCATCTGCAAGTACGTGGGCTTCGAATCGGCAAGCTGGATCATCCCGGAAGCCAAGTTGGCGCCGCCCGGTTCGCCCGAGCAGCCGGCCGAAACTGTGCGGGTCTGAGGAGGCCACATGCGCGAGCCGCGGTTAGGCGATATCATCGACGACTATTGCGTGAAGTGTAAGCGCATTATGAATCACGCGGTCGTATCCTTGGTTAACGGCGAGCCTGCTAAAGTTCGTTGCCGGACTTGCCATAACGATCACGATTACCGCCACGAACAGGCGCCCCCGCCCAAGGTAGACGCGCGCAAGCAAGCTTTGTTCAACGAAGTGCTGGCCAAGGTGGCGCCCGGCGACACAGCCGTGCCGGTCGCCGCGGCCCCTTTCATAGAGGACCCCGTAGACGAACTTCTGGTCGAAGACGAGCCCGTCGACGACGCATCCATCGAAGAGGACATCCCCGACGAAGCCCCACCGGTACTGGAGGTGAAGCCGGCGTCTAAGCTCCAAAAGCCGGCAGCCGCGGCCAAGCCCATCGCTAAGACCAACGCTAATACCGAGGCTAAAACCGAGGCTAAAACGAAGGCTAAAACCAAAGCCAAGGGCCGCTCGTAGCGTGTGTGGTGGTTTTGGTTCTTTACCGGCCCCGCCCTGTTGCTCGCCTTTCTCTCTCTGCGCGGTGAGCGAAAACGCGCCGCTTACGTAGCCGAAAAGTTGGCGGAGCCGCCGCCTGCCGGCCTGCCACCGGCCACGGTTATCGTTCCCGTGAAAGGTGCGGATGCCGGTTTGCGCGATAACCTGGCCGCGCTGGCCGCGCAGGAGTACCCCAATTACGAATTGATCGTGGTGGCGCATGCCGCGGCCGATATCCCGGCCGGCGTACTTCCCTCCCGTGCTCGCGTAGTGCTGGCGCATGCGGAGGAACCCGGCACCGGTGAAAAGGTGCTGAATCTGCGGACCGCCGTCCGTTTCGCCCGCAGGGAGTCGCAGATATTCGCCTTCGCGGATTCCGATGGACTGGTGTCGCCAATCTGGCTGCGCGCGCTGGCTGCGCCGCTCCATGAGGGGTTGGCCGATCGCGTGGGCGCATCTACGGGGTATCGTTGGTTCGCGCCCGTACCTCCCGATTTCTGGTCCTTGATGCGCAGCGTTTGGGATGCGGTCATCGCCGGAACCTTCGGGCCCGGCGGCAATGCCTTCGCGTGGGGCGGGTCGATGGCCATCCGCCGCGAAACATTCCAGGATGTCCGCGTTTCCGATTTCTGGCGCGATACCGTCAGCGACGATTATGCGCTCAGCGACGCCGTGCGCCGCGCCGGTCTCCAGATTGTCTTCGCGCCGGGAGCCATGGCGGTATCCACCGGTGGTACCACCGCGCGCGCATTTCTCAAATGGGCCCGTCGGCAGCTTACCATTACGCGTGTGTACCGCCCGTGGCTCTGGTGGATGGCACTGGCCGTGCACATATTCTATTGCGGCGGCATGGCGGCAGCGGTCGCGGCATCGATTGGGGGAAGCCGCGGCGCCGAGTGGGTGCTGCTGGCCCAGCTTTCACCCGGCATGTTGAAAGGCGCTAATCGCGCCACGTTAGCCAAGGCGGAGCTCCCCGCTTGGCAGGACTGGTTTAAACGGCACGCTTGGGTGCATACTCTGTGGGTACCCCTGGCGACCTGGATCTGGCTAATTGTTTTGCTGGCTTCAGCCTGCGGCAACCATGTCGAGTGGCGCGGCCGGCGTTACCGGTTGCAGCGCCCGGCGTCGCCCGTGGCCGGCGATTAGGTGGCCGGCGAGTCAAGGCGAGCCACCGTAACGCGTTCTGCGATATACTATAACTGCATTTTGACTTTCATCTTCGCGTCGAGACGGGTCTAAGGGGGCTGCGTGAGTTGCCGCAACCCCCTTTTTGTGTCTGTGACGCCGCGGCGGGGAGAGATTGATCTGCACTATTAGAAGAGGAAATTTCAAATGAGAGAAAAAGGTACAGTGAAGTGGTTTAATGCAGCCAAAGGATACGGCTTCATCCAAAGGGAAAACGGAGAAGACGTCTTCGTGCATTTCTCGGCCATCCAGACGGAGGGTTATCGCAGCCTGGATGAAGGCGCTAGTGTGGAGTTCGAGGTAACGCGCGGTCCGAAGGGGCTGCAGGCGGCCAACGTCACGGCCGGTTAGTCACAATGCGGGAGGGGCGCCCATTGTTCCGGGCGCCCCCCGCCGGCGTGTCCCTTACGGAGGTTTATGAGCAAAGAAGACAATATCGAAGTAACCGGTACGGTTTTAGAGAAGTTTCCGAGCGGAAAATTCAGCGTGCAGATCGACCACGACCGCGTCGTTCTGGCCCATTTGGCGGGGCGCCTGCGCCGCAACCGCATTCGCGTGCTGGCGGGCGATAAGGTTACCCTGGAGCTCTCCCCCTACGACCTGACCAAAGGCCGTATCACCTTTCGGCATAGGTAAGGATCCCCCCTTCACTTTTGTTATCTCCGAACCACTAGTACGGTATAGTACATACACGGCGACTTATCGCATGCTAATAATTTTAGGTAGAGTTTGGCGTCCCTCAGGGCACTACTATCAGCAGCCGGTCCAAACCTCCGCGAACTGCCCCTCGGACTGCCACGCGGCGTAACTGGCTGCAATCAGGCTGATTAGAGGCCAGAATGAACGATGAAATGATCCCTGAGGAGCGCCCCCAGCGGCGCGTTAGAAGCCGCCATCCGCGTATAATTAAAGCGGAGGGGACGGTGGACCGCGGCAAGACTACCCAGTCTTCTGGCCGATCACGGAAGGCTGCGGCTGATCCGGCCGAAAACCTGATCGCTGTTTTGTCAAGTAAAGTTGTCGGGCAACCGGCTGCGACTCGGGTAATAGTGCCCTACATTCAGATGTACCAGGCTGGCCTCGCTCCCGAGGGCCGTCCAGTCGGCATCTTCCTATTGCTGGGTCCCACGGGCACCGGCAAAACCAAGACGGTCGAGGCGCTGGCCGAAGTCCTGCACGGCTCCGAAAAAAACATCCTCAAGATCGATTGCGGCGAGTTCCAGATGGAACACGAGGTGGCTAAACTCATCGGCGCGCCGCCCGGCTACCTCGGCCATCGCGAAACCCAGCCCATGCTCACCCAGCAGAAGCTCAACGGCGTCACCACCGAGAAGTGCAACCTCTCCCTGGTCCTGTTCGACGAAATCGAGAAAGCCGCGCCTTCCATGACCCGTCTGCTGCTGGGTGTGCTCGATAAGGGAATTCTGCGCCTTGGCGATAATACCGTGGTGAATTTCGAAAAAAGCCTGGTCTTTCTCACCAGCAACCTGGGCGCCCGGGAGATGATGCGTGAGATCAACCCGGACTTCGGTTTTCAATCCGTAAAAACCCCCGATCGGCAGGATCTCACCGGAAAGCTGCAAAACATCGCGCTGGTCGCGGTACGCAAGCGCTTCTCGCCTGAATTCGTTAACCGTATCGATTGCATCATCACTTACCAGCCGCTCACGTCCGAATCGCTATCCACCATCCTCGATCAGCAGATCGCCGACCTGCAGAATCACGTCAACACGCGTCTGGGCGCCAGGTCATTCACCCTGGAAGTCCCGTTTGAAGCCCGCAAATTCCTTCTGGAGAAAGGCACCAGCGCGGAATATGGCGCGCGCGAGTTGAATCGCACCATCTACCGCAACCTGACCCAACCTCTGGCAACTCTGGTAGCCACGTCTCAGGTGACTCCCGGCGCCCGCGTGCGCGTAGACATGGCCGAAGACGGCGAGAGCCTCTACATCCATTCGCTCGAAGGCGACGATACGCGTATCCCCGCGCATCCCACCGTGCTGCTGGTGGATGATAATCGCGATCTGCTGCATTTCCTGGAACGTCTGATGGCGGATGCCGGCTGGAAACTCCTCACCGCCGAATCCGCCACCGAAGCGCGCAGGCTTGTGGCCGCCGAAAAGCCTAACGCCGCCTTGCTGGATTACATGCTACCGGACGGTAACGGCGTAGAGCTGGGTGTCGAGTTCCTGAAATCCCTGCCGCGCATGCTCGTCATCATGATGACCGGTACCGTGCTTCCCGCCGAAGAAGAAGCGCTGTGCGAGGAGCACAATTTTCCGGTGCTTCGTAAGCCATTCCTGGCTTCGGACGTAATGAACCAGATTCGCAGCCGGCTCACGACCGCCGCCATCGCTACCCGCGGCGCGTAACGCGCTGTAACACTTTACGCCCTGCGTTCATCTGTATAAGTAGACGGCCATTGGACAACAGCGCCTGGCCAGTCGAAAGTCTGAAGGGAGCAACCGTTATGAAAAAGGCAGCGTTATTTGTGTGTCTGCTGGGTGGGATGGCCTTCGCCAGCACTAAGTCGTTTACCGTCACTCTTTTTGAGCCGGCGATGGTCGGCAATACGCAACTGCAGGCGGGCGACTATAAATTTGAAGTGCAGAATGACAAGCTGGTGATCATGCAGCACGGCCACGAAGCCACCGAGACGAATGTTAAGGTGGAAACCGCCCCGCACAAATTCGGGTCCACGGCGGTGAGCTACGCAACCGCCAATGGTACGAATAAGGTCGAAGAGGTCGATATCGCCGGTACGCACATGCGGCTCGTCTTGAATTGACGCGCTAAGCGAGGGTTCCGGGTGCCGATTCATCCGGAACCCTCCCAGGCTACTGCTACACTGAAGGTAAATGCGGCGGTTTGCGGTTCTGTTCTGGGCCGTTTCCACGTGCTTTGGGTTGCATGCGGAAACGGTGTTGGTCCTGCCTTTTTCCAATCAATCAAATTCCATCAATAATTCCGCCAACATCGATTGGATCGGCGAAAGCATTGCGGAGACCGTCCGCGAATCGCTGGCCGCCGAAGGCGTGCTGGCGCTCGAACGGGAGGACCGGCTGGAAGCTTTCCGGCGCCTGTCGCTCCGGTCGAACGCTCTTCTGACGCGAGCCTCCGTCATCAAGGTGGGCGAGGCTCTAGACGCTTCCGAGGTAATCTACGGACACTACGAGCTTGCGCTGGCGAGCCCGGGTTCTTCTGGCGGTTCGCGCGGAACCTTGCGGATTGGCGCGCGTATCCTCGATTTGAAACATATGCGGCAGGGCGCGGACATTGAAGAATTCGGAGACCTGGAGGATCTCGCGACCTTGGAAGCGCGCCTCTCCTGGGATGCCTTGCACGCGCTTTCCCCAAAAGGCGCGCCGCCCGAAGAGGAGTTCCTGCGCGACCGTCCGCGCGTGCGCCTGGACGCGCTCGAAAGCTATATTCGCGGCCTGCTGGCGGGCAATCCGGAGCAGCAGCACCGGTTCTTCATGCAGGCGGCGCGCCTGGATGGCGCGTATTCTCAGCCTTGCTTTCAGCTTGGCAAGTCATTTTGGGGAAAGAAGGATTACCGGGTAGCCGCCGGGTGGCTGGCGCGTGTGCATCGCGGCGACCCGCACTATCTGGAGGCGCAGTTCTTTCTGGGCCTGTGCGATTACCAGGTCGGCGACTACACTTCCGCCGTAAAATGTTTCGAGACCGTGGCGGCCAGCGTGCCGTTGAACGAAGTTTACAATGACTTGGGCGCGGCGCAAATGCGTACCAATCCGGTCGCGGCCATCGATAGTTTCCGTAAAGCGCTGGAGGGCGACAGTGCGGATCCCGACTATCGCTTCAACCTGGCCTGCGCATTATGGAAAGCCGCGCAGTATCCGGCCGCGGCTGAAAACTTCCGCGCCCTCCTCGAAAGGAATCCCAACGACGAAGAAGCCGCCGCGCTGCTCGGCCATGCCGACCGCCGGGAATTGCCGCATCCGGGCAGCGAAGGGCACGAGCGTCTGAAGACCAATTATGAGGAGACGGCGTATAGGCAGTTGAAGGCGGAGTTGGGGAGAGGGCAGTGAAGAGGAGTCAGGAGTCAGGAGTCAGGAGTCAGGAGACAGAATGGCCGCGCTATATGCGTTGAGCAGGCGACTGACTTCCTCCGCGATTTTCGCGAGACTTGCGGTGTCGCCATAGCCTAGGTCCTGAGCCAGGATCAGGTAGTAGCGGCATTCTTCGAGCGAGCCCTCCGCTATATTCATGTACCGAACTTTGTCGGCTTTACCACGCCTGCGGAATCCTTCGGCAATATTGGCAGGAACGGATACAGCCGCCCGCCGCAGTTGTTGCGCAAGCCCGTAGGTTTCAGGTTTCGGAAAGCATGCTGTAAACGGATAGACGCCCAGCACGAATTCGTGCGCTTTACCCCAGACCAGAAGGTCGCGGAATGTGCGGGCGGGCATCCTGCAAACTGGCATCCATAGGATAGTGCCCGAACCAGGAATTCTGTCTCCTGACTCCTGTCTCCTGACTCCTGTCTCCTGGCTTCTTCTCAGCCCCCCCAATTCGGGAACGGATTCACCTTCGCCTGCCGCATATCGGCGATCATGTCGGGCACGCGGGCGCGGCGGCGCAGCAGCTTTTCCAATAGTTGCTCGAACTCGTCCTCTTCGCCTTCCAGCCACTCCGGGGGAACCTGGCGGAAGGCGCGGTCCACGACTTTCTCGGGGAAGTGCACTACCTGATCCAACCATGGCTGGAAATCGTCCAGCGAGTGCACCTCGTTGTAGACCAGCTTGCGCGGATACAGCCCTTGCAAAGGAGAGTCGCTGAACTCCCAATTCGGACCGTTGAAGACGAAGCCGTGGTCGATCATGACGGCCACAAATGACTTGGTTACGACGGCCTGCCAATCCTCGACGCGCGCACGGAAGAAGATGGATTGGCGGCCGTCGGAGTTGGCCATCCACTTGTCGAATACCATGACGGCCAGAAAATCCGTCAGGTTGCTGACGCCGCCCAGCAGCGTGTCAGGCACGAAGTCGTACACCGCCAGGATGTCCGGATTGCCGGGGTGGCGCGAGCCGAAATGCCATCCTGGGGAGACGGAGATGCGCCGGGTACCCAAGTGGATAAAGATTTCGGGATTCGCGTTGAGAAACTCGGGCGTGAGGAGAATGAAGGTGCCGGGGGCGGCCGAGACCTGCAGGTAGTCCAGGAACACGGCAGAAACCAGTTCGTTGACCAGGATGCGGCGGTGCTGGGGGTTGTTCTGGAACTTGACGATATAGAAGTGGCCGTCATCCGCTTCCAGCAGGTGGGATTGAGCCCCGCCGCGCATTTTGCGGACATGCCGGCAGGCGGTGAGCGGCATGGAAATGCTGTACCCTAGAGTTGTATCACAACCCGAAGGAGAAGCCGCACCATGCCCGAAGAAACCCAGGAAGCCGTGACACCCCCAGCGCCGCCGGCCAGAACGAAAGACGAAATCGCCCTGGAGATGATGAAGTTTATCGCGGTGACAACGGGCTACGGGAAGGGGTCCCTGTCCGCCGCGGGATTCTCCGGCAAACCGGCCACCCGGTCTGCCGAAGAATACGCCGAAGCGCTGCTCGAGCTATTCGAACGCTGCCGGACGATCGTTCACAAGTAAGCCGCGGCTACTTCTTGCCGCTTTTCTTTTTAGCGGGCGCCTTCTTGGCTGGCGCCTTTTTCGCGGCCTTTTTGGCCGGAGCTTTCTTGGCGGCCGATTTGGCCGGCGCCTTCTTCGCGGCCGCCTTCTTTGCGGCTACCTTTTTGGCGGGGGCTTTCTTTGCCGGGGCTTTCTTTGCCGGGGCTTTCTTGGCTGCGGCTTTTTTCGCGGGAGCAGCCTTAGCGGCCGGCTTGGCCGGTGCTTTCACGGCAGCCTTCTTGGCCGGAGCCTTCTTGGTGGCCGCCTGCGTAGCCTTTTTGGCAGGTTTCTTGGGGGCTTCCGCTGCTGGAGCCGATGGCGGTTGCGCGGCGGGAGCGGGCACCAGCAATTCGGCGGCCACCACCACGATTTCTTCCTCCTCGTCCTCGTCGTCTTCGTCGTCGAACTCGTCGAGCTTCGAGTTCACGTCGGGATGTTCCTCGTCGTCGTAGTCCTGAAAATCTTCCATATCTTCTTCGTCGTTGGCAGAGAGCTTGTAGGTGTCAAACATTATGCACGCCTCCTGTTGTCGGGGCACGATCACCCCTAGAATAACCTTTTTTCACGCGGTGGCAATAGCAAAAAAATAAAAAGTGAGATTTTTCTGGCGCGGTGGCGCACATTGGCGAGCGAATGCAGATTCGCACGAAGAAATTCTGCTGCGGGTGTTCAGCGCGCGGAGAGCGCGGACCGTCAAGTCCGCGGATGGGTGTGGCCGCGGTCTCCAAGCCGTCGATTAAGTGATTTATTATCTGTGGTTTTAAAGCCGCCGTTATTCCTTTGTATCCTTCGGATTGAGCGCATCGAAGGCCACCTGGCGAAGCTGCTCCTTGAGCTTTCGGATCTCTTCGCTGTGAGCACTGAGCCGATCGAAGAGCTCCTTCTGGCTGGCGATACCGGCGCCGATCAGAAAGGCCGCGCATTCCGAGCGGCTGCTGAACAAGTCCGCCTCGACCAGTTGATCGATGCGCGCCAGCGCGTCATCGCCGACACGTGCCATCACCACATTCCCGCGGCCATCTCCGTGGTTGAACTGGCCAAGCAGGTCCTTCAGCGCTTTGCCCTCCTTGGTCATCGCGATGACCCCCACCTTGCCGCGAAGCCGGCCGGCTCCGAATTCGAACGTCTTCTTCATGCGATGCTTCCTTTCAAGCCGCTTCGGCTTTCGCCGTCTCGAGCGGCTTTCTAAGCCGGAGCGAACCGGCTATTGCGATAAGCAGCAGTAATCCCGCGCTGCCGTAGAAAACCGTTACGATGCCGAGCCGTGATGCCAGGTCGCCGGCAAACAGCAGCGCGATGCCCTGCGACATGGAAATCAGCGACATGGAACTGCTGCTGACACGCCCGCGCATTTCGGTGGGGACCTGTACCTGCAGCACCGTCATGGCGGCAATGGTCAGCAAAGAGGCGCCCACTCCGAGACCTACGCAGCCGGCCAGCGCTACCGCGCGGTAGGGCATCCGGGCGATCAACGCGATCGCGGCGCCGCAGCATAGGATTCCGGCGGTGATCAGATGTTCCTTGCGCCGGATCCGCCTGGCTACCGGCGCGACGGCGATCCCGCCGGCCAGCATGCCGGCGCCGATAGCCGATCCCATGGCGCCGAATAGAACCGAGTTGGAGTGCAGCACGTCGCGCACGAATACGGCGATCAACGAGCCGAACGCGCTGATGGCGAAAGTGCCGGCGGCGATGGAGAGAATCACGAACGCGATTACCGGATCGCCGAGGATGAAACGCATGCCGGAGGCCAAGTCGTGTAAAACGGGCTTGACTTCTCGGTTGGCGTGAGCCGGTCGCGGCGGAATGGTGATGGTGGCGATCATCAGGCCCGAGAACACAAAGCTGGCGCTGTCCAGGTAGTAGCAGGAACTCGGCCCGGCCCACCCGGCCAGCGCCCCCGCCAGCACCGGGCTGCCCATTTGCAGAATCTGCACGGTCTGCTGCAGCAGGGCGTTGGCGCTCATGAGTCCCTGCAGCGGGAGAATCTGGGGTAAGGCCACGGATCGCGCGGGCGTAAAGAAACTGGAGAAGGTGCTGAGCGCCAGGAAGACGGTGTAGATATGCCAAGGAGCACGGACGAAGACCAGTCCCAGGACCAGAACGGCACGGGCGAGGTCGCTCACCACCATAGTGCGGCGCGGATGCCAGCGGTCGACGAAAACGCCCGCCACAGGTCCCACGAATGCCATGGGCAGCAGAAAGAAAACCGTCACCAATGTGATGGCGCGCGCCGATGCGTGCATGCGGAAAGTCATCTCGCTGAAGACGGCATAGATCGCCAGGAAATCGCCGAAGATGCTGACCAGTGTCGCCAGCCAGAGTTTGCGGAACGCGGGAACGGCGAGCGCCTGGCGTACGGTAAATTGGGGCGGGGCCGTAGGAGCCATACAGGTATTCTAATTACATGTAACTTGTAAGTCAAGAGGAATTTTGGTCCGCTGCATGATACATTCTTATAAAGATAATCAGACCTTAATATTGCGCCGTGTGCGCAGAAAAGGAGTCAATCAATGGCAATCGATCTCGCCAAAGAAACGACTGTCCGCCACGCTTTGGACAGCCTCCACAATGCCGGGATACCCGCCCGGTATGGCAACTACATCGGCGGCAGATGGACACCGCCGGTCCATGGCCGGCACTTCACCAGCCACAGTCCTATTAACACCGAGCCCCTTTTTGAATTTGCCAAATCCACGCCCGAGGATGTGGAGAAAGCCCTCGACGCCGCGCATGCCGCCAAGGACCATTGGGGCCGCACTTCACCTGCCGAACGCGCCGCCATCCTGCTGCGCGTGGCCGATCGGATGCAGGAAAACCTGGAGCTGCTGGCCCTCGCCGAGACCCTCGATAACGGCAAGCCCATCCGCGAAACACTTAATGCGGATGTCCCGCTGGCGATCGATCATTTCCGCTATTTTGCGGCCTGCATCCGCGCCGAGGAGAGCGCGGTCAGCGAGCTGGACCAGGACACCGTCGCCTACCATTTCAAGGAACCCATGGGGGTGGTGGGGCAGATCATACCCTGGAATTTCCCACTGCTGATGGCCGCCTGGAAACTGGCTCCGGCCATCGGCGCCGGCAACTGCGTGGTGATCAAACCCGCTTCGAACACGCCGCTCAGCCTGACCATCTTCGCGGAGTTGACGCACGACGTCCTGCCGCCCGGCGTGCTGAACGTGATCACCGGCCCCGGCGGCGAGATCGGCAAAGCGCTGGCGGGCAACAAGCGCATCGCCAAGATCGCCTTCACCGGCGAAACCACCACCGGCCGCCTGATTATGCAGTATGCAGCGGAAACCATCATTCCGCAGACGCTCGAACTGGGCGGCAAGTCGCCGAACATCTTCTTCGCCGATGTGATGGACGAGGACGACGAGTTTCTGGACAAAGCGCTCGAAGGATTTGCACTGTACTGCTTTAATAAGGGCGAAGTCTGCACCTGCCCGTCGCGCGCGCTGATCCACGAATCCATCTTCGACAAGTTCATGGAGAGGGCGGTGGCTCGTGTGCGCCGCATTAAGGTAGGCAATCCGCTCGATCCGGCCACCATGATGGGACCGCAGGTGTCCGAGGACCAGATGAACAAGATCCTCGATTACGTGCGGATCGGCAAGGAAGAAGGCGCCCAATGCCTGACCGGCGGCAGGCGCGCGGAACTGCCGGGCGAACTCGCCAACGGCTACTTCCTCGAACCCACCGTGTTCACCGGCCATAACAAGATGCGGATCTTCCAGGAGGAGATCTTCGGTCCGGTGGTCTCGGTGACCACCTTCCAGACGCTCGACGAGGCGATCGCCATCGCCAACGACACGGTTTATGGCCTGGGCGCCGGTGTATGGTCGCGCAATATCAACAACTGCTATCGCGTGAGCCGCGCGGTTAAAGCCGGGCGCTGCTGGACTAATTGCTATCACGTGTATCCAGCGGGAGCGGCGTTCGGCGGCTACAAGGAATCCGGCTTCGGCCGCGAGACTCACAAGCAGATGCTGGATCACTATCAGCAGACCAAGAATGTGCTGGTGAGCTACAGCACTAAACCGATGGGTTTCTTCTAATCGGTGGCTGTATTACAAGCTGTTAGAACCTTCGCGGCATGCGCAGAAGCAGCGCCGCCGTCCCGAACCTTTTGGTTGCGGGTATGCTGCTCTGTGGGGCAGGACTCCAGTCCTGCGGCGGGTCTCCGGACCCGCCATTTGCGGGACGTGGACGTCCCGGCCCAGAGGGCACCCCGGCGTGGACGCCTGCCCCACTAACCCAACTCGCGGTAGTTTACTAGTGCTACGCTTGCCTCGGCTAGGGCTTTGCGCACTTCGGGCGATATCAGTGCCTCCATCTCACGCTCGCGACTCTCTTTCAGTCGCGTGCGGGCGCGCAGCAGATCCTCGCCGCGGTAACCCGGATGGCACATGAACTCGGTCACGCCATCCGGCAGCGCGCGAATCAGTTGGGCCAGTTCGCGCGCGCGGAAGTGCCCGGTCAGTTGAAAACCGGCGAAGTGGTCCGTGGTGCGGCAGCCGTGGCGCGCCAGCACGCGGTGGAAACGGCCGCGCAACACTTGCAGGCTGCCGCTGGTGATGCGCTTGAGCACACCGCCTGCCCGCGCGCTGGTGATCGGAATATCGAACGGCCGCCGCACCCATCGGATGCCGAACTCCTCGGCAATGCGCGCCACCGCGTCCAGTACAGGCGGCGCAAGGTGCGTGTGCTTGTGCGTATCCAGGTGCGTGGCTTCAACGCCGGCGGCAAGGACCTTCCGGACCTGCGCCGCAAGTTCCTCATAGACATTGATCTGCCGCATGGCCAGTACGCGCAGCAGTTCCGGCGCCGACTTCGGTAACGGCGTATACGGCGGCAGCAGCGAACGTCCCGAGATCAACACCAGGTGGCAGCCTACATCGAGCGTGGGTGTCTCGCGTGCCAGCCACACGGCGTCGTCAAACGCCTCGCCATTGGCCATCAGCGTGGATGCCGTCAGGATGCCGTCCCGGTGCGCCGCCACGATGCCGCGATTTACATCCGGCGTGAAGCCGAAATCGTCGGCATTGACGATCAGTCGCTTGCTCGAGCTCAAAAGATCGCCAGCTTGATGCGCAGGAATTTCTTGGGATTGGCGCGGATGTCCTTAGCCAGATCCTGGAATTGCCGCATGGCGCCGTTCAGGGCTTCGTACATTTGCGGATTCACCAGCAACTGACCTATGGTGCCTTGTCCGGAGTTGATGCGGTCGATGGTGTTATCGAGCTTGGCGGTCAGGCCGGTCAACTGCTTGTAAAGCTCATCGTCCTTCAACAGCTTGCCGGCGGTGCCCTTCCCGGCGTTCAGTTCCTGCGTCAGACGGCGCATTTCGGCCAGGGTCTGCTGCGCCTCGTCGTACACTTGCGGATCTTTCAGCAATTTGCCGGCGGTGCCGTGGCCTTGCTGCAAGTCATCCAGCATGGCGTCGATGCGCTTGAGCGGCGCACGTACGTCGTCATACAGACCGTTGTCGTAGATGAGTTTGCTGAGCGTGCCCTGGCCACTGCGCACGTCGGTTAGGAGTTGCTGTCCCTCGGCAGCGATGGCGTTCAGGCGTTTGTAAAGCTCGTCATCGCGCAGTAATTTGCCCAGGTTGCCTTTGCCGGCATCGATATCCGCCAGCATGGCGTCGGTGCGCTTGGAGATATCCTGCAGAGTCGTGATCAGGTTGGCGCTCTGCGCCATCAGTTCTGGGATATCCTGCGTTTGCAAACTGCGCAATTCGCCGCCGGGTTTTGCCGGCGTGGCGCTTTGGCCTTTGGTGATATCGATGAACTTGCTGCCCAGCAGATTGGCGGCGGTGACGGCGGCGGTGGAGTCTTCGGGAATGTCGCGCATGTACTTCGACTGGATCGTCAATTCGAACTCCACAGCCCGTTTGGCGTCCTTCGAACCCGACAGCTTGATCCCCCCGACCGCACCCACGGTTATACCGTTCAGCCGCACCGGCGTACTCTCGGTCATGCCGGCGGCATCCGCCATGTAGGTGCGGAGAGTCTCATTACCCTCGAAGATGTTGCGCGTGCCGGTCAACAGGAAGATCAGCACGGCCAGGACCACCATAGCGGCGAACGCCACCACTCCGACCTTCAACTGCGACCAGCGGATTTTGCTGCGCTCCGACATGCTCTATCCCCGATGCTTCACGAACTTCGAAATATACGGATCCTGGGATGCCTCCAACTCGGTCTGCGGCCCCTCAAAGATCAGGCGTCCTTCGCGCAGAACCATGAAAAGCGTGCGGGACGCGCTGCTTCCGAGTCTGCTAGCCGGGCTGTTTGCAGGGCTGCCGGCCTGGCCGCCCGCATGATCACCCGTCCGCTCCAAACCGCCATTCTCCGGATTGTAACGGAAATTCGCCACCAGGTTACCGTCCTGATAACGATACGTCACGATCAGCGTGGTGGTCCGGTTCAAATCCCGCTCCTTCACAATGAGGGCGATGATGGTGTTCGCCGTAATCGGATCGAGGCCGGCCGTGGGCGAATCGTAGAGCAGCAAGGGAGGCTGGGTAACCACCGCGCGGGCGATCGCCGCGCGCCGCCGCATGCCGCCGGAAAGCTCGCTGGGGAACTTCTCCAGCGTGCCTTCCAATTCGACGAACTTCAAGGCCTCTGCCACGCGCGGCAAAACGTCTCTCGGCCGGACAGTGAATCGACGGCTGGTTCAGCAGCGGATAGCTGACATTGTCCTCAATATTCAGCGAATCGAACAGCGCGCTTTCCTGAAAGAGCATGCCGATCTTGCTGCGGATCTCGAACAGCTCGCGCTCCCGCATGCGGCTGATGTCCTGGCCGAACACATACACGGTGCCCGAATCGGGGCGTTGCAGGCCCAGGGCGGTCTTCAGCAGCACCGTTTTGCCGCTGCCGGTAGCGCCCATAATGACGCGCGATTCGCCCTCGCATGCATCGAACGAAACGTCGGCCAGCGCCGGCGTATCGTCGAACGAGACGCTGACATGGTCGAAGCGCAGGACTGGAGTGGGTTTGTCCGCCATTACGACCCGCCTTGGCCGACGAAGATTTTGCCCAGGAAAAAGTCGAGGATCAGGATCAGCACGGACGCGGCCACCATCGATTGCGTGGTGGAGCGGCCCACCCCCTGTGTTCCTCCGGAGGTGCGCAAGCCATAGTAGCATCCCACCAGTGAGATGATGAATGCAAACACGAAAGGCTTCAGCAACCCCTGGGTGATGTCGTTCCACTCCAGCGCCCGCCAGACGGTGGACCAATATTGCTGGCTCGGCAGATCGAGGAAAAACCGCGCTACGAACCAGCCGCCGAACATACCGATGAAGTCTGCCAGGATGGTGAGCAAGGGCAGCATAAAAGCGGTGGCCACCATGCGCGGCGTCACCAGTTTCTGAATCGGATCGGTGCCCAGGGCGCGCATGGCGTCGATCTGTTCGGTCACCTTCATGGAGCCGAGCTCGCTGGCGATGCCCGACGAATTGCGGCCCGCCATCATCAGAGCGGTCAGCACGGGACCCAATTCGCGCACCAGCGAAATCGAAACCAGCGTGCCGGTTTGATCCACCTGTCCGTATTGCTGCAGCGCGCGGGACATCTGCAGCGCCATCACCGCGCCGGCGAAAAGGCCGGTCAGGATCACGATGGGCAGGCTGCCCACCCCGATCAAATCCATTTGCGCAATGATATCGTCGCCATAATGCGGACGGGCCGCCACGTTGCGAAGAGCGCGGCCGGTCAACAAATAGAACTCTTGAATCGCGATGAACGGTTCCTTCAGGAAATCGAGCAAGCCGGCAGGTCCCCGAAATTCGATGCTACCATATGGGGTTGCCGGGTCCCCGGCAACCCGGTGCTGGGTTCTGGGTGCTGGGTTCTGGCAAAACGCCTCCCAAACGGGAGAACTCTTGTCCAGCACCCTGCACCTAGCACCCAGCACCCATTGTTTATGAAGGGTCTCACTTCCATTCCCGGCATTCGCGTGGGGCACGCTTCGAATTTCGACGCGCTCACCGGTTGTACGGCCATTCTTTGCGAGACGGGTGCGGTGGGCGGTGTGGATATTCGCGGCTCGGCTAGCGAAACTTCGTCGATTGACACGCTGCAGCCTGGCCACGTCACCAGCCACGTACACGGCATCGTGCTATCGGGCGGCAGCGCTTTCGGACTCGAAACGGTTTCGGGTGTGCGCCATTACCTGGAGCAGCGCGGCGCCGGATTCCGGGTGGGCGGGGCGGTGGTGCCGATCGTGCCGGGCGCTGTCGTTTTCGATCTGGGCATCGGCAAGGCCGGCATCCACCCCACGCGCGAGATGGGTGAGAGCGCGGCGGCGTCGGCCACTGCCGACGCGGTGAAGGAAGGCGCCGTGGGCGCAGGCACGGGCGCCACGGTGGGCAAGCTCTTCGGAATGCGGCAGGCCATGAAATCGGGAATCGGCTCGGGACTGATGGAATTGCCCGGCGGCGTGCTGGTGGCCGCGTTGGTGGTGGTGAACGCTTTTGGCGACGTGCGCGATCCGGCTATGGGCACGCTCATCGCAGGCGCGCGCCGTGCGGCGGACAGCATGGATCTGGCGGACACCGAATCCGTCTTGAAGGCGGGCGGCGCACGGGCGGCGTCCGAGGGGCGCAACTCGACTCTGGCGGTGGTCGCGACCAATGCGCGCCTTACGAAGGTGGAGGCCGCCAAGTTGGCGGAGTTCGGCGGCCTGGGAGTAGCGCGCACGATCTATCCGGTTTGGACCATGTTCGATGGGGACACCACGTTTGCTCTTTCGATCGGCGACGCCCGTGCGGACGTAAATACGCTGGGCGTGGCGGCGGCCGAAGCCGTGGCGCAGGCGGTAGTACGGGCGGTGAAGAATGCGCCGTCGATGGGCGGCGTGCCCGGTTTGGCGGCGTAGATCACGCGGTTAATCGTGGGCAGGACTCCAGTCCTAGCGGCTGGCATCCACGCCGGCCTGCTCGCGTTTGGGGATGGCGGTTCCTGGAGGACCCGGCCGAGAGGGCACCCCGACCTGGAGGTCTGCCCCACAAAATCACTCGGCGGGGCGGATACGTATGGCCTGCCCGCCGCCTGACACCATCCTGGCCTTGAGCGTCATGGTGCGGTCAACCTTCTTTTGCTCGAAGACCGTATGCGTGGGATAGTAGTCGGCATCCGGCGCGTCTGAATAAATCTCCGCGATGAAGTCGCCAGGCGGCAGAAACTCTAATGGGATGTCGAGATCGGCGCCGTGAGATCCGGAGATGCTTCCCACGTACCATTCCTTGCCGTGGCGGCGGCCGATCGTAATGTAGTCCCCCACTTTCGCGTTCAGCACGCGCGTCTCGTCCCACGACGATGGCACGGCGCTCAAAAACGCCGTCTCCTTCTGTCCCTCGTAGGCCTCCGGATAGTCCGAAACCATTTCGAACGGGCTTTCAAATACCACGAATAGGGCCGTCTGATGCGCGCGCGTACCCATCACCATGGGCTGCGTATTGCGCGGGATGAACTCCGCCGCCGTGGCGTTGTGGAATCCGCCCGGGGTGTAGTCCATCGGACCGGCCAGCATGCGCGTGAAGGCCAGCATCACGTTGTGGTCGGGCGTCACCCGCGCGCTCCACTTGTTGTACTCCAATCCCAACACGCCTTCGCGCGTGAGCACATTCGGGTAAGTGCGGCTCAGCCCGTCGGGCTTGTACGCGCCGTGAAAATCCACCAGCAGATGATGCGCCGCTGCCAGCTTCGCCACCCGATGGTAGAATTCGACCATCCACTGATCGTCGCGATCCATGAAATCGATCTTGACGCCGGCCACTCCCCATTTTTCGTACAACGGAAACGCTTCGTCCATCTGCCGGTCAACGTCGGTCCAGTGCGACCACAGCCACACCTTCACGTTCTTCGATTTGGCGTACGCCAGCAACTCCGGCATGTCGATCGCGGGCACGACCCGGGTGATGTCGGCGCCCGACCAATTGGGTCCGTCGCCACGCCGCTGCGCCCAACCGGCATCCAGCATGAAATATTCGAACCCCAACTTGGACGCGAAATCGACAAAGTGTTTGCCGGTGGCCGTGTTCTTGCCCGGCTGGAAGTTTACGTTGTCGTCATAAGGTCCCGACCACCAGTCCCACGCTGCCTTTCCCGGCTTGATCCACGAAGTGTCGGCGATTACGGACGGGGCGTTCAGATTATCTACAATGTGCGATTCAATCAATCGCCCGGGGTCCGTGGCAATCATCAACACGCGCCAGGGCGACGGTGCCGGAGTTTTCACTGCCACCGAAAGATTAGGATCGTCGATGTGCGGCGCCAGACGCGCGTGCAGCTCCCTGGCATTCTTCTCGTCGTGCAGCAGGTACATGCCAGAGTAGTTGTCGATGTCCGCCTCTGTGATAGCGAGAAAAGCCTCGCCCGGTAGTTGCGTTAGCAGGGGCAGGGCAATGAGTGACTCCGGATGAATGC
Source organism: Bryobacterales bacterium (assembly GCA_963756605.1). GTDB lineage: Bacteria > Acidobacteriota > Terriglobia > Bryobacterales > Bryobacteraceae > Bog-159. The sequence continues at coordinate 711,844 of CAVWOT010000009.1, read as the reverse complement.
CGCTCAACGCCACGGTGCGGTAATTTTCCTCCCAGGAGGTGCGATAGTTCCGCAGGATCAGCGGATACGTTGTTGCGTCTTTTGCTAGAACGAACTGGGTCTTTTCGTTCACGATCCGCAATTCGGGAAGGTTTGGCTGAGAGGGCACCACGTAACGAAATGCCGCGCCGTCGTCGTATACGCGTGCCTCAATCGTGAAGCGGCGATGCGGTTCTCCGGTTTCGGCTAGATCGACGGCGAGTGTATTACAAACGTCATGCACCGTCTTCGCCTTGCCGGCCGGGACTGTATAAGTTTCGTCGATCTTGTTGGACCTGGTTGCGACGATTTCAACGTTTGCGCCCAGCACGGGCTGGTTTTGAATATCGAGACCCAGCGCCGACCGGTCGATCAGCGGCTTGCCGCGAAAGGCGACTGTATACACCAATTGGCCTGATGCCGTGGAGAACTCCACCCGGATGAGGCCATCTGGAGATAGTGCCGTCACTGGGCCTGTTTCGGCCACCAAGGCCGCCGCCAGGACGAAGCCGGCCATCACTAGACTAGTGCTTCGCATGTACTTGAGTCTCGCACATCAGCGTGGGGCGGGCGTCTACGCCTGCGCGGGACGTCCACGTCCCGCAAATCGCTGGCCTGGAAACCCGCCGCAGGCGTGGGCCAAAAAAAAATCTCCGAAGAATGAAACGCTTTTGCCCTCTCGCATCACTAACCAATGTGGACGTTGTTGCGAGTTGCGCTCCTTCAAGCAAGCAATGGTTCCTCCCCACTCCGTAGCTGCCTCGGAAACACGCAGCTCGCAACACGGCCATGCGTTTCTCAACACTTTCTCACCGGCCCGTCACCTGGGTCTGATACCATAATCTAATAATTGACCGACACAGTTCCAGACGTACTGGCCCGCATTGTTGCCCACAAGCGCGAGCGCCCCGCGCCCGAGGCAAGTGTGTGTCGACAGTGGGAGCGGCAGGCGGAACAGACGCGCGCCGGGCGTCGGAATTTTCGGCAAGCGCTGACCGCGCATCAGCCTGCCATCATTGCCGAGATCAAGAAGGCCTCGCCCAGTAAAGGACTGCTGGCTTCGGACTTCGATCCAGTACGGCTGGCACTGGCATATGAAGCAGGCGGGGCAGCGGCGCTCTCCGTACTCACCGATCAGAAATTCTTCCAGGGAAGCCTGGCCGATCTGGCAGCCGCGCGCGTGGCCTGCGGATTGCCGGTGCTGCGCAAAGATTTCACGCTCGACGAATATGACGTAACCGAAGCGGCGGCCGGCGGCGCGGATGCCATCCTGTTGATCGCCGCGATCCTGGAAGCAAACCAGATCCGCAGCCTTGCCGGAATCGCAGCCAGCTACGGACTCGCTGCTATAGTCGAGGTGCACGACGAAAAAGATTTGGCAAAAGCCCTGGATGCCGATGCCGCGGGCGCGCCCATCATCGGGGTTAACAACCGGAATCTGGCCACGTTTGAGGTGACTCTCGAAACGTCGCTGCGGTTGGCGCGGCGCATCCCGGCCGATGTGGTGAAAGTTAGCGAAAGCGGCATCAGTAGCGCGCAGGATATCGCGCGGCTGCACGCGGCAGGCTATCAGGGTTTCCTGGTAGGCGAGCACTTGATGAAATCGGATGACCCGGCGGGCGCCGTGCGGGCTTTACTTGCGCCATGGATGGCCGCATGATGGTGAAGATCTGCGGCATTACGCATCTTGCCGATGCATTGGCGGCCGTCGCGGGAGGAGCGCAGGCGGTGGGCTTTAACTTCTATGCGCCAAGCCCGCGATATATTCCGCCGAACGATGCGGCGGATATTGCCGCCGCGCTGCCGGCGGACATTTGGAAAGTGGGTGTGTTTGTGGACGAATCCGCGGAGGCTGTGCTGCGTACCGCCGCGGAGGTGGGTCTGGATGTGGCCCAGTTGCACGGCAGCGAACAGCCGGAGCAGTATCCGCAAGGCATCCGCGTGTGGAAGGCGATTCGGGTGGGGCAGGCGTTCACCCTGCCGGATAATCTGCCGGCCGAAGCTTTGTTGCTGGATGGTCCCGCGTCGGGAGAAGTTTTCGATTGGACGCGCGTGCCGCGCGGATTAGACAAGCTGATCCTGGCGGGAGGCTTGCATGCCGGCAATGTGGGCGAAGCGATCGCGCAGGTGCATCCGTGGGGCGTGGATGCGTGTTCGCAAATCGAAGCCTCGCCCGGACGGAAGGATCATTTCAAGATGGCGGCGTTTTTGAAAGCTGCACTGGCGGCATCGCGATGACCGCGCCCCAGCCGGATAGCGGCGGCCACTTCGGGCCGTATGGCGGGCGCTTCGTGCCGGAAGTCCTGATGGCGCCGCTCGAAGAACTGGAGAAAGCTTACCTGGAAGCGCGCGCCGATCCGGCTTTCCAGGCGGAACTGGACGATTTGCTGCGGAATTATGCCGGCCGCCCCACGCCGCTATATCTGGCGCGGCGGCTGACCGAACATCTGGGCGGCGCGCGCATTTACATCAAGCGCGAAGACCTGCTGCACACGGGCGCGCACAAGATCAACAACACGCTGGGCCAGGGCCTGTTGGCGCGGCGCATGGGCAAGCGGCGCATCATCGCGGAAACCGGCGCGGGGCAGCACGGTGTGGCTACCGCCACGGTTTGCGCGCGGCTGGGCCTCGAATGCCTGGTTTACATGGGCGAGGAAGACATGCGGCGGCAGCGGCTCAACGTCTTCCGCATGCGGTTGCTGGGCGCGCAGGTGGTTCCGGTGACTACCGGCAGCCGTACGCTCAAGGACGCCATCAGCGAAGCGATGCGCGATTGGGTGACCAACGTCGGTGGGACCTATTATCTATTGGGTTCGGCGCTGGGCGCGCATCCGTATCCGCTGATGGTGCGCGATTTTCAAAAGGTGATCGGCGAGGAAGCCCGCCGCCAGATTCTGGAGAGCGAGAAACGCCTGCCGGACGCGGTCTTCGCCTGTGTGGGCGGTGGCAGCAATGCGATCGGGATTTTTCATGCGTTTGTGCCCGATGAATCGGTGCGGCTGATCGGCGTGGAGGCTGGCGGGCGGGGACCGAAACTGGGTGAGCATGCCGCACGCTTCCGCGGCGGCGCGCCCGGAGTGCTGCACGGCGCGTGCAGCTACCTGCTGCAGGATGAGGATGGCCAGATCTCGCTGACGCACTCGGTTTCGGCGGGACTGGATTACGCACTGGTCGGTCCTGAGCATGCCTGGCTGCACGATCGGCACCGCGCGGAGTATGTGGCCGCCAGCGATGCCGAAGCATTGGACGCCGCCCGTTTGCTGTGCCACGTCGAGGGCCTGATTCCGGCACTCGAATCCGCGCACGCGGTGGCGGAGGTCGTACGCCGTGCGCCGGCCGCCCGGCATGAGATCTACATCATCAATATGTCGGGCCGGGGGGACAAAGACATCGATATTTATAGGGAGAACCTGAAGGAATTGGATGCGGACTAAGCCCAGTGGGGCAGGACTCCAGTCCTGCGGCCGGCGTCCACGCCGGCTAGAGCGGGTCCTGGAGGACCCGCGCAGACCTGGAGGTCCGCCCCACCAAGTATGACTCGCATTTCCCTCCTGTTTGACAACTTAAAGCGCAACGGGCGTAAGGGGCTGATAGCGTTCCTGACCGCCGGAGACCCATCGCCCGATCGCACGCCCTCCCTGGCGCTGGCGCTCGAGCGCGGCGGTGCGGATCTGATCGAACTGGGCGTGCCCTTTTCGGACCCCATCGCGGATGGTCCCGTCATCCAACGCGCCGGCCAACGGGCGCTGGCGGCCGGCACGACGCTGCGCAAAGTGCTGGAGATTGCCTCCCAAATCCGGCGCCGGTCCGAGATTCCGCTGCTGCTGTTCACCTACCTGAACCCGGTGGTGCGCTATGGCGTCGACGCACTGGCGCGCGACGCGGCGGCCTGCGGTATCGACGGTTGCCTGTTGACCGACGCCAGCGTGGAAGAGGCCGGTGATTACGTGGATGCCATGCGACGGGCGAACCTCGACACGGTATTCCTGGCCGCGCCCACCAGCACGGAGCGGCGGCTGCGGCTGGTGGCGCAATATTCCACGGGCTTCGTGTACCTGGTCTCGCGCACGGGAGTCACCGGCGCGCGGGAATCGCTCTCCGATGCCGTCGCGCCGCTGGTGGCCGCCGTACGTGCCGTGACCGACCTGCCGCTGGCCGTAGGTTTCGGCGTCTCGCGCCCGGAGCACGTCGCGGAATTGGGCCGCCAGGTGGAAGCCGTAGTGGTGGGCAGCGCCATCGTGAACCTGATCGAGCAAAATGGCCGCAACGCCTCGCTCGAAATCCAATTGGAAGCGTTTGCGCGCGAGTTGAAGCAGGGCTTCGACCTGCGCGCGGCGGAGGCCCGGTGACGCGCGAGGATGCGCTGCGCGCTCTCGAAGAATATCGCGTGTCCATCGATGCATTGGATCGGCGCCTGCTCGACTTGCTCAACGAACGCACGCGGGTGGTTGAGGAGATCGGCCGCGTAAAGCGCGCCGCCCAGATGCCCATTTACGAACCGCGCCGCGAGGAGCAGGTTTTTGAAAATGTCACCGCGCACAACGGCGGCCCGCTGTCGGGTGATGCGTTGAAGCGCATCTTCGAACGCATCATCGACGAGATGCGCACCATCCAAAGAATTCGCATGGAAATCAGTACCGACGGAGATTCATAAATGTTAGTCGTGATGCAGCAGGGGGCCACCGAGCGCCAGATTCAAGCGGTCATCGATCGCATGGTGGGCGAAGGTTATGACGTGCATCGTTCCACGGGCGTGATCCACACGGTGCTCGGCGGCGTGGGTCCCAAGGCGGATGTAGATCTCGAGATCTTCGAGGCGATGGATGGCGTGAAGGAGGCGCACCGCATTGCGTCGCCCTACAAGCTGGCCAGCCGCAATTTCAATCCGGGCGGAACGGTGGTGAAGGTTGGGGGCGTCGAGATCGGCGGGGAACAAGTCGTCGTGATGGCCGGCCCGTGCAGCGTGGAAAGCCGCGAACAGATCGAGTGCGCGGCCGAACACGTGGCCCACGCCGGCGCGCGCGTGATTCGCGGCGGCGCTTTCAAGCCGCGCTCGTCGCCGTACAGTTTCCAGGGCCTGGGCGCCGAGGGCCTGCAGATGATGCGCGCGGCGGCCGATCGCCACGGTCTCCTGGTAGTCAGCGAGGTGATGGATCAGACGCAGATTCCGCTGGTGGCCGAGTATTCCGATATCTTGCAGGTGGGCGCGCGCAATATGCAGAATTTCAATCTGCTGCGCGAGCTCGGCAAGCTGCGGCAACCGATTCTGCTGAAGCGCGGCATCTCGGCCACCATCGAGGAGCTGCTGCTTTCCGCGGAATACATCATGGCGGGCGGCAACTATAACGTGATTCTCTGCGAGCGCGGCATCCGCACGTTTGAAACGTACACGCGCAACACCATGGATATCTCCGCCATTCCGGTGGTGAAAAAGCTTTCGCATCTGCCGATTGTGGCCGACCCTTCGCATGGCACCGGCCGGCGCGACAAGGTAGCGCCCATGGCCCGCGCCGCCGTAGCTGCCGGCGCCGACGGGCTGCTGATCGAGGTGCATCCCGATCCCGACCGCGCCTTGAGTGATGGCGCACAATCCCTGCGGCCGGAGCAGTTCGAGGAACTCATGGCTCAGTTGCGCCTGATCGCGCCGGCAGTAGGCCGGACCATCTGAGGCCGCGCGCATGGAAACCGTCGCCATCGTCGGCGTGGGGCTGATCGGCGGATCCTTCGGCCTGGCGTTGAAGAAGGCCGGCTTCCACGGCACCATCCTGGGCGTCAGCTCGGAAGCGTCCGTGCGCGCAGGCATCCAAGCGGGCGCCATTGATCGCGGGGCCACGCTCGAACAGGCGGCTCGCGCTGCCGACCTGATGTATCTTGCGCAACCCATCGGGCGAATTCTGGACACGCTGCATCACCTGGACCCGCTGGTGCGTCCCGAGGCCCTCGTCACCGACGCGGGCAGCACCAAGCACGCCATCGTCACCGACGCGCGCCGGCTGGTGCGGCGTTGCCAGTTCTTGGGAGGGCATCCGCTGGCCGGAAAGGAGAAGCGCGGCGCGGCGGCAGCGGAAGCGGATCTGTTCCGCGGCCGCACCTATGTGCTGACGCCCGCCTCGCCGGATGAACTGCGGACGCCCGCGGCGCGCGTGTTCGTCAATTGGCTGAGCCGCATCGGCGCGAAGACCGTCACGCTGGGCGCGGCCGAGCACGACCGGCTGGTCTCGTTTACTTCTCACCTGCCGCAGTTGGCTTCCACCGCGCTGGCGGCTACCGTTGCGGAGAACCTCACCGCGCCGGAGGATTTGCAGGTGGCCGGTCCAGGCTTGATCGACAGCACGCGCCTGGCCATGAGCGCCTATGAGTTGTGGCGCGACATTCTGGCGACAAATACGGAATCCATTGAGCAGGCGCTCACGGCATACATCAACGAGTTGGAACAGCTGCGGGACAACCTGCGTACGCGCGGCGTGCGGGATGAGTTTGCACGGGCGGCGGAATTGGCGGGGCGGCTGCGGAAAACGGTGTAGAATCGGGATAGAAGAACGCGCTTATGCAGGTCTTTCGATTGACTGGGGTTTGCTGGCACGAAGGCGAGGCGGTCGTCTCCAAATGCCCCGAACTCGGCGTAGCGTCCTGTGGCGATTCTGTTGAAGAAGCCATCGCAAACCTGCGCGAGGCCGTGGAGTTGTATCTGGAGAATGCGCGGGAGTTAGGGCTGCTGGAAGATTTGTCATCGGCGGGGACGGAAGTGCGATTCACCACCCAGTTCGATATCGCTCTTGCCTAACGCCCCGATGTCGAAGTTGCCGTCTCTTTCTTCATCCGCCATTATTCAGGCTTTGCGTCGAAAGGGATTTCAGGATGCGCCCAAAAGGGGAAAGGGCAGCCACACAGCGCTGGTCGGTCGCGATGCGGCGGGCCGTGTCCGGCTCGCGATCGTCCCTCACAGGAAAGACGTTCCTATTGGGACCCTGCTTTCCATCTTGGATCAGGCTGGGCTGACGAGAGCGGAGTTCTTGGAACTGCTTTGAACGACGGCGACGAAGGCCCCCGCCGGTCGAAAGCCAAGACTTTTCAGGAGGTGCGCCGAGAATTTTGCCGGCTATGGTTAGCGCGCCGTACGCCTGGCCGGCGATCGGGTCGGAGCCGAATTCACAGCATATTGCCGTCCGGGTCCTCGACCGCATCCCGTATGCCCACGGGGTAATTGGACAGCAGGATAGGGCACTCGTTGCGCTAGACGGAGGCGAAAATCCTCCGAACCCAGGCGCTGACTACAAATGGTTTCCGGCGCAGCGCACTCCCATGTCGCGGTGCGCCGTGTCTGGCGTGGCCCACAGGCGATCCGACACACGCACGTGCTCGGGAAGATTGTAGAACGAATCGCCGCGTAAGACTCTCTTGTTCGGCTCCGGCTGATACACGTCCTCCACCCACTCCCAAACATTACCCAAGGTGTCGTACAATCCGTACGAATTTGGCAGCTTCGAACCAACCTCGTGCGTGCTGTCACCACTGTTGCCGTCGTGCCACGCGATGTCGTCAGCCGGACCGTAGCGTGCGGTGGCAGTGCCGCCGCGCGCGGCATACTCCCATTCCGCCTCGGTGGGCAACCGCATTCCCACCGCGCCGCAGTAATCGCGCGCATCGTACCAACTGATCTGATCGACAGGCAGCCGCGGCCCGCGATAGCGGCTGGGGTTCCTGCCCATCACCCGCGCAAACGCTTCCTGGGTCACTTCCGTTTGGCCGATCCAGAAACCCTCCAGTATCACAACCGTGCCCCTGGCGGGTTCCCACTTGAAGCAGGCCGCGTCTCCCGCCGAACAACCCATGGCATAGCTTCCGGGCGGAATCCACACATACGCAAGCGCATCGATGGGATTGATTTTGATTACCGGGCCGGATGCCGCGGCGATCTGACGAAGGACAACAGCGAGCAGAATCAGCGTACTCGAACGCCACTTCATGGCCGGCTTACTTACTGCCTAGTCCGACGAAAAAGACACCGATCACAATCAGGAAGAGCCCCACGAACTTCAGCCGCGTTAGGGGCTCCTTGAAAAAGATGCGCGACCAAAGCAGGGTCCAGATGTAGCCCAACGACACCATGGGATACAGAACCGAAAGCTCTCCGGGAGGGCGGATGCCGAGCACGAAAAAGTAGGACGAAATCATGAACATGGCGACGCCGGATGCCAGGCGCCAGTTGAAAAACGGCGGCGTGCGCGCGATAAACAGATACTGCCATCCCTGATGCACCTGGTGCGCGCCCGATTTCAGAAATACCGCACCGAAAGACCCGATAAACGATGCGAACAGCACCAACAGCATATTACTAACGGGAGTCCTCATCGCTTGCCGCCCTTGCCGAGCACGGCCACGCCGGCGACGATGAGAACGATACCCGCGAGCTTCCACGGGTTGATGTCGTCGTGAAAGATCAGAAACGAGAGCACGGTCACCCATACATAGGTGAGCGCAATCACCGGGTAGAGCAGCGATAATTCACCATCTTTGAGGGCCAGCACCAGTAGCAGCGTGGAGATGCCGTACAAGCAGTAGCCGCCCATCAGCGGGAGATTGGTGGCCATCCCCACCAGACCGGGATGCACCAGGTGATTGGCGCCGGTTTTCATGAGCACCTGCGCGGCCGCGCCCAGGATGGTGCAGCAGAATACCAGCCCGATGGGCTGCCGGTTGGCGGCCGCGACACGGACGGGATCGGTGGCGGTCGTGCTCAAAGTGACGTAACTCCGTCCCACAGAATATCAGGCTTTCGCTACAATGGGTATCTGTGGAACAAAAGAAAGCGACATCCGTGGCCGAGGTGAAGACGCCTCCCCCTCCGCCGCCGGTGACTAAGGCCGACCAGCCGCGGGGGTTCATTGCCGAATGGACCGTGACCATCATCTTGCTCCTGTTCGGCACCACCACGCTGGTACAGGCATTCGTCATCCCCACGGGCTCGATGGAGGACACGCTGTTGATCGGCGACCACCTCCTGGTCGACAAGATGGCCTACGCTCCGCCGGGCCCGGTTTCGAAGTACATCCTGCCGTACGAGCACGTGAAGCGCGGCGATATCATCGTGTTCCGCTATCCCATCGATATTCGCCAGACCTTCGTGAAACGCTGCATGGGCGTGCCCGGCGATCACATCAAGCTCGTGAACAAGCAGGTATATCTGAACGGCAAAAAACTGAACGAGCCGTACGTGTACCATAAGACTGAATACATCGAGGCGTACCGGGACAATTTTCCGAGCGAGCCCGATGTGCACGTATACGAACCGGCGCAGGACATGCTCGACCATCACGTGGTGAACGGTGAGGTGGTGGTTCCGCCGGACAGTTTTTTTGCCATGGGCGACAACCGCGATTCGTCGCTCGACAGCCGGTATTGGGGATTCGTTCCGCGGGAGAATATCATGGGCAAGCCGCTGATCATCTATTGGTCTTACGACGCACCCACCGAAGCGCTCTCCGACCCGACGATTGGCGTCGACCACCTGGTGGACCTCATGGAGCATTTCTTCACCAAGACGCGCTGGAGTCGGACTTTCAGGCTGGTACGCGGTTACCCGGTCAATTGAGCCTTGGCTGAGGATTTCAGTACCGAGCCGCAACGCACCGAGCCGCCACGTACCGAGCCGCGACCGTGAGGGAGCGGTCCACCATGCCAAATCCGCACCACTATGCCTTAATTCTGGCGGGCGGGCGCGGCACCCGCTTCTGGCCGCGCAGCCGCCGCCGTTCCGCAAAGCAAGTCCTGAACGTGGTTGGATCGCGCTCGCTGATCCAAAATACCGTGGATCGGCTGCGGCCCTTGATTCCCCCCGCGCGCATGTTCGTGCTGACCAACGAATACCTGCGCGATGAAATCGTTCGGCAACTGCCGGATATCCCTGCACCGCAGATTCTGGCCGAGCCCGCGCAGCGCAATACGGCGCCGGCCATCGGGCTGGCCGCGCACATTCTGGAATCGATCGACGCGGATGCGGTCATGGGCGTCTTTTCCGCCGACCACATCATCACTAAGGAAGGCCGCTACCGGCAGCTGGTGCGCAGCGCGTTTCGCTACGCGGAACGCGGGCAGATGGTAGTGCTGGGCATCCTGCCGCGCTGGGCCGAGACCGGGTACGGCTATATTGAATTCCCCCGCGGCACGCAACCGGGGCCACAGGCGGTCGCCATCCGCCGGTTTCAGGAAAAGCCGGACGCGCGCACGGCGCGCCGGTACTTAAAATCCGGGCGGTTCTTCTGGAATGCCGGGATGTTCTTCTGGCGGGCGGGTGTCTTGCTCGGCGAATTGCGCCGTAACCTGCCGCGCACAGCCAGCATCCTGGCGGCGCTGCCGGCTTTTGACGACGCGCGATTTCTGACGGCGCTCAAAGAGGCGTTCCCGTTGAGCGAGAACATTTCGATCGATTACGCGGTAATGGAAAAGGCGAGCGGCGTGGTCGGCATCGCGTGTCCGGAGATCGGCTGGAATGACGTGGGTAGCTGGAACGCGGTGTACGAGCTATTGCCGCACGACAGCAGCGGCAACGTGCTGCCGCCGGATGCCATCTTCCAGGCGGCGAACGGCAATTATGTGGATACGGGCGGAAAGATGGTAGCACTGGTGGGTGTTTCGAACCTGATTGTCATCGACACGCCGGACGCGCTGCTGGTGGCCCATCGAGATCGCGCGCAGCAGGTCGGCGAAGTGGTGAAGATTCTCGAAAAAAAGAAACGCGACGATTTGTTGTAGAAGTTGCCGGGAAACGCGACGATTTGTTGTAGAAGTTGCCGGGCCGCGGCCGTCAGGGAGCGGTTGACAAGCGTACGTGGTCCGAGCCGGTAGGCGCGGCTTGCACCTTCTTCGCGCGGGTCAGATATGGACGGATGGCGGCGGGGTTGGCGTACTCCAGCTCGGCGCCGTCTTCCACCGCGAACAGCGCATATTCCCCAGCCGGCAATCCGCGAAATTCGTAGCTGCCATCGCTATTGCTCTCGACCGCGCGATTGTCGTCCGCCCTTCCGGCACCCGTCGCCGGAGCGAGCACCACCAGCGCGCCAGGAAACGGCTGTCCCCCACGATAGACCATTCCGGCTATGCGGCAGGTGCCTCTGGCCGCCAGCACCGTAAGCCGCACATTCGCCCCGGCCGGGATCGCCAGCCAGTCGCCGTCGCGCCGGCCGCCTTCAGACGCCCAACTCCGCAGGTAAATATCATCCGACCCGCCGATGCCCACCCGGTAACGCCCGGGAGGAATCGCCGGAATCGAGAATTTTCCATCGGCCCCGGCTGCCAGCGGCTGAGTGCGGCCGTTCTCGCCGCGCAGCACAACTTTTAACCCAACCGGCAACCCCGTAGGCAGGCCTCCCGCACCCTCCAGTGAAACGGTTCCGCGCAGCGTCGGCGCAGCGTACAAGCTCACGTCGACATCCGCGTCTTCATCGGCCGCGTCGAATTCGCTCGCGCCGTACCAGATGCGCATCCCATCCGGCGCCTCCGCCCGCACAGTGTAATGCCCCGGCACCAGGTTCCACAAATTGTAAAGGTCGCCGGTTTCGCTTCCCTGGCGAATGTGGATTCCCTCGCCCGGCAGGCCCGCGCCGGTCAACGTGTACCGCTTCACCAAGCTGTCGTCCTGGTCGCAATGCACATGCACGGAGACAGCCGGAACCGGCAGCAGCGTGAAACTGGCGCTGGCCTCCTGGCCGGCTTGGAGCGCCAGAGGCTCCGCGGCGGCCGGCTCGCCGACATTCGGATAGTATCGGACGCCGTAGCCGGTGTGGGTCATCTGGCGGGGCGCGGCATCTGCGGGCGTTTCCGCGAACTTGCTGTACCAGGGAACGCCGGAAACCACCAGGTAATAGCTGCCCGAGGGAAGCGCGGAGAACCGGTACTCCCCGAGGTCGTCCGTACGCGCGCTGGATTCCTCGATCAAAAGCCGCCGGCCTGCGACGATTCGGGAACCAAGCAGTTCGACCAGCGCCTGCGCGACAGGCTCGCCCGCGTCATCGACTACCTTCCCCGCAATCACGCCGGGCGGCGGCAGCCGCAGCGCTATATGCTCGTCGTCCTGACCGGGTCCGGTGACGATGGCGCTGACGAACCCCGCGTGCTGGCCATAGCTCCGGGGCAGGAAGCCGCGCCGCTGTCCGGACAGCTCGTACCGGCCGGGGGGCAGACCGGTAAAGGCAAACTGCCCGCCGTCTCCACTGAGCATGGACACCGGCGGGCCATCGCCCGCGAACCGCGTGAGCGTCACGCGCGCTCCCACGATGGGCTGGTTGCTGGCTGCGTTTACGACCGTACCCGCCACGCGATAGCTGCCGGCTTGCTGCGCCGCTGCCGGCCACGATCGCACGGCCAGCAGGCAGATCAACATTATGGCTCGGCCGGTCATGGCGCCTCGGCAGCCGTGATTTTCACGCGCACAGCCTGGTGCTCGCGCGCACCCACATGCACGCTAACCGCGTGGCCGGCCCAGGTTTGGCGCGCATCCGGATTGGCGTACTCGAACGCTTCCGCAGAGCCGGTCCACGCATACACCTGGTAGTCACCGGGGGCCACCTGCGCGAAGTTGAAGTGCCCCGTGAAGTGCGCGAACCGGGTGCGATATTCACCGCGGTCTACCGGCACTAGAACGAGCGAAGCCGGCCCGCTTTCGCCTTCTTGCGAGGCGGTCACTGCTACCGTTGCGCCATCCGCACCCAGCACCGCCTCGATCGGCGGCGGGACGGCGCCGGGTGTAATCCGCAGTTCGCCGCTTTCAAGCAAGTCCGTATCCCCCATGCGGACCGCGGAAACATAGCCGCCCGCACACTCCATCGCCAGCCGGTAACGGCCGGGAAGCAACCCTTCGATCGCGAATTCACCGGCGGCATCCGTCTCGGCTTCCAGGTCGCCTTCGCCGCTTATCCACGGCCCCGCGGGCGAAAACCGGATTGCACAGCCTGGCGATCGCGGCGCACTAGCGTTGGCGGATGCGGCCATGCGCACGTTACCCCGCAGCGCCACGCTGGTGTCGAGCGGCACGGTTACGGTGTGCATATCGCCCCGAACCTGCAGAGCCAGTTCGCGGCGGCGGCGCTCGAGTCCTTCCCCCTGGGTTACGCGCACCGTGTAGCTGCCCGGCAGCACACCGTGGATCTCGAATACTCCGCTGGCCCCATCGAGCGTAACCGCCGTCCCGCCAGGCTCTCCGTCCGGGCCCAGGAGTTCGACGTGCGCGGGCTGCCGTGGCGAAAAACCGATGATGACGCCGCGCACTTGATACGCCGCGCGGAGGCTGAGAGTAAAATCCGCCGGCAAATCGCGCCCGGCCTCGACCTCCACGGGAACTGCCGAAGCCAGTTCCGTGGCGCCGCCGTAATAAACCGCTGCGAACCCCTCGTGCGCGTCCGGATCGCGCTGAGGTTTGTCCCAGCCCGCCGCTCTCAAATAATATCTGCCGGCTTCGAGGTTCGGCAGACGATAATAGCCGCGATCATCGCTAGCGGCGGCGGACTCCAAACGAACTTGTCTGCGGCCGTGCGTCACCTGGATCGCGAGCACTTCGATGCGTACATTTTCCAGAGGCTCGCCGGCGGCATCGGCTACGCGGCCGGTGATAGCACCCAAGGGAGTCAGCCGCAGCACCAGGTCTTCGCGTGATGGGCCCACCAGCACCCGCGACCCGGCTGCCGCGAAGCCCGGCTTCTCCGCATTGGCGAAATAGGGTCCGGCAGGCAGGTTGCAGAAGCGGAAGTTGCCGGCGGCATCGGTCAGCGCAGCCGATTGAGGGATGGTCACCGCCGCGCGGCGCACAGGTTCGCCGGTGGATGCGTTTACCACCGTTCCCGCGATGCAGAATTCCGGCTCATCGGCCGGCATCCGGGCGGCCGTCAGCACTATGGCCAGCGCGCATACCGCCCGCGGCAGTGCCGGAGGGAACCACATATCCAACGATTATAGAAACTGGCCCGATCAGTTGGAAGCAGTGCCGGTCAGGCCCAAAGTCGTGCTGCTGCCGAAGACCGTGTACTTCACCTTGCTCCCCGCGCCGCTGGCTGTCGTGGCGGCTGTGAGGGTTTGGGGAGTGGGAGTGAACTTCCGCGGGTGTTTCGTTACCGCCGCGGTAAAGCTGCCTTTGGCCAGGGACACCGTGCCTACTATGGTTGCTTTGATCCCATCAATCGTTACCGTCGCGGTAAACACCATCGTATCGGGACCGGCCGGTGGGAAGCTATACTTCAGCGTGGACTTCCCGCTCTTATAGGCCGTGCCGTTGACCGTAACCGTCACAGCGCCGGCTGGCAGTGAATACGTTGCTGTCGTTTTCGTTTTACTGGTGGGCGTCAGTGTGTTGCTCACAGCCGCGGTGATATTACCGCTCTCGCCATCCGCACCCAGCGGATCCGAACCCGCGAGGATCGGCCCCAAGGTGCCCGAGATCTGGTAAGTGATAGTCGCCGCCGTAAGCGGCATCAGTCCCAGCATGAGAGCGGCAGACAGAAAAAAACCTCGTCGTACGTGCATATTGCGTCCTTCCTGATCGTCTGCGGATAAATCCGCGCGGTCTACGAGTTTATGTGGAATCAGGCTGGAAAGCAAGGGCTCGTGGCGCGGGCGGCCAACGCGGCTACAGCCCCTCCCCACGAGCAGGAAATGAATAGACCTAACGGTTGGCTGCCAGCCAGTTTGCGCGGAGGCCCGGCGACCAGATCGAGCACCCCATCCGGGCCCGCCCGGGTGTGACGCGCGATGGCCGGCACAAAACCTTGCCGGGCGCATAAAAGACCCAGTCCTAACTCGGCGGCGGCTGTGCCCGCGCCCATGTAACCGGTCTGGCTCTTCAGTGCTGTCACCGGAGTGCGGCTGCCCACCAGCGCCGCCAGCGCCGCTGCTTCAGCGGAATCTTCGGCCACCGTCCCCATGCCGGAGGCCACCACAAAATCCGGGCGCGCATTGCCCATCGCCTGGTGGACCGCCCGACAGATCGTCTCCGCAGTCCAGGCCGGCCGCCATTGTTCACCCTCGCCCATCGCCGAGCCGGCGCCCGAAAACTCACCCAAAATCGTGGCGCCGCGCTCGACCGCGTGTTCCCATCTCTCGAGCACCAGAAAGCCCGCGCCTTCACCTAGTACCAGCCCGTCCGCCTTGGCATCGAAGGGCTGATAAGCTGCCGCGGGATCCATATGCGAGAGCAGTCCGGCCTGCTCGTAGGCCAGAAAGTTCCCCGGCGTGACCAGAGAATCATAGCCGCCGGCCACCGCCACGTCGCAGCGCTCCTCGAGCAGGTCCAGATAAGCGGCGTGCAAAGCCTGCGCCGAGGCCGTATCCTTTTGCGTGAAGTTGCCGTTGGATCCGCGGATGTTGAATTCGGTCGACAGCAGCGCCAGGCCGCCGTTAGCCAGCGTCCGCAGGCAGATGTAGCGATCGATCAGGTGGGATGGCAGGCCGCCCAGGTACTTGTAATCCATCTCGCGGCCCGCGTCCCAAGCCATAATCAGCGAGGGGAAAAAGTGATCGTACTCGACGCCGGTCTGGCCGGAGCCTACCTGGATACCGATGCGCGCAGGGTCCATTTGGCTCGCGTCGAACCCGCTTTGGACAATCGCTTCGCGCGCCGCCCGCATGGCGAACTGCACGGCGCGCCCCATGAACTTGTAATTTTTGGGGAAGCGCAGAAACGGCTCCAGTTCGAAATCGGCGACGCTGGCCAGCGCTTGCGCCGCGTGACCTTCCACGGCGAAGGCGCGGGCCGGTCCAATTCCGGATTCAGCCCGGCAGCTGCGCGCCACGTTCTCCGCGGCGGTGAGTCCCAGGGGTGTTACCAGACCCACGCCGGTGATGGCTACCCGAGGCATCTCTCTTCAGAGATTTTACAGTGATTGCGCCACCTACCGCACGCGGCCGCGCGCCGCCACCTCCACCGGCGGCGCGACTGGTTCCGGCTCCGGCGGCGGAAGTTTGCGTGGCCGCGCATCCAGACGGGCGGCGATGAAAGCCTGGCGGTTCCGGTTGTATCTGGGCGTGCCCGGCTGTCCTTCCAGCGTTCCCCATTCCGTGGGTGGCACCTCTTGTATGGCTGGCAGATACTTTTGCAAGTAATTCCGAATACGCTCCTGGACCACTCTCTGCGCTGAATTGCCCAGCAGGAAGACCATATCGTCGGCGCGCGCTTCGGCCAGGATCTGGTAAACGTGCGAAGGCTTCTTTATCCGGGCCGACTTCAACGCCTGCTCCAGCTTCCGAGCGCTCGGCTCCACCAGGCGCATCTGATCGATCTCCGCTTTGGGCAGCTCGATCGCCTTGAACAGGCCGCTCTTTTCTTTGGGCGCCAACTTCGCGGTCAGCGCCACTAGAAACGGCGCCAAATGCGGCAGGACCGCGATGTTGGCGGATTCTACGAGGTGGGCGGCCTTTTCCAGCCGGGCCAAAGCCTGCAGGTTCAGCCCCGGGCCCGCGAGAGCAGTCGAAAACAAAGCCAGCAATCCATCCTGCGCCAGCGCTTCCATCACGGCCGACGGGCTGGGTTCCGCGGCGATGTGTCTTAATTCATCGAGCAGCGCCCAGGCCGGGATCAGGTCCTCCACATGCGCCGCGCGCGCGTTGTCGAATTGCATACGGGTGCGCTCTTCCACCGTAAACGACAGCCTCACGCGCAAGCGCACCAGCCGGAGCAGCCGAGCGGGATCGTCATAGAAAACGTAGGGGTGGGTGGTGCGCATCTCACGCCGCCCCAGATCGGCTAAGCCGTTAGTGGGATCGAGCAGCAGTCCACGGGACGCCCGGTTCAAAGAAAGCGCCATGGCGTTGATTGTGAAATCGCGCCCACGCAGGTCTTCCTGTATAGCGGCGGGTGTCACTTGCGGCTTGCCGCCCACCTTGGCGTAGCGCTCCTTGCGCGACATGGCCACCTGCGCGGTCACACCGCTCGCGAATACCAGTTCCGCGCACCGGCGATTTTCGTCCACCGCCACTGTTCGCGCGCCTTGCTCCTCCAATGTTTTGGCCAGTTTCAGCGCGTTTCCCTCCACGCTGAAGTCGAGGTCGCGCACCCGAAATCCGCCGAGCATATCGCGCATGCCGCCGCCCGTCAGAAACAGGTTGACGCCGGCTACCCCCGCGGCCGCCTGCACCTGTTCGAGCACGCGGTTCTGGTCCGCGCTCAGGTGGCTCTCCAGCATGAACATGTAGTCGCTCATGGCGGTTTTCTATCAGGCCCTGGGGTGGTGCTCGTCGACTGTTTTGCGCAGCCGCGACCGCAGCACATGCGTGTAGATCTGGGTCGTCGAGATATCGGCGTGCCCCAGCATCGTCTGTACGCTGCGCAGGTCCGCGCCCCCCTCCAGCAGGTGCGTCGCGAAACTGTGCCGGATCACGTGCGGTGTCAGATGATGAAATACGCCGGCCTTGCGTCCGTGGCCGCGCAGGAGTTTCCAGAACGCCTGGCGGGTCATGGGGCCGCCGCGCGCGGTTACGAAGAGATACCGGCTGGGCCGGCCCTTCAAAAGTGCCGGCCGCCCTGTTTCGAGATACGCCCTGACGGCGGCTAGCGCCGCTTTACCCACCGGAATCATACGTTGTTTCCGGCCCTTGCCGGTAGCCCGCAGAACGCCGAGTTCCAGATTAAGGTCGGCTATACCCAGGCTGCACAATTCGGAGACCCGCAGGCCGGTAGCATACAGCAGTTCGATCATGGCGTGGTCCCGCAGGCCGGTCGTCCGGTTCGTGTCCGGAGACTGCGACAATTTTTCAATCTCCGCCAGATTCAGGAACTTAGGGATTGTTTGCCATTGCCGGGGAGCGCCCAGATGTTCGGTCGGATCGCTCGGGAGGCGGCCCTCGCGCACCAGAAATGTATAAAAGCTGCGCAGAGTCGACAAGTGCCGGGCAACCGACCGGCTACCCAGCTTGGCTTTATAGAGAAAGTCGACGTAGTGGCGGAGGCCTTCCGCATCCGGAATAGCCTGACCCGGCTGGCGGCCGGCGAACTCGACAAACCTCTGCAAGTCAGCCCGGTAGGCCTCCAGCGAGTTAGGGGCCAAGCCTTTTTCGATCCTGCAAAAGTTGAGAAACGCTGCAACCTCAGCCGGTAGACACTCGGAGAGCGGCGCGGACGCTTCAGCCATCGTGGTCCATCGTGCCAATGATACAATAACCCCGACCGATGTTTAAAACAATGTTGCAATTTCGGGGTTGAATTGGCCGGCTCGACCTCCAAGAAAGTGCGGATCAGCCGCTTTGAACGGGAACCGCTGTTAGGTTATGTAAACCCGCTGACGTATCTGCGGCCAGCCGGAGTGGAACTGCTGACCCCGGATGGAAACTACTCCGTGGTGCCATACAGCGAAGTGAAAGCCGTTCAATTTGTGAAGGATTTCGAGCCGCCCGACCCGGCGGCGGAACGCAAAGTGTTCAACACACGGCCTAAACTGGACGGCCTCTGGGTGCGGGTCAAGTTCCGGGATGGTGAGGTGATGGACGGAATCCTGGCCAATAACCTGCTTTCGATGGAGGCGCAGGGCTTCACCGTGGTCCCGCCGGACCCGTATTCCAATAACCAGCGGCTATTCCTGCCGCGCGCCGCGCTGACTGAGCTGCAGGTACTGGGAGTCGTAGGAAGTCCGCTGCGCAGGCGTAAGCCCAAGGCGGCTCCGAAGGAACAAATCGGGCTGTTCGATTGAATCGGCATGTAGTCCGATGAATCGCGCTCTCACGAAGTCCGGCCGCTCCCGACCATGTCGTTCAGGCGCCGGGCAATAGCCTTAAGAGTTTCGGATTGAGCGCTCAACTGTTCACTGGCCGAAGCGCTCTCCTCGGCGTTGCCGGCAGTGGTTTGCGTCACTTTTTCCATTTGTTGGATTGCCTTGGCTACCTGTTCGATGCCGCGTGCCTGTTGCTCACTTCCCGTATTCACCTGCTCCACCAGTTCCTTTACCTTGCTGGCGCTGCCGGTGATGGAGCGTACGGCGCCTGCCACCAGATCAAGCTTGGTCTTGCCGTCATTCGACTTGGCAATGGATTCCTCGATTAGGCCGGCGGTATCCTGGGCAGCCTGGGCACACCGCTGCGACAGGTTTCGAACTTCGTCGGCGACCACAGCGAATCCCATTCCTGCTTCGCCGGCCCGGGCCGCTTCTACCGCGGCGTTGAGGGCCAGAATATTGGTTTGGAACGCTATCTCATCGATTACCTTGATGATTTTAGAGATTTTGCCGCTGGAAGCGTTGATCTCATCCATGGACATCACCATCTCCCCCAGATGCCTGTTGGCATCTTCTACGAGGCGTGATTCTTCCTGTATACTCTCCGCGGCAATCCTGGAATTGGTGGCGTTCTGCCGAGTCACGGCGTGGATTTCCTCGCTGGACGCCGATGTTTCTTCGAGCGAAGCCGCCTGCTCGGACGCTCCCTGGGCCAGCGATTGGCTGGATGACGCCACCTCCCCAGCGGCACCGGAGATCTCTTCGGCGCCGTCCCCAAGCTGCACGGCGACGGAGCGCAACTCGCGGGTGCTCCGCCTGATGACTACCGCGGCGACGCCACCTGAAGCCAGGCAGAGCGCCAAGAGTATGATTACGGCAATACGGCTGTCAGCAGCCATGTGTTCCGCGCGGACCGCAGTTTGTGTATTAACCTCCCGCTCTAAAGTCAATAGGTCGTCGGTCGAGTGCGTCGTGGCAGTTCCCACAGACACCAGGTGATCCGCGTCCATTTGGATCGCTTCCAGCACTTTCCCCGCCGCACACGTGGCGACGACAATCTTTTGAATCCTGGCATATTCAGAGGCACCGTCTTCTATAGCGGTGGCTAATTGCCGCTCCTTGGCAGTTTCCAGAAGCGGTTGCAACTCCCGCATTCTGCCCGCTATTACAGCCATCGACTTGGCGAACAGATCCTGGTTCATGCGAACTTTCTCCGTATTGCGAATATTGGAAAACAGTAAGATGCCACGCTCGGCGAGTCGAAATGTCAGTACGGAGTGCTCGACATCGGAGAGGATTTCGACGGCCTTCGCGGTTTGCTGCACGGAATGTTCGATCTCCTTCTTCAACTTGGCGATGTAGGTCCAAGCGGTGAATCCGAGAACCGCGGCGACCAGAGATGTCGCGCCGAAGCAAGCCGCCAACTTCCTGCCCAGCGTCATGTGGTTTTTCATTTTCCGATCTGTACTCCCTTCCGGCCCCAGCTTGTGCTGGGTAGACAGATATTAATCGGCGGCGAGGAATCAAGCATTAGAGCCGCGAACCATGTATTTTAAAAACCGCGTTTTTCCGGAAAACGGGCGCACCTTTCCCGCAGTTGCACCGATGAGCGGAGCATGATTGCTTTTGGAAATCTCAGAAAATCAATGATGCTGATTGGCTGTGGGTTATGGCTCTCCGGCATAGCCGGGGCGCAGAGCGCGGGACAGAGCGCAGACAGCGGCCAAGCGCAGGGCGCACGCACCGCAGATCAACCCGCCGAGCGCGGCTATTTCGCGCGGACGATTAAATTCAGCGGCTCGATACGCGAACGCTGGGAAGCCACCGACGGGCCGTTTAGCGTAACGCCCGCCAGTTCCTATCTGCTCAGCCAGGAACGTTTAGGCCTGCAGTTCACACCTACGCCGTGGCTGCAGTTTTTTGCGCAGGCCCAGGACGCGCGTGCGTTGTTTTACAAGACGAATCCCTCGAACGCCGTTTCGGACCCGTTCGATCTCCGACAGGCCTGGTTGGCCGTGGGGAAGCGCGAGGGCCCCGGCTTTTACGCGCAACTCGGCAGGCAGGAGATGGTTATCGGTTCCGGCCGGCTGTTGGCTGCCACGGATGGGTGGTGGACGAACACGGCGCGCACCTTCGATGTGGCGCGCGGTTCGTTCAGCAACAACTTCTTCAAGTCCGAGATCGTAGCCGGCTCGGTGGTGCTGGCCGATCCCACCCGGATGGACCGCTCCAAGCCCGGCGACCACGTCTATGGGGACTACAACTCGTTTACGCATTTGCTGCCGGGCGCCTCGATCGAGCCTTATTTCATCGCGCATACGACTTTGGGAGTCGCCAGCAAGGAGGGGCAGGTAGGCGAAATGGATACGCTCGCCACGGGGGGCCGCGTCATCGGCAAGTTGGGCGGGAGCGTGGACTACAGCTTCGAGGCGATCCACGAGTTCGGCAGCTATTCAAACGATCGGCTGGATGCCAACGGGCTAGTAGCGGGCGGGGGATGGACAATTACGCATTCCGGCTGGGCGCCCCGTTGGAGCGCCGATTACGCCTACGCGTCCGGAGACGACGGGAAGAAGGATGACAGCCGCGAGACGTTCGACAATATGTATGGCTATAACCAGCCAATGAACAGCCTCACCGGACTGTTTGGCTGGAAGAATATCAAGGATCTGCGTACAGGCGTGGAGTTCTCTCCGCTGCACAGGCTGAAGATAAAGCTGGACGGAAGGGATTTCTGGCTGGCCTCCACGGCAGACGGTTTGTACAATGCCGCCGGAACGCGCACGGTTGACGACACCAAGGCCACCAACGCGCACGTCGGCGAGAGCATCGAAATGTTGTCGACCGTCAGCGTGACGAGGAGCACCACCGTGGGCTTTGGCGTGGGCAACCTGTTCTCTGACGCTTATTTGCAGCAGGCTCACAAGGGAGCGACATTCACGTACCCCATCATCTATCTGTTCCAGAAGTTCTGATTGGCCGGCTCGCTTTTCGTGGGGCCAGGCCACCGGCCTGCCCCATGAAAATCTAAGCTAAAGGCCGCCTTCGTCCGGGGCGTAATATCCGCGCTTCCAATAGACAGAGAGCCGCGGCTGCCCGGGTGGCCGCGCGACCTTTACCTGAATACGCCGGTACCGGCCATCCCGCCGTTGGTTGGCGGGCACATAGCCGAGCACGTACTGGTGCCGCAGCTCCCGCCCGATTTTTTCCGCTACGGCGGGCAACTCACCGGAACTGCCGATCTCATAGTAGCGGCCAGCGCCTTGTTCGGCCAGTTCGTCGAGCAGGTCGGGGCCCGCGAACAGTTCCAGTGCTCCACGGCCGGTGAACCCGCTCATAATCCCGATCGCATAGATCTCCACATCCGATTCCCGCGCCAGGTTCTCCACCTCGCGCGCGCGATACCGGCTATGATTGTCCCCGCCATCGGAAACAATCAGCAGGATCTTGCGGGCGTTTCGCGCCTTCCGCATCTGGCGCAGGCCCAGATAGACCGCATCAAGCAGCGCGGTGTCCCCCTCGGGCCTGGTCGCCGCTACGTGGTTCTGAATCTCCTCGGATGCGCTGGTGAAGCCCACCGAAAGTTCCGCCCGGTCACGGAATTCGATCAGGCAGAACTCGTCCAGCGGATTGGCGCTCTTGAGGATTTCGGCCACCGCTTGCTTTAACTGTCCGAACGCAGGCGTCATGCTGTTGCTGAAATCCAACACCAACCCGACCGAAACCGGCGCCTCCTCGGCCGAGAAATAGGCTATGGTTTGGGCTGTCCGGTCTTCGAACACTTGAAAGTCCGGCCGTTGGAGTCCCGTGACAAAGCGGCCGTGCGGATCGGTGACGGCGACGCTCACCAGCACCAGGGTGCTGTCTACCCGGAAGTTTCCACGCGCGGCGTCCGCCACGCGGTCGACCGTCCGCCCGCGAACCGTATTTTGCGGACGAGCGGGTCGCGGTACGAGCGCGCCGGCTAGCAGCAGAGCGAGACCCACGCGGGCTAGCCGGTATTTCATCATTGTTTCTGTGGTTACAATATCGCGCCCGGAAATCGCGCACAAGAGCCGCCAGCCTAAATCGTACCGGTACGGGTCGGCCGCGCGCGAATTACAGCGGCCGCTGGATACGATGGTCAGTCACCATCAGGCGCGGTGTATCCTGTGCTTCGCGCTTGGGCATGTGGCATCGCACGCAATCGAGAGGTTGGGCCTCATGCGTAGATGCGTGGCAACCGCGGCACACCATCCGGTATTCGGCCACGGTCTTCGAAAAACTATGGGCCGGGTGGCAAGACGCGCAAGTCAGGCGCCCGGCGCCCGCCTGATAACAGCGCGATGCCAGCAGTCTGTAACCGGCGCTGTTTAATTCGATCTTTTCGCCGTCTGCTGACGCTGCTAACTTAGCTGTGGCGATGGAGCCGTGGACCGAATCCGCGCCGCTGCCAGCCGGATGACATTCCAGGCACACCGCCTGCGCGGGCTTCCCCAATCCAGCCTGCCCGTGGCAGCTCGCGCAACCGAACCCGGCCACGTGGTCATCTTGTTGGCGAGCATGGCAACCGAGGCAGGCAGACGAAAAGCCGAAGCCGGGCCCCGCGCCGTAATGCCCGCCATTCTCGCCATACCAGGCGAGCGGCAGTTCCATCCAGCCGTTCGCCGTGCGACTCAATAACATGCGCAGGTGACGTCCGGCCCCGATGGTAGCGTCAATGCTACTCTCCCGCACATGGCCCCCGGCATCGCGGCTGCGCAGATAGTAACGGCCCTCCTGGCGGTGGACACTGTAAGCATCGCCTTCGAAGGTTGCAATTTCCGGCGTCGTGGAAAACGTGCGTGCCATGCCGGTCGCGCCGAATGCCTGCGCAGGATCTGAGAGCGCGTGCAGTTGCGCTAATTTTTCCTTGATCCGGCCCGCTTCCGACGCATCCGGATGATATTGCAGAAACTCCTGCAACTCGGTGGCGGCCGCCGCCGGCTCCTGCCGGCGCAGCGCGATTTCCGCCAGCAGCAATTGCGGATGCGAGAAATGCGCGGGGTCCAGCTTCTTGGCCGCCGTCAGATACTTTTGCGCCAGGTCCAGCTTGCCTGAGTAGAAGTAACTCATGCCGAGCTGCGAGTTAGCCAACGCGTCGTTCGGCCGGATAAGTGCCGCGTATAGGTTGTACTGCAGCGCTTCCTCTAACTTACCAAGATTGATGCACACACCACCCAGGTTCACCAGCGGCTGAAAGGATTTAGGATCTGCCTCCAAGGCCTTGCGGAAGCAGCTCTCCGCCCGCGGGTAATCGCGGGCCTGGTACGCGATGGTGCCCAGATGGTTCCAGGCCTCCGGGAATTGAGGTGCGAGCTCCACCGCGCGTTTGAAATGCGAGACGGCGCCGTCCACGTCGCGCCGGGACAGCCGCTCGACGGCTTCTTCGTACTCGTGGCGGGCGCGCTCCGGAATGGCCAACTCCTTCACCGAAACCGTGGCTTCACGACGCAAGCTGTCTTGCGACTCAAACTTGCCGTCGCGCAACTCCACGGTCAACCCGATCCGCTTCTTGGCGTCGGCCTGGCTGGCGCCCACCTCCACCGTGCGCCGCATCTCGCCGCGACCCGGTACAAATACGCCCAGAGTATAGGCGCCGGCCGCAAGTCCGCGAAAATGGAATTGCCCGTCGTCCCCGGCCAGAGTGCTGTCCTCGAATGGCGCGGTCGCGCCATGCAGCCACACGGACGCCTGCGTGGCGGGAATCAGACGCCCGCGCACCTCGTAGAGAGCGGTTTCTCCCCACGCGGCCACGGCGGCGAATAGCAGCAGCGCACAACGCACAATACTCCATAGTGATAGCGCAATGGCGGCCTCGGATCAAGGCAGACGGCTGCCATAAATATGGTAGGCTGCAATCGTGCGCACCACAGTAGACATACCGGACGCCGCCTACCGCCGGCTAAAAGCCAGTGCGGCCGAACAAGGCTGCTCTGTCAAGGAATTGATTCTGCGCGGAGTCGAGAGCCAACTCGAAACGGGACAACGCCGCCGCCGCATCCGCCTGCCGATTGTGCGCTCCAAGCACCCCGGCACGCTTCATCTAACGAACGAGCAGGTTTATGAAATCGTCCCGTTTCCCTGATGCCTATTTGCGGCTCGCGCTCTCACACAGCCGGCATGTCCATCATCTCGCTGCCGCGTGATGGTTCTGCCGCTTCACGCAGTTGGGTCTTCTGCGCCTGCTGACTAATGCGCACGTTATGGGAGAAGAAACCATGACCCAAGGGCATGCCTGGGACGTATACCACCGCTGGCTCGAGGATGGGCGAATCGCTTTCATGCCCGAGCCCGTATCGGCCGCCTTCGAGCAAGTATTTAACGCCGCGAGTTTGCGTCCGCGCCCTGCAACCAAAGCGTGCGCCGACGCATACCTGGCCGCGTTTGCCAGAGTCGCGGGCCTGAATTTAGTGACTTTCGATCGAAGCTTTCCCCGCCTGGCCGGGCTTGAACTCGAACTGCTGCAGGTCTGCGTATAATCTCCTCATGATCGAATATGCCGCAGCCAGTCCCGCCGTACGCGCCGTGTATGACGATATCATGGCCACCCGCCAAACCGACTGGATCAACAATTTCTGGAAGGCGCTCGCGCACGATCCGGCCACGCTGCGGCGCACCTGGGAAAGCATCAAACAGATCATGGCGCCGGGAGCGCTCGACCCGCTCACCAAAGAAATGATCTACCTGGCCGTCAGCGCGTCCAATCAGTGCCCGTACTGTATCGCCTCGCACGCGGCCGCCGCGCGCAAGGGTGGCATGACGGATGCCATGTTCGCCGAGTTGATGGCCGTGGTAGGCATGGCCAATGAAACCAACCGGCTGGCCAGCGGCTACCAGGTGGAGATCGACGAGCGGTTTCGGCCCCGCTGACGTCATACCGATATGCACAATCTGCGCTACGCGCTCCGCACGCTCGCCAAGAGTCCCGGTTTTGCCTTCACCGCGATCCTCACCCTCGCCATCGGCATCGGCGCGAGCACCGCCATTTTCACCACGGTGGATGCCGTGCTCATTCACCCGCTGCCCTATCCGCATCCCGCGCAACTGGTGCTGGTCACCAAAAACATGCCGAAATTCGAGTTGTTCAAATCGGACGCCTCGGCGCTCGATTTCATCGACTACCGCAATTTCAGCCGCTCTTTTTCGAATATGGCCGGGTTGCAGACCAACAGTGTCAACCTGACGGGCGGCGGCGATCCCGTGCGCGTCTTCGGCCTGCGCGTCTCCACCAGCGTCTTTCCGATGCTGGGCGTGCAGCCGATCGCCGGCCGCGTCTTCCGCCCCGAAGAGGAGCAATTGGGCCATGATCGAGTCGCCGTGCTGGGCGCGGGACTTTGGAAAAGCCGCTTCGGCGCAGATCCGCAAATTGCCGGCAAACAGATCGAAATCGACAGCGTAAAGTATACGGTCGTCGGCGTGGTGGCCCCAGTCTTGCAGTTTATCGAGCAGGCGCAGCTCTACGTGCCGCTGGCATTCACGCCCGCCCAAGTCGATCCCGATGCGCGCGGCCATCAGAACATGGATGTGGTAGCGCGCCTGAAGCCGGGCGTGACCCTCGACCAGGCGCGCGCGGAGATGAAACTGGTAGCGGCGCGCATGACCCGCAACCTGCCGGATTGGTACCCGCCGGATTGGAACATCCAGCTCGATCCCTTGACCGCCGAAGTGGCCGGGGAGTTGCGCACGCCCCTGCTGGTGCTGCTGGGCGCGGTGGGCATGGTGCTGTTGATCGGCTGCGTGAATGTGGCCAACCTGCTGCTGGCACGCGCCACTGCCCGCCAGAAAGAGATCGGATTGCGCATCGCCTTAGGCGCCGGGCGCGCCCGCATCGTGCGGCAACTGCTGACCGAAAGTTTGCTGCTCGGAGTGATTTCCGGCGCGGCCGGACTGGCCATCGGCGTCTGGGTATTGGAGCTGTTCGTGCGCTTCGGTTCTCCGGAACTGCTGCGCTGGCAGATGGTGCGGATCAACGCCCCGGCCGTGCTCTTCGCGATCGCCGTGGCGATTCTGACCAGTCTCGTTTTCGGGTTCGCGCCGGCGCTGAGCGCGTCACAAGTACGGCCGGCGCGGCGCGCCCGGTCGGCCGGCCGCTTGCGCAGCATGCTGGTGGTTTCCGAAGTGGCGCTTTCCGTGGTCCTGCTGGCGGGCGCAGGCTTGCTTCTCCGCAGTTACGCGCGGCTGTGGCAGACCAATCCGGGCTTTGTGCCCGATCGTCTCCTGACCGCGCGCATCAGTCTGCCCCCGCTCCAATATAGCGATCCGTCGCGCATCACTGCGTTCTATGCGGAATTGCTGGCGGGCGTGCGCGCGCTACCCGGCGTAATTTCGGCGAGCACCGTAGACGGCTTGCCGTTCGGCGGCGGCGGTGGCGGCGGCGATTTTAAGATTGTAGGACGCCCGTGGCCGCAGTCCGACGCCGTCCCCGATGTCAGGAAACGCATCGCCATGCCTGGATACTTCGAGACCATGCGCATTCCCCTGAAGCAGGGCCGCCTCTTCACCGCGCTGGATAACTCCGCCGGCCGCCGCGTCGCCCTCGTCGATGAAACTTTCGCCAAAAGCTTCTTTCCGAAGGGCGATGCCGTCGGCCAATTTCTAATCGATCCGCGGGTCAGCCAGAAGCCCGGCGATGCTTCCCAGATCGTCGGCATCGTGGGCGGCGTCAAAGACCGTAACCTGATAGACCAGCCGCGGCCAGTCATCTATCATCCTGCGCTGCAAGCGCCCCGTCCCTTTATGAACCTGGTGGTGCGCACGGCCGGCCGATCCGCTCGCGCTGGTTTCCGCGATCGAGCAGCGCGTGCGCGAACTGGATCGCAATTTGCCGGTATACAAGATCGCCACCATGGAGCAGAACCTCAGCGATTCGTTGATGCGCCGGCGATTCTCCATGCTGCTGCTGGCCGTGCTGGCGGGGTTGGCATTGTGCCTGGCGGCGTTGGGGGTCTACGGTGTGATCGCCTATTCCGTAAGCCAGCGCACGCGTGAAATCGGCATTCGCATGGCGTTGGGCGCGCCGCCGGCCAGCGTCCACAAGTTGATCTCTAGGGCAAGCCATGCGCCCGGTGCTCGCCGGCCTGACCGCCGGATTGCTTGCGTCGCTGGTGGCCATGCGCGCGCTGGCCAGCCTGCTTTACGGAGTCACGGCCACCGATCCGCCAACGTTTCTGGTGGTGGCAGGCGTGTTGCTGGCGATATCCGCGCTGGCCAGTGCGTTGCCGGCGCGCCGCGCCGCGCACGTCGATCCAATGGCCGCTCTGCGCCACGAGTAGACACAATCACAAACTGTCGCTGTGGGGCAGGACTCCAGTCCTGCGACGGGTCTCCTCCAGACCCGCCACCGCCGCGCTAACATGGGCTGCATGGCCGATGCCCCGCGCGACCTCCTGACCGGATTACGGCATGCCCTGCTGGCGCATCACAAAATACTGCTCGACTCCGAGCGTGCCCGATATGACCACGACGTCGAGCGCGTCACCTCCAGCGGACAGTTGTTGAACCTGGTGCTCAGCGATCCGTTCTTCGCCTGGCTGCATGAATTATCCGAGCTGATCGTGATGATCGACGAGACCCTGGATGCCGATGAGCCGCCCGGTGCGGCGGATGCGGCTCGCCTGCTGGCGCAAGCGCGCACGCTGCTGACGCCGGCGGAAGCGGGTAATGGATTTCGCCGGCAATATTTCGATGCTCTGCAACGCGATCCGGATGTGGTGATCGCGCATGGCGCGGTTATGCAGCGGTTGGGGAGTTTGGCCGCGCCGTAGTATGGCGCCGACGGTTTCGCCTGCGTTTGAATACGAGCCTTGGACACGCGCCGTGATTGCGCATGGAGTGCTGGCACTATTAGGGAGCGTGGGGTTGGTTGGGAGCCGGTCCCGACTCCATTGGTGAAAGGCCGTCAAGAGTTTAGTTTCAGCGCGCTCCAGGCGTTCGTCCAACACCTCGCTAATCCACCGCTTATCTTCAACGGTGAGGCTCATCTCGTCTCATTATGCCTCCTGCGACGGGGACGCCACCGATGGAGATCGCGGTCGGCATAGTGTGTCCGGGAGCCATTCTACACGTCGCAAAGCCGGGCAGCCTCCTCCAGCGAAGTCATCGGATCCCGCGTAGGCACAAACTCATGCGCAAAGTAACCCGTGAAACCCGCATCCACGATCGCCTGCGCCACCGACCGCCATTGCAGCTCCTGCGTGCCATCCAACTCATGCCTGCCCGGCACGCCGCCGGTGTGAAAATGCGCGATGTATTGTATGTTCTGCCGGATTGTGCGAATGATGTCGCCTTCCATAATCTGCATGTGATAGATGTCATACAGCAGCTTCACCCGCGGCGAATCCACGCGCTTCATGAGTTCCACGCCCCACACCGTGTGATCGCATTGATAATCGTGATGGTCGATCTTGCTGTTCAGCAGTTCGACGCAGATGGTTACACCCTTATCCTCGGCCAGTTTCTTCACCCGGTTCAGGCCGATTGTGCAATTATCCAGGCCTTCGCCATCAGGCTGGCCGCGCCGGTTCCCCGAAAACGTGATCACGTTGGGCACCTTTGCGGCAGCCGCGCGCCCGATGTTTTCTTCCATCTCCCGCACCAGCCGGTCGTGATTCTCGGTGCGGTTGAACCCGTCGGCTATGGTTCCCGCGCCGGGCGTCATGGCCGGCACCAGACCGTACTTCTGCACGGTGGGCCACTCTTGGTAATCGATCAGGTCGATGCCCTGCAGTCCGATGCGCGCGGCATTGCGGGCCAGCTCGTCGAGGGGCATCTTGCGGTAGCACCAGCGCGCCGCGGATTGCTTCAGCCGGCCCTTCAATGTGCCATTCTGGGCGGTCATGGATGGCAGGGCGGCAGCGGCGCCCGCCAGTTGGAATATAGTTCTGCGTGTCATCGCGTAAGAACATACGATACACCCATGCTCGGGCCCTGTGGGGCAGGCGGCGGCCACGCCCAGCCCCACTGGTCACACTTCCGGCCGTCCCATCCGAAATCCGAGAAAGATGTCCTCACTAAAATTCTTGCACTAAGTTACTCCGAACGTGCGTCCCCTCGTCACGTCGATCTTACTGGTCGGCTCGGTGGGCTCGCGCCGTCGCGCGTGCGTAACATCACTTACAGCTTCGCAGTGGGTTATCCGGGGAGGGGAGACCATCGACGAAGCTGTTGAAATTTTCGACAGTTCGGACATCGCGGTGACGATCTGCGACGCCGAAACCGATAACGGTGAATGGCAGGTACGGCTCTCCAATCTCCCAACCCACAACCGATCCGCCTAACCTGGTCGTTTCATCCCGCCTGGCCGCCGAGCGCTTTTGGGGCGAAGTGTTGAACCTGGGTGGCTATGATGTTCTGGTCTTCGCGTGGCGCACATGGCCTGGATGGCTTGGCATCAAATACGCCAAAGACTTAATGCCGATTCGTTGGGTATCTTACTAGCTCGCGGGGCGGCGTGTTAAGCGCCAATACCCCCGACCTTATCAAAATCAAATCGTGCAATTCTGTAACCTACCTGAAAATACCTTCGCCCGATAAATTTACTATCCGGATAATTCAGTATTGACAGAGTAAATTTGGTTCTTTAATAATAAATTGTTCGTCACCCCCCCCCCAAAGTAGTATATTGTAGAGCCAGCGGCGACGGACTAGAATGTCGGTTTCTAACAAAAAGAATTCGCGAGCTGCTCTCTGATCGTTCCTGACCAAAGTCATCCCGTCGGAGGGCGGCATGGCCGGATGTGACAATTTCCTTTATGCGGTGTTATCCGCCGCCCGTGCGGTACTTGTCCCACACCGCATAGTTCGTTCCTTTGGAAGCCGCGCGCCCGCCTTGCTTCGGCTGTTTATGCTGATCAGTGCGCCGATCTGTGATGCCGCCCGGGCCGCCGCCAGCCCTCCCGCGGCCACCCGTCCGATTGCGCCGGCGTTGTCCCTTGTACCTAACGTGGCCCTCACCGGCGGCCTTGCGGCGGCCGTCGCCGCTTGCCTGGGAATTGCCGTCGTTCTGCTGTATTTCCAACTGCGGCGGCTGCGCCGGCAAAAGAACCTGCTGGACGAATTGTTCGAACAGGCGCCCCTGGCGGTGGCTCTGACGACGATTGCCGGCCGCGTGGTACGCATCAATCGGGGATTCACCACGGTTTTCGGTTATTCGGCGCAAGCCGCTGTTGGCCGCCGCCTCGACGACTTGATCGTCCCCGCCGAATCGCAATCCGAGCACGCCATCCACGCGGCCTCCGTGGCGCGGGGCCAACGCGTCGACACCGAAGGCATTCGCGCCCGCCAGGATGGCAGCCGTTTTCCGGCCTCTATTACCAAGGTGCCCTTCTCCGCGCCGGGGCAGGATAACGCGGTGTACGCCATCTACCGCGATATAACCGAACAGCGGCGCGCCGAACAGGCCCGGCGCGCTATTGAGGGACGTTGGCGCGCTGTCTTCGACAACACGGCTGTGGGCCTTTCCTTAACCGATCGGCAGGGTAAATTCATCGTTACCAATCAGGCCTATCAGGAAATAACCGGGTATTCCGACGACGAATTGCGCAGATTATCCTACATGGATCTTACTCTCGAGGAGGACCGCCCGGCTTCCGCCGCCGCGGCCGTGGAAAACTGGTCCGGCAGGCTGCCGCGGTTCCAATTGGAAAAACGCTACCGCCGCAAGGACGGCCAGACCATCTGGGTAAGAGTCACCATTTCCAAAACCTCCGGCTCCGGGCCCGCGCCGGAGTTTGGCTTCGCTGTCGTCGAGGACATCACCGAACGAAAGCGCGCCGATGTCCGGCTCTCCGGCTACGAAAAAGTCGTGGAACGATTGCAGGAGATGATCGCGGTCATCGACCGCGACTATCGCTTCTGGATCGGTAATCAGGCGTTCATCGATTATCACGGTCGAAAGCGGGACCAGGTCGTCGGGCATTTTGTTTCGGAATTAGTTGGGCGCGAGAGATTCGATTCTGTTACAAAACATAAAATCGACGAATGTTTTCAGGGCCGCACTGTCAGGTGCGAAATGCAATTGACCTTTCCCGGCCTGGGCCTGCGGGACGTAATCGGCTCCTATTTCCCCATCGAAGGTCCCGCCGGCGTCGAATGCGTAGCTCTGGTTTTGGCCGATGTCACCGAACGGAAGCGCGCCGAACGCGAGTTGCAGCACTCCCTCCAGCAATTGCAGGCTCTCAATGCCGAATTGCAGACGGTACGGGAGGAAGAACGCACCAAGCTCGCGCGCGACCTGCACGACCAGTTGGGCCAGTCCCTGACCGCCATCCGGCTCGACCTGTCCGCCCTGAAAAACAATCCGTGGAACTTTCATGGGCCACCGAAAATAGATTACGTTTTAGAGCAGGTCGACGAAGCCATCGACATGGTCCGCCGGATCTCCACCGAACTCCGGCCGGGGGTGCTCGACGACCTGGGACTGATGGCCGCCGTGGAATGGGCCGCCGAGGATTTTCAACTGCGCACCGGAATCCACTGCCGGGCTGACGTCCCCCAGACAGACCCGGCCATCGATGCCGATCGCGCGACGGCCGTTTTCCGCATCCTGCAAGAGGGTCTGACCAATATCGCGCGTCACGCTGGCGCTAAGCACGTCCGAATCACCCTGTCCGAGGATGCCGGCCATCTGTTGCTGGAGATCACCGACGACGGGCGCGGCATCGGGCCGGAACAAATCGCGGCCTCCACATCGCTCGGCATTCTGGGCATGCGCGAGCGCGCCACGTTGTATGCAGGCGATTTCTTCATAGGCGCGGCCGGGGGTGGCACCATCATCCGCGTCCGTATGCCCACCGCCTCCGGCGTTATGCGGAGCGCGCCGCAATGATCCGCGTTCTCATCGCCGACGATCATGCCATCCTGCGCCGTGGATTGAAGGAGATTCTGGTGCGCGAACTTCCCGCGGTCGTCTGCGGCGAAGCCAAAAATGCCGCCGAGGTTCTGGCGCTGATCCTCGACAGTGACTGGGATTTGGTGATCCTGGACATCACCATGCCCGGACGCAGCGGCATGGACCTGCTCCAGGAGCTGAAGACAGTACGCCCAAAACTTCCGGTACTCGTCCTGAGCGTCCATCCCGAGGACCAGTACGCCAAGCGCACCCTGAAAGCCGGCGCTTCCGGCTATATGAATAAGGAAACCGCCCCGGAAGAGCTCATCAAGGCTATACGTAAAGTCCTGTCCGGCGGCCGCTATGTCAGTGCCGCGTTGGCCGAGAGACTCGCTTCAGATCTGAACCAAAATGCTTCGCGCTCCGCCCACGAGGCATTGTCCGACCGGGAGTTCGAAGTGTTGCGGTTGATCGGCGCCGGCAAGACCGTGAGCCAGATCGCCGAAGAACTGCACTTAGGGGTCACCACCGTCAGCACTTACCGCACGCGCATTCTGGAGAAGTTGGGAATGACCACGACCGCTGAATTAATCCACTATGCCGTGCAAAATCGCTTGAGCGATTAAGATACCTGTAGTATAAAATACTACCCGCATATCGTAGTTTGCATGACAGTGGAATTAAACTTCAGACTATTGCGCGCCCCCTTCAGCACAATGCCAGAATAGTACCAATAGCCCCCTAAATCGGGTACGGGGGCGGGAGGCATCTGCAATGGTCAGTAACAGGGTTGGAAAGCGCCGGGTTACCGTAACCCGGAGTGACGTAAGGCAAGAGCTTTGTCGCTTACGGGAATCCAAGGTGCTCCTGGTGTCGCTGGCTGAGCGGCTCGGGGTGGCTGCGCCCCGGCACTGTTGCCGGCATCGGGGTGAGAACGCTTGTCTGGACTGCGCCTCTGCGTGGCTGCTGCATCGGATTCGTATCGGGAAGCCGCTGGCATCCGTCCCGTTGTCCTGTCGCGTTCCGGAGTAAGTGCAATCTTCGGAGTTGCATTTTCAAGTCTTATGTATGCTGTAAGCCAAGCCATCGATTCAGACGAACTCGTCCGCATGGCTCTGGACGCGCTTCGCGAGCGGATTTGCGTCTTGGATCGCGCCGGCACCATCATCCTGACCAACCAGGCGTGGCGGCTATCCGCCCGGGAAAATGACGCGAGCCTGATCGGCAGCGCGGTAGGCGTCAACTTTCTGAACGCCTGCCGGTCGGCAGCGGGATCCTTGGCAGAGCGGGCTGTCGAGGCAGCCACCGGCATAGAGACCGTGTTGCGCGGCGCCGCTCCGGAATTTTCACTGGACTACCTTAGCCGTTCCTTTTCCCGCAAAGCCTGGTTCCAGCTCCGTGCCCGGCCCCTTCGCCGAGGAGGCGGTGGCGCTATCGTCCAGCACTCCGAAATCACCCGCCAGGTGCTGCTTGCCGAAAAGTTCCGCCGCACCAAGAGGCAGTGCGATCTTCTATTGGAGAATCCCGTGGACGTCGCCACGGTCCTGGATGCCAACGGCCAGATCCGCTACCAGAGTCCCCTCTCCGAGGGCGTTCTCGGGAATCGGCCCGAGGAACTGGTGGGTTGCCAGATAATCGATTTCGTCCACCCGGACGACGCCGACCGCGTGCGCAGGCTCCTGCGGGATTGCCTGCGCTATCCACATCTGAAGCACCGGTGCGAATACCGGTTCCGCAAACGGAACGGCTCCTGGCGGAGTTTGGAGAGCATTGGCCGGAAACTGCTCTCCCATCCGGAAGGTGAAATCATTTTGAATTCGCGCGATATTACTGCGCGCAAGCTCGCAGAGAAAAACTTGCTGGAGAAGGAGGCCTCCCTCGCGCGCCACTGCGGGGAATTGGAAGCCTTAGCGGCGCACCTCTTTCGCGAGCGCGAAGAGGAACGCCGCCGGGTAGCCGCGGAGCTGAATGGCCAGCTCGGCCAGAGGCTGGCGTCTATGAGCCTGCAGGCCGCGCAAATCGGCGCCCACCCGGCCGCTCCGGCTGACTCGAATAACCTGCAGACCTGTATTGCCGGCCTGCATAGCGAACTCGACCATTTGGGCCGCGCGCTGTATCCTCCGCTACTCGATCGTTTTGGGCTGGCCGTGGCCCTGCGTGACTATTGTGCGGAATTCACCCGCAAAGAAGGCATTCCCATCACTTATATTCACCGCGGCATTTCCACTTGCTTGCCGGCGCATACGGCGGCAGCTTTATACCGCGTCGCGGAAGAGACCCTCGCGGTCGTCTCGAAACACGTCCGCCCCCAGCGAGTTTGGGTGACCCTCAGCCGGGCCGCTGCGGGCATCCGCCTGGCAATCCGAGACGACGGCGCCGGTTTCGATCCGGTTATGGTTGGCCCGGCGTGGGATTTGAGTATAGTCGCGCTGCGGGAACGCCTGCGCGATGTCAAAGGTTCCCTGATCGTCCGTTCGCGGCGCAGCGGAGAACGGGAAATCGTGGCTTTAGCGCCCCTGCGTTAGCCAAGTGGGGCAGGACTCCAGTCCTGCGGCGGGTCTCCAGACCCGCCACTCCGCCTTCGATCCTACGACTTGCTATCCAGAATAAAAGTGGGGACCAATCCGCCCACCGATGAAAATCCGGAGTTCCCCGTGGAAAGCCAACTGGAGCAGCTCAGCACCTTGCCCAGGTAAGCCAGCGGATGCACGTCCACCTGCATCTCTTTGAATTCCAGATTGCCGTAGGTCACCATCGGAAACACCGACCGCACCAGCGTGACCTTCTCCTGCACCACGTAGGACGACCGCATGGCCTGCTTCAGCGCCCGGTCCCAGGCCGCGTCATCCATCTCCCAGCCGAAGAAGCTGTGTTGGTCGCTGTAGTCGTCGTTCGGCTTCAGCACCAGCTTGTCGCGGTTCTGCGCGATGAACTCAGGCAGATCCACGGTCTCCTCATGATAGGTGGTCTTGCCCGCGACCACCAGCCGCGTCCAGGGTACGTGATCGTGAATCGCCTTGCGTTCGGCATTCGGGAATTTGGCGGTCAGCGCGTCGTCAGTAAGCAGGGCGAACATGGCTTTCTTGTGCGCCAGTTCGGAGCGGAAGCTGTTCACCACGCAAACCGTGCGCTCGCGATACGCCCGCACCAGCGGATGCGTAAGGTCGAAGCGCATCAGAAACTCCTGAATGCTGATACGCCGGTACACCAGGTCGATTTCGAAGGCGCCCTTGCGCAGCACCTTATTGCGGTATTCCAGTTGATCCGGCGAGACCAGTTCCACCGCGTAGCCTTCCTCGCGGAAGAAGTCGCGAAACAACTGGAACTCGCTCTGTCCGGATTGATACTGCGGCCGGAATTCCAAAATGGCAATATTAGGCTTCTTGTGCCCGCCGAATTGTTTGTAAGCTTTCAGCAGCGCGCCCAGCAGGTTCTTCTTGCCACCCACCCGCGTCAGATGGTAGCGTTTGCGGAATTCCTTCACTGGCGGCGAATCGAAGAACAGGTCCGCCAGCACCTCTGTATATGCCGCGCCCGTGGGTGAGTCGGCATTGTACTGCACCACATGCAGAGTGCCGTTGCAGAGGTGCGAGTCAAGCCGTGCGGCCACTTCCGGAACCTGGTATCCAGGATCGATGGCGGCCAGCATCTTCTCGGCCGGCAGCAGTTGCATCCGGCTCAGCAGGCTGGGACTTTCGAGCACCATGCGCTGCATCCGGTCGATGGCGCTGATCAGGGACTCGCCCGTCTTCACCAGGTTTTCGTATTGTCTGCGGGTAATGAAATTGGGCCGCAGAAACGGGCAGATCAGGCGTCCTCCGGCGGAAAGGTGCTCCTCTTCCATGCGCCGGTGAAGATCGTCGACCCAGGCCAAGTCCCGGCAGGGGCCGTTCTCCAATAGCCTGTTGTATCTAGAAATGGCGTCGTCTAACTGGGACATGCGCAACCGTGAAATGATCTATAATCAGTATCGCACAGCGTGCGCCCGATAGTATAGTTGTAACCCCCTCGAAACCAGAGTAAACCTTTGTATTTCAATTGTTTGCAGATATTTTAAGTCACCTCCGGCCGTTTCTGCCGAGTCGGCGACGCGCCGGTGCGAGTCCCAAAATCCCCGTTTTCTAGCCAAAATTTAACGCGCGCCGTGGGGCAGGACTCCAGTCCTGCGGCGGGTCTCCAGACCCGCCAAGCCGAAACATAAATGGACATTCCGCGAAACATCCAAACGCGCTAGATGCCCGCGCCTTCGCTATCACGCACCAGCTTATCCGTCACAGCCGGCGTAATCATGAAAAACACCGGGCGAAGCAGGCTTTTCCGTCAATTTCGACAGCGTCCGGATTAACCGGTACGTCCTGGTAGCCGCGCGACACGAATTCGCGAAACAGGCAGCGCGAGAAATCGTTTGGGACGCGTGAAATGCCCCGAAATGGGAACCGCTTCACGTCCAACACCTATTTGCCGTCAGGTAGTGATCGAGGCAATGCCGCGCAAGCGCCAAAAAGAAGACTCGTCATCCCGGGCTGAAGAAGTTGGGTACCGATCAGAGGACTCATCAGCTTTGTGATGCAAAAACGATGCGTCCCAAGCTGTCCGACAACTTGCGCGCGGTGGCCTGTTGGCGGAGCGACACCAAGTAGGCACGCGCGCGTAGGTGGTGCACGTTGGCCTCAGCCGGTGCCTCGGCATTGGCTTTGATGGCGTCGGTCAATGGCTGGCAAACTGGGTTTACGCCGACCCCCGTGCGCGAAGCTCACCGACAGGCACGGGCACCTGCTCCACAATCTCGATACCAAACCCCTCCAGCGCCACAATTTTCCGCGGATGGTTGGTCAACAGGCGGATGGTGTGCAATCCCAAATCGGAAAGGATCTGCGCGCCGATGCCGCTTTCGTGCTGCAACTGCATCTGGCCCTCCGCCCCCGCATAGTGCATAAAATCGCGGCTGTGCGATACCATGCGGTCGAGGCCCGCGGGATCTTTCTGTATCTGGAACCCCCTGCCGGTCTGGTGCAGATAGACCAGTACACCCAGATCTTCCTCCGCAATGCGCTCCAGCGATCCGCGGATCAGTTTTTGACAATCGCAGCGCGTGGAACCGAAAACGTCGCCGTAAACGCAGTGCGAGTGCATTCGCACCAGCACCCCCTCCTGCCCGGCCACCTCGCCCCGAATCAGCGCCATGTGCATCTCCGGCGAGATGTCGCTCGAATAAGCAAACGTGCGGAAGGGGCCGAATTCGGTATCGACGCAGCCTTCCACCACCCGCCGGATGTAGCGTTCGTGCCGCAGCCGGTAGCGGATCAGGTCCGCCACGGAGATCATCTTCAATCCGTGCCGCTGGCAAAACTCGACCAGATGCGGCACCCGCGCCATGGTGCCGTCCTCGTTCATGATTTCGCAAATCACGCCCGCGGGCGTAAGCCCCGCCAGCCGCGCTAAATCGACGGAGGCCTCCGTCTGTCCGGCACGCACCAGCACCCCGCCTTCGCGCGCCCGCAGCGGAAACACATGCCCGGGCCGCGCCAGCTCGCCCGGCCGGCAGTCCGGCCGGATCGCGGTCAGTATGGTGCAGGTACGGTCCGCCGCCGAAATACCCGTCGTGGTGCCGTCGCGCGCGTCGATCGATTCGCAAAATGCCGTCCCGAAATTGGAGGTATTCACGGGCGACATCAGCGGCAGCCGCAGCGCGTCGCAACTCTCCGCCGTAAGCGCCAGGCAGATCAGGCCGCGCCCATGCGTGGCCATGAAGTTGATGATCTCCGGCGTAACCTTTTCCGCCGCGATGGTCAAGTCGCCTTCGTTTTCCCGGTCCTCATCATCCACCACGACCAGAATGCGGCCGTTGCGGATTTCCTCGATGGCCTGCGGGATGGAGACGAACGGCATATTTCTATTATGGGCCGCTTACCAGTGCTGTGGGGCAGACCTCCAGGTCTGCAGCGGGTCTCCAGACCCGCTTGGACCGGCGTGGACGCCGGTCCGCAGGCTGAAAGCCTGCCCCACCTTACTCATACCGCAGCGCTGCCATCGGGTCGACGCGCGAGGCCCGGCGGGCCGGCAGATAACCCGCCAGCAGGGCAACGGCCGCCAGTGTCAAGCAGGCCAGAGCCAGCGCCCATGGGTCGGCCGGCCGCAGACCGAAGAGCTGGCTGCGCACATATCTGCCACCCGCCAGCGCCGCCGGCAGACCGATCGCCATGCCGCAGACAATCATCCCTATCGCGTCCCGCAGAACCATGCGCACAACGCCGGCTCCGGACGAACCTAGGGCCATGCGTATGCCGATCTCGTTGGTGCGGCGCGCGACCGAATACGAGATCGTCCCATAAAGACCGATGGCAGCCAGCAGCAGCGCCAGCGCGCCGAAAAAGCTGGCCAGCGTGGAGACCAGGCGCTCTTCCAATAAGGACTGATCCACACGGCTCGCGAGCGTATTGACATCGGTAATCAGGATGCTTGGGCCGGCCGAGCCGGCTTCCTTCGACAAGATAGGCGCCAGGGCAGCAGGATCGCCAGCCGTGCGCACTGCCAATGTGAGCCCGTGCAATTCATCGATCGCCTGCGAAACAGGCAGGTAGATCAGGCGCGGCACTTCCTCGCGTAAGCTATTGTGCCGCGCATCCTTCACCACACCCACAATCTGGTAGGGCGGCTTTTCCTTGCCGAACGGGAAAGTAATCGCGACCCCCACCGGACTTCTGCCGCTGAAATAGAAGCGGGCGGCGGTTTCGTTGAGCAACGCCACCCGTGGCGCGTTCGCGGTGTCGCCGGCGTTGAACGCACGGCCCAACACCAGCGGAATGCCCATGGTTTCGAAATAGCCGGGCGTGACATGGTTCAACGATAACGCGTTATCCCGCTGGGCATGCGAGGCGAAGCCCGGCACAGCGACGAGTACGCCGCGCTCCATGCCGCTCAGTGGACTGAGGACCGAGAAACTGGCGGAACGCACGCCGGGGATGCGGTTGACCCGGTCGAGGATCTCGCTCCACAGGGCCATGCGGCGCGCTTCGCTGTACACTGTTTCATCCGGTTGCACCTTCAGAGTCAGGACGCCATCGGGACGAAAGCCGGCATCCAGCCTGCGCAGGTTCCAAAGGCTGCGCACGAACAAGCCGGCGCCAATCAAAAGCACCAAAGACAAGGCGACTTGTGCCACCACGAGTAGTCTCGCCAATGGCAGGCGCGATCGCAGGCCCGCCGCGCCGCCCTGTTGCTTCAGAGCCGGGGCCAGCGTGGTGCTTGACACGCGCCAAGCCGGCGCCAGTCCAAACAGCAGCCCGGTAAGCAAAGACGCGCCCGCCGTAAAGCTCAGCACGCGCGTGTCAAAGTGCAGATCGAGGACAATGCCATGCCGGGCTGTAGCGAAAAACGCAGCCAGCAGCGAACCTGCCCGATCCGCGAATAGGAGTCCGAGCAGGCTGCCGATGGCCACGAGTAGCAGGCTTTCGGTGAGCACCTGGCGCATGAGGCGGGCTCGGCCGGCGCCTAAGGCGAGCCGCACGGCGAATTCGCGGCTGCGCGCCGCCGTGCGCGCCAACAGCAGGTTCGCCACATTCGCGCAGGCGATCAGCAGCACCAGGCCCACCAGCGCCATCAGCACCAGCAGCGGTTTGGAAAACTGGCGCCGCAGCATGTTCAGGCCGCGCGCCGCCGGCGTCAGTTCGATGTGATCGAACCAGTCGTGGCGCATTTCGTCGGTGCCCGAAATTTTTCCACCTCCGGAGCCCTCGTCCATGAACGCCTGAAAGATGCCGTTCAGTTCGGCGCGGGCCTGTGTGGGAGCGGCGCCGGCTTTCAACCGGCCCACGACATTGAGCCACCAATCGCCCTTATCCCGCAGCATCTCGGCAGGCGCGAGCATCATAGGAACGGTCAGGTCCACGGGCATGCCTGGGCGCAGGCCAAAGAAT
Organism: Bryobacterales bacterium; assembly: GCA_963756605.1. GTDB lineage: Bacteria > Acidobacteriota > Terriglobia > Bryobacterales > Bryobacteraceae > Bog-159. The sequence continues at coordinate 671,375 of CAVWOT010000009.1, read as the reverse complement.
TCGGGCGGCGTCACCCCGATGATGGTCACCGCGCGGCCGTTCAATTGGATTATTTTGCCGATCGCGGCGGGATCCTGCGCGAAGCGCCGCTTCCAATAACGGTAGCTGATCACGGCTACGGGTCCGTCCGGTCCGCCCTTGCCGATTACGGAATCGTCGGCAGGACTGAGCGTCCGGCCCACCCACGCCTTCACGCCCAGAACTGTGAAATAGTTGCCGGAAGCCTGCTGCCCCATGACCTGTTCCGGTCGGCCGTCGATGGAGATGCGCATATCGTACCCGCTGAACGCGGCGAGCCCCGAGAAGTAGCGGTCTTCGTCGCGGAACTGCTCAAAACACGGATACGGCGGCGCGCCCCCACCGCCGCGCGCGCCGATGTTTTCCACAAAGACGAGTTGTTCCGGTTTCTCGACTGGCAACATGCGCAACAGCACGGCATTGATCAGGCTGAAGATGGCCGTGTTGGCCCCGATGCCCAGGGCTAACGACAGGACTGCCACAGCCCCGAACCCTGGACTATGGCGCAGCATGCGCGCGGCATAGCGCAGGTCCTGCAGCAGATGAGCGATGGCGGACCAGCCCCAAGCCTCGCGCGAGATTTCCCGCCATAAGGTGGCGCCGCCAAATTGCAGATGCGCGGCGCGATGCGCCTCCCCGGCCGGCGCGCCGGCATCCACCGCGGCCCGCGTCTTCATATTCACGTGGAACCGTATCTCCTCTGCGAGATCGCGGTCGATCTGCCGGCGCCGCCACAGAAAGGTGAGCCGCCGCCGGAATTCCCCGAGAATGGAACCGAATGAAGCCATGACCGCCTCCTATAGTTAGACTATGGAAGTGTAAAAAACGTGAGCACTAAATGTCAAGCGCACGCCGCGGTACGCTGCGTTATGCTAGATGGGAAGCGCCCCGTAGCGCCGCACCAGGCCGCGGCGGGGACCATGGAAAATTTCCTTCGGGAGAGGAGAGCAAGATGACTCGCACGTTAACTTTGTTTCTGACAATTCTTCTATTAGCGTCGCTGGCGGCATGGGCGGCCGACAACGCGGCAGTGGTAGGACAATGGGACGTCGTCAGCACCGACGACGCGGGCCAGACGGCCAACTGGACGCTAGTCGTCAAAGATGACGGCGGCAAACTGAGCGGAACGTTGAGCGGCGATCCGGGCGAGTTCCCCATTGTCGACGCCAAGTTGGATGGCAGCGCGTTCACGTTCAAGGTGGTGGTGAACGACGCGACTTATACGACGGAAGGCACCATCGACGGCAGTAAGTTCGAAGGCAAGTACAAGGGTCCGGAAGGCGGCGGCAGCCTTAAAGGCACCAAGCACAGCTAAGATCCCAGGCGGGGGTGGGTGCGCGAAAATCCGCGCGCCTACTTCCGCTTGATTTCCAGGCGGGCCGTTCCGCCGTTGGCGTCGGCGAATTCGTATATCTCGGGCGTTGCCGAAACCTGCCTGATGGCGGCCTGTTTCCACGGCTGTTTGCGATCCGCGGCGCCTTCCTGAAACCATCCGCTCAGGATGTACTCCTGGGCATCTTTCGATCCCCACGCGGAGCAGGTGTTGACCCAGTATCTGGCCGGGACTTGCGGCCCCTGGCTATTCTGCTCCCACTCGTGTTTCCACCGGTCGTGCCCATGCATCACGCAGAAGAAGTAGAGGTCCAGACGCTTGCAATACTGGCTCTCGAACACGTCCAGGTGGAACGCCCGTTGCCACCCTCCTGGGGAGAAGGTGGTTTCGAGCTTCAGATCCTCCTGTGGATTGGTGGCGCCGTCGCAAGGAAAGCGACTCGCGATGCGGACCCCTTGGACGCGGTCCACCATGTCCTCCGCACGGTGGGCACGGGCGTAGACCGCGGCAGCGGCGCTAAGTGCCAGGACGGCAATTGTAGGGAGGATAATGAAAGATCGGATCATAAACCTCTATTCTATCGTGGGGCAGGCTGAGTCCGTGGGGCAAGCCCGCGGCCATCTGGGCGCGAAGATAGGCGGGTCTTGCCCGATGTGGGCGTCTCTGGCGGGATGCTAACATCCCAGAACGCCGTTGTGGCCATTTTCCGAGTGGCCGGTTAAAACGACGATCCACCCCAAGGTTAGCTCCGTGTTTGCGCCTTGGCGATTTATCAACAATTGACATGAGGAATCGCGGACCTCGAGAGCGAATCGGCTGAACCCGCCGAGGATGCAATCGCCCCGGTGGCAGTCTCCGGGTGGCAGTCTCCTTGACGGGAAAGGAGAGAGCGCGTATACTCCTTTCTCAGATAGGAGAGAGCCTTTGACGAAACCGGTTGAACTCCCGCAGGGCACACTCGAGATGCTCATCCTCAAGGCGGTCTCGCTCGGTCCGCTGCATGGCTACGGCATCCTGCTGCGTATCCAGCAGATCTCCGGCGAGCGCCTCGAAATCCTGCAGGGTTCCTTCTACACCGCCATCTATCGTCTTGAGCGCCGGGGCTGGATCAAAGGTGAGTGGGGTGAGTCGGAGAACAATCGCCGCGCCCGCTTTTACTCGCTCACCGCTGCCGGTACGCGTCAGCTCAAGGCCGAGACCGCCAAATGGACCGACATGGCCGCTGTCGTCGCCGGCATTCTCGACAAGAAGGCGGGCGAAATATGAGTCTCCTCGCCGCAATTCGCAAGCTCTGGCACTCCATCGCGCCACGCACCCACAGCGACGTCGAAGAAGAGTTTCGTTCTACTCTCGAAGCCTACCAGGAAGATTTAATCCGCCACGGCCTCCCCGAAGAAGAAGCCCGCCGCAAAGCCCGCATCGACCTCGGCCAGCCCGCCGCCCAAAACGAAACTTACCGCGACGCCATCGGCCTCCGTCTCTTCGATGAGTCAGGCGGAGATATCCGCTACGGCCTCCGCGCCCTGCGCCGCAACCCTGGCTTCGCCGCCGTCGCCGTGCTCTCACTGGCGCTGGGCATCGGCGCCACCACGGCGATGTTCTCGCTCATCTGCGCCGTCCTACTGCACCCGTTTCCCTACGTCGGCGCCGACCGCATCATGAACCCCGTACTCATCGACAAGCAACATCCAGACCAGTGGAGCTGGTTTACCGTTAGCAAAGCACAGCTTGACGACCTGCGCGTGGCCGCTCCGGTTGATTCGGCGCTGGGCTTCAACAACTCGCACATGGAGATCACCGGCGGCGCACTGCCGGAAGACATCTGGGGGATCTACCTCACAGAGAATGCTGGGACTTTCTTTGGTGTGCGCCCGCCTTTCGGCCGCAACATCGAGCCATCCGATCGAGAGAACGGCGGCCACTCCGTGGTTGTCCTCAACTACCGCTTCTGGCAGCGCCACTTCGGCGGCGACCCCCACGTCATCGGACGAAGGCTGGAAATCGATCACGCCCCCTACAGCATCATCGGGGTCTTGCCGCGCAGCTTCGCATTCAATGACCTCAGCGGCGTCGGCGATGTCTATCTGCCGGGCTGTCTAATGCAGGGTCTTGCCAACCTTCCCTACTTCTCCTACCTCCCGTGGATCAGGCTTCGGCCCCAAATCACGCTTGCCGCCGCCAACGCGGCGCTCGAGCCCATGGTGCGCCGGTTTGCGGAACATCCCGAGCGCTTTCCCGCTCACTTGCATCTCGCGCTCCAGCCCCTCATCGCGCCTTACCGGCAGGAAACTGGCCGCACCCTGACGCTTCTTCTCGGGGGCGTGGTGCTCTTGCTGATCATCGGCTGCGCCAATTGCTCCATCCTCCTGCTGGCCCGTGGCCGCACACGCCAGCATGAGCTCGCCATCCGCAGTGCGATCGGCGCCAGTCGCTGGCGCATCGTTCGCCAGTTGCTCGTCGAAGCCGTCGTCATCTCCTGCGCAGGCGCCATCCTTGGCGTTGCGGCGTCTTACTGGCTGGCAAAGCTTCCCTTGTTGCTCGCTCCGGATTCCTTTCCAGCCGAATCCTTCGTCCGCATCAACGCTCCCATCCTCGCGTTCTCCGTCGCGCTCGCGCTGCTCTGCGGCATCCTCTTCGGACTGGTCCCCGCATTGCGTCTCTCGCGCAACGATTCCGCGCGTGTGCTCCCCGGCAGGGGCGTGGTCGCTGCTCCCGCAAAGCATCGCTGGAGCGTTCTCATCGCCGCGCAAGTCGCGCTCACGCTTCTTCTCATGGCCACCGCGGGTACCGCCATCCGCAGCTTTCTCTATCTCATGCAGATGCCGTTTGGCTACGATCCCGCGAATGTTATGAAGCTCGGCATCATGCTGCACGTCCACGACCCAGGCGAGTGGAGCCACATTCAGTCGCGCGACGCGCGCACCGCTTACATCGAGCAGATCCGGCAGAAGATCGCATCCGTCCCCGGTGTCTCCACTGTCGCTGTCGGCATCGATGCCACGCCGCCCTATATGGGCGCTTATATGGGCGCTAACAGCTCCTTCAACATCGACGGAACTCGCGATCGCGAGCAGCCGCAAGCTCGTGTGATTCTGGTCGACCAGCAATATTTCGCTGCACTTCGCATCCCTCTGCTTCAGGGTCGCGTCTGGAATACGGATGAGAACGCCCGCGGAGACTTCGTCGCGGTCGTCAATCACGCTTTCGCGACGCGCTATCTCTCCTCGTCCAATGCCCTCGGCCGGCAGTTGCGCACTCCCGCTCTCACAGGTCAGGGGCGCTACGCGGCCGCCTCCGCGCAAAGCACCGCCTAGCGTCAGATCATCGGCTTCGTCGGCGATGCGCGCAACGACGGCGTCGATCGCCCCGTCGTCCCCGCCATCTACGTTCCGTACACCACCGTTGATGCCGCCCTACGCGCAGTTCTTCGTCCGCACCCAGGGCGATCCGCTCACCTACCTGCACTCCATCCGCGCCGCTGTCGCATCCGTCCCTTCCGACCAGCAGATCTCCAACGGCTCCTTCACCCTCGACGAAGCCATCGAGCGCGACGCACAGTACAGCCGCCAGCGGCTCCTCTCCATATTGTTTTCCGTCTTCTCTGCCATGGCGCTCGCGCTCGCGCTGGTCGGCATCTTCAGCGTTGTCGCTTACAGCGTCGCGCAGCGCACTACGGAGTTCGGCGTCCGTCTGGCGCTCGGTGCGCCGCGCGCGCACGTCCTGTGGGTCGCCGTGCGCATCGCGCTCGTCAGCGCGGCCGCGGGCATTGTCATCGGTCTTGCCTTAGACAACTTTCTCGGCGCCATCCTCGCCCACTGGTGGGTGGTGGGGAGGAAGCGTTCCGCTTTGCTTGAGGGTCATCACACGCTGCTCCTCTCAAACGACATCATCGTCGAGACGACCAGGGTGCTCCGCTTTCCGCGTTTGCAGCGGCTGCATGCGCTATACAACCGCTCTATCCGCGCCGACCCTCATCCCGAGCCCCGCCCGGCGGCTTGATATCGCGCCTTGATATCATAAATATTCCCATGCAAATCGAGAAGGTCTACGAGCCCCAGCGGTTCGAACCGCATTGGGCCCAGTGGTGGATTGACTCCGGCATCTTCCACGCCTCCGAGAAGGCCCTGCCGCGCGTGTTTTCGCTCGTCATCCCGCCGCCCAACGTCACCGGCTCGCTCCACATCGGCCACATGCTCGAGCATTCTGAAATCGACGTTACCATCCGCTGGCATCGCATGCGCGGCGACAACACCCTCTGGCTGCCCGGCACCGATCACGCCGGCATCGCCACGCAGATGGTCGTCGAGCGCAAACTCGCCGAAGAGGGCATCGACCGCCGCACTCTCGGACGCGAAAAATTCGTCGAGCGCGTGTGGGAATGGAAAGCGCAATACGGCGATCAGATCAAGCGCCAGATGATCCGCCTGGGCGCCAGTTGCGACTGGAGCCGCGAGCGCTTCACCTTCGATCCCGGCCTCTCCCGCGCTGTACGCGAAGTCTTCATCCGCCTCTACGAAAAAGGCCTCATCTACCGCGGCGAGTACATGGTCAACTGGTGCCCCCGCTGCCAAACCGCCCTCTCCGATCTCGAAGTCAAAAACGCCGAAACGCAAGGAAATTTCTGGCACATCCGCTACCCGGTGACTGAACAAAACTCCGGCCCCCACCCCCCGGGCCCCGGCCTTGTCGTCGTAGCGACGACAAGGCCCGAAACCATGCTAGGCGACACGGCCGTCGCCGTGAACGCCAAAGATCCGCGCTACAACCACCTCCACGGCCGCACCGTCGATCTGCCGCTGATGAACCGCCCCATCCCGGTGATCCTCGACGATCTGGCCGACCCGCAATTCGGCACCGGCGCCGTCAAAGTCACCCCGGCCCACGATCCCAACGATCTCGAAGCCGGCAAACGCCACAATCTGCCGCGCATCCAGGTCATCGATGAAACCGGCCACATGACCGCCGCAGCCGGCCCCTACGCCGGCCTCGACCGCTTCGAGGCCCGCCGCCGCGTGGTCGAAGATCTCCAGCGCCTCGGCTTGCTGGAAAAAATCGAGCCATACACTTTGGCCGTCGGCAGGTGCGACCGCTGCAAGACCATCGTCGAGCCGCTCCTCTCCACGCAGTGGTTCGTGCGCATGAAGCCGCTTGCTGAAAAGGCTATCGAGGTGGTGGAAACCCACCGCATCGAGTTCATTCCCGAAAACTGGACCAAGACTTATTACGAATGGATGTACAACATCCGCGATTGGTGCATCTCGCGCCAGTTGTGGTGGGGCCATCGCATCCCGGCTTGGCACTGCGGGGAGTGTGGCGAAATCATCGTCGCCCGCGAAGCGCCCACGCATTGCGCGCGCTGCGGCTCATCCGAGCTCGTGCAGGATCCCGACGTGCTCGATACCTGGTTCAGCTCCGCGCTCTGGCCTTTCTCCACGCTTGGCTGGCCCGACGAAACCGAAGACCTGAGGCTGTTCTACCCCACCTCGCTGCTCATCACCGGCTTCGACATCCTGTTCTTCTGGGTGGCGAAAATGATCATGATGGGCCTCGAATTCATGGGCGAAATCCCCTTCCACCAAGTCTATATCCACGGGCTGGTGCGCGACGCCGAGCGCCAGAAAATGTCGAAGACCCGCGGCAACACCATCGACCCGCTGGTGGTCACCGAAAAGTACGGCACAGACGCCGTGCGCATGGCCCTGCTGCTAGGCGCCGCGCCGGGCACCGACATCGTGCTTTCCGAAAAGCGCATGGAGAGCGCGCGCGCTTTCGCCAACAAAATTTGGAATGCCGCGCGTTTCCTCTTCTTGAATATGGAGCGCTCCGGCGTGGAGCCGTGGCTGCCCAAGCAGCTGGAAACCTTTCGCCCCGATGCCGGACCGAGCATCGAAGTCGCCATCGAAGACCGCTGGATCTTCAGCCGCCTGAATACCTGCGCCGAACAGGTGAACCGCGCTATCGAGCAGTATCGCTACCACGAAGCCGCCCAGTTGCTGTGGCACTTTTTCTGGCACGAGTTCTGCGATTGGTACCTGGAGCTGAAGAAGCCCGGCTTCCAGGAAAACTCCGGCTTGGACGCCGGTTGGCGCAATGCATTGGCCGCCTTCGAGACGGCTCTGCGGCTGTTGCATCCGGTCATGCCGTTTCTCACCGAAGAGCTATGGCAGCGCCTCAAAGGGGATGCGCCGCGCCCGCTGTCGATCGCCCTCACCGAATACCCGCAGTATCTCCGCAGCAATACCGATTACGCCGCCGAACGCGAAATCGGCCTGCTGCAGGAGATCGTCACCCTGGCGCGCACCCTGCGCATCGAGATGAACCTCGATCCCAAGCTGCAGTTGCAGGGCACGCTGCACGCGCGCGGCGACGCCCTGGAAATAGTCCAACGTCACGCCGATGCCATACGCCGTCTTTCCAGCGTGACACTCGATTTCACCCCGGACCCGCCGGCGGCCGACGCCGTCAGCCGGTCTACGCCGCAGTTCGATCTGGTGCTGCACGTCCCCAAAACGCAGCTCGAAGCGCAGCGCCGCCGCCTGGAAAAGGAAAAAGAGCAACTTACAAAGAACATAGCTAGCGCACACCGCCAACTCAACGATGAGACCTTCGTAAGTCGCGCCCCGGCCCCGGTAGTGGAGTCGCTGCGAACCAAACTAGCCGAATACGAGGCCCAACTTGCCAAAATCCAGTGACCCCAGAGTAGCCCGGAATCAAGCGGCCCTGGAATCGGCCCTGCAATCATGGAGTAGTCCATTTTCCTGTCTTATCGGCGTTCATCGACGTTCATCGGCGGCCAATAAAGGCTTTGAGAACTCTCGGACCATAACGCAACACATATACCGGCCGCCGATGAACGCCGATGAACGCCGATGTCCCGATTCCTTAACTGAGCAAGTCCTGGCCGCAATCTTTGAGGTCTCCAATACGCTAGGTGCCGGATTCCTGGAAAAGGTTTACGAGCGAGCACTTCTCAGAGAACTCAGCCTTCGAGGCATCCAAACCACCGCCCAAGCGTCTTTTAAGGTAACCTACAAAGATCGCCCGGTCGGGGAATACTTCGCCGATATTCTGGTCGAGAACGTCCTGGTCATCGAGCTCAAATGTGTGGATCGCCTAACCAACGAACACACCGCCCAATGCCTCAACTATCTGAAAGTGTCAGGTCGAAGCGTGTGTCTTCTAGTCAATTTCCAGAACCCCAGGGTCGATTGGAAGCGTATCGTCAATGGCTTTGAAGCTTAACGTCGAACAAGTCCGCCGCCATCTACCCGGCCGGCAAATCACCTTCTTCGAATCCATCACCTCCACCATGCACGAAGCCACCGCGCTGGCGGCTGCCGGCTGCCCCTCCGGCACCGCGGTGGTCGCCGAAGAACAGACCGCCGGCCAAGGCCGTCATGGCCACTCCTGGCATTCCGAACCAGGAGCCGGTCTTTATGTTTCGGTGGTGTTGCGCCTCCCGCTCCCCGCGGATTCGCTGCCGGTAATCACGCTGGCGTTGGGATTAGCCGCCGTCGAAGCCATCACCCGCGTTACCGATCTGAAGCCCGACCTGCGCTGGCCCAACGACGTCATGCTCGGCGAGCGCAAAACCGCCGGCATTCTGGTGCAGCTCGTCGCCGATTCCGTCGCCATCGCCGGCATCGGCCTCAACATCAATCACGCGGCCTTTCCGCCCGAGATCGCCGCCGAAGCCACCTCTCTGCGCCTGGCGGCCGGTCGTCCGCAGTCGCGCGAAGATCTCCTGGTCGAACTGCTCACCGCTATCGATAGTTTTACCCGCATGCTCGTCGAAGGCGGCCGCCAGCCGATTCTCGACCTCTTCACCCGCCACTCCAGCTACGCGCGCGGCAAGCGCGTGAGCGTCGATCAACCTGGAGGACTGCTCACCGGCATCACCGCCGGTCTCGATCCCAACGGCTTCTTAAAACTGCGCGCCGACGATGGCTCGGAATCCCTTATACTCGCGGGAGGGGTGCGCCCGGCCCCTAGCCAACCCTGATGCTCCTAGCCCTCGACGTCGGCAACAGCAATATCACCATCGGCGCCTTCGATCAGCGCCGCCTCGTCAGCCAATGGCGCCTTCGTACCGTCCACGGCCAGACCGCCGACGAATGGGGCGTCCTGCTGCGCAACCTGTTCGCGCTCGCCTCCCTCGATTCGCCGGGTGTCGACGGCATCATCATCTCGAGCGTTGTCCCGTCGCTCGATTCCAACCTGGCCGCCATGGCGCAGCGCTATTTTCGCATCGAGCCGATGTTCGTCACGCCCCAGACCGACATCGGCATGCCCATCCGCTACGACGATCCCAACCAGGTAGGCGCCGACCGCCTGGCCAATGCCGTCGCCGCTTTCCACAAGTACGGCGGCCCCTGTGTCGTCGTAGACCTCGGCACCACCGTTAACTTCGACGTCATCTCCGCCCACGGCGAATACCTCGGCGGCGCCATCGCCATCGGTATCGGCATCTCCATCGAAGCGCTGTTCAGCAAAACCGCCCGCCTGCCCATGGTCGATTTCCGCGAGCCCGCCCAAGTCATCGGCACCAATACGGTGGCCAGCATGCATTCCGGCCTGTACTACGGCGCACTCGGCATGATCGACGGCATCCTCGACCGCATCGTCGCCGAGCTGGGGGCCGGGACCAAAGCCATCGCCACCGGGGGCCAGGCCGCCCTCATCGCGCGCGGCTCCCGCCACCTGAAGCACATCGATGAACACCTCACGCTCGCCGGCCTCGAACTCATTTGGGAACGGAACGCCGCCAAGTGAATGACGATTGGGTTCACAACTATTTCAACTATTTCACCGAGATTGAAGAGCACTTCCAGCGCGTGCGCGGCACCAGCCTGTTTCTGTTATCGCCGCTCGATTGGGCGCTGATCGAAAGTTGGAAGAACGCCGACGTTCCGCTGGCGGCCGTGCTGCGCGGCATCGATACCGCGTTTGAAAAATGGCGCGGCCGCAAGCACAAAACCCATATGGTGAATTCGCTCACATTCTGCGCGCAGGCCGTCTTAACGGAAGCGCAGATCATGGCCGGAACACTCCAGCGTCCCGCCGCGCAGGAATCCGCCCCGCCCTTTCCGCTGGACGATTTGCGCGATTATCTGGCCCGTAACGCGGCGACCGTGCGCCAGGCCGGCGCCGATTACGCCGGCATCGCCGATGCGCTCGACCGACTGGCTGCCGAAGCCGAAAACCATTACAGGGATTTGGAGGAATTGGAGCGCCGCCTCACAGTTCTCGATGAAAAGTTGATCGCCACCGCACGCAGCCGCCAAACCGATGACCAGTTGCTGGATGCCCGCCGCGAGCTCGATGCGCAGCTACGCCCCTATCGCTCGAAGATGAGCGCCGAGCACCTGGCGCTGCTCGAAAAACAATACCTGGAGCGCAACTTATTGGAGAAAATGGCCTTGCCGCGCTTGAGTCTCTTTTACATGCGTTGACGGCGCGCGTGTTGCAACCAGGTTGCAACGGCTGGCAGTTTTCGCGCGTCATACAAGTGTAAGCGACCTCTTTCGAGTTAGGTTCCGCTCCTAAGGATGCGGAACCGGCCGGCGGGCACGCTCCTCCGAGTGCCCGCCGGTTTTCTTTTTTTGTGGCGCACGCTTTAGCGTGCAGCGGCGAACTTCAGTTCGCCGTGTAGCTTAGGCGTCGTAAATAAATAACATTTACATCTACCATGCTGTTGTGGTATCAAGTTGGGTATGGACACCGATGCCCAACTCACCCAGTACTTTGCGGGCATGTGGCCGCATTTGGATGAGCATGCCCGCCGCTTGGTGGCCGCCGGCAAAGCTGTGGAACTAGGCTATGGCGGTGTCTCGCGGGTCAGCCGCGCCTGTGGTTTGTCGCGCGTCACGTTGAGCAAAGGTGTTGAGGAACTGCAGGCCGCACCGCTGGCCCCCGGTCGGATTCGCCACGAGGGCGGCGGACGACACGCGTTGACCTTGAACGATCCGGACCTAGCACCCGCCTTGGACGACATGGTGGAGCCCACGGCCCGCGGCGATCCGCAGTCACCACTGCGCTGGACCTGCAAGAGTACCCGCACATTGGCGGCGGAACTGACGGCCCGGCACCACCCGGTGAGCCATACCAAAGTCACCCAACTCCTGCGGGAAGATGGCTTCAGCCTGCAGGGCAACCGCAAGACCGAGGAGGGGGATGACCATCCCGATCGCGATGCGCAGTTCGGTCATATCAACCGCGCCGTGCAACGTGCTTTGCGGGCGGGCGAGCCGGTGATCTCCGTAGACACCAAAAAGAAGGAATTAGTCGGCAACTACCAGAACCAGGGCCGCCAGTGGCGCCAAACGGGAACGGCGCACAAGGTCCAGGGACATGACTTTCCCGGTCCCGAGGTGCCCCGCGCCTATCCCTACGGCATCTATGACCTGGGACGCAACGCCGGGTTCGTCAATGTAGGCACGGACCACCACACGGGCGCATTCGCTGTGGCTTCCATCCGCGGCTGGTGGCGCGCCGAGGGCCACCGCCTGTATCTGTGCGCGCGACGGTTGCTGATTACCGCCGATGGCGGTGGCAGCAACGGCTGGCGCCTGCGGCTGTGGAAATGGGAGTTGCAGCGACTGGCCGACCAAACGGGACTGACGTTGACCGTCTGCCATTTTCCGCCAGGCACCAGCAAATGGAACAAAGTGGAGCACCGCTTGTTTTCCTTCATCTCGTCCAACTGGCGCGGCGAGCCGCTGCGTGATTACGAGACGGTGGTGCGGCTGATCGCGGGGACGACGACGGCCAAAGGCTTAAAAGTGACCTGCCGCCTGGATCACCGCAAGTACCCCGTTGGACGAAAGATCACGGATGAAGAGTTCGCTCATGTCAACCTGAATCCTGACAAATTCCATGGCGAATGGAACTACACAATTCATCCAAATGCTTAACGTTACTTGTAAATCTTATTTATTTACGTTGCCTTAGTTGGTATAGCGCGCTATGGAAACACCCGCCACCCAAGCCGTGTAGCCGCAAGTGCCAACCGGTGAAACGAATTAGGCTCATCGTCCCGAGCCAGCCCGCCTGGATTAATACTGCTGGCACAGTTGGTCTGCGGCGTAACCGCCTCCGGCTGAGGCAGAGCCGGCGCGGGCTTCGGAGTATTGTTCAAATCAATCACGGAAAGCAGATTGCCCACGTCATCGGAAGTCTCGCGCGCGGCCAACGGAGGCACATTGAAAACCGATTCGATCATCTTCAGCACCGACGTGTGATCGAACACAGTATGATTGACCTGCGTATGATTCGTGAAAGGGACCCTGGGACGCCCCGGTGAAATCGCCTCCCCGATGGACTCACGTCGGGACTCGGCTGCGACCGTCCATGGCGACGCCACCACGCAAGGCGTCCGGCAACCGAGCAACGCCTTCCCGTTCACCAGGTCCGTATCGGTATTATTGGGAGCCAGCGCCCGCGGCGGCGGCACGTGATCGAAGAACCCGCCCCATTCGTCGTAATTCATCACCAGCAGGGTGCTGTTCCACGCGGGGCTTGCGGCGACCGCCTGATAAACCTGCGCCAGAAACGCATCCCCGTTGCGCATATCGGAATGCGGATGATTGTCGTTGGCCGTGTTCACTAGCAGCGTAAAGGAAGGGTCCACGAAAGAGACCGCCGGCAAAGAGCCGCTGGCGCAATCGGCAAGAAAATCCGCGAACGAATTGGCGAAAGTCACCGCATCAATGGGAAAGAGCGCCAGAAACGGGATGTTGCCGTAGTAATACTTGCTGCTGACACCGGCCAGCGCACACTGATCGAAGATAGTGGGATAGGAACAGATCGTGATGCTGTCATCCACGCGGTCGGTCTGGCCGCAAAGCTGGAATATGCGGTTGGGAAACGTGGGGCCCAGCATCGACGGAAAATACATGTCACAGCTGGTGAAGGCACGCGCAAACCGCGGCAGAAATTCGTTTCCGTTCTCGTCGTAATAGCCGATCGCATAAACATCCGCCACCGAGGTTTTCATGAAGCCGTCCATCAGCCCGTTATCCACCTCGATGCGCGCGCCGTCGTAGCTATGGTCCGGATCGTTGTAGGCGCACCCGGTCCAATCGGGCGCCAGGTTGTGCGTGGCGTGGCTGGCGCCGTTCACGTCCGTATACGACAGGCCGGATTGCTTCCCGTCGGCGTTCGGCAGCCATCCCAGCAGGTGATCGAAGCTGCGGTTCTCCATCATGACTACCACGATGTGTTCGATCTGGGAAGCCGCCGCGCGCAGGAACTCCGGGCTGAGTGCGGCGCCGGCCGCCAGTCCGCCGGTGGCCTTTAGAAAAGTTCTGCGATCCATAACGGATCCATCCGCGTCAAACCAGCACGGTAAAGGCAGTCTCGGTGCGCGTCACCGGCCGGTACAGCGTATCGCGCTCCACGGGATCGCGGCCCGCCTTGCGGATCAACTGCAACAGCTCGGCGCGGCGCAGCGACTGGCTGGTGGTGGCGCCGGCATCGTGGTAGATTTTCTCCTCCACCACCGTGCCATCGATATCGTCGGCGCCGAAGCGCAGGGCGATCTGGGCGATGCGCGGCGTCATCATAATCCAGTACGCCTTGATGTGCGGAATGTTGTCCAGCATCAGGCGCGCCACCGCAATGTTCTTGATGTCCGCGAATCCGGTGGTCTTGGGAATGTGCTGCAGCGCCGTATTGTCGGGGTGGAAAGCCAGCGGGATGAAGGTCACGAAGCCGCCGGTTTCATCCTGCAGCGCGCGCAGCTTCACCAGATGATCGGCGCGGTCCTCCGCGTTTTCGATATGGCCGTAGAGCATGGTACAGTTCGAATGCAGACCCAACGAATGCGCGGTGCGCGCGGTTTCGAGCCACTGCTCCCCGGTGATCTTGTGATCACAGATGATGCGCCGCACGCGGTCGCAGAAGATCTCCGCACCGCCGCCCGGCAGCGAGTCCATGCCGGCGTCGCGCAGCCGCTCCAGCACTTCGCGCACCGAGATCTTGCCGCGCTGCGCCAGGTAGCCGACTTCCACCATAGTGAAGGCTTTCAGATGCACCTGCGGGAAACGCGTCTTCAGCCCGCGCAGCATCTCGCAATACCAGTCGAGCGTCAGCTCCGGATGCAGGCCGCCCACGATGTGGAATTCGGTGACCGCCTCGCTCCAGCCCTCGCCCGCGCGATGCCACACCTCTTCGAGCGACATGGTGTACGCATGCGGGTCCTTGGCGCGCTTGCCGAACGCGCACAAACGGCAACTGGCCACGCACACGTCCGTGGGGTTGATGTGCCGATTCACATTGAAGTAAGTGGTCGAGCCGTGCAGGCGCTCGCGCACCACGTTCGCCATGTAGCCGAGCGAAAGAATATCGGAGGTCTGATACAGAGTGACGCCATCGTCATAAGAAAGGCGCTGGCCGTCTTCGACTTTTTGGAGAATAGGACGCAGGCGAGGATCGTCAATTACGATTTCCATAGAATGTCGGCAGCCCAGAATACAAAGAATAACATGCTGACATAGCCATTCATGGTGAAGAAAGCCGCATCCACGCGCGAGAGGTCGTTCGGTTTCACCAGGCTGTGCTCGTAGATCAACAACCCGGTGACCGCCGCCACGCCGGCCACGCTGAGCGCGCCCAGGTGAAAGCTGTATACCAGCGCCAGCAGGCAGGCGATCATCAGCACATGGAACAGGCGCGCTACCCGCAGTGCCCCCGCGATGCCCAGGCGGCGCGGCAGGCTGAACAGGCCTTCCACGGAATCGAATTCAAAATCCTGGCAGGCGTAGATGATGTCGAATCCGGCGGTCCAGAAGGTGACCGCCGCAGTCAACCACAAGATGCGCGGATCGAGCGCGCCGGCGATGGCGATCCAGGCCGCGGCCGGCGCCACACCCAGCGCGAATCCGAGTACCAGGTGCGAGAACGAGGTGAACCGTTTGGTAAACGAATAAAAGAAGACAATTCCGAGCGCCAGCGGGGCCAGGCGAAAGCAAAGCGGATTCAGCTCGCCCGCCGCGAAGACCAGCACCAGCGCGGAAACCGCCACAAAGCCCCACGTGAAGCCGCGCGTGAGCACGCCGGAGGGCAGGTGCCGCAGGCGTGTGCGCGGGTTGCGCGCATCGATCCCAGAGTCTATCAGGCGGTTGAACGCCATGGCCGCCGAACGCGCGCCCACCATCGCCACCACGATCCAGCCGATCTTTCCCCAAGCCGCGCGCGCGCTCAAACCGGATTGCCGCACGGCCAGCAGCGCCCCGGTCAACGCGAAGGGCAGGGCAAAAATGGAATGCTCGAACTTGATCATTTCCAGCGTAAGCCGGATGCGCTTCCACATTTTTTCAAGATGTCTTCAAGATGTCTTCAAGATGGCTTCAAGAGCGCTACCATTTTATCGCATGCGCCATTTCATCCCGCTCATCCTGCTGATCTTTGTGTTGGCCGGTTGCAGCGGCCCGGAAACCGGAGATACAGACCTGGCCGCCACCCGCAAGATTACCCTGCCCGGCGGGCAGGTAATCCGCGCGGAAGTGGAGATCAACCCCGTGGACATGCAAAAGGGCATGATGTTTCGCGATTCGCTCGCGCGCGGCCGCGGTATGCTCTTCATCCATCAAACGCCCGGCATGAATCCATATTGGATGTACCAGATGAAAATTCCGCTGGACATCGTTTGGATGGATTCGGCCCATCACATCGTGGAGATCGCCGCGGACACCCCGCCGTGTAAGACGAAGGCCAGCCTTTGTCCCACGTATGGCGGACATGAGATGGCGCAATATGTGCTGGAGCTGGGCGCGGGCGAGGCCCGGCGATTAGGCCTGACCTTAGGCCAAACGCTGGAATTCTGAATCCGGGGAAAACGCCTCCTGACGTTCGCTGAGCCGGTAGAGGCATGCGTTACCGCGCCACGAACGTAAGAAGGTCTCAGAAAGCCGTGTGGCTCCCGGGCCACCGCACCACCGGCCAGCCCGTCTCGCGCTCGATTGCCAGCAGACGGTTGTATTTCGCCAGCCGCTCGGATTGCCTGATGGAGCCGGGCTTGAACTGATCGCCGCGCCAGCCGACCGCCAGGTCGGCGGCCCAGTTGTCTTCGGTTTCGCCGCTGCGCACGCTGATGGTTACCTGCCAGCCCGCTGCCCGTGCCAGGCGGCAGGCTTCGGCGGCTTCCGTCAGCGTCCCGATCTGGTTAGGCTTGAGCAGAAGCGCATCGCAGGCACCCGCCTCGATCGCCCGGCGAATGCGCAGCGGATTGGTGCATAGCAGATCATCGCCCACCACCAGCGCGCGGCCGCTCAACGCTTTCCGCAGGCGCGGCCACCAGTCCCAATCTTCTTCCGCAAGGCCGTCTTCTAGGCTGACGATCGGAAAACGATCCGCCCAGCGGACGAGGCGTTCGATCATGGCCGCGTTATCCAACCGGGCGCCGTCCAGATGGTAGTAACCCCCGGCGTAAAAGTGGCTGGAGGCCAGATCCAGTGCCAATGCCAGATCCACGCCGGGACGGTAGCCCGCCGCTGCGATCGACGCTACGGCAATCTCGATCATTTCTTCGGCGTCCCGGCAGGGCGGCGCCAGGCCGCCTTCATCGGCGGTCAGCAGGCGCATGCCGTATCGCTTCAGGATCAGGCCGGCGGCGGCCTGATAGACATCAAAGGCCATGGCCAGGGATTCGTCGATGGTGGCTGCGCTCGCGGGCACGATCAACACATCCTGGATTGCCACTTGTCCGCCGGCATGCATTCCGCCGCTGAACAGATTAATGGTAAGGCGTGGCAGCGTGTCCGGCACCGCGCCCGATAGCTCCGCGAAATGCCGGTACAGGGGTATGCCAAGATCTTCAGCGCTCGCGCGCGCGAAGGCGATAGAGACCGCCAGGATAGCATTCGCGCCGAGGCGCGACTTGTTGGGCGTGCCATCGAGATCGCTCAACGCGCGATCCAGTTCAGCCTGATGCGCGAAGTCCCGCCCTGCCAGGCTCCGCTGTATCTCACCGCCGACGTTGGCGGCCGCCTTTCGGCAGCCCAGGCCGGCGTAGCGCCGCCGGTCGCCATCGCGCAGTTCCAGCGCCTCGGCTGCGCCAGTGGATGCACCCGACGGCACGGAAGCGGAACCCGCCGTCCCGCCCGCCAGGGTGCACGTTGCGGCGACTGTCGGGCGGCCGCGGCTATCCAGAATTTCAGCCGCCGTCAAGCGTTCGATGACTGGCACAGGTCCTCCTCGAATTTGTGAATCAGATCCGTGATCGATACGGGGGTGGCGGGTATGATGCGCAGCACAGCATCGCGCTGGCGAGCGCGCTCGCCTTCCGTCAGATACTCAAGCGGCGAACGGCCCACCGTGCGCGCCAGCAGGCATGCCAGCGTGTGCCGCACCGCGCGCGGCTCCAGATCGGCCGCCCACGCCGGCGTGCCCAGCGCGTTCAGGTAATCGCGCCAGAAATTCCCGGCCGCCGCTATGAACTCGCGCCGCCAAACCGGCAGGTGATGGGCTTTGCTCAACAGGTGCGTGAGGGCGAATCCCAGATCGAAGGCCGGATCGCCGAAATGGATCACCTCATGATCGAGCAACACCAGGCGCCCGGCGTGAATGAGTACGTTCTTCGGGCTGTAATCACCATGCGTCAGGGTAATGCGGCAGGTGCGCGTGTCGTGAATCAGCGAATTGAGAAACCTGGCTGCGGCAGGCGCCTGCTGCGCGGAGTAGGTGTAATAGGGCTCCAGCCGCAGCGATTCGAAGAACGAGCAGTCCGCGAACACCTCGGCAATCTCCGGATTCCGGTACGCTTCGCCATGGATCGTCGCGAGCAGCGTGGCGAACTGCCGCACGTGATCGTCCGAGATGCGTCCGCCGAGCAGCAGGCTCTTCCAGTTTTCATGCGGCCGTGGAACGGCCTGCATGGCCAACAGATGGTGTTCACGATCTTCGAACAGCAGCGGCGTGATAGATCCGGCGGGCGCCAGGCGCGCCAGCCATTCCAGGCCGAGCGCCTCGCGATGAATGCGCTCCGGCGAACTAAACCAATCCACCGGAACGCGCAGCTTGGCCAGCGCCTGTTTCAATACCCACGCTTCGCCTGACGCGCGCTCCACCCAAACGGTACGGTTCGAAACGCCGCCCGCGAGATTCCGCACGCAAAGCAGTTCACCCGGTGCGATGCGGCCCGTCAGCCGCAACCAGCTGACTAGGGCGGGCGTGTCTTCGATATCTAGCGCCTCAGGCAATGGTCCGGCGCGTCTCCAGTCCTGAGTTTACAGCAAACTGAAGGCTATGGATGGAAACAGACGTCGTGAATCATGCGCCTCTCTGACACTATTCGTTCCGCAGCGCCCGCAGCGGATCCAAACCCGCGGCGCGCCGGGCCGGCACATAACTGGCGACCGCGCTGACGATCAGCAACACCAGCGCCACCAGAATATACACCGCGGGCGACGATACGCCGAGTCCCGGGAAGCCCGCGGCGAGCATCGGCGCCGCCACCACCGTGAGCACTCCGCCGATCGCGATAGCCACGCCCGCGAGAATCAGCCCGCGGCGCTCCACCAGCCACACCACGTCGCGGTGTCGCGCACCAATGGCGACGCGGATGCCGAACTCCTTCACGCGGCGGCTCACCGTGTAGGCGATCAGCCCATAGAGCCCGGTCGTGGCCAGCGCCAGGCCGATGAATCCCATGGTCCCCACCATTTCGAAGAACTGCAGCCATGTATCCGTCACGCGGCTTTCGTAGAGCGTCGCCACGGTCCGCAGGTTGAACACCGGCACGTTGCCGTCGATCGATCGAACCGCCTCGCGCAAGGGCCTTGCGAGCGCACTCCGCATCGCCCACCGATTGCACTACTAACGTCATCCGCGGGCGCGGGTTCTGCTCGTAGGGCACATACACGTACGGTGGCGGCGCCTCGTTGACAGCCAGGTAGTGACCGGTCTTGGCCACTCCCACAACCTCGGCCGACCGGACCATCCGCGCTGTCCAGCCGCAGCCGTTTTCCGATGGGATCCTGGCCCGGCCAGTAGGTCTTCGCAAACTGCTCGTTCACAATAGCCACGCGCCGCGACGCAGCGCGGTCGTCGTCCGTGAAGGCGCGCCCGCGTTTGATTTCGACGTTCAGCGTGCTGAAGTACCCGGCATCCACGGCCGCGCCGAACTCGATCGTCGTTTCGCGACCTTTCGGGAACTGGTACCCTTCGGGCACTACGGTGATCGCGCTCTGTGAAGGAGACAGCGGCAGCGACTCGGTCATGGCCACCCCCGCCACACCGGACATCGCGCGCACGCGATCGACCAGCCGGCGATAGAAGGCCTTCGTCTGTTCGGGCGAGTAGTGCAGCATGGCGGGCGCGGTATCCAGGCTGATCAGGTGGTCCGTGCGAAATTCGGGCGGCATCGCCAGCATGTTCCGGAAGCCCGCCAGAAACATGCCGGCGGCGATCAGCACCACCATGGCGAGCGCGATCTGGCCGGCCACCAGAATATCGCGGCCGAACGTGCGCCGCTTGCCGGACGCGCTGTCTCCACCCGTCTTCAGCGCGCTCACGAAGTCCGTCCGCGCTGTCTGCCAGGCAGGCGCCAGGCCGAAGAAGATACAACTCACCATCGCGGCAAGCAAGCTGAACTCGACGACCCGCCAATCCAGTTGGACGCCCAGCACGTTCGGTGGATCGCTGGGCACGCTGAGCGTTTCGAGCAACAGGATACCGCCAGTATGCGACGATCACCCCCGCCACGCCGCCTGCCATCGCCACCATGAGACTCTCGGTCATCAGTTGGCGCACCACGCGGCTCCGCCCCGCTCCGATCGAGAGCCGTATGGCGATCTCGCGGCTGCGGGCGCGGCCACGGGCAAGCAACAGGTTCGCCACGTTCGAGCACGCAATGATCAGGATGAGGGCCACCAGCCCCATCAGCATCTTGACCAGCGCCAGCAGTCGTGGACTCTGCTCGATGCGCCGCTGCAATTCCGTGCGGACCGCCATGTGCCGATGGCGATTCGTCTTTGCATACTCGCGCTCCAGAGCGGACCCGATAATGGCAAGTTCAGCCTGCGCCGATTTCCGTGAAGCGCCCCCGTTCAATCGTCCCTTCACCACCAGATCGTGGCGCCCGCGATCTTCCAGCGGATCCATCCGGTCGCCCTCCAGGCGCTGCGTCATTCCGAGGGGAACGAAGATGCTTGGAAGCAGGAAACGGTCCAGGCCGGTAAAGGACGCTGGGGTCACGCCAACGATCGTGAAAACAATCCCGTTGAGGCGCAACGGGCTGCCGATCACGGACTGGCCGCCGGCGTAATTCTGCTGCCAGAAGTCGTAGCTGACCATCGCGACCGGCTGGGCGTGTCCCGTCGCTTCCTCAGGCAGAAACACGCGGCCGGCGGCAGGCGTCACACCCGCGACCGCAAAGAAGTTGTCGCTCACCAGGCTTGCAAATCGAATCCGTGCCGGCGCCGTGGGATCGGCGGCGGCCGCCACGGTGGTGAGGCGATACGCGGCCAGGCCGCTGAAGGACCGGCTCGTATCGCGCAGATCGCGATAATCGGGGAACGACATGCCTTCAAAAGGATTGTCGGGCGTGGTGCTGGTAACGTCCACACAGAGCCGCTGGATTCCTGACCGGCAGCGGCCGCAGGATCACGCGCGTCGGCGAAGCTGAAGATCGCGCTGTTCGCGCCGATGGCGAGGGCCAGCGAGAGCACCGCCACCGCGACAAATGCGGGCTGCCTGCCCAACGCCCGGAATGAATAACGGATGTCCCTCGAAAATGCTCTCGAGCCACGTCCACCCCCAGGTCGCGCGCGCATCCTCCATTACCCGCGTGAGGTTGCCCAGTTCATGGCTGCCCGCTATGTCGGCGAGTGATCCCAACTCCTCCCGCATCTCGCGATCTTCCCGGCGCCGCCGCGCCGGCCACAGATATTTCAGGCGATTCCAGATCGTCATCCCTTCACCTCCGGCAACGCGCCCATGATCCGTCCGACCGCGCTCACGAAGTCGGCCCACTTGGAGTGTTCCCGCGCCAGTTGTTTCCGCCCTGTCGCGGTGAGCTTGTAAAATTTGGCGCGGCGATTGTGCGCGGACGTCTCCCACCCGGACGCGATCCAGCCCTTGATTTCGAGCCGCTTCAACGCGGGATAAAGCGAGCCGAACTCGATATCCAGGGCCTCGTTTGAGGTGCTCCGAATGGATTTGGCGATTCCGTAGCCGTGCAGGGAGCCGGCAAGCAGCGTCCGCAGCACCAACATATCGAGCGTTCCTTGCAGCAGATCCATATACAGATAGACTATATATGAAGGGAATCTATACGTCAACTCCGCAGCCTTGGCCGGGCCACAGGCTCTCAGCTTGGTGGGTTCAGTCTGGCTTGTTCTCCAGGGGTGGAAGTTCGGGCAAGGGAATCAAAATTCGGCGTGCAGGCGCCGAACATGCCCCTCGAACCGTTGGCCCGAAATTCAATTACTGAGCGGCAGCTTCGGTCGCAGCAGCCGGGACAGCCTTCTTCGCGGCCGCCTTTTTGACAGCGGCCTTCTTTCGGGCCGGAGTTGCCTTCTTCGCTCCTGCCGATGCCGCCTTTGCCGCCTTGGCCCGTTTCGCCGCCCACATCTTCTTAGTAGCGGCGATGATCGCCGCCCTGCCAGCGGCACTGAGTCTGCGCTTCGGCTTGGGCGCTTCCGGTGCAGCCGGCACTGTCTGCCCGGCTTCGCCCCGGATCTTTGCCCACCTGGCTTTCTGTGCCAGTCCCATTCTTCGCCGCGCGGCGGCGCTCAGCTTCTTTCGTTTCCCTGGGGTGCCCTCCGGCACGGCCGCGGTCTCGGCGGGACCACCGGACAGCATGGCACGGAGTTCGGCAATCTCCTCGTCAATCCGGCGTTTTTGGGACTCAAAGCCTTCGATGGCGGCATTGATGATTCCGGCGGAAATCTTGGTCGGCATGCGATCCTCCAACGTTCGTACCATCTACCTTAGCGCATTACTGGGGATGCGGAGGCAACCTCGACGGAGGCGGGCACTATTTTGACGATCTGACCCAACCCAATAGACAAGCTGAAGACCGTGCCACAGCCTTGATGACAGACGGTGTCGCTGGCTCCGCCCTGAGACGTTGTCCCGTAGAAGTCCCCATTGCTCGCCTGGACCAGCCCGGCGGAGGGGAATCGTCCGTCCGTGCACGCACTTTGGGCGCAGAAGCTGTACAACGTCGTCAGCGTACCAGTGCGAGTGATTTTGAAGACCGTGCCGCCGCCGTTGGCCCCGCTATTCATAGTTGTCCCGTAGAAGTCCCCATTGTTCGCCTGGATGGGCGCTGCCTCGGGGTTTGCGCCGTCCATGCACAAGTTTTGGGAGCAGAAACTGTATACCGTACTCAGAATGCCATCCGGCGTTATTTTGAAGACTGTGCCACCGCTGTAGGCGCCGCCCTCGAAGGTAGTCCCGTAAAATGCCCCATTGGCTGCCTGGACCAGCCCCGCGTGGGGGCTTAAGCCGTCCGTGCACGGAAAGCCTTGGGCGCAAAAACTGTATAGCGTCGTCAGTGTGCCGCTGGGGGTGACTTTGAAGACCGTGCCACCGTCGCTGCCCGACCCGCCAACCCCGGTGGTCCCATAAAAGTCGCCATCGGCGCCCTGGACCAGCCCCGCGAAGGGTTCTTCGCCGTCCGTACAGTTTGTTTGCGAGCAGAAGGGATACAACGTCGTCAACTTACCACTCGGGGTGATTTTGAAGATGGTTCCATGGCCGTGGGCCCCCTGACTCCGGGTTGTCCCGTACAATTCCGAGTTAGCGGCTTGGACTAGCACCGAGGTGGGGTGCCCGCCGTCCGTGCAATGCGGCAAGTAGGGAGAGCAGAAACTGTGTAGCGTCGTCAATTCGCCGCTTGGATCGATTTTGAAGACCGTCCCAAATCCGCCGGCGCCGCCCTGAGTCGTGGTCCCATAGAAGTCGCCATCGGTAGCCTGGACCAGCCCGGAGGGGACGCTGCCGTCCGTGCAACCACTCTGGGAGCAGAAGTTGTACAGCGTTGTCAGCGTACCAGTGGGAGTGATCTTGAAGACTGTCCCATTGCTCTCGGCCCCGCCATGTCGGGTCGTCCCGTAGAGGTACCCATCGGTGGCCTGGACCAGCGCCGGCGCGGGAATGTTGCCGTCCGTGCGATCGAAGTTGTGCAGTGTGGTGAAGGTCTGCGCCGGCAGGAGCATTGCCGTCGTTACGCTCAGCGCAAAAACAGCATACGCCCGCTTGCTTTCCATGAACGGTTAGTATACACCCGGCCGCCATCATCATCCGCGCATCGCCATCCGCGCATCGAAGTCGATGCCGATTAACTGATTAACTAATGTGTCAGATCGTAAATGAAATAGTTCATCGCGATGCGGTAAGCGAGCGACGCCCACTTCTCTGCATATTTCGCATCATCCGACCACTCCCAGGCATCGCCCAAATCCATGTTGTGGCAGATGGCGACCATGATTCGGCCCTTGTCGTCGCGAATGCAGCGCCAATGCGGTACTTTCCCGGTGGGCCCTTTTTCGTAGGTGATGCCGGTCTCAAAGATTTGCGCGCCGGGAACCTGAAAGCGGTCCTGTAAGTCGTAGATCGTGTGAAAAATTGGGTCGTCGTCCGGGATGTCCTCGATGAGGCGGTCGGGAAAGACCAGCCTGATGCTGTGGACGAAAGTTTCCCACTCGTTCAGAGGCTCCCGGGTCGCGTAATCGGGATACGACTCTGATCCGTGAAAATCGTCAACCATAAGGAAACCGCCACGGAGCAGATATTCCCTTAATTGGTTGGCCTGCGCCTGGGGAAGCAGCCAGTGGCCGACCTCGACCGCGTACATGATCGGCCAGTTGTAAACGTCGTCGGTGCCGTCCAAATCCACAATCTGCTCTACCGACCGCGTATCGATTCGCGTCAGCCGGCGGACACCCGCGAGCAGGTGCCGGTCCGATCGCGGGTAATCCATGGTCCACTGGCCGGGCCACGGGCGGTTGGGTCTCAGGCGCAGGCGCGAGTTGTCTGGATAACCGAAGATATCGGGATAACGCAGACGCGCCCGGACCCATTCGTGCTGATCCTTCCAATCGGGGGGAAGCGGAAAATCCTCGTACTCGATGGCCGGGTACTCTTTAAAGGGCCTTTGCGCGGGAAGCAGAGCCAGGAACCCCACGAACCCGAAAGATACCACCGCTAGCGCGGTACGGAAGCACATTCACGTACACTTTCACTCGTCAGAATAACACCCCTGGCGTGAGGCTAGGGGCCGGCGGCCTCGGCCATCACCGCGCGACCCGCTATCATGATCATTCCATGCGTCGCCGTCATCTGCGTCGAGCATGAGGAGTGCCGCAGACAGAAAGGTATATTACAAGCTATGCTCAAGCACCCCCTGCCCGTATCCATCATGAAGGATCCCGTCACCTGGCTCTACCCTCCCATCGAGCCCTACAACACGGGCCGGCTGCAGGTCTCACCCGTCCACGAGATCTACTTCGAGGAGAGCGGCAACCCCTCCGGCAAGCCGGTGATCTTTCTGCACGGCGGTCCCGGCGGCGGCTCCGATCCCAAACAGCGCCGCTTCTTCCATCCCGAAAAGTACCGCATCGTGAACTTCGACCAGCGCGGCTGCGGCAAGAGCACGCCCTACGCGTCTCTCGAAGCCAACACCACCTGGGACCTGGTCGCCGACATCGAGAAAATCCGCGAGCACCTCGGCATTGAGCGCTGGCAGGTGTTCGGCGGATCCTGGGGTTCCACGCTCGCCCTGGCCTATTCCCAAACTCATCCCGATCGCGTCACCGAACTCGTCCTCCGCGGCATCTTCCTTCTGCGCAAGCAGGAAATCGACTGGTTCTACCAGCGCGGCGCGTCGGTCCTCTATCCCGACGCCTGGGAGCCGTATCTCGCCCACATCCCGGAGGCCGAGCGCGGCGATCTGCTCTCCGCCTACCACCGCCGCCTCACCAGCGACGATCCGGCCGTGCGGCTCGCGGCCGCGAAGATCTGGAGCGGATGGGAGGGCGCCACCTCCAAGCTCCTGCCCGACCCCGCCTTCGCCGGCCACTACGAAGAGGATGAGTTCGCCCTCGCCTTCGCGCGCATTGAGGTCCACTACTTCTTCAACAAGGGCTTTCTTCGAAACCGACGACCAGTTGCTGCGCAACGCCTCGCGCATCCGCCACATCCCCGGCGTGATCGTGCAGGGCCGTTACGACGTCGTCTGCCCCATGGAAAGCGCGTGGGCGCTTCACCGTGCGTGGCCCGAAGCCGACCTCATCATCACTCCCGACAGCGGCCACAGCGCCTTCGAGCCGCCGAACAGTCGCGCCCTGGTCGCGGCGACGGACAAATTCGCCTGAGGTCGCACTATCTGAAGCTCTCTTTTTTCACCACTCCTGCACCTTCCGTAACGGTCACCAGTTGGTTCGCCGCTAAGTCGCGCACGCTCTCCCGCCCACCGTTCGGCCAGCGAATCTCCAGGTCAGCCTGATCCGCGGCGCCCAAACCAAAGTGCAATCGCCGGTCGCTCACCGACAGGTAGGATGACTGCGCCAGAACCGCCTGCGCCTGCTTCCTGCCGCCATAACTGGCAATTACCGTTGCGCCAATCGCGCTGCGGTTGGATTTCGTTCCTACCAGTTTCACCTTCAGCCAATGATCATTGCCGCTGATATCATTGCGTAGCAGTGATGGCGGTTCGTTCTGGTTCATGATCAGGATATCGATATCGCCGTCGTTATCGAAGTCTCCGAAGGCCGCACCGCGGCTGGCGTGCGGGTCTTCGATGCCCGGCCCGGCCGCGCCCAGCAGTTCCTCGAACTTGCCGCCGCCCAAATTGCGGAAGATGACCCGCGGCGTGCGATGCGCGAACTGCGGATACTTCTTTTCCACTTCCGGATACACGCTGCCGGTTACCCAAAACAGGTCGGGCCAGCCGTCGTTATCCAGATCCACGATGCCCGCGCCCCAGCTGATGAAGCGCGTCTCGACGCCGAGTCCGGAGCGCAGTGTCACATCTGTAAAGTTACCCTTGCCGTCGTTGTGATAGAGTGCCGGCGTATCTTCGGTGAAGTGTGTCTTGAATACATCCAGGTAGCCGTCGCAAGCGTAATCGCCGATCCCCAGCCCCATGCCGGCCTGCTCCAGTCCGTCCTCGTTCAAGGCCACACCGCGTTCCAGTCCTTCTTCGCTGAAGGTTCCGTTGTGATTATTGCGGAACAGCAGGCTGGGTGTGGAATCGCATGCCACGTAAATATCGGGCCACCCGTCGCTATCGAAATCCGCGGCCACGGCTGTCAGTCCATAGCTGCCCTTCGCGGCGGCGATGCCGGAAGAGACCGAAACGTCCCGAAAGGTGCCGTCGCCATTATTGTGATAGAGGAGCTGCGTTTCCGGCGGTAGTCCGCGCGGCCCGCAATTCACGGGAATGCCTTTCCAGTTACAACTCGCCAGCTGGCCGGCCGGTGGCACGGTCTTAAGATCGAACTTCAGGTAATTGGAGACGAACAAGTCCAGGTGACCGTCGCGGTCGTAATCCACGAACGTGCACCCAGTGCCCCATCGCACACCGGGAACCAGCAGTCCCGCTTCTTTAGTAACATCCGTGAAGGTGCCGTTTCCATTATTGCGATAGAGAACGTTCTGACCCCAGTAAGTGATGAATATGTCGTCAAAGCCGTCGTTATTATAATCTGCGATAGTTACTCCGCAGGCCCAACCGGTGCGCGAGAGGCCGGCCGCGGCAGTGACATCGGTGAAGGTGCCGTCGCGGTTATTTTTATAGAGCCGGTTAGTGGCTCCTGGCGGAGGCCCCTCCAGGCGTGAGCCGCCGAGTAAGAAGATATCCAGCCAGCCGTCGTTATCGTAATCCAGAAAAGCGATGCCGCTGCCCATCGGCTCGATAATGTACAGGTTGCGTTCGAGGCCGCCGTATATTACAGGCTCACGCAAGCCCGCGTGCGCGGCCACATCCGTGAAATGCGCGTGGAAGGGCAGTCCGGAAGGCTTTCCGCGGGGCAGGGGCTTCACGCCGCGGCTCGCCATCTGGGCAAAGGCAGAGACGGGGGCGAGGGCGAGCAGTTCGCGGCGCGTCATGGCCTAACGAAGGTATCATAGGTGCGCGGTTACTCCACAACGGGCACAAGCCTGGATTCTATAATCCGCTGATCGGAAGTCAGTAACCGGTGAACGCGCGCGGTGGCCACCATGGTGCGATCCTAACCAGCGTCATGGCACCGACCGCCCGGGACTCCCCTCGCCGCGCTGCGGCTCTCAGCGTCTGCTTCCCTGAGAGCTTCCCCAGCTCGCCTGGCCATCGGACGACCACATGAGTGTCAGAGCGGGAATCCATCATTCCTGGCCGACTACTTCCCGCATATCGGACATGTCAGCGGCGAGTCGTTTCTTCGGAATATGCACCTTGCCCTTCCAAATCCCTCGCTCGACTAGCGGCGCCGTTTGGTGATCGTGATCGTCTCCCGGTCGCCTCCGATCTCATCCAGCAGGGCGACGCATTTCGACTTGAATTCCGCCACGCCGACCACTCGGCTATTCACGCAGCCGTCAGCCGACATTGGAGAAAGAGTACCTCCACCATCTTTACCTGCACTGCGTAATAGTATCTATTGCCAGCCGATATGGTAGTCATTAGTGTAATACTGGCTGGCGGAGATTGTCTTCAGCGATGTCGACGCCCCGAACCAAGGTACTATCCTGATAGCCGGGGCGCTTCGAGGCGATTGCTTGGCTCAAAGTTTCGAGGTCCTCCAGGACCTGTTCTGTCCCCCGTTCGGCCCCTGAAGCCGATTTTGGGTATCCGAATAGATAGACGCAGGCGGAGGAGCCGCGGCTTCGTACCGGATAGCCCCAAATAAGCGAAGCGCCGGGCTTGGATGCCCGACGCTGGGACGCGGAAGTAAGTTGGGGGGTGGGGCCGCAGGCTCCCAGCCGGCGGCCCTGCAAGACCTCTACTCTATGGCCGTAGTGAAAACCACATCCACCCAGTAATTGCTCGAATTGCCGGAAGAGGTGGCTGGGAAAGTGTCGCTGGAGGCGTAGGTTTTACGTTGCCGGGGGGAGGGATTTACCTGCGGAGTGCTAAACAGAAAAAAAACGGATAACGGGTGTTGCGAATGCGGAGTCCGAGTATATTGCGGGGCGGCGCCGGTTAGGCCGCCGATTGATCCAGAGAGCTGTCGCGCAGGGAGCGCAACGCCAGTTCGGTCCGGCTGGTGACATACAATTTGCGGAAGATGTGATAGAGGTACTCTTTCACGGTACCTTCCGTGAGGCACAAGTGATAGGCGATCTCCTTATTGGCTTTGGCTTCGGCGATGAGCGCTATGATCTGACGTTCCCGAAAGGAGAGCGCGCTGGTGTCGCGGACGAGACGGGTCTTGGGCCTGCGGCAGGCGGGACAAGTGTACTCTTTTCCGGATGAATAAAAGCCGCTGCCGCAACGAGCACAACTGCGAGGTGTGTGTGCATCCTCCGGGACTACCGCAGCATTAACTTTATTCATACCTATCAAGTGCGAAACCGAGCCGCAATTCTCCCCTTATTGGCTAATTCACCCGTCCGAGATCGACCGATAGATACTGAATTTCGCCCTTGACAGGAGGAAATAACAGTCCGACAGAACCCACGGCATGTTGCAGGAAATAGCGTCAGCCTAATCCGGCAGCTATTTGGCAGATTCTATGCGGCACTGGTAAACTACCGAAAACGGATTAGGGATGGAAGAGGCAGTACCGGATATCACACAAAAACTCCTGGCCTGGAGGGGCGGCCATCAGGATGCCCTGCATGAATTATTGCCCCTGGTCTATGCTGAGCTACGCAGGTTGGCACGGTCGCAATTGCGCCGCGCCGCCATCCAAGGCACGCTCGATTCGGGTGGACTGGTTCACGAGGCCTATCTGCGCATGGTGAACCAACAGTGCGTCGCCTGGCAGGACCGCGCGCATTTTTTCGGATTGGCGTCCAATTTGATGCGCGGCATCCTGGTGGATCACTACCGCGCCAGGCACGCCCTCAAGCGCGGTGGAACTGCGCGCCCGGTAGCCTTGGAGGATCTGGCCGACAGCGGCGGAATCAATTGGAGGGAACACTTTCTCGACCTGGATCAGGCCATGAACCGGCTGGCGGAACTCGATCCGGAACAGGCGCGCATGGTGGAGCTGCGCTTTTTTGGAGGCCTGAACATCGAGGAGATCGCGGAGGTGATGGGCGTTTCGCCGGCCACGGTGAAGAATCGCTGGAGCATGGCGCGCGCCTGGCTGCACCGCGAGTTGCGGGGCGGATAGGCGCGCGCCGCGGCGGACCTCACGATGTTTTTTTGGCCACGACCGTCTCGACGATGATGCTGGAGGTGGACTGGAGGTCAATCTCTTGGCCGCCCAGAACGACCACTCCGGAAAAGGTCTGCCCATTGGGAAATGTTACAGTACCGATGCAATTCGAGTACAGCTCGTAAGTGCCGGGAACAGTGCCCGAAGTGACGCTGCCGTTGACGTTCTCGACGTACATGTAGGTGAAGTGGCCATTCCCGTCTATCTGGAGAACGCCATTGGCCGTTGCCGGCCCCACGCCGAGCCAGGTTCCGCTCGCAAGCAGCCCGTAGGTCCCTTTAACGGTCGACGTTGCGCATGCGTCGGACTGGGCCCTCGCGCATGGCGCCATGGCGCCTGCCATGGCCAACAGGGACAGCCCCAGAACGGACAACCCGGCTTGGCGGGCGCCCATAAACTTAACGATCGATTCCGTGATGTTTTTCATTTTCCTCTCCTTTTGAATTCCGGTCCGGCCTACCGTTGTCAAACCGGCTTTCTGTTCTATAATTCGGAAAAGTAACCTGGAGTGGCTAAAAAAAATGTGGCATGCCGTGTGGATCCGCGCCAGCCATCAATACGGCGAGCGGCGTGAGGCGTAGCCTTGTCTCCCACGCGCTGGCATCAGGCCGAAACGATCTACGCAGAAGCATTGGCTCGTGATGCGGCCGAGCGCGCCGCGTACCTCGCGGAGGCCTGCGGCGGCGACGACGCTTTGCGCCTGGAGGTGGGGTCGCTCCTCAGCGAAGCCGATCGTTGCAGCCGGTTCCTGTCTTCCGCCCAGTTCGAATCGGCGTTGCGGTCGATCGCCGGGACATCCTCTCCCCCATCCCGCGCAGCCGAAAGTGGAGATCGCCCAACCCCTCCGGCCCGGCCGCTCTTCTTCTGGTTCGCTGTCGCTTGCGGCATCGCCATGGCGGGAATGCTGGCTTGTACCGCGTTTATCGCCTATCGGAACACCGGCGGCAGGGATTTCGGCTGGGAGTCTTCGTACTCGCGCGCGGGCTGGACCATCATCCAAATTTACAGGGGCGGACCGGCCGACGGCAAGCTGCAAGCCGGAGATCGCGTCTTGGCATTCAATGGCGACACGCGTGCAGCGCGCATCGGACCCGACGCGTTTCGCCAGTTTCTGCGGCCCGGTACCAATTATTCAATCCGTGTTTTGCGGTATGGCGAGCCGCACGAGTATTGGCTGCGCGTGCTTCTCTGGCAGGACTGGGGCAGCTTTCCCTGGGCCACCAGTTACTTGATCCTCAGCCTGGTGAACTTCTCGACGGGTCTGGCCATGGCTCTGCTGAAGCCCAGAGACAGATTGGCGCAACTCGGTTTTGCGACGCTGGCCCTGGCGGCGCTGCGCAACCTGGCGAGTCCGCTCAGCGCCCACCCGGGCACGCCGCCGGATTTGGAATTCGTGCTCAATCAGGTGGCCGGGCTCACCTTTCCAGGCGCGCTGGCCGCCGGTTATCACTTCATACATCGGATGAGCGCGGCGTCCGCCAAGGGGTTCGGCTGGCTGTTAATCCAAAGGCTTCTGTACGCACTTACCGCGGTCCTGGCCCTGTCACAGCTTATTTACATGGCGGCCAGCTTGCGCGGCGCCGCAACACTCATCAGTCTGGCCTGGCGCTACTTTTGGATCGTCGAGCTGAACCTCGTTTTCCTGAAGACTTCCTGGGAGCCGACGCTGGCGGTGGCATTCGGTGCTATCGGCGCCCTCATTGTTTGGGGATATTGGCACTCCCACGATCCAAATTATCGCCGGCGGATTCGTTGGTTCGCGGCGGGCTGCACGGCGGGGATCGCGCCCATAATGCTGCTCAATCTCGCGGGTTGGCTGATTGTGATCACCGGGCATCGGGAGTGGCTGCTGAGTGCCACCTGGCAGTTCCTGCGCTGGCCGGCCGACCAGTGCATGATCGCACTCCCGGCCGCACTGATGTACGGCGTGCTCAAGCACCGGCTGCTCGATATCAGCGTGGTGGTGCGGCGTGGATTGCGATATATGCTTGCCCGCCGCATGTTGCAGGCGATTCTGATTCTGCCATTCCTCGGCCTGATCCTGCCCATTCTCAGTCATCCGGATAAGAGCCTCATCGAGCTACTCAGGCAAAGCTCGTCCATCTTCAATCTGGCCCTGTTGGCTCTTACCTGCCTGATTTTGAGATACCGGCTGACGATGCGTGAGTGGTTGGACCGCCGTTTCTTTCGCGAAGCCTACCAGCAGGAAGATATCCTGCGCCGGCTGATCGCTCACATCAAAGACCTCGATTCGGTTGAAGCGGTGTCGAAGCTGGTGTTAAACGAGTTGACCCTGGCGCTGCATCCCACCTGGCTGTACGTGTGCCAGTGGAAGGATAAGTCGGGGCGGCTGGCGGTGGTACAGGCTTCGGTGCGAGGCGCTTTTGAGTCGGTGGCTACGGTACCTACTGGAATTCTGGAGCTGTTGCAGGCTTGCCGTTCGCCGCGCGCGCTGGAGTCTTCGTGGCACGCCGGTGCTACGGACGCTCTGCTGGCGATTCCGATTTCCGTCAACGGGGTCTCGGCCGGCGGCGCGCTTCTCGTGGGAGAGAAGAAGTCCGAGGAGCCTTATACCGAGACCGATCGCCATCTGCTGCAAAGCGTCGCCGACGCGATTGCTATGGCCTGGGAAAATCTGTGGCTGAAGAACCGCGTGCAAGAGGGGATGCGCGAGCGGCGGGAGGTTCTGAGCCGGCTGGAACCCGCGGGGATCAAGCTACTGCGGGAGTGCCCGGCCTGCGGCGCCTGCTTCGACGGCCTGGAAATCTGCCCCGTCGACGGCGCGGAGCTGGCCTTGTCGTTGCCTGTCGAACGAACCATCGACGGACGATACCGGCTGGACAGACGTATCGGCAAAGGAGGTATGGGCGTGGTCTTCGAGGCCACGGATTTGAGTCTGAGCCGCAAGGTGGCCGTGAAGGTCATGCTCGGGCGCCTGTTCGGAGAGTCCACGGCGCTGCGGCGGTTTGAACGGGAAGCCAGGATATTGGCGCGTCTCAGCCACCCGAACATCGTCGGCATCCACGATTTCGGTTCTGTGGGCGGCGAAGGAGCGTACCTGGTGATGGAACGCCTGCGCGGAAACTCCTGGCGCGGCGAGTTGCAGCGCATGGGCAGAATCCCGTACCGCATGGCGGCCTCCTGGTTCGATCAGCTCCTCGACGGATTGACGGCCGCGCACGACGCCGGCATCGTGCATCGCGATCTGAAGCCGGAGAACGTGGTGGTTGCCGTCAACCCGGGCGCGCGGGATGCCGGCGGTCTGATCAAGATCCTGGATTTTGGCGTGGCGAAGGTGCATACGCTCCAATCGCCAGACGGCTCCACCCTGACCGACGTCGGCGTCGTCATGGGTACGGTGGCCTACATGGCGCCGGAACAACTGAGGGGCGACCCCGTGGACCGGCGCGCCGATATCTTCTCGGTCGGAATTATGGCGTCCGAAGCCATCACGGGACGGCTGCCCGAGCGCAGCCCCAGCGATGGCGCGGTTCTCGAATCTTCGATTGCCGGGCAGCTTCCCAGGAGGCTGGCGGAGGTCGTGCTGTCCTGCGTGGCCCCCGATCCCAACCATCGCTCGGCCAGTTTGGCCGACATACACCAGGACCTGGTGGCGGAGCTGCGCGCCGGCGAAGCCCAATTCTGCGCCTGACGTCCGGCGGCAACCCACAGGCTTCTTCGTCCGGCGCCCACGCCATGGCGTTGTTCTTGTCCGTCCCGGCGACCACGGTCAGATACTCCCGGAACGGCTCCCCAGAGACTCGAGCGCAGGCTTGATCTTGAAATCCGCGCTTTCCTCCGCCGGGAGATCAATGGTGTTTCGCACCGCCGGTCACGGTACTGCCTGCTGTGCTATGTACCATCTCAACAGCGCGAAACGCGCACGGGAAACCTCCCATGCAGCGCGGTAGTGCGCGCCGCAAAAAATGCTTCTTCGTTATAAACATTGCTACCCCGCTACAAGACCGCTCCCTCACGGTCGCGGCTTGGTACGCCGTCGCGGCGGTTTCCTGCCCTTTTCGGCAAATCGCGACTGCACTTAGGGCCTGCTAAATAATAATCTGTACAATTGCCGGAACCCCTGACAGAAAGAAGGACACCTCAATTCCTCGGCATCAATGTGTAGTTCCAGTTCGGATGTACTTTGTGCCGCTTGAGCCGTAGCTGATGGATATCTTCATCTGATATCTCGACTCCTGTTTCGTACTCGTTGGTGTCCAGGACCGCTTTGACCTTCAGCCCCGTTTGTGTTCGAGTCCCGCCAATCAGGTTCACAACGGTTTCAAAGTTGACCAGCGGCTTCCCTCTCCAGTTCAGGCTGATGAAGGAGAACAGACGATGTTCGATCTGGTTCCATTTGCTGGTCCCCGGTGGGTAATGACAGACTGTGATCGCCATCCCTATCTCGTCACTCAAGGCTTGCAGGTACAGTTTCCAGGCACGCTGTCGGTTACCGTTGCTGCCTCCACTGTTGGCGCAGATCAACAAACGTCCGGCGCCGCGATAGTGGCGCTTGCCATCCAGCCGCCACCAGCGCCGAATACTCTCTACGGCGAACTCCGCGGTTTCGTGCGTCACTCCTACGTTGACCACCGCCCGGTTACGTGCAATGTCGTAGGCTCCGTAGGGAATGGCCTTGCCATGACCCAACTGCGGGAAATCGTGGACATTGACTGCATCCGCCTTGTCCTTCTGCCGCCACCTGCGGCCCGCGTTTTTAAAGGCTCCCACGAGTTCCTTCTTCTTCGTGTCCACCGATATTACGGGATCACCCGACCGGCGGAAAACCTTGACCTGCTTGTTCAGATAGTGGAACTGGGCATCGCGGTTCGGATGCTGCGGCCCTTCTCGCGTTTTCACGTTGGACTGCAGCGTGTATCCCAGATCCTCCAGGCATCGGCCCACAGTTACGCTGCTAATCGAGTGCCCCGAACGGGTCAGTTCCTCAGCGATGGTCCGCGTGGACTTGCTCGTCCACTTCAGCGGACTCATAGGATCACCAGCCGTGGTCTCCTCGACGATCTCTTTCAGCTTTCGGGACAATTCTCCATCTGCTTGTTCCACTTTCTTGCGTCCGCCTCCCGGCTGACGGATTCCTCGCGCGGCCGGATTGCGCAGCTTACCTACCCGCAACTCCCTCATTCCCTGGGTGATCGTGACGCGCGACATTCCCGTCAAGCGCGACAGTTGACTGATCCCACCTCGACCAAACTGGGCAGCCTTCTCTGCCACCAAAAGACGTGCTTGGTACTCATTCATGGTCCCAAGGACGCGCAGCCATGTTCTCTCTGAGGTCGTCGCCATACCGCGGGGTGGACCGTAGCTCCTCATTTAAATAAAACATAACCGATCTCCGTTGATTTGTACAGATTATTCTTTAGCAAGCCCTTAGTTCCCGGCGGCCATTGCTGGCGCCTTCCGCCGGGTTTCCTCCACTGCCGGTGTTCGAGCAGCTGATGGTGTTCGAGACTCCCAAAATTATCCCGCCACGCTCACGCAATCGTCAGCCAGCACCGGTCCTACCCAGCGACGACGACTGCTAACGATATGCCTCCGCAACGCCGTTGTTCGCCGCCCCGTTCACGCACAAACTCACAAACAGTTTATGCTGAAAGATGTAGCGTTCTCTCGCATCCGGTACATCCAAATATCCAAAATATGAAACGACTCGCTTGGACCTCTTTGCTTCTGTTCATGGGGGCTACCTGGCCCGCCGCCGCGCAAAGCTGGGATACCAGTGGAAATGGATTGCTGAATGGCACGTACTACTTCCGCCAGGTCATGTGGCTCGGTGGGTATAATTCCGCCAATGATCTTCACGAAGCCATAGCGGTTTACGGCAACATCGTTTTCGGTGGTAATGGAACCTATACTCTCACCGCAAAGGCTGCCGATGCGGCCGAAAACACGGTCACATCGATTACTGGCAGCAGCACCTACACCATCGCCGCCAGCGGCTACGGTTACATATCCACACCGCTCCAATTCGTTTACTCCCAATTCGAGGGCGATGAGATCAATTTGCTGGTGTCCCCATCCAAAGTCGTGGTAGGGAGCACGACCGATAACCCCACCGGTTATAATGACCTGTTCGTTGCAGCGCCGGCGCCCACATCGACGCCTTCGTTGCAGGGCACATTTTCCGTTATCGGTGTAGGCATTCCCGCGCTGACCCTTGACTTGATCCACACACGCGATTACTCATTTACTATGACGGGCACCAGCAGCACCGTCAACACCACGGCCCTCACCGGGGCCCTCGGGTTGAACATCACGGCGATGACGCAGTTGGCTTTCTCCGGGGTGGAGTATTCTGTCAGCGCCGGCATGGCGGCTGTGACATTCGGTAACGAGCTGACGACCACCAATCTCGATAGTAGCCTGATGTCCGGCACCAAGTACTTCTATTTCTCGCCCGATGGTAATTTCTTTTTTGGTGGCGATCCCGAGGATACCGACTTCATCGTCGGCGTGCGCCAGGGATCCAGCGGCTTCTTCGCTAGGCAGGTTCTGTACTACACAGGCGGTTTCTTTCAGGACGATTCCCAAGTCAGCAGTTGCGGCTGTACCTGGCTCAACAGCACCTATGGCGGATTTGACGTCCTCACAGATGCGGACAACGGGGAGATTCTGGCGCATCAGCGGGATAACGTGGTGGGCCCGCCCCGCGGCAGTTTCCGCGAGGATTACACTTACTCCGAACGGCTAAGCGTGTCGGGCGGCAAGTACACCGATTTCTCCAACGAATACTTCTTCGGCCCGGGTGGCATATTCGCCATCGGCTTTGCGAATGCGAGCTCCGGATTCTTAGGGATTGAGGTCCTGATGGAGGGGCCCAGCTACACGTTGGCTCCCACTCCCGAGCCCTATATCTATCCGACCGGCATCGTGAACGCAGGTTCTTTCGTCCCCTTCACCGCGGAGTTCGTGCCCGGAGAATTCATCTCGATTTTCGGGGCCAACCTGGCAACCACAACTGCGACAGACCCCACTCTCCCCACCGGCTTGGGTGGCGTGCAAGTGCTGGTGAATGGATCGCCGGCGGCCGTCCGTTACGTCAGCCCCGGCCAGATCAACGCGGTGATCCCGCTGGGCATCGACGCC
Organism: Bryobacterales bacterium; assembly: GCA_963756605.1. Classification (GTDB taxonomy): domain Bacteria; phylum Acidobacteriota; class Terriglobia; order Bryobacterales; family Bryobacteraceae; genus Bog-159. Next base: position 634,610 of record CAVWOT010000009.1, on the reverse strand, counting down.
GGCATCGCCTCCATTCAGGTGGTCAACAGTTTGGGAACATCGAACGCAGTAAGCAACTATGTAGGGGAGACTCAGCCCGGTATATTCAACAGCGCAACTTCCGCACCAGCCGTTTTCCACGGCAACGGTACGATCGTCAGCGCTTTGAACCCGGCCGTGGTCGGTGAGGAATTGGCGGTTTATCTGACAGGCCTTGGCACGCTGGACTCCTCGGGCAACGCCACCTACCTCATGTACATGTCAGTCGATTTCTCCGGTGTGACAGGTGCCATTGACTACGCTGGCATTGAGCCGGGAACTCCACTCGCGGTCGGGGCCGGATACCAGATGAACGTGACAGTGCCGAGCGGAACGAGTTCCGGGCTGAATTATCTGGATATCGGAGGGCTGGGCAGCTACAACGGCGAAGCGCTCATTTGCGTTACCAGTTGTGCCGGCTCGTCGCTTCGAAGCAGAGTCCCCAGCGGGAGAGCTAAAACTACTCGATCCGCCGTGCGGCCTCGCTTCCCGGACTCGCCCAGGGTCGTCTTCCCGCGGCGCCCAGAAACACATCAACCCTATAACGGAGATCAACTAATTAATTAGTCATCGGATGCACCCGCGTTAAGCAGCTTTTCACCAAACCAGCCGGGCGCGACACCGCAGTTGAACTGCTACCCCAGATAATGGAAATTAAGGCCGTTTGAGACAACAGACCAACCGGCTGGCTGCTTCTTGCAACGCGCCTACGTTGACGAGATTAATAGCTCCAGCCCTTTTCGTTCCACGATGGATTGCAAAGGGGACCACCCAGACATCGGGCGGCGCGATCTTTGTCGTTTCGGATGATCAGCACGCGCGCAACCACAGCGGGGCGAGGGGACTTGCGGCGCCAGGCCGGTACTAAGCGCAAGCCCGCTCGAATTCCGATACCGTAGAGTTAGGCATGAGACCGTTAGCCTGTCTCGCGGCGCTCGGAACGTGCGCTATCGCCGCTGAAATTTTGCCCAAGGGACAGGTCATCGATAGGGTCGTCTGCAGCGGCGAGGAACGCCAGTCCTACGCCCTCTACCTACCCGCGCAATATGCACCTGAACGTACGTGGCCCATCCTTTACTGTCTGGATCCGGACGCGCGCGGCCGCATCCCGGTCGAGCGCTTTGCCGAAGCCGCCCGACGCGCCGGCTGGATCGTGGTCGGCTCGAACAACTCACGCAACGGGCCGCTCGACATCGCGCGCGAGGCCATCCGCTGGATGATCCAGGACACTCACCAACGCTTCTCCATTGACGACTCACAGATCTACACGGCTGGTTTCTCCGGTGGTGCGCGTCTGGCTCTGGCGTGGGCAGCCCGCAACCGGGTCGCCGGCGTAATTGCGTGCGGCGCCGGGTTCTCCGCTGGAGCCATTCCCAATCAGGTGCCGTTTCGGATCTATGCCACGGCGGGCGTTGACGACTTCAATTTCGATGAAGTGTACGCGATGAACCGTGAACTATACCGGCGCGGGTTCCCGCAGCGTTTTTCCGAGTTTGCGGGCGGCCACGACTGGCTGCCGGAGAATATGACCGCGAGCGCGCTGGAATTCCTGTCTGGCGGGTTACCATCAGAGCCGCCGCCACCCGTTTCGCCAGCCCAGAAGAAGACGGCGGAGCGTTATGCCCGGTTGAGTGAAGAGATTACAGGGAGCGACGATGCTGCCCGTCGCTTCCTGGTACAGGCCCTGAGGCGCGACGCCGAGCGCCCCGAAGACGGCATTAACCGGCGCGCTGCGCGGCGCGTGCTGGCTGGAAGCTTCGTATCCTCGATTGAGCACGGGAACGAGTTACTGGCCGCGAACAGGTATCCGGAGGCTGCGCGCCTGTGGCAATTGGCGGTGCTGTTGCGCCCGGCATACGCCGAAGGGTGGTACAGCCTGGCCGTGTCCGAAGCTGGCGCTCACGAGAAGCGGCGCGCCCTGGAGGCGCTCGAACAGGCGGTTGCCAATGGCTTTCGCGACCGGGACCGCATTGCTCGTGAGCCGCTTTTGGAACTCCTCCGGAAAGAGCCGAGGTACGTCGCGGCAATTGGGGGAATCGCCAAATGACTTCTTGTCCGGATGGTACTTACGGCGGTCGTGCCAGTCCGGGAGACTGAGGACGACTGGCGTCAGCACGCGAGCCGCGATCCTGGCCAAAATGAGATCGCGATTGCGGTCGGAATGCTTATCGAAGAAGCGTCGAGATGCAACCGGCGCAAAGTGCCGAGGACTGCGGCGACCTGGCCGTTAGTGCGGGAGCGGACGATGTCGAAGGTTTGAGGCAGAGGGGCACCGAGGGCGGTGGCGCCTTTCGAGACGGCGCGCAGCGCATCGACTTTGGCCGGGGCCAGTGGGAGAGATTGGCGATGGTGCGGTTGTGGACGTGCCGTCTTCGCGGAAGCTCTCGCGGAGGAGGACAGCGGGGGGAGTCGCGGTTCGGGACGACGGCGACGTACATGTAGACAGAATACGGGAATGATTCGATGAATACAGGTGGAATCGTCGCCATTACATGGCTACATAATCCTATCGAGCAGCGTAACTGGCACCAGGAGATCGACAAACCCAAGACCGAGCACTGGCGGGGGCGAACCGAGTTACTAAGTGGAGTCCAACTGGAGTCCAGCTCGAGCACGGTAGAGCCCGTGGAGTCCAAATGGCGCCCGATCGATATGTCTGTAAGTGTATGATAACAGTATCGGCCGCTGTATAAGTGACTGATATATTTACCTTGACACGGTGGAGGTCTGAGTCGCCACGGGCCCACCATCCCCACCCGCCCACAGCCAGGTTTCGCCCGCTCTCCAGCACCCTGCTAGAATGTGAAGAAGTCTCGTATGGCGGTCGATTCCATCAAAGGCTCTCTGCGGGAAAAGGGTGTGCGGCTGACGCGCCAGCGCCAAATCCTGCTCGAGTTGATCGATCAGACCGGCGAGCATCTGGATGCGGAGCGGCTGTTCCAACTGGCAAAGGAAAAGGACCCCAAGCTCAACCGCGTCACGGTCTACCGCACGCTGAAGATGCTCAAGGCAGGCGGCATGGTGGACGAGCTGGACCTGATGCACCACGAAGGCGACCAGCACTACTACGAGACCCGCCTGAAGCAGGAGCATGCGCACGTCATCTGCCTGCGCTGCGGCAAAGTAGAGGAGTTTTTCGGCGAGCCGCTGCAACGCCTGCGCAAGCAGATCGAAAGCCACTTCGGATTTCAGATCCTGCTGGCGCGCACCGAGGTTGGCGGATATTGCGCGCATTGCCAATCCTTGCGCGCGCTGGAGCTGGAACGGGCCCGGCAGCATGGCCTTCCCGACGCGGCGCTGGCGAGCGGGGCTTCCGCGGCGCCCGGTACGGTGCATCGGCCGCGCGTCAAACGCCTGGGCTGATGGAGACGAACACGGCGGACGTCCTACCCCCGGCCAATGTAATTGTCATCGATCCGAGCGGCCATCGCGCGCGTGTGGAACTTACGCCGCTGCCTTTCAAAATTGGACGCCAGGCCGACAATCACCTGATTCTGCGCGATAGCCGCGCCTCGCGCGAGCACGCGCGCATTGTAAGCGAGGATGGCGAATACAAAGTACAAGACTGCGGCAGCCGCCATGGCGTATATGTCAACGGCCAGCGCGTGGAAAGCCAGGCGCTGCACAATTCCGATCGCATCGAATTTGGATTTCCAGATTCCTATCAGCTTATCTTCGCCCTGGAAGGAGCCGAACTAAACCGGCTGATCGGCCAATTTGGCGCGCACGAGAAGTCGGGTCCCATCAGCGGCGTCTCGGGCGCCGGCGCGAGCCTGGCCAAACTGCGCGCCATACTGGATGTCGCGCGTACCCTGCAAACCGGCTTGTCGTTACAGGATGTGCTCAATTCCGTAGTGGATGCGGCCCTGGCCGTCACCGGGGCCGAGCGCGGATTCCTGTTGCTGCGGAAGAACGGCGACCTGGAGACCCGCGTCGCGCGCAACCGCCAGGGGGCCACTCTCCCCGCCAGCGATCTGCGTGTTCCGCGCCGCGTCATTAAACACGCTCTGGAGCAGCGCCGCGATCTGTTCTCGATGAACTTCGATCCGCAGGGCACCGGCGAATTCCATCCGGGTCGCAGCGTGGTGGACCTGGAGCTGCGCAGCGTGATCTCCGTGCCCCTGGTGCGCATCAGCCAGTTGCGCGGCGACGCGACGAATGTGCTTTCGACGGCCGAGGAGACCGCGGGCATGCTTTACATGGATTCGCGCCTGTCAACGGCGGACCTGGCGGGCGGCAATCGCGAACTGCTGCAAACCCTGGCCATTGAAGCTTCCACCATCCTGGAGAATGCCCGGCTGCTGGAAGAGGAACGCATCAAGCAGCGCATCGAAGAAGAGCTGGGCGTGGCTCGCACTATCCAGCAAGGTCTACTGCCGCGCAGCCTGCCCGCCGCAGGTTGGTTCCGCGCCTGCGGCAGCAGTGAGGCTTCGCACCAGGTGGGCGGCGATTATTATGATGTGATCCCCGCGGGCCCGCACGCCTGGACGATGGTGGTGGCGGATGTTTCGGGCAAAGGCGTCAGTTCGGCCCTGCTGGCTTCCCTGTTACAGGGCGCGTTTCTGGCGGTCAGCCACAGCGATGCCGCCCTGCACAAGCGTCTGGAACGCATCAACGTTTTCCTGAACGAGCGCACCGCGGGTGAGAAGTACGCCACGGTTTTCTACGGACTGCTGGAGAGCACCGGCCGCATGCATTATGTGAATGCCGGCCATTGCCCGGCGCTGATCGTGCGGCAGGGTGGAGGCATTGAAGCGCTCGCCGCCACGGCCATGCCGGTCGGTCTGGTCGAATCGGCGGAGTTCGCCACCAGCGAGACGAGGCTGGCTTCCGGCGACAAAATCGTCATCTACACCGATGGCGTCACCGAGGCGCAGAACCTCGAAGGCGAATTCTTTGGCCGCCAGAAACTGCGCCAGGTGGTCGCCGAACATCATGCCGATTCCTGCCAGGGGATGCACCAGGCGATTTCAAGCGCCGTCGACGCATTCACGGAGAGCGCGCCGCAGGCCGATGACATCACGCTGGTGGTGATCGAATTTGCTGAGCCGCAACTGTGAGGTAGCGGTCCCGCGAACTTACAGAATAGACCGCACCGTTCCGCCATCCACGCGCAGCGCGGCCCCATTGGTCGCCGACGAAAGGGGGCTGGCCACGAAGACGGCCAGAGCCGCGACCTCGTCCGTCGTAGCGAAGCGCTGGATGATAGACGACGGGCGAATGGTGGAGAAGAACTCCTTTTCGAAATCCGCAGGGCTGATGTTTTTCGCCTTGGCGATATCTTCAACGAATTTCTCCACGCCTTCCGACCGTGTGGGTCCCGGCAGGATGGAGTTCACCGTCACGCCCGTGCCGCTGGTGGTCTCGGCCAAGCCGCGCGACAACGCTAACTGCATCGTCTTGGTGACGCCGTAGTGAATCATCTCCACCGGAATGTTGATCGCCGATTCGCTGGAGACGAAAATGATCCGGCCCCATCCCCGGGCTTTCATCCGCGGCAGCAATTCGCGGCTGAGCCGCACACCGCTCATGAAATTGGTTTCGATGATGGCACGCCAATCGGCGTCGGTGATTTGTTCGAAGGGCTTGACTTCGTAGGTGCCCAGATTGTTGACCAGGATGTCGACATTCGGGAAGCGTTCGCACGCCGCGCGCGACTCTTCGGCCAGCGAGAGATCGGCGACCAGCCCTTCCGGCCGTGCCGCGGCGTGATCGCGCCGGATGGCCTCCAGCGCCGCCTTCACGCGCGCGTCCGTCCGCCCGTTAACTACTACGCGCGCACCCTCCGCCGCCAGCCGTTTGGCGATCGCCAAACCGATGCCGGCCGTGGAACCGGTGACTAGGGCGAGTTTGTTTTCCAGTTGAAGATTCATAACAGCGGCAGCGGCTGGCCCCACCGGCCGGCGAAGACAAATTGATCCAACCGGCGGCGCGACCGGCGCTGGTTGCGCTTCCGCAACTCTTCCGGCGCGCCCTGCTCATCGCCCGGATAACCCAACGCGATGGCTGCCACGGCCTCGTGCGATTCCGGAATGCCAAACAACTCGCGCGCTTTGGCCGCATCGAATCCGGCCATGCCGTGCGCCATCATTCCCAGTTCCGCGGCTTGCAGCATCAGGAAGCCGGTGGCAATGCCGGTATCGTGAAAGGCATGCCGGTTGGCATTATCATTACGGTCAAAGCGCAACTTGGCCACCGAGATCATCAGGACCGGAACATACTGCGCCCACGTGACATTGCCCGGAACCAGACAGCTCAGCATGCGCGCAAACTCCTCCGGCTCTTCTTTGCGGGCAACTAAGAAACTCCAAGGCTGGGCATTGTTGCTGGAGGGCGCCCAGCGCGCCGCCTCCAAAACACTGAGCAGTTTCTCTGGCTCTACACTGCGCAAGGAGTAGATCGCCGGACTCCAGCGGCTGCGGATTACATCCAAGACTGGATGGTCGACTTCCAGGCTTTGTGTAGCAGCGGGTGTCATCTATTCCCTTCGATGCACGCCGCCGCCGGGTGGATGCGAGGGCCTTAGCTGTGGGGCGGGACTCCAGTCCTGCGGCCGGCGTCCACGCCGGCCTGTGTGCACTCGAGCACGCTGATTTCCTTCAGCGTAGTGCGGGTCCTGGAGGACCCGCGCAGACCTGGAGGTCTGCCCCACGGATTACCGCACCACTTCCGCCGGATCGTCCATCTTCACCGATGGCTTCGGATCGAGCGGCTCCCGCGCCGCTGCCGGATCGAACAGCCGCGCATCTTCCTTCCTTACGCGGTAGCCCTCATAATCCGGCGTATTGGTGAAGCAATCGCTCAGGTCACTGGCCACCGCATCGAACAGGTTCAGCGGCGGTACTCCCAGCAGCCGGAAGATCGTTTTCAACATCCCCGGGAAGCTCGTGTTCACATGCGACACGTAGTTCCTCTTGAAGTACGGCCCGATTCCCATGAACACGGTGCGATGCGCGTCGATATGATCGCGCCCGCCTTGCGCATCATCCTCGGTCACAAAGATGGCCATCTCGCGCCACCAGGGAGTCTGCGACAGAAATTCCACGATGCGCCCCAGCGCGTAATCGTTGTCGGCCACGTAAGACGCTTCGTACGGATAGCCATCCTGCGGGCGCGGCTCGGTCATATGATCGTTCGGCAGGTGAATATAAATGAAGCGCGGAAACGGCTCGCCGCCTTTCACGTACTTCTCCTCGATCTCGTGAATGAATTGCGTGGCGCGGTACTGATCCGGGATGTTCATGTTGAACACGGGATAGTCACGCGAAGTATTGCTGAATAGCGGCTCCGGCATGGGCACGTTGGTGACGAAGCGGCCGCCAGTGGGCTTGTAGCCCTGCCCTTCATCCACGCCCGCGAGTTCGAATCCCTCCCCGTAATTGCGAAAGGGAATACCGTGGCGCGCCAGGTGATGCCAGATGGTACCGCCTTCGGGCTGCTCCTCGGGATGCACCGACGAGTTGCCTTCCGCGAAGAGCAGCCGGCCCGGCGCGGTAGTCGGGAAACGGAAATTGCGGCCATCGGCGTAAGAGGCGCGGAAGGAAGTCTCGGTCCAGGCATCGGGATAGGCGCCCACCAGCCAATGGTGGCCGTCCACGCTGACTTCCGAATCCGCGTAGAAATTGTCGCTGAAGCTCCAGCCGAGCGCCAGCGCATGATGATTGGGCGTCACATTCACGCGCTGCACGCTGAGGCGATTGCCCTTGCCCGAGGCATGCCCCACCTGGCCGAATCGCGCGATGCCCGGCGCGCCCATCACCGTCGCGCCGTTGGCCAGCCGCATGATATCGCCGAAGACTTCATCGAAGGTGCGGTTCTCTTTTACGATCATGACCACGTACTTTACGCCGCCGGGCAGCGCGGCGCCATCCGTCACCGGCGGCTCATCGCGCGGCTTCAGGCCGTTGTTGTCCATCACGGCAGTGGTGCCGGCGTCCACTTCCGCCGCGTCCGGCAGGGGAAACGATCCGATGCTGCCCCGCCGGAACGTGCTCATGAAACCAGCACCGTCTTCGGCGGTAAATACGGGTTGCCAGACGTTCGGGCCGGTGCCCTGCCCGTTCACGTTGGTGACATACACCGTGTCGCGATCGATCAGCACGCAACTCGGGAACCACGCCGCCGGCAGGTGGCCCAGCATTTTCAATTGGCGGGTATCGATCACTCCTACGGCATTGATGCCCGCTTCGGCCACCAGCAGCCATCCGGTCTCCGCATGGTAAGCCATGCCGAAGGGCAGCACGCCGCGCAGGTTTTCGAGGCCGGGAATGCGAATGTCTATCTGCCCTGCGACGGTGTTGGTCTTCCTATCGATCACCGTGACGGAATCGTTGTGCGCGTTCGACACGAAAAGACGATCTGCCGTCGCCACGACGCCGGATGGACTGCTGCCGCCGTCGGTGCCCTCACCGAAAGCCAAACCGCTATGGATGAAAGTTTCGACTTTGGGCGCCGCCGGATCGGCCAGATCCACGACCGCGACGGAATTGGCCTCCCGTACGTTCGGGTCGCCTAGGCCGGCCACATCTACTGGACCTTTGGCGGTTTGGGCGCGCACGCCATCGCGCGATTCCGGCGAAGGAAATCCGAAAGCCGGAAACGGCAAGCCGGTCTCGCGCAGATTGTGGACGTCTAGCCCCGGCACCGGCTGATACTCGAACATGCCCACGTTGGTGACGTAAGCTTTGCGTTTGTCGGGCGAGAGCGCCAGCGCAAAGGGCAGGCGGCCCAGGCGCACTGATGAGAGTACGCGCTGCTTGCGGATGTCGATAGCCACCATTCGGAAATTGGCCTGATCCAAGACATAGACCACTCCACGGTCGGCGTCGAATGCCAGGTCGCCGGTGAAGCTGTCCGCAAATCCGTCACGGTTCAGATCATAGATTTTCCGCGCCCCGCCGGTTGACAAATCGACCAGCCGGACACGGCCGGTATTACCTTCCGACACATAAACAGTATGCTCCGAGGCGAAGGCTAGCCCCATGAAAACGCTGTGCCACTCGTCGTCTTTATCCGCGCCCTTGACTGCGCCAGGTTTGGGTCTCTTCGGTTTAAGGGCCACCAGTTGGCGTACCTGCCAGCCGCCGCCTTTTTCCCGCTCGATGATTGTGAGCGAAAAACGGTCCGGCCCACTGTTGGCCGATACCAGGGTTTTACCGCTCGCGCTGATCGCCAGTCCGAAAGGTCCGGGGCCGGTAATATATTGATGGCCAAGGGGAGAAATGATACGCCCCCCGGGCAGAATGCTACCCGCGCCCGGGCGGCGTAACGCGGGGCGAATGCCCGCCGGAGCCGAATATTCGGCAGCACAGAGGGGCAGGCCTAGCAAAATCAACAGGTAGCGCATGAGGCTCTTACCATCATAAGGGGCGGCGCCTGGTAGCAGAAATTACCGTATATAAGCAAGGTTTGCATTCACTCGTACCTTCCGTTTTGTGCGAAACTGGACTGATGGTAAGATTTCATAGTACTTTATGGTCCAGGTCCGTACTGTGATATCTGGCACGCGAAGTGCAATAGGCGCGAGGGGACCGGATGCGGCACGTGATGGCAATACTAATACTTGCTTCTGGCGCGGCAGTTGCCTCGCCACAGGGCAAGGCCCAACCTGCCGCGAAGGCATCTTTAACCGGCTGCGTGGATGAACGCGACGGCCAGTACGTACTGACGAATGATACCGATCTGCAGCCCACCGCCAGCCTCAAGCCGGCGGCCGGGTCGCCTGAAGATAATTTCGCCAGGCACATGGGGCACAAGGTCACAGTACGGGGAGTTCTATCCAAAGGCGACCCCCTCCCGGTCATAACCGTCGAAAGCGTGGCGACTGTTTCCAGAACGTGCGCTCAGGCGGCGGAGGGGCCGCAACCATGACACCTAACCAAAATGCACTTGGAGGGATAAGTATGATGGCAACTACCGCGAGAGTGATTGCACCACAAAAAACGTTGGAAGATCCATTGGCCCATTTGCCGTGCTCCACCATTTTGGAGTACAAGAAGGGCCAGAACATTTACAGCCAGGAACAGCCTTCCACCAGCATCTACCTGGTAATCGAGGGCAAGGTCAAGGTTTCCCGGATGGCCGACGACGGTCATCAGGTGGTCCTGGACATTTATCAAACCGACGAGTTCTTCGGTGAATCCGCACTGGTAAATCTGCCACAGCGTGCCGAACAGGCCACGGCCATGGAAAACACCCGTTTGATGACCTGGACCAACGCGGAGATCGAAGACATTGTCTGCAAGCGGCCGCGGCTGGCGGTGGCGCTGTTGCAGATCCTGGTGCAGCGCACTATGGATTTCGGGCACCGCATCGAAAGCTTCTCGCTGGACAACATCGCACGCCGCCTGGCGCGTTCGTTGATCCGTTTCAGCGAGCGGCTGGGGACGCCGGAAGCGGACGGGTCCGTGCGCCTGGCGCCGTTCACGCATGAGCTGCTTTCACAATATGTGGGCACCTCGCGCGAGATCATCACGCACTACATGAACCAGTTCCGCAGGCAAGGCTACCTGCGCTATTCGCGCAAGGGGATCATCCTGTACCGCGACGCCTTCAAGGAATGGCTGCGGCAGGCGAGCAGTCAATAAGAAGCAATCAGCGATCGGCGGGCAGCTGCCGATCGCTGGTCCGGCATGTCATCGCATCTCATGGCATCTGGAGGAACTGCGCCAAATGTTCCTCCGCTTTGCCGATGGCGCGGGCCAGCGCGACTTTGCTCAGGTTATGCGCGAACACGCTGGTGATGTAGTCCAGGTCGGCCGAAACTACCGATTCCTGCGACTGGGTCACTTCCACTGCGTCGGCAATGCCTGCGTCGAATCGCTGCCGCGTTAACTCCAGCGTATCGCGCGCCACCTTCTGATTTTCGCGCGCCACGTCCATCTGGCTGGCAGCGGTTTTCAGATCCAGAAATGCATCGCGTACGTCGGCCTCGATCCGGCCGTGCACGTCCTCCAATTCCGCACGCCGCTGACCCAGAGCCGCATCGGCTTCCTGCGTTTCACCTTCGACCCGGCCGCCCTGCCAGATGGGGATACGCAGGGTGCCCACGACCGTGAATGTTCCGTGCGATTGCCCCGGATTGACGCCGATCGCGCCGTAATCGGCCGAAAGTGCCAGCGAGGGTGCGTGCTCCCAATGCGCCGCGCTACGGGCCCGTTCGGCGGCGCGCACCTGAGCCTGCGCGGATTCGAGGTCCGCGCGATTCTCATACGCCTGCTTGAGCGCTTGCTCCACAGATAGATCGGGCGCTGGCGAGTATGGGATTTCGTCCGTGATTTCGTAGTTGTCGTTAACGGGCAATCCTACCACGCGCGCCAGGTTGATCTTTTGCTTGGCCAGGTCGTTCTGCAGGGACATCAGCCGCTGCTGCTCGGTCCGCAACTGGACCTGGCTGCGGTTTACGTCAATCTGCGGATTCAACCCCGCCGCGCGGCGCTCCTGAGTCTGTTTGAAAAGTGCCTGCGCGGTGTCGATCTGCGCCTGGGCGGAGCGCACGCGCGCCCCGGCCGCCTGCACCTGCAGATACGCGCCGCCCGCCGCCAGCACCACCAGGTCGCGCGCATCGCGCAGGGAGGCATCGTTGGCCTTCACCAATTCCTGCGCGGAGCGGTAGTTGTTAAGCGCCGTCAGGTCGGCCACGGTCTGCGTCAACGTGGCGCGCAGATCGTAATAATTGAACGGTCCCACAATGGTGGGAATGGAGATGCCGGGGAAATTGATGTGGAAGCGAAATCCCAAGGCTTCCAGGTTCTCCTGCTCGACGGCCTCGCGCAGATATCCGTTCACATTGGGCAGCAGCGAACTGCGAGCCACGTGCGCCTGAGCGCGCGCCTGCCGCATGGCTTGGGTGAGCCCTTCCGTGCCGAGATTGTATTCGAGCGCGCGTCCGACCGCTTCGCGCAGCGAAAGTTTTCCGGAGAACGGCTTCGCTGCGCCGGACATGCTGCCGGCGTAGGGACCTTGAACCTGGACCGTCGTATTGATCGTATTGGTGCTCGAGGTTAAACCCGGCACGGGTGTCTGCACGGTATTCACGGAGCCGCCCTGCGTGCCGCGTCCAGAGAGCGGCAGTTGCACGGCGGGCGTGCCCTGCGGTGGCGGCGCCTGCGCCAGAAGGATCGATCCCAGCGCGAATGGTAGTAGAGCGCAATCACGTTTGGTCATCTGTTTATCATCCAAGTTGCTTGCGGAAACGCCAGATGCTCAGCGACACCAGCACCACCGCGAATCCGATGAGCGCCAGAAAGTTCGGCCAAAGCACGTCGATGCCGCTGCCTTTCATCAACGTGGCGCGCGCAATGATACCGAAATGGCGAATCGGGTTCAACCAGGTGATGGGTTGCAGCCAGGATGGCATTGCCTCCACAGGCGTCAACGACCCGGAAAGCACCGACAGCGGCGGATTGATGAAGAATGCCGTCATCATGGCTTGCTGCGCGGACTTCGTAAACGTCGCCACGAACGTGCCAATGCCAATTCCGCTCAAGATGCACAGTCCCGCGCTCAGCGCGACCAGCAGCAGGCTGCCGCGCACGGGCACCGCGAAAATCAGCCGCATGACGCCGATCGCCAGCGTAGCCATCACCATCAGCAGCGCGAACAGCGGCACGATCTTGGCGATCACAATATCGGTGGTGCTGGCCGGGGTCATCAGCAATTGCTCCACAGTGCCACGCTCGCGCTCTTTGACCATGGCGGTCGCAGCCAGCAGCGAGCCGTTCAGGACCAGTAACACGCCGAATGTTCCGGTGACGATAAACCACGCGTTCACCAGGCCCGGGTTGTATAAGAACGCGGTCAAAGTTTGCACCGCGCCCTGCGGGCCAGGCGGAGCACCGCCGGCGCTTATAGTGCGAATCCTGGGCCGGATGCCCTCCCCCGCCAGCGTCTTGTCGTAAGACAGGATCACGCCCTCCGCGTATCCTTGCGCGATAGTCGCCGTGTTGGCATTGGCCGCGTTCAGCAGGATCTGCACATCCACTGGCGTCCCGCGCCGGAGATCGCGCGCGAACTCGTACGGCACCACGATGCCGGCATCCAGCTTTCCCCGGCTGATGGCGGCTTCCAGATCGCGCACCGAGGCGTAATCGCCGCCCAATTGGAAGCTCTTGCTCTCGGTAAGCGTGGAGAGCATTTCGCGGCTCTCCGGCGTCCGGCTCCAGTCGATGACGCCCAGGCGCAAGTGGGACACCGTGGAGTCCAGCGCGAAGCCGAAGAGCAGAAGCTGCAGCGTGGGCGGGATGATCAGCGACATCGCCATGCGCTTGTCCCGCCGGATCTGGTTGAATTCTTTGCGGACGAGGGCGCGTAACCGAGTCACGCTTTCACCTGCATGCGGCGCATGGTCTTCCAGGCCAGCGCGTAGAACACCGCGCCCAGCGCCGCGATCATCAGCACGGGAAACCACATGGCGGGCCATCCGCCGCCCTGCAACAGAGCGTCGCGCACGATTTCGATGTAGTACCGGCCCCACACGATGTTGGAAACCCAGCGCAGTCCCGCCGGGATATTTTCCACCGGGAAGATCAGCCCGGAAAGCAAAAACACGAGCAGAAAGCCGCCCAACGCCACCGCTTGAATGGCCGCCGCCTGGTTCGGAATGCCGGCGCCCACGAAGGTGCCGAAACTGACCACGCAAAACGCATAGAGCACGCTGCCGACGATCAACGGCGTGGGATCTCCGGCGATATGCAGACCGAAGACCGTCAGCAGGGTGATCATCCCGAGCAGCCATTCGCAGCCCGCCACCACCATGTAAGCCAGAATCTTGCCGAGCACGAATTCGTGCGCCGAAATGCTGGATACGTAGACCTGCAGAATGGTCTTCTGCTCGCCCTCCTTGGCCATCGTCATGGCGGCCAGCAGCGCCGGAAACATAGAGATGCCCATCACGAAGATACCGGGCGCGTAAAATTTTGGGGAATCGCGCCCGGGATTGTACCAAAGCCTCACCTGGGCGCCGACCAGCGCGGTGCTCGCCATGGCGCCGGAGCCGCGATTGAAAGCGTTAGTAATCTGGTTGACATAGCCCTGCACGATGCGGGCGGTGTTGGAGTCGGTCGCGTCCACCAGCAGTTGCACCTGTGTATTCGTCCCGCGGGCGAGGTCGTGTCCGAAGTTTCGGGGCACGATCAGCACCCCGCGCGCCGCGTTGGCCGTAAGAGCATCCTCCGGCTTGCGATCCGGAGGCCAGGAGACCACGTGGAAGGAAATCGACGAGCGGAACGCATCCGCGAATCGCCGGGACGCGGACGAATCGTCCAGATCCTGAATCACCAGCGGCAGGCTATGCACGGTCAGCGAGATGGCCGTCGAGAGCAGGAACAGCAGGATCAAAGGCAGCAGCAGCGCGAGCGCCAGGGCCAGGCGGTCGCGGACCAGTTGCGTTAATTCCTTGCGCGCTTGCGAGAATATCCGTCTCATATTTTTTGAGCGGGGCTGAAGCTCCGCGCCGGCTGAAGCCCGCCTCCCTTAATCCTCCGCGGCAAATTTACCCTCCCGCCGAGCTTTTTCCACTACCGCGATGAAGACATCTTCAAGCGAGTAGTTCTCCTCGTGAATCGCCCGCACGGCCACGCCCGCATCCCGCAGCCTCTCGGTAAGCTGTTTCTCCGCGGTCGCCACTTCGTCGTCCACGATCACGTGCAGCCGGTCGCCGAACAGCGACACGCGCCAGCGCTCCATCTGCTCTTTCAACCGGTCGGCGGCACGCTGCGGCTGATCCACGCGCAACTCGATCAGATGCCCGCCCTGGCGCGCTTTGATGGCGCTGGGCGCGCCCTCGGCCACCAACTCTCCGCCCGCCATGAAACCCAGGCGATTGCACTGTTCCGCCTCTTCCAGGTAATGCGTGGTCACCAGGATGGCGGTGCCCATATCGGCCAGCCGGTTGATCATGCGCCAGAACGCGCGCCGCGCCAGCGGGTCCACGCCCGAAGTCGGCTCATCCAGAAACAGGACGCTGGGTTCGTGCATGGTGGCCGCGCCAAACGCCACGCGCTGTTTCCAACCGCCCGGCAAGCTTCCGGTGATCTGCTGCTCTTTGCCGGTCAGCCCGGAAAACTCCAGCACCCACTTTTTCTTATCTGCGATCTCACCCGCCGGCACGCCATAAACGCCCGCGAAGAAATCCAGGTTTTCATCGATAGTCAAATCGTCGTAGAGCGAGAACTTCTGCGACATGTAGCCGACCAGTTCGCGGACCTCCGCGGATCGGATGGCGCCCTGCTTCCCCGCGAGCTGCGGCGTACCCTCGGTGGGATCCAGCAGCCCGCACAGCATCTTGATAGTGGTCGTCTTGCCCGCGCCGTTGGCGCCCAGCAAGCCGTACACCTCGCCGTAGCTCACGTTCAGATTCACGTTGTGGACGGCCGTGAACGTCACCGTAGCGCTTCGTCAGATTTTGCGCGCCGATAGCGATTCTTCCCTTGAGATCGCGATGCGGGTGCTTGCCGGGGAAAGGCGGGGCATGCAATTCCTGCCCCATGGCCCGCAGTTCCGCCACGAAGGTATTCTCCAGCGTGGGGTCCGCCACGTGAATGTCCTCGACGGCGATCCCCGCCTTGGCCAGCGCCGCCTCTACCGCCGCACGGCCCGCCTGGGGGTCCTTCACAAGTACGTCCAGCCGGTCGCCGAACCTTTGGACATCTCCGATCGCGCCGCCTTCGGCTTCGCTGAGCCTGTCTTCGGCCTCCGACAGATTGGCGGTATGGACCTCCAGCCGCCGCATGCCCAGGCTCTCCCGCAATTCGACCGGCGTGCCGGTCTGATGGATCTGGCCGAGATGCATCAGCGCGACCTTGTGGCAGCGCTCGGCTTCATCCAGATACGGCGTGGCGACCACGATAGTGAGGCCGTCCGCGGCCAAGTGCGCCAGCACATCCCAGAATTCGCGGCGGGAGACCGGATCGACGCCCGTGGTCGGCTCATCGAGCAGCAGCACGCGCGGTTGTGCCACCAACGCGCAGACCAGCGAAAGCTTCTGCTTCATGCCGCCGCTCAGTTGTCCCGCCAGCCGGTCCGTGAAGCGATGCATATCGAACATCTCGAGATAGCGGTCACCCCGCGCGACGATTTCTTTCGGCGGGACGTGCCGCAGATCGCCCACATACCGGATGTTCTCTTTCACGCTCAGATCCGGGTACAGGCTAAACGTTTGCGTCAGGTAGCCGACCACATCGCGCGACTGGCGGGCGGGTTTGCCGAACACTTCGACCACGCCGGAAGTGGCTTCCATGATCCCGGCGAGGATCTGGAACGTGGTGGTTTTTCCGGCGCCATCGGGACCGATGAGGCCAAAAATCTCGCCCTCGTGCACTTCCACGTGGATGCCTCTGACCGCCTCCAGCGGGCCGTAGTTCTTGCGCAGATCGCGCGTGCGAATGGCCACGCGATCCGGCGCCCGAACCGGGTCCGGCGCGGCCAGCACGGCTGCCCCGCGACCATCGTCGGTCATTTCCGGTGGCTTTCCGCCGGCCATGCATCGCCCTCCACCAGGATCTCGCCATCGGCCGGCATGCCCGGCTTGGCATAGCCGATGCCGCTCTTCAATCCCAGCTTCACGCCCACCACCTGCTTGACCCGGTCGTCCCGAAAGTACGTGTTTTCGGGCGTGAAAGTGGCTTGCGGATCGATGCGCTGCACGTATGCTTCGAGCGGCTGGTCGGGATTCGAATCCAGAAAGACACGCGCCGGCTGACCCACCTTGACACGGCCGATCTGGCCTTCCGGGATGTATCCGCGTAGATAAACTCTGCGCAGATCGAGCAGCGTGACGATGGGTGTGCCGGCGGTGAGCACCTCGCCCGGTTCCGCGGTGCGGGTCACCACCGTGCCCTCAAACGGCGCCAGCACGGTAAGATCCTTGAAGTTGGCTTTGGCCTCCAGCAAGGCCGCGCGCGCGTGCTGCTCATCGGCCACCGCGCTCGCAATATCGGCCTCCTGCTGCGCGATCTGCCGCCGGATCATGCCGGCCTGCACCGTGCGTATGTCCGGGTTGCTGAGCGTTGCCTGGGCCGCGGTCAGTGCGCCGTGGGCTGCCTCCACTTTACGTTTGGAAGCCTGGACCAGCGCCTCCTGCGTCTCCGCGGTGGTGACGGCTTGCTTCCCCTGGCGTTCGGAGACCGCACCCGATTGCGCCAGCTTCGTATAAGCTTCTTTATCGAACAGGGCCAGCTTATAAGCGGCTTCCTGCTGCGCCAGGTCGGCTTCGGCCGCTGCCAACTCAGCTTCCGCCTGGCTGACGCGGCCGCTCGAATCCACCTTGGACTGTCCGGTCTCGACCGAATTCTGGCGTAACTGGTCGTCGAGCACCGCGATCTGCTTGCGCGCCCATTCGAGCTTTGCTTCGGACTGCGCCACGGTGGCCTGCGCCTGGGTCTCGCGATCGCGTAATTGCTGGTCATCCAGCACCGCGATGACGTCTCCCGCTTTCACCAGATCGCCCTCGCGTACCCTGCACTCGAGCAGCCGGCCCGTGGCTTTGGACGACACCGCGGAATCGTCGCCTTCAATCCGTCCGCTGAGCACGATGGTATTCGCGGGGTTGCCCGGCTTGGCCAGCGCTACGCGCCAGACGACGATGGCGCCGGCGGCCAACAGCAGCACGATCAGCACGATCACGGCCCGCGCGCGGCCGGCCTGTCTGTCGGTAAAGGGCGATTGTTTCATATCTACCTCGCAGCTTGATGTCGTTTGGTTTTGACCGCCGCGTTGCGCCGTCCGATACTCTTCAGCGCGGCGAACGAGAAGGACGCGATATGGCCCGCGATTTCGTGGAGCGTTTCGGGCGTGAAGCGCAGATCCGGCCACAGCCGCTTAAGGACTTCCCGTCCGTGCGCATAAACAATGATCTGCCCCATGATGCTCTGCGCGCATAGCCGCGTCTGGCGATCGTCCGCCGGCCGGCCGATCAGGCTGCCGACCAGCTTGCGTATGGCGTCATGCCTGGGACGCATGACCTGATCGACTACGCCGTCGAAGGCGGGCGTGGGCTGCGCCAGTTCGTGGGTCATCAGCCGCACGGGCCAGGCGGGCCGGTCTTCCCTATACATCGCTTGCAGCAAGCCCAACACAAAAGCGTGCAGCTTGGATTCGGCCGTGCGGCCAGGCAATACCGGATTGAATTTAGCCAGGTCGCCCGTGGTGCAGGCGGCATAGCGCAGGACTTCGTTATACAGCCCCAGTTTGTCGCCGAAGTGATAATTGATGGCCGCCAGATTCACTCCGGCGCGCGCGCAGATGTCGCGCACCTTGGCGGCCTGGAATCCAGTCTCGGCGAACACATGGCCGGCGGTTTCGAGGATCCGGGCTTCGGTGGCGTCGCGCGGGGCGCCGCCTGGGGGTTGCTTGCGCATGGGTCTTAAAACAACATTTTAAAACACGTGTTTTAATTAGTCAAGAAGAAACTGTTGGCGGGTCTGGAGACCCGCCGCAGGCGTGGACGCCTGCCCCACAACGACTTTGCTAAACTACCAACAGTGTCGAGTCAGACGGGTCTTCGCCCGGGCACCCGGGTTTCTGCTATCCAAAAGGCGCATTCGACGGCGTTCGGAGTGCTGACGGCCATCAGCTTCTGCCACTTTCTGAACGACATGCTGCAGTCCGTCATCCCGGCGGTGTACCCGATTCTGAAGGCCGCCTATCGCCTCGACTTCCGCCAAATAGGCATGATTACCCTCAGTGTGCAGCTTACCGCCTCGCTGCTGCAACCTTTCGTGGGTATGTATACGGACCGCCGGCCCACTCCTTATTCGCTGCCGGTGGGCATGGGATTCACCCTTTCGGGCCTGCTCTTGTTGGCGTATGCGCCGCGTTTTCACGTAATTCTGCTGGCGGTGGCGCTGGTCGGAGTGGGATCTTCCGTGTTCCATCCGGAATCGTCGCGCGTGGCGCGCCTGGCATCCGGTGGACAGCACGGGCTGGCACAATCTTTGTTTCAGGTGGGCGGGAATGCCGGCTCGGCACTGGGACCCTTGTTGGCGGCGCTGATCGTACTGCCCGGCGGCCAGCGCAGCATCGCCTGGTTTTCAGCCGCGGCCCTCGCGGCCATGCTGGTTCTGACGCGTATCGGCGGCTGGTACAAGCACCACGGCAAGGCGCGTGCGAAAGCCGCCGCCGCGGCCGTGCATGAGCATCGCCTGCAACTCTCGCGGCGTAAGACCGGCATGGCGCTGGCGGTGCTGGTGGCGCTGGTCTTCTCGAAGTATTTCTACCTGGCCAGCCTGACCAGCTATTACACTTTCTTCCTCATGAGCCGCTTTCACCTACCCATCCGCTCCGCGCAGATTCACTTATTCATCTTTCTCGGATCGGTGGCGGCGGGAACCTTCATCGGCGGCCCGGTGGGCGACCGCATCGGACGTAAGTATGTCATCTGGTGTTCGATTCTCGGCATCCTGCCGTTCACGCTGGCGCTGCCCTATGCGAATCTGTTCTGGACCACCATCCTTAGTGTGGTGATTGGAACGATTCTGGCTTCGGCTTTCTCCGCCATCATTGTTTTCGCGCACGATCTGGTGCCCGGCAAGATCGGCATGATTTCCGGCGTCTTCTTCGGTCTGGCGTTCGGCATGGCCGGCATCGGCGCGGCGATCCTGGGATGGCTGGCGGATGCCACCAGTATCTTTTTCGTTTACCGGGTGTGCTCGTTCCTGCCGGCTATCGGCCTGCTGACGGCTTTCCTGCCCAATCTGGAAACCGGCTTTAAACGGAGCCACGCGTAAACGTGGAAGCCATCCGCATCTTCATCACCGGCGGCACCTTCGACAAAAATTACAACGAGCTGACCGGCGAGCTGTTTTTCCAGGACTCGCACCTGCCGGAGATGCTGAAGCTCGGCCGCTGTAATCTGGAAGTGCATGTGCGCACGTTGATGATGATCGATAGCTTGCAAATGCACGATGAGGACCGCCAGATCATCCTGCAGCAATGCCGCAGCGCGCCTGAGACGCGCATCGTGATCACGCATGGCACCGACACGATGGTGGAGACCGCCGGCGTGCTGGCGAGCGGCATCAACGATAAAACCGTAGTACTGACGGGCGCCATGATTCCTTATAAGTTCGGCAGCTCGGATGGCCTGTTCAACCTGGGCAGCGCATTGGCGTTCGCGCAGACACTGCGGCCGGGCGTGTATGTCGCAATGAATGGCCGCTACTTCACCTGGGACCGGGTGCGGAAGAACCGGCAGACGGGGATGTTTGACACCGTGTAGCATAGTGGGTCGGCGCAGGCGTTGCGAAAACGAGCGTGGGCGGTGCTGGTAGCCGCACCCGTCTACATCGTAGCCGTTGCCACCTTAGGACGTTTTTGCAGCCAACTCATCAGTCCCTGCGTCGGTTGGGGCGGGGGCAGTTCCTATCGAACAGCAGGCGAGACGCTCCGCTGCGCACGGGCCCAGGCGCCTTTGGACCCGCCAAACTCTGGTGATCGTCGCCGGCACTTAACAGAGGGATAGTGGCATGCAGGCGGTGTCGGCCGTTTCACCGCGCGGTACGGCATGTGGTAAACTTCCCGACATGCAACGCGCGGCTTGAAAGGGGGAGGGTTCGGATGTTACTTTTTCGTAACGCTATTTTGCTAAGTGCGTGTGTCGTTGTAATTACTCTAGCCCAGACATCCAATGAGGTCGTGTTACGCAGCTTCGCATACGCGCCCACGGGTGGGACGCCCTGTGGAGGTGTAACCCGCGGCGCGGCCGGGAACCTCTATGGCACCGCAACCTATGGTGGTAACTTCAACCGCGGCGTTGTATACAAGCTGGCTCTAAACGGGACTCTTACCGTTCTGCACAGCTTTGCCGGTGGCCTCGACGGCAACGAGCCGTGTACGGAAGTGGCGCTTGATTCGGCAGGTAATGTCTACGGCACGACGGGCACGGGCGGAGCGGCGAATGCAGGCACGGTGTACAAGGTGGATGCATCCGGTAATGAGACCGTGTTGTACAGCTTTACGGGACGAAGCGACGGCGGAGGTCCGTATGGCGGCGTAATCCTCGACGCGGCTGGAAACTTATATGGCACCACCTGCCACGGTGGCACAAAAGCGGGTGTGGTCTATAAGTTGGATCCGGCGGGCAGTGAGACGGTACTCTACAACTTTACAGGCGGCAACGACGGCGGCTGTCCGATGTCCGCCGTGATCCGGGCGAGCGGCCGGTTGTACGGTACAACTAAGTTCGGTGGTAGGTACCGGTCGGGCACGGTATACGCGTTGGGTAACGACGGACGCGAAACGGTACTCTACAGCTTCGAAGGTGGCATTGACGGATGCCACCCCAGGACCGGAGTGGTTCGCGACTCAGCGGGTAATTTCTACGGAACGACAAACGCGTGCGGTGGCGCCGACTTGGGAACGGCCTATAAGATCGACACGACCGGACAGGAGACGGTGTTGCGCTCCTTTACCGGAAAGAACGGGGCCGTTCCACAGTCTGGCGTGGTTCTGGACGCGGCCGGCAACTTGTACGGAACCACGCACGGCGCGGGTCCCGGGGGCGCCGGCATTGTATACAAACTGGATCCAGCCGGCAATGAAACGATCCTATACGCGTTCACGGGCGGCACCGATGGCGGTGGCGCGAACGGACAAGTGGTGCTCGATTCCGCCGGCAGCCTCTACGGGGCCACGGAGGGTGGCGGCGTATACGGCACCGTTAATTTGGGCGTAATTTTTAAGGTAAGTCAGACTGGCCAGGAGTCAGTCCTGTATAGCTTTCCGGCCGCCGCTGGAGGAACTGGCCCGGCGGGAGTTATTCGCGATTCCGCTGGTACCTTATACGGTGTTACAGCCCAAGGCGGCTCTGCGAATCTGGGAACGGTCTACAAGCTCGACGCCGCCGGTAATGAAACGGTTCTTCACAATTTTCTTGGTGGAATCGATGGGTCACATCCTAATGCCGGCCTGGTGAGCGACGCCGCCGGCAACCTTTACGGAACTACGCTGTTCGGCGGTATAGGGAACGTAGGCGTAGTTTACAAGGTGGACGCCAATGGCCACCAGACCGTTCTGTATAGCTTCACTGGACCGTATCCGGACGGATCTCTGCCTAACGCGGGACTGACCTTGGATGCAGCCGGCAACCTATATGGGACGACTAATCGCGGCGGAACACACAGCGACGGCGGCACGATTTTCAAAATCGATCCGTCCGGCAACGAGACGGTGCTGTACGAATTCGGTCTCGGATCCGGTGGAGAGTGGCCTTATTCAGGCGTAACATTTGACTCCGCCGGCAACCTGTATGGGACCACCTCTGCAGGTGGTGTATCGGGCTCGATCAGCACGGGAACGGTGTACCAACTCAGCCCCTCCGGCCAGTACACGGTACTCTACAGCTTCACTGGCCAGGCCGATGGCGGCGCTCCGTATGCGGGTGTCATTCTGGATTCTGCCGGCAACCTCTACGGCACGACTCAGTTTGGCGGTTCAGTGAATAATCGAGGTGTGGTCTACGAGGTAGATCCGGCGGGTCATGAGACTGTCCTTTACACATTCAGTGGTGGGAATGACGGAGGCAATCCCATGTCCGGCGTCATCCGCGACGCTGCGGGCAATCTGTATGGAACCACGTTCAAGGGCGGCAGTGCAGATGCGGGCGTGGTTTATAAATTGAATTCGTCCGGACAGCAGACGATCCTGTACACCTTCACCGGCCTGGATGGCGATCTTCCATCCTCAGGAGTCATCGCGGATCGTGCTGGGAATTTGTATGGCACCACGGAGTCAGGTGGTGCATATGGCGGCACGCAAGGTTCCGGTGTGATTTTCAAGATCCTTGGCGCGTATGGGCAATAGGGCAGGGCCCCACCAGGCCATCCCGCAGCCGTGGCCTACTGCTGTGGGCGCTTGGCCTGCTCCACGGCGATCTGGTTGATGTGCGCCAGCGCTTTGGCCCCTGATGCGCTGATCCCGGGCCAGATTGTTGGAGGAGGAGCTATGACCAAGACCAAACGGGATCATTCTGCAGCAATGCCGCAGCGCGCCCGAGACGCGCATCGTGATCACGCATGGGACCGACACGATGGTGGAGACCGCCGGCGTGCTGGCGCGCGGCATCACTGATAAAACCGTGGTACTGACGGGCGCCATGATTCCTTACCAGTTCGGCAGCTCGGACGGCTGTTCAATCTCGGCAGCGCATTGGCGTTCGCGCAGACACTGCGGCCGGGCGTGTATGTCGCGATGAATGGCCGCTACTTCACCTGGGACCGGGTGCGGAAGAACCGGCAGACGGGGATGTTTGACACCGTGTAGCGTCGTGGGGTGGCGCAGGCGTTGCGAAAACGAACGTGGGCGGCGGCAGCTTCTTTCGAACAGCAGGCAGGACCAGGCTGCCGTTAGGATGGCAGGCGTGCTGGGCGTGATCCTAATGGCTGCCGCATTAGGAATCTGGGGCACGGTTCGCTCGCGCCAAACTGGTCATCGCGGCGGGTCTCCTAATGCTGGTAGACGCAGGGAATCAACGGCAACCTCTACGGAACTACCGCGTCGGGAGGTTCCAACAACTTGGGGACGATCTTCATGGTGAACCCCGCGGGCACCCCTTACAACGTTCTGTGGAATTTCGACGCGACTACGGCGTCCCAACCGGAGGCTTGACCCTGGCATCCCTGGACGGCAATTTCTACGGCACAACCTCGGGCACGCTGTTTCGCTTCGATCCCTGGACCAACGCCCTCACCGTCATGCATACGTTCAGTAAGACTGAAGGCACCCCTCAGGGTCCCCCGGTTGAGGCCAAGGATAAAAACCTCTACGGTCTGGACAGTCTTGGAGCAGGCCCTGGAACAGCCTACCCGGCTTTCCGAGCGGTCCCCTCCTTCCGGCATCGGATGGGTACTTGTACGGCACCACCGCAAACGGCGGAAGCAGCGGAGCGGGTACGGTCTTCCGCATGACAATCACTGGAGCGATTAAGAAGATCGACTCCTTCACCAACGGCACCGACGGCGACGGCCCCAACACCCCCCTCGTCCAAGGAATTAAGGATGGCAATCTGTACGGAACCGCCGTCCACGGGGGTTATTACGATGACGGCAGGTACTGCACGATTTTTGAGGTAACTCTGCCGTCCTACGGGATCTCAACCGTGTAGGAATTCGACGGAACTAACGGCGCCGGCACCAACCCTGAAGCCGGCCTGCTGGCCGCCTCGGATGGGAGCTTGTACGGTACAACGTATCTCGGCGGGGTAGACGGCTTAGGCACCCTTTTCGAGATGCAGACGGGCGGATCTTTTGTCCCGCTCTTCGATTTTTCGGGTAACGGGGGCCCGGTGAGCGGCGCTTCTCCGAACACAGGCTCTCATGGAGGACACCAACGGGATGTTCTATGGACTAACGCCCGCCGGCATGACTAACGGAGACGGAGTTTTTTAAACCTCTACTCCCCCAAACCTATTCAGCCACATCGCACTATGCTGCAACTGGTGGGTAATCCTGGACCAACCGGTGACGTTATCGGCCGGAACCTGACAAGGGTCATCAGCGTTGACGTTGGCTCTGTACTGGCAAAATTCCGACGTGGTTCCGGCACCCATCTGATAACGGAAGTGCCGAGCGCTGCTATTGACAGCCTCGTCAGTGTGACCTTGGCAACGGCCTGCAAGTCGAAAGCCAGCAGCCTTGTGCACATTCCCGACGATCGCCAACCTCGATCCTTCGACCGGCCCCGTGGGCACGCCGGTTTCCATCGTGGGCGGCGGATTCGCGGGAACGACGCAGGTCAGCGTGGTCACCCCCAATGGCTCCGCCAAAAGCAAAGAGACGTTCACCGTCAACTGAAACGATGTGGCGCAAGCTTTGGCTAAGCTTTAGCTTGCAGCGGTGAAACTTCACTTCGCCGTCTTGCTCAGGGCGGTGCACGCCGCTGGGGCTGGCGGCGTCATCGAACTGAGGTGAAGCATGCGTGATTCAGCAGCTTTGCTCGCGGTCCTGATTGCGTGGATTTGTGCCCGCGCGGGCTGAGACGCCCGTCGATGCGTGCGCTCCCCCAATTGCAATTCAGGCGCTTTCGCCGGAACGGCACACCGGTGTCACGCTGAGCACGCCGGATCGGGAGGCCAAGATTGCCGCGATTCGGGCATCTCTGGCACATGCGCCGGACAATCTATTCCTGAACCGGTGGCTGATCGAGTTACAACCGAAACCGCAAACCGGCGGCCTGGCGGCTGAGTATCGGGAAAAGCTGGCCAAACATCCGGACGACCCCCGATTTATATACCTGTGCGCGCGGTCGCTGGTCGGTAAGGACACGCCCGCGGCCATACAATCCTTCGAAAAGCTGATCGCCCGCGAACCCAAACTGCCATGGACTTATCTGGCGCTAACGGAGGTATATTCCTGCGCGTCGTTTTGGGATCCGGCCAGAGTGGCTGAAAACCTCCGCGCCTTTAATAACGTCTGCCCAGCGAACCTGGAGGCGTTCGCGAATCTGAATGCGATCGAAGATCCGCGCGCTTTGCGTGAATTTGCCGGAGCCTTGCGCGCGCAGCTGCAAAGCGCGACGGAGCCGTGGCAAATACGTTACTACTCCACCCTCTGGGCCGCCGAATTTCGGCTGACGCCGGCGGCGGAAGTGGAGCGCGCGAAAAAAACCGTCGCACAGGATGTAGAGCGGATCGAGCCGCTTTCGAAGCAGAACAGTTACGCCGTCCTCAATGTGCTGAGTGATGGCTACCGGCTGAGCGGCCAACCCGACGGCGAGAAGCGTACGGAGACACGCTCGGCGGCTGCGCGTCCGCGCGATCCGGCATTCGAGGCTTACGAGGCGTGGGAGAAGGATCATCCCCAAGGCTCCAACCACGCGGAATATGAAGCGCGGGCAGCCTCGCTATACCAGGTTTCAGCCGCATGGATCAAGCAATGGCCGGATAACCGCTTCGCCTGGCAGCAGCGGCGGGACGCCCTGGTTTACACGCGCAGCCATTCCGCGGAGGATTGGAAGCAGGTCGGGGATGGTTTGACGCGCGTAGGCATCAATGGCGATCCGCACTTCCTTACGTACGATATTGCGCAGGATTGGGTAGCCGCGAACGTTATGGTGAAGGAAGCCGTGCATATGCTACGCGGACTGCTGGACTGGACCGAAACCGATCCTCCTCCGCCGAGTGATCTGATTCGAGGAACTTTGGCCGCCGATCTGGACGCCAGCAGCCGCGCCAAATTCCACTTCGTCATCCTGGGAACACTTGTGCAGGCAGCCATTGACGCGAAGGATTTTGACCTCGCCCATACCACCCTAAATAAGATGAGCAAATGGATAGAAACAGAGTATCCGAAATATTACGACCGGGACCCGATGAGTTTCCCGGACGGTACGGGCAGATATGTGCTCCTGATGGGACGGCTGGCGCAGACGGAAGGCCGCAAATTGGATGCGCTGGCGTACTATCACCAGTTGATTACCAACCCCGTGTACACACGAGAATATGCCGGACCCGTGAAGATCGCGCACACGCTTTTTACCGAGCTCGGGGGCAGCGAAGAGGCATGGGCCGTGTGGTCGAAGCAGGATCGGTGGCCGGCTGGCAAACCTGAAGCGCCGCTCGGCATGGGCGGGATGCGATGGAATGCCGTGAACCGCGGCTTACCGGAGATGCACTTACGGGATGCCGCGGGCCGGGCCTGGACGTTGGCCGATTTCAAGGGTAAGACTACTTTTGTGTTCCTGTGGGCCACCTGGTGCGCGCCGTGCTGGCGGGAACTTCCGGCGATGCAGAAGCTGTATGACGCCGTGAAGGACCGTTCCGATGTGCAGGCCATCAGCCTCAGCGTGGATGAGAATCCAGCCATCGTGGAGCGGTTCATGGAGGAGCGTCAGTTCAATTTCCCCGTGCTGGTCGGCAAGTCTTATCTGGAGCAAATACTGCCCGAGTTTATCCTGGGCCAGACGTGGCTGGTAAATCAGGCTGGGACCATCCGGCTGCAACGGCAAAACGCGCCCTATGCGGATCAACGCTGGGTGGATGAGATGCTCGACAAGGTGAACCATCCGCCCACGTAGGCTTCACCTGGGACAGCTTCACCGGCTCCTTCAGCAGCGGCTTGTCGTAAAGATAAATCTGGACGACCGACAGGTAGTTGGCGGCACGCCAGTAGGCGTACATCTTGTGGAGCAGTTCCGCGGTAAGGTGTTGATTCTCGCGGCTGGCCCTTTGTTTGATCACGTCCGGCTTCTCAGATCTTTTTGGCTCGTCTGGGGAATCTGTAGGTAACTGGCTGGCTCAGCGCTGGGTTGAGTGAGGAAACGGTAGAACTTCCGGCACGTGGAGTCGAAGGAGCGCCGCTCGTCTTCCCAGCCGTTATGGATCAGCGGCCCGCCGTCCTCGTGGATCACGTTGCGGACGAGTTGTTCGGCGGACTCCTTTCTCAGAGAAGGGTGCTCGTTCACGTCCCGGATGATCTCCCCGCCGAGCAACCACATATTGTCGACATGGTTTTGGATGGTTCTTTTCGACAGGCCGGACTTGGTGAGGTGAAGCAGGAAGGGCATGAAGTATTCCACAAGTTTACGGCCTGGAGGAAGATCCTTTTCCTCGCCCATCCAACGCTCCGGCCACGCCGAAAGATCGCGGCAATCGCGGCAGTAGGGCAATAGCACGGCGGGCGTCAATGGGAGAGAATCGGGATTCGTCTTCGCCATAAACTCCCCAGCTTGCGGCGGGATCATGTGATCATTTTACGACACCAGGTACCAGGAGCGAATGTGCCTCCAGGCCGAACCAGAGTGCGCGATAAATGACTTGATGCTGAGCGGTTTTTGTGTGGCGCCATGACGCGCGCCTCTACTAGGTCCACATCGGCCGCAAAGGCATAGGCAAAACCGTCGCGATCAATCCAGAGAAAACCATGCTCATCGGGCCGAACCTGACTGGCCGGCCGGAGCAGGACCTTGTTTACTAAGACTTTCGATGCTTTCGCCTTCGTCCAGCCCACAAGCCGCAAATGTAGACGAGGGCGGTGACGCTCGGCGCATCGTTCGCGGCCCCCGATATCACCACGCCGCCATACGAATGGCCGACGATGATGGTGGACCCTTTTTGCGCCACCAAGGCGTTTCGCGTGACGCCTTTATCATCATCGAGCGAGGTCAGCGGCAGTTGTACCGGGGTGAAGTCTTCCATGCCATAGATTGCGTGCGCCGTTTCAACGAGTTCCTTTAGCTCCCGCTCCAGCGCGCGGAGTGCGCCTTCAATTGAATGCACGGCAGCAAACCGTTCCAGAAGGTGGCGGGCCGGCAGCAGCGCCCTATCTTAAACGCCACGCATCTCCGGGGACGGTTCCTTTTCAGCCTGGTGCAACCAATACGGCGGCCGGCCGTAGTGAAAGTACAGCCGGTTTTCATACTCCCGACTGATCGGCATGGACTCGACGTACTCCGGAGCGTTCTGGATGGCCTCCCGAGAGAGGCCAGCGTACACTTTAGAATCCGCCCAGCTCACCCGCTCGATCCATGCGGGCGAAACCAGCACCTTCTTGCCCGGCCACCAATTTCGCGTGGCGACCTCGATGTAGCGGATAGCCCAGGCTTCATCGTCCACGACAAACCCGTCCACATGGCCAATCTCGCCGTCAGCCGCCTCTATGTTGTATCCTATGACGGCAGCCGTACTCCGCAGATGCGAATCCGTCAATTCTCTCGCGATCTTCTCTGCCAGAGCTTCCCTGGAAGCATAGGTTGGAACAGTCAAGCCGGCCGGATAAAACGCAGGACCCCACAGGTAGGGTCCATCCCAATAACAGGGATAGCCGTAATACCCGTAGTATGCGGCCTCGTGCTGCCGTGAAACGGGCTGGTGCGTGTCGATGTCCGGGCTATCCTCAACCTGTTTCTTCGTGAGAGCCACGTTCAATTGCTTGGCTTCCCAATCGGTATGGACGACGGAGATTGGTGAGATCAGCACTTGCCGCCCATCCAGCCAACCGCCGGTTTCTACCACGAAATAGCGGATGGCCCATGTCTTATCGTCGAAATACAATTGACCTACAGTTCCAAGTTCGCCGTCGGTAGCTCGAATCGTGAAACCTTTCAAATGGGCGGCATTTCTTAGCATGGTCTTTAGTCCTCAGGGGCCGTTGTCGACCGCGGCGCTATCTCCCGGCCATTGCTACTGCTTCGGGCGAGTGCAGCGTCACATTGACAGGCCGCGTGTTTCCGATAACGCCCTTCGCCTTTTCGACCTCCGCTGCCGTGCCATGCACCATCAGCAGGAATTTGTCGGTCTTAAGCGCCGTTTCGTACTTGACGACGCTATCCTTCGGAATACCCATCCCGTAAAGTCCCGCACCGATGGCGCTCAAACCGCCAACGGTCACGGCGCCTTCCAGCGCTCCTACGATCCACGCGACCAAAGGGCCTGCCACGAGCACGGGGCCGAGGCCCGGAATCGCAAAGAAGGCGGACCCGAACAAAAGCCCCCAGAAGCCGCCCCAAAAGGCGCCGGTCTTGCCCCAGTACTTCATTCGGTCGCCGGTATTGTAATAACCCACCACGTGTTCATCGGTGTGGGAATCCTTGCCAATGATCGAAAGGGTGTGCATGTCGATTCCCGCGCGCTGAAGTTCCTTCACCGCGCCTTCTGCTTCGATATGCGAGCCATACACAGCAACTACTGCGTTTAGTTCAGACATATTCCGTCTCCTTTGTGTAGTTCTAACCGTTGTAAATTCGGTCCGGTCATTAATCCGAAGCACACGCGCCTAACTGTCCGTCCGCTGCTCATCGAATCTGAACATGCGTCTCACTGAATCATCTTCGGTTCGGCATATGGCCGGTTATTGGCTGCTGCCGGTTGACGCAACCGCGCGCTCGCGCGCCGGGTGCTTGTCCAGCTCTGCGATCAGTGTGGCGGCGACCTTGGGCGTACGCATCCGCCTGGTCAGGATCTCCCGGTTACCGAGCTTTTTGCCGTAGATCTGAGCGTTATCGTTCAGATCCTGCCGCAGGGTCGCGCCTTCCAGAGCAACGCCCGCAAACAGGCCCTGGGATCGCGACCAGGAGAGAATCTCGGCGTGCATTTGAAGATCAGTTTGAGCCGTAGCCGTGCGTCCCACGGGCCCTGCGGCAACCGATGCTTCCCCGCCTAGAGTGAACTTGTCGGAAAGCAGTTTGTCCTCTCCCCCCTGGTTCATCACCAGCATGATTACGTCCGTCATGGAGCCGCCAATCTGGAAGCCGAAGCTACCGCCCTCGATGATGACCGTGCCCGGCGCCGACCAGCCGCCATTACGCCGGCACGATACGTAACCTTTTCCGTACTTTGCGCCAACCAGGAAAGCCGCGGTCTTCTCTCCGGGGACGATTACGATGCAGTGGGCGCGTGCAACCAGATCTTCCGGGATGCCTTTGTCCGGTGTTGCCATAACCTCGGAAAACACCACGGCGGCCTGATTTAGCCGCTTTATATTTTGATTGTCTTTGGCCAGCAAGGGCGCAATGGCAAGTGGCGCGATCGCCAGAGTAGCTGCTAGTATCATTCGCATTGTTTTTGCCTCTTTCCGTCGGCCCGGTCAACCCCTAAGGGCGTTGGCCGACAGTGCACCTTAAGGCACGATTCGCGCCAATTTCATCTTTCGTTGTGCCGCCTCGCCAGGGACGGCTTTCGAACCCGGCCGGGACGAGCGAAGTAACTACCAAGTGACAACCTGTGGTCACATGACAAGGCGCAGTCGGCGTTCTTGGCGCTGTCGAAGATACCATGGCCTCTTGTGTTTGTCGACTACAAGCCGCGTTCGCGATTACGCGTGCAGCGTTCAAAGAGTTATACCGGTGCCAAAATGCAAAACCTGCACCCAGAAATGCGGGAGTTGCTTGTCGATCACGCTTCTGGGAAGATGCTACGACCGCGTGGACCGCAGGTATCCCGTGACCACTCCGCCGATCTCAAGAAGCATCCTGATGATATGTTCCGCGCCATTTGCTCGAGGGTGGCGCCGCCGGCGTCAATCCGCTGCGCCCGGCCGTATCTCGGCCAAAGCGTCGCGAAGGATGCCTTTACTTCGTCTTGATTATTGGCGGAGCGGCGAGGTAGCTTGGTCAATCGGTAGGTACCCATGGCCTCACCGAGCCGCACGAGGCTGCGCAGCCCGCGTTTCAGTGGTAGCTGAATCCCGATCGAGCTGGTAGTTCGACAGAAGAATGTTTAGTCCGGTCGGGCCAGGCAGGAAACTGGGCGTCACCGATCGTACGAGCCCGGGCAACCGCTGCGAACCGGCCAGCTCCAGGACATAGCAACTGCGGGCATTCTCCGGCGGTAAGTCTCCGCCTGCCTCCGACGCCTGGCACCGCATCGATGATGCCGAGTCTATCCGAGCGCGGTCGCGTCAACACGGTGGAGTGCTCACCTTCCACCTGCCGGTAACTCATGCGCACTGCCACCCGTTTGCCCAACCGCTCGTCTTGAAGCGTATATTGCTGCGAACCCGAACTCCTTCAACAGCAGATGACATCTATTGTTTTCCGCTCTCGAGCCGGGCAAACGATTTCATCGCTGGACGGGGTGCCAAGCCGGCGGTAAAGGCCGGTATCAGGGCGGCGAATTAGTCTCCGTGCGGGTGTGGCGCCGGAACCGCCGCCAACAGACCCCGACGGCCCCGCAACGGACCTGCGGAACGAGGCTCGGTTTATTGGTCATTTGGCATTACGCGATCCCGCCGCGCTATATTCTTCGGAGGTCGCCGCTGCAAGATCGTGGTTTATGGCGGTCAGGTGATTGAGTTCCTCCTGCAGCCGTGCCCACTCGTTTTCGTTTGATTTGGTCGCGATAGGCAGGCCGAGATCCTGGTAGAACCCGAGGATATCGCTCCGTAGGTCCTGTGGGATGTCCGTGTAGTGACCTTCCAGCTTGCCTAGCAGTTTCGCGTACGCCGCGTCAGCCAGTTTGTATTCGCCCGCCTTGGTGGCTGCTCCCATGTCAAGATTGTCATTTGGCAGGTTGAGCCGGCCACTGCCTACGCCGGCAAGCAACTGGCGATACGCATCGATCGACGCGTTGAAACTGGCCATGTACAACTTTTCGATTTCCGGCGTCAACCTCTTAAACGCCAGCGCCTTAAATGGGCCAGTTCTGGGAACGATGTGAAATAAACCCGCCAGCATTTTCGACCGGACACCCGGCCGCTGATAGGTAGCGCCCCAGTTCTTTTCATAGCTGGAGCGGGACAGATTGTACAGAAATTTCTGGCGTGTGATGCCCGGAGCGTCTTTCAGGATGTCCTGACTCCTGATTTGCCACGCCACTTTGGTCAGTGCCGGAAGTACCGTCCCTACCGCACGCCGGTACGATCCGATAGCCAGATCGAGGTCCAAAAAGATTTGCTCGATCCGTATTCCATAAGTATCCTGAAACGCCCGCTGAAGTACCGGCTTTGCCACTTGAAAGCCTATAAAGCCTTTGTAAGCATCCGAGGCGTAGCGGCCTTTCGCGGCCTGAAATACGTCGAACCCGAACTCTGTCTTACTATGCGAGAAAGGATCGTCCGCATAAGTTATCCACTTTCCAAATTTCAAGCGGAGCTTCGGGTACAGCATCGGTACCGACACATTCACGGCCATGCGATGGCCGTTGTTGTCCCCGGCGTAATGCGCCAAAGCCCCCAATGCGAAGGCATATTCGTCCAGGTTTTGAGAATCTCGAATCAAATTCAGAATGAAGTCGCCGCTCCGGACGTAGTGCGTCAAATCGCTGTAAAACTTACTGCCAAATGGGTAATAGCCCAAATCCTGAATGATGCTTCCGCCGTAGGCGTATGCGTGCGCCTCGGTCAACTCGTCCGCGGTGGAGGCCGGAAATCGTGTCAAAAGCAGTGGCTTTATCGCGCTATCCCAAGTGGAATCTATAATGGCTTCGTGGGTGAGAATGGAATACGAAAACGCAGCTTGAACTGAGAACAGAATGAGCAGTCCAGACGCGGCAAAGGGTGGCAGCTTCCAGAGCCGGCGTGAATCGTTATGTCCAATCATGGTCCCATCTCACTTTCGGTGAAATACCTTGCTCTTGATATCCGGCCAGAACTCCGACCCCATGTTGCTGGCGAAACCGAATCCGAGCCCGAGGGTGCCATCGAAAAATCCCTGGCGGGGGGTATCGAGACGGGCCGGATACCACAAGTCGGAAAGAAACGCTGCGCCGTAGGCACTGCCTATACGCCAGGTTGACAGTGTCTCGCCGCCTGAGTCGGTCCGCGTAAGAAAAGTTCCCCGGAGCGCGTGTGCTGACCGGCGCCAAAACCCCGTGCTCAGCGATCGATAGTAACGCGGGTCTTGGTGCAACGTGGTATCCAGTCCGAAAGCCAGGGTGCCATGTATCGCCGACCAGCCGACCGTGGAGGCAAACCGCTTGCCGTAGGCGCCGCCGCCTTGGCCCCACTCTTTCGGAGAGTTAATTACCTGGAGGAATCCGGCATATGCCGCGAAACTCGTGACTGCCCACGGCCCGTAGGTGGCTTGGGCATGAAACAGCAGTTTGCCTTGCCAGTCGAGCGGCGTAATTCCTGGAGCTGAGGTCTGCGCAGTCGTGGTAGCCGGGGTCGGAAGACTCTCTGTAACCGAGGTCGGATCAGTTTCTGTGACTGGTGTCGGAACCAACCCTGTAACTGAAACCTGCGCAATTCCGGCAACGGGGATTGCCATTGAAAGCACGAATATCACCGCTGCTCTGATTTCGCGGCTCGATCGGGGTATGGTTAGTGGCTTATTCATTGAAATATCCGTTCCTGCGTCACGTAAGCACCTTGACTTGCGTTAGCTGGCCCGCGCCGGTTGCGTGCGGAATGCCGCTAACAAATTTGCGAAAGTCACAATGCAGGCGAAGCCCATCAAGAGGAAGATCTTGACCATGAGGGATAGCGGCGTGAAAACTACGCCAACCGCGAGATACCCGACGGCCCAGAAGTATTCCTTTAACCGGATTGCCCGCTGTATAAAGACGATAGTGGCCAGACCAATCGCGAGGTCCAGCAAGGGTTCGTAACTCGCGGCGCAAAACGCAAAGAGCGAAGCAGTCAGCAGGACCGGAATGGAGGCCCACTTCATGATTTTCGTAACCATTTGGAACATCGATTATCCTTCGCCACAACACCCAAGAGCCGCGCGGCGGAGCCGCTCGTCGCCCCAGCCTTTTTGGCTGCACTCTACTGAAGGGCACTTCGGGGTCCAACCGTACCGAATCGATGTGGACCACGTATGCCTCATCCAGACCTGCGGGAGACTGAGTGGTTGGCCCGGGGAACTGACCGCGCGGAGTCATCTGACCACATGTGGTCAACCTGGGAAGGCTATGGCGCCTGTCGCGTTTGAAGCCGGCGACCAATAGTTTACGATTCAGGCGGCGCGCGTATGGCAGTCAGTTACACCCCTGGCATGGATGGCCAAGGCCGGCAAATTTCCAAATGCGGACCTGGCGCCGCACGGCAAGGTTATAGGCCCACTCGGCCGCTACCGATGTGGAACCGCAACCTCGTCGTCTGAGATCGTAGACCTTTTTGCTGCCCTAATCCACAGTCACCACGATGAGTGTAGCGTCGTCCTGGAAGTTGTCCTTGCAGAAACGCGTCACGTCGTCCAAAATCCTCGTGCGGATGCCCTGCGCCCCGAGACTCCGAGCGGCGCGTGCCGCAGCAATCACTCGTTCGTTGCCGAACTCCTGGTCGTGATCGTTCGCCGCTTCCGTCACGCCGTCCGTCGTTAGCAACAAGCAATCGCCCGAGTTCAAAGCGAACTGCCGCTCCTCATAAATGGATTTCGGGAACAGCCCCAGCACCGTGCCGCCTTCAGTGAGAATATTCGCCTCGTCCCCCCGCAGCACAATTGGCGAACTGTGCCCGGCATTCTCAAAATGCAGAATCAGCCGCTCGCGGTCGATTACTGCATAGAAGAAGGTTACGAACTTCCCCGGTGCAATGCTGCCGCACAGCACTTCGTTGAGCTTGCGGCACAGCGCTCCTGGCCCGCTGCTGACCGGTGCGAACGCCCGCACGGCCGCTTGCAGATTCGCCATCAGTAACGCGGCTGTGATCCCTTTGCCCGACACGTCCGCAATGCAGATCCCCAGTTGATCCGGCCCTAGTGCAAGTACGTCAAAGTAGTCACCGCCCACTGACCGCGCCGGCTCCCAAGCGCATGCAACCTGGAATGGTTTCATTTGCGGCAGGTCATGGGGCAGAAGATGCGCTTGAATCTCATGTGCCGTATTCAACTCGGCTTCGTGTGCCTGCAGCTTGATTTGTCCGACCGTAATCTGCTTTTCCAGTTCGCGATTCCGTCCCTCCAGCCGTGCCCTCGCCTTTCCCGAGATAAATAAAGCAACCCCACTGACGAACGAGAAAAACATGCCGTTCCGGATATCGGACCAATCAAGGGCAAACAGGTGCTCGGCGCGCCCCGCGACGATCCGGCTGGCCACCGACGAGATCCAACTTGCCACCGCGGCGACCGGGAGGAGAATGCCCAGATACGCGACCCAGTCCCATGGGGACTTCTGCTTGACGAGCGGTGCGGCGAGAAGCACCGCCAGCCAAGTGCAATTCCCGATTATGAAGGTGAAGAGAATTTGCGGGGTGGGGTTGGTAATTCCTTGCAGCAGCCAGAAGATTCCCGAAACTGCCACCGCGACGCACACGAGCAGAATCTGCAGTTGCCAAAAGCTTAGGCCCCCCGCGGGCGTCAGCTTCGGAAGTGGCCACAAGCTTTTCGGCATGAATGTTTTACTCTTCAGCGTCGCACCAATGGCGACTCGCAGCAGAGCTGAAAATCGTTTGGCGCCGCGTATTTGCCGCCATTACGGGCAGATGAAGCTGGCCCACGGCCTGCGCCGCACCGCGAACCGGCACGAGCACGTATCTTCCGACATCCGTTGGGCAACGCCTCTATTTGCCCAAGCATCGGAGCTACTGCAGCAATCCAGATGCCGGGAATCGGCACCACGGACGTATTGCGAGGTGAGCATCTTCGGATTTGCCGGTCCACTCTAAGCGACTCGGAACGACGAATCGGCCTCAGTCTTGGGTTTTACTTTTTGGCGAAACGGCCTTTCCCGCTCGCACGGCGCTCTGCGTTCATGTTGACGGTCAGGTTCTCGAATCCCGCCCGCTTCAATGACGTCTATGATAAGCAACTTCGGTGGTCTTGCGCGGGAAGGGCCGGAATATTTCAAGTTCCGCACAAGTCTCGGCATCCTTTGCCTGACCGAAAATCCGACAGCCAGCTTATGTGGGTTCACTATGCGGCGCGACAAACCGGCGTGGTGATAAGGTTCAATACGAATGATCGGATCTTTACAGAACATCAGGCGACACTTAGCAAGGTCGTCTATGGCGAGTCATGCGACTATCAGAATTCGGCTCCGTCCGTTGAGTTTGTCTTCACAAAGAGTCAGTATGGTCCTACAAGAAGGAGTGGCGATGTATTCGGCCATCCGGACGCGACGTGCCATATGAAGCCGACATCTCTGAGAAGTCCATCAAAACGATAATCACTATAATCATGGGCGCGGATATTGCGGGGCCACGCCGTCGAGGTACTGCGCCGGGTTCAGATCTTGAACAGTCAATCAATCTGAAGTCGCACGATATGCCATTCGCCGCCTGCTTCGATCCTCTGCGACAAATGTGGCGGCATCGAAACAGTATGTACTGCCGCCGGGTCGTGAACACCAGTGAAAAAATCGCAACGAAGCGTCGAGCACAGGGCCATGTAGATTGCGGGGGTCGCAAGCAGACGGTTCACCGGACGATAATGGCAAATATGAGGCCACAACACGCGCCCGAAAAAACGCCTTAGGCCTTGCCAGGTCGCGGGATCCCTATGCGCAATACAGGTTCGATACAATCGGGCAATGAACAGGGCGTTCAAGATCCTCCTGGGCTTGGTGACGGCCTATGTGCTGTTTTGTGCCGCCATACTGGCGATTATGTGGCAGCCCCCGTTGCGTTTCGCCAAGGCAATCGCCAAGGTGCCGGGCCCCATGTTCATGGTGCTTCCGTTCGAGACGCTCTGGTCGTGGACCCGCGGTGGACACATACGCCCCGGCGATACGGCGCCGGATTTCGATCTGGAGACGCTTGACAAGAGCGCCCGCGTGCGGCTGTCCTGGTTCCGGGACCGCAAACCTGTGGTGCTGATCTTCGGCAGCTACACTTGACCGCCCTTTCGCCGGGAGGTTCCCGCGCTCGACAAGCTGTACGAACAATACAAGGACCGGGTAGCTTTCTACATCGTGTACATTCAGGAAGCGCACGCTAGCGATGTCTGGCAGATGCAATCGAACATCAAGCAACACGTGGTATTCGCCAACCCGCGTACAATCGAGGAGCGGGCGGCCGTGGCGGACTCTTGCGTGCGGAATCTGCATATCGCGATCCCGGCGCTGATGGACGATTTCGGCAACGCTACGGAGGTGGCTTATACCGGCTGGCCCGACCGCCTGTACGCTATCGACCAGAGCGGCCGCGTCGCGTACAAGAGTGGCCCGGGCCCATTCGGGTTTCACCCCGAGGAATTGGAGACGGCGCTGGCGCAATTAATGAGCGGGGCGCGCTGATCGGCGTTTTCTGCCGACCGTGGCAAGAGGTAGCGGCCGCCATCGACATAGGCGCGGCGCGCCTGCGGTTTCTCCCAGACCTACAGACGATTCACCTGCCCGATGCAATTGAAGTTTCACCTGGTTACATGCCGGCTGCGCAGACGCGCTCACGGCGTGCCGAAGGCATTCTCCACAGCATTTTCCAATCGTGGGGAGGCCTGGCCGTGCCGTACAATATCAGCAAGAGTGCGCCTGTCGACGACAATCCGCGCGACCGGGCCAATTCTAGCCGTCACCTTGCTCTGCGGGCACGTGGCGAGCCAAAAACTCGCGCCGGAGGTGCTGGCGCTGGCGCGCGCCTCCAGGCTCGCCGGCGAGTCGGTGGCCGCACTGGCCAATTGCGCGTGTCTCGAATCGGTGACCCGCACCAGGGCAGATAAGAAAGGAAAGGTGAAGCGGAACGAACACGACGCGCTGCAGATTGAAGTGTCTACCATCGGCGACCGTGAGTGGTTCTCTTGGCCGGGGCGGGAGAACGCTTTCGTCGAGGATCCGGCGGCCCTGGTGGGCTTCGGTCTCATGACCTCGGGACAGTTGACCTCGATTCTGAAGACCGTCTTCCTGGATGGCTATACCCGGAGCACCTTCCATGGCGCCGGGACGTTTCAATCGCGGCCCGCCCTGCAATTCGATTATTCGGTATCGTCTGTCTTCACGCATTTCCGCCTGAGCAGTCCGAGAGGCGGTGTGACAGCCGGAATGCAGGGCACGTTTTGGATCGATCCGGAGACCGCGGAACTGCTGGCGCTTTCGAGCGAGGCCACGGAATTGCCGGCGGATTTCGAAATCCGCTCCGCACGTACTGAGGTGCTTTACGCTCCGATGTACCTTGGGGATCGACGTGTCGTGCTGCCGCAAACGGCAACCACCGTGGTGGAACATTCCGCAGGCGCCGCCAGCATCAATCAGGTCGAGTTCAGTCATTGCCGCCCCTATTCCACCGCCAGTTCGATACGGTTCGGCGGTGACGACGCCGTTGAACCGGCGCCTGCTGCGGCACCCGTTCGCCACGAGGAGCAGCCGATTCCGTCCGGTTTGTCCCTGCGCATGCGGCTCGGGACGCCTCTCACTGAGCGTTCCGGCGTCGGAGAGCGATTCACGCTCATCATGGTGGAGGATGCGCGCGACCACAGTGACACAATCATCGCCAAAGGCG
Organism: Bryobacterales bacterium; assembly: GCA_963756605.1. Taxonomy (GTDB): domain Bacteria; phylum Acidobacteriota; class Terriglobia; order Bryobacterales; family Bryobacteraceae; genus Bog-159. The sequence continues at coordinate 595,854 of CAVWOT010000009.1, read as the reverse complement.
CGAAGGTGCAGGCGCGGGTCCGATGGATCGAAACCACGACTTGTCCCGCGCGGTGCTTCGTGGTGGCTATCGAACTACTCTCGGTTACGGCTCCGGATGGAACCAGCCATCCCGTGTATGCCAGCCTCCGTGAGGTTACCCCGGAACCGAAAGTCAGGCTCGGTATCGCAAAGGTCACGCAAACGCTGACGGAACTGCCATTTGGTATGCAGCGGGTGGTGACCTCCGCTCTGTCAATCGAGATTCCCCAGATTCCGGGTGTGGGTAGCTTCTTTGTGCTGACACCCGACCTGACGACGCCCCCGGACTTGCTGATGACGTGGTCCACCGAGAATCCGCATCACCCATGACTCGGCCGTTTCCCGTCCGGCGTCACCGCCGCGCTTTCCCGCGACAGCAGTGCCTCGACCTGGCCGCGGAGTAAGGGATCGTCAGGGCAGGCCCGCACCAGGTATGCGGCGCGCTTCTCCGGCGCCTGCGCTAGCGCGGCTTGACACCGCACCTTGACCTTCCTCATGTCAGCCTGCATGGCGCCGCTGGCAATACCTCGATTTGGCCGCGAGATCAATGGGGCTGGCGGCGATACCTGAGAGGACTCGGTCGACAGGTTGATTGAGAGGAATTCGCTCGGACAGTCGGGCAGGCTGTAACCGAAACGGTCGAGTTTTGGGCGTGTAATTCTGTGCTGACTGCGTGTGCACTATTCATGACGCAATGCAGTGAGTGGGTCGATCCGCGACGCTCGCATCGCGGGATGATAGCCGGCCAAAACCAACGCGGCGACCAGGATTCCAGCCGCCAACAGTATTGTGAGCGGGTCCTTCGATTTCAGGCCAAACAGAAACGACTCGAGATAGCGGGTTGTGCCCCAGGCCGCTGCCAATCCAATGGTAAGGGCCTGCTAAATAATAATCTGTACAATTGCCGGAACCCCTGACAGAAAGAAGGACACCTCAATTCCTCGGCATCAATGTGTAGTTCCAGTTCGGATGTACTTTGTGCCGCTTGAGCCGTAGCTGATGGATATCTTCATCTGATATCTCGACTCCTGTTTCGTACTCGTTGGTGTCCAGGACCGCTTTGACCTTCAGCCCCGTTTGTGTTCGAGTCCCGCCAATCAGGTTCACAACGGTTTCAAAGTTGACCAGCGGCTTCCCTCTCCAGTTCAGGCTGATGAAGGAGAACAGACGATGTTCGATCTGGTTCCATTTGCTGGTCCCCGTTGGGTAATGACAGACTGTGATCGCCATCCCTATCTCGTCACTCAAGGCTTGCAGGTACAGTTTCCAGGCACGCTGTCGGTTACCGTTGCTGCCTCCACTGTCGGCGCAGATCAACAAACGTCCGGCGCCGCGATAGTGGCGCTTGCCATCCAGTCGCCACCAGCGCCGAATACTCTCTACGGCGAACTCCGCGGTTTCGTGCGTCACTCCTACGTTGACCACCGCCCGGTTACGTGCAATGTCGTAGGCTCCGTAGGGAATGGCCTTGCCATGACCCAACTGCGGGAAATCGTGGACATTGACTGCATCCGCCTTGTCCTTCTGCCGCCACCTGCGGCCCGCGTTTTTAAAGGCTCCCACGAGTTCCTTCTTCTTCGTGTCCACCGATATTACGGGATCACCCGACCGGCGGAAAACCTTGACCTGCTTGTTCAGATAGTGGAACTGGGCATCGCGGTTCGGATGCTGCGGCCCTTCTCGCGTTTTCACGTTGGACTGCAGCGTGTATCCCAGATCCTCCAGGCATCGGCCCACAGTTACGCTGCTAATCGAGTGCCCCGAACGGGTCAGTTCCTCAGCGATGGTCCGCGTGGACTTGCTCGTCCACGTCAGCGGACTCATAGGATCACCAGCCGTGGTCTCCTCGACGATCTCTTTCAGCTTTCGGGACAATTCTCCATCTGCTTGTTCCACTTTCTTGCGTCCGCCTCCGGCTGACGGATTCCTCGCGCGGCCGGATTGCGCAGCTTACCTACCCGCAACTCCCTCATTCCCTGGGTGATCGTGACGCGCGACATTCCCGTCAAGCGCGACAGTTGACTGATCCCACCTCGACCAAACTGGGCAGCCTTCTCTGCCACCAAAAGACGTGCTTGGTACTCATTCATGGTCCCAAGGACGCGCAGCCATGTTCTCTCTGAGGTCGTCGCCATACCGCGGGGTGGACCGTAGCTCCTCATTTAAATAAAACATAACCGATCTCCGTTGATTTGTACAGATTATTCTTTAGCAAGCCCTAAGTACCGTTACCCCAATCCAAATCATCTCGCGCAGCACCATCCAGATGATACGGTGCCGATCGGCTCCCAACGCCATACGAATGCCGATTTCGGCAGTGCGCCGCGCGACGGTATAGGCCATCATGCCGTAAAGTCCGATACACGATATGAGCAGAGCAAGCGCTGCAAAGCAACTGCAGAGTTGTGCGAAAATGCGCTCCCTGTTGATGGTTTGATCGATCTGGCGCGATTGCGTGTTCATGTCCGAAACCGGCACGCGGGGCTCGACCTGGCGTACAATCTGGCGCACCGTGGCGACGAGCCGCAGCGGATCGCCATGGGTGCGCAACTCAAAAGATACCCCATCCACCCGCTGACTGAACGGAATGTAAACAACCGGTGGGATGGCCTGCCTGAGCGAGTTGTACCGGGCTGCCTTGGCCACGCCGACGATTTCGAACTCGGCGAACTTTCCGTCACCTCCGCCGAAGCCGAAGTGGCGGCCGGTGGGACTCTCATGCGGAAAATACTTCTTCGCGAAAACTTCATTGACCACTGCCACGTGGCCTGGCCCCGTCATATCGCGTTCCTGAAGCTCCCGGCCCAGCAGGATGGGAATACGCATCGTCGAAAAGAACGTCGGGCCGATTTTGAGGACGGAGGTTCTTGATTCTCGCCCGTGTTGTGCCGACCAGCCGGGAATCGCGACCCCGGTTTGACTGACCGCGCCGGAGACCAGCGCAAAATCGGAAAGACTGACATCCAGCACCCCCGGAAGGGTTCGGAAACGAGCCCATAGATCCGTATAGAAGCGTTCAAGCGCTCGATCGCTGTATCCGGCCTGCTTGGCATTCAAGCGGAACAGCAGCACGTTTTCGCGATCAAAGCCAAGTTTGATCGAATGCAGGCTGGACAGTGTGCGAACGAAGAGGACGGCCGCGATAGTCAATAGCAGCGAGATGGCGATCTGATAGACCGCGAGCATCCTGTTCAGACGGAGCCGGCTCCGCGGCGCGCTCGCCCTGATCTGCTTCAAGGCAGGCGTGATATCCATCGTGGTTGCCTGTATGGCCGGAACCAAGCCGAAGAGAATTCCGGTAGTCAGAGCGAGAGCGAACGTAAACGCCAACACCTGCCAACTGAGATTCGTGTGCAGCGCAAACCCATCGCGCCCATTTGCCAGCAGCCAAATGAGGAAGCGGATCCCCAGCGCCGCGACCGAGACTCCCAGCATTCCTCCGATCAAGGCCAGCAGCACGCTTTCCGTCAGCAGTTGGCGAATAACACGCAGGCGCCCGGCCCCGAGACTCAGGCGTACCGCAATCTCACGTCGGCGTGCCGCCGCGCGCGCGAGCAGAAGGTTGGCGATATTGGCGCACGCGATGGCCAGAATCAGACCGACCATGGCCATGAGCACGTATAGCGGTTTGGAATATTCGCGGCGCAGGGAATCGATGCCGGAGCCTCCGCCCGCGAGCACCAGCGCAGGTAGATCGACTTTCTCCTCCCCGGTGGAAGCCGTGCTGTTGACATAGCGCTGAAACCGCGCGGCGAGATCGGTCTGAGCCTGCCCGAGACTTGTGCCCGGCCGCAACCGGCCCATGATTTCGACCCAATAGAAGTTCTTGTCGAGGAACCTTTGCTTTGCATCGTCTTGCGGATCCTCGTCAAATAGCGGAGCAGCGTGCAACGGTATGAACAGATCCGGCGCACCTGCAGGATCCACTCCAATGAATTCCGCTGCGGACACTCCGGCGATCGTGAACGGCATCCTGTTGAGGAAAATGGACTGCCCTATTGCATCGGCGCTGCCCGCAAAACGCCGCCGCCAGTAGTTGTAGCTGATCACTACCGCAGGCGTGGCGCCGCCGCGGTCGTCATCGTCGCCGATCAAGCGTCCCGCGGCGGGGCGCACGCCAAGGCCGCTGAAGAAGTTGCCAGACACCAACTGGCCATCCACGAGGTCGGTCTGTCCTGAAACACTCAGATTCAGCCGGCCCGCATCGGCGAATCCAAACATGCTGGATAGGACACTGTTGTTCGCGCGCAAAAGCTCGTACGCAGGGAAAGGATAGTCGCCGCAGTTCCATCCCGTATGGGGATCGTCATACCAACTCCCGCTCATGCCGTGTACCACACCAGGGAGGCCCTTGGTATGCCAGTTCAGGATGACCAGATCTCCGGGACGCCGTACCGGCAGCGCGCGCATTAGAATCGCATCCATGAAGCTGAAAATGGCCGTATTCGCGCCGATACCCAACGCAAGCGACAGCACTGCCATCGTGGTGAACAGTGGGTTATTGCGCAAGGTGCGCCATCCATATCGAAGATCCTGCGCCAGCCGTTCGAGCGATGTCCAACCCCACATTTCGCGAATCCCCTCCTTTAGTAGCGGCACATTCCCAAAATCGCGGCGGCTGGCCCGTTCGGCTTCCAGGCGCGTGACGCCGGCGCGCATTCGCTCCTCGGTGTCCAACGCAAGATCGTAGGCGATCTCATCGTCGAGATCGGTCTCACGTCGTTTCCGTCGCCAAAAGTCCCACCGCATCATTGCTCTTGCCTCATGCCCGGACGCATCACGCGCGCGATCGTTCTGACCAGAAGCTTCCACTTCGACTGCTCAGCCGCCAATTGCTTTTTACCCGCCGCGGTGAGCCGGTAGTATTTCGCCCGCCGGTTTAGATCGGAAGCCTTCCATTCCGACGCGATCAGACCTCGCGCTTCCAGGCGATGCAGCGCGGGATACAAGGACCCGCGTTCGATTTGCAGCAAGTCCGCGGAACTTCGCCGGATCGCCTGGCCGACACCGTGCCCATGCTGCGGTCCCCACTGGAGAGTCCGCAAAATCAGCATGTCGAGCGTGCCCTGGAGCAACTCGATACGCTTTTCGCCAGGGTTATTGTGGGCCATCTTGCCTAGAAGACATTCTACTAGAAGTTTCGTCGCTTGTCTACTAGACTGTCTGCTAGTCCAAAAGGCGACGCACAGAACGACCAAAGCGATTAACCGCCTCCGCGTAAGCATTCCGGCTGGCGATACGCCTGCTGTTTTCGGCGAAGACAATTACCCGCAATCAGTTCCATTTTGGGAACATCCGTCCCGATGCCTCATGAGTTCGCCACACTGACAGGAAAGGCGCGAGCCACAGGAACGCGAAGTCCGCATCTGTGGGCCAGTCTTCCGGTCGGATGGCATCAGCCGGAAACGCCGGTTATACGCGCGGATCTGGAAATCCCCAACCCGCGCACTTGTGCGGAGAGGATTTCAAGCAGCCATCGCCCGCGTAGATGTTGACAGCCTACCGGTAGGTCGATGTAGTATATAGATGTTGGCAGCCAACATGTCCGAAGACAAGACCGATGTCCCTTACGGAACACTGGATCTCCTGATCCTGAAAACGCTGGATACGACGGGGTCGATGCACGGCTATCGCATCGCCAGGAGAATTGAACAAGTTGCCGAGAACCTTTTGCGATTGAACCAGGGGTCGATTTATCCCGCCCTCATACGTCTGGAACAACAGGGCTGGATTCGCGCCCAATGGGGAATCTCGGAGACAAAACGGAAGGTGAAGTTCTATTCGCTGACCAGGGCAGGGTTGAAGCAACTCCGCATCGAAGTTGCAAACTGGGAAAGGGCGACTGCCCTGGTGGCCCGGTTCCTGGAGGCTGAGTCGTGAAACTGCGCTCGGCAATAGCTCGTCTGCTGGCGCTGTTTCGGAGACGGAAACTCGATCGGGAGTTGGAAAACGAGGTCCTCGCGCACCTGGAGTTAGCCGAGCGCGATGCCATCGCCGCGGGGCTGACACCGGGAGAAGCGCGTCAGGCGGCCCGGCGCAATTTCGGAGGAGTGGCACAGATGAAGGAAGATCATCGCGATCACCGCAGCGTCCGGTGGATGGAGAACCTCCTGAGAGACTTCCGGCACGGGATGGCTTCGCTGGCGCGGGATCCGGGTTTCGCCGCGGTTACCATCGGATTGCTGGCTCTCGGCATCGGCGCCAACTCGGCTATGTTCAATATCGTTGACGCGGTCCTGTTGAAGCCGCTTCCCTTCCCCGAGCCGGAGCGCATGGTAAGGGTGTGGGAAGCCCCTCCGGGGGGACGCAACGGCACCACCACACTTACCTTTTTGGACTGGAAGCGGCAGGGCGATATCTTCGAGGCGTTGTCGGTCGAGTGCCCTACCAGAGCCGCGGTGGCGACTGACGGCTATCCAGCGCGCGTTTCGGGCAAGCTGGTGTCGGCCGATTACTTTCAGGTGTTCGGCGTAAAGCCTCAAATCGGGCGGACGTTCGCACGGGGAGAAGATCAGCCGGGAGCGGCGCCGGTGGTGGTGCTGAGCCACGCATTCTGGCGAACGCAATTCGCGAGCGATCCCAACGTTCTGAAACGCGATTTGGTGCTCGACGGTGAGCCGCACAGGATCATCGGGGTTCTGCCCGCGGGCAGTTTCGATCGCGACGAAGCGGTGTACTGGAAGCCGCTGATCTTCGCACCGGATCAACTGAATCGCGGTCAGCATTGGCTGAACCCCATTGGGCGTCTGCGCGCCGGCGTGAGCCTCGAGCAGGCGCGAGCCAAGATGACCGCATTGAGAGCCAGTCTCAAAGAGGTCATTTATCCAGAAGGACTGGGGCTTCGCGGTGGATCCTTTCGCGCAGATGCTGGTTGGGGATACCCTGCGCCGCTCGATCTACCTGGCATTTGGAGCGGTTCTGATGGTGTTGCTCATCGCCTGCGCGAACGTAGCGAACCTGGCGCTGGCCAAAGGAGCAACCCGCCGGAAGGAGATGGGCGCTCAGAGCCGCTTTGGGGGCCGGCCGCGGCCGTTTGATCGCGCAGTTGCTCACGGAGAGCCTGGTCCTGTGTCTTCTCGGAGGCATGGCGGGTATTGCGGTGGCCTACCTGCTGCTGCATGCCGCGGCCCCACTGGTGGCGGCATCGCTGCCGTTTACGGCCGATCTCAGCGCCGGTTCCAGCATGGATCTGCGCGTACTTGGCTTTGCCGCGGCGGCCGTGATGGCGGTTTTGATACTCACGGGTCTGCTTCCTGCCTTGCGGACTTCGTTCGGCACGCTGTCCAACGCATTGAATCAGGCGGCGCGTGGATCGTCCGGTTCGAGCGCCTCAGTGCGCCGCACAATCGTCATCGCTGAAGTTGCGGCTTCCGTTGTGCTGATCTGCGGCGCGGCGCTCCTGTTCAAGAGCCTGGCAAAACTTCAGCAAGTCGATGCCGGTGTACGAATCGACCACGTCATTACCATGTCGACGGATCTTCCATCGGCGGCATACCCGTCTCCGGACAGCGCCGCCAGATTCTATGAAGCCGTGGTCGAACGGCTCCAAGCCGTGCCCGGAGTCGAGCAGGCGTCCGTTTCGCAGGGCTTGCCTCTCGAAGGTGTGCAATGGGGCGAATATATGACCTTGCCCGGAGTGAAGGAGTTTTTGCTGGTTCGCTTGAAGCTTGTCGATCCCCGGTATTTTGGCACCCTGCAAATTCCCCTGGAGTCCGGGCGCGGAATTGAGGATCGGGATCGCGCGGGCGCTCCGCCAGTTGTGGTCATCAATCAGGAAGTGGCCCGGTATTTATCGGGCAGATTCGGAATGGCGAATCCCGTTGGGCGGACCGTTGGTATCGATGTGCCAGGCTACGGTCCAATCCCGGAGTCCCTGGTGAAACTGCAGATCGTGGGGGTGATCCGGAGCGAGCGCACCGCCGGATTGAACGCCTTGCCAGAGATGGTCGCTTATGTGCCTTTAGCCCAAGCCCCGCGGCAGGACATCAAACTGGTGGTTCGCACCCGGAGCGAGCCGGCGGCGGCCATGCCCGGCATTCGGGAAGCGGTGCGGCAGATCGATCCCAACCTGCCTCTGGGGGACGTGATGACCATGGAACAGGTCAAGGAGCAGAGCATCCTTTGGGCGAGGCAGCCCACCTGGGTGTTGGGAGCCTTCGCCGGCGTCGCCGCACTGATGGCCGCACTGGGACTTTACGGTGTTCTGGCGCATGCGGTCACGCAGCAGCGCCGCGAGATTGGCATCCGCATGGCGTTAGGCGCATGTTCGGGCGACGTGCTATCGCACATTTTTCGCAACGCCTTCTCGATGCTCATTGTGGGGCTTGCCGGCGGACTGGCTGGGGCCTTTGCGCTGACGAGGCTCCTGAAGAGTCTCTTGTTCCAGGTGTCCGCGTTAGATCCGGTAGCACTCGGCGTTGCCTGCGTCCTGATGACTCTTGTCGGCATACTGGCGGCCTGGATTCCGGCGAGCCGGGCGGCCCGCGTGGATCCAATGACAGTACTTCGCGATGAAGGCTGATTGGGATAAGAAGGCGGCTAGCGTGTTCGGGATTTCCGGTTGGCGTGCCGGGCTTGAAGCGAGCCGGATTTCTGGCGAAACGTCCAGGGAAATGTGGCCCCCTGGTCGCCTGGCGTTCAGGAATCAGCGTCTTGCGATTGCGCCGTATGGTGCGCCACCCGGATCCGCTCGCCCAGCCCCATTTGAAAGTAGCCGCGCTACCAGGAGTCCACGTTGGATCCTTGCGTTCGCGAGTGAACTTCTTCGAATCGCTGCCGGGCCATTGCTTTGACCGCCGACCATGCGGAAGTGGACCGTTATTCTTACCAGCCCGTGCCGGACGGCGCCCGGTCATTTCCAGTCGCGTGTAAGTATTGCCGCGGCATCCAGCACCCGCCGGACCAACGCTGCTAGCTGTTCGGGCGCGAACGGCTTGGCAATGAAATATGCACCAATTCCCTCGATCATCGCGGTCACCGAGGCTTCCGGTAGACCCGACATACACACTATCGGTAGTCCAGGATGTATCTCGTGCAGACGATCGGCAAAGGCTCTTAGCGTCATGCCGGGCATCATCAGATCGCGGATCACTAACTTCGGTGCAGCGCGCCCGTCTCGTACGCCATTTAGTGCGGAATCAGAGTCTGTATAACTCAGTACGCGATAGCCGTAGTGTGTCAGACAGCTCGTGACTAAGGCGGCCACGTCCGCACGATCGTCCACCACCATCACCAACTCGTTTCCTTGAGTTGCCGCGGAGCTGGCACAGACGACCGCTTCGCCAGCGCTTGGTTCCGTACCGCCCATCGGCAGCAAAACGGTGAAGATGCTGCCGCGCCCCGGGTGGCTATCGACGTGGATCTGCCCGTCGCTCTGGCGCACGATGCCATAGGCCATCGAGAGACCCAATCCGCTCCCGGCTGATCGGGTCGTGTAGTAGGGATCGAAAATATGTTCCAGCACCTCGGGCTCGATGCCGGAGCCGGTGTCTTCGACCTGGATCTGCACGAACTCGCGCGCGGTGCCGGTGCGGACTATAATTCGTCCCCACCCCTCGATGGCCTGCCGCGCGTTCAGTATCAGATTCATCAACACCTGTTCGATCTGGGCCGCATCGGCCCGTACCGGCAGCGGGGTCTCGCAAAGATCATATAGCAACGCCACGTCCCCTTCCACGAGCTTATCCAGCGAGCCGCGCATGGAGTTGACCAGCGTGTTCAGCTCGAAGGTGAGGGGGCGGAGCGTTTCCCGTCTCCCGAACGCGCGCAGCCGGTCCGTGATCGCTGCGGCACGCCGCGCGGCGGTCAGGATCTCGCCGATGCTCTGCCGAAGCCGCTCATCCAAGCGGTCCTCGAGCGCCAACGACGCGTATCCCATTATGACCGTCAGCAGGTTATTGAAGTCGTGGGCGATGCCGGCGGCCAGGCGTCCCAGGGCCTCCTGCCGTTGCGCCTGGCGCAGATCTTCTTCCAGGCGCAGGCGCTCTCGCAGATCCCGTCCGATCAGCCCAGTGCAGGAAGGCTCGCCCTCGCGCGCGTCCATCGCCACGGCGCCCACCAACATGGGAATCCGCTCGCCGGTGAGGCGATGGCACCACTCGGATTGTCCCTCCCATGCGCCCACCAAGGCGAGCGTACCGTTCATCAGCGCGCGCATTGGATCCTGCGCGACAATGCCACATACTTCTTCTAGAGGTTTCATGAACAACGATGGGATTTCGTCTGCGGCGTAGCCCAGAATATGCGCGGCAGCAGTGTTCAGGTAGCGCAACCGTCCTTCGGCAACCACTAAAATCGCATCCTGGCTTTGCTCCACCAATTGAGCCAGGCGGCCACGCTCGGTTTGCGCTTGCTGCAGTTCCCTTAAGGCACCCCGCGTGCGACGCTCGCTCCGTTCGGCGCTCTCCGTCAGCAGCAGACCCACTCCGATACTCATGATGATCCAGACCGTCAAGTTTGTGATAAAGGTGAGTAGCGAGAATTGCAATAGTGCCGGGTTGTTCTCAGCTCCGTACAGCGCCCAGACCGTCGTCTTATACCACAGCCCCGCACGGATCAGGTTGAACAAGCCGTACAAGGCCCATGCTCCGGCAGTCACTAGAGAACCAGCGAGCCGTTGTTGGCGGCCATGCCTGATAAATGCCACAGCCGCCAGCAGGCTGGTAAGTCCATAAAAGGCATACGTAGGTACGTTGTGAATACGGGAGGCCTGCACCCCATCGATGGGATAGGGCAGACCGGCTACGAATCGGATCACGGCCGCAACGATTGCAGCCATGTTAGCGCCGGTTGGAAGCGACCGCATTAGCGCCGGAAAAACGCCCGCACCGGCTGCCGGTTTCGTTGTCGGCAGACACGCCGGCGCAGTCGTCAGCAGGGAAACGCCGGCGATGAATGCGGTTCAGGAAGACAGGGGCAGCGCTACAAGGTGGCTACCCTCCCGCGCCTTCCGCAGGGACAGGATCTGTGGAACGCCGCTCGTGTTTGGTGTCCAGCTTGACCGATTCGATCACCAGGTAGAGTGTGTTCACGCTGTTGATCTTGCCTGCCACGCAGTAGGCATGGCCGGGCGTGAGGTGCAGGCGTTTGGTGAAGTCGAACAGGCGATACACACGCCGGGTGTCGTGGTCCAGCATGACCAACACCGCGCAGGAAGCGTATTCCGTCCGCGAGAGTAAGAACAAGTGATTGGCGCTGAAGTTAAACATGGAAGGAACCACCAGCGGGAGCCGCAGCCGAAAAACCACAGCCCCCGCCCAGTTGGCAGCGCCGTTGAGGGGTTACCCGGTTGACTTCTCGAACCGGGATATCACCACAGCGCGGCGCCTGCTCGGGACCGGCTAGGACTCAGCCAGTAGAGAGGGATTCTTGCCCGTCTTGCGGACACTTTCACCACCGAGCAGAAAAATTTCGGAGTTCTCGACCAGGCGGTCAGCGATGGCCGTGGCGATGGTGGTGTTGTAGAGGATGTTACCCCAATCGGAAAACGCTGTATTGGTGGTGATGACGGTCGAACGCTGGCGGGCGTGCCGATCGGAGATGACTTGGTAGAAGAGATTGGAACTCTGCTGATCGAGGGATAAGTAGCCGAGCTCGTCGCAAATCAGCATGCCGGGGTCTGTATAGACTTTGAGCTTGCGCACCAAGGAGTGATCGACCTGAGAAGCCAGCAGATGGTTGAGCATGTCCATGGCCGTGGTGAACAGGACGCGATGATTGGCCTGGCAGGCGCGGCAGCCGATGATTTTGGCCAGCATGGTTTTGCCCACACCCGGATTGCCGACAAAGACCAGATTGGTGCCTTTGAGCAGGAAGTCCAGGTCCAGCAGTTTCAGGATTCGCAGTTTGGCTTGCTGGCGGGATTTATGATGGGCGAAATTGAACGAGTCGATGGAGTGTTGCGTTTGCAGGCGCGACATCTTCACCCTCCTTTTCGATAGAGCGGCGGCGGCGAGCCTCCAGTTCCAGATCGGCCAGCCGCTCCAGGGTGGCCGCCAGGCTAAGATTCTGGTTGGCCGCGTCAGCGATGGTTTGATCCAGATGACGGCTCATCGTCGTCAGGCTGAGTTGTTCGAGTTTTTGGGGGAGTGCAATCATCGGGTTGTTTCCTTTCGGGGAAAATAAAAGCGTCGTATTCCAACAGCGACAGCGGATCGGTCACCAGTTGATCCAACTCCGGGTGGTTGAGTCGCAGGCGCGGTTGGACCGGGCGCGGGGAGAGCTGCTGGCGCAGGATGTTGGCCACGTAGTCGGAGCCGAAGGCGCGGCCGGCATGTGCCTTAGCCAGCGCTTGGGCCACCGCCGGAGAGCCATACAGCCGGATCAGTTCCAGCAGTTCGCTGACCTGACGCGCCAAAGACCGCTCATTATCGGCCATGCCGCGGAGATAATCTTCCACGGTGAGCCGCGGGCAATGGGCCTCTAACAAAGCGAGCAGCCGTTGCAGCGCCCGAGAACGCGCCGCGGCGGCTTTCTGCGCCAGCAGTTCTTTTTCAAAACGCTCCGCGCCGAAGGTCTGTCCGCGCCGCCAGCAGCGGGGATAGGTGACCAGTTCGCGTTGTTGATGGTAGAGCGTCACGCTATGCGCATCGGCTTTGAGCCGGAGTTGCTCGCCCACCAGCGCGGGCGGCGCACAGTAGCGGTTGCCATCAAAGTAAATGCGGATATCCTTGTGGACCAGCACGTTGGCGGAATCGCGGTAGTCCGGCAACAGAGGAGGCAAGAGCCGCAGGGCTTTGGCTTGAAAACGATCCACCGGGCGTTGCCGCGTTTCGCTGTGCTGGCGCGGGTTGGCGATTTCGGCGAGCCATTGACGGGCCTGGCGATTGACATCGTCGAGATCGGTGAAGGTGCGCAAGGGCCAGAAATTCTGCCGGACATAGCCGATACCGCCACGCTCAACTTTGCCTTTCTCCCAACCCGCTGCCGGATTGCAGGCGCGCGGTATGAAACCGAATTCGCGGGCGAAGGCAAAGAACCGCGGCTGGAACCGCACCAGCCGGCCGTCGTGTTCGGCGACCGCCGTGGCCAGGTTGTCGTACCAGATTTCGCGGCTAGTGCCGCCCAGGAATTGGAAGGCATGGATGTGACAGCGGACGAACGTTTCGAAGCTTTGGCTGTGCGTGAATTCCAGATACAGCATGCGGCTGTGGCATTCCACCAGGGCGAAGGCATAGAGTTTGCGCTTGTCGCCGGCGTAATCGAGGGCGCCAAAGTGTCCCCAGTCCACTTCGCAGCGTTCACCGGCGATCGGTTCCATGCGCACGAAGGCGCGCGGCGCTGGCTGGGGCCGGACTTGTCCCACGTACTCACGGAGGATCGAGTGGCCCCCGCCATAGCCGATGGTGCGAAGCCGTTGTTCGATGACGGCGGAACTGACGGTGGGATCTTGCGCCAACAAATCGGCGATGGTGGTTTTGAACGGATCGAGTTTACTGGATCTGTCGCGCGAGACGCCCGGCTGGTCCGGCTGATGAAGATATTTCTTGATGGTGCGCCAACCCATGCGCAGGTGACGTTCGATCTTGCGGATCGGCCAGCGCTCTGCGTAGAAGAGCTGATGCAGGGTCTGGATCTGTTCGTTGGTCAGCATGGGGTCTCTCTCCTTTTTCACGCCAAAACCGACGCCGCACCAGAGAGATGTTGTTTGCAAGACGCTTCCGAGGCGGGCGGTTTGCGCGCCGGGCCTTGCACGATAAAGACTTGCGCCGAAGCCAAGTTGTTGTTTGCAAGATCCACGGCAGCCGGGCCCAACAGCCAAACCCCGGCCACGGAGGATTTTAGGTCCAGAACCGAGTTGTTGTTTGCAAGATCGAGGAGACGCTGCCGCTGGTCACGCTGGCGCTGTCGGGCGCGGTTCCGTTCCGCTGCGGACGGATGCGTAGCACGGTACTGCTTCCAGTAGCCGGGATGATCGGCGCGCCACTTGCGCGCGCTCTCACGGCACACCTGGCGGTACTCGGGGTCGGAGATGAGTTTCCGCTTGCGGTTATCGGCGCGGCGGCGCTGCTGGCAGACGGACTGGGAGCACGTGGTCTGCTCCGGATGGCATCGGGAGGGTTCGAACTGCAGGTCACAATAACGGCAACGCCGCTCACTCATCCCTACAGGGTGAAAGCGTTTGCCGCTCTCTATAGCTTGCAGAAATAGAGGCGCCCTATTTTAGAAACTTTTGTAAAGTACTTACCGCGTCCCCGCCAACTGGGGGCGCTCCCCCAGACCCCCTCGGAGGGCGTGCCGCCCCCCGCATCCCCCCTGCCCGGCCCGCCGACTACATCGTCGGCGAAACTGCTGTCGGTTTATCCCGGCGCGGACACAGCCAGGTACACACCGGCAACCCAGGCTCGCGTGGGGGTCCTGCGGCGCAGTAGCGCCACGCTGGTTAACACGAACGTCGCCGGAACGACGAATCCAAACAGCGAGGTGGCCGCACGCAAGAACGGGCCGCCAGACGGGTTATCAAACACGACCCAGAGGGAGGCTACGTAAGCTGCTTGCGCCACCCAGGAATACGCAAACCAGCGCAGCCACGCTTCCCCGGCGACGCGCCGGTAGTAAAATTCGAGCAGACACACGAGCAGACACGAAAACCCCGTCTGCATGGCAAGGCTGGCGTGAGCTAATATCCGGAACAAGTGCGTCCCTCCTTATCAAGAGAGTAAACCGGCTTGGCCAAAAGGGACAGTCCAAATTTGACCGATGTCGCATAAAGGTAGCATCTGCATCTGAGCCGCACAGTCTGCTTTGCCGGCCCGCAATCGGGCCACTCGATCAACGCCGGGATCGCACACCCGAGCTCGAAGGGTTTGTTTGATGTCTCGCCATCCCCAATAATATGCACTAAACAAATGAGTTAGATGTCGTGTAAGACGGCCAGGCTCGGATGAAGGTTTCACCGGTCCGGGGTTGAACTTCATTCACGTTCAGGGCTTCCCCAGTCCTCGCACAGTAGCGTGCGGTTCCGCCCATCTCTCTAGTGCCTAGTCGCGTAAATTGATAAGCGCATTTTCGGAGTCGACTGCCCTTCACTTCGCGCTTTCGCCAGCGGAAGGGTTCTGGCGCGCTGATTGTGCCTTTGGATGAAGGCCTCAATGGCCTCACGCAACTGGTCTGTGGTTTTGAAACTGGCACCGTTGAGTGTCTTGCGTTGCAGCAGGCTGAATGTGAACTGGACGCGGCCCTCGATCTTCGCCAGCCAGTTGTCGCTTCTTTTTGGCGGGGAATAGTTATCAAGAATCATGCGGATTGCTCTGTCTGGCGGTTTGGTCGGCGAGCACGCCGTCCAGAAAGTTGCGGAAGTCTTCCCGCTTCTCGGCCGAGCCGGAATCGGTGAACCATGCAGAAGGAAATCACTCCACCATTTTCGTGGTACCGGACGTCCCCGCCATGAGATTCGATAGAATTGTATGCGATCGGTCCATGACTCTGGTGCAGCATTTTTTGCGCGATGACGTAGAGCGGCCCCCGCAGCTGAATCCGCAGTGAGTAGCGCTGCGTCTGGGCGTCCTTCTCAATCTCCATAGAGATTCCCAGCGCCAACTCCTCAGCACGATCATTGGTGATCAGAGCCGGGAGTCCGCCGAGTTCGCCCCTAGCGCAGAATTCAATGCCCCCTGCGGACCTCGCCACCGGGGAGAACACAATTTCCCGGAACCGCGTCACGCACGCTAGTATAACCGGCCCCACCGCTATAATTAAAGTTGCAATGCCCGCCGAGCTGATCTGTTTCGAAGAGCGCTGCCGCGCCCGCTTCCCCATCACCAATGTCTTCTACAATTGCCCGCATTGCGGCGGACTGCTCGAAGTGTGGTATCCCCCTAATGCCAGTCCGCCCGCCGAACTGAAACGTATCTGGCGCACGCGGCGCACCTCCAACGCCCCGCTTGATCAGAGCGGCGTGTGGCGCTATCGCGAGATCATCCCCTTCCTCGAATCGTTCGACCGCGTGGTGACCCTGCGTGAAGGGAATACGCCTCTGTTGCCCGCGCCCCCGGCTGCTGCCTATGGCGGCCTCGACGCGCTGACTTTTAAACATCAGGGCTTCAACCCCACCGGCTCTTTCAAAGACAACGGTATGACCTGCGGAGTCGCCCAAGCCCTGCGCCTCGGCCTGCCCCGCGTCGCTTGCGTCTCCACCGGCAACACCTCCGCCTCCATGGCGGCCTACGCCAGCGCCGCCGGCCTGGATCCGGTCGTTTTCATCCCCCATGGCAATATCTCGTACGGCAAGCTGGCCCAGGCCCTCGAATACGGCGCCAAGACCTTGCAAGTGGAGGCGAACTTCGATCAGATTCTGGCGCTCGTGCGCACTCTCGCCGAACGCCTCGGCATCTACCTGCTCAACTCCATCAATCCGTTTCGCATTGAAGGCCAGAAAACCATCATCGTCGAGATGCTCGATCAACGCGATTGGACCCCGCCCGATTGGATCGTCCTTCCCGGTGGCAATCTGGGCAACACCGCCGCCTTCGGCAAAGCTCTGCGCGAATTGCATGCGCTCGGCTTCATCGCGCGCATGCCCAAACTCGCCGTCATCCAGGCCGAGGGTGCCGCGCCGTTTTACGATTTGATGCGCGCGCCGGAGCGGGGCTATCACGCCGTAGATCACCCCGAGACGCTGGCGACGGCCATCAAGATCGGCGACCCCGTCTCATGGCCCAAAGCGCTGCGCGAAGTCACCTGCTCGGGCGGCATCGTAGAGAGAGTCACTGAACAGGAAATCGCGGATGCTAAAGCCGTCATCGGCCGCTGCGGTATCGGTTGCGAGCCCGCCTCGGCCGCAACTCTGGCCGGAATTCGTAAGCTGACCGCGGCACGTGTCGTGCGCACCGATAGCGACGTGGTCGCCGTACTCACCGGTAATCTACTCAAGGATCCCGATTACATCTACCGCTATCACACCGGAAAGCTCGAGGCTCCGGACGGGCGCGCGCTCGAGTCCCGCTTCGCCAACCAGCCGATCGTAGTACCAAACAATGCGGACCGCATCGCCGCGATTTTGCAGGCGTAGCAACAGATTCTGGCCCGCCGATACCCACAAATGGGGGGTAAAAGAAAGATCCCCCCGTTGCGGGGATTGCCCGGTCACAAAATGCCTGCTATCCAAAGTTGTATGAGTACTGATGCGCACGCCAGCGCAGAGTCGTGCCGCGCCGTGAAGTCCGTTGACCAGCAATTAGCGGAGCTTTATACCAGGCGGTTGGCGGTCCAGAACTTGATCCGCTGCCTGGAAAGCTACGCCGAGTGTCAGGTTAAGAACGGCTCTCGCGAGCGGCTAAAACGCGCTTGACTGCCCCCGCCAGCCCGTCATAAGTCATCGCGCCAGGATGATAGAGGCGTACAGTTCCGCTACTATCCAATAGTACCAACGTAGGCGTAGTGCTCGCTCCGTACCTCTGGAAGTTCTCCGCGCTCACCGGTATGGTCATGCTGCCGAGCGCACTGTAAAATTCGCGCCGCACCTCTTCCACATACCGCATTTCCACTTCGGGACTTGCGTCGCCAGCGGCGGTGTAACCGTACAGTTGCGTCGGACCCACCAGAACCAGGCCTTTCGGCCCATACGTCGCCATCAAGTGCACCAGAATGGGCGCCTCCGCCTTGCAGTCGCCACACCAATGCGCCCAGAAGAAGAGCAGCACCGGATGCCCCTTCAGCCGCGCCAATAACGCCGGCTTCGTTCCCAGCCACTGGCCGATCTCCAGAGCCGGCGCCGGCTTGCCCTCCATGGTCAGAAGATTGATGTTTTTCTGAATACGCGGGGCCATGGTTGAGCCGCTCCATGTGGCCATCTCGCCGTTCAGGTAAGCCACGGCATCGGCGCGCCGGCCCTCACCCGCGAGGGCCTGCGCGTGTACTTCGATGGCGGCTCCCAGCGCAGTGACAATGGCCGCGTCGCCTTTGCCCGCCCGATTGAGATACTCCAGCGCCAGTCGCCGCGTCTCCAGCGCGTAATTGTCGGCGCGATCGTATTGCCTGTCGTCCAACGCGGCGCGCGCCAGCCAGGAAAGAGCTTCCATCAGGTCCGGCGTGACGCCCGCGCTCGCCCGGTAGCGCTGAATCTCCTGCTCGGCCAATGCGAAATTGTGGGCCGCGCATGCTGCGCGCACGTCGCTCACGATGTCGCCGCCGCCAACCGCACCGCACGCCGCCAGCGCCAGCGCCAGCCACGCGGCCACCTTGCGCTTCATGAGGCTAGTGCCACCGGCTGCTCGCGCAACAGGTTTAAGAAGGCTTGTGCGGCCAGATTGAACTTCTTCCGCTTGCGGTGGACGATCCCCAGCGGACGCAGCAGCTCCGGAGCGTGAAGTGGCACGGAAATCAGACGTCCCTGCTCGATTTCCGTTTGCATCGTCCGCTCCGGCAGGATGCTGATCCCCGACCCCAACGCCACCGCTTCCTTGATGGTCTGTATGTTGTCGAATTGCATCACCTGGTTCACTTCCACGCCCTGGTCGCGAAAGAACCGGTCCAGCTCGCGCCGGATCACCAGGTCTTCGTCGAAGCCGATGAAGTCCTGCCCTTGCAGATCCGCGGGCTGTAGAATTTTTTTCCCGGCCAGCGGATGCGCGGGCGGCACCGCCACCGCCATACGTTCCTTGCGCCACGGCATCACCGCCAGCTCGCGCTTCGCCACCGGATAGCTGACCAGTCCCAGATCGGCTTGATCGCTCATCACGGCTTCGTAGATCTTGTCCGGCCGCAGATAGTCCACATGCAACTGCGCGTGCGGATGCCGCCGCTCGAACTCCTGCCGCAGCCGCGACATTTCCGACAGACCGATGGAGTAGATCGAAGCCACCCGCACCGAGCCCTCGGCTTCACCTTTAAGCCGCTCGAGCGCCAGCACGAACAGCTCTTCGCGGCGCAGAACGTCCCGGCAAAAATCGGCGTAAAGCTTGCCTGCCTCGGTCAAAGTCAGTGGCCGCGTGCTGCGATCCACCAGCCGGAGACCCAAGCGGCGTTCCAGTTCCTGCACGTGCTGCGTGGCGGCGGACTGGCTGATGCCATTATGCGCGGCAGCCTTACTGATGCTCTTGCTCTGGGCGATTTCCTTGAACAGCTTGGCTTCGAAAAGATGCAAACAACGTTATTGTAACATAAGCAAATCTTATGCTCCTTTGGAGGGCGGGCTTTAGCCGGCGCGGGGCTTGAGCCCCGCCGCACTGAACCCTTTGGTTTGCGGCGATGCTGCCTTGCGGGACAGGCTCCCAGCCGAGGAAGTCCCGGCTAGTCCGTCCGACCCGGCTTCAGATACGCGCGCCGCCGGCTCAGATCCGCGAGTCGAGCGTTACTCGTCAAAGTTGGCCGGGCGCCGATCCGACTCAAACCGATTGGCCACCACCGCCTTGATCCTCTCATGATAGGTCCGGCCCGAGTGCAGCCTTACGCCGCTGTCTAGTAACCCGCGGGCTGTATCTCTCTGACCCAATGCAGATTGACGATGAGGGACCGATGGATGCGAAGGAACGTCTCCGGATCGGGCGATTTCTCCAGTGTATTCATGGTCACGTGGAGCAGATTGTTGGCTTGCGCCACGTGCAGCTCGACGTAATTCTCCGCCGCCCGAATCCAGTCCACGTCTTGAACACCGATGAAAGACGTCTTCCCGGTACGCAGCCTGGCCTTGGCCCGGGCCAGCGACTGCACGAAACGGTCGACAGTCACCGGTTTGAGCAGATAATCGATCGCGTTGATCTCGAAGGCGCGAATTGCGTATTGGTCGGGCGCCGATAGGAACACGAGAGCCGGCATCTGCTCTGGTCCGATTTCGTGCGCCATGGAGAAGCCATTCATCTCCGGCATCTGCACTTCTAGAAATACCAGGTCCGGCCGTCCCTCGCGGACGCAGCGGACAGCTTCGTGGCCGTTCTTTGCTTCCTGAACGGTAGCGGATCGTCCGCGAGCAGCATCCGCAAACCCACGCGCGCCAAGGGTTGATCATCGACGATCAGTACCGTCAAACTTGTGGAGGTCGGTTCCGGGAATTTCGTCGGCTGCACGATAGGGCAGCGTTATGTTGGCCATCACCCCTCGCTCGGCGTTTTCTACTTTGAGGTCTGCCGCATGGCCGAAGAGCTGGTGGAGGCACGCTCGAGTATTTGCCAAGCCGCTTCCGCGAACCTCGGCCCGTTGTCCGTCACCCGGATCACCAGCGTATCATCGGTACGGGAGGCCGCGATCCGGATCGTGTTTGCCGCCGCGACCCCGGTCCGATGCCGCTGGCGCATGGCATTTTCGACGATCGGCTGCAGGCCCATGTGAGGTACGGCGGTGTCCAGAGCAGTGTCGTCAGCCCAGATCTCAATGGCCAGGCGCTCCTGAAAGCGAACCTGCTCGATCGACAGGTACAGCCGGAGATATTCCAACTCCCGTCGGAGGACCTGCTGCGCCTGCACGTCCGCCGGACGCAGCGGAACAGGTCGCTGAGGCGGGCGAGCATCTTCTCCGCCCGGCGAGCGCGCTGCCCGCGCACCAACACCATGATGGCGTTCGGGGTGTTGAACAGTTCCGCAGTATGCAGTTCGCGCTCTTGAAATCCGCGGTAATAGCGGAAGCCCGCCTGGATCCCCAACACGCCCCAGTACATGACTATGTTGCGGTGAATACCCGCCACCAGTAGCCCGGGAAAGCCGATCAGAAATGAATGTTTCATCACCGTGTCCAGCAGGCCGAGACGAATACAGGACACCGTCTCGAGCCCGAGTTCGACGGCCAAGAAGGCGATGCCAAATAACAGATGCAGCGGCACGCGGGTGCGCCAGGTTCGCCGTTCAATGGGCTACCGGCGTCCGAGACGGAGCACAACCGGAGTGAGCGCGGCGGTGATGTAGATGCCCACCATCCACACAGCCAGCGTCTCCCGCCACTCGGTCGGCGCGTGCCTGTACAACCGTCCGGTCAGATCGCGGCTGAAATTAAAGTGACCGCATGCCGTCCAAGCGAAGAAGTGCCCAAGGTACCGATGGAGTTTCTGTCTGGAGAAGAGTTCCATCACCTGCTGCGGTTCGAACAATCTATAGCAGGTCTCGTGGGTTCACTTCCTGAATTCGCTGAACACGAAGTCATGCTCTTTGCGCTGGCTGTGGCAGGAGAAGCATGCGGCCCGAACTGAGCCGGAGGCACCCTCAGTCCGGTTCTCGGCGGCAAATACGTCGAATCCCCAGCCGCCAGTGCTCGGGTAGCGCGAGAGAGACTTATCCATTACTGCCACGCTCTTCCTCGAACCTTCGAAGGTGGCCCCGGCTTCCTGGCGAAGTTCGAGGCGTTCGTCGACCACCACGGAACCGTCCGGGAAATGGCCGGTGCGAAAGCCCTCCACCGCCTTCTCGTTTGCATAGTAGTGGTGGAACCCGCCATTAAACGCGAAACTCTTGTTTTCCGGTCCCACTACTACACTTCTCACGACCGCCCATTGGCGGAATTCCGCCGGGAATGGTACCGGCGCGACATCGTCGCCGGCGAACGAGACCCCTGTGGCAGCCAGCAGTACCCAGGCGCCCGTTTGAGCAATTGCACTCCTCTGTGAAAATCGCACGGCTTTCAGAGCCCTCCTAATTGCAGTTTGACGGATGGTGTGCCGGCGCGAAAGTGCAATTTGACGAACCGGACCGGCCGCGGGACGAACTGCCGCCCTGTCAACGTTTTCGGTTTGCTGCCGCTAATGTGGGGTGAAGCGTGGGCTGCAGGACTCCAGTCCTGCGGCGGGTCTCCTCGTGTCCCGCCGTTTGGCGGGACGTGGACGTCCCGCGCAGACCTGGAGGTCTGCCCCACGGCCTGCGTCGTGCTACATTTCACCGCATGAAGTACTTCGCCAATTTGCTTGCCGTGCCGCTGCTTCTATTGCCGGCACACGCCCAGATTTTCACCCTCTCGCATGACGACATGTTGAAGTACACCGCGCACAATCCATTCGACCGTTTTGAGGACGGACGGCCAAAAGTCCCCGACGCCATCCTGGAAAAAGTGAAAGGTCTGTCCGCCGAAGAGGTTTGGGCGGTGCTGCCCGGCGGCGGCTTCCACAACCAATATGAAGGCAACTGGCGCATTTTGCATCCCAACCGCAGACTGGTGGGACGCGCGGTCACCGCCCAGTTCATGCCCGCGCGGCCCGATATCTCCGATGTCATGACCGCCGACGCCAAAGCCAAAGGGCTGCGCGACAATCGCAATCAGCGCGTCATCGATATGCTGCAGCCCGGCGATGTGCTCGTAGTAGACCTGTTCGGCAAAATCGAGGGAGGAACCATCGTCGGCGATAATCTGGCGACCTATATCTACGCCACTACCGGCACTGGTCTTGTTGTGGATGGATCGATTCGCGATCTGGACGGCATCGATCCCATCGATATGTCGGTCTACTGCCGCGGCGTGCATCCTACGCCGATCGGCGATGTCATGCTGACCGGCGTCAATATCCCCATCCGCATCGGAGACGCCACCGTCATGCCCGGCGACATAGTGTTCGGCGACAGCGAGGGCGTTTACTTTATTCCGCCGCAAATGGTGAAGCAGGTGGTGGACAGGGCCGACGAGACGCACATTCATGACGAATGGACCCAGATGAAGTTTAAAAGCGGGAAATACAAATCCAGCGACATTTATCCCAGCCCGCATGACCCGGCTTTGAAGAAAGAATACGAGGATTATAAGAAGCAGAAGTTGGGGCAGCAGCAATGAGCCGTTGATTATGAAAACGAAAATCGCACTGGCACTTTGCGTGCCGTTTATATGGTTGTCGCATTCGATCGCCGCCAACTGGCTATCCTACGGGCACGATCCGCAGCGCACCGGCTGGAGTCCGGACGAAACCGACATCAACCGCGACAATGCCAAGTCCATCACGCTGCTTTGGAAGGCGCACCTGGATAATCAACCGCGCGAGCTCAACTCGCTGACCGCGCCGGTGAACGTGGAATGGGTGACCACCGACAAAGGCATGGCGGAAATCGTGATCGTGGGCGGCGCCTCCGACAATCTTTTCGCATTGAACGCCGATGATGGCAAACCGCTTTGGAAAAAATCGTTCGAGGCCGAGAGCAAGCCGCGCCAGCAGCCTTTCTGGCTGTGTCCCAATGCGCTGAACGACACGCCGCTGGTTCGCAAAGATGGTTTGCGGGCCACCGTCTTCGTCATCTCGGGCGACGGCAAGCTGCATACGCTTAACGCCATCAACGGTGAAGATCGCACGCCGCCGCGCAAGTTCGTGCCGCCGTTTTCGAAGAACTGGAGCCTGAACCTGGTGGACAACGTCCTGTACACCAACACGTCGCAAGGCTGCAACGGCGCGCGCTCGGGCGTGTATGCCATGAACCTCGGCGCGCCAGATGAGCCCCCGCAATTTTTCCAGTCGGCCAACGGCGCCGCGGGCATCTGGGGACGCGCGGGTGTGGCCATCGGCCTGCACGGCATGGTCTTTGCGCAGACCGGCGACGGATCCTATGACGCCGCCCGCGGCCAGTTTCCCGATACCATCCTGCAGCTTTCGGTGAAGGATCTGAAGCTGGTCGATTACTTCACCCCCATCAATCACAACTACCTGACGCGCAAGGATCTGGATATGGGGTCCATGTCGCCCACGGTCTTCACCATGGGCGGCCGCGAGATTGTGGCGGCGGGCGGCAAAGAGGGCGTGATCTATCTGCTCGATGCGGAGCACATCGGCGGCGGGGATCATAAGACGCCGCTCTACCGCAGCCCGCTGCTCGCGAACGAAGACGCCGATTTCGCGGGCCGCGGATTCTGGGGCGCCTTCGCCACCGCCGAAGACGAGCAGAAAAACCGGTGGCTCTACGTCCCCGTATCGGGCGCGGCAGCCAGCGGAGTGAAGTTTCCGCTGACCAACGGAGAAGCTCCCAACGGCAGCATCATGGCCTTCCGCGTGACGGAGAAAGAGGGCAAATTCGAGGCGGAGCCCGCATGGATTTCGCGGGACATGAATTTGCCCGAGCCTCCCATAGTAGCGGGCGGGCTGGTGTTCGCCATTTCGAATGGCGAGTTTGCCCGGCAGTCGAAGGGAACCGAGGGCGGGCTGTACAGCTCCGCCGAGCGCATCGCCAAGCATACGGGCCACGCCATACTGTACGCCTTCGACGCGACCACGGGCAAGGAACTGTATTCGAGCGGCGAGACCATGCCGGGATGGACGCATTTCAGCGGCATTTCCATTTCCGGCGGCAAGGTGTTTGTGACGACTTACGATTCGAATGTGTACGCATTTGGAATAAAGCAGCAGTAAGTCCGGCCTGAGGCTGATCGCCGTGTGCGGGAGCCGTGCAAGCAGCCAATCGTTCGAGCAGAAGCGTGACGCGCTGCGCGGTCGCGCGTCAGTACCAGGTAAACATAGTCTTTCTGCTGCGAATGCGACTTGCGAACTGTCGCTCAAGGCTGGATGCCTGCGTAAACAGGGATCGCGCCGCGCGTGGCGTTCTTGTAAACCACGCCGCCCCTCATAACAAATACGACGCGCCGACCACCGTAATGTCTTTCAGCGGATCGCCATCGAGCGCAATGATGTCCGCCTGCAGGCCGGGCCCGATCGAGCCGATCTGATCTGCCATGTTAAGTGCTTCCGCCCCGAGTGAGTTAGCGGACACCATCGCAGCCATGGGGTCCACTCCGCTGTCGCGCACGCGGTTGACGAAATCCTCCGCGTTGCGGCCATGCACGCCCGCCACGGCGTCCGTGCCGTACACAATTTTCAGCCCCGGAATGCGCACGGCACGTTTAATGAAGTCGCGATGTGCGGGGATCAGCCCCTTCATCGCTGCAAAGCCCTCTTCCGTGTAGTAGGGTGCAGCGAGATACCTGTCCTTGTACTGGAGATAGGTCTCCAGCAGCAGCCCGGCTTGCGGATCAAGGTACGTCCCGCGTTCAGCCATCAATCTCAGATCATCGTCCGACGCCCCCAAGCCGTGCTCGACTTCCGTACACCCGGCCAGAGTTGCGGCGCGGACCGCCTCTCTAAAAGCGTGCACCAGCGTGCGCAGGCCCTGTTTCTTCGCTTCATCACAAGCCGCGTTCAATTGCTCCTGTGACATCGTCATCGCGCCTCGTGTCATGCCCCCCGACGCGTAGATTTTGATCAAATCCGCGCTAGCTTCCTTTTGTTTCCGCACAAAGGCGCGGATTTCATTCGGCGTCCCGGTCAACTCGCCTCGCCCTGAGAGTGCCTCGACGGCCGTCAGGATGCGCGGGCCGGGGAGCAAGCCTTTCGCAATGGCATCGCGCAGCGGAACGTCGGTGGGCGAACCGACGCTTTGGATGGTGGTGAATCCTGCCATCAATGTCAGCCAGGCATTCGAGGCTGCGGCATACGCGGCCTCCTGTGTCGTGCCTCCCTGACCTGAGTTTTTTCCATCCGGGCCAAAACTCCAGGTAATGTGCACGTGCGCGTCAATCCAGCCAGGCAACACCGTCAGGCCGCGCAAGTCGTAGTTTACTGGCCCGGCTGTCGGATCAATCGCCACAATCCGCGAGCCTTCGATCACGACGCGGGTCCTGTGCAGCACGTGCCCCTTGCCATCGAGCATCGTGCTGGCACCAATCACGATGCGCTGGCCCGGCGCGGGCAACTGTGCAGAAACTCGTTGTGCCAGAGTACAAAAGCCAGGGACGCTGAGAATGCTCAGAATAATCTTCGAGAATCGCATGGGATCTCCCCAGGCTGTCCGATCCAAACTGCAGACCAATTCTGGCACATTGAGGACCGGTGACGCTTAGCGAACCGCCCTCGACCCTGTCGAGTAGAGAAAGACTCACGCGACCTTCGAGATGCTGCATTAGTCGAAAACATAAGGAGCCGTTCGGCGTGTGCTCACGCCCGCACAAGGTATCGTTACAACGACCATCGCCGCTGGCGCGCCGACGTTGGCGCAAGAATCCCCGCATGGCCCGACACCTACGCGGCGAGGCTACTTCGTTCAAACGCTCGATGCGGAGTGCTTGCGAGCCGAAGTGCGACGCTCATGCGGGAGGGTTGGTGCCGCGACCATCAGAGTGCGAAGGAGTCGGCAACTGTCGCGTGCGTTGTGAGAGCCGTCGGGCAGCCTCCGACCGCGGAACGAAGACTCGCGCTGCAGAACCCGGCAAGACTGAAGAGGCCAGGGCGCTCTTCCAGGGACCATTATGTCGCGGGACCCGGCTGCCTTGGATTGAACGAACGGAATCGGGCACAGGCTGAACTGAGCCAGGCTGTCGAGACGGATCCGGTTTGGTGCAGGCCAGACTCGCGTTGGCAGGGGCCGGCAAGCAGCATGGTGCGTCCATTTCTGTCGATAAGCAAGGCATGATTTCGATCAAGAAACTGATCGAGCGACCTGGGGAGGAACTCTTTCAGGCCAGCCTGGATTCCTACCGGTCGGTGCTGCACGCAATAGGGCAGAGCGGGATGCAGGCCTGCCCGGCGGTGGGTGTCACGCTGCGTCAAAACCTGCTCCCCCTCGAAGCGTCTCTTTCCGTGGAATCGACCGCAGTCCGCCTTCAGGAAACCGGGCAAAAGGCTGAAGCCGAAATCACTGAGTGGGGCTGCGCCGCCGCCGACTACTTCAAGCAGAGGGCTGGCGAAGTCAAGGAACTCATGCTGATACTGGCCCACACCGCGGAACTGACGGGGGAGCGCGATGCGCGGTACAGCCGCCGGTTCAAGGAATTCACGGACCGCCTGGATGCCGTGGCGGACCTGAACGACCTGATGCTGATCCGCAATTCGCTGGTGAAGAGCGCGATCGAATTGCGGGCCTCCGTCGCCGCAATGGCCGAAGAGAGTCAGCAGTCGCTCGGCCGTTTACGCGCGGATGTGAAGGTATACCAGGGCCGTCTGGACGAAGCCGAACGGCTTGCCAGCCTGGACGCGCTCACCGGACTAGCCAGCCGCGGGCGGGTCGAGTCGTCGATCAAATACCGCATGGAACAGAAGAAGACGTTCGCCATCCTGCTCCTCGATCTGAACGGGTTCAAAGAATTGAACGACACCTGCGGGCACCTGGCGGCCGATGGGCTCCTGCGGCAATTCAGCACCGAACTGAAGTCCGGCTTCCGTACTACGGATGTTGTCGGCCGATTCGGCGGCGACGAGTTCGTTGTGGTTCTGGATTCCGATCTGCAAGGCGCCAACGCGCATAAAGAACGCATTTCCCGCTGGGTGTTCGGCGATTACACCATCCGCGTCGGCAACACCAGCCGGAAGGTCGCGGTGAGCGCCGCCATCGGAGCGGCCGAATGGCGAGACGGCGACTCGCTACGCACGCTGTTGGACCGCGCAGACGCCGCTATGTACCGCGACAAGCGCGCAAGCGTCGGCGCCCGACCCAACGCGCCGCGCGAATCGGGTTGACCTCATGGCCCTCTGCCACACCGGCATTCACTTCTTCGCCAACGCATCGATAGCAGCCTGCGCGATGGCCTCGTCGACCTCGGACGGAGCCCCACTCGCAGCCACGCCCCCGATGGTCTTGCCGTCGACTTTAATGGGCAGCCCACCCTGGTTCGGGAAAGCCTCCGGAAACGCGAGGACTTGGAGATCGCCGCGCTTGAGTTGGTCGGCGGCGTCCTTAGACGGGCGGCCGTAAAACGCCGCATGCCGGGCCTTCTTCTGCGCGAATTGGATCGTATTGAGGGTCGCCTCGTCAGCCTTCTGCAGGAACAGCAGGTTGCCGCTCTCGTCCACGATACAGATGGTAACCTGCACGCTTCGCTTCTGCGCCTCGGCTTCGGCGGCTGCCACCATGGTCTTGATGGCTGCCAGATTCAAGTATTTCTTGGTGGGAAGATCGGCGGCGGATATCAATGTCATAGCGGTCATAGCGGTAAGGAGCAGCGCAACAGATTTGCACATGGCATTATAAATAATAACCCGCCTGGCATCGCGCCGAATGGCCTTACCCGCCACATAGTAGAATCAAATGTCTATGCGAAAACTCATGTGGGTATTCTGGCTGGCTGTCGCACTGCCCGCATGGGCCGCACAGCCGGTACACGCGCGGCACGCCATGGTGGTCAGCGTGGAGCAGCACGCCACGGACGCGGGAGTGGCCGTGCTGCAGGCCGGCGGCAACGCGGTGGATGCGGCCGTGGCGGTGGGCTTCGCCTTGGCCGTCACGCATCCCTCGGCCGGAAATATCGGCGGCGGCGGATTCATGCTGGTGCGATTCGCCGATGGCCGCTCTACCTTCATCGACTTTCGCGAGCGTGCGCCCGAGAAAGCTTCGCGGGACATGTATCTGGACGCTGCCGGCAAACCCACCGAGGACAGCGTCGTTGGATATCGCGCAGCCGGGGTGCCCGGATCGGTGCGCGGCTTCGAGTACGCTTCGAAAAAATACGGGCGGAAGGCGTGGGCGGAGGTAGTAACGCCCGCAGTAGCCTTGGCGGAAAAAGGATTCCCGGTTTCCTACGGGTCCGCGAAATCGCTCAACGGTTCCGCCGAACGGCTGGGAAGATTCCCTGAGACGAAGCGCATTTTTCTGCGGGATGGCAAGTTATACGAAGCCGGCGAGACGTTAGTGCAGCCCGACTTAGCGCGTACGCTCCGCCGCATTCAGGAGCAAGGCGCGCGCGATTTCTACGAAGGCGAAACGGCGCGCTTGTTGGCCGCGGATATGGAAAAGCACGGCGGCCTGATTACGCTGGCCGATCTGAAGGATTACGCCGTGGTAGAGCGCAATCCGCTGACTGGCAGCTATCGCGGCTACTACATTATCACGTCGCCGCCGCCCAGCTCAGGCGGTGCCGGCATCCTGCAGATGCTGGGGGTGCTGGAAGGCTCGGGCTACGAGAAATCGGACGCGGGATCGGCCGCCGAGTTACATTTCCTGGCGGAGACCATGCGCCGCTATTTCGCGGATCGCGCGGCGTGGATGGGAGATCCGGATTTCGTGAAGATGCCATTGGCCAGCCTGCTCGATCCGGCTTACATCGCGCAGTTGCGCAAATCGATCGACCTGGAGCATGCCACCCCCAGCTCGCAGATCCGCGCGGGCAAAGGGCCGGGACCCGAGAGCAGCGAGACTACGCACTACTCGATTGTGGACGCGGACGGAAACGCGGTGGCCGTCACCTATACCCTGAACTTCCCATACGGCGATGCCGTGACAGTGCCGGGACTCGGGTTTCTGCTGAACGATGAGATGGACGATTTCACCGCCAAGCCCGGCTCGCCTAATGGATTCGGATTGGTGCAGGGCGAAGCCAATGCCATTCAGCCGCGCAAACGGCCGCTCTCCTCGATGACGCCAACCATTGTTACGCGCGGCGGCAAGCTCGCGCTGGTAGTGGGCACGCCCGGCGGACCCACCATCATCAACAGCGTGCTCGAAGTGCTCGTCAACGTGGTGGACTTCGGTATGAATGTGCAGGACGCGGTCGATTTTCCGCGCATCCATCACCAATGGCTGCCGGATCGACTGGTGATGGAGAACGGCTTTTCTCCCGACACCATCGCGCTGCTGAAGGCCCGTGGACACCAGGTGAAGATGGTGCGCGGCATGGGCGAAGTGGCCGCCATCGAGGCCCGCGACGGATGGTTGGAAGGCGCGGCGGATCCGCGCACGGAAGGCACCGCCAAAGGATACTGAGTATGCGCCACGTTCTTTCCACGCACCTGTTCGTCAATCATCGGCTGACGGTTGCGCAACTCGACAAGATTCAGCGTGCGGGGATTCCGGCAGTAGAGATCTTCTGCGCGCGGCAGCATCTGGACTATCGGGATCGCGCGCAGATCACCGAGCTGGGCCACTGGTTTCACGACGCGGATTTGCAACTCCATTCCCTTCACGCGCCCATGTATAACGACGATATGTGGGGCCGCTCGGGACCTCATGCGGTGATCACGATCACGGAGCCGGTGAAAGGCAGGCGCCTCGAAATGGTGGACGAGATCAAGCGTGCGCTCGAAATCGCGGAGACGATTCCGTTCAAATATCTGGTGCAGCACATTGGCGTGACGGGCGAAGAGTTTTCGGAACGGGCCGTGGACGCGGCCTTTTCGGCGCTGGAGCAGATCAGCCTGTTTGCGCGCCAGCGGGGCGTGGAAGTGCTGCTGGAGAACATCCCGAATGGCCTTTCGACAGCCGAGCACCTGATGCTTTTCCTGGAGCTGACGCACCTGGATCTGAACTTCGTCTTCGACGTGGGTCACGCTAATTTGGGCGAAGGCGTGGAGGCGGCCTACCACGTGATGAAGGAGCGAATTCGCTCCACACACATCCACGACAACGACGGCAAGGCGGACATGCACCTGCTGCCGCTCGCGGGCGAAGGCGGCACGATCGACTGGAAAAAGTCGATGGATCTGCTACGCACGCGCGCGGATCAGTATCCTTTGTTGTTGGAGTTGAAGGAAGGGCCGGAATGTACGTTGGCTACGGCGGCGGAGGTATTCGACCGGCTGGAGGATTTGTGAGGCCGCGAATCACCATCGCCGACGCCTCGCAGCACGCGGGCGAAACCGTTCAGATTGCCGGATGGCTGTACAACATGCGCAAGTCCGGCAAGATCGTCTTTCCCATCCTGCGCGACGGCACGGGACTGATACAGTGCGTGGCCGTAAAGAGCGCGCTGCCGGAAGCGTTGTTTGAAACAATCAAGAACCTGACCCAGGAGTCGTCGATTATCGTGACCGGCAAGATCCGCGCCGAGCCGCGTGCCGCCGGCGGCTACGAAATGGATGTGGAAGATCTGGAAGTCGTGCAGCGCGTGCCGGAATCGGATCCCTATCCGATCACGCCGAAAGAGCACGGGACCGAATTCCTGATGGACCACCGGCACCTCTGGTTGCGCAGCCAGCGGCAGCATGCCATCATCCGGGTGAGGCACGAAGTGATCCGGTCGGTGCGCGATTACTTCGATTCGCACGGCTTCACGCTGGTGGATACGCCCATCTTCACGCCGGCCGCTTGTGAAGGCACCACTACGTTATTCGAAGTGAATTACTTCGAAGA
Source organism: Bryobacterales bacterium (assembly GCA_963756605.1). GTDB lineage: Bacteria > Acidobacteriota > Terriglobia > Bryobacterales > Bryobacteraceae > Bog-159. Next base: position 564,899 of record CAVWOT010000009.1, on the reverse strand, counting down.
CAGCAAGGCGTACCTGACGCAATCCGGCCAGCTTTACAACGAAGCAACGGCCATGGCGTTCGGCAAGGTGTACACCTTCGGCCCGACGTTCCGCGCGGAGAAATCCAAGACGCGGCGGCACCTGACGGAGTTCTGGATGGTCGAGCCGGAGATGGCCTATGCCGACTTGGAAGATGTGAAGCAGCTCGCCGAAGACATGCTGGTATCCGTGGCGGGGCGGGTGTTAGAGAACCGGCGCGCCGAGTTAACGGTGCTGGAGCGGGATGTTACTAAGTTGGAAGCTATTAAAGCGCCGTTCCCGCGCATGAGTTACGACGAAGCTGTCAAACGTTTGCAGGCCAAGGGCAGTGAGATCCAGTGGGGCGGCGATTTCGGCGGCACTGACGAGACTCTGCTCAGTGAAGATTTCGACCGGCCTCTGATGGTGGATGGATATCCTGCGGCGGTAAAGGCATTTTACATGGCGCCTGATCCCGCGCGGCCCGAAGTGGCGCTGGGCGTGGATGTGCTCGCGCCGGAGGGCTACGGCGAGATTATTGGCGGCGGGCAGCGCATACACGATGCGGATTTGCTGCTGCAGCGCATCGCGGAACAGAAGCTGCCGGCGGAAGCTTTCGACTGGTACATCGATCTGCGCAAGTATGGCAGCGTGCCGCACGGCGGCTTCGGCATGGGCATCGAACGCTGCGTGGCGTGGCTATGCGGGTTAGAGCACATCCGGGAGACCATCGCGTTTCCGCGTATGCTGTACCGGCTGCGGCCGTGAAGCTTGTTGGGGCTGATGGAAGGCATCGAACGGCGGCGAATCAGCCAGTAGAGCTGGTCGCAATGAGAGGAAGAGTTATCAGGATCACGTCGCGGGAGCGGATGAGGGGCAAGACTGACTTCAATCGTCTGCGCGAGATGCGGAATCGGGACATCGATTACTCGGACAGACCCAAGGTCGACGCGTCGTTCTGGAGGACCGCCAAGAACTCCGGGACGGAGTCGCGTCAAGCGCGCGCAGGTATACGGTAAGCCATGCATAAGAAGCCGGCGCCCGCCAACAAAGCTAGCACAACACCGAGAATATGGTCGGTAAAACTGGGCGTGGAGCGGAGCGGCAGCCAGCACCGCCAGCAGAGCGCAAGCGAGCGGAAGGCGGAGCGAACCGCCAGAATTTCCGCTTTTGCATCCTTGCCCAGCATTGCCGTCCCCGATCCTTCTATTAAAATCAATTCCTTTCGTTGTTGTGACATGTTCATGCCCTCCTAATCAAACATGCGGAGTTCGAAGGAAAGATGTACACTTTGCGAGGGAAAACTCAGCCGAGCCCGATGTTTAGCCAGCTTTTCCCGATACCAGCCGCCAGGCTGCCGGCTTGCGCCTACTTTGGCCTCCGATCCGTCGCGCTCAGGTTGACTCCGGTGTGCCGTACGGGCGAAAGCGGTCGAATTGCAATTGGCGGTCGCACGCATCGACGGGCGCCTGAGCCCGCACAGCGCAGCTTCCAGGCGCTACCCGGCCGCCCGTCACCCCCGTGCGTTACCATAGGCATGGCATGACCCGAACGGTATTGATTGGGTGCGCACTCGCGATTGCCGGCGCCTGTGTCGCCCAGAACCAGCAGTATCGCGCTAACCTCGCCATCGAAAGCGGCGGTAGCCTTCCGGGGACGCCGATGTTCATCCCTCCGGGCGCCGGTCAGGATTTTCCTCCTGCCATATAGTGAGCGCTTTCGCCAACGGGGTGGTTATCTACACGGTTGAGGTAGTCATGGACCCCGGGTCCGACCGGATGACGCGCCGCTGGGAAGATAAGTGCGCGATTACCATCTGGCTGAAGGGTTACCGGAAGGCCACCGTAACGCTGCATGACGGTGCGGTGATCGTGCTGAAGCAGATGGGCGATCCTGAAGGTTCTACCGTTTCGGTGAGCGCTCTGCATGTTCCCAAAGATGCCGCGAAGGCCTATGACAAGGGTCTCGAGGCCATGAGCGACGGCAAGCTTGCCGGCGCGCAGAAGCAGTTCGAGCGCGCTGTTGCGCTCGATCCGGATTACGCCCAGGCCTGGAGCCAGCTCGGCGAGGTGCTGGAGCAGGAATCGGATCCGAAGGAGGCGACCGATGCCTGCGAACACGCGCTGAAGGCCGATCCCAAATACATACGCCCCTACCTGCAGTTGATCCGCCTGGCGGTTGCCGGAAAACGGATGGAGGACGCGGCTGCTATGGGCGAGCGCGCCATCCAACTCGACCCCATGGAATTCCCCGGTATCTACTACTACGACGCCGTGGCCAACTACGAGTTGAAGCACGCGGACGTGGCCGAGAAGGCCGCCGGAAGGGCCATCGAGCTCGACAAAGCCCACGATTATCCGTCCGCCGAGGCGCTGCTGGGTAAGGTGCTGGCCGACAAGGGCGACTCCCGCGGCGCGCTGGACCACTTCACCAAATATTTGCGGCTCGCCCCGAAGGCCGACGACGTCCCCGCTATCCGTCAGCGCATGGCGGAACTGGAGCGCGGCGAAGCGCAGGCGAAATAGGCATCCGCCAATTCATTCGGTCAATTCCGCAGACATGAGAAAGTTTTTATTATTTTTTTGTTGACACTTTTGCAAGATAAGCGGTAACTTGGAGTTGGAAGTTGTATTGCATGGATCCTCGGTAGGCGAGGCGTCCGCGCGGCAAACAAGCCACTGCCCTAAAGCATCCAAAGATGCTGGCAGTCCAGGGTAGACCAGGAACTCCCGGGTTAAGGGTTTTCCTAATGTGGCTGAGGTCTTCGGATCTCTCACGGCGCGCGGTGCTGAAGCTTGGACCCGTTGGGGAATCCGTCAGCGATCGTTTTGCGATAGTTGGCCATTTCTCTGCGCCGGGGGAAATGGCTTTTTTCATTTCCCGCCAGCTTCACTCGCCTCCAGAAAGGTATATGGAACCTAAAGACGATCGCCCTCCTAGTACGGACGGGCAAATCGTGGAAGAAACGGCAGTGATCCGGTAGCGGCACCCTCCTCTATCGCCTCACCCGCGCTACCTTCCACGTTGATCGGTGGAGAAAACGCGGGGCGGAGGCGCATTTCTCCTTCTCCCTTTCGCAGCTTTGTTTGGCAGCTTGATGCGTCGCGCGAGTATTCGTCTGCGTTCCTGCGTTTGGCTGGCGTAGCGCGGTTCTACCTGCGCCCGTGGCGCCACAAGCGCTATGTGTCCGCTCAGAGCGGCGCAGGAAAGGAGGGAAGGCGATGACGAACAAAACACTGACCATGCCCGCGGCCCGGCATCGAAACCGAAGTTATGCCGGTGCGCGGGCGCGTGGTGAAATCCAAATGGCAGCGCGATCTGCTGACCTTCCTGATGGTCTTCGGCCCCGGCCTGATCGTCATGGTCGCCGATAACGACGCGGGCGCGGTCTCCACCTACAGCCAGGCCGGCGCGCAATACGGCACTCATCTGCTCTGGATCGTTCTGCTCTTATTGCCGGTCTGTTACTTCATACAGGAAATGGTGGTGCGGCTGGGCATCGCGACGGGCAAAGGCCACGCCGCCATGATCTATCAGCGATTTGGCAAATGGTGGGGGCTGTTCTCGCTGGTCGATCTGCAACTGGTCAACTTCCTGACCCTGGTCACCGAGTTTGCGGCCATCGATCTGGCGCTCGAGCAAGATGGGGGTGGATCCGCGCTACGGCGTGCCGCTGGCGGCCGCCGGCCTGAGTCCTGCTGGTCCTGACGGGCAGCTACCGCCGCTGGGAGCGCATCGGTCGTATTCCTCTGCCTGCTGGATTTCGCCTGGTTCTGGATCGCATTCCGGCTGGGGCCGCCGCTGCGGCCAGATCGTGAGGCACGCGCTGCTGCCATCCATGCCCGCGGGCGGAATCACGCCGGACCTGATGTTCCTGGTGATCGCCATCGTGGGCACCACCATCGCGCCCTGGCAGCTCTTCTTCCAGCAGAGCTGCATCGCCGATAAGCGGCTGCGCTTCGCGGACCTGAAGTGGGCGCGGCTGGACACGTTCCTGGGCGCCTGCGTGACCGTCACCGCGGCGCGCTTGCATGATGATCGTCGGGGCGGCCTCGCTGACGCACGGCTTCCGCTTCACCGATCCGGCGCAGATGGCCATGGATATCGGCACGTTCGCGGGGCCGTTGATGCGCGATCGGCATCCTGCTGATGATGATCAACGCGGCGGTGCTGGGCACCACGGCGATTTCGCTTTCGAGCGCCTGGGCCTACGGCGAAGTCCGCGGCTGGCCGCACAGCCTGCAATTGCCGTGGCGCGAGGCGCGCGGCTTCTATGCGCTCTACCTGATTTGCGTGGCCGCGGCGGCGGCGATTGTGCTGATCCCGCGCGCGCCGCTGCAACTGATCATTCTCGGCGTGCAGGTGCTGGCCGGCGTCATTCTGCCGTCCGCCATCATTTTTCTGCAGCTTTTGCTGAACGACAAGGAACTCCTGGGCGAGTTACGCCAACAAGCCCTGGAATAACTGGGTGAACTGGACCATCATCATCGTCCTGTTCGTTTTGTCCCTGATCCTGGCGGCGCAGGTGACCGCGCCCAATCTTTTCCCGTCCGCCGCAGGCGGGCCTAACCACTTGATGGAGGAAACGAAAATGGAACCATGGCGAATCTGAAACGAATCAAAAGACCATTTCGTAGTGGTGCATCCCGCTGGACGACGTGCCGGAGACCAAAGTGGATACCGAAGCGCTCGGCCCCATGTCGATGACGCGCAGCGTGCGCTTCTCGCTGCTGAGCCTGCGCGCGTACCTGATCCTGATGGTCCTGCTGGTGGTCTATCACGTAGTGATGCTGGCGCGGTAAGTCTGCGCAGGGTTGGAGGGCGGGCTTTAGCCGGCGCGGGGCTTCAGCCCCGCCGAAGCTCCGTTTCAGTTGAGCTATTTCAAACCAAAAGGAGGTGAAAACAATGCGGACGAAAACCATGCACGCAGCGTGCGCTGTGCCGGACGCTGGATCCAGCGTTTCCTGGACGTGCGTTTTCCCGTCGATGTAGCTTGTGGGCGCCGCACCCGCTGACGCGGCTGGAGATGCAACCCATGATGAGACGATGATGAGACGATGATGAGAACACGTTACTCGAGCGAACTGGAATCCGTGCGTCAGAACCTGATCGCCATGGGCGAAACGACCAGGGAACTGCTCGCCGCGGCGTTGCGCGCGGTCGTCGATCCGAATCCCGAATCGTTAGCCAAAGCCAGCGAACTCGAGTCGCAAACCGATCATCAGCACCGGACGATTCACGACCAGTGCCTGAACCTCATCACCCTGCAGGCGCCGGTAGCGCGCGACGCCCGGCTGGTCACCGGCGCTCTGGACGCCATCGTCGACCTGGAATTGATCGGCGACTACGCCTACGAAATGATCGGCCTGGCCTCGCCCAAACGCGGACGGCCGCCATCTCAGATGCTGAACCAGATAGTCGGAGATGGGCGACAAAATACAGGAGATCCTGCTGACCGCCATCGAGAGCTGGCGTGAGGATGACCGGACCCTGGCGCTTTCGGCGCGGCCGCGCGAAGCGGCCCTGCGCGCCGAATGTCATGCCCTCAGCGAGAAGGTGACTCAACTGACGTCGTCGCCGGGCGACGTGACGGCCTATGTAAATCTGCTGCTGATTTGCCGCCACCTGGAGCGCATCCTGCGGCACGCGGTGTGCGTGGCGGAACAGGCCGCCGAGGCCGCGCCCGTGCCGGTCAATTGATAGCGCCGTTGGGCAGGGCTCCAGGTCTGCGGCCAGCGTCCACGCCGGCCTGTTCGAGAAGTACGACAACGTGTCCTTTCTTATGTCCCGCCTCCGCATGCCGGTCAGCTTCGGCGATCTGGTCCAGCGAATATCGTCTATCGATCACTGTCCTTACCCTTCCGGCCTCGATAAGCCCCTTGAGAAAGGACAGATCCCCAACGGTCCCGGCTGCCATTCCGCCGATCACTTTCGCAGCGCCTGTCATTGAAACCCACATTCCTCGAACAATCCCTCCCAGAATCGACGGCACTCCTCCAGAAGCCCCCACCCGAACGTAGAAACCGCCGCGCTTAAGAGATTTCAGGCTGCGCGAGAAACCACTCTTGCCGACCGTATCGAGGACGATGTCATAAACCCGGCCGACTTTTGAGAAATCCTCTGTGGTGTAGTCGACCACCTCGTCAGCACCGAGGGACTTCACCAAGTCCAGATTGGCGGTGCTGCACACCCCCGTGACGTGCGTCCCGAAGTGCTTCGCCAATTGAACCGCGAAAATTCCGACGCTCCCGGACGCTCCGTAAATGAGCACTTTCTGTCCGGCTTGGATCTTTGCTTTTCGCAGGAAATGCAACGCCGTGAATCCGCCGAATATGACCGCCGCGGCTTCTTCAAGCGTCATGTTCACCGGCTTTATAGCCAGCATGCCATCCTCGGGCAGGCATCCGTACTCCGCATGGGCGCCGAGTTTGAACCCGGTCCCGCCAAATACCTGGTCGCCCTGGCCGAACCGCGTCACGGCATTGCCCACTGACTCGACCGTTCCGGCGAACTCCATCCCCAGTATGTGGATCTTCTTCGGCCTCACGAGGCCGTTCATAAATCTTATGAAGAATGGACCGGCTTTCCTGAGCCGCCAGTCCGCCGCGCATACCGTCGTGGCATGGATGCGAACCAGGACTTCATTGTCCTTGGGAATAGGTTTTTCGACGTCCTCGATGCGAACGACGTCCGGGGGCCCGTATCTGCGATAGACGGCGGCTCTCATTGTCGGATGGCAGCCTCTGGGGTTTGAAACGTCATTAGATACCTCCCGGCGAGCAGTATACTTCGGGACGCGGGATGGCTTCATGGCCGCTTGGCCTACGAACGATTGGACATGCGACGGCGGAGGTTGGACCGATTGGAGCCGTGGCACACAAATCCGCCGCACAGGATCCGGCACAGCGCCAGCGTTCCAAGGGCCCGCCAGACGGTAAATCAGGCGCCACTGAGCCGGGAAAATCTATTTCCTGCTCCGGTTCGCAGTCGCGCGCGCAGCTGCGGCCTGCTCGTAGGAGACGCCCCGTAGAATGCCATATGCTCAAGGCTCGCAACTTCCCTCGCCTGCTGCTGTAGACGAACGAGCGAGACCGGATATTGTCAGAAAGCCATTTCGCCGGTTCGGCCGGACACGGGTCCCCAAGGACCCGGCGCCTGGGGTGCACCCCGACCTGGGGATCTGACCTCTGGTTCCGCATTGTAGATTTCCCGCACGGCCGCGCAACGGCCCCCGGGCGTGCTAACCTTTCCACATGCCGGGTCGCGGAATCGCTGTTCTCCTCTGGTTCTCGTTAGGCGCACTAGCCTGGGCTGCCGATTGGCCGCAGTGGCGCGGGCCGAACCGCGATGGAATTTCCAGCGAGACCGGACTGCTCGACACGTGGCCTAAGGGCGGCCCGCCGCTGGTCTGGAAGATCCAAGGTTTGGGCGAAGGCTACTCGTCTCCCGCCATCGCCGGCGGACGCCTGTTCATTCAAGGGCAGCAGGGCGATGAGGAGTACGTCCTGGCGTTCGACGCCGCCACCGGCAAACAGTTGTGGCGCGCCACACGGGTATCCCGTTCAATGAGTCGCGCGGGCATGGGCCGCGTAGCACGCCCACAACGGATGGCGACCGGCTCTACGCACTAGCGGCCGATGGCATGCTGGTGTGCCTGGAGGTGGCTACGGGCAAAACCATTTGGGGCTACAACATCGTCGATCGTTTCCACGGCCAGGTGCCGCACTGGGGTATCAGCGAATCGCCCCTGGTCGATGGCAACCGCCTCATCGTCACACCGGGCGGGCGCGGCGCGGCCGTGGTGGCGCTCGACAAAATGAATGGCAAGCCGCTGTGGCAGTCGCAAAGCGATTCGGCCGCCTATTCGTCGCCGATGATTTATGATGCCGGTGGCGCCCGCCGCGTGGTGGTCTTTACGGCCGATGCGGCCATGGGGCTGGACCTGGCGAGCGGCAATCTGCAATGGCGGTACGAGCACGTGGCCAATGGCACGGCCAACATCGCCACACCCGATCGTCCATGGCGGCGAGATTTTCCTTTCATCGGACTATGGCACCGGATGCGTGCTGCTGAAGGTCGGCGAGCGGCGACGCGGCCGAGGTGTACTTCAATCGCAATATGCAGAATCATTACAGCACTTCCGTGCTGGTAGGCGATTACCTGTACGGATTCTCCACCAGCATCCTGACGGCCATGAAATTCGAGACCGGCGAGGTGGCGTGGCGCGACCGCAGCGTGGGCAAAGGCTCGCTGATTTACGCAGACAAACATTTGTACGCGCTGGGCGAGGACGGCGTCGTAGGGCTGGTGGAGGCCACCCCGTCCGGCTACCACGAGATCTCGCGTTTCGAGATTCCGAAAGGCGGCTATCCGACGTGGAGCCAGCCGGTGATAGCGAATGGAAAGCTCTATCTGCGCGATCAGGACAATCTGTTTTGCTACAACGTAAAAAAGTGAAAATGGGAGGGCGGACTTTAGCCGGCGCGGGGCTTCAGCCCCGCCGTACCGGACCATTTTGGTTGCTTCTGTTGTCTTCGATCACCTGCGCAGCACTGGCCGCAGACGGCTGGACTCAGTTCCGCGGCCCTGACGCGGGCGTGGCTGCCGAAGACGCCGCCCTGCCCGAAAGCTGGAGCACCACCACGAACGTGGCCTGGAAGCTGGACATCCCCGGCCGCGGCTGGTCGTCACCCGTGGTAGCGGGCGACCGCATTTTCCTCACCTCGGTGATCGCCGCGCAACCCGAAGAGCCGCCCAAGAAAGGCCTTTACTTCGGCGGCAATCGCGAAGCGGCGCCGCCCGACGAGCATCGCTGGATGGTCTACTGCGTCGACTGGAAAACCGGCAAGCTCGCTCTGGGAGCGCGAAGTGCATCGTGGCAATGCGCCGCGCGCGCCATCTGAAGAACAGCTACGCTTCCGAGACGCCGGTGACCGACGGCGAGCGCGTCTACGCCTACTTCGGCAGCGTGGGCGTATTCTGCCTCGACCGCGACGGCAAGCTGCTCTGGTCGCAACCGCTCGGACCGTTCCGCATGCGATTCGGCTGGGGCGCGGCGTCATCGCCCGTGCTGCATCAGGGTCGTCTCTACATCGTCAACGACAACGACGAGCAATCCTTCCTGGAAGCGCTGGACGCCAAGACCGGCAAACAGATCTGGCGCGTGGCGCGCGACGAAGGCAGCAACTGGGCCACGCCGTTCGTATGGGAGAACGGCAAGCGCACCGAAATCGTGACGGCCGGCACGCGGCGCGTGCGCGCCTACGATCTGGACGGCAAGCTGCTTTGGGAACTGGGCGGCATGTCGTCGATCGCCATTCCCACGCCGTTCGCGAAATTCGATCTGCTGTATGTCACCTCCGGCTACGTGGGCGACCAGGTGCGGCCGGTATACGCCGTGCGGCCGGGCGCCTCCGGCGACATCAGCCTGAAGGGCGACGAGACCAGCAACGAATTCGTGGCGTGGTATCAGCGGCAGGGCGGTCCTTACAATCCGTCGCCGCTGGTTTACGGCGATTACTATTACACGCTGATGGACTTCGGCTTCCTCACCTGCCGCGACGCGCGCACCGGCAAGGAGATCTACGGCAAGCAGCGCATCAATGCGGCAGGGCGCGGCGTTCACTGCGTCGCCCTGGGCGTACAACGGCAGGATCTTCGCGCTCAGCGAAGACGGCGACACCTATGTGATTCAAGCCGGGCCTGAGTTCAAGGTGCTCGGAAAGAACCCGCTGGACGAGATGTGTCTGGCTACGCCCGCCGTTTACCGGTCGAGCCTGATCGTGCGCACAGCGTCGAAGCTGTACCGCATCGAGAAGGCGAAGTAGCCATGCGCAAATTGGCAGCGTTTGCCAGCCTCCTCCTGGCCGGATGCCTGCACTGCCGCCGACGATTGGCCGCAATTCCGCGGCAATCCACAACTGACCGGCGTGGCCGCCAGCACGGTGCCCGACACGCTGAAGCTGCTGTGGACCTACGAGGCCGGCGACGGGATTCAATCGTCGGCCGCCATCGTCGATGGCGCAGTTTATGTGGGCGTGGAGTCCGCCGACCTGCTGGCGCATCGACCTCGCCACCGGCAAGCTGCGCTGGAAATATCACGCGCAGGATGGTATCGACGAATCGTCGCCGTTGGTCGCACGAAGGTGTCGTCTACGTGGGCGATATCGCCGGCACTCTGCACGCGGTGCGTGTGGCGGACGGGAAGGCGCTCTGGACCTTCAAAACTTCGAGCGAAATCCGCTCTTCGCCGGTGGTTTCAGGCGATCGGTTATTCATTGGCTCGTACGATGGCAATCTCTACTGCCTTTCCGTAAAGGACGGCAAGGTGCTGTGGAAATTCACCACCAGCAGCTACGTGCACGCCACTCCGGCGATCGCTGGCGGCCTGGTGTACATCGCCGGTTGCGACGAGATTTTCCGTGGGCTGCGCATCGCCGACGGCAAGGGAGATGTTTCACTTCGATTCCGGCGGATATACCGGCGCATCGCCCGCGATGTCGGGCCAATGGGCCTATTTCGGCACATTTAACAACGACGTGGTGGGCGCCGACTTGAACCGCAAACGGATCGCATGGCGTTATGAAAATCCGACGCGCCAGTTTCCGTTCTATTCATCCGCGGCGGTCGCGGGCGATCGCGTGGTGGTCGGCGGGCGCGACAAAGTCGTGCACTGTCTTAACGCCAAAACCGGCAAAGCGGCTTGGACGTTTGCCACTCGTGCGCGCGTGGATTCGTCGCCGGCCATTGCAGGCGCGCGCGTCTACGTAGGATCGAACGACGGGCGGCTCTACGTGCTGGATCTAGCCACCGGAAAGAAACTCTGGGAATTCGAGGCCGGCGCACCATTATCCGCCTCGCCGGCGATCGCCGCGGGCCGCATCGTGATCGGCTCGCAGGATGGCAAGCTATACTGCTTCGGAGGGTGACCGCATGGCGAAATCCGCCAAAGAAGACCGGCGATTGACCCGGCTCACGAAAATCTGCCTGGCGCTGCCGGAGGCCACCAGATGTTGCCAGGGGCGGCATGCGGGCTTCATGGTCGGAAAGAAAACCTTCTGTTGGTTCCTCGACGACCATCACGGCGATGGCATCGTGTCGGTCAGTTGCAAAGTGCTGCCGGGCGACAACCACGCGCTGTCCGCGGCGCAGCCAGCCCGCTTCTATCTGCCCGCTTATATGGCGCACAACGGCTGGGTGGCGCTGCGCCTGGATGTGGGCGATCCGGACTGGGAGGAAGTGTCGGAATTAGTTGCGTGCAGTTACCAACTGGTGGCGCCCAAGCGGCTGGCCGCGCAGGTGAAGGCCGCGTCGTGACGCCGCTATTAGAGACGCCGCGGCTCTGGCTGCGCCCGTTGGAATTGGCCGACGCGGAGCAGGCGCAGTCGCTGTTTCCGCAGTGGGACGTGGTCCGCTATCTGACAAGCAAAGTGCCTTGGCCGTTTCCGCCCGATGGAGTGCTGGCTTATTATCGCGATGTGGCACTGCCGCAGGCCGCGCGCGGTGAGGCGTGGCATTGGACGCTGCGCCTGAAGAACGATCCGCATCGCCTGATCGGTTGCATCAGCCTGATGAAGAGCGCCGAGATCAACCGCGGATTCTGGTTGGGAGTGCCATGGCATGGGCAGGGATTGATGAGCGAGGCGAGCGGCGTGGTGACGGATTACTGGTTCGACACGCTGGGCTTTCCCATGCTGCGCATTCCCAAGGCGGCGGTGAATGCGGCGTCGCGTCGCATTTCTGAGCGGCAGGGCATGCGTCTGGTCGAAACACGGGAAGACGATTATGTTTCAGGCCGGCTGTGCACCGAAGTCTGGGAGATCACCGCGGACGAATGGAGAGCACACCGCGCGCAGTTTGTCGCTCCACGTCCCTTGATGCAAGCAAATAAAGACTGAGTGCCTCCCATCACATTGGAATGCCATTCGCGTCTTGAATGCCGCGCTCCGCTGCGCGCAGAATGAAGTTATAGGAGACAAGCCAAATGGCAGCAACAGCGGCTCAGAGCCGATCCCCTGAATCAGAACGTAACCTTACGCGGCGGCAGGAAAGCTATCCGTCGCGGGAAGGCTTCAACGCTTACAGTAACTTCGGTCCATTCTCATTAATGCGGCGCCTCTCCGACGAGATGGACCGGGCTTTTGCGAGTACCTTCGGTCTCTCGCGAAACTTCGGTGAAGCGGGGCTATGGTCCCCGGCAGTGGAGGTCCGGGAGCACGACGGCAATTTAGAAGTTACCGCCGAACTACCCGGCATGAAGAAGGAAGATGTCAAAGTCGAATCGACCGACGATGGCCTGATCATCGAAGGCGAAAGACGGCAGCAGCATGAGGAAACGCAGGGCGAATTCAGGCGGTCAGAACGCAGCTATGGCCATTTTTACCGTATGATTCCGTTGCCGCAAGGCGCGGAAACAGACAAGGCAAAGGCCGAGTTCAAAGAAGGCTTACTGCAGGTCCGCGTTCCCATCCCCAATAATAAGCGGCAAAGCCGCCAAATCCAGATCGCCTCATAGGTCTGGTGGGCGACAGACAGCGCGGGGACTGATGTCCTTTCGGCTTTCAGGCCCCGCCTGTACCCGCCGTTTTGTCCCCGGCTGCGTCCATCATAAAATCGTAAATAACGATCTTAATAACAGTTTGCCTGGCGCACGCAGCCGGAACCCTCCCGCATCGAGTAATGGTACACAAGCCGGTACGCATCGTAGTACGAAGGCACTTTAAAATGGCCGCAGGCTGGACTATGCTACTAACGTGGTTGCCGAACACGGCAGTCTTGACAGCAAACTCGATCATGTTGTTGTTCCTCCTTCCCACTTCGATCGGAAGGCCCGGGCCACACCAGCCGGGCCCTCCTGATCGAAGCGCTTTGCGGCGCACAAAAGGGGGGATTTGAATTCGAGGACATTTGGAGTATGCTAGTAGCGGGATCGGGTTTACGAGGCCCGACCCCGCTCGGCGATTACCGCTGGCCCTTACGGTGCCAAACGGTAATTACCGTGAACTTGCCGATCAGCGGCAGCTCAACTAGCAATTTGATCATTGAGTTGATCCTCCTTTCCGCTTTGACAGGAAGGCCCGGGCGGTCCCCGGGCTTTCCCGATCGAAGCCCAAATGCTCCTCCCGAGAACCCGTTCTTCCAATCTCCACGGCAAAGGACTCCGCATGTACAGTGCGCCGAATGCCGCGGAGTTCTCGGGCCGCTCCCATTCCGGCGTGACTTCCCGCCACGTATTTGCTAAGATATTGATCTGTCAGAGCCTTGCTGGTGAATCAGGCGGGCCGGTTTCGATGTAAATCTCTGGAATTCATTGAGATCGCATTACTTCCTCGCTTGTATCATGTCTCGCGTTCGTAAGTCCCCGGCAATCGGCTAATAGAGTTGTCCCGCGGAGGCGTGGTAATGGCCGTCGATCAAGGCAAAGAGCAGGCGGACGAATTGGTCCAGCCGGATAGCGAAAGCTACCAGTCTTTGCTCGACGAGTATACCCATCTGGCTCCCGCTGAAGGTGCGCTTCTCGAAGGCACCGTTCTCAAGGTCACCGCCAGCGACGTGATCGTCGATTTCGGGTACAAGTCGGAAGGGCTCGTACCGATCGACCAGTTTCGCGGCCCTGGCGGAGAATTAACTGTACAAACCGGCGACATCATCGATGTGATGATCGACCATGGCGAGCAGCCCGAAGGTTACGTGCTGCTTTCACATGCCAAGGCCGCGCGCGTGCGCGTGTGGGACAACCTGGAAAAAGCCTTCGCGGATCAACTGGTGATCCTGGGCCATGTCCTGGGCAGAGTCAAGGGCGGCCTTTCGGTGGACGTGGGTATTGAAGCCTTTATGCCCGGTTCGCAGGTCGACCCGCGTCCCGTGCATCACCTCGATTCGTTCATCGGCCAGGATGTCCCGGTCAAGATCATCAAAGTAAACCGACGCCGCGGCAATGTAGTGGTTTCGCGCAAGCTGGCCGTCGAACAGGAGGTCAACCAGCGCAAGACTGCCACTCTCGACCAGTTGTCGGAAGGCGCCATCGTGACGGGCGTCGTGAAAAATCTGACCGACTATGGAGCGTTCGTCGATTTAGGCGGCCTCGACGGTTTGCTGCACGTCACGGACATGTCCTACGGCCGCGTGGCGCATCCGTCCGAGATCGTGCACGTGGGCGACACCGTCACCGCCAAGGTGCTCAAATTCGACCGCGCCAAGGAGCGCGTCTCGCTCGGCCTCCGGCAACTGGCGCCCGATCCATGGGAAACGGTGGCCGCGCGCTACCCGATAGACGGCCGCGTGATGGGGCAGGTGGTGAATGTCACGGATTACGGGGCGTTCGTGGAACTGGAGTCCGGCGTGGAAGGGCTCATCCATATCACCGAAATGACCTGGTCGCGGCGCATGAAGCACCCGTCGAAAGTAGTGCATGTCGGCGATCAGGTGGAGGCCGTCGTGCTGGAAGTGAACCCGCGCGACCGGCGCATTTCATTGGGACTCAAACAGCTCGAAGCGAATCCCTGGACCACCATCGACAGCCGCTACAGTATCGGTTCCGTGGTCGAAGGCCGGGTGCGCAACATGACCGATTTCGGCGCCTTCATCGAGATCGAGGAGGGCATCGACGGGCTCGTGCATGTTTCGGATCTCTCGTGGACCAAGCGCGTCAAGCATCCCTCGGAAATCCTGAAGAAGGGCCAGCTCGTGCAGGCCGTGATTCTGAATATCGACGCTAAGAGCCACCGGTTGTCATTGGGTATCAAACAGCTCCAGCCGGATGCCTGGGAAACCTACATGCAAGGCCATCAGCCGGGCGATATCGTACATGGCCGCGTCTCGCGTCTGGCGGGTTTTGGGGCGTTTGTGGAACTGGCGGAGAACGTCGAAGGGCTTTGCCACTTTTCAGAAGTTCCGGGCTACTCCGGGAGACGCTCAGCGGAGCCGCCCCTGGCAGTGGGCCAGGAATATGATTTCAAGATTATCAAGATGAGCGAGGCGGAAAAGAAAATCGGGTTGAGCCTCAAAGCGGTGGCCCACGACGAGGAGAAGGGCCGCCTGGCTGATTATCAGCGGCAGGCAGCCGCCGGCGCTGCTACCATTGAAGAAGTGCTGAGCTTGAAGAATCGCGGCGGCGCCGAATAGCGCAAAGGGGCGTGTAGTTTCGCGCCGCCGTATAGGATAAGAACTCCGCAGATCAAGGCGGCGCGAGGCGCCCCGTTTTGCGCGAGTGTTTGGAAGCTTGCAAAAATCGTCCGTTCAAGAGATACTGCTGTAACGGCTTGAGAGCACAAGGAGAAGAGTACATGACCAAGGCCGATCTGATTGAAGAGGTCTCGCGCGTGGTCGAGATGACCCGGAAAGAATCCGAAGTCATCGTAGAGGCCATTTTTGACAGCATCGTGCGTTCCCTGCGCACCGGCGACAAGATCGAAATTCGCGGCTTCGGCAGCTTCCGCACCCGGCAGCGCCAGCCGCGCATCGGACGCAATCCGAAAACCGGCGCGCGCGTGGAAGTGCCGGCCAAGAAAATCCCCTACTTCAAGCCGAGCAAAGAACTGAAAGACGTGGTGAACAGTTCCGTCACGGCGCCCGCCGCCGAATCGGCCCCAAGCGAACCGGCGCCTACGCTGTAGCGGCGGTATGGATTATCTCTGGAGTCCGTGGCGCTATCAGTACGTGACCACGGCGGAGCAGGCCGCCGGCTGCATCTTTTGCGATTTGCCCGCGCAGCATCGCGATCGTGACAACCTCATCATCCACCGCGGCCGTCTCAATTTTGTCATCCTGAACCGGTTTCCGTATACCTCGGGCCATCTGATGGTGGTGCCTTATGAACACGCACCGGCGCTCGCGGCAGTCGCGGAGGCCACGCTGCAGGAGATGATCCTGCTGGTGCGCCAGGCGGAGATCCACCTGCGCGCCAACTACCATCCCGACGGCCTCAACATGGGAATCAATATCGGCAGGGCCGCGGGCGCCGGGGTCGCCGGACACGTCCATATGCACGTGCTGCCGCGCTGGGTGGCGGATGCCAATTTCATGACGTCGGTGGGCGAGACCCGGGTGTTGCCCGAAGATTTGGCGGTCACCTACGAGAAGCTGTTGCGCGCGTGGAGGGAGTGACCCGCGCCGACGTTACTCCGGCGAGATCGCATAAACCGTGCCGTTGGGCGGCTGGGCGTAGACATTCTGCGTCGCGCCGAAGATGGTTCCATGCTCGTCCATGACGAATGCGCCGCCGACCAGCGCCGCGCCGGGCACCTGGCCATCCGTGAATGCGTGGAGATAGGTTGTGGTCCAGGCTCCGCCGGGGCTGGACGGCGGCTGCATCTCGAAGACCGCGCCGCCCTGACTGGTGGCGACTGCACCGTAAAGATTTCCGTTGCGCAGGATCAGTGGCTGGCAGAGATTGCCCCGCTCGAATTCCCGCAACTTGGTATAAGTCCACTCGCCGCCCGGGGACGACGGCGGAGTAAGTTGGAAGACTACGGATATGCCGCCGGCATACATACTGTCGCCGTAGGTGGTGCCATAAATGGTTCCGTCACTGGCGAGAACCAGGGAGTTGAGGGTACTCCCCTGCTGGTAAGGGCGGACAAGATTGTAAACTTCGCTCTCGGTCCAGGCCCCACCGGGTGTCGTAGGGGGACTAAGTCGAAAGATCAGCCCCGGTCCGGGAAGGTTGAAGAAGCTAGTGCCGTAAAAACTGCCGTCAGGGCCGGCAATCAGAGTGCCCACGGGTTGCCCTACCGGGAAGCTGTAGAGGACAGTCCCCGTCCAGGCTCCCCCGGCCGCCGTGGGCGGCCGCAGTTGGAATAGCGCGCCGTACCCGTTCGTTCCACTCGATGTGAGGAGATAGAAGGAGCCGTCCGAGCGGGGGACTAGCGCGCTTTCGTCGTACCCGCCGTCGGTGGTTTCGCCGAAGCTGTAGGGCAGGCTCTCAGACCAGTCTCCATCCGGTGAGGCCGGAGGGATCAACTCGTATAACGCCCCGCCCTGGTCCGCACCGCCCTCGTACGTCACGCCGTAAACCGTGCCTCCCGGCCCGACCACGGGAGGGAAGAGCGGGTCGCACGCATCCGGCGTGCCCGCGAAACTGTGCAGCACCGTCTCAGCCCATGCCCCGCCGGCGACCGCGGGCGGACTGAGCTCGAATACGGTCCCACAGTTTGCACCGGTTGGTGCGATCCCCTCGAAGGCGCCATAGAGCGCCCCGCGGGCCACGGTAAGCCCGGCGGGGTATCCGTCGGTAAAGGCGTACAATGTGGCGAAGCGCGTCTGCCCGGTGGCCCGGGGAGCGATCACCGAGATCATAAGAGCGGCGGCAACTGAGGCAACATAGGGCACGTCCATTTTTTTGGTCTCCTCTACGGAATGACGCCCGTGTCCAGCAGCGAGTAGATTTGGTATTGCTCTGGACTGCCGGGGCTGGTGAGGTCTGTGTTCAGGAGATGCCGAACGATTACGATCCCCGTGTTAGACATCGGGTCGTAGGTGCAGCCGTTGGCGCCCTCCTGTTCATAGGTGCCCGACGAGCCGTCTACGTCACTCAGTGTTGCTACCAGGGTGCTTCCGACAAACCCGTTGAGGAGGTCGAAGCTCACGACGGCACACCCGTACTGAAACTGAGTGCCCTGGCCGCCATTCGGGACGAACGCGGGTGTCACCACGGCCACTATGCTATTGTCCGCGCGCACGGCCCAGTCCAACTCGGTGAGGGAGTTTACGGTCTGCCCAGGATTGGAGGAATAGGAGCCCGTGGGCAGGCTGGAGTACAGGAACGGACCCGAATAATAGCCCCATGCCGAATTCGAAAAGCCCTCCAGGCTGCAGGTAAAGACGTAATAGCCGAGGCTGAGGAAGTTCGCGTTAAAGCACGAGGCAGCCAAGTACAGCGTGCCGCCGCTTACCATGATCGCGGGCTCGCCCCAGCTCGTACACGTGCCGTCCTGAAAAGGGGGGGTGGCCCACGATGGCTCCGTCCAGCGTTTGGAAAGACAGGAGGTAGTTATTCGATGGAAAAGCGTTCGGGTTGCTGCAGTCCGATGGCCCACCACTCGACCAGCCCAAGGCCGTCGGCGATCCGGTGGCGACGCTGGTTACGAGGCATCCATCGGAGATGCGGGTAAATGCCCGGCCCGCCGGCGGGAGGAAATACATCAGGTGGACGGCATACCAAGTTTCGGTTTCGCCGCTGACATATGGCCAAAAGTTCGCAACCTCGTGCGCGGAGTAACACGTGTTGGTAGCGATACCACCGCAGCCGTTGGTGAAGGTCTCGGACGGAAATATGGGCGTGCCATTCGAGCACGGCGAGTCCGGACACCAGGCCGACCAACTGTTGCCGCCGGGTCCGGTCGAGACGTTGCTCTCCGCCAGGTGGATCTCCACAACAGGAGTGTATGTGCAGGGGTTAGAAATGTACTGGAGCCAGGGGTAGGAGTACAGCATCCACAGGTTCGTGCCGTACGGGTTCGACGGCGAACTGATGAGACGGTCAGCCCGCATGCTGGGATCGGAATAGCCGGAGAAGGCAACTGTGTAGTGTTGGCCTTCTATGGTCTGGCAGGACTGATCGGTTGTCGCGCTAGGTGGGTCAGTGGGAATGTCGTCGTCGCCGCCCAGGGGCGTGCAGGCCACGTATCCGGAGCCGCCGGACGGGCTGCAAGTGAGCGGGGGGTTCGGCGCGGCGTTCGAATCGAAGAAACTGAAGACGCTCGGCGTACTTGGCGCCAAGCTCTCGCCTTGGTTGCCCGCGTCGTCCGTAGCGGTGACCTGGATGAAGCTGAACGACGGCGGCGCAGAGGCCGGCCACTCCCACATGTAGCTGGAAGTGCCCAGCCCGGTTTTCAGCGGGGTAGTGGTGCACGGATCGGCCGTGCAGCCTTGGATGCTGAAACTTACAGCCGCGGGCGGGTCCACTGTGCTCCAGCCCGAGTACGTGATCCACTGCGCGTTGCCCGAGTTGATCACGAGCGGCTGGAGGAGGTCGCCGGTTGATGGGTCCAGTATCCCCGCCGGCGAGTTCAGGTTAGCCACGAGAGCCGTGGCGATGAAGGTGATTTCGGCTATGCCGGGCAGGCTGGGCTGCGCTCCCCCCCTGCACGGTGCGGAACTCGCCGTAAACGGTGTTGACGGTATTGACGGCTCCCAGCGTGTAGGGCGAACTGGTGTGGCTCCATAGCATCTGCTGGTTGCACGCCGTCAATATGCCTTGGTTGTCCGTGGCGCCATCTTCGGTAAGACAGTACTCGATATGGCAGCCGCTGCCGCAGGTGACGCCCTGGGGGAGTTGCCAGCTTACAAAGACGCTCGCATTACAGGTATAGCCTGGCTGGGAATCGCAATACGCCGGGCGGGCGGAAAGGCCAATAGTTGGCGCAAGCCAATATTGCGATTGCGCTGCGGCGAGAGGCGCGAGGAACAGAGCGAGCGGGACGAGCGACGCGGAGCGCGGCATGTGCATTCCCGGACTTTACCCGAACCCAGGGTCACTCGTCAATACTTCTTGAAGGCCACGATCCCCTGCTTACCGCGATACCGGCTGATCGACTCGCAGCTCTGCCAGCGTGCCGCTTACCTGCATCTCCTTAGTTCCGCTGGTAAGTTGAAACAGCAGCCGGCCATCGGTCTGGGTGGCGCCTTGGCCGATGTAAGTTTCATCGCCGGCTACGAGCTGCAACTCGGTGAAACGCAGCACAGGGGCTACTTGAGACCACACCAGGTCATAGGCTCCCGACACGCTTTCCAGATCCGGCAGCGCATCCACATCGAGGCCGCGCGCCACAAATGCGCCGCTCGAGTGCAGGCGCGCCAATAATTCCACCCCCGTGCCGCTCGATTCCAAAACCGTATTGGCATCCACTTTGCCGGACTTCCAATCGACGCCTTTCGCCTGCGCCTGCAGCCTGTAGTTAGGGCGGTTGCCGCGCAGGTTGACCAAGAGAATCCCAGTGACGCGGCCGCCATCCAGGCCAGCGTGTATATCTGAAAACTCGGCTTTGGTCACGTCCCAAAGCAGGTGCGTCTGCAACTCGTGCACATCCATACCAGCCAGATGCAGCGTGCCAATCTGCAGAGCTGCGTCCACGTGGCAGTTGGCCAGCCAGTCCGGCAGGGACGCGCGCCCCAGGCTCAGCGCGCGCGCGATCAATCCGCGATTATGGCGCAAGGCGGGCATCAGCAAACGTTCCAACTCGGCCGCATCCGCTTCCGCAATCCGCAGCCTCAGGCGATGCGGGCGGACCATTTGGGGCTCGTAGCGGTAGTCGCCCTGCATCACCACTTTGCCGGCATGCGCACGCATGTGGTCGAGCGCCACCCGCGCACCATCGATGTGCGCCGCGGCGGTCGCCACCATCACGGGCTCGGCTAATCCCGGCAATGGAAACTGGGCGTCCTGCAGATCGATATCGCCGGTCCAGCCGTTCTTCGCCAACGCCGCCGGTGTGGCCGACGGCGCGGCAATCTGATATCGAAGCTGGCCTTTCCAACTCCCGCCCGAGATTTGTTCCAGCCACGGAATGGCGGCCAGGGCGGCCTGCGCGCGCAGCGAGGCCACCTGCATGGCGCCTGTAGTGATGGTCAGGTCGAGCGCCTGCTCTTTCCAGGCGTAGTCGCCTTCCAGTTGCGCTGTCTCATCCAGCGCAGTGCGCACCTCCGCCGGCGCCAGCCGGGCGTGTCCGCCGCCAAAGATCAGGAGCGCCTCGGCTGAACGAATGGGCGGCGAGCCTAGCGTCGCGACGGAAGCACCGTGGAAATCCAGTTGGCCTTGCAGGCTGCCCTGCGCCTCATAGCCCAGCACCCCGTCGAGCGTTCCGGACACACTGATTTTGGGAGGCAGATCGGCTCCCAAATGCCGCGCCAGGTCGAGCACCGGACCGGCCGGAAATCGATTCCAATTGAGCGCTACGCCCCAATGCGGCTGAGAAAGATAATCGGAACACCGGAAGCGCACGGCCAGCGGCAGGGTTTCGCCGCCCGCTGTGGTCGACTCCATTTCCACAGTCTGGGCCGGCAGATTGAGCCTCCCCGCCAGCCGCAACGGCCAGCTCTGCCCGTAAGGCGGCATGCGATCCCAACGGTGGACGTCTTCCA
Source organism: Bryobacterales bacterium (assembly GCA_963756605.1). Taxonomy (GTDB): domain Bacteria; phylum Acidobacteriota; class Terriglobia; order Bryobacterales; family Bryobacteraceae; genus Bog-159. The sequence continues at coordinate 543,823 of CAVWOT010000009.1, read as the reverse complement.
CATCCATGCGGCCCGAAATTCGAATATCGTCGAGCTGACCCGCCAGATGCATGCGCGCGGAAACCGTGCCATGGATGCCCGCGTCGAAGCCGTGCAGCAACGCCACGATTTCGCTGATCGCGCTCTTCTCCAGGCGCACATCCAGATCCAGGCGCCCGGCGCCCGTCTGGTTCCACCGTCCCCGCGCGATGAATTCGCCGAGGCCCCGCGCCGGTTTATCCGTGCGTGCCGGTTCACCCGTGAATTCCAGGTTCCAAGTGGCTGCCCCATGCGATGGCGGCGCAATATCCAGGTCTGTGTTGGTCAGATAAAAGACCGATTTCGTGTCGCCGAACTTGAAATTAATCCGGCCGGTGCGGACGTGCAATTCCGGAATCGCGCGGATCACGGAGCGGCTCAGCAGCGGCTCGAAATTCCAACGTCCCGGTTCGGAAGGTGCGCCGGTCTTGGCCACGTTGATACTGGCATCGTCCAGCCGTATGGACGCGAATTCCAGCCGGCCGCCGAAGATCGACGCCAGGCGCGGTACGGCTTCGAGCGAACCCACATAAGCGATGGGCTCGATGCCGATGGCCGGATTCTCGTGGATGATCACGTTATCGACCGAGAATCCCGGCCCGGCGAACAGGCTGAAGTGGACGGCTCCGAAATCTACCCTACGCCCCAAACCGCCTTCCAGAGCCGTGCGGATGCGGGGCGCGAACTGGTTTACAGTCAAGTAAGGTGCGGCGATGCCGGCCGCGAATAGCACGGCCGCGGCGATCGCCAGCCACTTCGCCGCGCGCTTGGCCGCCAGCTTCATGCGCCGCTCCGCGCCAGCAGGCTCCAGTATGCCGCCGGATCATCCACGTCCGTCATAATGCCCGGATCGTCCACGCCGATATAGCATGTTTCGCGCTGATGTGCGCGCACCACCGCTTTCGCCGAAGACGCGGCCGGCAGAGCCAGAAACTCCGGTATCAGGGAACTTGAAATCCAGATGGGATGCCCGTGCCGTCCACCATATGTAGGGACGCGCAGCAGAGGCCGCACACCGCAGCCGGGCGCGGGATCGACCAGCGCGTCAATCGTTGCGCACGCCACCGAAGGGTGATCCACCAGCGTGAAAAGCACTCCGTCAGCATCGGTTGGCACGGCGCGCAAGCCGCATTGCATCGACGAAAGCTGGCCCAGCCGGAAATCCGGATTCTCCACAAGGACCGCCTGGCCGGCCCGGCGCAATGCCGCCCGCACAGTTTCTTGCTGCGCGCCCAGAACTACAATCACCGGCGAGCAACGCCGCGCGAACAGGCCGATCAGCCGGTCCAGAAAAGTCTCTCCCCGATAATCCAGCAGCGCTTTGGGCGATCCCATGCGCCGCGATTCGCCGGCCGCCAGGATGAGGCCGCAGGTCACTGCGGCAACAACGCCCGCGCAGGCTCGCCGGCGAAAATTGATTTCGAGAGCGCCCGCCAGCCGGAATCCGCATTGCGCCGCACCGCGATCATCTCGGCCACCACCGACACCGCGATTTCCTCGGGTGCGACGGCGCCGATTTCGAGCCCCATGGGCGCGGACACACGCTCGAAGCTCTCGAGCGGGATGCCTTCCGCCCGGAGTTCCTTGACCACGCTGATCACTTTGCGCTTGCTGCCGATCATGGCGATATAGCGTGCGTTGGTCGTGACCGCCCAGCGCAGCACGCGCATATCGTCGCGGTGGCCGCGCGTCACGATAATTATGTAGCTGGTTTCATTCACGGGCAGCCGGCCGAAGACCTCTTCGTACTCTTCCGCATAGATTTCAGCGGCTTCGGGAAAACGTTCGCGGTTGGCGAAATTTTCCCGGTTGTCGATGATATTGGCCGCAAACCCGGCCAGTGTGGCCACCTTGGAAATGCTCTTCGAAATGTGTCCGGCGCCGAATATGAAGGCGCCCGGAACGGGTAAGACGGGCTCCACGAAGATATCCAACTGGCCGCCGCAAATGAGGCCGTTATCATAAGCGGCATCCTGGCCCAGGTTAAAGCTGAGGTGGCGAGGCTGCTCCTTCTCGATGACTTCGCGGGCGGCGTTCCACACCTCGGCTTCCACGCATCCGCCGCCAATGGTCCCGATCATGGAGCCGTCTTCGCGCACCAGCAGTTTCGCACTCTCGTAACTGGGGATGGATCCGCGCACCTGAACGATGGTGGCGATGGCGCATTTCTGCCCAAGTTTGCGCAGCCGGAGGATCTCCTCGTAGACATCCATTCCAGTGCAATTATAGCGCGTAGCGCCAAGACACCGGCCGTTGCCTTCGTTCAGCGCGGTCGAAGCTCAATCAGGTGCCGTTTTAGGCCGCCCGGGCATGCCGTTGCTCATTACCGAAGCAGATTTCTTAGCGCGCTCATTCTTCCGGCCGGGAGGCCTGCCTCGGCCCCGCGGACGGCCGCTGGCGAGCCGCTCCAAACTCGAAATCGCTTGATCGATGTCGTCCCTCTGCGACCGCAACTCAGCAAGCGCTTTAGCTAAGTCCATGGTGTCCTCTATATTCGCCGGAACCATTCGGCACCCCAAGCCAACTGGACGCCTCACGACGAAGTGATTATGTGAGTGTATTACGATTTCCATTTCGAACCAAGTCAGGTACGATAGTTCTGTAAGTAATAGTACCTAAACGGACTGCGGAATTTATGCGCGTTTCCTATTGACTCGGGGGCCTGTGAGGTGCAGAATGACACAAGCTGTGGTTGTGGTTCCCTGCACATTGCCAAGGGTTTAGCCATCAGGGAGAGCCGAGCAGCCAAGTTGGGAGAGACGATGCGAAATTTGATATCGAACAAGGTTATACGAATAGCTTTCGCTTCCGCACCTATCCTGGTACTGGTGTTATTGGCATTACCCGCGGCGTACGGGCAGACCTTTACAGTGCTCCATACCTTTACCGGCGGAGCCGATGGCGGAACACCTCTAGCCACACCCGTTTTGTACAACGGCAGTGTCTACGGCACCGCCAGCAGCGGCGGGGCACACGGTAACGGAGCCGTTTACCAATACGACGTCACCCCCAGAACAGAAAGCACCTTGCACTCCTTCGCGGGTGCGCCCGACGGAGCCGATCCCCTTGCCGGTTTGGTGCAGGATTCTGCAAACAACTTTTACGGTGTCACGTACAGAGGCGGCGCGCACGGTTGTGGCACGGCTTTCAAGCTGACCCCCGCGGGCGTCTTTAGCCTGTTGCACAGTTTCACCGGACCAACCGCTCAGGGGTGCGGCCCTGCCGGCACACTCATCTTCGATCCGTTCGGCAACCTCTTTGGGACTACTTATTCGGGAGGCAGCACGGCGGGATATGGCACCGTGTTCGAAATCCTGGCCAACCTCACCTATAAGACTGGACAAAGCTTCCCGCCGGCCGGCGCGGTTCCCCGAGGCGGACTGCACCTGCAAGGGGGCAAGCTATACGGCACCACCACCGGAGGGGGAGCCGGTTTAAGCGGCGGGACCATCTTCGAGGTTACCGGGACGACGCCCCTCTACACCTTCACCGGCGGCACCGACGGCGCAGAACCCACGGGCAGTTTGGTTGGAGACGGCGGAAACAATCTATACGGCACCGCTTCGGGCGGCGGCACCGGCATGTTTGGTCTTGGCAACGGCGTGGTGTTTCAGTACAATACCTCAACCCAGACGGAGACCGTCCTGCACACGTTTACTGGTCCGGATGGCGCTACGCCAGTGGCCGGCTTGGTGCGGGACTCACACGGTAATCTGTACGGCACCACTACGCTCGGCGGTGCACCGGGTTACGGAACCGTGTTCAAGCTCGACACGGCCAACAACCTGACGACCGTGTACAGCTTTACGGGCCAAGCCGACGGCGGCAAACCGTACGCCGGCTTGATCGTGGATTCGGTGGGCAACATCTGGGGCGCCACCTCGATCGGCGGCTCGGTTCCCGCTCCCGGTGGTTACGGAACCCTGTTCATCATTACGCCTCCGCCAGGGTAAGTTTTTGTTGTGGAGGCGTGGCGGCCCAGCATGATCCGCGATGACATTCTAGCGAATCCCGTTCTGCTCTTCGCCGATCAAGCTGGCTGGAAATGCTGGCTGGATGCCAACCATGCCAGTTCCACCGGCGCCTGGCTCCGCCTTGCCAAGAAAGGATCTCCGGCTCGATCGGTTTCGTACGCCGAGGCGCTCGAAACGGCCCTCTGCTACGGCTGGATCGACGCGCAAAAGAAGCCCGAGAACGAACAGTTCTGGCGGCAAAGATTCGCTCCGCGGCGCGCGAAAAGCATCTGGTCGAAAGTGAATCGCGAAAAAGCTAAGGCGCTCATCAAGGCCGGCCGCATGCAGCCCGCCGGCATGGCACAGGTCGAAAAAGCGCGACAAGACGGCCGGTGGGATGCCGCCTATGATTCACCCGCCGCCGCCGCGCCGCCGGCCGATCTTGAGGCAGCCCTGCAGCGTAATCCGCCGGCGCGCGCATTCTTTCAGACCCTCGACCGCGCGAATCGTTATGCCATTCTCTGGCGGATTCAGACCGCCAAGAAGGACGAGACCCGCGCGCGACGCATCCAAAAATTCATCCTAATGCTCCAGAAGCACGAGAAAATACATCCTTGACCGCGGCTCCTGGAGTTCACCACATCAGCAGCAATCCCACCGAACGCCACGCCACATACGCCAGCGCGGCAGTTTCCGCCCAGCGCACGTGGCGAGGGTGAAAACCCAACCGGATCGCCAGGCCGCAGATTACCGCCGCCGCCACACCATAAGGATTCAGGCCGCCCTTGAACCCGATCGTGTATCCCACGATCGCTGCGTAACCGGCCAGCGACCAGTTCGCATCGAATGCGCCGCGGAAGCGCCGCCAGGCTATCAGTCTCACCAGAGCCAGCACCAACACGGTAAGGCCGTTGAAAAGCGTGAACGGATAATGCCCCATGCGCTCAGGGTAGCTCCGCAGGACGAGCTGAATTGTGCCCGCGATCATCTCCGCCACACACTGTTACAATATTCGCTTCAATCGGAGGTCTTCTGGTGGCTGCACTGAGGGCTCTTGTGCGCGTGTTCAGCTATCTTTTTCATTTCGTGTTGACGGCGTTCCTGCTGGCGGTTTCCGTCGTGGCATTATCCAGCGGTCAATCCTTGCAGCTTGAAATGCTGCCCTGGCAAGGGCGGACGCTCACTTACGCGCTTTTCGGCGGCGCCCTGGCGGGTCTGGTGTTAGTGATCCTGGCGGTGCGCGGAAAGTGGCGGCCGCTCTTCTTTCTCTGGAGCCTCGCCGTCCTGGCCCTGATGGCCCGCGGATTCTTCTTCAGCCATTACTACTTCGCCGGACCGCCCGAATTTCACACCGCGCTCTACTTGACCGCCGGTGCATTCATTGCGGCACTGGGCGCGTGGTTCGCATTGCGCCGTGAGCCGTTGCGCTAATCGCGGAGCAAGCTCGCCCAGTACTGTAGTTATGGCTACACTGGCCCTCTCCGGTGGGGCTGGAATGGAGCGATAATAAACCCGATGCGGAAGATCGCCCATCTTCGGACCACAGCCCTGTTAGTGGCTTTCGCGCTGGCCCCCGCCATTCACGCCGAACAAGGGATCCTCACGTTTGTGTTTGGCCCGAGTTCGCAGGAAGCCGCGCGCCAATCCGCACGCGCCGCGCTCTCCACGGCCCGCCACTGGATTCAAACCGATGGCGGCGTCGTCGAAATCAGGCGCGCCGGCAGTCCCGACGCGCGGCGATTTCAAGAGAACGCGGATCCCAAGGAGTTGGAACAGGCGTTCGATACCGCTGCGTTGGGGGCGCGCGACGCCGATCCGCCATCTTTCCTGATCACGCTCGAAGCCGCCGTTCAAGCCGCGGCACTCAACTCCGGCGCGCGCATCGTGGTCGCCGCTCTGAATAGTCCGCCATTCTCGAGCGACGCCGAGCGCTCCTTGGAACATCTGGCGGAAATCTGCGAAACCAACGGCGTGCGGGTAGTGGTGCTGGATGTCGGCGAGGGCGCCCGCAGCGCTCCGAACGCCGTCCTCAACGCATTGGTCACCAAAACCAATGGTACGTGGGTGCGGCAGGCCAAAGCCCTGGAACCGAGCGTGGTCATGGTTGCTCCGGCAGATGAGTCCAACGCCCCGCCGGCTCCCGCTGTGTCCGCCGCGCAAGTCACCGCCGCCGCCGAATCCAAGCCGCAGGCGCCGGGCGCCATCCCCAAGTTCGAGATTCCGGTGCACATTCGATTCATACGCATTTCCGGAACGGGTTCGGTGGGTAGTTCCATGCTCGATCACGAAGCCGATTTCGGCGAAAGCTATACTCTCACCCAATCGCCGACCGGGTCGGGCAACCCCGGCCCTGCCGTAGGTGGCGGCGGTTCGATGGAGGTTTCCTACGAAGCAAATGACAAGAACGCTCCCCTGCAGGGCATGGTGACCGTCGAATCGCCGCTCAACGCGTTGAAGTTCGATATAGACGACAACACCAGCACCTACCAGGGGCGGGCGCGCATCATCGCCACGGTGCGGGACCCCAAGGGTACTGCCATCTGGACCGGCCGGAGAGACGTGAACGTGCACGGACCCGTGTCCAAATTGGACGAGCGGCGCCAGGGCAGCATGTACTTCATGCGCTCGATCGGCCTTCCCGGTCAAGGACCCTTTACTCTGGAAGCCAAGGTGGAAGACCTGCTGGCAGGAACCACCGGGGTGATTCAGACGCCCTTGAAAACCAGCAGGAACGCGCCCGGCCTGGTGGCTACCGATGCGCTGGTGGTGCGCCCTTTCAAGGGGGCAGCGGACAAATTCGAAGCCGACCAGGTGTTGAGCTATGAAGGCGAGGCCCTATCGCCCGTGCTGAACCCGGTCTTCCACGCCGAACGTCCGATCGATCTGCAGATCTACCTGCGGCTCTATCCGGATATCCACGGCGGCCCGATCGATATGAATATGGAAGTCCTGAACGCCGGACGGGTAGTCGCGCGCATGGCCCTGCCTTTCAAAAGCGGCCTGGCCGATAGCGCGCGCGAGGGCGCTTCCAGCTCGATCCCCGGCCGTGCCGATAACATGTACGGTGGCCAAGCCAAGGAGTTTCCTTACCTCGTGAATCTGAAGGGCGCGAAATTTCCGCCGGGCGATTACCGCGGCGTTATCTCGATTCACCAGGGCAAGAGCGTCATCAAACGCGTCGTGGCATTCCAGGTTACGGGAAAAGCGTCCGCTGCGCCGGTCCAGATCGCCGTAGCCGCCAAGCCGAGTCCCGCCCCCGCTGATGAAGCGGAAAGCATGGAAGTCGTATTGCCGGAAATCGAGTCTGCCAAGATCGATGAGAGCGGGCTCAAAATGCGCGCGGAAGAACAGAAGCAGCTCTGGGAAGAGGCTTCCAAAAACGCTATGGGATACGCGGAACACCTGCCGAATTTCCGCTGTATCCAGGAAACGCACCGGTTTACCGCTCCCTTGAAGACTCCCGATCAACTGAAAGAGGTGGACTCCTTTAAAGAGGCCATCTTGTTCGAAGACGGCAAGCAGCGTTACCAGCGGCTCTTTGAAGACGGGCTGAAGGCCGACAACACCCCGGTCGCCGATAATGGCATTCGTACCCGGAACGAATTCGGACTGATGCTGAGCGGCCTCTTCGACCCGGCGGTTGGCGCATCGTATAAATGGGTGGGACACGCCATGGCGATGGGAGTGCTATGCCAGGTTTTCGAAGTGCAGGTATCCAAGGCTAAGACCAACTTCTCCCTGACCCAGGGCGGCAGGCGCGAGCCAGTCGGTTATAGCGGGCGCGTGTTCATCGACGCAGAGACGGGCTTGGTCAGGCGGCTTACCATCCAGGGCGCTGGATTAGCGAAGGATTTTGGCCTGCAGTCGCCGGCGCTTTCGCTCGATTACGGCATGGTGAAAATCGGTAGAGACGACTACTTACTGCCGCTGCGTTCCGTGCTGCAGCTGCAGCATGCTAAAGCATTTGTCCGCAACGAAACAGTTTTCCGCAATTATCGTAAGTTTGAAGCCGAATCGCAGATCAAATTCCAAAACAATTAAGAAATCGCAATGTTTCCGCGGGAGCTATTTGTTAACATGTGCTTGGACATCTTGAACGTGGCACGATGATAGCTACCCTGCTCCCCATTGCATTTCTGGCCGCCAATTCAGCCACTTCCCGCATGGTGCGCGGTCTGTTCGACGACACCTTCAGCGGCATTCATCAGCTTGGCTGGTTCGATTGGGCGATTCTGATCCCGTATTTTGCGATTTTGTCCGTGCTCTCGATTTACGGCGTGCATCGCTACGAGATCATTCGCACTTATTTCAAGCATCGCAAGAAAGCCACCGGCGAGCCTCCCAAACAGTTCGCGCAGCTGCCGCGGGTCACCATTCAACTGCCTATCTTCAACGAACGGTATGTCATCGAACGGCTGATTGACGAAGTAAGTCACATTGAGTACCCGCGCGACTTGCTCCAGATCCAGGTGTTGGACGATTCTACCGACGATACCGCGCCCTTCGCCGAGGCGCTTGTCGAGCGCTATTGCGCGCTGGGGCTTCCCTTCGAATATCATCACCGCAATAATCGCGAAGGTTTCAAAGCCGGGGCGCTGCAGGAAGGGCTGAAGACCGCCACCGGTGAATTCGTGGCGATCTTCGATGCCGATTTCGTACCCCCGCCGGATTTCCTCACGCGCACCATTCATCATTTCGCGGATTCGACCGTGGGCGTCGTGCAGACGCGCTGGAGCTACCTGAACCGGGATTACAGCTTCCTCACCGAAGTCGAAGCCATGCTGCTCGACGGCCACTTTATCCTGGAGCATGGGGCTCGTTCGCGCGCCGGCTATTTCTTCAACTTCAACGGCACGGCCGGCATCTTGCGCCGGCGGATGATCGAAGATGCCGGCGGCTGGCAGCATGACACCCTCACTGAAGATTCCGATCTCAGCTACCGCGCGCAATTGAAGGGCTGGCGCTTCGTCTATATGCCCGGCCTTGAATGCCCTTCCGAACTGCCTGTGGAGATGCACGGATTCCAGGTGCAGCAATCGCGCTGGGCCAAGGGCCTGACGCAATGCGCGCGCAAGTTGCTGCCTCTGATCTTCCGCGCGGATGTCCCCCGCCGCGTGAAGGTCGAGGCGTTCATGCATCTCACACCCAACATCTCGTATCCGTTGATGGTGGTGGTTTCGGCGCTGATGCTGCCGGTCATGATCGTGCGCTTCTATATGGGCGTGTGGCAGATGGTCTTTATCGATCTGCCACTCATTATGGCCGCCTTCTGGTCTATCTCCGCGTTCTACGTGGTGGCGCAGCGCGAGCTATATCCGAAGAATTGGAAGCGTTCCATTCTGCTGCTGCCGGTACTGATGGCGGTCGGTGTGGCGTTGACCGTGGTGAATACGCGCGCGGTGCTGGAGGCGCTCTTCGGCATTACCAGCGGTTTTGTCCGCACCCCTAAGTTCGCTATTGGCGACCGGCCCATGAACCTGGAGCACAAGAAATACCGCCGCAAGAGCGGCCTGTTGCCGTACATCGAAATCGCGGTGGGCACTTACTTCGTGGCCATGATCGCATTCGCCATCGATACTTATAATTTCTTTTCCATTCCGTTCCTGCTGCTGTTCGTCGCAGGCTACTATTGGGCCGGTTGGGGCACTCTCTATCAGGAGCAGCAGAGCCGCCTGCGCTGGCTCAGGCAGCGCCGCCTGGAACTGAAAACCGCGCGCTGACAGGGTGGAGCGGGTCTGGAGGTCTGCCCCACGGCGCATTACAGCGCGGTCTGTGAACTCGGCGCGCTATCCTGTTGATCCTGATCGTCGTCGGCCGGCTCGGTCACGTGATAGTAGTAAGTGACTGCGCCGCAAGCCAGCGCCAGCGCGAGAATAATCGAAATCCATCGCAGCGTGCGGGAATTCCACGTGCGCTGGCCCGCCACGCCGGCGGAAGTTGCTTTCACGGTAGCAAATGCGATGCCGGCTCCCAGGCACAGCTTCCAATACCATGCCATCAGGTCCAGATGGCCCTGTCCGCCTACCTGGCTCCATACGGTAAAAGTGGCGATCAGCGCAATCAGGAACTCGAGCGCGTACAAGAGGCGGAGCACCTTCCTAGGTTATCCTGAAACAAGTGCCCGCGCCGCTACTCTCCGTGATGGGCGCCGCGAAGTCCTTCGGCGCGGCCCCGCTATTCTCCAATATTTCGCTGCACATATCCGATGGCGAACGATTGGGTGTGATCGGTCCAAACGGCTCGGGCAAATCGACGCTGCTGAAGATCATGGCGGGCACGCTCGCGCCCGATACCGGAACGCGCACGGTGCGCAAGCTAACGCGCGTTGCATATGTGCCGCAGGAACCGGAGTTCCCGGCTGGGGTGACCACGGGTAGAGTGCTGGAGGAGGCATTATCCGCGCCGGACATGCCCGCAGCCGAGCGCGCGGCCGCGGTAGGCATCACGCTGGGCAAGGCCGGTTTTGCCGACGGCAGCGCCGCGGTCGACACACTTTCGGGCGGATGGAAACGGCGGCTTTCGATTGCGCGCGAACTGATCCGCAGTCCTGACGTGCTGCTGCTCGACGAGCCTACCAATCATCTGGATCTGGAAGGCATCCTGTGGCTGGAAAAATTGCTGCGGGCCGCGACCTTCGCCGCTGTGGTGGTGAGCCACGACCGGTACTTTCCTGGAAAATGCCGCGACGGCGGTGGCCGAGATCAATCGCGTGTATCCGGATGGCTTATTCCGCGCGGCAGGCAATTACGCGGATTTCCTGGAGAAACGCGAAGCGTTTCTGGAAGCGCAGTCGGAGCAGCAGGCCGCGCTGGCCAATCGGGTGCGGCGCGAGGTGGAGTGGCTGCGGCGCGGTCCCAAGGCGCGCACCGGGAAGTCGCGCGCGCGCATCGATGCCGCCCATGAGCTGATGGGCGAATTGGCGGAAGTTTCGGCGCGGAACGCCAAGGCCACCACGCGTATCGATTTCACCAGCTCCGGCCGCCAGACGCGTAAGCTCGTGCGCGCAGAAGCGATTTCCAAGCAACTCGGCGGCCGGCAGTTATTTCGCGGCCTCAGCTTCGGGCTTTCGCCAGGCATGCGGCTGGGCCTGGCCGGGCCGAATGGCAGCGGCAAGACCACCCTGCTGCGCGTGCTCAAAGGCGAGATCGAAGCCGATGCGGGTACGGTCGAGCGCGCCGACGGGCTGCGCGTGGTGTACTTCGACCAGGGGCGCGAACAACTCGATCCCGCCGCGCCGCTGCGGCGAGGGGCTGGGTGCGCACGGCGATAGCGTGATCTATCGCGACCGCGCCATACACATCGCGGGTTGGGCCAAGCGCTTCCTATTCCGACCGGAGCAACTGGACACGCCGGTGGGCCGCTTCTCGGGCGGCGAGCGGGCGCGCATCATCATCGCGCGGCTGATGCTGCAGCCGGCCGACGTGCTGCTGCTCGACGAGCCCACCAACGATCTGGATATCCCGACGCTCGAGGTACTGGAAGAAAGCCTGACGGATTTCGCCGGCGCGCTGGTGCTGGTGACGCACGACCGCTACATGCTCGATCGCGTGGCCACCGTGGTGCTGGGCCTGGACGGCGAAGGAGGTGCGGAAGTCTTCGCGGATTACTCGCAATGGGAACAGGCGCGGGCTGTGAAGCCGGCGCGCGCCGGGAAGGAAACGCCCCGCGTCCGGCCGCCGGCGTTGCATCGCCGCGAAAGAAACTAGGGTATCTGGAAGCGCGCGAGTGGGAACAGATGGAAGAAAAGATTCTGGAAGCCGAGCTGGCACTCGAAGCCGCGCGCGCAGCCCTGCAGGCCCCGGAAGTGGTCTCCGATGCGTTGGCTTTGCAGCAGCGCTATGCGGAGATGCAGGCGGCGGAAGCCGAGGTGGAGAAGCTGTACGCGCGCTGGGCGGAGCTGGAAGCCAAGGTGCAGGTTCCATAGCAGGTACCATAGAGGGATCATGCGATTCGCCATCCCGCTATTTATTGCCGGCATTCTGGCGTGCGCCGCGGAAGCCCAGGAATACGACGTGGTAATCGCAAACGGCCGCGTGATAGATCCGGCTTCCGGCCTGGACGCCGTGCGATTCATCGGCATCCAAGGCGGCAAAATCTCAGCCATATCTGAAACGCCGCTGACGGGCCGCACCACGCTCGACGCTGCGGGATTGGTGGTCGCGCCGGGCTTTATCGACCTGCATTCGCACGGACAGACGCCCGAGAACTACCGCTTCAAAGCGCGCGACGGCGTAACCACCGCGCTCGAAATGGAAGTCGGGGTTTCGCCGGTGCCGGAGTGGTATGCCGCGCGTGAGGGTCGCGCCCTGATCAATTTCGGCGCCACATCCGGCCACATCCCCGCGCGTATGGCCGTGATGCACGATACCGGCAAACTGCTGCCGCACGATACCGCCAAGGGCGCGGCGACGCCCGAACAACAGCGGCAGGTTTTCGACCTGGTGAGCCGCGGGCTGGACGACGGTGCCCTGGGCATCGGCATGGGCATCGCTTATGTCCCGCTGGCCACCCGCGCCGAGATCCTGGAGCTGTTTTCTCTCGCGGGCAAGCGCAAAACCGCAATCTACGTCCACATACGCAACGGCGGGCCTGTGGAGCCGGGCGTGATCGATGCACTGCAGGAAGTGATCGCCGATGCGGCGGTCACCGGCGCATCGCTGCACGTGGTGCATATCACCAGCATGGGATTGCGCGAAACAGCCCTCTGTCTCGAAATGATCCGCGGCGCCCGGCGCAGCGGATTGGACGTGACCACCGAGATGTATCCGTACACGGCGGGCATGACCGATCTTGGTTCGGCGGTGTTCGATGAAGGCTGGCAGGCCAAGCAGGGCGGCATCTCGTTCGGCGATCTGCAATGGGCGCTCACGGGCGAGCGGCTCACGGCGGAATCTTTCGCGCGCTATCGTCAACAGGGCGGCATGGTGGCCATCCATTCGATTCCGGAAGACGTGGTGCGGCTGGCCATCGCCGATCCACTGACCATGATCGCCAGCGACGGCATTCTGGATAACGGCAAGGGGCATCCGCGGGCGGCTGGAACTTATGCGCGCGTTCTCGGCCGCTACGTGCGCGAACAGCACGCGCTAAGCCTGATGGATGCGCTGCGCAAAATGACGGCGATGCCTGCCGATCGCCTGGGCATGCGGACGAAAGGGCGCATCGCCGTGGGTGCCGACGCGGACATCACCGTGTTCGATGCGGCGCGCGTGATCGACCGCGCCACGTTCGAGAATCCGGCGCAGTATTCCGTAGGAATCCAGGATGTGCTGGTAAATGGGAGCTTCGTAGTAAGAGACGGCGAATTAGTGGATGGCGTCGCCCCAGGATTGCCTGTGCGGAGATAGCCGCAGGCCTAGTTGTCTCGCAATGCCCGCACCGGATCGGTACGCGTGGCCCGCACGCCGGGGAGCAAACTCGCGGCCAGCGCGGCGAAGGTCATCACCAGGAAGGCCCATCCGAATGGAGCGGGATCGCGGGGGCTTACTTTATAAAGCAAGTCGCCCATCAAACGCGTCAATCCCAGGGCGATCCCGGCGCCCACCGCCATCCCGGCGAAGGTCAGGCCAAGTCCGTGCGACATCACGATCCGTAATAGATCCGGGGCGCGCGCGCCGAGCGCCATCCGCAGGCCCAGTTCCCGCGTGCTCTGGGACACCGCATATGACATCACGCCGTATAGCCCGATGCCAGCCAGCAGGAGCGCGATGCTGCCGAAAATGGTGAGCAGGCTGACCGCGGCGCGCCGGCTCCAGTTCCTTCGATCCACCTGTTCTCGCATCGTGATGAGCTCGCCGGGAGCCAGGTTCGCATCGATCGCCTTCACCTCGCGAACCAGCTCATTAGCCAGCGCTCCCGCGCCGCGCCGCGTCCGGATCTGAAAGTTCTGGCCGCCGGCGCCCTGCCGCAGCGGTACGTAGAAAAAGGGCTTGGAGGTTTCGAGCAAGCTGGCGTACTTGGAGTTTTTGGCGACGCCGACCACCTGCAGCCACCGGCCATCCACCTGCAGCCGCTTTCCGACCGGGTTCTCGCCGCGCCAGAACCTCTGCACCATGGTTTCATTCACCATGGCGACCGGTACGGAGGTCTCGTTATCGGCGCGCGTGAATTCCCGGCCCGCGATCAACTGGATCCCTAATGTGGAAAGATATCCGGGCCCGACCTCGTTGTATTCAACGGTCGGCTGCTCGCCCGGCTCCGCCACAAATCCGTCGACCGCGATGGCCGCGGAGGCATAACCTCGATAACTGAATGGCACGCTGCGCGACCATGCAATCGACTCGACGCCGCCGATTCGCCGAATGCGATCGCTGAACTGATCCTGATAATTCCGCATGCGCGGCCCGTCGTAACCGGCGCCGACCATGTCAACGGAGCTGGTCAGGACACCCTGCGTCGAAAAGCCCAGGTCCGTATCCCGCATGGCACGCAGGCTCTTCAACAGCAGCCCCGTTCCGACCAGCAGGATGAAGCTCAGCGACACTTGGACGAGGACCAGGCCGGAGCGAATCCGCGCCTTCCCGCGCCCGCCCACCACGCCGCCCGATTCCGACTTTATTCCCGCGGCGAGGTCGATCTTGCCTGCCTGCACCGCCGGAACCAGCCCGAACAGCACAGTCGAGACCAGGCACACCCCGGCGCTGAGTGCCAGGACGCGCCAATCCATTGCGGCGGGAAGGTTGATCACAATACCGGCGGGCGTGGGGGGAAACAGCAGCTTAATCAGGTTGCGGCACCAGTTCGCCAGAAGGAGCCCGCCCGCGGCCGACGCGACCGAAAGAAGCAGGCCCTCGGTCAGGAGTTGCCGCAGCAGTCGCCAACGCCCGGCACCTACTGCAACCCGGACGATCATCTCGTGACGTCTTGCAAATGACCTGGCCAGCAGCAGGTTGCCGACATTGGCGCAGGCAATGAGCAGCACCAGGCACGCGACCACCAGGGAAATCCGCAGTGTGGAGAGCAAAGTGCCTGCGTTGTTGAAGGGCGTTTGCCATAACGGATACAGCTTGTAGCCGCGGCCGCGATTCGTCTCCGGATACGCCCCTTCCAGCCGTTTTCCGATTGCTGATATCTCCGCCTGAGCCTGCTCGATCGTCACGCCGGGCTTGAGGAACGCGAAGCCTTCGATCCAACGCGCGCCGCGGTTCTCCAGCTTGTAGCCGCCGCCCTCGAACGCCTCTTCCATCGAAACCGGAACCCAGAACTGGAACGCATATCCGACGAAGGTTCCGAAAAAACCCTCAGGCATGACGCCGATAATGGTGTGCTCGACGCCGTTCAGCCTTTGCGCCTTGCCGATGATCGCGGAGTCGCCATGGTAGCGATCCTTCCAGGCCTGGTAGCTGATGACCGTGACCGGATGCGCGTTGCGCCCGGTGTCCTCCCGCGGGTCGAACGTGCGGCCCAGGATCGGCCGGATACCCAGGGCCTCGAAATAGTTGGCGGAAACTACGCTCCCGGTGGCGCGTTCGGCGCGTTCACCGATGCTGAGCGTAGCACCGCCTATGTGCTCCGCGATAAAGGCGTCGACCAGAGTGCAGCTTTTTCGCAGGTCCTGAAGGTCGGGCCACGAGACCTCTGTGCGGCCGGTGCGATCAGTGCCGGTGATGGCGACCATCCGGTCCTGGTGGATCACCAGCGGGAACGGACGCAGCAGGATTCCCTCGATCCAGCTGAAGACTGACGTGGTTGCGCCGATCCCCAGGCTTAGGCAGAGGAACGCGAGAAGCGAGAACCCCGGGTTGCGCCGCAGCATGCGAATTCCGAAACGAAGGTCTTGCATCATAAAACTTATCGTTGCTGAAACCCTTTAAACAGGCTGCGATCGACCAGCACCGCGATTCCCGTCATCAGTTGGTAGCCGGCGCCCATCACCACCCAGCTGGCTAAACCGGCAGCGGCGGAAGACTGATATCCCGACGATCGAACCCGGAACAGGATAACCGCGAAGAGCAGGAAACACGCCACCACGACGCCCAGCCGTGCTCTCCAGTTCGCCAGAAACTCCCGGACCGATCGCAGGAAGATGGCGTTTACGAATCCGAAAATCAGAAACGATGTAAAGGCCCTTGCAAGTACAGAAGCGCCGATCAGAATGGCGAAAATAAATGAAAGACCGGTGATCGATTTTTGAAAACCACGCCGGTCGAAGAGGCGCTCCAGCGAGATGAGCCCGGTGTAAGCCGCCACCGTGGTCAGGATGTCAATGGCTTCAATCACCGTATGGCGGGAGGCCAGTACTCCCGGGAGGGGGATCCCGAAGCCGATCGCCAGGCCGGCCTGCGCCGCCAGTATCCCGGCCGCCATCACGATCGCTACCACCATCGTGGAAAGCCCGAAAACGGTAACGCCCAGGATAGCGCGCTCCCGCCGGTAAGCCCACGCAAAGTTGCGGGCCATTTGCCGCGGATCGCCAAAACTCTCAAGAACCATCCTCTCGATCTCGTCGTCGCCATGACCGGCGCCGCGCGCGATGAGTACGAAGTCTTCGACATGGGAGCGCAGCTCGCGCACGGCTTCCCGCCGGCGGTTTCCCGACGGTATGCGGGATGCGGCGATGATTTCTTCGATCAAACCATCGGCGGCGCGCATGTTAATTGCTCTCGAGGACGGCCTTTACAACGCCGGTCAGGTGCTGCCACTGCCTTTCATACTTCCGGGAGGCCTTTTTGCCTTTGGCCGTGAGTGAATAATACTTGCGCTCTCTCCCGTTTTCGCCAGTGCGCCATTCGGCCTTGATGAGGTCCCTCTTCTCGAGTTGATGCAAGGCAGGGTAGAGAGTGCCTTCCTTAAGCGCGAAACGATTGGCACTGCGGCGCGAGGCTTCTTGAAGGATCTCGAATCCGTACATCTCACCTCGTGAAAGAAGGCTCAGCAGCAATAAGCTGACGCTTCCTTTCAATAGCTCCCGGTCGATTTCCACGGCGTCCCTCGCATTACCTTGTTAAGCAAGGCTTGTTATGCAAGACTAACATGCACGGACGAAGCATGTCAATAGCGCTGAGGCGACCTTACCCAGCCCGCGTCGAGATTTCGGGTAGTCCGCGCGCCGCCTTCCGGCTGGGAATCGCGGCGGACGCCCAATCCACTTCCAGGTAGTCGATGCGTTGCGCGGCGTCCGGTCCGAAATGCACGGTGCGTTCGCTGGACGACGCGCAATCCAATGTCCGGTGCCCGCGGAGATATTTCGCCGCACCAACGAGGGGCTGTGAGACGCGTGACCACCATGTCCACCCGCCCGTCGCGGTCCAGATCGCCGAACGCGGCGCCCCGGTGCAGCGCCTCGCTGGCCGGGACCGTCAGGTCGGACGTGCCGTGGCCCTTGTACCGGCCCAGAAAGTAACGGGCATTGTCCTCGGCCGGGTTGAGCGCGCAGGCCCGCCCACAGCGGATCTTCGGTTGACTTGTAGTCGCCCTGCGCGGCTCCTGCGAAATCTCCACGCTGAAACTTTGCGGCGCCTCGAGTGCAGTGTTGTCACGCGCGGCAGCTAGCGCCAACCCGATGCCCATGCACAGGATTCCGGCCCTCGAACGCATCCAGATCATTCTAAACCGGCGCTTCGGCTGACACCCGTCATCACGGCCGGGCTGACAGGAAAAGGGGCCCTGTTGGTAGCATGTCAAGTTGTCCGGTTTTATTAGCAAGTGAAATGTCCGGTTTATATTGCAAAGCACCCTCTCGGCGGGGGATACACAAGGGGGGCGAACAGCCCCTCTTGTGGGGGAGCCGCCCGCCCCGGCTTTCCCCCCGGAGGGGGAAACACTTTCCCCCGGAGGGGGAAGCGGGAAAGGGGGCGATCCAAATACCTTGCTGCCGCAGGCCAATTCTTCACGCCGCCCTCCGTTGATGGCCGAGCGGTCTGGCTCCAGTCTGCCTCTGGGGCTGCGCCGCTGGTAAACTGCCGGGCGCCCAGCGACCCACTTCGTGCGGTCCAAATCGCACCACCACCGTGCCGTCCAGCAGTTCGTATACTCTGACCGTGCAGCCCGCCAGCGTGTTCTGCCAGCGGGTCTTCTCGATCTGCAGAACGCGGTTCTCCAAAGCGATGGGGTTGTCGGGATTGACGCGCCGCTCGTGCTGGATCGAGAACACCCAGGCCACATCCTTGCGCCGCGTGCGCACAAACGCGCTGCCTTTTCCAGCCGCGGCCACCGCGAATCGCCGGTTGAATTCTGCCTGGTACTCCTGGCGTAGCAAGCGGTTGGCATCCTCCGCGGTGGTGATCTTACGCAGCCGCAACTCCTGCGGCAACCGACCTTGCCAGGTGCGGTAGCTCCGTTCCATGCGCCCGCGAGCCTGCGGCGAATAGGCCGGAATCATCTTAATTCCCAGCTCCTACAAAGCCCGTCCTAACTGGGTCACCTGGTTTTCATCCACCTTGCCACCGGCCTTCGGCGTCACGAAGAAATGGCTGGCCCGATCGCTGTACAACGCACAGAAGATGCCTTGCTGCTCGATCACCTCCCGCACTGCCGGCATCAGCGTGCGCGGGCCTTCCTCTGCCACCAATTTGCGCATAGTAGATCTCGCCGGTAGCGTCGTCCAAAAGGGTGATCAGGTCGTAGTATCGCCCGTCCCCAAACCAGGCGTGCTTGCTGGCATCGATGTGCAGCATCCCCGGCAAGGGCCGCCGCGGCCGCCGGCGTCGTTGCTTCCCCCGCCGCCGCTGTTTGCTAACCAGCCCGGCGCCTTGCAGCGCCATCTTCACCCGAGTGTAGCTGAGTTCGATGCTGTGCTCCTCCACCAACTTCTCGTGGAAGTGCCGCACGTTGAAATCGAAGTACTTCTCTCGATACAACTGCCGCACTCTCTCCGCCGTCTTTAGCGGTACGCGCTTCGGACCCGGCCGCCCTTTCCGGCGATCATACAATCCGTCGTAGCCGTGCTCCTCATAGCGCTCCCGCCACCGCCGCATGGTCCGGTCGCAGACCCCGATGATCTCCGCGGCTTCCCACCACTTCAACTTCCCGGCCATGGCTTTCAAAATCACTTCTTGCACTTTCATCATCCGCTCCATTTCTGCGGATGAGACCATCTGTTCGGGCTTCACACCTTCAGGGTCCCATCCGCGTCAAGCGGACAGATCACCTGCTAATTGAAGCGGACAGATCACATGCTACCAACATGACAGGGAATGGGCCTTGACATCGGTATTGTGCTCGTATATAAAGGGCGTCAGATCCGATTGGGTTTTTTGAACGTCGCCACTATAACTGTTTCGAAAGGACGAAACGTATGAACAGGGCAGTATTGCGGTTTGCCGTTCTAGCGGTGGGTTTGCTGTGCCTGGCAGTGTCGCTCTTTGCGCAGGGCGAACGCGGCGCGATCACAGGTCTGGTCACGGATTCGAGCGGCGCGGCCATTCCGCATGTGGACGTCACCGTGACGGAAAAGCAAACCGGAGTCGAATCCCAAGCTGTGACGAACGAACAGGGGCTCTATCGTATTCCGTACCTGCCGCCGGGCACCTATCGCGTCTCGGCAACGGCATCGGGGTTCAAAACGGAAGTGATGGAACCCGTGGAAGTGCCGGTGGCCACGGTCGTGACCGCAAACCTCAGACTGGAGGTAGGTGCGGTTACCCAGAGCTTGGAGGTCAGCGCGGCAGCCACGCACCTGGAAACGGCGAGTTCCGAACTGGGCTACTCTGTTTCGGCCGAAGATTACCACGCCTGGCCCATCGACAGTAATGACGACGGCCAAAGGCAGATCCAGGCGTTCATCTTTAACAGCTTGCCCGGGACCATCGGAGACTCCTTCCAGGGAAGCATAAACGGGGGGCCGCAGTTTTCGCACGAAATCTTGATCGAGGGCATGTCGCTCGGACGCGCCGACCTCGCCGGCGACGCGGACGAATTTGAGCCCAGCGTGGACGCCATCAGCGAATTCACGCTGCAAACCGGTGCGCTCAGCTCCCAGTACGGCGGTGGTTTGACTGCCGTGGCGAACTTCAATATAAAGTCCGGTACAAACCAATTTCACGGCACTGCGTACGATTACCTGGTGAACAACGCCCTCAATGCGAATTCCTTCGACAATAACGCTTTGGGCGTCGGTAAGTCGCCCTTCAACCAGAATAGCTTCGGCGCCGACTTTGGCGGCCCCGTATTGATCCCAAAGCTATACAACGGCAAAAACAAGACGTTCTTCTTTTTCAGCTATGAAGGCGATCGCAAGCGCAATTACACTCCCACCGCGCTACGCACCCTTCCCACCACGGCGTTTAAGACCGGCGATTTTTCCGCTTTGCTGGATCCCGCGTTTACGGGCAATCCCCTCTCCGGAACGGCTATAACCGATGGCGACGGCAACCCCACGGTTTTCGGCGCCATTTACGATCCGCACAGCACTACCCAGTTGCCGGACGGCAGTTACACGCGGACTCCATTCCCGGGGAACATAATCCCGCCCTCGGATATCAGCAAGGTTTCGGAAAGCATTTTGACACTCGCTCCGATCCCCAACCCACTTCTGCCGACCATGCTCCGCAATTACCCTGGGGTCGCCAATCAACCGTTTTTCGACTTGAACACTTACAGCGGAAAGCTGGATCACGTAATCAACTCGAAAAATCGCGCGGCCGTGTTTGTCAACTCCAATGAGCGCCTGAGGTATAACGGGGCAGGCCACGGCTATGAGCCGATTCCCGGAAGCGCCAGCGGTTACTTTGCCATACAGGATATCCTCGGAACCATGATCCGGGCTACGGAAGACTGGGTCATTGGTCCAACATTCCTGAACCACTTCGGTTTCGGGTTCAACCGGTTTAAGAACGGGAACAGCTCGGTTAGTTTAAACCAGGATTGGCCGAGTAAGATAGGTCTGGACGGTGTGGAAGAAACTACTTTCCCGCTGATTAACTTTACCGGCACCAGTTATCAAGGTGGTACGTTGAACCCGCTGGGCCGTAACAATGCAGGCGTCGAACCCAACGGGAGTTACATCGTGCAGAACGACACCACCTGGATTCATGGCAAGCACAATGTCAGGTTCGGAGTCGAGGTCCGCAAATATTACTACGATCAGGACTATCGCAGCGGCACATCGGGCACATTTACCTTTAGCCCGGACCAGACGGCCGACCCGTCGGCTCTGGCCTCTACCGGCAACGCCTTCGCCAGTTTTCTGTTGGGGGCGCCCTACAGCGCCGGACTGGCCGAATCTCCGGTAAACCCGAGCTCCCATGTCTGGAACCCGGCGTTTTATGTGGCGGATGACTGGAAGGTCAGCCGCCGGCTGACTCTCAACATCGGATTGCGATGGGATATCGTGGGCGCCATCACCGAAGATCAAGGCCTCTCCTCGAGTCTGGGCCCGAACACGCCCAATCCTGGAGCGAACGGCTATCCCGGCGCACTGATTTTCACGAGCAATCTACACCGGAGTTCCTTTCAGAATACCTATTGGAAGGAGTTCGGTCCGCGCTTCGGCTTCGCCTATCAGATTAACTCGCGAATGGTGTTGCGCGGCGGCTATGGAATCATGTACTCGCCGCCCATCGCCAATCAGTTCGGATACGCGAACATCGACGGGTACGACGGCAGCCACAATTACTCAGCCAGCTCGCTTAATCCCGTAATGTATTGGGACAACGGCTATCCAGCGTACAATTTCACCCTTCCCGATCTGGACCCAACCCTTGATAATGGGCAAGGCATCAACTATATTCCAAGCGACTCAAACCACCAGCCATACTCGCAGAACTACACGATGGGTTTTCAGTTCTTGTTACCGAAGAATACGACTCTAATGGCGTCGTATGTCGGCAACAAAGGAACGCACCTGGGCGCATCCGGTTTGAATGACCTGAACCAGCTCAATCCGAAGTACCTATCGCTGGGCGACGAACTTCTGGACGATGTCAGTCTGCATCCAAACATACCGCTTCCCTATCCGAGCTTTACAGGGACGGTGGCCCAGGCATTGCTTCCGTATCCGCAGTACGCTCCTGGCGGTGTGTTAGATTACTATCCCTATTTTGGAACGTCCGACTACAACGCCGCGCAAGTAGTAGTCAATCACCGGACCGGCAAGGGCCTCAGCTTCCTGGTAAGCTACGCCTTCCAGAAGACCATCAGCTTGACCGACAGTAACCTGTACGGATACACCAACGGATCGCAGGATGTTTATAACCGGAAGCTGGAACGGTCGGTGGCGGGCTTCGACCATCCGCAGCAACTCAAGGTGACATGGATCTATGAGCTGCCATTCGGGCGGGGCAGGCAGTTCCTGAACCGGGGCGGCATTGTGAATCAGATTCTAGGTGGCTGGACCGTGACTGGAATCCAGACTTACCAGTCGGGCGATCCACTCTCGATCGACGCCGGTATTGGTACCGGCACCTACTTATTCAATGTCCTGGGCGACGTACGTGCCAATGTGATATCTGGTGTACCTCTGAAGGTGTCATCCGGAGGGGCGTTCGATTATGCGGGAGGCACCGGCCAGGCGTATCTGAACACCGCGGCCTTCGCGGCGCCCCCCACCACTCCCGACGGTGTGGCTCTGACATTGGGCAATTCGCCGCGATATTTCGGTAACCTGCGCGGCCCCTGGCAGCCCATGGAGAATTTCGGGTTCTTCAAACGATTCCCCTTCCGCGAGGGCATGTTCCTGGAGGCGCGTTGCGATATGATCAACGCCTTTAACCGGGCGGGGCGCGCCGATCCCGATACGACTCTCAGTGACCCGACCTTCGGCCGGATTCTGGATGTTGCCGACGGCCCGCGTGAGGTGCAGGTGGCGCTGCGGTTCACATTCTGAAGTGTGTGGCTGGCTGGCCTCTGGCCTGTGCCCAGGCCGCCCGGAGTGGCTGCTACGCTAGTGTAGTGTCTCATTGCGGGCGGTTTTCATGAGAACCTGCAGACTTGTTCTCTGTTGTATGTGCGTGGCGGCAGCCGTGCTCGTCGCATCCTGCAACCGATCGGAGAACACCGGCGCCAAGGGCTCCACGCCGGCGATGCGTCCACTGAACCTGGTGGTGGTGACCATCGACACGCTGCGCCCCGATCACCTGCATTGCTACGGTTATTCGAAAATCGAGACGCCAAACCTGGACGCCATCGCGCGGGACGGAGTCTTGTTCGAGAATGCCGTAACCCAGGCGCCGCTGACGCCTCCCTCGCATGCCAGCATCTTCACCGGCCTGAATCCTCCCACCCATCACGTCCGGGACACCGGCGGGTTCGTGCTGCAACCTTCCACCACCACCCTAGCCACCATTCTGCAGCAACAGGGTTGGGATACCGCGGCGTTCATCAGTTCGGCGGTTCTGAAGAAGCTCTTCGGGTTCAACCAGGGCTTCGCGGTCTACGACGACCAGATGCCCAAGCCCGGCAAAGGACACGAATTCGACGAAGACGCCGAACGCCGCGCGGGCGAAACGGTGGACCATGCGGTGCGCTGGATGGGGGCGCACTCCGGCAAGCCTTTTTTCCTGTGGGTGCATGTCTACGATCCGCATGCCCCGTATCAGCCTCCCGCGCCCTTTCGGGACAAGTACAAAGATCGCCTCTACGATGGCGAGATCGCGTATGCCGACCATGAGCTGGGCCGTTTGTTCGACGCCGTCCGTAAGAAATCGCCCGGCAATACACTGATCGCCGTGCTTTCGGATCACGGCGAGAGCCTCGGCGAGCACGGCGAATATACGCACGGAGTTTTTCTGTACGATGCGACGCTGCGGATCGTGTTTCTGCTGTCGGGTCCCGGCGTTCCAGCCGGCGCGCGCATCCGGCCGCAGGCCCGCACGATCGATTTTCTGCCGACCATCCTGGCTTTGATGGGAGGCCAGCCGCCCGCCGCCGTGCAAGGTGTGAGCCTGACGCCCTACTTTGCTGGAAAAGATCTCGCCACGCTCTCCTATGCCGAGACGCTTTATCCCAAGATCAACATGGGCTGGGCGGAACTGCGCGCCATCCGCACCAACCAGTGGAAATATATCCGTGCGCCGAAACCGGAACTCTACGATCTTTCCCGGGACCCGGGCGAAACGCACAATGTGATCGAGGGCCACGAGGCGGAGGTCCGCAAATTCGAAGCCAGGCTGAATTCGGTGATCGGGACCGACGGCGTCGAGAAGGTCGCGACCAGCGTGGTGGACGAGCGCACTCTTGCTCAGTTGAAGTCGCTCGGTTACGTCTCCGGGTTTGTGTCGCGCTCTTACGATCTGAAGGGGCAGGGGATCGATCCCAAAGATCGCACCGGCATATTGAAGCTGCTCGAAACGGTGGAGAGCGGCGGCCTTCCCATGCCGCGGCGCATCGAGATGTTGCGCAAAGCGCTCGCCGAAGATGCCGCCGATCCGCATATCTACTATGAACTGGGCGCTGCCTACGAGCGGGCCGGGCGCTCGGCGGACGCCATGCAGCTCTACCGCAGCGCGATAGCCAATGGGATACGTAGCGGCCGGCTGCACTCCCGCCTAGCCGACCTGCTGGTGCGCGCCGGCCAGAAGGATGAGGCCATTCCCGAGTATGAGAAGGCCGCCCAGTTCAACCCCGCCGACCTGCAAAGCCAAGCCAACCTGGCCACCGCGTACATGGAGAAAGGGCGCCTCGGGGATGCCGAGCGTGTCTACAAATGGACGCTCTCCATCGACCCAAGATACGGCACGGCCTACAACGGCCTGGGCGTGATTGCGATCCAGCGGCAAGACACGGCGGCTGCGCGCGGCTATTTCGAAAAGGCGGTGCAACTGGATCCGGAACTGGCCGACGCGTACCTCAATCTGGGACTCATCTATAAGATGGCCGGCGATCGCGCGCGGGCGCGGGAATGCTTCCAGGCATTTCTCAAGAAAGCCTCGCCCGAGCAATACGGCCAGGTGATCCCGCAGGTGCGCCAAGAACTGACGGACATGCAATAGTGGGAAATGGGAGGAACACGATGAGACGATTTGGAGCCGTGGCGGCTGTCCTGCTTCCAGTAGCTCTGTACGCGCAAGACACCGGTTACGTGAAAGCCCGTGGCAAGCCGGGCAGCGCGGCGGTATTCATCAACGGCAAGTATATCGGGCCGGCTGAACGATTCACCGTGCCCGAGAAATACACCACGCCGGCCGGCGAAACTGAAGTGACCTTGCGCGAGCCGCGCTATGAAGAATACACCACGAAGGTGACGGTCACGGCGCGCAAATCCACCACGATCCACTACAAATTGAAGAAATTGCCGGTTCCGCAACCGCCTTTCGGGAGATTCCGGCTGGGCGGCGGTGAGAACGAGTCGTTCCTGTCGGTGATCGGAGATACGGGGGCGGTCTACCTCAACGACAAGTACTACGGCTATGTCGACGAGTTAAACAACGCCGGAGGAGGCCTTTTGCTGAAGCCGGGCACATACGATCTGCACGTGGTCTCGCCGCTATTCGGCGACTTCAAAAAACCAATCACGATCGAGGCGAACAAGGTGACCATCGTGCCGCTGCCCGATAAGGTCAAAGAGTAAACCGGCCGCCTACAATCCTGGTGGTCTTCGACCGTTGCCGCTATGACTCATTCATGCGCGCCCGGCCGACATCCACGCCGGCATGTTTTCCTTTGTGCTGGGACCTCCCTTATGCCTACCTTCGGCGCATTTCCGCCGCACACGTCGCCGCACATGACAAGGATGCGCGCGTTTCGTTTCTGAACTGTGCGCGACACTAATTCGCGCTGGGAATCTTCTCCGCGTGGTCAACCACGATGACGTCCAAAGGCGCCTTCGCTCCGACCAGCTTCAGCCCGAGTTGCTGCTGGATGGCGATGAAGATGTCGGGAGCCGGCGCTTCCTGACCGGCCACGGGGGGCCCTCCGGTGGCCGCGCGAGGATTGAATTCCAGCGTGAAGTCGTAGAGGTCTGCAAGCCCAGTCTTGTCGATGATCGGACGCTCCACGCGGCCTGCCAGTATTCTCGTCAGGACGCCCACGGGCTGCTGCTGGACCGCCAATCGCGAGCGCCCCATACGGTTAATCGTCGCCCACGTGGGGCGGCCCGGCGGCAACTGCGGAAAGCCATTCTTGTCTTCCGCGCCGATCACGGGTTGCGCCGGAGGCAGGTCAGACGTCGGGGGTCTTGCACGGATTTCTTTAGTCTCGGCCCGTTCTTCGCAACCACGAGTTCGTACACGGAAAGCATTTTGGCGACATGATGTAGCATGAGATTGAACCGCTCCGCCAGCAGATTCTGTAACATCTGTTGAAACTGTTCCTCTGTGGTTCCCGGCACGGTCTTGACTGCGATGTCGTACTTTTCCGTGTCAATCCATCCTGGACCCGAGATCTGCTCCCAGTAATATTTCAGTCCGTAGGCGCGGAATAGAAGGTCGCGCAGGACGGCGCTGGTGTAAGTAAATCGCTCTGGATCGCGCGATCCTGGACCGCCGTTGGAATTGCGGACACTCTGGCGTGCGGACGGCTTCACTGACGCAACCTCGAAGCTGAGATTGCTTTCGATCGCTTGCCCCAAAGCCGCGCCGCATACCAAAGCAAAAATGCCGGCGTCGATGATTGCTCGCCGCATGACGTAGCCCTCCGTCCTCGTAGATACGTTCACGGCGGGAGTCCCGTTGAGATATTACCAAATCGGGTTGGACGCCGCATTAGGTTCTGATGTTGACCGTTCACAGGAACCCTCCTGGCGAATGCTTACGTTAGCGCCATGAGACGTCTGCCCCACAACGGGATGTGCTACGCTCGAACCGTATATGTTGGGCCAACGGACGGTCAAACTGAAAAAGGAATTGTGGGCCGCGCGAAGCGCTGTTCTGACGGAGCCGCCTACTCCGTCCCCTAAGAGTTTAGCGAGCATGTCCTGGAACGCGAACTGGCCAAGCTGGAAGACACGCAAACCGATGAAGATATCGTGAAGAAGCTCAAAGGGCTGGGCTACCTGGAGTAATGCTGACGCTCACCCCCAAGCCATCCGGATCTTCAAGCGCCGTGTGCAGGCTTGCCTCGACGAGATGCGACTGTTCACCGATGAGCCGGCGCTCGTCTGGAAAACGCAGATCGTGCTGCTCTCCGCGAATGCCCGATACCTCGGCGCCTGATGCTCGTGCCGGCGATCGTTATGACGCTTCCGATGGTGCTGTTGTTTGCGCATCTCGAGGCTTGGTACGGCCTGTCTCCTTTTACCACCCGGCCGCGCAACGCTGGTGACCGCGCTAATGAAGACTCCGCTATGCTGAAAATCAGAGCTATGACCGGGGCGTCAGCGCTCCTCGTGGCGCTCCTTACCTTGCCTGGCCTGGCCGCCGCCGCCCGTCCCGGCGATTTCCGTGTGATCGGACCCGGTGGTGGCGGCGCCATGTTCAATCCCACCATCAGCCCGCACGACTCCCGAACCGTGCTGGTTTCATGCGATATGACCGGCGCTTATATCACACACGATGGCGGCGTGTCGTGGCGCATGTTCAATCTGCGGGGGACGGTGCGCTTCTTCGCGTTCGATCCGGAGCAGGTCAAAACGATCTATGCGGGAGTCCACGGATTGTGGCGCAGCACGGATGATGGGGAGTCCTGGAACCTGGTCTGGCCCAACCCCGCGGCAATTCAGGCTGTGCAGATGAGCTCCGATCACGCCGACGAGGAGATTATCGCGAAGCCTGACCCACTGGGTGAAATCGTGGCGCTGGCGATCGATCCGGCCGACTCGCGAACGCTGTTCGCAGCGGCTCGGCAAGGTCGGGACGCGGCCCTGTTTGTATCGCACGATTTCGGCGCAACGTGGCGTGAGCAGTCGCGCCTGCCGGAAGTTCCGCAGCGCATCTGGAGCCGCGGTGGAAAGATATTCGCTGGCGGCCCGCATGGCATCGCCGAAATGCGCGGCGGTGAAGTGTCGCCGCATCCGGCCCCGCCTGGGATCGCCTTCACGGATATCTCGGGTGGATTCCCGGCCGGGGGCGCGCCGGTGTTCTATGGCGTGTCGGAGCACGGCGCATTCGTCTCGCGGGATGGCGGTGCAACCTGGACCGCGATCCAACTACCGGGCAGCGGAGCTGTAGTGCGAGCCGTGGCAAGCAGCCTGAACCATCCGGAAACGGCTTATGTCTCATACGGGCAACTGAAGCTGGAAGGCCGAACTTGGTTCGGCGTAGCGCGTACCAACGACACTGGCAGCACGTGGACCCTGGTCTGGAAAGAAGCGGACAAGGCCGCGCCGAACGTGCACGACGCCTGGATCAGCGGGAGCCTGGGACCGGGCTGGGCCGAGAATCCGCTGGCGCTGGGCGTCGCCGGCCAGGATCCGAAGCTATGCTACGGCACGGACTTCGGCCGCGCCATGCGCACGCTGGATGGCGGCGCAACTTGGGAAGGGGTTTACAGCCGGCGCGTGCCCGGCGGCGATTGGACTACCACGGGTCTCGACGTAACCACTAACTATGGCATCCATTTCGATCCGTTCGATCCCAAACGGTGGTTCATCACCTACACGGATATCGGGCTATTCCGCAGCGAAGACAGCGGCCGTTCGTGGACCCGTTCAGTGGAAGGTGTGCCGCGCCGGTGGACTAACACGACTTACTGGATCGCATTCGATCCGAAAGTGCGCGGCCGCATGTGGGGCGTCATGAGTTACACGCACGACCTGCCGCGGCCTAAGATGTGGCGGCGCACGTCCGTGCTGTCTTACAAAGGTGGCGTGTGCCGCAGTGAAGACGGCGGCCGCACGTGGCAGGTGTCGAATACCGGTATGCCGGAGACCGCGCCAACCCACATCCTGCTCGACCGGCGCAGTCCCAGTGACGCGCGGGTGCTGTATGTCGCGGCTTACGGCCGGGGCGTCTATAAGAGCGCCGACGGCGGCCGGACCTGGCAGGCGAAGAACAACGGAATCACGCAGAAGGAGCCGTTCGCGTGGCGGCTGGCGCAGGCCGCCGACGGCACTCTGTATGTGTTGCTGGCCCGTCGCAGCGAGAACGGCAGCATTGGCGATGCCGGCGATGGCGCCGTCTACAAATCCGTGGACGGCGCGGAAACGTGGTCGCCCGTGGCGTTGCCTGCGGGCGTTAACGGGCCGAACGGGCTGGCCATCGATCCGCGCGATCCGCGGCGTATGTATCTCGCCGCGTGGGCGCGCGCCGCCGGTACTCACGGCGAGGGCGGAGGCATTTACATCACCGCCGATGGCGGAATAAGTTGGCGGGCGGTGCTCGATCGCGATCGCCATGTCTATGACGTGACCGTCGATCCGCGCAACCCCGACCTGCTCTACGCGGCGGGATTTGAATCCTCGGCCTGGCGCTCGACTGATCGCGGCGAGCGCTGGACGCGTATCCCCGGCTTCAATTTCAAATGGGGCCACCGCGTGATACCCGATCCGCAAGATCGGGCCGCGGTCTACATCACGACCTTCGGCGGGAGCGTGTGGCACGGCCGCGTGGACGGTCGGGATAAGCCGATCGATATCATGACGCCCCAAATGCAACCGGGAGAGCCGCAACCAGGAATGCCGGAACCGGGAAGGTAAGCCATGCGAAAGATCGTCCCGTTTCTCTTATTCGCGTCCGCCGCTGCGGCGCAAACCGTGGTGGTGCATCCTAAGCTGATCCACGATGTGCTGGTCAATCCGGGGATGGGCATTCAGACGTTTCAGCGCTTCAACGGCGATCGGTTGAACTCGGCATTGAAATGGTCGGAAGAAGGGCCCACGGGTCCGCTGGCCGCGGCGGCGAACCCGGAGTTTCCAGCCTCGACCATCGCCTATTGCCGCTGGTTTTGGGAAACGTTGGAGCCGGAGCAAGGCCACGTGCGGTGGGATATCGTCGAGAACGCGCTGGCGGAAGCCCACAGCCATGGCCAGACGCTCGCCATTCGCTTGATGCCCTACGACCAGAAGCATCCGCTGCCGGTGTGGTATCAAAAGTCAGGCGCCAAGCGCGCCAATGCCGAGGGCGCGCCAATCTGGGAGCCGGATTTCAGCGATCCGCTGTATCTCAAATACTGGGGCGATCTGGTGAAGGAAGCCGGGCGGCGCTTCGACGGCCATCCGGATCTGGATACCGTGGACATCTCTTCGGTCGGCTACTGGGGGGAAGGCTGGAGTGACTACATGCCCGCCTTCCCGTACCAGAAGAAGCTGATTGATATCTGGTTCGATGCCTTTCCGGCCACGCGGCTGCTCATGAACTTCGATGAGCCACAGGCGCTGGCTTATGGCACCGAACGCGGCGCGGGCTGGCGGCTCGACTGCCTCGGGGATCTGCGGCCGAAGTGGGCCCACATGCTGGACTTTTATCCCGAGCAGATCGCGCGCACCGGTATCCAGGATGTGTGGAAACACAGCCCGGTGTCGCTCGAAACCTGCTGGGTGCCAGGCTACTGGAAGGAGCAGGGTTGGGACGTGCAGTATATCCTCGGCGAGGCGCTACGCTGGCATGCGACTTCGGTCAATATCAAATCGAGCCCGATCCCGCCCGAGTTCGCCGCGGCTTTCGAGGACTTTGAACGGAAAATGGGATACCGCCTGGAATTGCGGCGCATCGAGTATCCCGCATCGGTGCGCGGCGGCAGCGCCGCGCCCGTCAAGATGTGGTGGGTGAACTCGGGCGTGGCCCCGGCTTATCGACCTTATATACTCGCGCTGGCGTTCGCTTCCACCGGCGTGCAGAAAGCCGTGGACGTTCCCGCCGATGTGCGGAAGTGGCTGCCGGGTGACCGGGTGGTGGAGGAAGACATCGAGGTGCCGCTCCTGAAAGCCGGCCAATACCGCCTGCGCATGGCGCTATTGGACCCGCGCACCCGCCAGCCCGCCATCAGGCTGGGAGTCGAAGGCCGCAACCAGGATGGCTGGTACGACCTGGGACTGCTTTCGGTGCGGTGAAATTTGTGGCGGAGCCCTCGGCCCCTACGCGCTAAGTTAAGGTATTTTTGGCCCTGAGGAAGATGCCGATCTCCCAGAACGGCCTTTCACGGGAGGAACGTACAACTGGGCTCTCTCCGAGTGGCGTGTTATGCGCCCGCGATAACAAGAGGCAGCCTGGAATCTTTCCAACGTCACGCGGCTACCGTGCTGGTATAACCGGCAAAATGATGCGAGATGGGTGCTTCTCGTCGAGATAGATCGTATTCTCGGCAACTTCAACTCGGCGGTTCTGATTCAGCGGCTCGCCGGTATTCGGATTCACATCGAATCGCGGAAAGTTGCTGCTGGAGATATCTAATCGGATCCGGTGCCCCTTCTGGAACAGTATAGAGGTGGGATACATTTCGATCGTGAATTCGTAGGCGCGTCCTGGGTCGAGCAGTTCCGCCTTGCCGCCGTTGCGGTATCGGCCGTACAATGCTGTCACCGATGTTTAGGTCCACACCCGCCGGGAAATCGGCGTTCGGCGGATAAACGTCGATCAGCTTGGCCGTGAAGTCTGTATCGAGCCTGTTTGAACTCGCCCACAGTTTCACGATGAGTTGCCCCGTGACCTCCGTATCGTTTGCCAGAGGAGCCGTCTGGAAGACCAGCACATCGTTCCGCGCCGACAAAGGCCGTGTATCCGAGCACAGCCAAAAATCAGTACGGCACCGTTGATCGGCGGCGCCTTGAAACATCAGTGTTCCCTGCGACGAGATGTTACCGCCGAGGGTGGGAACCGGATTCTTGGGATCGAACAGAAAGGTAACCGGTGGGGCCGCTACGAGCTCTTCCGGCGAAAGCTCACCGCCTGCGTGTAGATAATACGGTGTCGCGACGGTGCGCGCCAGCGGCCACTCGTTTTCGTTGCGCCAGTGGCCGCCCACAAAAATACGCCCCGCCGCGGTCTTGTGCCCATCCCCACCCCCCATCACATAGATACGCACCGGCGGCTCGCGGTCCACTCCGTTATCGATTCCCTTCAGCCAGTGGTCGAACCAGCGTAGGTGAAAGGCATCGAGGTCCAGTGCCGCGTCGGCCGTGAACTGCGCCTCTCCCGCATAGCTCAGGTCTTCGCTGCTGTGAATCCACGGCCCCACAATCAGCCGCTGCAAGCTCTTCTTCGCCTTTCGCAACGCGGGGAAATTGAGATTTGCCACCGGTGTGCCCCAGGAGTCGTACCAGCCGGTGGTGTGGTATTCCGGAATGTCTTTGTACTCCGCCAAGTGGTCGATCACGCTGGAACCCGAGTCTTTCCAAAAGTCGTCGTAATCGCCATGCCCCATCGCCTCCACCAGCCACGACTCGTAATCGGGAGCAAACTTGAGCGGCGTCGTACCTGGACGCAGCGGCAGATTGCGGACGTAATCGCGGACGCGCGTGGCCAAGTCCGCCAGCGCAGGCGCGGCTTCGGGATCGGAGGCCGCCCGTGCGGCGGCTTCCCGAAGCGAGTTTGTTCCCGTCGCAATCCCCAGGGTGAAGATCCAGTTGAAAAAGCGCAGTTCGAAAGCGCCGTTATGGCGAACGCCATATCGTCCGAAATTCGACATGGCATTGCGTGGAACCATGGCCTTTACGTAGGGAGCGTTGGCGATGGCCATGGCATGTTGCGTCGCGCCGTCGTAGGATGATCCCGTGGTGCCGATACTCCCGTTCGACCACGGCTGTTCGCCGAGCCACTTCGCCGTATCGAAGCCATCATTCGGATCGTCACGAATGGGCGCCCACTTGCCCTCCGACTTGTAACGACCGCGCACATCCTGAAACACCACCACGTATCCCCGCTGTACGAAGTAGTCGGCGGATGACGTGAAGAAACCTTTGCCGTAGGGCGTGCGCTCGAGGATAATCGGAAACCTTTCCGGGACGGGAGCACCATTGCGCGCCGGCCGGTAAATATCGGTGCACAGCCGAATGCCATCCCGCATCGGGATCATGATGTCCTTAGCGGCAACGACCTCGTAGCTCTGAGCCCAGATCGCAGACGTACTGAAGAGCATCACTGCGAGAGTCTTCATTGCTAAAGGCTATCAGACCAGGGCACTTTGGACGACCCGCCGGGATCTCCATGGATTCACGTTAGCGATGGCACCCAATCCGGGGTCGAAAGGACTTCATTCTGTAGACGTGCTTATTCGGCAGTTACAGTTTCGAGCGGATGATCGGCCACTCGGAAAAAGCGTTTCAAAACGGGTTTCCCGGGCACCCGCCTGCCGCGACGAGAGCCATCGCGAAACTCTTGGTGGTTCCGCCCGAGTCACGGCACATCCGGACGTAATCTGAACGCGGCACTGGTGGAGTTGCCGCCCCACGGACATTCCAAGGAGATCTACCCGTTCACAAGACGGCGTTGTCCACCGATATCGGTGGCGTTCCGGCCGCGACTTGGTGGGCTTCAGGCTTGCGCTCTCTGCTCCAGGTAGCAGTCCTGGATGCGGATCTCGTCATTTGGGCCAGTAGCGGTCGTGGCCAGGACGCAGATGGGGCGCGCTTCTATTTCTCCGCGATCGTATATCTCAGACTACGTTCCACCGAGGCCTTGCCCTGCACCACCGTCGCCCTCACTTCATAGCTGCCGGGCGTGTCCGTCAGCTTCAACAGCATCGGGATGCCGCCCCCACCATCCGCCTCCGCCAGTTCTGGCTTGAGGGTCGCGATCGCTCGGCCGTCCTTCAGCAGGCGAACGCGCATTACTGGTTTCGTCGCGTTTCCAGGTTCGGGGTAGATCATGAAATACACGAACGGCCGTGTGCCGGCCAGAAGGTTGCTGGTGACGAACGGCAGCACCCATTTGCCGGTGTATTCGAAGGGGTCGGTGGGGTCGGCCGGTGTCGTCAGGTTCTCCAACTTCCGGACCACTGCCAGATCGCTCAGTCCGATCCCCAGCCGCTGCCGGTTGTCGATCTCGAACGTCCCCGTGCTCGCCCGCACCCGGATGCGTTTTGGCCAGAGTCAGGGCGGTTAAGTTTGCGTTGGCTCGCACGAATTGACACACGGGGCTGGCATGCTGCCGGCCTCGCCTTTCTGGTTCACATTCCGTAGGTCAGCAGCAGAGGTGAGATTAACGGATATTTTGCAATAACTCGGACCAGAATAAACACAAGGTGATCGGATAAATCCTCCAGATTGCCCGCATAGATGAGGGCGGAAGTTACGGATTGCGACTAGCCCAAAGAGCAAAACCCTACCATTGCTTTCCGGCCCGCTACTGACTTACTCTGCGAGAACGTACACGCCCCTATCGACATGCAGGAA
Source organism: Bryobacterales bacterium (assembly GCA_963756605.1). Taxonomy (GTDB): domain Bacteria; phylum Acidobacteriota; class Terriglobia; order Bryobacterales; family Bryobacteraceae; genus Bog-159. The sequence goes on along the minus strand of CAVWOT010000009.1, from coordinate 509,773 downwards.
ATGCCTGTTGTCTGGGTAAACCAAGGCGGTTCGCTAATGCGTTTACAGGTTTGGAAAGAACATAATCGGTGCCTGTTAGCCGCATACTTTGGCTGGACGGCACCACTGTTATTCACTTTGCCCGCGATTTCAGCGGCGCAGCAGCTAGCCGTCGGCGAGTACCCCATGCCCACGGCTTCCCTCTATCCTGCCGGCATCGCCGCAGGGCCGGATGGTTTAGCGCTGTGGTTTACAGAAACCAACAGCATCGGAGAAATGTCCCCCGCCGGGAGCTTCACCGAATACCCGATACCGACCGTGGACAGTGGGCCTTGGGGGATCGTGGGGGGGCCGGATAACGCGCTGTGGTTCACCGAAGAATTCGGAAACAACATCGGGCGAATCACACTAAACGGAGTGGTAACGGCCGAGTATCCAGTGCCCAGCGGGGGGCCCCATGGGATCACAGCTGGGCCGGATGGCGCGCTGTGGTTTACCGAACCAAACGCCAACAACATAGGGCGAATGACAACGGCTGGAGTGGTTACGGAGTTTCGGGTGCCGACACCCGATAGCCGGCCCTATGGGATCACGGCGGGGCCGGATGGCGCGCTCTGGTTTACGGAAGTAAACGGCAACAACATCGGGCGAATCACAACAGACGGAATCATTACGGCCGAATATCAAGTGACCGACGCCACAAGCGACCCCTATGGGATCACGGCGGGGCCGGATGGCGCCTTATGGTTCACAGAGGGTAACTATGATCATATCGGGCGGATCACTACCACGGGAAGCATCACGGAGTACCAGGTGCCCAGCGGCGCGGGATACGCTTATGGGATCACCACGGGGCCGGACGGCGCACTTTGGTTTACAGGCGCCTTCGCTATCGGCCGAATCGCCACGGATGGGGCTGCGACCGAGCTTCTAGTGCCCAGCGCCGTAGGTTATCCATTGGAGATCTCCGTCGGACCGGACGGCGCGCTCTGGTTTACAGAATTCAACGGCGACAGAATCGGCCAAGTCGTTTTTACGACCGCTGCTCTGAGCGTCAGTCCAGCCACCGGAAACGAGCACACGGAACTTATCTTCACGGGAAGCGCCTTCGCCCCCAACGAGAGCGTAAATATCTATTCCCACGGCATTGGATCGGCCACACTGGCCTGCGCCATTGCGGATGCCAAGGGCTCATTCACCGCCACAGCGCCCGCCATTCGGTCCGAATACGGCCCGAAGCTGTTTCCGGCGGTGGGCCAGAGCAGCGGAAAGCTTGGGGCCGCTGATTTCTCCTTCACCCCGCTGCTGATCCTTGAGCCGAACTCGGGGCCAGTGGGTAGCACCGTGATTGTCCACGGTCTTAGCTTCGGTGCATTCGAGACCGTCAATATATATTGGCAGAACCAGCGGACGCTTCTGGGCACAGTTACGGCTAACGCAAACGGCGCCTTCAGCGATGGCGCCGCATTTATGTTCACCGTTCCGCCCGGCGCGCAGCCTGGCATCATTAAGGTCGTGGGGACTGGCCAGACCACTGGAGCCGTGGGCAGGGACAGCTTTAACGTGGAATAACGAGCAGGATCGGTCTGTTGGAAGGCTCCTGTGCCACAATCTCTAGCGTGAGCCCGATCATCTACATCGCCTTCGGCGTGGGGATTGCGGGGATGACTACGGCCTATCATGGTTGGGTGTTCGGTTAACACCTCCCTCTCCCAACAATTTGCTTTCGCGACCACAAACAACGGCTAACAAAACACTGGCAGTCCGCCAAACTGTGCAGGTTGCAGGCCGTGCAGTTCGCTGGCGGCTGCACGGGCACCGGCTGTGGGGCCGGAACGCAGTGCTGCCCCACCAGTTGCGTGCGTCAGGGGCGTGCGCCGGCCACCCAAAACGACCCGTCAAGCGTGTCAGTCCAGCACCCGAAGGGCGGGCGGCCGTGGCAGAGTTGACCCCTGAATACATTGAAAGAATGAAGAGCACGCTGAGCATCTACGAGAAGCCTTAGGATTCGGACCAACCCGTCGTTTGCCGGGATGGGAAACTGATTTTTTGCTGCACGACGTGCGCCCGCCAGTGCCAGCCAAAGCGGGGAAACCAGCCACGCAGGATAGCGAATATGAACGGTGCGGCACGGCGAGTGTATGTGGCGCCATGGAACCTAAGACCGGCCGCCACTTCACTACCGCCACACCCAACCGTTCCGGCGCCGAGTTCGCGCGCATCGGCGGGCACGTCGTGGAGCAGTATCCAACGGCCAGCACGATTCACATTGTGACGGACAACATCGACATACACACCCGCAAATCGTTGACCGATTACCTCGGCGAGCAGAAGGGCGGGGACACCTGGGACCGGCTCACCGTGCACGACCCCCCAAAACATGGAAGCTGACTCAATCAAGCCGAAATCGAACCCTCCTGTACGCGCGGCCATGTCTGGGCAAACGGCGGATTCCAGATCTGAAGAGGTTGCGCCGCGATACCAAGGCCTGAAACCGTCGAGCAAACCAGAAGCAGACGAGGATCAACGGGCGGCTCACGCGGAAGAAGGCCCGAAAGGTATTCAAGTACAAACCGCTCCGTTACCGCCACCGCGACCGCACTGGAACACAGCCCGCCAGAATCACGAGTCGTACATCGGTGGACTGCGCTCAATAAAACGGCACAAGAGGCGAAGACCATCCGACGAAGGCTGACATCCGGAAAATCCGCAGTCCATCGAGCGTCACGGGCCCATCGGTCCGGAACTTAATCTGTGCCGCAACATCTATCAGAACCTTTTCAGGCGGTCCAAGACCTAGACTAGTCAGCTTTTGCTTATCCGGTTGTTTCAGCAGAACCCAATATGTGGTGTTCGCCGCGAAGCTGGCGTGCGCGAAACCAAAGTTGGGCCGCGACAGAAGCCATGTTGCTGGGGCTGTGCGCCCTCCAACCGCTAACTCTGGCCGGACCGGGCACTGGGCTCAACTGCGGTGCGACAGGCCCACAGGCGTGGCGGAACGGCGGCAGGCGACCGCCGTTGCTGACCACAACATCTGGTAGCTTGCTGAAACAACCGGATAAGCAAAAGTCAGCTAACTGGATATCGACCGCCGGTTCCACAAGGATTTCGAGTCTGCTGGTTGCGATTTTAACGGCGTTTATCGAAGACTGGGCGTTCAGTCCGCTCGAACAGATTCAGCCGCAAGTATCCGAAATAGTTAAATCCTTGTGCTTCATTGCGATAAGCCAAAACGAGAATAAGTACAGTAAGTATGGGAGACGGCGGCGCTACGCCCCGCCGCCAGAGGGGATGAAAACGGGCGCGAGTGGCGAGATGCTGGAGGTGCCGATGGTGGCGATATAGGCCGTATGCAGGACCGGTGCATGCAGCCCGTTCAGTAAGGTGGCCGGGACGCGTAGTTGGGAACCAGCGATGGAGGCTCCTGCCGTGAGGTGGGAAGCCCGCAAGGGGAAAGACCGTTTATCACTCTAGGCCGAAGTCGCCAAACACCGGCACGCGCTCATCCCCGTCGCCACGAAGCAGCGGTACGACAGCCTCTGCTTAGGGGGGGCACGGGAGTACCAAATGCGCACCGCAATCATAAAGTTGAACCGCGCGTGGTGGACGACCGCCGCCTTTTCCAGTTGAATACCGGTGGCGAAGAATATGGTGGCGCCGAAGATGCGCTGGAACGCGGCGATGAGCCGCCGGTATTGGGAGCCGCCCTGCTGCATGCCGAAAGTATCCAACACTTCAAGTGCGCTGGAGAACTTGATCGTGCGGGCTGCTGCCGGACCGGAAGGGTCGCGAGGAAGAGGGGAACCAAGTGATTAGCCCCAGGGCAGACCATAGGCAAAATGATGCGTGACCTGCAGCAGGAGGCGTTCGTGCAGCAAGACGCCATTGGCTGGCCCCTTGATTGGCAGGCCGCAAAGAACAAAAGTTCGGGAGGCGAAGCCCAGACACTGGCTGACGGAATCTCGCTTCAGCCGCACGCGCTCGACGGCTTCGGCTTGACGGAGCTTCTGCTTGGACACGATGATCTCGTCAGGCAACGGCCGCAAAACGGCTGCGGCAGATTCCATAGGTTTGTTGGTACGGTTCTGGTTTCGGCGCCGGAAAGACGACACTTCCGCTGTTCAAGAAATCGCCTCGCAAGATTACTGGAGAGGTCCGGCGGATCCTCTCGGGAGGCTTTTCAGAATGGGCGATGGGCGCCTGAAACAGCTACCGGCTCGTTACTGCGTTAAGCCGGGCTTTTTCGCAAAATGCTGATTCTGCATGGTCGTCTTTGTTCAGGAAATGTCGCCATGGCCGCAAAAGTTCCTTTTTGGCAAACAACGACCGTATTCCCAAGCCGGACGTCGCGGGTTCGAGTCCCGTCTCTCGCTCCATCTTTTCAATAATTTGGGCGATGCACAACTCCTCTCTCACTCGATTTCACTCAGTTAAGCGGTGAGAACGGTATTTTCGAGCGGTTCCGCCGCTTCGGCGCGGTCCCCTTGCTATAAACGTCAATCGCCACGCCGATACCATGCCCGCGCTTGGTCGGCTGCGACCTTTGGGATCGATCTGCGTCGCGGCCGAAACTGGCATGCGTTCTCGTCAGCACCTGAAAATTTTCCCACTCCAACCCGACCGTAACGCTTGGGCGGAGCGTCCCCGTGCTGGTAATGGCCGGCTGGCCTGGCGTGGACGATCTGCGCACTCGGTCCCAGATCACCGGTGCGCCCAAAACACGCCAATCGATTCAACGGCGCATTTCGCAAGCAGCTACCGATATCGCTTAACGCCGCTGGGATCAACCGAACGTGCAAAACGGCGAAGATGCTGGATTGCTTCGTCATCCCTCGTGGTGAAGGATCTTGTGTTGACTCACCTGATCGCCATCGGTGCTTTTCAATTCGCGAAAAACGATGGTGGACAAGATGGTTAGTCCGCCCAGAACGAAAAACGCCTGGTGGATGCCGTGAATCATTTGCGATGCGCTCGAATGAAAGCGATCGGGAATGAAAAATGCTGTGGCCAGCGACGCCGTGGCGACGCCGAAACTGATGGCCATCTGTTGCATGGTGCTGGCGATAGAGCTTGCGCTGCTAGTCTCTACCTCGGTGACGTCGGCATACACGAGGGTGTTCATGCTGGTATATTGCAGCGAACTGAAGAATCCAAAACAGAACGTCTGCGCTACGATAAGCCACGCCGGCGTCCCCACCCCAATCGTTGCGAAAAGCGCAATCAGCAGACCGAGGATCGCCGTGTTCGAAACCAAAACTGCACGGTAGCCAAAGCGGGTCAGAATTCGCGGCATCGCCGGCTTCAGGCTCATGGCGGCGATTGCCTGCGGCATCATGAGCAGACCGGACTGTATCGGAGTGAACCTCAGGCCAACCTGGTAGAGCAGCGGCAGTATGAATGGGATTCCACCGATGCCAAGGCGGGTGAAGAAACTGCCGCTCACTGCCGCGCGGAATGTGCGAATACGAAACAGGCCCAGCCGCAGCAATGGAAACGCGTTATTCGTCGCATGCCGCCCATAGCCTGCGAGTAGCAGGATGGAAATCGCCAAAAGCCCCAGGATTTCGAGTACGCTCAGCGTATGTTCACCGAATACCTCAAGCACATACGACAGCAGCGCGATGCCGGAGCCAAAGAGGAGGAGGCCGACAATATCGAGAGGATCAGACTTTTCGCGGTAGTCCGGTAGGTGCAGATAGACCATACACAAACCTATGAGGCCGATCGGAAGGTTCACGAAAAAAATGACTCTCCAATGAAAATATCCGACGATCAGGCCACCGGCGATTGGTCCGAGCATTGGACCAATCAGACCAGGGATGGCGACGAAGCTCATGGCGCGAATGAGTTCGGACTTGGCAAACGTTCGTACCATGGTGAGCCGCCCCACTGGCACCATCATGGCTCCTCCGCAGCCTTGCAACACGCGACACGCGACCAACAAGTGAATGTTGCTCGATATACCGCAGAGAAATGATCCCAATGTGAAGAGGCCGATCGCGGAGGCGAACACCCGACGTGTTCCGAATCGATCCGCCATCCAGCCGCTGATTGGAATAAAGACGGCGAGGCTCAATGTGTAGCTAGATAGCACCGCTTTCATGCTAAGTGGAGCCACCTTGAGCGCCTGCGCGATGGCGGGCACGGCTGTGTTCAGAATCGTGGTGTCCAGCGACTCCATGAAGAACGCAACTGCGACAAGCCACGGCAACAGTTGCTTGCTGGACGTACCTGCTTCCATTAAATCAGGCTAGCAGGCTCCAAGGGTGATTAACGGAACCCGGCCGTCGAAAACCACATGGGTGTTCCCCGAGCGGGCCCAAGTAAAGATACTCGGTCTTCCTTTGATCAAGGTTCACGTAAGTCGGCCACCACGCTCACGCCCTGATTCCCGCAAAAGTAATATGCTGTACGCTTTCGGTCCGGAATTCATAGTTCTGAAAGCCACACGGAGGCAAACGCATCGGTCACGGAGTCCTTCAGTTGGATGCTTTGATCGCTGTGGTTGGCGGCCCTTGGCGCACGGGGGGCAAGCCGGCCGGCAAGGTGAATGCAACGCTGGTGCGGTTGTGATGATAGATGCCGTTTTTCGAGAGCGCGGACCTTCATAGGGGATTGAGCGCTCGCGGGAATGGCCGCTGCCCGAATCACCCACCGGCCATCGCGCTGGTGTATTTGGCGCATCGCAAGGCCGCTACTTCCGAGCGACGTATCCCACAGCCCAACGATGATAGCGCGTCGCGGAGGCTCTTCAGTGTCGTATAGTCGACCGTTATCGTCCCTGGACCGGAACACGTGGCCATGCGCAACACCGGTGCGCGCTGTCCAGGCGTCGATAAGCTGAGTTGTGTTCCGCGACCTTGGCCCGTGCACCCGGATCCGAGTTGCATGGCGAATCCCTGTCAGAGATGGTTGTATGGCAGTTCCTTCGGCCCTATGGGGTGGTTGCTAGCGCGGCCGGTATCGCCACGCATGACCAACGACGAAAGACCTTCACGCTCTGCCGCGCCGCCGGCGGCGAACTCGAACAGATATAGCTACTGCCCAGCCATGCGAGTGTCTAGACGACCGAGCGGTACCTTGGCACGAAGCGGTGCATAGCCCAACGACGGAATCGACCTCAGCGTGGCGATATAATAAATAGCCTCGTCCCGGGAATCTGTGGGTAGTTGGTGGGCTCAGCGGGGAGGCTGACTGAGGAATCGGTGAACCTTACGGCAGGTGGAATCAAAGGACCGTTGTTGTTGCTCTGAACTGACGCCGTAGATCAGTGGGCCGCCATCATCATCAATCACATCGAAGAGAATTTTTCGATGGTTTTCTTTTCGGAGGAATGGGTTTTCGTTCAGGCCTGTATGATCCCTCCGCCCAGCGCCCAAAGATTATCGACGTGCTTCTGGATGGTTTTCGGCGACAGATCCGCGCACGCCACCCGGTATTCGAAAAACTGACGGAAGCGGGCCACCAGTTTCTGGTCCGGGAGCAGATCCTTTTCCGATCCCATCCACGAGCGGGGCCAATCGTTCGGGCCACGGCAGTAATGCTCCAGGTCCGCGGCTGGCGCAAGGGTGACGCGGTTTATCCTGGGAGTTCTCGCGACTGCCTTTTCCGCCATGCTGCAACCCGTCACGATTTTAAGGCTCTGCGCGAGAATTCGTAAAGCTGGTGAAATGGCGGCCACTCTGAGAATGGCGTTAGATTTGGAAGTTGCCTAGTGACAACGAGTTTACCCGCATCCTTCAGTGGCCTGGATACCGTGTGTACCGGCAGGAAATCGACGAGAAGAACAAGACCTTAGATCTTTGGGTCCGGCGAAAGCGCGGCAACCGGAAACTGGAGTGTTCCGGCTGCGGGCGGAAGTTCAGCGATGCGCACGACAGCCGGGAACGGGCGGTGCGGGACCTGCCCTGGAGTGTATTTCAAGCTACGGTACACATCGAAGTGTATCGGGTGAAATGCCCGGCGTGCGGCGTGCGGATCGAGAAGGTGCCGCCGCTGCCGAGCAAGGCCCCCTTCAGCAGGCGGTTTGAGGACGCGGTCGGCCAGGCGTGCGAGAGTGCTTCGGCGCGGCAAGTAGCTCGACGGATGGGGCTATCGGAGAGCACCGTCCGAGCGATCGATCTGCGGTGTCTGGAGCGGTGGGATAGCAAGCGGAGGCAACCGCCGTTACGGCAGATGGGCATCGATGAAATCTACCGGGGCAAGAAAGACAAGTTTCTGACGGTGGTGTGCAATCTGGAAACCGGCGAGCCATTATGGTTTGGCCAGGAGCGGAAGAAGGAGACGCTGGATGAGTACTTTCGTACCCAGTTGGTCAGTGGGCAGCGGAAGCGCATTGAGGCGGCTTGTGTCGACATGTGGGAACCGTTCCGGTTGAGCATCGAGCAATGGGCACCCCAGTGCAAGATCGTCTACGACAAGTTTCACATCGTGCAACACGCCAACGATGCCATCGACGAAGTGCGGAAGGCGGAATTCTTTCGGCAAGGGCCTAAGAAGCGGGGCCTCATCAAAGGGAAGAAGTGGCTGCTGATGAGTCGCTGGAAGAACCTGACCCCGGAACACCGCGGGGAATTGAACCGGCTGTTCGAACTCAATCGGCGAGTCTTTAAAGGCTATCTGTTGAAAGAGAGCTTAGAGAGGCTATGGAACTACCGATACCGAGGGGCCATGCTCAACTACTTGAACCGGTGGATGGACCAACTGAAATGGCAGCGTCTGGCTCCGTTTGAGAAACTGGCGGCGACCCTTTTGAAACACGTGGAAGGTATAGCCAACTATTGCGAGACCAAAGTGCGCTTTGGCGTAGTTGAGGCCGTCAACGGGAATATTCGCATGCTGATCAACAGGGGTCGCGGCTACAAGAACCTCCGCTATCTGCTGCTGAAGGCCAAGCGCATGGCCGTGATGAACCTCGAATTCATCGCAGTTTGCACCTTGAAGAAAGTCGCGTAAAATGGCACTTTTACGAATTCTCGCTCAGAGCCGATTTTAAACCACTGCCATCATTTCCGCGGTTTCGTTTACCAACATGCCTGCTTCAGTTCCGATCACAAAAGCATCGAAATCGCCGTACGACCGCGCCAAGGTTCGGCGGCGGTTTGTCCCCGCTGCCAGCCAGCGCCTGGTTACGATCAACTCGTGGAAAGGCGTTACGACTTCATTCCTTTCTGGGGATTTCTAATCTTCCTGCTGTATGCCATGCGGCGCGTGGATTGCCGCCGCTGCCAAGCCGTGGTCGTGGAGGAAGTTCCTTGGGGCAACGGCAAGCATCCGTTGACCAATGCCTACATGCTTTTTCTGGCCCGTTGGGCGCGTCGGCTTTCGTGAAAGGAAACGGCCGAGGCGTTCCGCACCTCCTGGGACAAGGTCTGCGACGCCGTTGAACATGTCGTCACATTCGGACTGGAGCATTTTATCAGATCGATCTCGGCGTCATCCGTTTGCATTGGGTCGGCAAGGAGAGAACCATCGAGTCCTTCCAAGGATTCTCCACCACCATAGGTGAAGAAATCAGCTCCAAGATCGTGCTCGTCTGCTCGGACATGTGGGAACCTTATCTATCTGGATCTTCCGGAACACGCGTTGGTGCTGTCGGTCGATGGGAAGCCGCATTCAGCGCCGGAACGCGGCTTTCTCCGCCTCCCAGATGGCAAAGCGGTGAACGGTTTCAGCCACTGCTATAAGCGACACGGTACCAGGGCCCTTTTTGCCGCCCTGAACATCCTGACCGGCCAGGTGAAGACTGGCCATTACCCGCGGCGCCGCCGTGAGTTTCTGGACTTTATGAATGGCATCGTAGCGGACCACCCGGACCGCATGATACACGTGGTGCTGGACAACCTGAATACCCACCAGCCCAAGCGGGACCGATGGCTGCAATCGCATCCCAATGTCCACTTGCACTTCATTCCCACCTATAGCTCATGGCTCAACCAGGTGGAGTGCTGGTTCAGTGTTATGAGCCGCGCGACACTGCGCGGTGCCGGCTTCACCTCTCCCCGCCAGCTCAGGGACGCCATTGACGCCTTCGTCGAGGTTTACAATCCGAAAGCTGCGCCCTTCGAGTGGAGCAAGGCTGTCGTCCACCCGTCCAAGCCCCAACAGATTTACTCTAATTTATGCAAGTAGGTACTAGCTGCGGAAGTTTTCGAGAGACACGCACGCTCTTGCGGCGCTCTATCTCTCTGGTGCCGGAGCTTCCGGAAGCCACGTCCATTAACACGACGAACGGGTGCATGGTCCGCGGGTGAAACGCAGTGCTGGTCTCGTTGGCCGCGTCGGGGTCTGCTTCCCGCCAGCGGCACCAGTTCGTCGCGCTGCGCGCGGAAGTTGTAGGACGTGTAATCGCCGATGCGCTTGGCTACTTCGGTCGGCCTGCAGGGCGAGGCGTTGGCGCCGGATTTTTCTCCGTCATAATGCTCGAGTTTCGCGCAAATAAGAAACTGGCGCTGGAGGTGAGCGGGCGGTATGGTGCCTACGGCTCTCGCATCAATCCCGCGGACCGCAGGCATCAGGCCACGCGAAGCACCACCAGCGTCATATCGTCGTGCTGGGGAGCGCCCGCGGCGAACGCCTGTGCGGCGGCCAGGATTCGCCTGGTGGTTTCGAGAGCAGCAAGCCCATGACATGTTGTGGCGAGCTCGATCAATCTCTCTTCGCCCCACTCTTCGTAGCGAGCGTTCATGGATTCGGAAACTCCGTCCGTAAAGAGCACCACCAGGTCGGCAGCTTCAAGAGAAAAGACGCCTCGCTGATAGCGGTGTGGTAGAAGCCCGACCACCGGACCTCCGGTCTCCAGGCGAAATACCCGGCACGAGCCGGCGCAATTTCGCAGAACCACCGGCGGGTTATGACCCGCGTTGACGTAGGACAAGCGGCGGCTGGCAGGGTAGTATTGCGCGTAAAACAGCGTCGCGAAGCGGTTTGACGCGGATGCCTGGTAAACCAGGCCGTTGACTCGCTCCATCAGCTCCGCGGGATCATCGACGACCGGAGCCAGGGCGCGCAGCGACGCTTCAAGGCTTGCCATCATGAGCGCGGCGCCCAAGCCTTTGCCGGATACGTCTCCGATTGCGATTCCGAGCCTGCCGTCTGGCAGCCCGAGGAAATCGTAATAGTCTCCGCCCACCTCTCGCGCGGGCCGGCACTGCCCGCAGTAGTCCAGGCCCAGCGCCGGCGGAAGCCGTTGAGGGAAAAGATGCTCCTGCACCTCGCGCGCGATCTCCAACTCGCGGTTCAATGCTTCCCGGTGGGCCATCTCCCGCCCGATGGCCGTGGTCAAACGGGCGACTTCCTGGGCCAGAGCCGTCTGGGCGGCCGATTCCGTATTGACACCGTCGAGAGCGGCTGCGATCGCGCGTTTTGTGAACTCGTCTGTTTCAATTTCGTGCCAAGCAATCAAATGCGGAGTGAGACGCTCCTTGTCACGATTGCCGCGTAGCGCGCTGGCGACCACGTGCCGCAAGCGGCCGTCCGCCGGAGAAGAGATCTGCCCGAGAAACTGCTCGAGAGCCGAACCGCCGGAGTCCAAAATCCGCAGGAATACCTTGCGGGCCTCACGCGGATCCTCTACGGCGAGGCGCCGCAGCCTTTCATAAGGAAGCTCAACTGGCTGCATAACGTTTCGAGCGCAGATCGAACGCCTCTCTTCCGCCTTCGAGCAAGTCGATGATCTGTTCCCGGCATTCGTCTACCGTGCCCCACTTCTCAACGCATCCAACGCGCCCATCCGAGTTCATGACCAGCACAAGCTCCGCTTCGGCCAGAACCGGGATGTTCGCATTGTGTGTGATGAAGATCATCTGGCGGCGTTTCTTCATTCGCTGTACCGCGTTCACCACGGTCTCGAAGATAAAATGATTGTCGAGGTTGTCCTCCGGCTGGTCGATAATCAGCGGGTTGTCTCTTCTGGCCAGAAGTATAGGCAACAGAGCGGTGCACTTCTGGCCGCGCGAAAGATCGGCCGCGTCCTTGAAGTGCGGCCGTCCTGCGGTCGCGACGTTCAACTCAATGCCGATTCTGTCTTCGATCGCGGTTATCTCCAGAGCCAGCGGGTCTACACTCTCGCGAAAAGAATCCAGGATCTTGCGCGAGCGCTCCATTCCAAAATGGGTTAACTCTTCGAGGGAATCCAGGTCGTTGGACTGAATAAGCTGCGCCAGTTGCTCCGGCCTCAGTTGCATGAGGGTTGTAAGGATCTCGTTTTGATTCCGAACCCGCGCGCCCTTGAGCCCCGCTTCAAGCATCTGCTGGTATGCCAGGTGGTCGGCGTTGCGCATCACGCGAATCCGCACTCGCTCACCGGCTTCGTATTGGAGTTCGGACGCGACCTCGTCCCGCATTGTCGAAATCCGATCGCGCATCAGTATGTGATCGGTTTTGAGAGACTTTCGCCGCTCAAATAAAGTCTTCAACTCGGCGTTCAGTTCCGCCCGCTGCTGCTCCAGGGCTTCCAGTTTGGCGACTTGCTGCTCGAGCGACGCACGCTCACGGGCCTGCTCGCTGGCTGCCTGGTTGAGCGCTGTCAGCTTCGCCAGCTCGCCGGCATTACTCGTGTGAATCTCCGTGATACTTTGCCGGGCCTTGGCCACGGTGGCCTGAGCTTCGCGAATTCTGGTATGGACCCCGGAAAGATGCTTCTCGACTGGTCCCAGCGATGCTGCAAGCAGCGCGTCAAACCTGCGCAGGGTGTCGGCATTCGCGGACTGTTCCTCCACCAGCCGCGAAGTGAACGCATTTCGCGCGTACCCTCTTACCTGCTCGAGAGATTGTTCCAGTGTACTCAGGTCCCGATCGGCGGAATCCAGTTTCGCGATTTCCCGCTGGTTGAGCTGCTGCTGGCGGGAAAGTCCGACGAAATCCGTGGCGGATTCACGATCGGATGGCGCCAGAGCACTCAGCCGGACGCGGACGTCGCCGAGTTCTTCAATCTGCTCGGTCAGGTCCTCGATGGTCCGTTGAGTGGTCCTGATACGATCCGCATTCGCCTCCAGGGCGCGTGTGCTCTCAGCCAGCGACAAGTGGATTGTGCGCATCTGCTCGCTACGAAGTTCGTCCAGCAGACTCCGGCGTTTGTCACCGAGGACTTCGTCCGCGATAGCCTCAATTTCAAGGCTGCTGTAGGCGTCCAGAGGCAGAAAAGTGCCTCGATCGAGATCAACAGTATTGATCGGCCTCCCGTCCGATGCGAGAAGCACCGGATTCTGCTTAAGGCCCCTCTTGATGGTGTAGCGGTTCGAACCCTCGGCGAGAGCCGTGATGGTGACCAGCGCGCCACCTGCGAGATTTGCCTGAATCAGGTCGGCGCAATGCTTTGGCGCGGCGGTGATGCCGCAGAGCGCAAACCGCACGGCTTCGGCGAGCGTAGACTTTCCACTGCCGCGCGCCCCGATGATGCAAGTCAGGCCCTGCGGAATATTGATGCTCAAGCCGGGCAGAAATCCGCCGCTAATCTCGATCTTCTCAACGACCCACATATGTTCAGCCTTTGCCGGCGTGTGACAAGCGGTGCGCTCACCCACGCAGCGCTTTCCTTTTGGAACCGAACCGGCAGCTTACCCTACTGTACACCGGACGCACCACTCCGACGCGCGACACGAGGTTCGTGGCCGGCGGCCGTGCGCGTTCCACAGCGCTTACACATCGTTGTTGATTCGTGGATTCCGCCAGCCGTCGCTGAAACAGGCCGTACTCCAGCGCGTCGTTGTTCTGCCGCCGCGCCCAGCGCCAGCGAGGCCGCGCCGCCGGCCTGCGAGGAATGCCTTCTGATCGATGCCATGAATCCGCGTTGTAGTTCCCGAACCTGACGATTTCAGGCAAGCGGACGGGGTGCCCCGTTGCGTCTATGTCAGCGCCGGGAGCGCTTTTCTGGCCTCCCTGTCTGGGTCATTCTTGGCCACACAGGTATCGTCGAAGATCATGGTTTCCCCTTTGGCCGCGGAATATTTGGGCCACTTGGCAAGCCCCGCGCCGTTTGGATCGCCGGTCTTCATAAACTGCAGTAGCGCGCCGGCCATTTTGGCCGACAGCGCTTTGGGTCTCGGACCGCCGCCTGTGTGTGTCAGCATCAAATCTGTGTTGCAGAACCAGAAACTGATATCCACACAATGGAACGCACGGATGCGATTGTCGAACAACGGAGGTTGCCAGGTGAACCAATTAACGTATACCGGGGCGGCCTGTCTGGATTTGACGTCCGCCAACGCCACCACGCTTTGGCGGTTGCTGCTGGCCAACGACCAGATTTCGACGGGCTTCCTGCCAGGAAAAGCTTTTCCATACGCCTCGACAACCTCACGGGCATGATCGCCGAAGCCGCCGCCGAAACCGGCTCTGACTTTGAGCCGCTCGACCACCTGATCCATGGTCATCGATTCAAGCGAAGCATCGGCCCAACTCATCGACTGTTCGTTCTCGACGGAGCTGATGATCATGGGGATATCGGCCGCGGTGGGTGCTGCTTCGGGGTCGTAGGGATGCTGCGGCAAAATCGTACCGTCCACCACGGGACTGAATCCACGCATCATGCCGCCGCCGGGACCAGCCCCGCGAGCCAGATTCTGTTGCGCCTTGGTGGCGATGGCATAGAAATCCTTCCATGGCATGGACTGCAGCTTATCGAGTTCGGAGGAACTCAGGCCGGCCTCTTTCACTACGGCCGCGCCCAACCTTTCGGAGAAATCCTTCTCGGCGGCTTTCCGGGAAGCGCCGCTCAGCACCACGGCCTTTTGAAATAATCCCTTGGCGGACGGCATGGCCGTCAGGATGCAGACCTTGGCGCCGCCGCCTGATTGCCCCATGATAGTGATGTTGCCAGGATCGCCGCCGAAGTTGCCGATGTTGTCGCGAACCCACTCGAGAGCTGCGACGATATCCATCATGCCCACGTTGCCGGAGGCAGCGAATTTCTCTCCGCCGGCGCCGGCCAGGTTGCAATATCCCAAAGGACCCAGCCGGTGGTTGATCGAGCAGAACACGACGTTGCCAAACCGGGCAAAGTTCTCGCCGTTGTACCCATCCTGTTCGATCGCGTTGCCGTTGGTGAATCCGCCCCCATGGATCCAGAACAGGACCGGCCGTTTGCTGCCATCGTTGACCGACGGGGTGAAGACGTTGATGCGGAGACAGTCCTCGCTCACGTCGCCATAGTTCCAATGATCGCGGAAGGAAGCGAAGTTGTTGGCATATCGCTTTTCCATGTTCTGGGGCGCCGAATCGCCCCACCAGAGCGCGGGATACACATCGGTCCAGGGCTTCGGTTTCCGCGGAGGCATGAACCGGTTAGGCCCCGATGTGTCAGCGCCATAGCGAACGCCCAGAAAGTAATTGATGCCGCGCAGCTCGTAGCCTCGGACCTTGCCGTATTCCGTGTTCGCTACCGCGATGTTGTCGCCCACCAGCAGAATCTGCCCCTCCTGGGTTTTCGCCGTCGCCTCTTCCGGGACCGTCGCCATTGCGGCCGCGCCAATGGCAATCCCGGAACTCGTTCCAAGTGTTTGCATGAACTGCCGTCTGTTGGATTTCATAGTTTCAGATCCTCACTCAATGCTAACGCTGTGCTTCCGTCCCCGCCATGGGAGCCATCAAAGGCAATTATCTCTCCCTTTGTTTGTTGCGGACTGACCTTTTGGAGGTAGCCCGCCAGTTGCCCCTCACGGCAATTCCCAGTCGAGCGCGGAGATGGCTTCGATTGAGTTGTCCCGCGCCGTCATCTTGGGACTTTCCACGAAGCCAAAAACATAGGTCAAAACTGGGAACTCTTGTCGCCGCGCGCACATTCGAAAGGCGGCGCTTCCGGCAGCTCCCGAATCGCGGCCCTTGCGCCGCAAATGTGCTTTGAGCTCGTCCGGACGGACCTTCCACGCAAGTAGCGACGCGATCCATGGTGATCAGGCGGGACATTAACCACGTATTCGGCGCGCCGGCGGCGAACCGCCTGCAGGCGATCGCAGCCCCATAAATAGGGCCCGCGGGGCTCTTCCGGAGCGTCCAAAAACGCTGGATATCGGGACAAGATTTTCATGTCACCCCTGACCTCGTGTTTCGCCCAGTCGTGCTTTCCTCGGCCGCGCCAGCGAGTCCGCCACGACCCAGGCGGCGCCAGTCACGGCGAGATTCACGGCGCTCTCACTCCAGTTCCAGTGGCTCGAGTGATCGGCCAGGAGTATCGGCTCGTTCACCAGCAGGCCGAAGGACGCGAGCATGGCGGTCACCAGGATCGCGGCGAGGCGGGCCCGCACTCCGGTCAGGATCGCGACGCCCGCCGCGACGAAGCCAACCCCGGTCGCATAAACCCAAAACTCTTGCGTAGGCGGCAGCCATTTTGGAACCAGCTCGGCGGTGTGGTTCATATAGACAAAGTGCGCTCCGCCGAATACCAGCGCACAAACCCCAAGCGCCAGTCGGCCCAGGCGCGTAAGACGCTCGGCTAGTGCCGCATCGATCCCGGCGGTGGCGGCGTAGACGATCAGCCCGCCCGCGGCGATCGCGAGCTGCATGGCGATGTCTTCGTAGATGACGTATTCAGTGTAATGGGTGAGCAGCAGGCGGCCGTCCATCAGGATAACGACAAAGAGCGCGTAGTAGACGGTCAGCGCCGCGGCGCCCCAGGCCGCGGTTCGGCGCCACTCGACGGCTGCGGCCGCGACGACCATGATCGCACCGGCGGCATAGGCTAGGACTGTGCGAGCGGGAAAGTTCTTGGGCACCGGCTGCCCCGGGTCGAAGGCCCCAAACGCCAGGCAGGCCAAGCCCAGCGCCATCACGCCCAGGCCGTAGACGCGCCAGCCGAAGGCCATTGTCGTTTTTTCCGCCGTCATGATTGTTCCAGCTTAGCCGGAATTTCGTTTTTCGGCATCGGTTCCATGGAAGCATTTTCGCTCCTGAGATAGACTGCGGAGACTCGGTTTGGAAGGCGGTCATCGTGCCATTCCTCCGCTGCCCAGCGGCAGGTCAAATCCGCCTTCCTATCGGGGCGCTCCAGTCGAAGCCTGAATGGGTAGCTTTCACATATTCGGCGGTGAACCAGAAGACGCAATCATCGGCCGGATCCAGGCTCATGAAGCAGGCTGGAGCTCATAAAGTAGCCGGAACCCACAGACTGTCCCCGCGCCGGCGGAATGCACTGTTTTTGCGGAATCTTATTAGTTCATGAGAAATTCGGGACCAGGGCCGGCGCGGTTCTCGCCGGCATCGATATCACTTATACTTGGTCCTCATGACTCGAGCCGGAGCCGTACCGCTTCCGCCCCTCACGACCAACCAGATCCGTAGCTTCCTGGCCGCATGGAGTGGATGGGCGCTCGACGGCATGGACTCGTTCATCTATGCGTTGGTCCTCGTCCCAGCGCTTAAGGATTTGTTGCCCCGCTCGGGCATTCCCGGCACGCCAGCCAACATAGGCTTCTACGGCGGATTGCTGTTTGCAATGTTCCTGGTGGGATGGGGCCTTGCCTTCTTGTGGGGTCCCGTGGGTGACCATTTCGGGCGGGTACATACGCTCACCCTGACCATCCTCTGTTACTCGCTGTTCACTTTTCTCGGAGCGGTTTCCACCACTGTTTGGCAGCTTGGGACCTTTCGCCTGCTCGCTGGATTTGGCATCGGCGGCGAATGGACCTTGGGAGGCGTCCTGATCGCCGAAGAGTGGCCGGAAGCGCGGCGCAAAACCGGCGCTGGGTGGATGCACACCGGCTATTATTTCGGCGTCTTCCTGGCAGCGATTGCCAACGCCATTATCGGCGCCAGGTTCGGCTGGCGTGCGATGTTTGTGCTCGGCGGCGCTCCCGCCCTGCTGGTGAGTTACATCCGGCGAGGCGTCCACGAGCCCGCGCGTTGGACGGAGAAGGCTGCTGCCGTCCGCGACTCCGGTGGCTTTGGGGCACCGCTGAAAGAGCTATTCTCGCCGGTGCTGCGCCGCCGCACGATCCTGAACACCACTTATCTGTTGATCTCGATGACGGGTCTCTGGGCGGGCTCGGTCTATGTTCCGTCCTCGGTGACACAGATCGCCACGCGGGCCGGGCGCAATGCCGTCTCGGCGGCGCACCTGGCTTCCGGAGCCACCATGCTGCTTTCGGCCTGCACCATTGTGGGATGCCTCAGCATGGCGCCTCTAGCGGAGCGCATCGGGCGCCGCGCGACACTTGGCTTCTATTTTGCGTTGATGTTCCTCGCCATCGCCTTTGGATTCGGCTCCGCGTTCTATCTGGAGCACGGCGCGCTGGAATGGTTCGTGCTTTCGCTGGCGTTGCTGGGTTTCGGCGGAGCCAACTTTGCCGTTTACACGCTGTGGCTGCCGGAGCAGTACCCCGTGTCCTGCCGCGCCAGTGCCTTTGCCTTTGCCACCTCCGCCGGGCGCTTCGTCGCGGCGGGGGTTACGCTGCTGGTGGGCGCGGCCATCTCGCATTTCAAGACGCTCGGCATGCCGGTGGCCTGGACTTCCGTGGCGTTTCTGCTCGGCCTGGTGGTGATACCCTTCGGAGAGGAGACCCGCGGCAAGGCGCTTCCGGAATGACTCTGAACCAGCTTTTTGACCTATCCCTGTGCCGGCGCCGCAACGAAACCGGGCTTGAGTGGCAGGGCCGCAGTTTCACCTTCGGGGAACTCGGGGTCCGCGCGCGCCGCATGGCAAGCGCTCTGCGGAACCGCGGCTTTCAACCCGGCGACCGCCTCTCGGTGCAGCTTGCCAACTGCGTCGAGTTGATCGACCTGTACCTGGCCTGTTTGCGGTTGGGGGTCGTCTTTGTTCCCGTAAACGTGCTGTACCGCGAGCGCGAAGTCGCGCACATTCTCCACGATGCCGCGCCGCGGTTTTTCGTCACCCGGGACAATCTCGAGGAACTCATGGCGGATTCCGGAACGGCGAGTGAGGATTGCGCCGCCGCCCGTCTGGACGGGGATTCGCCCGCCGCGCTGGTCTACACCTCCGGGACGACCGGCGCCTCGAAAGGCGCTATCCTGACCCACAATAACTTTGCGGCAAACGCAGTGAACCTGCTGGCTTGCTGGCAAATCACCGCCGCCGACCGCTTCCTGCTGGCGCTGCCGCTGTTCCACGTGCATGCGCTGGGCAACGGCCTGCACTGCTGGATACTCAGCGGCTGCCGCATGCGCCTGCTGGAGCGCTTCGAGCATCAGAGTGCCGCCACCCAGTTTCTGGACTTCGGGCCGACGCTGTTCTTTGGTGTGCCGACTATCTATACACGGCTTCTGGAGACAGCGCCGGAGGTCGCGCGCCCGATCGGGCGAAGCATGCGGCTCTTCGTTTCGGGCTCGGCGCCGCTGCCTCCGCAGGTGCTGGAAAACTTTCGCGCGCTGTTCGGGCATACGATTCTGGAACGCTATGGAATGACCGAGACGCTGATGAACATTTCAAATCCGTACGAGGGCGAACGCCGCCAAGGCAGCGTGGGCTTTCCGCTGCCGGGAGTCTCCGTGCGACTGGTCGACGACGCGGGCGTGGCAGTCGCGCCGGGCGAAACCGGCGAAGTCTACCTGAAGGGGCCTAATGTTTTTGGGGGCTATTGGAGGAACGACGAGGCGACCAGGGCCGCGTTTCAGGACGGCTGGTTTCGCACGGGAGATCTTGCCCGCGTTTCGCCGGACGGCTACTACATGCTGTGCGGGCGGCGCAGCGATCTGATCATCTGCGGAGGCTTCAACGTCTATCCGCGGGAAGTCGAAGAATTTCTCATGGAACAGCCGGAGGTGGCCGAAGCTGCGGTGGCCGGAGTCCCGGACGGAATTAAAGGTGAGGTCCCGGTGGCTTGGATCGTGGCTCGCAGCGACTTCGATCCAGCCGCACTGGAATCGCGCTGCCGGCAAGAGCTAGCCTCCTACAAATTACCGCGAGCTTTTGTGCGGGTAGATGCGTTACCCCGCAATGCTCTCGGAAAGGTGCAAAAGCATCTGCTGCCGAGGCGTTAGCGCAGGCAGCACTTGTGACGAACCACATACAGCAGCTCGATGGCCGCGGCGTTCTTGAAAGGCTGGCACTCGCTGCGGTAGCCCACTCAGTGCAGTTTTCAAGCTTGAACATTTTCCCTCTTCAATGTTCCTGGGCACCGTTCCGGACGCACTCCCTGCAAGAGCAGTCTGGTCTGATCGATGGTCAGCTCGTTCCGGGCTCGGCAGACCACTATCGGTCGTACGCCAGTCGCCGAGCCTCAGCCAGACGTACATACGGTTCCTGAGAACTCGCGCCTGGCAACGAATTCAGCACTGCGTGTTTCGGCTGCGATCCGGCTTCTGGTAGATCGAAGCCGAGGCCCGTCGGAGACCATGCTTGCGGCCCGATCCAGGCGAGACCTATTTCGCGCGAATCGAATAGAGCTTGGTCTCGGTTCGAAGCAGCAGCCGGTCGCCTGAGATCGCCGGCGTGGCCAGCGTCATTTCGTCCAGAGAATTGACCCGCAACACTTCAAACTTCTCGCCAGCCTTGACGACGTACGTTGTACCTTCTTCGTCCAGGCAGAAGATCCTGCCGTTGTAGGCCCACGGCGACGACGTAAATGCCCCGCTTCCGCCGTCGCTCGCCAGCCGGTTCTTGTAACTCTGTCTGCCGGTCTTTGCGTCGAATCGGGTCAGGATACCCACTTCGTTAAGTACGTACACACCGCCGTCGTACGCGACCGGCGTGGGGAGGTAACTCCCGCCTTTCGCATCCGACCACACCACGAATTGGTTGGAGCGCTCGCCAGTGTCCTTGTTGAGCGAGATATCGCCGGACGCTCCTGGCTTCACGGCGAACATCGTGCTCTTGTGCCCGCCATTCACATATAGCCATCCGTCATAGGCAAACGGAGCCGGTATTGCGATGGAGGACAATCCCGACAGGCGCCACAACTCTTTTCCTTCCAGGTCGTAGCTCATCGCGATACCCGGACCAACTGCAATGATCTCCGTCCGGTGCGCGTTTCTCCAGACGAACGGCGTACTCCAGCCCGTTCTGCGCACATGGTTCCCCACGTTTCGATCCGTGCGCCACAGCCGCTTGCCCGTTCGCTTGTCGTAAGATGCGATGAATGGCTGTTTCTCGTTGTCGTCGAGAATAATAATCCGGTTCCCGGCCAGCGCCGGCGATGCACCGCTTCCACAGTCCCCGTACATGGGGTACACTTCAGGCTTCTCCGCCCACAGTAACTTGCCTTTCAGGTCGAACGCCCACAAGCCGAGATTCGCGATGTATACGTAAACTGCTTTGCCGTCCGTGACGGGTGTCTCGGAGGTAAAGCTGGCCTTGCGATGGCGTCCGCCCGGAGGCCGCCCGCTGTACAACTCGTACTTCCAGTCAACCGCACCGGACCTCAAATCCAGGCAATAGAACCAGTAATGCAGCATCACTTCATCCGGCATCTCGATATCGCGCTCGATTAGTTTGGCTTCCGCTTCTTCTTCCTTGAGGCCTTTGCTTTTCAACTCGGCGAAATAGTCATTGCTGTATGTCGTGCCGATCTGAGGCGGCTTGGACTCGCCCTCGGTCACCGCGGTGGTTACGAATACCTTGCCGCCCGTAACGATCGGCGACGACCACCCGCGCCCCGGAATGCTCGCCACCCACTCCACATTCTCGGTTCTTGACCAGCGGTCGAGAAGCGCCTCGTTCCGCGCGACCGGATTCAGATCCGGCCCGCGGAACTGCGGCCAATCCGGCTCGGCCGCACGGAGCAGCATGCTCAACCAGAGGAATGCGGCTAGCCCCTTCATTCCGGTCAATATTGTGCTTTGACGGTTCGCCAACATCACATAAATCATCTTGCGACGAAATCTTGGACTGGACAAGATCCATTTGTTGCCGTTCTCTCAGGTCCATTCCCGGCTTCTTTATGGATCCTTTCGCCGATAGGTTTTGTGACAAAATAGGACCATTGTGCTGCAGCTCGATCAATCGGGACGGCTCTATCAACAGGTGTACCGGGCGCTGCGCGGCGAGATCCTCAGCGGCCAGCTAGCCTCGGGTGAGCGGGTTCCATCCACCCGCGAGATTGCCAACCTTTTAAATGTCTCGCGCAACACCGCTGTGATGGCTTATGAGCAATTGCTCGCGGAGGGCTACATTAAGGCACGCTTGGGCGCGGCAGGAACGGTCGTTGCGCCCGTCTTGCCACCCGATGGCTATGTGTCGCGGCCGGCGCTGCCGGGCCCGGCGAGCCTGGTCTCTTCCCGCCGGACTGGCCCAAAGATCGCGGCGGCAGGAGAGCGATTTCTGAAGTCCGCTCAAGCTTGTAGCCAGAGCCTCGGGTTATCCAAGTTGAGCTGGGAACTGACGCCTCCGCACATACGGTACGATTTCCGTCCCGGCCGCGCCTCGTTCGCCGATCTGCCGTATGCCCTCTGGTGCAGGCTGCTCGGCGCACGGGCGCGCCATGCCAGCCTGTCCGATTTAGAGTACGGCCCACCCGCGGGACGCCGGGAACTGAGAAAGGCCATCTCCACTCGACTGCGCCGCCTGCGCGGGCTCGATGCTGATCCGGACAGAATTGTGATCGTGAACGGCACTCAGCAGGCACTGGACTTGATCAGCCGCGTTCTGTTGAACCCCGGCGACCGTGTGCTGATGGAGGAGCCTCACTACACTGGCGCGCGGTGCGCGTTCATGGCGGCAGGCGCCGAATTGGTCTTCTCGCCGGTCGATGATCACGGGATACGGATCCCAAGGCCAGTACCAGGGAAACGCGCCTGTCGGCTTGTATACGTCACTCCGTCTCATCAGTTCCCGACTGGCGCAATCCTTTCCATTGAGCGGCGTCTGGAGCTACTGGCCTGGGCGTCCCGCTTCGGCGCGTTCATCGTCGAGGATGACTACGACGGCGAATATCGATATGACGGGCAACCGCTGCAGGCGCTGGGCGGCTTGGATCGCAAAGGCTGTACCATCTACGTGGGAACGTTCTCCAAGATTTTGTTTCCGGCCTTAAGGTTGGGCTACCTCGTTCTGCCCAAGCCGTTGGTTGAGCCTTTCGTCGCGACAAAGGCAATCGGAGACACTGGAACGGCGGCGCTAGAGCAACTTGTTCTGGCGGATTTCATTGACGCCGGACATTTCGATCGCCATCTCCGGCGAACCACTGCCTCAAATGCCGCGCGGCGAAAGGCACTAGTGGCAGCCTTGCGCGAGCAGTTCGGGGACTGTGCAGAGGTCTGCGGCGCCAATGCCGGGCTCCATGTTTTTGCCTGGTTGAAAGGGAAGCGCGGAGGCCCGATCGGGGATGTCTCAGGCAGGGCCGAAAAGGCCGGTATTGGATTGTATACGGCGGATCCATTCTATGCGAGACCTCCGGACCGCACCGCCATCTTACTGGGATATGCACCCTTACGCGAACGAGATATTCGAGAGGGCATCCGGCGGCTGGCCGCGGCACTAATATGAAGGTCGGACACACCCTGACGGCACCGGCACGCCGCTTGGAGGCGATAACGCGGACATGGCGGCGGTAGCTCCACAAGTGGTTGGGATTACTTTCCGGATGCGTCATCCAGGGCTAACAGCCGTTAGATCGCCACCGAGACGTTCACCCGAGAGAGGTAACTCGCGGTGGCTGCAGCGGAGAGCAGCGCCACGATCCGCCACGGTCGCATCACGGCCGCACCAGGCGTTTGCCGGCGCGTCAGTCTCATTTAGTCCAGCTCCGGCCAGCCCAGCTAAACTGGTCGGCTTGGCTCTGCCCGGTACGCCCCCGGCGCAACGGCGCGCTCGAGCACCAGGACTGGCTGTTCGAAGTGAAGTATGACGGCTTCCACGCCGGATCGAAGGAGCGGAATTACACTCTCAGCCGGGTGCAGCTCCTTGACACGCGCGATGTTGACGGTCGTTGAATGGTTTCGCGATGGAGATATTCCTCGCCGGCGGCGTGCAGACGCAGATAGTTGCCAGCGGCTCGACCCAGTCCAGCTCGTCCACACGCACGAATACTACACGGCCAGAGCGCACTACGATCTTGTCGAGGTACCTTTTGCGCGCCTGCCATTCCTCATTCCGCGCACGTGCTGCAACGCGCGGCCGAGGTAGTCGGCGTGCCTTATGCACGCATGCGGACCAATCTGGAATTTTACGGGAACACGGTCGGCGCATCGGTGCCGCTGCTAGGTGAATCGGCGCAAACTTATCCACAAGGATGATTTGGTCGTGTTTTCGGCTATCGGCGCCGGGTGGACCTGGGGCGCTAGTTTGTACCAATGGTAACGTCACATCGCGGCTTGAGGGGCCGGCGTGGACGCCGGCCGCAGAGTCCTGCCCCACATTAACTTCCCGATACTTGCGATAATCAGGTGTTCATGGACGCACCGGTTGCGATCATTGGGGGGGGCATTTCCGGGCTTTCTGCGGCTTACTACCTGACGGAAGCCGGTGTCCCGTGCGCTCTCATCGAATCGCGCGCGCGGTTGGGCGGCGTAATCCAGAGCGAGAAAGTGGCGGGCTGCGTGATCGAAGGCGGACCCGACAGTTTCCTCTCGGTGAAGCCGGCGGCCATGGACCTGATCCGCGAACTGGGGCTGGCGGACGAGGTCATTGGTTCGAACGATCACCTGCGGGTGACTTATGTCTGGAAAGGCGGCCGGCTGGTGCCGCTGCCGGACGGTCTGCAGTTGATGGTGCCTACGAAACTGGCTCCGCTGCTGGCTACGCGGCTGCTGAGCTGGCGAACCAAGTTCCGCATGGGGATGGAACTGTTCCATCCGCCGGGGCGGCTGGCGGAAGATCAATCGGTGGCCGAGTTTGTGACCGCGCATTATGGCGTGGAGGCGGTGGATTATCTGGCCGAGCCGCTGCTTTCGGGCATCTACGGCGGCAGTCCCAATACACTGAGCATCTCGAGCGTTCTGCCGCGCTTTGTGGAACTGGAAGCGAAGTATGGCAGTCTGACCAAAGGCGTGCTGGCCGAGTTGAAAACCAACAAGGCGCAGAGCAAGCGCTTGCCGCTGTTTCGCACGCTGAAGGGCGGACTGGGGCAATTGATTGCGGCGTTGGCGGAGCGGCTGGAAGGGCGGGTCAGCATCCTGCACAGCCGCGCGGAAGCCGTGGAGCGGACCGGGGGCGGGTTCCGCATCCGGCTGGAGGGCGGCTGGCTCGAATGCGCGCAATTGGTGGTGGCCTGCGAAGCGTATAACGCCGCGGCACTGGTAGCCGGTCTGGACGGCCGCCTGGCGGACCTGCTGGGCCGCGTTCCATATAGCTCCTCCATGACTGTAGCAATGGGGTTCCCGGCGAGTGCGTTTCCCAAACCTCTCGATGGCTTCGGTTTTCTGGTTCCGAAACGCGAGCGCCGCCGCCTGGTGGCGTGCACCTGGGTTGGCACCAAGTTCTCGCACCGCGTGCCCAGAGGAACGACGGTGGCGCGCTGCTTTCTGGGCGGCATGGATGACGGCGAAATCCTGGAGGAAAGCGACGAGTCTGTGCTGGCGACGGTCTTGCAGGAGTTGCACGAAATCGTTGGGTTTCGCGCCGCTCCGGCCTTTTCGCGCATCTTCCGTTGGCCGCGCTCGATGGCGCAGTACACCGTCGGGCATGCGTCGCGGGTGAAGGAGATTGCCGCGCGGGCATCCGCCATTCCCGGTTTGCAACTGGCCGGCAATGCATATACCGGCATCGGCATTCCGGATTGCATCCGCATGGGTAAACAGGCCGCCGAAGCGATCTCGAAAGCGACGTGCCCGGTTTGATCCACCTGCTGCAACTGCTGCTGCTGTTTTCCGCCGACGGCGCACTCCCCGGCATGCCGCCCGTGCTGGACCGGCACGATATCTATTCCGCGGACGCGGCCGGAGATCTTAGTCCGGTGGTGCGTAAGTTCCCATCGCTGGTTTATGTGCCTAACAGCGGCAGTAATAGCGTGGATGTCATAGATCCCAGGACTTACAAGATTATTCGTCATTTTCGAGTGGGGCGGCAGCCGCAGCATGTTACTCCATCTTATGACCTGAAGTCACTGTGGGTGCTTTGCGACTTAGGAGACAGTATCACGCGGATCGATCCGGCTACCGGCAAGAAGGGCCGGACTCTTAAAGTGAAGGATCCGTATAACATGTATTACACACCCGATGGTAAGTATGCCATTGTGGTGGCGGAGCGCATCCACCAACTGGATTTCCGGGATGCGCAGACCTTCACCCTGGTGAAGTCCGTTAAGGTGCCTTGCCGCGGCGTGGACCACATGGATTTTTCCGCCGATGGACGCTACCTGATCGCGAGCTGCGAGTTCAGCGCCGAGGTGGTGAAGGTGGACGTGGAAGCGCAAAGTGTCGTTGGGACTCTGGGTTTGCGCGCGGGAGGCATGCCGCAGGACGTGAAGCTTTCCCCGGACGGCGAAGTCTTCTATGTGGCCGATATGCAGGCTGACGGCGTGTATCTGATCGATGGCGAGCGGATGCACGTGATCGAATTTATGCCCACGGGCAAGGGGGCGCACGGCCTGTACGCCAGCCGCGACTCGAAAGTGCTGTATGTTTCGAATCGCGGAGAAGGCAGCATATCGGTACTTGATTTCGCCACGCGCAAGATCGTGCATAAGTGGGAAATCCCGCACGGCACGCCGGATATGGGCGGGGTGTCGGCGGATGGCAAAGTGCTATGGCTTTCGGGTCGTTATAGTAAGGAAGTGTACGCCATAGATACAGGCAACGGCCATCTGCTGGCGCGCATTAAGGTAGGTAAGGGCCCGCATGGACTGTGCGTGTACCCGCAGCCGGGCAGGTACTCGTTGGGGCATACCGGAGTCTTCCGGTAGCCGCGCTTACAATACTTTTACAAACCTTTCACAAGTCATACCAGTCCGTGGCGACGTACTTGGCGGGTATGAGAGCAACGGCAGAATAGTCTGTTGGCGGTGGCGGCTTCTTCTCGTCGGATATCTGGGCGGTAGGCGATACCGCCATTCATTCCGACGGGCACGCAGTGGACGGCTTTCGACGCATCGATGTTCGACGGCGACGGCACAAGCCGGCTAAGCGGGGTGGTGGATATTTCACCGAGCGAAGCGTGCGCGGTCGGACTGGTGGGCGTTTTCTGGTCGAGTATCGGGCAGGCGATCGAGCGTTGGGAGTGCAACGCGCGGACCGCGCACTCGACAGCAATTCTGACGCCGCCGCCGGGGATATACGGTGTGCGTACTGATGTCGCCGAACGATATCAAGAATGCGATGGCGCCGGTGCTGCAAAACGGTGGGGTGCTGACTGGGCCAGGCGATGTTTGGATTGTAGGGTCTGAGGATCCGTCAAGCCGAAGTATCAGGTTAGCGGCACGCTGGTTCTACATGCCACGGAGTGGGTAACGCAGTTGCCAAATTGCGGGCCGATTCAGCATCGGCCCACATACTACCGGACCAGGGGCTAGTAGCGGCCGTTGCTGCGGCCGCGTCCGCGCCCGCCGCCACCGCCACCGCCAAATCCGCCGCCACGTTCCGTCTTGGGACGGGCTTCATTGACGTTCATGGCGCGGCCTTCGAGTTCCCTGCCATTCAGTTCCGCGATGGCGCGGTCGGCTTCAGTATTGTTATTCATTTCGACAAATCCGAACCCTCTCGCCTGGCCTGTATCGCGGTCGGTGACGATATTGACGCGATCGACGGCGCCATACGCTTCAAATAGAGATCGAACCGCGGCTTCGGTTGCACCGAAGCTGAGGTTGCCTACAAATATGTTCTTCATTTCTTTTCCTTTGTGATCTGACGTTTGTTGGAGTCGGGCAGGATCGGACAAGGCGGCGGACCGGACTAATGCGAAGATGCCAAAACCGTTGTGACGTTTTTATTATAGCGCAAAAGCGCTGGTTGCGCGGGAACCTGTGGGCTGAAATCCACAGTTGCCGCTGAAGCGTGCCCAACCTAAGACCGGTGCGATGGTTTCCACTTTTCCAGAAACGCGCGGACGTCTTCGGGACCTATCTTGACAGTCGATTCAAACTCGCCGCCCTTCTGGGCGACTACGACCTTTCCGTCCGGCTCCAACACGCCCAAGCTCGGGATTCCCTTATCCAGCGCCACGCCCAGGCGCTTCGCCAGGTCAAGGTTATCCTTACCCTCTTCGCCGACGTTGATATGCACGACCACATAATTGGCATTCACCAGGCGCGCGAATTCCGGAGAGCGGAAGGTGGTGTCGAGCACGTGGCAGTCGTAACACCAGTTTGCGCCGAACATTACCAGGACGCGTTTGTGGTCTTTACCCGCCTCGGCTAAGGCGGCTTTCAGCTCTGCCTCGGCGTCCTGAGGAGGAGCATATAGGTCCGGATTTGGCGTGGCGGGCTGAGGCAATCGGCGTACCGCATCGGGTGAAAAGTCGGTGCGGCGCGAGGCAATGATGCGCCAGCCATCGGGCTGTTGTGCCCAGATCTGCACCATTGAGGCGACCACGGCCTGGCCGGCGCTCTTGTTCGCCATATCGGTGATCATGGCCTGCACACGCAAACGCAGTTTGGTCTGACCTTGGGTGACGGTCATCTCGAGCAGCTTGGGATTTAGGTCCGTGACGCCGCCGTATCGCAGACCGGCCCAGAAGCGGAGCTCCTGATCCGGGCTGCCGATTTTCTCTTTGCCCACTTGCACCTGGGCGGGCGGATTGGTGCTATAAAGCCGGGCTAGCGCTGTTTGATCTCCTGCGATCACAGCTGCTTTCCATTCCGCCAGCGGCGCAAAATCGGCGGCACGTTGCTCGGCAGGCGCCGCGGTTAGCGCTAAGAGCAGGGCGCTTGCCCCAACTACAATCCGTTTCGACGATGTCCAATTGGCATTCATATATTTCCTTTGCGGCGCCTTGGCGCAGCCCCGCATTCTATTGCAGCGCGAGTATCACAGCGTTGGACGTGAAGGAGTAACTCACTTGCGTCGCGGCTTCCACATACTGCCCTGACAATGTCAGGCTGACTTGGCCGGCGCCGCGCAGGCTTTGCGGGATGAGCACGTTCACCTGGTCCAGGCCTGTATCGGTTCCCTGTTTGTCGGCGTACTCCACCTGCGCGTTGGTATTACCGGTGCCCGACGCGATCGCCGCCGTGATGTCCGACAGGGCCGCCCGATGACGAATGCCGGTTCCGTAAAGCTCGATCACCACGGTATCCTGGCCGCCCCAATCGAGCGGTACCGTGCAAGTGCCCGAGGTGCATCCAGGCACAAACGTATACTGCCAGAACTGTCTGTTGCCCAGCGGATTCGGCCAGCCGGAACAGACGCCCGTGCAAATCGCAATGGCGGCTGCGGGGCCTTGGCCGTTGGCAAACGAAGTGTATAAGCCGGGCGAAACGGGCGCCACCAGCACGCTACCGGTAGTCACGGTGCCGTCGCCGCTGGTGACGGTCAAAGCGGCCGGTCCGGGCGCCGCAACACTCGGCACCAGGTAGTTCACCTGGTTCGGCGACACCGAGTATATGGGCACGCGGAAGCTGGTGTTAGTGCTGTCCACCAGCGTGACCGTTGTGCCGCCCAGGCTGGTGGGAAAATTCGATGCGGGAAGGCTCTGGTTGGCTAAGTCGGCGCCAAAAGCGCTCACCAGCATATCGGGCGCCACCGTACTGTTGGCGTTGCACGGATTATCTCCGGTGCCGCACGTGGGATTAAAAATCGTAGGGAGCGTCCCGTAGCCGGCGTTGGAAATACTAGTGACGGTTTTGATCCCGTGCTGCTGCGACATGCCGGCGTAAGACGACGCGGTCGCAGTCAATTGCCCCGATTGCAACGCGGCGGCCATTTCCAGGAGATAGGTGTGATTGCTGGAATCGTCCAATGGCGCGGCGGCGGAAACGTAGAGAAAAAACGCCTGCGTGGTGAAGGGCGTTATGGATTCCATGCCGTTGGCGATATCGAACTGAGACAGGGCTGACAACCAATCCTGATCCAGCGTCTCGAAGACCTGGTCGCACGATCCCACCAGCGAAGCGCCCTCCAATCCTGTCGGGCTGCCTTGATACTCGCCCAGATTAATGCCGGCCGGCAGATAATGGGGAGCCCAGGTTTCCTCCATATACACACCCTTGCCATTGGCGTGGGCCAGTGCTGCCCAAGCCACGTCTTGCGCGAAATCGGCGGCGGAATCGTTATAAAGATCCATGGTCAGGAAGTCCAGGCAGCCCGAGGCTTGGTTCGATGCCGTGCAAGTGGGGATCGCGGCGAAATCCGGGAAGTAGGCAGTCTCACTGCAATTGGTGCAGTCACCGGCGCCCACCCGCGTGCGCGGCGAGGCGGCTTTGATCAGCGGTTCCACCGCGCGAATGAAGGCGTCCCATTCCGCGACGCTTCCGGAGATCCCCATGCGCGCCGTCTGGGTGGTCGGCTCGTGCACGATGACGAAATTATCGGGCTGATACCGCGCGGCGAGTTGCGGATAAGTTACGATCGCGGCGGCCGTGAAATCCTGAAAAGTACTGACGGACAATTCGCCAACCAGGTACTCCGGATGGATTGCCAGCATCATGCCGAGCTGGCGCGTGTGGTGCACCATGGCATCCAGGTTGGCCACCGCCACAGGGTCGTTGATGGTAGTGACACCAGGGTTGAAGTCCACTCGCTGGACGCCCGCCGCTTTCAGGCCATCCACATATTCCGTTTCCACCTGCGGAGTCCAATGATCGACCAACGAACCGTAGGCAAACATATTTTCACCGGCGAAAACGAGCGGTTCTTTGCCCGGCACAGTGCTGGCAGTCAGGTTTTGGATCGCCGTTTCCACATCGGCGATGAACGTTGTCACGCTGACTTGTTGGGCGGCCAGAGGACCGCACGCGGCAATCGCGGCCAGCAGCACCAGGCGGACTGGCAGGCGAAATCCTGAGCGTGATCGCAGATTGAGCATAGGGACTCTTTGGTTGCGGGACTACTATTCTATTCTCGAACACCGATCCGCGAGAATCCACTCGGTCCCTTCCCTGCCGAGGGCCATTTTCTCAAGTCGGTACTATAACGGAACGGGCGTTGGGCCGTCCTTCCATCAGGAAGCTCGCCTTGCGTAACCTGTTGCATAATCCTGCGTTTGCTGCCACAGCCATCCTATCGCTGGCGCTCGGAATCGGCGCCAACTCGGCTATGTTCACGTTGACGAATCAGATCCTCTTGCGGGTTCTGCCGGTCAAGGACCCGGCGCGCCTAATGGCGTTTCATTGGAAAGGACAGTTTATCGGGGGCTCCACCCGCGGTTATGAGGACTCGTTCTCGTATCCCACGTATGCCGATTGTATGCCGATTTGCGCGGGGCTTTGGGCGCCTTCACGGGCATCGCCGCGCAATTTCAGCAAACCGTCGACGTGTCTGATAAAGGGCCGGCCGGGCGCGCCTCCGCTGAGCTGGTCTCGGGCAACTACTTCGACGTTTTAGGAGTCGCGGCGGCAATTGGCCGGACCCTCACGCCGGATGACGATCGGCTCAAAGGCGGCGAACCTTATGCAGTGCTGAGCTACGACTTCTGGCAGCGGCAACTTGGCAGTGATCCATCCGCATTGAACCGGACGATCGACCTGAATGGGCACCCCATGACCGTGGTGGGTGTGGCGCAGCGCGGCTTTCAGGGCCTGTCGCAAATGAGCCCGGCGGATCTGTTTGTCCCGCTCATGATGAAGACTGTAGTGACGCCCACCTGGGACGACATGAGCCGGCGCGACAGCATCTGGCTGCACTTATTCGCGCGCCTGCGGCCGGGTATTGATGCGCGCGCGGCCCAGAACTCTTTGGCGGGTGTGTATCGTGCCGCATTGGACCACGATCTTGCGACGAACGGACGCAGTGCCAGATTCGCGGCGCAATATGTCCAGAATCAACTGCAGTTGGTGGACGCGGCACAAGGATTTGCCGGCATGCGGGAATTCTTCGCGAAGCCGCTCTACGTGTTGCTGGCCGTGGTGGGGACCCTGCTGCTGATCGCCTGCGCCAACGTCGCCAACCTGCTCACCGCCAGGGCACAAGGCCGGCAGAAGGAGATCTCGATCAGGGGTCGAGGCACAGATCGGCGAAACGCACTTCCTGGACCGGTTACTGGCCTGGCTGGCAGTGGCGTTCGGTTCCCTGGCGACGCTGCTCGCTTCTCTCGGACTGTACGGCATCACCGCGTTCAACGTGACGCGGCGCACGCAAGAGATCGGGATCCGTATGGCTCTGGGGGCGGCGCGCGGCAATGTGCTGCGGCTGGCAATGCGGGAAGTGTTGATCCTGGGCGCGGCCGGGTTGCTCGTCGGAGTGCCGGCAACTTTGGCGCTCGGCAGGGTCCTCGAGAGCCAGTTTTTTCAGATGAAGGCCGGCGATCCAGCGGTAATCGCCGGCGCCACCGGTGTGGTGCTATTGGTGTCGGCACTGGCGGGCTACATTCCGGCACGCCGCGCCGCGCGCATCGACCCGATGCAGGCGTTGCGCTGGGAGTGAGGCATCCCGGTGGCCCACTGCCCCAGCGTCTTTCAAGCCGCGCCGCGTTATGCTTATGTGTGACTTCCAGACAACTGGCCGCGATCGCCGCCATCGCCATCCTGTCCCGCACCTTGGCCGCCGCGCAGCCAGTTGGCAAACCGTGGACCGGTATCCTCCGCGATGACCAGCGCCAGCCCATAGGCGGCGCGATCGTGAGTTTGGCGTCCGCCTCTCATCACGAAACCGCCACCACCGCTAAAGACGGCACCTTCACTTTCGCATCATTACCCAGCGCGGAATACTCCATCGCCGTCGCCTATCATGGCCTCACAGTCACCTGCCTGCAACCGGTGCAACTGCCCCGCGATTCCGCGGCCGTCCTCGAATTGTCCGCCGGTCATGCCCTCCTGCTCATCGACGAAGCTCCGTCCCACGAAGCTACCGGGGGCCAAAAGCTATCGGCTAAAGCCGTTTCCGAATTGCCGCTCAACAAGCGCGATTTCAGCCAACTCCTACTGCTCGCCGCCGGCACCATGACCGATACCAACGGCGCCGCGAATTTCACCCAGCAATTCGCCGTTAACGGACAGCGGGGCACCGCCGCTGTATTTGCCATGGACGGCGCGGATTCGAGCGACCCCGAAATGGGCGGCGCCACGTTTACTAACTTCAACGTCGATGCGGTCGAGGAGATCCGCGCCAGCTCCGGCTGGATGCCCGCCGACATCGGGCGCGGTGCGGCCGGTTTCACCGACATTATCACCCGCTCTGGAACCAACGACCTGCACGGCTCGGTCTTCGAGTTCCTGCGCAACGCGGCGCTCGACGCGCGCAACTTCTTCGACCAGCGCTCCATTGCGCAGCCGGAACGCATTCCACCGTTCATCCGCAATGAATTCGGTCTCACCAACGGCGGCCCCGTGGTGATTCCAGGCTTCTACAACGGCCGCGATCGCACCTTCTATTTCGCGGAATACCAGGGCTTCCGGCAGGTGCTCAGCGACACCGAGGTGATCCCCGTTCCCACTGCCGCCGAACGCTCCGGCCAGGATACCACCGCCTACCCGGGCGATACGCTGATCGTGCCCGTGGACCCGCGCATCGCCCAGATACTGGCCCGCTTTCCGCTGCCCAACGACCCCACGGGTCCTTACGCGGCGCGCACCTTTGCCACTGCGTCGAAGGTCACCACCGTTTCGGACCAGTTCTCCCTGCGCATCGATCACCAGATCTCCGATCAATCGCGATTGTTCGGCCGTTTCACCATGGCCAATGTCACCGGTCCTACCACCAACCCCAGCCAGACGGCCATCGATCCCGAGTTCGCGGTGGGATTTCTCGACCACCAGCGCAACGCGGCCATCACTTACACGCGCGCGCCATCGCCCACGTTCACCATGGAGTCCGGCATAGGCTTCACGCGCACCACGCCCTCGTTTCCCACGTTCGACCGCACCGACCCGGCGCTGACCTTCGGCGATGCTTCGTATGAAGCGTTCAACGCCGCCGCCGGTTCGGTGCAGGGCATTGACGGCAACCTGTTTCAGATTCGCCAGAGCTTCCAGTGGATACGCGGCAAGCATACCTTGAAAGCCGGCGGCGAGGTCCGCGGCAATCGCGACAACGGCGTGTTTGGGATCAGTCCCAATGGCGCTTACCAGTTTGGCGGCGGAACAGCCTACGCCACCGTCCCGATCCGCTCGGCCAGCGGCGCGCACGATATTGGCATCGGCGATGCGCTGCCCGACGCACTTACCGGTTTCCTCACGGCCAACGCCTTCACGTACTCGCAAGCCGTGGCGCCCCCCGAGTTCGCGCAGGGAGCCAGCATCGGCGATTCCGCCATCCATCGCGATGCCTACAACTTCTATTTCCAGGACACTTGGAAGGTGTCGGAGCGCCTAACGCTGAACGCCGGTTTGCGCTACGAGATTGAATCGCGCATCCGCGAGGCGGACAAGCGCACCTCCGCGCCGGTGCTCGGTCTGGGTTCCGGCGCGGCGCCCGGCTCGGAATTGCTGATCAACCCCGACCCGGCTTACAAACTCGATCATAACGGCTGGGGGCCACGCCTCTCGCTCGATTGGCGCGCTGCCGCCAATACCACGGTGCACGTGGGCGGAGCCATCACTACGCTGCTGGTCAACCTATGGCAGGATAACTTGCTAACCGGCAGCACGCCCTTCGTGGTCTACCCGCACGACACTGCGGTGCCTGGACAACCCATCGCATACGGTGTGGGCATAACGCCGCAGCAGTTGCCCACGGTCTACACCATCGCCGGATCGCCGGTATTCGCATCGGGCGATTCGAAGTTGGTGCCAGGCAATACCGTCATGGACGTGCTGCGCTACGAGCGGGATCTGGCGGCCCTTTCGCCCGGAAACCAGATCACCCCGCTGAACGTGGCGGGCATCTCGCCCGGCTTCCAAAACGGCTACATCGCCACCTGGACCGCCGGCTTCGAGCAAAAACTGGGCGGCGCCAACCTCAACGCGGGATACGTGGGCACCGCCGGCATCAAGCTACCGGCCATGGATTTTCCGAACGGATACTCCGGCGCGGACCCGGCCTTCGCGCCCTACACGCAGTTTACTCCGGCTGGCCAGGTCACTGGCGGCTACGGTGTAGTCAGCGTGATGACCAACCGTTCGCATTCTTCCTATCACGCCTTGCAGATATCTGCGCAAAGGAATCTCACCGCCGCGGGCCTCGGCTTTCAGGCCAGCTACACGTTTTCGAAATCGATAGACGATACCAGCGCCGTTATTGGCGGCTTCATCTCCGGCCAGTCCGGAGCCGTAGCGCAAACCGCGCCCGAAGACCCGTTCAACGCGCGCCTGGACAAAGGGCCATCCAACTTCGACGTCAAGAAACTGCTGGCCTTCAGCCTGTTCCAGGATCTGCACGCCGATCGCGTGCCGTTCCTGCGCCCCTTGGGCCAAACCCTCATCGCCGGCTGGCAACTGCTGGGCATCGGGACGCTCCAAAGCGGCTCGCCATTCACCATCTATTCGGGCATCCAACAGACGGGCGCCGGCTCGATGGGCACCGACCGGCCCGACCAGGTGGGAACGCCGCTCCTGTCCACCAACCGGACGGTGCGCGAGGACTATTTCGGGCTCGGCGCCAATAACGCTTCGTACTTCTCCATCCCCATCGACGTGCCGGGCGGGACAGGGCCCAACAGCGGCATCTTCGGAACGCTCGGACGCAACACGTTCCGCGGTCCCGGGCTCGAGAACTTCGACTTCGCGTTGATTAAGGACACGCCCCTGCTGGAGCGATCCGGAGCCGCGCGCGCATCCCTGCAATTTCGCGCCGAGTTCTTCAACGTGTTCAACATCGTGAACTTCGGCCTGCCCTCGAACATCGTGCTGGGACCCGGGTTCGGCGAAATCAGCCGCACGGCGAGCAATTCCAGGCAGATCCAGTTCTCTCTAAAGGTGATCTACTGAGGGATTCGGCCGCGGCCGCGAGGCTGCGGACGGCCGAGGCGTGTTGCGCTACCATCAAAAGCTGACCAGACTGCTGAACTGGACAAATCTCGAAGCAGCGGGGAGGGCTTATGAGCAACCGATTGGAGTTCGATATTGTCTGTCCGAACAACCACAACCAGACAGTTACGTTCAGTCACGAAGAATTCAAAGAAGCGCTGAAGTCCGACACGTTGGTGTTTCACTGTAACACATGCGATACGGACTGGACTCCAACCAGTGAAGAAATCGCAGGTCTTCGGAAGCAATTCTCGGAGGAAGCTTGACCCACTCGTTTTGCTATTCTCGGAGCCTGCCTCCCGTCGATTCCGCTGACGCATGGTGGGCACGCGCCGAGCCGCGCACGCTGCGGCGGTGACCACAGGCAGGCGTATACTTTCACCATGAGCTTGAAAAGCGCTGCGCTCTTTGCCCTGGTCGGGATGATGGTCCTCACAGTTTTCCTGACTGTAGATTTCATCGGCACCATTCTGAACGTTACGCGTGGGCTGGTTCCGGCAATGAAACTGCTGACCTCGTTCGTTGGTTTGCTGGCGAGTGTGAGTTTGACCGTGTTCCTGTACGTCTTTCAGAGGGCACAACGTTAGACCCGCGCGTGATCCCCGGCCTGCGCCAGCGGCGGTGCCCCTTCCACGATGCACCACCGGCCACCCGCTGCTGGCACCTCATTTTGCCGGTCTGCCGTGATCCAGGCATAACGCGACCAGTTCTGAGACACTCGCTTCGCCCACACACATGACCGTGTCTGCGCCGCCCCAATAGATCTTCAGGGTTCCATCGGACTCCGCAACGGCGCCGCAGGTGAATACTACGTTGTGGACATAGCCCGTGATTTCCCAGGGATCTTCCGGCTGCAAAATCCACGACTCGCTTACACCAATGATCTTCGCCGGGTTCAATAGATCGTGAAGAGCGACCCCCAAGCGATAGACCGATCCGTCCATAGTCCGGAAAACACCGTGATAGATAGAAAGCCATCCCTGGTCCGTCTTGATCGGCGGCGCGCCCGGACCGATCTTCATTTCGTCCCAGTGATACGGTTCGGGCCGCATGATGAGCTGTGATTCGCCCCAAAAACGTAGATCCGGAGAATAGGAGATCCAGATAGACCAAGGGGCGATTTCCGAATGAGGACGGTCCAGCCGGGCATAGAGGCCGCCAAACTTCTCGGGAAAGATCACTACATTCCGATAGTCCGCCTCCGTGATAAGCGAGACCCTTTCCACCTGACTGAAATCCTTCGTCTTCGCGAGGGCAATGCGGACTCCATTTCGCGAGTAAGCGCTGTAGGTGATGAGGTACTCCCCGTCCAGCCGGGTCACGCGTGGATCCTCGACGCCAAACTCTTCATAGGCCGCAAAACGGCTGTCCCGCGCAGGAGTCAGAAAAGGCTCCGGATCGGCGGTGAACTGGAATCCGTCGGGGCTGCGTGCCAAACCGATGATGGACCGTCCCGTGCGTAAGTGCGAGCGGAAAAGCATGACGTATTCGTCTTCGTGCTTCACCACGGCAGCGTTGTGAACGGTTTCCACCGGGTAAGGGATCTGGGCCTTGGTAAGGATTGGGTTGTGAGCGTATCGTCTGACAATGTCCGGCTTCATGATCGACTGGCCGCTTCCAGTTCAAAAATCGTCTCGTAAACCCTCTCGTATGACTCCACCATCGTTTCGATCGAGAAGCATTCCTGCACCCGTTGGCGGCAGACACTACGATCGATCTCCGGGAGACGCTGCAATGAGTCCACGGCTTCCTGGACGTTGTTAACCAGGAAGCCCGTCTGTCCGTCTTTGATCACCTCGCGACAGGAGCCGAGGTCCATGGCGACCACCGGTACGCCGGCGGCATTGGCTTCCGCCAGGACCAGTCCGAATCGCTCCGGGATCGTGTTCAGATGCAGTAGCGCTCGGGCACGCGCGAACAACTCATTCTTGCCTGGCACGTCTACGGGCCCGATGTAGCGGATCGTTTGGTCCAAACGGGGCTCTACCAGCTCGCGGAAGTATGTCTCATCTTGGATTATTCCCGCTATGAGTAGCGGCAACCCGCTTAGGCGGGCAACCTCGATCGCCAGATGGGTACCCTTGTCAGGGTGAATCCGGCCGAGGAAGATCAACTGATCCCCGCCACGCTCCCGCAGCGGGTACAACGAAAGATCGATCCCGTTATAGACCGTCGCCAGGTAATTCAGCCCCGGCGCGCGATCGGAGTTGCTGATGGAGACGAAATATCCGTCACGGTACTTTTCATAGATGGCCATGATTCTGGGTGAAGAGAATCCATGGATGGTAGTGAGGACCGGTGTTTTCACCAGCCGCGTGTAGCACAGCGCCATGAAGTCGTAATGGCTGTGGATGAGGTCAAACTCTGCGGCGTGCTCGAAAGCTTCGGAAATGTGCAGGTATTCGGCTACTTTGGGGTCGATCGCAGTATCCTCCTCATAGCCTCGGTCCACCACCGCACGCAGTTGAGCGCGAGTCACCGAATCCCCGGTGGCGTACAACGTCACATCCCAGCCACGGGAAACCAGTCCTTCGGTGAGGTTGCTGGCGACCGTCTCCCACGCACCGTATTGCCGCGGAGGTGTTCGCCATGCTACGGGCGATAGCACAGCTATTCTTTTGTTGGGGATGGTCATCACACTTCGCCCATTCCGCCTTCTTTAAGGCCTGCAGGAAGCTCATTCCGGACCGAGTTTCTCGCCGGCTGCGAAGGGCATCGCGATTGACCCAGTTTAATCTATGACGGCCCTCCGCGGGGTCCGAGCCGAATCCGACAGACGCGCGCTCTCTTACGTCGGAGTATACGCCGACCGACTTTGCCTTTCACGCCCGCGATGCCGGCTGCCGTCGACCGCCGGCGCTTGGATGGCCGACGCGATCGGCGACGGGACGCTGTCCGATGCCAGGTTCTTCGACCGTCGCGAGCGCGGACGCTGTTCTACGCCATGATCCCGCCCAAGCGACCGGCGCTGGACGCGCACGAGCTTTTAGGCCGCGAGCGCTATCCATGGCGAGCCCGCAAAAGCGCGCGGGCGCCACATTGCCTTTGAATAACTGCCCACGCGCCGGTTTGCGGGCTGTTACTTAGGAGCTAGACGACTCCCGTCAGACCTCCAGCTTCCATGGTTCGCGATAGGTGGCGTTCAGGTTCGGCCGCATGTCGTTCTGGGCGCAGGTCCATTTGCTTTGGTCCCAATCGATTCGCGATCGGTAGCGCATGGAAAGGTTTGCCAGCAAGCAAACAGTTGACGAGCGGACGCACGTCTCGATTTCACTTATCGGCTTTTCTCGCGTCCGGATACATTCCAGGAAATTCCGCCAGTGAGGCACGTTCATATCCGCCATGCTCCGGTTCTTCTCCCACGTCTGCGGCTCCTTAGACTTATTATTGGGAATCAAGCGGCAGCCGCCCCGGTTCACAAAAACGGAGGCTTCCGTGCCATGAATTACCGTGCCTGCACCCTGCCCGAACCCAAACATGGGTAGCGGGTTGCAGCCGCGGCCTTCGTAACCCAAAAGAAAATTCTCGTAATAAAATGTAGCCTGCATCGTGTCGGGTGTCTGGGTATTGTCCTGCACATAGAACTTGCTGCCCATAGCCGAAACCGCCAGCGGCATCGGGTCGCCGAAGCACTGGTGGATGGGATCGATCAGGTGTATGCCCCAGTCGGTCATGGCGCCCCCCGCGTAATCCCAGAAATATCGGAATGTCGGGAAAGTGGCGGCTTTGACGCCCCAGCGATTCGGATTGAAAGGAACCTTTGGCGCGGGCCCGAGCCAAAGATCCCAATCGAGATCCGCGGGTGGCTCGCCGTCGGGGGGATTGCCGAAGCCCTTTTGCTCCGTCAGCCCACTCTGGAAAGCATGACAAAATGTCACATCCCCGAGCCTGCCGCTCTTGACAATCTCGGCGGCTTTCTGAAAATAACCGCCGGAACGCTGCATGGTGCCCGCTTGGACGATGCGGTTATATTTGCGCGCGGCCTGCACCATCTTCTGACCTTCCTCCACAAACTTGCAGGCAGGCTTTTCGACGAAGACGTCCTTGCCGGCCTTGCAGGCTTCCACCGTCATGTAAGCGTGCCAATGGTCCGGGGTGGAGATACAAACCGCATCGATGGACTTATCCGCCAGGATTTCGCGGAAATCAGCGACCGCCTTTACCTGGAAGTCTTGCTTGCGTGCAGCGGCTTCCGCGCGTTCCAGATGCGGCCGGTAAACATCACACACCACGACGGGCTGGGCCTCGGGAATCTTCATGGCAAAGTCCAGATTTCCCGAACCCATTGCCCCGATCCCGATAAAGCCTATTGCGATGCGATCGTTCGCTCCCTTTATCCGCCCTGTGAAAAGGGAGGTCGTGAACGCGGCTCCAGCACTCGCCAACGCGGTGCGTCTTGATATTTCGCGCTCCATAGATGCGTGCTCCTTCTACTGGCTCCGATGCCAATCCGATTGTAAAACCATTCTAGCTGCCAAAGTGCCCAGCAGTTTTCCGAGTTCGCGGGAGGTTCGGGTCGGCGCGACCCCGCAGCCCAGGCGCATCGCTATTGCGCTTCGCGCAGCCCGATGCCCGCCGCGCTGGAGGCGCCGCATTCCTCCCATCCTTGGATTGGTGACCTTCCGAGCGGCCGGCCGCTCGACGGGCCCCAACATGAGCGCCACGGCCCCAGACCTGTTCGCCTGCAGCCCAGCAGTTCGCTTGGTTATTAGTGGTGGTGCGGCGTCGAGGGCAATTCGGCGCTCGCGGCGTCCGGGAGGCTGAGTGGAAGCCCAAAGGCGTGAAACAGGCGCGGGCCGGTAGGTGGCACAAACACCGTCAGCGTGGAAATCATGTCATCCTCGAGAGCCAGCACGTGGAGGGAATGTGCGGCCCATGGCGCGTCCGCGCCAGTGCGGGCGTAGACGGCGAAAGCGGGCTGCCCGTTGGCAGCCGTCGGTACCAGGCGAAGGCCGCTACATGTCTTCCAAGCCATTGCAAAGAAGGACCGGATCGCGTCGCGCCCCGCATACCATTGTTGCCACGGCGGCATGGTGTAGGTCACGTCTTCTTTGAGGAGGGCCACGAAGCCGTCCAGATCATGCCCTTCCCAAGCCCGTAGATAGCGGTCGAAGAGCTTTTGCTGCGCGGCATTCGGACCGGGCGCAACTCGGCGGCCGGCCGTCGGGATAGCGTTTGGCAAGCGTCTCGCGCGCTCGCTGCAGGGCGCTGTTGATCGAGGCCGTCGAGCCGCCGAGCAGCGTCGTGGCTTCAGCGGCAGCCCAGCCGAGCACATCGCACAGCAAGACTGCGGCGCGCTGGCGCGGCGGCAGCTGCTGGATGGCGGCGACAAAAGCCAGCTGCACGGCCTCGCGGGACGTATAACGCGCCTCCGGATTCGGCGCGTCGTCCGCGAGCCCTTCCAGGTTTGAGTTCGGGTAAGGTTCAAGCCATTCCACGTCGGCTGGCGGGGTGCCCGTGTGGCATCTCCACGGGGACGGTGGCAGGCGCCTGCTGGTCAGGGAGCAAGCGCCGCACGTGCTTGCGGCCGGCGAGCGCATTCAGGCATGCGTTGGTGGCGATCCGGTAGAGCCATGCGCGCAAGCGATCCCCGCCGGTCGAAGCGGTCGAACTCGAAGCTGTCGAAGTTGCGCCAGGCGCGCAGATAGTCTCTTGCACGGCGTCCTCGGCTTCGTGCAGGGAGCCGAGCATGCGGTAACAATGCAATTTGAGTTCGCGGCGGAACGGTTCGGCGAGTCGTTCAAACGCTTGGCTTGAGCGCTCCGATGCTGGCTCTTGATAGGATGGTTCCGCGCCCGTCATTTGCAACCATTATGCGACCTCCGGTGACATACTTCAAATGGCCTTATCGCGAGGCCACGGCTTCCAGTCCCTTCCCGGAGACGATGAACACATCTCCCCTGGCAGCGATCCGGGTTTACCACCAACTCGATGACGGCGGTCGCGACATCGCTTGAAGTCGGCGGCGCAGCCATGCCCTGGACGAAGTCAGCCGCGCGATATGCCAAGATAGCGCGAATAGCCCGCGACCGCATGCTTTCCGAAGCTCAGTGTCCGGAATGATGCGCGGCGCAAGTGCCACGAATCGCAGGCCGAGCCCAAGACGATCCGATTCCTTCTGACTGTAGTTCGCCATGAAGATCTGCGTGCGTTTGGCTCCGGCATAGCCTCCCGAAAGCGGCGAGCCTGCCACAGCGGCGCCGCTGGAGATCAGAACAACCGAGGCGCCCGCGAGCAGAGGCCGCGACAGCGCTGCCTTGCAGAAGTGAAATGCGATTTTTGACGTCGCTCTCCCAGTTGACGGCGAACTCCTGCCAGCTCTGCTCGTGTAGCGGCACGGCAGGCGGAAACGCGCCCCCGCCTACAACCAGGATATCGGGTTGGAGCACGTCGAAAACTTTGGAAGGCGCACCTTCCTCCGTTGCATCGAGCGCCAGAACTTCAGTGCCGGAGACCTCTTGGGCCAACTGCCGGAGCGCCGCCTCCTCTCGCGCCACCGCAAGCACGTGCGCGCCATTACGGATACCGGCTTCCACAATCCGCCTTCCTACCGCTCGGCTTCCGCCGATCACGACCATGTTCTTGTGTCGCAATGGAAGCATTTTGTCCTCCCTTAATGGTGCCCGGATAAGTGCGGCGGGATCTAATCTGCTCCGTTAGCCGATCCCGTAGATCAGGCTGACGCGCCCATCTGGAAGTTGCTGAACCTTTCGTAGTTCGAGCCCACGAAGTTTTGTCGTCGCAAAAGAGCGCCTTCCCTTTGCCGGCGATCAGAGGATAAACGATGAGCCGGAGTTCATCTACCAGCCCGGCGTCGATAAGGCTCGCCGTAATTCGAGCACCCCCCAACGAGATAAATGTCTTTGCCGGGCTGCTGCTTGTGGGCGGCGATTTCTTCGAGTCCAAGCACGCATGCGTCGATTTGCGGCGGCAGGCCGTGGTCGTCCGACCACGCTCTTAGCCGGCCCGCGTTACCCACAGGCCTTTCCAACTTCCCATCAACAGAAATCTTCATTCCAGTGATCAACTTCCGCATTCCAACCTCCTCTTATTCTTTCCGTCGCTTCATTAGTGGCGGGGCGCTGCCGGCTACGAACATCAAACATCGGTCTCTTGCGAAGCCCCGATCCCCTCATTCTTTCCGAGCGGGTTGTCCTTTACCCGTCGTGATCAAACTCCGCAAGCTGTCGTTGATATAAAAGCCCCATGCGCCTGAACAGTCACCATAGCATTCGAAGGTAGGAACCAAGCCGAAGTGCGTAAAGCGGAGTTCGGTTTGGTCGCCTTTCCTGGTGATCTCAAAGACAACGTCGGTGCCATTCCACTCGGTCTTGTCTTTGACAAAGTTAAGTTGGGCATCCGACACATGCCATACGACTTTCTTGCCCGGCATCAATTCCGTGATCTTCTGGGTGCTGCGGTGAAAGTCCTTGTAGTGGAACTTAAACTCAGCGCCGAGTTTGTCGGTGTGGCCCTCAATTTCTTCTGACCACCACCCACGAACGTTGTTGATGGCGTCGAAGACCTCTTGCGGAGTTCGGTCTACTGAAAAGGTGAAATCCTGCTTGTTCATGATTCGCTCCTCCATCCTCTGTGTTCTGGTCGCGGCATGCGCGCCGCTGAAACTCATTGCTCATGGCCGGCTTTCTCTTCTTTCGGGGTTGGGGCGCCCTTTCCCCGCGGTAATCAGACCTTGCAGGCTACCTTTGATAT
This sequence comes from Bryobacterales bacterium, assembly GCA_963756605.1. Classification (GTDB taxonomy): domain Bacteria; phylum Acidobacteriota; class Terriglobia; order Bryobacterales; family Bryobacteraceae; genus Bog-159. Next base: position 466,265 of record CAVWOT010000009.1, on the reverse strand, counting down.
AAGAGCCCCATGCGTTGGAACAGACGCTGTAACTTTCATAGTCGGGAACTAAGCCGATGTGAGTCAAGTGGACTTCCGTTTTGTCGTCAGGCGAGGCCTTCGGTATCTCGAAGCCTCGGGTCATTTCGGTGTCAGGCCCAGAAAGACGCCGTGGACCGTCACACCCTTGCCCGCCAGCAGCGCTCTCAGCGATTGCGTCATGTTGAACGCGGCCGCCTTCGAAATGGAATAGGCGCGTACGGCCGGCAAGGGGGCGAGCGCCACCAGGGAGAGGTTGTTGACGATGGCCCCTTTTGAGCGCTTTAGCAGCGGCAGGGTCGCGCGGGTCACGTGGAACGTGCCGAAGAGGTTGACGGCCCGGTTCTGCTCGATGGCGTCAAAACCGCTCAGATCGTCGTAGAGAGCGATGCCGGCATTGTTGATGAGGACGTCGAGGGTGTCGACCTCGTCGATCACCCGCTGGATCTGCGAAACGCTGGTCACGTCAAACGTCAGGGGCGCCACGCGGTCATCGGCATTTTGCAGTGCGCTGCGCGTCCCCGCATAGACCCTCATCGCTCCGCGCCGTAGCGCCTCATTGACGAGCGCCCGGCCGATGCCGCGGTTGGCGCCGGTTATCAAGACGGTCTTCCTCGCGATGTTCATGCTGTTCTCCTTTGGGGGGCTGCCATTGGCTGCCCGATCTTGCCTCTCTACAATGTAAAACCGGCGTGGTGGTCGAAACTCATCGGTGTCAGGCGGCTTTTTTGGGTCACCTGTCGGAATGCCGGGCGGCAAGCGGGACAAGCGGCGGAGTCTAATGATGCTGCCAGTACCATCACTAACTACAGAAGACTTGACTCAAGTGGCCACTTCGGAGATCATAGCTGTGACCAGCGTCGCGCCGACGCTGCTCCGCATCACCGGAACCGGTGCCCCACCTCAACAGAATCCGCAGACGTTATGCGAGTCCGGCAGGGCAAGTCGTAGAATCGGGTGGTTTGGCGGCATTCACGCGATCCCGCCGATCGCGCTTGCGGGGTGCGCGCTAGCCGGCTAATTCGATGCTCATAGAACTGCGCAAAGGTTTCCGCACGCTGGTATCAGGATAGTACCTAAAAAGGGCTTACTAAGGATGCATTTCAAAACGAACGCTTTCGCGCTTAGGGCCACCCGCGTGACCGGCCCGCGGATCCGCCGACCTGGCGCGGCGGGGAGCCGGGCGTTAATGCCGGCCTGGCGCGGAGCGAATTTGCCGGTTGCCGCCCGCGCTGTTTTTGCGGCAGGTTTTCTTCTGTGCCTCGCCGCTCTCAACGCTTTCTCCTCGACTGTCGCGCTTATGAGTTCGGCAAACCCGTCGACTTACGGAAAAAGCGTAACGCTGACGGCAACCGTATCTCCTTCAACCGCCACCGGCACCGTGACCTTCTATAACGGTGTGACGGTGCTGGAAACAGAACCGATATCTCATGGCCAAGCGGCGCTGAAGACTGTCATGCTGCCCTCCGGAACGCTCTCCATCCACGCTCGCTACAACGGCGACGTGAGCGACCTTCCCAGTATTTCCACACCTTTTCCACAGACGGTGAATGCAGTTGCCGGAAACGGGTTCAATCCCGCGGTGAACTATGCGGCGGGCACCATGCCTCTATACATGGCGGCTGGCGATTTCAACGGCGACGGCAACGTCGACCTGGCCGTCGCGACCGACGTGGCCAATAGCAGCGTCAGCATATTGATTGGGAACGGTGACGGCACTTTCAAGCCCCCGGTGAGCTACGCAACCAACGAAGATGTTTATTGGGTGGCGGTAGGGGATTTCAATGGCGATGGAATTCCGGACCTGGTTATCGCCGGATCCAGTTTGACGGCCGAAAATTGGGGCTTAGCGGTGCTTATCGGCAACGGTGACGGCACGTTCCAGACGCCGACGGCTTATTTCGTCGAGTCCGGCTACATGCCTCTAACGGTTGCGGTCGCGGACTTCAACGGCGACGGTATCGCCGACATTGTCGCGCTTAACCAGTTGACCAGCGAAGTCGGAAACGTCCTTGCTACCGTGTACCTCGGGAATGGAGATGGAACGTTCCAAAGCCCGAAGACCAGGACCACCAGCGCTCCCGCCGGATCCTCTTACTCTCTGGAGGTGGGAGACTTCAACGGCGACGGGATACCGGATTTCGCCATGCTCGAATACAGCACGCTGGAAATCTTGATCGGCAACGGCGACGGAACCTTCCAGACCGGGCTTTCATCGAATGTTACCTCCGCCGCGTATCCCTTCGTCGTGGCGGATCTCAATGGGGATGGCTATACCGATCTGGCATTCAGCACCGGCACCGGGGTAAGCGTGCTTCTGGGGAACGGCAACGGAACATTTCAGGCGGCGGCCAGCTATGGCAGTTTCCTGCTGCCGAGGATGCTGGTGACCGCGGATTTCAACGGCGACGGCACGCCCGACATCGCGCTGGACTCCTGGAACACCGCCACCGCCCCGGATTCACTGGCGAGCGTGCTGCTCGGCAATGGCGCCGGAACGCTCCAAAACCCCGCCAGTTACTCGGCCGGAGCGAATTCTTATGGTGTTGTAGCGGCAGACTTCAACGGAGACGGGAGAGCCGACCTCGCCCTTGCCAACTCCGGCGGCAACAACGTGAGCATCCTGCTCGCCACAGCGCCGGTAATGCAGGAACAGATCATCAACTTCGGGCCGCTGGGCAACGAGGTGTTCGGCACCCCGCCGTTCCCGGTCAGCGCGACCGCGACGTCGGGCCTTGCCGTGAGCTTTGCTCCGACTACCCCGAGTGTCTGCTCGGTATCGGGCACCACTGTGACGCTCGACTCCGTGGGCACCTGCACGATCCAGGCGACCCAGGCGGGCAACGCCAATTGGGCTCCAGCCCCAGCCGTCAACCAGAGCTTTTCGGTGACGCAAGCGAGCCAGACCATCTCCTTCGGGCCGATCTCGTACCAGGTGCTCGGCAGCGCGCCATTCACGGTCAGCGCCAGCGCCAGCTCCGGCCTGACGGTCCATTTCACTTCGCGGACGCACCCGGTGTGCACCGTTTCCGGAACCACTGTGACGCTGGTGGCCGTGGGCACCTGCACCATCGTGGCGACGCAGGGGGGCAATGCCGACTATGCCGCAGCCACGCCCGTGAGCCAGAGTTTCCCGGTGAAGGAAAGCCAGACCATCACCTTCGGGGCACTCCCGGCCCGGTTGCTCGGCTCGCCGCCATTCACGGTCAGCGCCAGCGCCAGTTCCGGCCTGCCAGTGAGCTTCAATTCGCGGACGCCCACGGTGTGCAGCGTTTCAGGCACCACCGTGACGCTGCACGCCGTGGGAATCTGTACCGTCCAGGCGACACAGCGCGGTAACGCAGCCTGGGCTCCGGCCACGGCCGTCAACCAGAGCTTCCATGTGAGGAACTAAGAGCCGGCTTCGGGCTCGGGAAATGGCTCTTTCCTTGTAACATTGGTTTTTGTGGTGTGGCTGGTTCGGCACAAGTCGAGAAGAGTCCGCCTCAACTCCGGATGCTCCTCGCCCGCGCGACCCGCGTCATTCTCGCGCCCGGTGCGCCCTGAGCCGAACATCCTTGCCCCGGTTCGTATTCGCTAACATGGATCATGATGCTCAAATGGCCCGACGTTTTGCACCTCGCCAAAGAAGGTAATCCTTCTCCGGATCGGAAGGTCATCAAGACGGATGCGGAGTGGCGGCAGCAACTCAGCCCGGAGGAGTATCGTGTAACCCGCCAAGCCGGCACAGAGCACCCATTCAGCTCGCAGATGTGCAGTCTTTTTGAGCCGGGTATTTATTCCTGCGTGTGCTGCCAGACCATTCTCTTCGACGCCTCGGAAAAATTTGAGTCCGGTACTGGCTGGCCCTCATTCACACAGCCGCTGGCATTGAATGCAATTGCTTATCGTTTCGACGGACCCGCCTTTCTGAAGCGGGTCGAAACCCTCTGCAACACGTGCGACGCGCACCTTGGCCACGTATTCCCTGACGGGCCGCCGCCCAGCGGCCTGCGCTACTGCATGAACGCCGTTGCTCTAAAGAAAGTTACCGCGCCATAAGCTCAAGCCCGGCACCGGTGAAATCCGCCCTAAAGTGCGCCTGCTCGCGGACCATAACATCTCTGCCATGCATGGCGGCGGCCCTCGAAGCCGGGGATTCGCAAAGTAGTTGATGCATCTGCGTGGGCGAGGTGGGTGGGATTCCTGTCCGCGGCATTCATGACGTGTTCCCTGAGTAGCGCAGCAATGCCTTGAAGCCGAAATCCATGTGCTGCTGGATGTGGCAGTGAAACAACGCCGGTCCCGGTTGATCGGCGGTAAAGTCCACGCTGGCGCGTCCATAAGTAGGCACCACCACCGTGTCCTTGGTTACGCCCGCAGTGGCTTTGCCATAAATTTCGGCAATCTCGAATTGGTGGCGATGCAGATGCAACGGATGCGCATCGTCGGTGCGGTTATGAAACGTCAGCCGGTAGCGCGTACCCTGTTTGAGGAGAAACTCCTGGTCGTGGGGGTAGGCCTTGCCGTTCACCGTGAAGCTGTTGAACTTGCCGGCGCCGCGCGGCACCTTTTCAAATACCATGTCCAATCGTTCGGCAGGCGCCGGTGGCGAGGACTGCTTGCCAAAGAGGGTATAGTCCCAAATAGACTTGGGAGGCGCCACCCACTGTGGCGTACGGTGTTGATTGGCGTATTCGACGGCAATGCCTAAGCCCCCTTCGCGTATGGGGTCCTCGGGCGCACCTAAGATCCAAACCCCGGGCTGGTTCATCTCGACCCAGGCATCAATGCGCTCGCCCGGGCCCAGCATCAAAACGTCCACGGCCGCAGGCGTGGCCACGGGATTTCCGTCCAACGCGATCACGTTGAATTTGTGGCCGGGCAGCGCCAGGTGGCGGTTCTCGATGGCGCTCGCGTTCAGGAAATGAAACAGCACGCGCTGGCCTCGATTCACGCGGATCGGCTCGCCGGCGCCCAGCGCCTTGTCGTTGATGGAATAAATATCGGCCGTAACCTCCAGCCCGACCGGCCGCGTATCCAGCACCGCCGGCTTTTCCGGTTGCGCCAGCGCCGGATCAAGATCGTCGGTATCCATCATCTGGTTGGTGAAATAGGGCTCCCAATCGCGCAACGCCAGGTAGTGTTCCTGATCGAAGTTGCTGGGTTGGTTGGCTCCCTCAACGATCAGGAAGCCGAACATCCCGGTATAACTGCCGCGGTGCAGGTCGTCCATCGACATGGTGTGGGTGTGATACCAGCGGGTGCCGGCCGGCGTGGGCGTGAACTGGTACCGGCGGTTTCCGTGCGGAGGCACTGCAGGGGTACCTTCTTCCTCCGATCCATCCACATCGGAGGGGATGAGCAATCCGTGGAAATGCACAAACTCCGGCACGTCGGTGTTGTTGACCACGTTCACCGTGACCGGCACCCCCTCCTTCATCCGCAGCAGCGGCCCCGGCGAAGTGCCGTTGTACCCGATCGTGCTGATGATGCGATTGGGCGCCAGTTCGACCGTGACTGGCGCGATTTCGAGCGTGAAATCGGTCTTGGCCGCGTCAGTCGAGCCGGCGGGCGCCAGAAGGGATTGCTCTTGCTGGCCCACCAGCCGGCCACTTGCGGCAGCCAAGCCGGCCATCTTGAGAAAATCGCGCCGTTGCATGAGAAATGAGAAAACGACCCTGCGCTCATGGTACCGCCCGGCCGCATTGGAACAGATTTTTGAGACAAGCCGCCTCGCGATTGCTCTGACACTGTAAGGTTTGCGAATCCACTTTGACGGTTCGACCTCGATGCTTCCCTTTGTCTGACCGGCAATCTATCTCAGATCCAGCAAGACGTGCTGCCGCGAATCGTCGCGCCGTTCACGACTTCATTGCAGCTTGCGGAACTCGTCCACGCTCACGCCCAGTTGCGCCAGGATCTTGTGGAAGAGGGGCGGCCCGATTTCACTTCCGCCGTGGATTGGGATCGTGACCGCGCGCCCGTCGCGATGGACCCACCGCTCATGGCTCCCACTCTTTCGGCGCCGTTCAAAACCAAGCCGCATGGCAGCACGACGGAACTCCTCAGCCCGGGCGCTAGGCATTCACGATTGCGGTGCTGTCTGCCGGCAGCGGCAGCCCCTTCTCGCCGTATTCAGCGGCAATCATATCGAATACGCCTCCGAGTTCGGCCAGGGCTTCTTCTCGCGTCGGCATAAGCGCATAACATCCACGAATGGCAGGAACTTCCGCCACCCAGCCGTCCGGCTGGTTTCGGTACAAAACTACCTTATAGTCATCAAGACTCATCTCATACACATTCTACGCGCTTAACAACCCACTTGGACAGCGCCGGTCTGTCGGAGAGTGCCCGGCGGCGCCAGAACCTGCGGAACCGATGCGCGGATTTCGAGCCGGCCGCCCACCAGATCTCGGGACGATGTGCTACAATTTCGTAGATACAGATGGTTTTCGCGTAGGACGAGCGGAAGAATCGTATCAACCGCCGAAAACACGGCGTTTCATTTGAAACCGCGGCGCGGATCTTCGAAGATCCCAACGTCGTCTCGTACCGGGATCGCGTGGTTGACGAAGAGGAGCGCTGGCATGCGATCGGTTGTGCCGGCGGCATCGCGATCCTGTTCGTAGTTCACACAAGCGAGGAAAAACATGGCGAAGAAGAAATCCGCATCATCTCGGCAAGAAAAGCGAGTCCGCGCGAGCGCGCTCTTTACCACCCCCATCACTGACAGGCAGCGCCGCGAATTGCGGCGACTCGCAGCCCGCCCCGATGCGCAGATCGACTTTTCCGATGCGCCTGAACGAAGTCCCCGGGCGTCCGAAGTTGAGGTGGGACGTTTTTACAGGCCGATCAAGCAGTTGGTGAGCCTTCGCGTGGATGCCGACGTCCTCTCTTGGTTTCGCGGGCGGGGTAAGAAGTATCAGACCTATATGAACGAGGTGCTCCGGCGCGAAATGCAGACGAACGCCCGTGTTCGATAGCGATCCCGATTGCCCAAGTTCGAGCGGCAACTCGTGTCGTCCCAACCCTCGCTATCCGATGGTCAGCCCGCCGGCCCACGCTTCTGGAAAATCCGGGATAATTAATCATGAACCTGGTGCGGCCCATTTCCGCCCGTTTCCTGCCCGTTTCGCTCGGCTTTTCTCTCGCCATCGGGCTGCTGGCCATGCAACAGGGAGGCTACCCGGGATTCGGCCGCCAGCGATACTACTATCAGCCCGGACCAAACATCCCCTCGGAGTTTTATTGGAGCCGCCTCCAATACACTTCCAGCTATGCCAACGGTAGCAGCTACGGTTACCGCGGTTTTCGCGGCGGTTGGTCCAGGGACTATCCCAAGGCCGACAACGACTGCCTGATTGCCCTGCGCCGGTTAACTCGCATCAACTCCCCATCACCGTTGAACGTGGTCGATCTCGATAGCGACCATGTGTTCGACTATCCCTGGATCTATGCCGTCTCGGTCAACAACTGGACCTTCACCGACGAGGAGGCCAAACGCCTGCACGACTATCTAATGAAGGGCGGTTTCCTGATGGTGGACGACTTCCACGGCACCGACGACTGGGAGCATTTCATGGCCGGCATGCGCATGGTGCTGCCCGACCGGCCCGTCGAGGACCTCAAAGACAACGACGAGATCTATCACGTCTTGTACGACATCAACGAGAAGTTTCAGATCCCCAGCGAAGTCTATGTCAACACCGGCCGAACCTACGAAAAGGACGGCTACGTGCCCAAGTGGCGCGCCATTCGCAACGACCACGGGCGCATCATGGTGGCGATCTGCGCCAACATGCATCTGGGTGACGCCTGGGAATGGGCGGATAGCCCCGAGTACCCCGAGAAGTTTTCCGGGCTTGCTTTTCGCATCGTCCTCAACTACATCACCTACGCCATGACCCATTAGGCATGCACCGCGCGCACCTCTTCGTACAGTCCCCGATCAACTCACAATCTCATGTTCGAGTTTTTTCTTAAGTATCCGCGTTCGGTGTACGCACGCGGTCAATTTGCCCTTTTGGGGGCGTGGCCCAAGTGGGTGCTCGTGTCTGCTGATCGTGGCCGCGGCTGCCGGTCTGGCCTGGCTGATCCGCTCACGTCTGGCGCACGCCGCGCCGGTCATGCGCGGTTGGCGAGCCTGGGTCATCTGGGGTTTGCAGACGCTCATGGCCGCGCTGCTGCTGGTGCTGCTGTGGCAGCCGGCGATCACCGTGGCCGAGTTGAAGCCGCAACAGAACATCATCGCCGTGCTGGTGGACGACTCGCGCAGCATGGCTATATCCGAGGACGGTTCCACCCGCCTGGCGCAAGCCGTTCAAGCCCTGCGGAAAGGCGTCCTGGCCAGCCTCAACCGCTCCTTTCAAACACGACTTTACCGCGTCGACGACGTGCCCGCCCGTATCGACAACCTCAACGACCTGAAACCGAACGCGCCCGCGACCCGCCTCGGCGACAGCCTCAAGCAGTTGAGCGAGGAGACTTCCGACCTACCGATCGGCGCCGTGGTGCTGCTCTCGCGACGGCGCCGACAACTCCGGGGGCATTGGCGCGGACGTCATTAGCGCGTTGCGCGCCCGCCACATTCCCGTGCACACGCGTGGGCTTCGGACGCGAGCGCGCCGCACATGACGTGGAACTGGAAGATGCCGTGGTGGCTCCCCGCGCCTTGGCCGAATCCCGTCTGGCCGCTCAGATCGCCTTGCACCAGCGGGGATATCGCCGGCGCCAGGATCAACCTGACAGTGCGCGACGTCAGCGCTGGCCAAGCCGTTGGCCAAGGCAAGATCCTGGCCTCCCGCACGATCAGCCTGGGGCCGGACGGTAACCTGCAGACCGAGACTCTGATGTTCGATATCGGTGGCGCCGGCGCCAAAACGCTGCAAATCGCGGCTGGTCCACTCCCCGGCGAGGAGAACACGGCCAACAATACCTTGACCCGCGTGGTGAATGTCGGCTCCGAACCGCGCCGCATCCTGTACATCGAAGGGCGAACCGCGCTGGGAGTACAAGTTTATCCGCCAGGCGGAAGAGGACGACCGCATGGTGCAGATCGCCTCCATGGTTCGCACCAGCGAAAACAAGATCTACCGCCAGGGAATCTCCGATCCCAAAGAACTGGCCGACGGCTTTCCTTCCCGCCCGGAGGACCTTTTCGTCTACCAGGGATTGATCATCGGGTCGGTGGAAGCCGGCTATTTCACTCCCGGCCAGCAGGAATTGATCCGCGAGTTCGTGGATCGCCGCGGCGGCGGCCTGCTGCTGCTCGGCGGTCAGTTCGCGCTGGCGGATGGCGGCTGGAACGCCTCGAACCTTACCGACCTGCTGCCGACCACGCTGCCCACCCAGGCCGGCACCTTTCATCGCGAGGCCGATCCGAAGAGCGGCACCACCCATACAACCGCCGAACTGGCGCCCGCCGGCGTGGACAGCATTATTACGCGCCTGGTCGACGACCCGGCTGCGAACGCCGCCAAGTGGAAGAAGCTGCCCTACCTGATGGACTACGAAGATCCCGGCACGCCCAAGCCGGGCGCGGCCGTCCTCGCCAACATGATCACGCCCGAAGGCCGCAAGTTGCCCTTGCTGATTACGGAGAACTTCGGCCGCGGCCGTACCGCGATCATGGCCACCGGAGGCAGCTGGCGCTGGCAGATGAGTTCACCGCTGGGCGACACGGCTCACGATCTGTTCTGGCAGCAGCTCCTGCGGTGGCTGGTCTCGGATACGCCTGGCCACGTGGCCGCTTCCGTCCCCGCTCAGATGCTGCTCGACAATGGCGCCGTAACAATCACCGCCGAGGTTCGCGATCAGCAGTACAACCCCGCTCCCGATGCCAAGGTCGAAGCGCATATCCTGGGCCCCAGCGGCATCAGCGCCCTGGTCGAGATGACGCCGGTGCCCGATAGTCCCGGCCAGTTCCAAGCCGCCTGGTCCGCTCCCAAGAGCGGGCGCCTACCTGACCGAGGTCACGGCTCAGCGCACCGATCCTGGCACCGGCACGGTGAAGGAACTGGGCCGCGACGTATTCGACCTTTCAGCGCATGGACGGCGTAGCGGAAAATTTCCACACCGAACAGAATCGCGACCTGCTCGAACGCCTCGCCACCCAAACCGGTGGACAATATTGGAAGCCCGCCGACCTCGGCAAGCTCGCCGGCGCCATTCCCTTTTCGGAGGCGGGCGTGACGATGCGCGAGACCAAGGATCTGTGGGATCTGCCGCTGGTCTTCCTGGTGTTGCTGCTGCTGCGCTTTTCCGAGTGGTGGCTGCGGCGGAAGTGGGGGATCGTTTGAAGGAGTGCTCCGCGCCGTGACGGTGCCGCCGGCCGCGGGCACTCGGAACGGCATTCCGCTTCCCAGATCGCCGCACGCTGTCCGAGCCGGCCGGCAATCCGAGATGACCACCCGCTCATGTGGGAGGCGCGCATCTGCCGGCTGGAAAGATTCCATTCCGCAGCGCGAGCGAGCTTATGAATTGTAATCACGGGACCAGACTATCTAAATCGGTGCCCCACCCGCAAGGCTGCCGACGATAGCCACGCCATTCCGAAGCTTTCTCGCCGGTCGGCCTAGTTCTCGGGTGGAATTGTTACTTTAACGCCCGGAAAGAAAACCGTGATGGGATTACCAGTTGTGCCGTCCGCGAGCGCCGCCCGAACGTGTGTTGCAATCTCGGAGCGGTACGTTTCGAGTTTCGGAACGAGCGTGTAAATATCAGACGTATCTATAATAACGGTCCGAACTTGATTCACGTCGAAGGGGGGCTTGTCGCACTTTCTCATCACTTGTACGATTGGAAGCCCGCATGCGTGTCGCAGCGCCATTTCGTAGAAGGCGTTCGGGTTGTGGAAAGAGAGATCGACGAGTGCCAGCCTGGACCTCATCACATGCTCTAACACCTGTGAAGTTATCATCCCAGCAGCGCCAATCTTATCAGCCCGCACTACGTTCATACCGGACTCCTTAAGAGCGGGCTCAATGAGGGAGCTTGAGAACAGGTCAGAGTGTCGCCTTTGCTCCGACCCCTCTTCTCCGATAGCCGTTATGACAAAACATACCCGGGACCAGTCGGTCCTTCCGCTCTCGGTCCCTACGCGAGGCTCGGAGCCGCCGCCGAAAACGGTCGTGCCGGATGCGCTGGACTGCTCAGTGGTGGCAGCGCCCGTCGGCGCTTCGCCACCGAGATCGTCAAGTCGGCTCTCGATAGGGAATAGAGTTTCCGAGCCACCAAGGGTCTGGACAGGTCTGGACCAAACCCAAACCCTTGGCGTTGACTATGAATGTGTCCACACACTCCTGAAGTAGCTCCTCGCCAACTCCGCCCTCACGCAAGAAATCCTTCATCACGTCCTGGCTCGGCAACTTCTTGCTCTCGTATTCGCGGTAAAGGTCGGCAAAAGGAGTGACGCCCTCGATGGCCAGCGAGAATTGAGCTTGCAGCCTACGCCTTGTCAGTATTCCTGTTCGGTAGCAACGGAGCCCGTCGGTGTTAGGGCAATCCATTCCGCAGCGTAGCTACCAGTCGTAATCTTGTATTTTCCGGAGTTTGTGATCAGCTGCTTCGTCGGGCCGCTGGTCGCCGATTTCTGCATCTGCTTCAGAAGCGTCAGTCTACGCACGCGCTGACCGGATGCATACTGGTGGATTGCAGCCCCCAAGGGTGAGGCCTCGTCAAACGAGGATGCCGGGTAGGGCCTAGCCACGCGAGTCCTTGCCGCGCCCTTGTCGTCAACTTTGCTCACACGCTTGGCGCGGCCTGAACTGCCACGCGTGCCAGCGGCTGACTTGCCAGAATCGGGCGGAGATTTGGGCTCAGCATCGAGCATTCAGCGTCCCCCTTGCTAGTTGCTGGGAGTGCAGAACGCACATTCCCGTACCTACGTATGATCCCACACCATCGCCGGGTTTGTCGCAGGCTTCTCGCCCTGCTGCCGGTCAGTGGTTCAACGCGCCCGGACCTACACCTCGCCGGTAGGGGCTCCTCCGTAAATTGCCGGCATCCATCCCGACGCCCGGAAGTCAGCCGGCACGTGCCCGGCGGCGCCGTGCGATTTACTCCGGCGATCCGACGCGTAGCCGTTCACACGGCCGCGTAATATTCACAACTTCCCCATTTCCATAACCTTCAACTCCTATTCCGAGGCGTTGGCACCGGCCCCGCCCACCTCGATGCTAATTTGGTAGTGGACGGAGCGCTGCAGCGTCGGCCGCTGAGATCGCGCATTGACTCGTGAACAAATGAAGAAAACAAAGGATGAATTAGCTTTGTCCGTCCAAGAAAGCGAAAGCCGCGTAGAACGAATTGAGCCGGCTGGCTGGCCTGGGCTGCAACTCCCGCCCGCGCCCGATTGACGGGCAGGCCCCAGCGGGGGCCCGGGAACGAAATTACCATTCGAACCCAACTGATCCTTTGTTTCCAACAAAAAGAAAAGATGCAAAGCCAAATTCCATGGGGCGCCTCGCCGAAGGCCTTCAACCGGATAACGGACGACATCGTGCATGCAGTGCTGGCGAAGGCATCACCGATCTTCGGCGAATCTCGTGCAGGGCTATAGCGGATGGAGGGTGCCATGCGTCATATAGAAGCGGGTCTGGAGGAGACCCGCCGCAGGCGTGGACGCCTGCCCCACAGCGGATAGCTCCTCATGCTACAGCGCTTCCTCGATCCCTCCATCCTCGCCGGCATCTCCAGCCTGGAACTGGTCGCCAAGACCGTGGTCGATGGCTTCGTCGCCGGCCTGCACCGTTCTCCCGACTTCGGTTTCAGCCAGGAGTTCGCCGAATATCGCGCCTACACTCCCGGCGACGATCTGCGCCACGTCGATTGGAACGTCTACGCCCGAACCGAGCGCTTGTATCTCAAGCGCTATCGCGGCGAAACCAACAGCCCGTTGACCGTCTTGCTCGACGCCAGCAACTCGATGCAGTTCGGCTCGCACAGCGTCAACAAAATGGATTACGCCCGCTACCTTGCCGCGTCGCTCTTCTATCTGGCCATCCACGGCCAGCGCGATGCCGCCGGGCTGATTACCTTCGACGACGAGATCCGCAACTATATCCGCCCCTCCACCCGCCAGGGCCAGTTGCATCGTTTGCTGGCCGGTCTGGAACAGGCCGAAGCACGCGCCCGCACCGATTTCGCCAAGCCCATGCGCTACTTCCAGGAGTTCCTGAAGCGCCGCGGCATGGTGCTGATCGTCTCCGACTTCTGGGAGTCGCCCGAAAGCATTGTCCGCACCATCGAGCCGCTGCGCTTCCACGGCAACGAAGTGGTCCTGTTCCACGTCCTCGATCCCGAGGATGTGCGTCCCAAGTTGAACGGCCCGTCCATCCTGGTTGACATGGAGACCCAAGCAGCAACTGGAGGTCACCCCCGATTACACCAAGAAGGAGTATCGGGAAAAAATCGAGGCGCATCTTGCCGATCTGCGCGATCGTACCCAGGCCGCGGGCATGGGCTACTGCCTGCTGATGACCGACCGCCCGCTCGACGACGCCCTGCGCGAATACCTGACCCTGCGCGGAGGCCGCCAATAAATGGGACTCTTGGCGCCCTGGTTCCTGGCCGGCCTGGCGGGGCTCGCGCTTCCGCTCTACCTGCATTTGTTGAAGCGGCAAACCACCAGGCCCAAGCCGGTGAGCTCGCTGATGCTCTTCGAGTCGCGCACCCAAAGCTCCACCCGGCATCGCCGGCTCCGCTATTTCCTGCTGCTGTCGCTGCGGCTGCTGGTGCTGCTGCTGTTGATTCTGGCCTTCGCCAATCCCTTCATCAACCGCAACACGGCCACCCTTGCCAGCGACCGGCTGGTGCTGCTGGTGGTCGACAATTCCTTCAGCATGCGTGCCGGAACCCGCCTGGCCGATGCCAAGGACGCAGCCATGCGCGTGCTCGCCGGAAAAGGCGCCGCGCGCGCCCAGGTGGCGGCGTTCGGCTCGCAGTTGCGGCTCATGACCCAACCGATTGAGGACCAATCGGCGTTGCGTGCCGCCGTGCAGGCCATTCAGCCCGGCGACGGCCACGGCAACTTCGGCGAACTGGCGCGCGCCGTGCGTGCCATGGCCGAGTCGGTCCATACGCCCATCGAGCTGCATCTGTTCAGCGACATGCAGCGCGGCGATCTGGCCGCCACCTTCTCCGACATGGCGCTGCCCGCCAACGTCAAGCTGGTGACGCATGCCGTGGTCACCAAGGCCCAACCCAACTGGACCGTGGAATCGGTGGATGCGCCCGGACAAGTCTGGGGCAAGGACGCCAAGCCGGTTCACGTCGCAAGCCGTGATTGCCGGCTACGGCACGCCCGCCGCCCAACGCACCGTGTCGCTGGTGGTGAACGGCAAGACCACCGCCACCAAGACCGTAGCGGTCCCCGCCAACGGACGGGCCACCGTCGACTTCCCCGCGCTCGAAGTGCCCTACGGCTTCAGCCGCTGCGAGGTCAAGATCGACGCCGCCGACGCATTCCCGGCCGACGACCTCCGCCGCTTTGCCGTCGAGCGTTCCGACCCGCAGAAAGTCTTGCTGATCCATAACTACGGCGACAACCGTTCGCCGCTCTACGTCGGCGCCGCGCTCTCGGCGGCCGCGCAATCGGCCTTCGTCCTCGAATCGATCAACGTCAACGAAGCCGCCGACCGCCAGCCGTCCAATTACGCTTTCATCGTTCTCTCCGATCTCAATACGCTGCCCTCGCTTCTGGAAAATTCGCTCACCGAGTACGTGCGCTCCGGCGGCAGCCTGCTGATCGCCGCCGGCACCTCCGCCGGCGGCCGCTCGCAGATTCCCATTTTCGGCGCGCACATCGTCGAGACCCGCGACTACAGCCGCGTTCCCGATCGTTACATGGCGGTCGGCTCCAGCGACTCCTCCTACCCCGCCGTGGCGAAGGCCGGCGGCTGGCCGGGCGTGAAGTTCTTCTACGCTCTGGATGTCGATCCCGGGCGACGCGCGCGTGATCGTTCGCTTAGGCGACCAGACGCCGCTCCTGCTGGAGAAACGCATCGGCGAGGGCCGCGTGGTGCTGCTCACCTCCGGGCTCGACAACCTCACCAACGATTTCCCCTTGCATCCCGCCTTCGTTCCCTTCATCGAGCAGACCGCGCGCTATCTGGCGGGCAGCGAACGGCAGGGCGGCGCCCGCCCGGTGGACGCCTACCTCGACCTGCGCAATGCCGCAACAGAGACCAGGCCCAGGGCGTCGAGGTCACCGACCCCGAGGGGAAGCGCCCGCTCACCCTGGGCGAGGCCGCCTCCGCGCAATCGTTCCAGCTCACCGAGGCCGGCTATTACCAGATCCGGCTCGCCAATGGCCGCCAGGACGAAATCGGCGTGAACCCCGATCCCAAGGAATCGAACCTCGACGTTATTGACGATGCCGTGTTGGCGTTGTGGCGGGGCAAAGGGAGCCAGACTTCGCCATCCTCACAAAGCCCGCCGGTGCCCGGCCCGGCCGCGCCACAAAAGACGGCGCAGACCCTGTGGTGGTATGTGATGCTGCTAGTGCTGGCTTTCGCTCTAGCCGAATCTGCCTTAGCTAGCCGCTACCTCGGTACCCAGCGCGAGGAACAGTAAGTGGGGCAGGCACTCTGCCTGCGGCGGCCTCGTAGGCCGCCAGTGTCGGCAATAATTGCCAACCCTGGTAGGCTGGTACTTGGAAGGACTTCCTTATGCCAACCCGCAACGTCAATCCCACCGAATATTTTAACCGCTTCACTGAGGTTGGCGTTACCTCCGGTAGCTTCAGCAGTGCAAGCGGCGGCTTGAAGGCAGCCCTTTTTCCGTGCTGATTGTGTCCGCGATCAACTGGCCGGTGGTCAGGCCGCATATTCATAAAATCTCAGCCGCCCTTGATTGCGGCGTGTTCATTGCCCGTCTGAAACCCCCAAGCAATAGAGCCAAGTCCCCGGCAGCGAACCACATCCCCGCACGCCTTCCTCTGATCTACCAGAATATTTTGAAGCCCATCTCTTCCGCCGAGCGTACACATCGCGCGGCGTTGTCGCGACACTCCGCCGCTTTTTCGACAGCGTGTTTACGCAGCAGTTCAATATCGGTTTGCTTCATCGCCCATTGTCTATCCGACTCATCGAGTTTCGAAACTAAACCCGCCAGCTTGAACTCGTCAGGCGTCGGTTCGCCCCCCAACTGGTAGTGAAACGCCGCCAGCTTTGTAGCGCGTTCGTTATACCAATTCGCTTGATCGACGAACACTTGCTGATGCGCTTTTTTAGGATCAACGAAACGCCTTCGATATGCACGCACCAACGGCGGCCCACACTCTCGGATAACGAGAGTCACCACCACTACTGCAAAATCCTTGAAATAGGGGAACACACCCGCCCCGCTTGGCCGCGCCTGCTCAAAATCAAGACATCTTTGCGACCTTCCAACGATTTCGGTTTTCGTCGTAACTGATAAGTCCGCTCTTAATCTCAGAGTCCACAAAAGCGATTTCTTCGTGACAGTGGACACACCGAAGCCTTCGCGGTTCGTCCCCCAATGGTAGCCGCCCCGGTACGGCGTCCCCACATTTCGGGCAAACTACATAACGCATATGTCCAGTGGTCATCACAGCGCCGCCCTTTCAAAGCGTTCTCCAATTGTACCGCCCATACCGGGCGCAGCCGCCCCGGCCTTTTTGGGTGTCTGTTCCCCTGCCCGTGCCAATGTTCCACAAATGGCAGACTTGCAACACGTCCGGAAAACGGCGGACCCGCGGGCCTTCACCTGGCGGACCCAACCTGTTTGTTGACAAACGTCAATTGACGTTTTACACTCGGACAGTGATCGACAGCTTCAAACACAAGGGCCTGCGGAACCTGTTTGAACAGGACGACGTCCGCAAGGTCGGAGCCGATCAAGTTGACCGTTTGCGGTTGATCCTTTCTGCGCTAGACCAGGCCGGCGACGTGCAGGATATGAACCAGCCGACGTTTCGATTGCACCCCTTGAAGGGCGACCGTAAAGGCGTGTGGGCCGTGACGGTAAGGGCCAACTGGCGGGTGACTTTCCGCTTCGAGGGGGGTGACGCCTACGACGTGGATTTGGAAGATTACCATTAAGAGGGATGACGCAATGCCGATGAAAAATCCGGTTCACCCCGGCGCACTCGCCAAGGCTAACCTTGACGAACTTAAACTAAGCGTGGCCGAGGCAGCAAAAACTATGAAGATCACGCGCCAACAGCTTCACAATGTGATGCAAGGCAGAAGCGCCGTTACGCCTCAGATGGCGTTGCGCTTTGAACGGGCCTTTGGCGGCAGCGCCGATATGTGGCTACGAATGCAGGCGGCGTATGATCTTGCCCGAGCTCGAAAGCATCAAGGCAAAATGAACATCCCGCGCCTTGTCGAGCATCCGTCGCTTTAAAGAAGGTGCAGCACTTCGTTCCTTCGCCAGTGCGATATCCTTCAGGTATAAGCGTTGGCCGCGCCGTTGGAGGGTTCCATGAGTTTCCGCGAACAACTTCACGCATACATTGCGCAACTGGAACAACGTCTGCGCTGGAGCACCTGGCTGCGCGGCTTTGCCATCCTCACCGGCGGCGCCCTGGTGGCCACGCTGGTGCTGGTCACGATCGCCAACGCGCTGCGCCTTTTCGCAGGGAAGCGTGACCGCGGCGCGCTTCGCGCTGATCCTGATTCTGGCCATTGCCGCCGCCGCCGGGTTGGCGCTGCCCGTTGCGCCGGCTGACCCGCCGCCGCGCGATCGCAGCCGCCGAAGCCGCCTTCCCGCAATTCCAGCAGCGCCTCACCACCTTCGCGGAGCGCGACGGGCAGGATCCCTTCATTGAACTTCTGGCCGGAGATGCCTTGACAGTCGCGCGATCCGCCGAGCCCAGGCAAATGGTCACCGACCGCCGCCTTTGGATCTCGCTGGGCACCAGCGTCGGCGCCTTCGCCATCCTGGTCTGGATGATCGCCGCCGGCCCCGGTTTTCTGGGTTATGGCGCCTCGCTGCTGTGGACCGGTCCGCACCGCGACAAGCCCGCGCTCTACGATCTGCGCGTGACTCCCGGCGACGCCGTCGTGCGCCGCCATGCCGACCAGATGGTTTCGGCGCTGCCCACCGGCCTGCGGTCGCCCAGCGTCAAGTTGTATGCCCGCTTTCAGAGCTCCTCCAAGTGGGAAGAGATTGCCATGCAGCCCAAGGCGGCCGGCAGTTTCGCCGGCGGCTATCAATTTCTATTTGCCGGTTTGCCCGAGAACGTCGAATACTACGTCACCGCCGGAGCCGATGACGTCGAAGCACTTTAACATTCGCGTCACCGATTTGCCCGCGGTGAAGCAGATTCGCGTCACCTATCATTACCCCGCCTGGACCGGCATGCCGTCCGAGGTCGAGGAGCGCGGCGGCGATCTGCGCGCCGTCACCGGCACCGAGGCCGAACTCGAGGTTTCGACCGACCGCCCGCTGCAGGGCGGCCAGATCCAGCTCGACAACGGACAACAGATCCAACTCACCGGCGGCCAGAATAACGTCTATCGCGGCACCGTCAAGATGGATAAGGACGGCGTCTACCACGTCGCCGGTGTCGAGGCGGGCCAGCCCGTTCGCGTCAGCGAGGATTTTTTCATCGAGGCCCGCAAAGCCAACCCGCCGCAGATTGCGCTGGTGCGTCCCGGCCGCGGCGACTACCATGCCAGCCCCATCGAAGAGGTCACCGTCGCCGCCAAGGCCACCGACGAATACGGCCTCAACGGCGTCGCGCTGCACTATTCGGTCAACGGCGGCCCCGAAACTACGGTGGATCTGCTCCGGCAAAAGGGCGAGAAGCAAGCCGACGGCTCGACCACGCTCTCGCTGGAGAATTTCAAGCTTGTTCCCGGCGATCTGGTTAGCGTCTACGCCACCGCCAAGGACGCCAACGCCGAAGCCCACACCGATATGATGTTCATCCAGGCCGACCCATTCGAGCGCGAGTTTTCGCAATCGCAACAGTCGGGCGGCGGGGCGGAGGCTGGAGGCGGCGGCAGGGCAATCAATCGGCGCAGATTTCGCAGCGCGAGAAGGAGATTATCTCCGCCACCTTCAAGCAACAGGGCGACAAGAACTCGACCGAACAGCAGGCCGCCGACATCGCCAAGCTGCTGTCCCAATCCCAAGCCACATTGCGCGATCAGGCCGTCTCGCTTTCCGGCCGCTTAGAGGCCCGCGAATTGACCGATGAAGTGCAGGCCATCGGCGATTTCCAGAAGGATATGATGGCCGCCTCCGAGGCCATGGCGCCGGCCGCGCAACAATTGCAGCAGGAGAAGTGGAAGGATGCCATTCCCAACGAGCAGAAGGCGCTGCAATTTCTGCTGCGCGCCGAAGCCACCTTCCGGCAGATTCAGGTGGCGTTCGGGGCGGCGCGGCGGCGGAGGCGGCGGAGGTGGCGCGGCGCGCGATCTGGCCGCCTCTTCGATCTGGAGCTCGATACCGAGAAAAATCAATACGAGACCCGGCAGACCGCGGCGACTAGCGCCGAACAGAAGGCGCAGGAAATCGCCGACGCGCTGAAGAAGCTCGACGAACTGGCCAAGCGCGAGGAGGACTTGGCTCAGCAGCAACGCAATGGCGCCCAGACCGCCGAGCAAAAATGGCAACAGGAGATGTTGCAGCGCGAGGCGCAGCAGCTTCAGCAGCAGATGGAGCAACAACTTGCTCAAAATGGCCAGCAGGGCAGCAAGGCAGCAGGGCAGCAGGAGCGGCCAGGTCCAGGCAAGCGGGTCAGGGCAAGCGGGCAACAGCAGCGGCCAGACAAGCGGTTCCAGCGTTCCGGGCAAGCTGCGACAGCCGGCAACAGGCCGCGCAACAGGCGCTCGACCGCTTGCGCCAGGCCAACGACGACATGCGGCGCGCCGTCTCCCAGAATGCCAGTGCGGCCGATTCCCGCCGCGCCGCCGACCGCCTGCGCCAGGCCACCGACCTGCTGGGCGGCATCGCAGCAGCAGGACGCCGCCGGCCGCCTCAACTCGATGGCCCAAACGGCCGATCAATTGGCGGCCCAGCAAAAGCAGCAAGCGGATCACGTGCGCGACTTGATGGCTCAGCAGAATGCCGCGCGCACCTCCGGCCAGCAGCATGACTTACCCTACCGCCCAGGAAATCGACAAGATGGTCAACGATCGTCAGCAGGTGGCCGATGACCTGGGGCGCCTCACGCAGCAAATGCGCGGCGCGGCGCGCGAGCTTGCGCCCACGCAACCGGCGGCTTCCGGCAAGCTTGCGGAGCGCGCTCGATGGCATGGACGAAAACGATCTCGGCACGCGCATGCAACGCAGCTCGGATCGGCTGCGCAGCGGCAGCTTCTCCGATCCGGTCGAAACCGCCCTCACCAGCGACCTGCAAAAGCTGGGTCAACAGGTCGGCGACGCGGCGCGCGCCTTGGGCAGCGCTCAGCACACTTCCAAGGACGCCGAGCTCAACCGGGCCATGGACGATCTATCCCGTCTGCGCGACCAACTGGCAGGCCTCGGCGGACGTCCGTCAAGGCAGGGCAAGCCGCGTGCAGGCCAGCCGGTGGCAACAGCCCGAACCGGCCAACCCGGCAGAGCGGCCGGCCAGGTGGGCAACGGTCAGCGTCAGGGCAAACGGTCGCCGGCAACGGCAGGCCAGGCAGGGGGTCAGGCGGCCGGTCGCCGGTCCGGCGGCAATCCGGCGGCGGCGGCAATCGCGACGGGAATGTGGCGGCGGCTATGACACCGGCAACACGCGCATCTCCGGCCAGGCCGTGGCGCCCCAACAAGGTCCCAACCCGGCCGATACGCAGCGCCAGATCGACCAGGGATTGAACCTTCTCAACCAGGTTCGCGCCGCGGTGCAGGATAGTCCCGAGGCGCGGCAACAGTTGCAGTCGCTGATCGATCAAATGCGCAATCTGGATCCCAGCCGTTTCCCCGGGAATCCCGCGCTGGTCGAGCAGATGCACCAGCAGCTCGTCAGCGGCGTGGACGCGCTGGAACTGCAACTGCGCCGCCAACTCGATGAAAACCAGGGCGGCACCATCCGCAACACCGACCCGGCCAAGGTTCCCGCCGGCTATCAGGACTCGGTCGCCGAGTACTACCGCAAACTCTCCGGCGGCGGCCACTAGAGAATCTCTATCTGGCGAGACTTGGCCTTTGCCCGCCACCAATTCCGCACAATCATCCGATCTAGGAAGGCCTAGCCAGGCTGTCGGCGGAGCAAGCGCTGCCAGCACCCGCGTCCTTCGCGACACTCTCGGATCGGTTTGCATGGACGACGCTGAATCCTGAAACGTTTATGCCACCAAGCGTAGTCGCCTGGCGATGGCCCTCACCAAACCCTCTTCTTGAACGGCTCCGGAAATGTGCACTTTGAACTCGATGCCGCTTTAGCTGGCCGTCCGGTGAGACGCAGATGATCCTTAATGCGGTCGGATCTTCGTTGACTGGTGGCAGGCTGTCTTCCAGCCGTTCCAAACACAGCGCGAGATTCTGGCGGATCATGCTCGCGCTCCGGCTGCATCCCGAAAAACTGGCACGCCTCGATTCGTTTTCCCAGGGACCTACATTAGCTTTCCGGTTTTTACCGTCACCGTCGAGTCACCGACCTTGAAGACGGTCTCCCCCGCTGGACAGGGCGACCCTGGCATCGTGCTAAACACGGCGCTCTTGAAAGACTCCAGATTGTTGAAGCCCACCGGGAAACCGAATCTGACTTTAGCGTACGGCTGTTGCGCGCAACCGCCATCGACTGGCTCGTAATACTCGGTCCAGGAGATACCCTGCGTTCCAATCAACCCTTCAAAAGCGAGAATAGTCCAGGAACCGATAGTCGTCGTTATATGCGCTTCGGTATCGGTTACCGTGCCGGTCCAGGTTTCGGTCGAGGGACTTGAGTCTGTAAGTGTGGCAGTAAAGCGATAGGTCCGGCCGATCATCCAGTTGTAGGCGATGAGGCAGCTCTCGCCCGGTCCACCATCAGCGCCCGAAACACAGCTTGGGCTGGTGGATGTAGCTCCCTCTCCAAAAAAGCTGAAAAGAGCGGCAGGGCAGTTACCGCCGCCAGGGCACGATCCGTATGGCTGCAGACCCATGTAGAAGGCGTCGGCGCTTCCCACAAAGCCATTCTGCAAAGCCCAAAAGTAATAGCTATCGGGTAGCGGCAGAGAGAGCACGGTGAGAGTCCACTTTCGTATTTCGTATAGGCGGGCTGCGGGTAAAGGGGACTCCAGGCGACATACGCGAGTCCACGCTGCCCAGTGGCGCCCGCGGCCGGTGAAGTAACAGCTACCAAGAGCAGTAAGCCAAGACATATCCCTCGATCTGAGTTATTCATAGCGCTTGACCGGGATCTCCATTTTGACTTCAAGCACGGTGCGGATCTTACCACGAATCTCCCTGTTGACCTAAACACCGTACCGAGTTTATCCCCAACCCGACTGTTCGCGATATTGTGACACAATCTTCATGAGCGACGCCTGACCGCCGCGAGAGGGCTTTGGTGATGATGGGTTGCGATGGTTGCGATACCAGCGCGGCCGTGCTGCGCGGGGTCGCCGTATGTCGAGAACCGGCTCGCTTACTTTACGAGCCCGTAAGTGCTTCTTCCCGATAGTTGGTGACGGCGCGGAGTGTATACGGCTGGCAAGAATCGCCGGGCGCGCTTGAGTCCGCCATTCGGGGCGGCTGTAATGGCCTCGTTCGCGGCCGTCGGTCCGTGTGCCGGGCATAACGACATGGCCCATCGTGCGCGCCGGGCTTCGGACCGGCGCAGCTCAGGCCCGCCAGCCTGTATGCGGTTCATGATGGCGGACAGGTTGTAAAACAAGGCAACAAACGAGACGCGTGGCCCGGTTGCTTGGCCGCCTCAGCATTACACTGTAGAAATGCCTGATCGCGAAGAGAGAGCCGGGCTTCACCGGCGGACGTTCCTTGGAGGCGCGGGGGCGGTCGCGGCGGCCTTGGGTCTGTCTGCCCCCGCGGCACCTGCCGCTACCCTTTCCGAAAAGGAGAAACTGGCGCGAATCGCCTCCAACACGTGGCCTATTCGCTACCTCTTCGAAAGCCGGACCGGCTTCACCCGAAATCCGCAAGTGCAGGACTTGAAAAGGAAGTACGGCGAGATTACCATGCTCGATTTCCCGCGGTTCACTAAGGACATGTTCCCTGGCGTTACCCGCATGGACCTCTTCTCGGGCCTCTTCGGTGACGTGGCCGACGACTCCATGTTCGTCCCGGTACCGCTGCTGGTGGGCGCCGCGACGCGCGTGACCGAGGAGTTCGACCCGGCCAGCGCATCCGGGAAACGGTGGCTGGAGAAAATGGCCGACACCATGGCGGTTAGCGGTACTGCCTGCCAGCATATTTCCAACAATGCACCCCGTGATATTTGCGATCCGGACGCATACAAGCGGAAGACCGGGGTCGGCGTGGCCAAGAAGTGGCTGGACGGCGCCGCGATGCTCGGCGCGAAATCGATGCGCGTGAACAGCGGCGGACCACGCATCGTTCCGGGTGCGGTTGCCACTGCCGACTACCCGAAGGCCGACGAATTGGCAATGTACTTGGCTAACTGCATCGAATCCTTTAAAGAGATGGCGGACTACGGTGGTAAGGTCGGAGTCAAGGTCACCCTGGAAAACCATTGGGGCCTCACCGCCAATCCCATCAACATCCTGATCATCATCGACGAGGTGAACAATCCCTTCTGCGAGGCTTCGCCGGACTTCTGTAACTGGGAGCACGAATACCTGATGTACCATGGCCTGAAGGCGCTGGCACCCTACGCCCACACCAACGTGCACGCTAAGTATTGGAACCGGTGGAAGAACAACGACGTGCGTCGCTCTGTTAAGATCATGACCGACTCGGGTTTCCAGGGCACGTTCGCGCTGGAATACGAGGACGGAGAGTGGGATGGCGTCGAGGGCGCCAAGTACCTGTACAAAGAGGTGTTGGCGGCACTGTAGATCAGGAGTTCCGCCACCGCCAGGGTGCCCACGGGCCGGCCGGTGCCTCCCGCGTGATCGGCGGACTCGGACCTGGGCACGTTTTGGCCAGGGGCTCTGGCCAGACATCTTGATCCGGTGCGCCCCGCGCACTTTGGCTTAGTATTCAAACAGTGCGGCTCTGTATGATGGTTAGTTCGTTATCATGATTCGAGAAGCCACGCCAGACGACATTGCAGGAATCCGTTCGCTGATGGAATCCGAGCCCGGTTGGAGCAGTCCTTCTGGTGCGACATCGCGGTTGCGACCGCTGGTGGCGCCGTATGAGGGGTGAACAGTGAACAGCCCACTCAGCGAACTGGCGGCGAACGCGTTGCTGGTGGTGGGCGCGTTGTTTCCGATCGTCAATCCGCTGGGCAACACACCCATTTTCCTTACGCTCACGCGCGGCCTATCGGGGCAAGGGCGCGTCAAACTGGCGCGGACCATCGCTGTGAACGGCCTTATCCTGATGGTCGCGTCGATTTTCATTGGTACCCACGTACTCGGGTTCTTCGGGATTTCGCTTCCCGTGGTGCAAGTGGCCGGCGGCCTGGTGGTAGTTTCTACCGGGTGGGCATTGCTGCGCGATTCCGATGACGACGACGCAACCCAGGACGCCAAGAGGCCCTGCAGCGAGGCGAACTACATGCGGCAGGCTTTCTATCCGTTGACGCTGCCGTTGACGGTTGGCCCCGGTTCGATCGCAGTGGCGATCACGCTTGGGGCCAACCGGACCGAGGGGTCGGAGTGGCGGTGGCCGCTGATCGCGGGCCTGCTGATCGGAGCCATCGTCATCGCCGTATCGATTTATTTGAGTTATCGTTTCGCCGAGACGATTGCCAAGGGGCTGGGTGACACGGCGATGAATGTCGTCATCCGGCTATCGTCTTTCATACTGGTGTGTATCGGTGTGCAGATTTCATGGAACGGGCTGAGCGCGTTGCTGCGCTCGGTTCTGACCCGGTGAAGACGCTGTTGCGGGAACACCGGCGGCGGCCTCACCGCGCGTCAATTTCAGCACCACCTTTAACCTTTAACGGTGGTTTTGAGCGTGGACGAGTCGGTCGTTCCCGCGGCTCCGGCATGATCATTCCTCCGGTTTTCGCAAAACAGGTAGACTGGGAAAACAGCGAGGGCCACCGATGATTAGCAAGGCAGCCAACCTACAGACCTATATCGCAGAACTGCCCCCAGAGAGTCGGACTGTGATCGAGAAACTGCGAATGCATGGAGCACGGCATGCCGGTCCTACAAGCGTAACGGCGTGATGGAGCTCCTAATTGCCAGGCAACAGCAATACATCAATACATCGCGCTGTATGTGCCGAAGAAAGAGGTGCTCGACGAGTTCCGCGGCGCCCTCCCCGGCTCGCGGATCGGCAAAGGATGCATTCGCTTTGCGCAGCCGGACAGGATCGACTTTGAGATGCTGGAGCAGTTGCTGCTTAGGACTGCGGAATCGAAGTCGGCTCCTTGCCAGGGCGGGAAATTATCCAAATACTGCCCGCGTGCGTAACGGCTCAGCCGGAGCTTCCGGAATCTCCTCTTCGGCATCTTCGCCTCCCTCGGAGCCGTCGGCGGCATTGGCAAGCAGCACGGCTAACTCGTCCTCGCTGAAGCCTGTCGTTCCCAGGTCAATGTCAGCGTCGTGGAGTTTCGGCCAGCTTGTCGGCCGGCAGACAGGTTCGCGTCCCGGTTTCGCTGAGATGGTCGAGAACGATAACCGGCACCGTTTCCAAGTAGAGTTTGAGCGCAGCACGATGCCGTCCTTCACCCGCGACGATATGGCCTTCGGAGTCCACCAAGATGGGTGAGTTACCCATTTGCTGATGCGGTCCTTACTCAGCATCCTTCCCCCACTAGAAGAAGCGTCCGGCTGCCGCCCTTGTTCGACCGCGGCAAATCGTAGTACAAAGGTGATGCTATGCGCTCACGAATTAAAGAGCTTCTGCACGCGCTGATTGCCCTGATCTGCCTGGCCTACATGAATGCCTCCGCCCAAATGGCACAGCCTCTATTGGGAGAAAACGCCACGAAGATTTCCGATCACGTCTGGGCCATCATGGGCTTCCCGAATGTCGCCATCGTGATCGGCGCGCGGGCCACGCTGGTCGTGGACACGGGTCTCGGTCCGCGCAATGGCGCTACGGTCGCGCGCGTCGCAGCTAAACTGTCAGGGAACCAGAAGCTCTTCCTCACCACGACGCACTTCCACCCTGAGCACGCGGCCGGCGCAGGTGGGTTTCCGCCGAACACGATTCTCATTCGCGACGTGGTTCAGCAGCAGGAAATGGAACAGCACGGGATGCAGATGGTTGAAATGTTCAGTAGCAGGTCGGCGCAGAACAAGGAGTTGCTTGCGAACGTCCCACTGCCTACTCCCGACATCGTCTTCGACACGGACGTGAAGATCGATCTCGGAGGCGTGACCGCCCGGCTTTTGTGGTTCGGCGGAGCGCACACAAAGGGCGATGAACTGACCTTTGTCGAGCCCGATGGCACCCTTGTTTCAGGCGATGTGGTACAGAACAAAGTTGTTCCCAACATCTTCGGCGACGGAGGGACGCCCTCTAGCTGGATCGCCGTTCTCGACAAGATTTTGACTCTCCACGTGCGATACGTTCTCCCTGACCACAGCGCGCCCGGCGAAGGGTCTTTGGTCGCGGCGGAGCGCAACTTCATCGACGACCTCCGGACACGCGCACTGGCACTGAAACAGCAGGGCGTATCGGCTGACGATGCGGGAAGACAATTGAGTACGGAGTTCAAAACGAAGTATTCCGACTGGCCTAACATGAACGTGGCCGGTTTCGTCCGGAGCATTTACGCCGAGTAAACGCGCGCGTGCCGAAGACCAGGGATTGACCCGACATGCTGCCGCCATGTGATATTGTCCCTTTCAGGCGCTTCCGCAGCTTAGTAAGTTCCCCCAAACCCCGCTCACGTTTCTGCGTGCTCACCTCCCGGCTTGGCGGACACCGAAACGACAACACCGGCGCGCGGAAATCTTCTAACAATTCTGCATATTGTTGCAACTCGCTGGAGTCCAAATTTGGCGAACGTGACCTCTTCCGCAACGTGGAAGGGCGAAGACCATTCTCCTAAAGTCTCTGCTTTATAGAAAGTTAGTTTTGGTGGACCTGGTGAGATTCGAACTCACGACCTCTTCCATGCCATGGAAGCGCGCTCCCAACTGCGCCACAGGCCCGGTTCCGTTTCATTCGAATATAACACGCCGCGCCTCCGATTTGACACGCCGCGCGCCCGCTTGCCTACAATGGTATGATGCCTCGCAGGCGCGTGCGCGCTGCTCTTCTGTTGATCTGCCTGTCGGCGCTGGACTTCTCCGGTTGCTTCGTACGCCGGCGCATCATCACACGGAAGGGCGCCAGCGCTACGCCCGTCCTGCTCACCGCGGACAAGCAAACCCTCATCGATCGCCTGGCGCAACAATATCGGGCGGTCCAGAGCTTCAGCGCCACGGTGGATATGACACCCGCGCTGGGCAGTTCCGAAAAGAGCAAAATCACCGAATACAAAGACGTGCGCGGCTACATCGTTTTCCGCAAGCCGGTCGACATCCGCATCATCGGCTTGTACCCCGTGGTGCGCAACAAAGCCTTCGACATGGTTTCAAACGGCAAAGACTTTCGTCTGTATCTGCCTTCACAGAACCGCTTCGTCGTCGGATCGAACGAACTCGTAGCACCCTCCAAAAACAAGATCGAGAACCTCCGGCCGCAGCATTTTCTGGAGGCGCTGATGGTCGCGCCCATCGAAGCGCGTGAAAAGTCTATACTCGTGAACCTGACCGATGAAGACAACGCCGCGTACATTCTGCACCTTGTGGAGATGCAGGCGAATGGGCAGATCCTGGCTCATCGCAGCATCTGGTTCAGCCGCATCAATCTGCACATCGCCCGCCAGTTCGTTTACGACGCGGACGGCAATATCCTGACCGATGCCCGCTACAGCGATTGGCAGAATTACGATGGCGTGCCGTTTCCGAAGACCATCGATATCACCCGTCCGCAAGACGATTACGCCGTTGTCCTGACGGTGGTGAAGATGGAGATCAACCGCGGCGTTTCCGACGACAAATTCATCCTGGAGCAGCCTGAAGGAACCCAGTTGCAAGAGCTGGGCAAGCCGGCTCCCGCCGCAGTTCCCCCTCCCAAAGGAAACCAGAAGAAACCGTGACGGCCAAACTCGTTCTGGAGAACCTGAAGCACAAGCCCATGCGCAGCTTGCTGAGCATGTTCCTGATCGCGGTGCCAGTGACCCTGATTTTGTGCCTGGTGGGCCTGAGCGAAGGCATGCTGGCCGATTCCGCCCGGCGCGCCCGCGGCATCGGCGCGGATATCGTGGTGCGCCCGCCCGGGACCTCCGCGCTGACCCTCAGCGGCGCTCCAATTCCCGAAAAGGTAGTCGACGTCATGCAACAGAAGCCCCACGTGGCGCTGGCCATGGGCATTATCGTCCATCCGGTTTCGAGCGTGAGCTGGGTCAGCGGGATCGATCTGCCCCGCTTCAACCAGATGAGCGGCGGCTTCAAATATTTGCAAGGCGGGCCGTTCCGCGGTCCCGACGATATCATTATCGACGAATATTACGCGCAGCAGCACAAGCTGCATGCGGGAGACGTGGTCACCGACGTCCTCAACCACAGCTGGCGCGTCTCGGGCGTCGCGGAAAACGGCAAACTCGCGCGCCTGGCCGTACCCATGCGCACGTTGCAGGACCTCACCGGAAACACCAGCAAGGTGAGCCAGATTTTCGTGAAGGTAGACAAGCCAGCCAACATACTCGCGGTGCTGGCGGAGCTGAAAGCTTTTCTTCCCGGTTACAACATCTATTCCATGGAAGAGTTCACCTCGCTATTGACCGTCGAGAACGTGCAGGGCGGCGCGTTGAGCACCTTCATCAACGTGATGGTCGGCATCGGCGTAGTGATCGGCTTCGCCGTGGTGCTGCTTTCCATGTACATGGCCGTGCTGCAGCGCACGCGCGAGATCGGCATTCTGAAGGCGCTGGGCGCGTCGCGCTGGTTCATCCTGAAGATCATTCTGGCCGAAGCGCTGGTCATGGGATTGGGAGGCACGGTGGTGGGAATCGGGCTGAGCTTCGCCGCGCGCGCCCTGATTCAAGCGTTGTATCCGGCTTCGCTGACGCAAGCCATTACGCCGATGTGGTGGCCGATCGCCGGCGGGATCAGCCTGGCAGGTGTGCTGCTGGGAGCGCTCTATCCAGGCTTGAGCGCCGCCGCGCAGGATCCCATCGAGGCGCTCGCTTATGAGTGAGCCGCTCATCGAAATCCACGACCTGCGCAAAGTCTATCGCGTGGGCAACGTAGATGTGCAGGCTCTGCGCGGCGTCGATCTGGACGTGCCGCCTGGCGAGTTCCTGGCGATCGTGGGGCCGTCCGGTTCGGGCAAATCGACGCTGTTCCACATCATCGGCGGCCTCACCCCGGCGACCGGCGGCAGGGTAAAAATCGCCGGACAAGATATCTCATCGCTCACCGATGCCGGCCGTACCGAGTTGCGCAAGAACAAGGTCGGGTTTGTGTTCCAGAAATTCAATTTGCTGCCCAACCTGACCGCCGGCGATAACATCGCCGTCGCCCGCTACATCGCCGGGCACGATCGAGCGTCCACTCCCGAATTCGAAGAAGTGCTGGGGCTGTTGGGAATTTCGCAGCGTCTCAACCATAAGCCCGCGGCGCTTTCCGGAGGCGAGCAACAGCGCGTAGCCATCGCGCGCGCCATTGTGAATCACCCGGCTATCCTGCTCGCGGACGAGCCCACCGGCAACCTGGATAGCGAGAACTCCGTCGCTGTGCTGGACGTCATGCGCGATTTGAACCGGCGCCTGGGACAAACCATCCTCATGATCACACACGATCCCGAAGCCGCCGCATTCGCGCATCGCACAGTGCGCATGCGCGATGGAAGAATCGTGGCGTAACCAACGCCGCCGAGCTGTCAGTACCAACCGATAGGCTGTTCGTTCAGGTTGATATAAACCTGCTTGGTTTCGAGGTACTCTTCCATGCCCCAGGGACCTAACTCGCGGCCGAATCCGGATTGCTTGTACCCGCCCCACGGAGCTTCGACGTAAGTCGGCTGCATGTGGTTCACCCACACGATACCCGCGCGTAGGGCCTTCACGATGCGGAATGCGCGGAAGATATCGCGCGACCAGACAGCAGCAGCCAGGCCATAGGGTGAATCATTGGCGATGCGGATGGCATCGGCTTCGTCATCGAACGGAATTACGGCGGCTACAGGTCCGAAGATCTCTTCGCGGGCGATGCGGGCGGAGTTATCCACCGCGGTGAAGATGGTTGGCTCGACATAGTAACCTCGCGACAGACCAGCCGGCCGCCCGCCACCGGCGGCCAGGTGCGCCTCCGTCTTGCCGATCTCCTGATATCGGCGCACGCGCTCGTACTGTTCTTTGCTCACCAGCGGGCCCATCTTGGTTTCGCGGTCGAGCGGCCGACCGAGGCGGATGCGTTTGGATTTCTCCACCATGGCTTCCACGAATTTGTTATAAATGGGCTTCTCGACGAGGATGCGGCTGCCGGCCGAACAGACTTCGCCCTGGTTGATGAAGACGCCGAACAACGCGCCGTCTATAGCTGATTCGAAATCGGCATCGGCGAAGAAAATGTTGGGCGACTTGCCGCCTAGTTCGAGGGTGACGCGCTTCACCGTGTCGGCCGCGCTTTTGACAATCAGCTTGCCGACCGCGGCGCTGCCGGTAAAGGCGATTTTGTTGACGCCCGGATGCGCCACCAGCGGCGCGCCGGCAGTCTCGCCGAAGCCGGTTACGATATTCACAACGCCCGGCGGGAATCCCACTTCGGCGAACCCGTCCGCGATTTCTAGCGCGGTCAGCGGCGTCTGTTCGGCGGGCTTCAGTACGCAAGTGCAGCCGGCGGCGAGCGCGGGTGCCAGTTTCCAGGCGGCCATCAACAGCGGATAATTCCACGGGATGATCTGGCCCGCCACGCCTACCGGCTCGCGCAGAGTGAAGCTGAAAGCGTTGTCGGGTACGGGGTTCACCTGGCCCAGGATCTTGTTCGCCATGCCGCCGTAGTACTCGAAACAGGTAGCCGCGTCGTTGATGTCGAATTCGGCTTCCACGATGGGCTTGCCGCAATTGCGCGCTTCCAGTTCGGCCAGGGCGGGCGCGTGCGCGCGGATGCGATCGGCGATTTTGAAGAGCAGGCGGCCGCGGTCCTGCGCAGTGGTCTGCGGCCACGGACCGGAATCGAAGGCAGCCACCGCGGCCTGGACGGCGCGATCGATGTCGGCGGCATCCGCGTCGGGAACTTCAGCGATGATCTCTTCCGTGGAGGGGTCGTAGACGGGGAGCCAGGCGCCACGGTGGTTTTCCACGCGCTCGCCGTTGATGTACATTCGGTGACGGTTCATACTTAGTGGGGCAGGGTGCCTGTCCCACCAGCCAGTTCTGCTTTCCAGGCGTCCAGGATGGCGGCTGTGGCGGTCGCGCCGAAGCGCGTGCAACCCACCGCGTAGACTTCCTTGGCTTTCTCCAGCGTACGCACCCCGACAGCCGCCTTCAGCCCGACGTGTTCGGGCAGATGGGTACGCATCAGCCGCAGGTCCTCGATAGTGTAGCCGGAGGGAGCGAAACCGGTGGAAGTCTTCGCAAAATCCACGCCGGCGCGGCCGCATATGCGGCAGGCTACGATCTTCAATTCGTCGGTAAGCCAGGCGTTCTCGAAAATTACTTTCAGCAGCGCACTTTCCTTGTGGCATGCGTCGGCCATCTGCAGCAGTTCCGTCTCGACGTATTGAAACTGGCGCGAGCGCAGCTTCGCGATATTCAGCACCATGTCGATTTCGCGCGCGCCGCGGCGCAGCACGTCGCGAGCTTCGTAGAGCTTTACGGCGGTGGTGGTGGAGCCATGCGGGAAACCGGCCAGGCTGCCCACCTTCACTGCGCATCCTTGCAGTTCGCGCACGGCCAGTTCCACATCGCAAGGCCGCACGCTGACAGTCGCCACCTGGTATTGGCGCGCCAGGCGGCAGCCGGCGATCACGTCGTCATCGGTCAGTTCCGGGCGCACCAGTGAATGATCGATCATCCGCGCCAGATCCTGGTAACTGGCCAGGGGCGGCTTGGCCCGATCCACTTGTGGAGTCATAAAGCTTTATGATTTTTTTTTGTGGGCGGCCGCGGGGCCACAGGTCAGCCCCAGCGACTTCACCTGCGCGTTGGCGCGATTGGCAAGATCGGTCGACGGGAAGCGCTTCGCCAACTCGCAGAACTCCTGCTTGCCTTGCGTGCGCTTGCCCATCTTCACCAGCGTCTGGCCCTTCATGTAGAGAGCGTCGGGAGTCTTATTATTGTCGGGATATTTTTCCAGCACCATGTCGAACTCCCGCAGCGCATCGTCCAGCTTGTTCTGCTTCAAATGGATCTCGGCGATATAGTATTGCGCGTTCGGCGCAAACATGGTGTTGCCGTAATACCTCAGATAGTCGTTGTATTCCTGCAGCGCCAGATCGTTATTGCCGCCGCTGCGGTCGCGATTGGCATTCTGATAAAGCTGGTCGCTGGAGATTGGCGGGACACCTTCGGAGGCCGCGCCGGGCAGCGAACCGGTTCCCGTTCCTGCGCCGCCGCCTCCAGGCGTAATTCCGCCCGAACCGGGGGGTGGGGGCGCCGCGGCCGGCGTCTGTATGGTGCGCACCGCATTGCCGAGGTCCACCATCTGTTGTTGCAGCTTCCCCATCTGGCTGACAATGTCGGCCACAGACTCGCGCAGCGCATTCACGTCGGTGGTTACCGAGTCCATCTTGGAACTCAAATCCACCACCGTGGTGACAACCTTGCTCTGCTGATCCTTGCTGCTTCGCTGAAGATTATCCTGCAGGACCGCGACCGAGTTGCTGGTCTTGTTCGCCGAGTCGAGCGCCTGTTGCACGAGCACCTGAAGGGCGCTGAATTTTTCGTCCTGGGAACGTTGCAGGGCCCGCACCTGTTCCTGCACCTGGGCCAGATCCCGCTGCAATTCGACGATTTCCTTACTGGCTGCGAAGATCACGGAAGGACAGACGAATAGGGCCGGCAACAGCGTGCGCCAAAAGGTCATAGGTTCTCCTTGTGAGCGGGACGGGTGAGCCGTCCCGCCGGTTGCGGATGGGCCGGGATGGCCGGCCCCTTACCCGATTTTACTGCCCGGTGGAGAAGTGTACGCGGCGGTTCTTTTGCCAGCACGTCTCGTCGTGGTCGGTGCACTGCGGACGTTCCTTGCCGTAGCTGATAGTCTTCAGCTTGTCGCCGGAAACTCCCAATTGGACCAGGAATTCCTTGGCAGCAGCGGCGCGCCGGTCGCCCAGAGCCAGGTTGTACTCGGCCGATCCGCGCTCATCGCAATGGCCCTCAATGGTCACGGTGGCATCCGGGAAGCTGGCGAAGATGGCCTTCAAAGCGTCGGCATCCTTAGTCAGTGCGGCCCGGGCATCCTCGCGGATATCGCTCTTGTCGTAGTCGTAGTAGGCGTCCACGACACTGCCGGAAAGCATCTGCTCGATGGTCGGCTTGGGCGCGGCCGGCGGCGGCGGCGGTGGCGGCGGTTCCGTTACGTTAACGGTGGCCGTAGCGGTCTGCGTACCGCCGGGTCCGGTAGCCGTCAGGGTGTAAGTTGTGGAATTGCCCGGGAACACCCGGCGATTACCACTAGCCTGCACGGCGCCAATGCCGTTATCGATGGAAACGCTGGAAGAGTTGGAAACGCTCCAGGTCAAAGTAGACGATTGACCGCGTTCAATGGATGTAGGCTCAGCCGAGAACGAGGCGATAGTGGGCCGCGGCGGCGGCGGGGGGGCCGGCTGCACGGCGGGTGCTGGCGGCGGTGGCGGCGGCGGGGCCGGCGTCTTCTTCTTGCAGCCTGCCGCGAAAATCGCCAAAGTCAAGCAAATGCTGATGGTGCTGATACTCCGTTTATTCAACACGCGCGTAATTCCTCCTGAGAAGATGGGTGCTGGGTCCTGGGTGCCGGGTGCTGGTTTGCGCGTCCCCATTCGCGGAGAGTTTCCCAGCACCCGGCACCTAGAACTCAGCACCGGCTTTAAACGGGTGCTGGGTCCTGGATGCTGGGTTCTGGCAAGGGCACTCCCGTTTGGGGAGGGTTTGGCCAGCACCCAGCACCTAGCACCCAGCACCTCTTTCCTACTTTGCCCATACCGGGGTCCAATTCCTTCCGGCGGTCGTCAACCGTTTCACCTGTGTGCCGTCGGCCAGCATCGTCCAGATCTGTTCCGTTCCGCTACGCGTGGACATGAACGCCATGTGCCTGCCGTCCGGCGCCCAACTGGGGTTCTCATTTCGCCCGGCGCCGTAGGTCAACTGGTTAAAGTTGCGCGAAGCCACGTCCATTACAAAAACGTTGAAATTACCGGTGGCAAAACCGCGTGTCCACGAAAATGCGATGATCTGGCCATTCGGATGCCAACACGGATTGGAAGCTTCTCCCTCGCCGTTGGTCAGCCGCTGCACGTCGGTGCCGTCAATGTTCATGCGGTAAATTTGCTGGGGTCCGGACCTGCCCGATACAAAGACCAGATCGGATCCCGTTTTCGGATTCACCTTCGGCTCCACCTCCAGCGCCGGCGTGTTTGAAATGCGGCGCAGATTGCTGCCGTCGATGTTGGCGATATAAATCTGGGCCCTCCCGCTGGCGCTGGACGAATAAAGCAACTGCTTGCCATCCGGAGTGAAATCCGGGGTCGCATTCAAGGATGCGACCTGATTATAAAACGGCAAACGCCGTCCCGTATCCGTAGAAAGAATAAATATAGCAGGATTACCGCGAGCGAAGCTAGTAAATGCAACTTTAGTGCCGTCGGGCGAAACGGCGGGCATAATGGATAACGAATTGAAATGGCTGATCTGCCGCTGGTTGGAGCCATCCGGGTCCATCACCCAGATCTCCTTGTGGCCAGTGCGGTTCGATACGAAATAGATCTTAGTGCCGAGCAGCGATGTGCCGCCCATCTGCGCTATGATATCGGCGGCGAATTCATGCGCGGTTTTCTTAGCGCCGGCTTCATCCGGCGAGTTGAAATACCGCTTGCCAAGAACCTGGGCCTGCCCAACCGTGGGCTGACCCACGTTGAACAACCAGCCGTATAGGACCAGGACATTGTTCTGTACGGCGGTGTAGCCGAAAGCCAGGTAGTTCGCCGAAACTGGCGGCGCGGACCAGTCGGACAGCCAGACGCCGCCACCGCCGCGGTCGCCGGTGCGGGCCGGCTGCTCGCGGAAATCGGATGGCTGCTGCGGCACCGTCAGCGGGTACATCGTCTTGGGAACAATTTTGAAGAGACCGGATGCATCCAGATCGTTGTAGAGCGTCTCGTTGAAGGCGTTCATCAGCGGCTGGGCCGTGCCGCTGCCGCGCAGATCGGGAACGGCAATCGTGGGCCGGGCACCGCCCTCCAGCTTGATAATAACGTCGCTCTGCTGTGCCGCCAGTACCATCAGGATGCCGGCGAACGCAACGGCAAGCCAAAAGACTCTTTTCATTTATCGCCTCAACTCAAACCAAAATTCAATCGTGGCATCGTTGCGCTCATAGGCGGCGGGAAGTGGCGGAAACGGGCTCGCGTCGTAAATGGCGCGTTGCGCTGAGTAATCGAGCGCCTGATTTCCACTGGTCTGAGAGATTCGCACATTGTGGACGGAGCCATCCCGCATCAGATCGAAGGTGACGATCGCTGGTGGAAGAGTGTGGATGCGCGAATCCACATCTCCCGCATGCCATTTCTCCGCCACTCTTTGGCGCAGGATCGTCACATAGTTGCCGAAGCGGTTGCCAAACGGAGTTCCCTGCCCGAAGCCGACGCCACCGGATCCGACCTGCCCGACCATATTCGATACCAAGGCCGGGCCAGTCTGGCTGTAAAGCTGGTTCGGAAGGTCCTGCTGCTTGGCGCGCCAATTATTCTGCGCGGACCGAGCCACTTCAGACGGCTTGGGATGCACGCGGCTCTTCAGCGGAATCGCATCCGGCTCTTCCACGGGCGCGAGCTTCTTTGGCTTGGCAGCAGGGGGAGGCGTCGGTACCGCCGATTCGGTATCGTTGGCTAGCGGGTTGACGATGCCGCTTCTGGAAGGCAGCGGGATTTTTGGCACCACGTTTATAGCGACGCTGCCAGGGCCGCCAGAGTTTGAATCGCCCCAGCTTTCGTGTGGCCCCGACACTACCACGCCCCACAAAACCAGTGTGCCGAAGGCCGCGAAATGCAGCACTACCGATCCAAGCAAGGGCTTATTCAGCGAATCGGACCGGTCCAGGATGTCCAGATGCCCCGGCATTACTTGCGTCTCTTATCGGCGGCGTCTTCCGGCTGGGTAACCGCATTCACCTTGAACTTGGCTTTGCCGAGTTCGCTCATCACCTGTGCAATCGGCCCCCAAACCGTCTCTTTGTCGGCGCGCAAATATACCTCGTTGGCCCCAGGGAAGCGTTGCGCGATTTCGGACACGAGCAAATTGAAGTTGCACTCCTTCTCATTCAGGTACAGCGTGCCGTCCTTGGTAATGTTGACCACTGGCAGTTCCTTGGGGCTGGCTTCGACCGCGCGAGTCTTCGGCACGTCCACCTGGATGCCGTATTCCATAACGTGGGCCGTCAGCATAAAGATGATCAGCAGCACCAACATTACATCCACAAATGGCGTGACGTTGATTTCGGAGAGCATGCCCGGCGCAGCGCGCCGGCGGGAACGGGAACTGCCGCCGTCGTTGACCGTAATCGCCACCGGCTACTCCCCCAGGCTCCGCTCCGCCATGTTCAGAAACTCGAGCGCGAAATCGTCCATGCGCGCACCGATCTCGCGAATGGTGTAGCCGAAGTGGTTATAAAAAATGGCTGCGGGAATGGCCGCAGCGAGGCCTACGGCGGTAGCGATGAGTGCGTCGGCGATGCCCGGCCCTACCGCGCGCAAGCTGGCCGCGCCTTGCATGCCGAGCTCCTGAAACGCACGAATAATGCCCAACACCGTGCCGAACAAACCGATAAACGGGCTGACCGATGCCGTCGTCGCGAGCCAGCTCATGTTGCGCTCCAGCTTGGTGAGTTCCTCGCTGGTGCCTAGTTGGAGAGAGCGTTCCAGCGAGATTTTGTTGGTGACCGATCCGCGTGCCTTCACCTGCCGGTGCACTTCTTCATAGCCAAACTCGAAAACCGATACCAGCGGCGCGGGCTTGAACTGCTCGCTCGCCACCATGACGGCATCGAGGCCATTGGCTTTGCGGAAGGCGCGTAGAAAACGCCGGTCAGCGGAGCGGGCGGTGCGCAACGTGCTCCACTTCGAGAAAATGATGGCCCAGGAGAATACCGAAAAAACCAGGAGTATGGCCAAAACGGCGAGCGTCAACAAGCCGCCCCGGCCAACCATTTCCCAAATGTTGATCTGTAGAAGGAATGCGGGCGCTGCAGGCGTCAAAGCATCTCCTAAAATCCAATCTAACACGCCGTGGGGCAGACCTCCAGGTCTGCGCGGGTCCTCCAGGACCCGCAGTCCTGCAGGGGCCGGTTACACCTACAACCCGCCAGCGCCGTCCGCACCCAGCGCAGGCTGCCGGATCTCCAGGCATCCTCTGCCGGTGGGCAACATCTTGCCGGGGTTCATTCGATTGTCCGGATCGAACAGCCGCTTAAACGCGCGCATCGTGTCGAGTGTTTCCGGCTTGAATTGCCGGTCGATCATTTCGTTTTTCTCCATCCCCACGCCGTGCTCGCCGGTAATCGATCCGCCCACGCTGAGGCAGTAATCGAGAATCTCGGAGCCGGCGGACCTGGCCCTATCCAGATCGCCCGGCTTGCGCGCATCGAACAAAATGATGGGGTGCAGGTTGCCGTCGCCCGCGTGGAAAATGTTGCTGATGGTCAGGCCGTATTTACGGCTCGTATCCGCTATGACGGCCAACGCGCAGGCGATCTTGGTGCGCGGCACTACGCCATCTTGCACATAGTAGAACGGGCTGACCCGGCCCACCGCACCGAAAGCGTTCTTGCGGCCCTTCCAAAGCAGCTCGCGTTCCTCGGGCGTCTTGGCCACCCGCACCTCGCGCGCGCGGCACACTGCGCACACCTGCCTGACCTGCTCGACCTGTTCCTCGACATTCTCCCGCAGTCCTTCCAGCTCGATCAGCAGGACGGCGGCAGCATCCAGAGGGTAGCCCGCGTGGGTGGCCTCCTCCACCATGCGCAGCATCACGCCATCCAGCATCTCCACGGCGACCGGAACGATAGCCCGCGCGGTCAGCTCGGCCACTGTGGCCCCGCAATCCTCCACACCGCCGGTGCGCACGGCAAGATCGTCGAAGTCCAGAGCGTTCTCATCGTAAATGGCCAGGATGGTTTTGACCATCTCAGGCTTGCGCAGCAGACGCACCATAATTTTGGTCACCAGCGCCATGGTTCCCTCCGAGCCGGTGAACAAGCCGGTCAGATCGTAGCCCGGCATATCGGTTTCCTTACCGCCCGTGGTGACCACGGTGCCGTCCGGCAGCACGAATTCCAGTCCAAGGACATGGTTGGTGGTGACGCCATAGGCCAATGTATGCGGGCCGCCTGCGTTCTCCGCCACATTGCCGCCCATGGTGCAGGCGCGCTGGCTGGAAGGATCGGGCGCGTAGAAATAACCCTGCGATTGGACCGCCAGCGTCACATCCAGATTCACCACGCCAGGCTCCACCAGCGCACGTTCGTTTTCCAGGTCGATCTCCAGGATGTGGTTCATGCGCGCAAAGCCCACCACCACGCCGCCGTCGCGCGGGATCGCACCGCCACTCAGGCCGGTGCCCGCGCCGCGGCCTACCAGGGGCACGCCGAATTCGCCGGTGATACGGACAATCGCGACCACGTCCTCGGTGCTCCGGGGAAACACCACCAGGTCCGGACGTCCCTTTTCGACGCTGCCATCATATTCGTAGAGCGCCAGGTCTGCGGGGAGGTCCAGGTATCCGCCAGGACCCAGGAGGCCGATCAGTTTCTGTTTGGCGGCGAGCGGAAGCATCTAATCCAGCTTATGCGGTGGAGCAGGGTGCCTTGCCACTCTTACAATAACGAGCGGACCGCATTCACCATATCGGTGTCCGTCCAATTGGTGGCGCCGACAATCTTCTGCACCACCTTGCCCTTGGCATCGATGATATATGATTCGGGATACTTGAACGTCCCATAATCCGCGCTGATCTTCGCCTCGGGATCGCGCGCGGTCATAAAGGAAACGTGGGTGCGGGAAAGGAAGTCGTGGTAGAGCTTGGGGTTGGTGTCCATGCTGACACCCAGCACCACCACACCGGACCCGGCCATCGTTTTCGCAAACTCGTCGAGTGAGGGCACTTCCTCGACGCAGGGCTGGCACCACGTAGCCCAGAAATTCAACACCAGCAAACGCCCCCCAAAGTTCGAGGGGGTGATGATGCGTCCGTTGTCGGCGGTGATACTGAAATTCGGGGCTGAGTCATTCACGCCGATGATGCGTTCGTGGATGGAGGCATAGAGCACAAATACCAGCACCGCCGACAGCAGCACGATTCCGGCCTTCAGGAACTGATCGATTTTGACGCTTGGCATATCTGGAAACTATAATTTTAGTGTACTTCCCAGCCGTTTGCTGCATCCAATATGTAGATTGCATGCTGGTCACCCGTAGAGTCGAATTTTCCGCGTCACACGTCTGCCGCAACCCGCAGTTGCCGGAAGCGGAGAATCGCGCCCTGTTTGGCGCGGCTGCCAACCCGCACGGGCACGGCCACAATTACGTCCTGGAAGTGACCGTCGAAGGCCTGCCGGACCCGGTCACGGGAATGGTCCTCGATCTGAAGGCGCTCAAGGACACCATGCAGCGTGAAGTAGTGGAGATATACGATCATCGCTTTCTGAATCGCGAAGTGGCGCCCTTCGACCGCGTGATTCCGACGCCGGAGAATATCGCGATCGATATCTGGGATCGTCTCCGGCCGCACTTGAACGGGCCCCGCGGCCGGCTGTACAATGTGCGCATTTACGAAACGCCGGACTTGTACGTGGACTATACGGGAGGCGCGGCATGATGCGGGTGACGCGCAAGTATCGCTTTGCGGCTTCGCACCGGCTGCATGCGCCAACGCTGGGGGATGCGGAAAACCGGGCCCTCTATGGCAAGTGCAATAATCCTTACGGGCACGGACACAACTACGAGATCGCAGTGACCGTGCGCGGACCGGTGGAGGCGCGCTCGGGGCGGGTAGTGGACCCGGCATTGTTGGACGGCCTCGTACGGCGCCAGGTGATCGAGCCCTTCGATCATCGCAACCTCAACACGGAAGTGGAGGCGTTCCGGGCGGTGGTGCCGACCTCCGAGAATCTGGGCCGCGAAGTGGTGCGGCGGTTGAAACAAAACTGGCGCGCGGTGTTTCCGGCGGACGGGCCGTACCTGGAACGCATCGCCATCGCCGAAACAAGCCGGAATGCATTCGCAGTGACAGCCGATGAAATCGAATAAAGCCAACGTGAAAGTGATGACTCCGAAGGCGGACGCGCGGATGGCGCCGGACGCGGCAATTTCCCCGGCGACGCCCATCGCGCCGCTGGTGAAGCAAATGCTGGAGCACCTGGGCGAAGACATCGGGCGGGATGGCCTGCTGCGCACCCCTGAGCGCGTGGAGCGCGCGCTCCGCTTTCTGACCAGCGGCTACGCCATGGATGTGAAGCAGGTAGTGAACGGCGCGCTCTTCGAGGTGAAGTACGACGAGATGGTCATCATGAAGGACATTGAGTTCTTCAGCATGTGCGAGCACCACATGCTGCCGTTTTTCGGCAAGGTGCACGTGGCGTACATCCCGCGCGACCGGGTGATCGGACTGAGCAAACTGCCCCGCCTGGTGGATGTGTTCGCGCGCCGCCTGCAGATTCAGGAGCGCATGACGCAGCAGATCGCCCAGACCATCCAGGAATTAATCGACCCGGTCGGGGTGGGAGTGATCTGCGAGGCGCGGCACTTCTGCATGATGATGCGCGGCGTGGAGAAGCAGCATTCCGGGGCCGTCACCAGCGCCATGCTGGGCGCATTCCGCAACCGGAAAGAGACGCGCGACGAATTCCTGGCCCTGGTCCGCGCTCCCAATCACACCTGACCGGCGGCTAGTGGCGCAAGCTTCGGCTTGCAGCGGCGAACTTCAGTTCGCCGTCTTCAAGAGTTCGGGCAATCGGCGCCTTCACATCGGTTTGCCTCGCCTCTGAACTGCGCGTCGGAAGCGCTCGAACAGGCGGGCGACAAAGCTGACATTTACTTCGTAGCTGGCAGCCTTGAGCATGTCGCTTTCAGCGATGCGGGCGGCATCCCGACCAAGGACTTGGGCGCCAGCTAGCGTCAAATCGTGGCCAACGGCCTCCAGAAGTTCGATCTCCTGATCGAAAAGACGGTGCTGATTCCCCGCACTGTCAAAAGTAGTGAGGATCTTGTACAGGTCTGCGGCGTCCTTATTCACTACATGTTCACTACATGTTCACTACATGTCGATCACCCCGCGCGAGGGTTTTCAGGATCGCGAGGCCGGGCAGCGATGCGACAGAGATGACCAGTCCGGGCCCCAACTCAATCGAAAGCGTGGCCTGGGGGGTCTCTTCAAATCCGGCAACATTCTCGTGCAATTTCGCCTGGTCGAGCCAACGGAAGCGGCCTACCTTGGCCTCCATCGCGTTGCAATAGACCCAGTCTCTGTATGCCGGATGAGCATTTCGCTTACCGAAGGCCGCCTGCGCCAGTCAATGCCGAAAAGACCTTCCAGGACCCTGGCCTGCAGCCGAAACTCGCGGGTGAACCGGGTGAGGTGTCAAGCCGAAGGGAGTGTCGCTGGGTTGCCATAGTACCCGTTATTTTCGAAAGGTCTGTCCATCTGAGGTGAGGCTTCGGGCATGGCGTCCCCAGGGGGATTCGAACCCCCGTTACCGCCGTGAAAGGGCGATGTCCTAGGCCGGGCTAGACGATGGGGACTTGCTGGCCGAAACGGAAGACAAATCCACTGTAGCACGCCCGGCCAGCCTGCCGAAACGTGCTACGTTTCCCCCATGCAACTCCGCTTCTTCCTCGTCCCCGCCGCCGCATTGGCCCTCTGTGCGGCTGGCAGCCTCACCGCCCAACCTGCCGCCGACCCGCTCGTCGAGGGCCTGCGCCTCGTCGAAGTCGCCTCCGTCGCCGATGCCGCCGAACAGCTCTACGGCCAGCGCATCTATATGTCGCATGACATGCGGCCCATCTTCACCGCTAAGTTCGCTGGCCCCGCCGTCACCGTCCTGCTGAAGAAGGAGGAGCACCATGAAGGCCCTGCGGCCTCCCAAGGCATGCTCGACGCCATCGATGCCGCTCCACCCGGTTCGGTCTATGTCATCGTGCTCGAAGACGGTCTCGATATCGCGGGCATCGGCGGGCTGATGTCCACCGCCATGAAATACCGCGGTCTCGCCGGCGCCGTGGTGGACGCCTCCGTGCGCGACCTGCCGCAGATCAAGCGGCTGCAGTTTCCCGTGTTCAGCCGCGGCATCGTGCCTTCCACGTCCATCAATCATTACCGGTTCGCGGGCGCTAACATCCCGGTCACCTGCGCCGGCGCGCGCGTGAACCCGGACGATATCGTGGTGGCCGACGAGGACGGCGTCGCGGTTGTACCGCGTGCGCACGCCGCCGAAATCCTGAAGAAGGCACAGGAACTGGATAATACCGAACACAGTATGGTGCCGTTCATCGAAAAGTTCCACTCCATCAAGGAAGCCGTAGCGAAATTCGGCCGTATCTGAACTCTGAGCCACCACGGTTTTTGCGAGCTGCGTGCCGGCGCGTCGGGGTGCCTGAGCGTCCGGAAAACAAAACTAAGGCGCCAGCTGCAATAACTACACGGCGGACAGCTAAGCACTTAAGAAGATCGCGTGATTGGTCACAATTGCCAAGGCTGCGGCGTGGCTGCGGCCCTGGTGGATTTCATCTGTCAGCGCACGCAAACGGGCCGGATCCGTGCGCACCGGAGCGCCCAGAAGTGCTATTTTGAAGGCCGGCAGATGAAGGGGATGACCGCCTGTTTCGGTAGTGGTTAAGGCCCCGCCACACCAGCATGGAGACGGGGCCGTAACCAGGTGACACGATTTAGCCGCGGTCGTCGTACCCATAAAACGCCCTTTGGCCGCTGTTCTGGCCCCGGGACGACTCCACAGGCGGAAGACTCAATTAGGGCGTAGTTTGCTGGTTAGCGGTGCCGGTCACCGTCGTTCCCATGTCGGTCTGGAGGAGGTCGATTAGCGTCCCTTGATTCATGGATACCAGGCTAAGGTGGTCTGCTGCTGAGGCGTTCGTAGGCGTGACCGTGGCGAGGCCAGTGCAGTCCGGGTTCACTGTATAGGTCCCTGTGATAGCCTCCGGCGCAGCGGCACTGCCGTTTAGAACGTAGGTAATCGTACCTGAAAGGTTTCCTTTCCCGTCAAATGTGAGTCTCCCCAGCGTTGCCACGGGTAGGGTTGGACCTGTTGCGTTCGTCCATCCTGACAAGAGAAAGCCGTACGGCCCGGCAATGGATTTGATAGTGCAGCCGCTGCCGGCAGGACTAACCTGGGCCTTTGCTGCTTGTGGGGAAGCGAGTTGCAGAACGAGCATGCCGATCGCAAGCGGTCCTGCAAAGCTTATAGTAAATTTTTTCATCGTCGTATATCTCCTTTGGTGATGCTCGCTTCTTTAGACCAGACTAAAGTGGAGCTAGTTAATAACTAACAGTTAGAACCGTCGAAGCGCAAGAAGTATATTCGACCGGTGGTACGGTATCTCACGCGAACGCTTTCACTCGTGTGACACAAGGTACTAATTCAAGCGAGTAAGTTAACGTACTGTTAGAGTGCGCGCAACTTAGTGACAGCTCCCGGCTCTTCAGCGCGGATGTGCGACAGGGTAGGTTGGATAGGAAGGTGTATCGACCGTACAATGCGCCAGTGCCTAAGGCGCCTGCGATGAGCTTACTAGTTGCGCGGCGGGCACTACTTGCGCGCAGTCACTCTGGCGGGCTCGGCGGTCGCCATCGGCGTAGCCGGGGTCCGCACATCTCCGAGATCGCAACATCGGATCGCAATAGATGGATGGTACTAATAAAATCGGCTTCGACAACGAGAATGGTTTCCGGGATCCTCCTTCAAGTGTAAGG
Source organism: Bryobacterales bacterium (assembly GCA_963756605.1). GTDB lineage: Bacteria > Acidobacteriota > Terriglobia > Bryobacterales > Bryobacteraceae > Bog-159. The sequence goes on along the minus strand of CAVWOT010000009.1, from coordinate 422,110 downwards.
GCCGTGAATTATCTAACACAAAGATTTGCAATCCCGGTATTTAATGCACGAGTCGTGCCAAACGCATCAAACGCGCCGCGCTTTGGTTCGCCCATGGGTGGCCCTGCGTTTGTGGCGGCAGCACCGCCGATCACCGGCAACTTCGGCCTTCTCGTATGCAGGTTCTGCACTTGGATTTGGTTTGATTGCGGGAATTAACCGAACGCCGGTCCCCACCGTGCTACTCTTACACCGGGTTGAGGGTCGCTTCAAGACGCATGCGTTTTGGCCCATCTCGAAGCGTCCTGCGCGACAGATTTCTCGGACTCGGGGCTCGGAGCAGAGTCGCAGGTCCCCAGAAAAGTAGGGGAAGAAGTGGCCGACAATACGGGACTTGGACGACAGTTAAGCTCACAGGGATTTGACTCTTGAGGATTTGGAATCTCTCTTGTCGTGTTTCGTTCTGTAGATAAGTACCGCCATCCGGGCCACCAGCAGCATCCCGATCGCGGCCGGCCAGAATGACCCCGGTGCGATCGACGCTGTTCGCAGTGCCGCTACTGCGCCCTCGCCGAAAGAATACTCAAACTCAATCGACCGCTGCGCCTCGTCCCGCTTCTGCCGCCTCACCACAAGCCCGTCCGCGGGAGCCGCAAGGCAATTCACAAGGTATACGCTGACTTGCGGCAGATGATGATTTTCGAAACGCAACGCATGCCCGCTGCGCGCCGCGTGCAGTTTCATCCGGATCGTGCCCAATCCCTCCCGCATGGCTTCGAGGGTCGGAAAGTTGCTCTCGGTCAGCAACAACGGCGCAGGTAAACCATCCACCCGCAGTTCCACCTCCCGGGCCACTCGGCCTGCGTAGGCGCGCTCTTCTCCCGGGGAAATCCGTCCGTCGCGATCCTGGTCGATCACCGCCATCAAGACCGGCAGCGTTGCAACTCCCGGCGTCAACTGCATCTCCACGTCAATGCCGTCCGGCGTCACTCCGATCAGGGTGGCCTGCAGATACTCATCCAATCGGTGCGCGCCGGCTGGAGAGACGGTTGTCAGCCAGGCGCCCACGACGACGAGCGGCAGAGATAGTCTTCGCAGGTTCATGGTCTGACAAGTTTCACGCCGTAATCGTTCGTTGGGTCGCGGTAGATGGTGTGGATGTGATCGAGGTCGCCCTGCTGCGGTGCATATTCAATGATTACCGTCGGCCCCTGGACGCGGTAATACGCCAAGCCGCCGTTCGTCGTGGCTCCGCTCCAGGCGAAATACGTTTTCGGCAGGTTGGCTTTGATTTCCGCCATCTTCGCGGCTGCCGCCTCATCGTTGAGGATGCCGACCCACTCATGCACTATGTCGAGCAGCAGAGCCTGCTGACCCGCGTCCAATTCCGAGGCAGGAATGCCCTCCGGTTGGATCACTCTTCCGTCGGCTCCGGGACCCAGCACCAGATCGTTCACCTGATAGTCGAGGATCGCGCGCTTTTGCTGCCCTCGGTTGAGCGCATTGATGAGCGCAAAACCCTTGTCGTTTTCATGGCCGAGCGGCCGAATGGTCTGGCCGTTCAAGGTGTACTTCGCCGGCTGTGCCGCAGGCAAGCTGGGGGTCATCACGCTGTGGGGGCCGACCACCGTCACATTGATGGCAAGATGATGCCCGCCAAATTGAATCATCCAGGGCTCGATCGCCGACGGGGTTCCGAGGAGCGCCATATAGTACTCATCGAGTCCGAACCGAATGCCTCCGCCAGCCCCGCCGGGACCCCGGCCTCCCTGTCGGGCACCGGTCTGCCCGCCGCCGGCATTCTTTAGCACCTCGTCGCCGTTCATGATGTCGGTGACCTTCTGGTAGCCCTCACGGCTCAAGGCCGCGGCGACCAGCGCTAGGGCCGCCTGGCGTTGCCGCGACGTCAAGTCGCCGAAGCGCAAGCCATTTCGCTGAAAAATTCCGGTGGGAAGGTTGGACCAGCCAGTCCTTTGGGTGCTGTTGAAGCTGAACGTGCATTTGGTCCGCTCCGCCGCGCTCAGGGACGCCAGGAACGCGTTAGCCGCCTCGACCACCTTCACTGTTATGGTTCCGTTCGCCGCGGCCGTCGGCGGCGATCCAGTTCGCTGCTGGGAATCAGCTGCAACCGGAAACACAAGAAGGAGCGCTGGACGAAATGCCGCCGCAGCCAGGGCGAGCGACAGGGCGGTCCATGCAGGTCTACTCATCCGCATAGGGTGCCTCCTGGTGGACGACTATATCAGCTTTCCTGGCTGGGGTTTCTCGCGGGATGAAATCAGCGTTGCCTCCGAGTGACGCACTATAGGGAAGCAATCCCGCCGGACAAAAACGGGCTGCCCGCCCCACAGTTTTCGGGAAAATCTGCCGATGTAGGGATCAGACGTGTCTTATGCGTTCGCTATCATTCTTCTTTTCAGCAGCGCTTCTGGCCGTCGCCACGCTGCACGCCGGCGACGCGCCTGACGCCCCGGCCAATTCGTCCGGTGAAGATGCGCTGTTTGGCGACATGCCGCAGGTGGTCGGCGCAGCGCTGCATTCGCAAACGCTGGCGGAGGCGCCGGCCAGCGTCACGGTGATCACGGCGGCCGAAATCCATCAGTATGGCTACCGGACTTTGGCCGACGTCCTGGCATCCGCGCGGGGCTTTACCGTAACCAGCGACCACATCACCTTCTCGTCGGGTGTGCGGGGTTTCGCCGTGCCGGGCGATCTCAACACCTGCTTCCTGGTAATGATCAACGGCCATCCGATGACCGAGATCACCGGCGATTCGAATACGTTTTTCGGCCAGGATTTTGGTCTGGACCTGGACCTGGTGGATCGTGTCGAGATCATCCGCGGCCCTAGTTCGGCTCTCTACGGCAGCAACGGCATATTGGCGACCATCAATGTGGTCACTAAGACCCCGGTGGACAGCCCGCAAACGATGGTCAGCACCGAAGCAGGCAGCGGCGGTCCGCAGAAAGCGATCTGGATGAGTTCCCTGAATCTCGGTCACGGCGCGAATCTCCTGATCGAAGGCTCCGGGTTTCTGGGAGCGGGGCAAAATCTCTTTGTGCCGGGCTTGGATAGCTCCGGGCAAAACAACGGCATCGCCAATCATGTGGACGGCCAGAGCGGGTATCACAGCTTCATGAACCTGGAATGGGGCGCTTGGAACTTCACGGCGTATGTCAACAACGATCTGGAGCGGGCGCCAATCATGGCCAACGGCACCCAATTCAACGACCAGGGACAATTCGAGCGTGTGGCGCGCAATTTCGGCGGCGCGTCCTATACTCACGATTTCGCCGGGGGCGGCGAATTGCGGTGGGAGACCTACTATGACCAGTCGCGATACTGGGACCGCTACGACTATGTCGAACCGTTCGGCATCCTGGACAACCGCGATATCGTCCGCGACGACTGGATGAGTTCGCAGGTGACTTACAGCCAGGCGGTACCCCGGGTCGGGCTGCTCACGGTAGGACTCAGCGGGAAAGTCGAACTGCGAAACGATGTCGAAAATCTGGACTACTCTCCGGACCATGCGGTCAATTTGGATATCAGCCATCCGGACCGGACCATTGCGCCTTTCGTGCAGCAGGAGTGGGACATCACCAAAAATTGGACGGCCTACCTGGGCGCGCGTTTCGACGCTTCGCAGAACTATGGCACGTATCTGTCGCCGCGCGCCGCCCTGGTGTACCAGCCTACTCATCGGACTTCATACAAGCTGGTGTATGGCCGGCCGTTTCGCACTCCCAGCGTTTACGAGCAGTACTATCAGGATGGCATCAGCCAGGTGGCCAACCTGGCGTTGCGTCCCGAAACCGCGGAGGCGGTAGAACTCTCGGCGGAGCACAAGATCGGCAAGTCCGCCTACGGCTTAATCAACGCCTACCATTACGACTTGCGTTCCGTAATCGAAGCGGTCTGGGTTGGCGGGTCACTGACGCAATACCAGAACTGCGGCGCTTACAACTCCAACGGAATCGATTTTGAGTTGGGCGGGCACGTGGCGCCCTGGCTCGAAACGACCGCCAGCCTGAGCCTCGACCGGGCGGTGGATGTCACCGGGCACGATGTCCTGCCCAACGCGCCGGGCGAGATGGGCAAATTCCGCGCCGCGGTGCCGGTCTTTCGCGACCGTATTTATTTCAGCACCGATGTCGAGTTTCTGAGCGCGCGTTGGACCATGTCGCGCGCGTCCACACGTCCGGTGGCTTTGGTGAATGCGACCATCTCCACCAACAAACTGTTTCACGGTTTCGATCTGGTAGCCGGCATCCGGAATGCGCTGAATTGGGCCTATACGGACCCGATCGCCCTGCCGATGGAATCATCAGTAGACCAGATGCCCGCCGACGGCCGCACGGCGTTCGTGAAGCTGATCTGGAGGTCTGGCGAATAGGACGCATGCTCTCCCGCCGCAACATGCTGATCGCGTTGCCGGCAGCCCTGGGGTTCCGGGCTGTCTGCGGAAGTCTGCGCGCCGCCATGACGGCCGGGGGCAGGCGCGTGGCCGTGGTGTTCCCCCCGGCGCTCGAGCCCTGCACGGAAGCCGTAGAGGGTCTGCGCCAGCGGCTGTCGGGCAGTGACATCGCCCTGGACCTTCTGGACGTCACGAAGGCCACCTATGGCGGGGACGCCGCGCTGGAGATGTCGCTTAAGCCGGCGGCCATCGTGGCTGTAGGCTCGGACGCCGTGCACGCGGTCGAGGCGCAGGCAGCCGCGGTCAAGACCATATCCACCATGACGCTCGAAGCCGATCGCGGCGGCGGCACACCCACGGCCGGACGGGTGACCGCGGCCGTTTACCTGGACATCCCCATGCGCACGTTGAGCGCCGAGTTGCGCAGGCTGTTTCCGGACAAGACGCGGGTGGGTGTCATCCGGAATCCGCGCCGGGGAGGGGAACTGACCAAGCCAGCCCGCGGCCAGGCATCGGACCCGGATCCGCTCCTGATCGCCGAGTGCGCTACGGCGGAGGAATTGCTGCCCGTATTTCTGGCATTCCGCAAGAAGGTGGATTTCGTCGTCTGCCTCCCGGACGGCTCCCTTTATAACAGCGCCACGGCGCGTCCGCTGATTATGGCATCGCTCGAGAACCGCCTGCCAATCGTGGGATTCTCGCCCGCTTTCCTGCGCGCCGGCGCGGCCGTGGCAATTTATCCGGATTACCGCGGTGTGGGGCAGCAAACCGCGGACCTGGTGCGCCGCTGCCTGGAACCAGGAGATTGCAGCAGTTGGGAGACGCCGCGCAAGGTGAATGTGGCGGTGAACGCCAAGGTGCTGCGCATGTTGGGAATCGATTTCAACGCCAGGGCCAACCCTGACTTGGTGGTCCTGCGATGAACCTGATGGCGCGCATCGGGAAGCGCTTCTCGGCCAGCATGCTGATGAAGGGCACGGCGGCCACGGCCGGGCTGCTCACCGTTATTTCGCTATCGGGAGTAGGTGTTTTTCTGTGGATCGAGGATCGCAAGCTGGAGCAGCAATTCGAATTGCGGGGTGCGTCCCTGGCGCAATACTTAGCGGACGAATTGCAATTCCCGTTGCTGGTGGGAGACCTGGCCGAGACGCGGCGCTTGCTGGAAGCTTCCTACGCCAACGAAGACGTGCTGTTCCTGGAAGTCTTGAACCCCGCCGGACAACGGGTCTGCGCGCTGGTCCGGCCGGGCCGCATGCGGGTGATTCCGGCGCCGGCGCCGGGCGCCAGCTTCGGGAAACCGGAGACCTCGTTGCGCTCCGCCGGCGAGCATTTCGTCGAGATCCATATGCCGGTGCGGGCGCCGGATCGTGACCGGTTAATGGACTGGGAGCCGGCCCATCGGAACGCGTCCACGCTGGGTACGCTACGCGTGGGTCTTTCCCTACAGAAGGAGCGCGCCTTTTACCGCCAGATGTTGCTTTACAGCGTGGGCCTGATCCTGTTCGGCATCGCCGTGACCTGCGGCGCGGTGTTCGGAACCCTGCGCCGGCTGTTGCGGCCGCTCGAGACGCTGGTAGGCTTTACGCGGCTGGTGGGCGCGGGCGATCTCGGCCAGCGGGCCCCGGTAGATCGTGTCGATGAGATCGGGCAACTGGCGGCGGCCTTCAACCATATGGTCGCGCGCCTGGGAGAGTCCACGGTCTCGAAGGACTATGTCGATAATGTTTTGCGCTCGATGGGGGAGGCGTTGATCGTCACCGACCGGCTGGGGCGTATCGAACGGGTGAACCCGCGCACCGAGGAACTGCTGGGGTACGCCGCGGCCGAGTTGATGGGCCAGTCGGCGGTTGGGCTGATCGCCGAAGGCCAGGCGCCTCCCGCGACGGCCAGCGTGCAGAGGACCTATCGCGCCAAAGACGGGCGAGGCATTCCCGTGTTGCTTTCCTCCGGCGGTTTGCGCGGCCGGTCGGGAGCTATGGAAGGACAGGTCTGGCTAGCCCAGGATATGAGCGAGCTGAAGCGCGCCGAGCAGGAACTCGAGCGCGCGCGCGACGCCGCCGAACAGGCCAATCGCGCCAAGAGCGTCTTTCTGGCCAATATGAGCCACGAGCTGCGCACGCCGTTAAATGCCGTGATCGGCTACAGCCAGATGCTGCGCGAGGATTACATCGGACCGGCGCAGGAAGAGGTTTGCCAGGACTTGGAGAAAATCGAGCGATCCGGACAAATGCTGTTGGGGATTATCAACGACATCCTGGATCTGTCCAAGATCGAGGCGGGGCGCGAGACGGTGAAGGCCCAGGTCTTCGATATGGCGGCGGTATTAGAGGACGTATCCAGTGCCGTCCAGCCGCTGGCGGAGCAACAGGGCGACGTGCTGGCATTCGACTGTCCGGAGCATGCCCGGATGGCTTACGCGGACATCGCCAAGTTCCGGCAAAGCCTGCTGAACCTGGTGAACAACGCCTTGAAATTTACCGAGAGGGGACGGGTCACCGTGACGGTGGAACGCGCGCGCAGGGAAGACGGCGAATGGACCGAAGTACACGTCGCCGACACCGGCATCGGCATCAGCCGGGAGCATCTGGGCAAGTTATTCCAGCCGTTTTCGCAGGTGGATGGATCGGCCACCCGGAAGTATAACGGCACCGGTTTGGGCCTCGCAATCAGCAAGAAATTCTGCCAGATGATGGGCGGCGATATCACAGTCGAGAGTGAACCGGGCAAGGGTTCCCGCTTTTCGATTCGTATCCCGGCGGTGATGCCCACGTAACGCCCGCCCACCGGAGCGCAAGGATGCAGCATTCCCGGCCGATAAGACAGCCGATTAAGACAGCCGATTAAGACAGATCGTGGTGGTGCCGCCCGGCTGCCAGCCGCCCAGCCCTTTGCGTGTTCCGGCCTGCGAATTTATGTCCCGTCGGGTTTCAGTATCGCGACCCGCCACTCGCCCGCGGAGGCGGCCAGCCGCATCCGGCGGATTTCACTCTCGTCTGGAAACGCAGGCGCAATCGCCTGTGCCACCTTTGCGGGCGCAGCGCCTGCCGCGCCTTTGCCGCGAGTTGCTCGGTCTTCTGTCGCTGTTATGCTCATTGACGCCCAGCGCAGGCGCGGCCGGGCAACGCGATGCGCGTGCCAGGCTACCGCGGTCGGCGCGGGTGGCAGAGATTCGCCGACTCACGCTGCAGCACGGCGCGACGCTGTTACCCGCGGCCCGGCGGGTGTCCTTCGAAAGAATGCTGTCGACGGTGGAAGATGCGCAATGGGTGGAGATCGATGGCATCGGGCGGCGTGCCCTGCAACGGCAACGACCAGTTGACCGGGGTGATCCTTTATGTGCCCGGCGAGTTGCCGCTAAAGTACAGGCGGCCGGCAGCCGATAGATCGTGCAGGAGGCGCGTAAAGGCTGCTGTGGGTACGCGCACGGCACCTCTGGACACGTGGACGGGTTCCACCGGGTGGCTGGGTAGCGGAGTTGGAGAAGGATGCAGTTATGGGCGGGCCGCAGTCCCTTTCCGGGAGCCTGCTTCGAAAAAAGGATGTCTGGAATGTACCGCATATTGTTGGTCGAAGATAACGAGTTCAACCGCGACATGCTCACCAAACGGCTGCGGCGGCGCGGCTATGAAGTCATCATGGCCGCCGATGGCCGGCAGGGTATCGCGATGGCGCGCCAGGAAAGGCCGGACCTGGTGCTGATGGATCTCAGCCTGCCGGAGATCGATGGCTGGCAGGCGGCCCGCGCGCTGAAGAGCGACGCCCAAACCTGCGGCATTCCTTTGGTGGCTTTGACCGCACACGCCATGCTGGGGGATCGCGAGAAAGCCCTGGAAGCTGGTTGCGACGACTTCGCCACCAAACCCATCGACTTGCCGGCGCTGCTGGGAGTTATCCAGCGCTTGACAGCGCCGGGAACAGACCGCACGTCCGCACAGGAACATCAATGAAACAGAACAACCGTCTGCTACTAGTGGACGATGAACCAATGAACCGCGATATGCTGTCGCGGCGCCTCGAACACCAGGGATTTCAGGTGGACCTGGCCGCCGACGGTCCGGCGGCCCTCGCACGGATCGGGGAGCAGCCGCCCGATCTGGTGCTTCTCGACATTATGATGCCGGGAATGACGGGCGTGGAGGTCTTGCAGAGATTGCGCGCCACGCATGCCGCGAGCCAGCTACCGGTCATCATGGTGACCGCCTTGAAAGATACCGATCAGGTGGTGGAGGCTCTCAACCTGGGGGCCAACGATTACATCACCAAGCCCGTAGATTTTCCGGTTGCGTTGGCGCGGATTCAGGGTCAACTGGCGCGCAAAGCCGCCGAAAGCGCGCTGCGCGAGAGCGAGGAACGCTATGCGCTGGCGGCGCGCGGCGCCAACGATGGTCTGTGGGATTGGGACCTGCCTTCCGGGCACGTCTACTACTCGGCACGCTGGAAGGCCATCCTCGGCTACCTGGACGACGAGATCGGCGAGGATGCCGACGAATGGTTTTCGCGCGTGCATCCCGAGGATCTGGAAATCCTGCGCGCGATTTTGCGCGCCGAACAGGCAGGCGGATCCGACGCCGGGTTCGAGTGCGAGCACCGCCTGCGGCACCGCGACGGAACCTATCGCTGGCTGCGGTGCCGGGGCGCCGCCGTGCGGGACAGCGATGGCACGGCCATGCGCATGGCCGGCTCGATGAGCGATATTACCGCGCACAAACTTTCGGACCCACTCACCGGGCTGGCCAATCGCGTGCTCTTCGTCGATCGTCTGGAGCAGGAATTCAGCCGCTATGCTGCGCACCCGGACGCGCCCTTCGCGCTGTTGTTCCTGGACATCGACCGGTTCAGGCTGATCAACGACAGCCTGGGGCACCGGGCCGGCGACCACTTGCTGAGCGCCATGGCCGAGCGCCTGTTGCGTGGACTACGCACCGGCGTCTCGCATGGGCGGCCCGCCTCGCGGGACTTGGCCGCGCGGCTCCGCGGCGACGAATTCGCAGTCCTGTTGTGCGATCTGCCGGCCGCTGCGGAAGCGGTGCATGTGGCGCAGCGCATCTTAACGGAACTGCGGGAACCATTCGGCCTGGTCGACCGGGGCGTGTTCTGCACGGTGAGTATTGGGATCGCCCCGTGCAGCTCGGATTACCTCTCCGCGGCGGATATGCTGCGAGACGGCGAAACAGCCATGCACAACGCCAAGAGCCGGGGACGCTCCCGCTGCGAAGTCTTCGACGAAAGCATGCACACGCGCGCCATGGAGCGCCTGCAACTGGAGAACGATCTCCGGCATGCGCTCGCCAATCAGGAATTGTCCGTACACTATCAACCCAAGGTCCGGCTTGCGGACCGCCGCATTTGCGGCTTCGAAGCTCTGGCGCGCTGGCCCCATCCGCGGCGCGGCTGGATTCCGCCGGCTGAGTTCATCCCGGTAGCGGAGGAGACCGGGTTGATTCACGAACTGGATATGTGGATCCTGCGCCAAGCCGCCGCCCAGCTGAAGCGCTGGCACGCGCAGTACCCGTGCGACCCGCCCCTTTCGGTCAGCGTGAATCTTTCACCCCGCCAGTTTGAGGAAGCGCATTTGGTCGACGACATCGCGGAGGTTCTGCGGGAAACGGCCCTGGAGCCGTCTTCTCTAAGGTTGGAAATCACCGAAAGCCTGCTGCTGGAAAACCACGATCAGGCGCGCGACGTCCTGGTGCGGTTGAAGCAGTTGGGCATCGGCCTGAAACTCGACGACTTCGGGACGGGCTACTCGAGTCTGGCCTACCTGGCGCAACTTCCCTTCGATACCATGAAAATCGATCAGGCTTTCATGCTGCAATTGCGGGCCGGCGACGCGAATTCGGAAATCGTCGCATCCATCCTGGACATGGCCCACACGCTAGGCATGCGGGTGATCGCCGAAGGCGTGGAACGCAACGACCAAGTCACGCGGCTGATATCCATGGGATGCGAGTTCGGCCAGGGATATTTCTTCTCGCGTCCGGTTTCCGTAGAAGACGCTGAGCGCCTGATGACTGAGATGCGTGCGCCCGCCGTGTCCGCACCCGTGCCAGCCGGCCCTCCTCTGGCGGGAGCGCTGGAGCCGGTGGTGTATTTACCAGAACCCGGCTGCAATTAAGGTTGCAAATAAGATAGCTATACCTTATACTAAGTTTGCGGAAGTTATGCGGACCATTCTTGCATGGGCGATGACTCTGGCTCTACTAAGTGTGGTAGCTCTATGCCCTGCGATCGCCTGTCCGCTTATCGCCGGCTCCGCAGGGGAGTCCGGTTCCTGCTGCCATAAGCCCCATCCGGGACCATGCCCCCCGAAAACTGTCCCGGATTGCCCGTATTCCATCCTCCAAAAAAGCAAGACGAACCAGGCGGCCACGCATGTCCAGTGGGCTGGCTCGCTCGCCCGGAACGAAAGCTGCGCGGCCTTGCCCGCTGCCCGTCTCACCAATAGTGCGGCGTGCCGGCCGGTCGACGCAGCCGGCCTGTTTCTGCGCAACCGTGTGCTTCTGATCTAGACTCCCGGCTTGAGTAAAACCTAAGTGAAATCCAAGTGAAGTCTAAGTGAAGTCGAAGTGTATCACTTGAGTTATAACTAACCAAAGGAGAACTGTCATGAAGAAGAATATAGCCATTAGTGTGTTCAGTCTGGCGGCCTTGTTGTTACTTACTCTGCCGCCCGCGCTGGCACGGGCCGACAGCGGCTGCTGCAACGGTCAGCAGTGTTGCGGCCAGGCATGCTGCCATAACCATCCCAAGTAGCGGCGGCGGACCACCTTGTGGCGGCCGCTTCTGCGTGCCGCCACATACTTTCCCCGCAACCGCGGACGACGCCCGATAGTCCACCGATACCGCATGCCAGTGGCGCCAACACGGTTTTGCGTGCGGATTTCAGGGGGTGGTTTCGCTGCCCGGTGGTTGAAGCCTCCATACGCTCAATGCCGGGGTTCCCCCCCAAAAACCGCGCTACCCATATGGCTGGCCGTCATCAGCTCTGACGCATTCCAGATTCCTGAAGGGGTATATGGCAGCGGGCTATAGCCCGCCCCCCACCTGCCGGCCGTAGCGGTTCAACAGGTGCGAGCCGGTCTGCAACACAGCCGCGAAGGCGAACCACACCTGCCAATGTGAGAACAGGCCCTGACGAATGACGAAGGCGCTGGCCCAGCGGACGTCTTCCGCCAGGCGCCAGGTGCCCAGTGCGGCGGCCATCACCGCCGCGGGCGTGAGGAAGGAGGCGAAGGCCATTGCCACCCGCCGGTTCTTGGGCCCTTCTCGCTCCACTTTTGAACCTTTTCCAAAGCGGATGCGGACCAACATCTTCCATACCAATCTATCAGTATTTGCGTTAAATTAGACGCTTCAGAAAAGAGGCAATTAACTTATGATGCATCGTTTGAAGGCTGCGGTGTTCGGCACGGGCTTCGTAGGCCGCGTCCACCTGGAAGGGATTCGCCGCCTGGGTTTCGTGCAGGTCTACGCCATCGGCGAAAGCCAGAAGGAGAAAGCCCGCCGGCTGGGTGAAGAGTTCCACGTCGATAAGACCGCCAGCGACTACCACCTGATTCTGGACGATCCAGAAGTGGATGTGGTCCACGTGTGCACGCCGAACGCGCTGCACCTGCCGATGGTGACCGATGCGCTCAACGCCGGCAAGCACGTGATCTGCGAAAAGCCGCTGTCGACCTCGGCGGAGAATGCCCGGAAACTGGTGGCGCTGGCCCGGCAGAAGAACCTGCGCAATTGCACGTTCCACAACCTGCGCTTCTACCCTATGGTGCAACAGATGCGGTGCATGCGCGAGGCGGGCGCGTTGGGCGAGATCCTGGTGGTGCAAGGCACGTACTCGCAGGATTGGCTGCTGTATGACACCGACTGGAACTGGCGCATCGATTCCACACGCAACGGTCCGTCGCGCTGCATGGCCGATATCGGCTCGCACTGGTGCGATATGGCGGAGCATGTGACCGGGCAGCGCATCACGTCGGTATGCGCCGATCTGCAGACATTTCACAAGACGCGCAAGCGGCCCAAGCAATCCATCGAGACCTTCGCCGGCAAGACCCTCAACCCGGAAGATTACGACGAAGTGCCGATCGACACCGAGGATTTTGGCGCGGTGGTATTCCGCATGGGCGGGCGCACGCGCGGCGCCTTCACCGCCAGCCAGGTGAACGCCGGACGCAAGAACGGTCTGAGCATGGAGATATACGGCAGCAAGGCGTCGGTGGCATGGAACCAGGAGCGGCCGGACGAATTGTGGATCGGGCACCGGAACACTCCGAACGAGATAATTATCAAGGACCCTTCGTTATTGCTGGCTGGGGCGCGTCCGTATGCGGATCTTCCCGGCGGGCACAGCGAAGGCTACGACGATACGTTCAAACAGGTATTCCGGCGCTTCTACCGATCCGTGGATGATCCCGCCGCGCCGGTCGAGTATCCGCAATTTGTGGATGGCCTGCGGCAACTGCAGATCCTGGATGCGGAACTGGCCAGCGCGGCGGCACGCGCCTGGATGGACGTGCCGGCCGCACCCGTTGGATAGATGAATAACCGGCGCCGCCTTGGTCTTGGGCCGCCAAGCGCGGCCGGTATCCAGCGCCGCCCGATCGTCAAGTGTCCGATAGTGCCCAGCGCGTTGCTGCCGGCGTTCTCGGGAGGACCGTCTTTTCGTCCGCGACCCGCCCGTCGGAGCCCAGGCGGACCCAGTCGATGGCGAAGCGCGGGGCGATTCGAACCCTGCCGTCGACCGGCGCGAACGAGGGGCGATGGTCGGGATTCGAGAGTCCGTTGGCGACGACCCATTTCGATCCATCAAGTGGTGCGCGCAACACCGGCGTTGGCTCCTGGACGACGGCCACAGCGGGACCGTTCACGGCCGTCACGATGGTGGCGCCATCCTTCCCCGGCAATCGCCCGCACCTTGTCTGCGCCGGCTGGCCCGACCGCCTGTAGTCCGGTAAATTCGATTGGGCGCGGGCTGAAGGACGGCGCGGGGACGGTGATATCCACGGGAAAGGCGGAAGGGGATTGAGGCATGACTGGGTGCCTGCGCCACAAGTTAAGCGGCTGCCAGTTCCCGGACCAGATCTCCTACGACGGCCTTGGCATCTCCGAAAAGCATCAGGGTTTTGTTCAGGTAGTACAGTTCGTTGTCGATACCCGCGAAGCCCGGACTCATGCCGCGCTTGATCACCATTACGGTTTTGGCCTTGTCTACATCCAGAATGGGCATGCCGTAGATGGGGCTGGACGCATCGGTGCGCGCGGCGGGATTGGTCACATCGTTGGCGCCGATGATCAGCGCGACATCCGTCTGCGGGAAGTCGGCATTGATGGCATCCATGTCCAGCAGCTTATCGTAGGGAATATCAGCTTCGGCCAGCAGCACGTTCATGTGCCCGGGCATGCGCCCGGCGACGGGGTGGATGGCGAACTTCACGTCCACGCCGCGCTTGGTGAGCGCATCGTAAAACTCGCGCACTTTGTGCTGCGCCTGCGCCACGGCCATGCCATATCCCGGAACCACCACGACGGTATTGGCCGCGCCCAGGATGCCGGCCGCTTCCTCGGCGGTGGCGCTGCGCACGGCGCGGGCTTCGTGCGTGCCCACGGCCGCGGCCTGCACCTGTCCGAAGGCGCCGAACAGCACGTTGGTGAAGGAGCGGTTCATGGCCTTCGACATGATCACGGACAGAATGAAACCGGAAGAGCCGTCCAGCGCGCCGGCGACGATCAGCAGCTTGCTATCGAGGACGAATCCCATGGCCGAGGCGGAGAGACCGGCGTAGGCGTTGAGCAGCGAGATCACGGTGGGCATGTCCGCGCCGCCTATGGGGACGATCATCAGCACACCGAAGACCAGCGGGATGATGATGATCAGCGGAAACAGGCGCGTGTGGCCAGGATCGACGACCAGCAGCACAGCCACGACCACTGAAATTGCCAGCAACGAGAGATTGACGACGTTCTGTCCTTTATACGTGATGGGGCGCTGCGGCAGCAGTTCCTGCAGCTTGCCGGCGGCCATCAGACTGCCGGTGAAGGTCAGGCTGCCCAGGATCACTTCCATCGAGAGCACTGCCATCATGAAGGTGGGCACGTGCGGGGCGCGCAGATAGTATTCCGCCGTGCCCACCAGCGACACGCAGAGAGCGCCGAAGGCGTGGCTGAGCGCGGTGCGCTGCGGGACGGCGGTCATGTGCACGCGGCCCAGCGGTACGCCGATGAGGACGCCCAGCACAAGGGCGATGGCGATGGTTCTGTAATCGACGATGCCGTGGTGCAGCAGGGTGGCGCAGATGGCCAGCAGCATGCCCAACTCGCCGGCCCAAACGCCGCGCCGCGCGGAACTGGGCGAGCTCATCCATTTGAGCGAGAGAATGAAGAGCACCGCCGATATCAGGTACGTGCACTCGATGACGGTGGTCATGGCTTCTTGGGCCTGCTCGACTTGAACATCTTGAGCATGCGGTCGGTGATGATGAATCCGCCGACCAGGTTGCTGGTGGAGGCCACGATGGCGATACCGCCGAGCACCGCGGCGAGGCTGCTCTTGTGCTCGCCGGCCAGGATGATGGCGCCTACTACGGCGATAGCATCGAGCGCGTTGGTGAGCGACATCAGCGGCGTGTGCAGCAGCGGCGAGACGCGGCGGATGATTTCAAAGCCGACGAAGGCGGCCAGGATGAATATGTAGAGGCTCGCTATGATGTCGTGCAAATTTCCTCCTGTGTTTCGGGCCGGTCTGGAGACCCACCGCAGGCGTGGACTCCTGCCCCACTAACGAAAGAACTCGCGCACGCGCGGATTCACAATTTCGCCCCCTTGCGTCACCAGGGTTTCACGGGTGATTTCGTCGCTGGAATCGGTTTGCAGCCGGCCGTCTCGGAACAGATGCAGCAAAAACGCCGTGACATTGCGCGCGTAAAGTTGGCTGGCATGATAGGGAACCGTGCTCGCCAGATTGATGGACCCCAATACCGCGACGCCTTGTTCCTCGACCACTTCGCCGGCGCGGGTGATTTCGCAGTTGCCGCCGCGCTCGGCCGCCAGATCCACCACCACCGAGCCGGGCGACATGCGGTGCAGCATCTCGCGCGTGATCAGCACGGGCGACTTCTTGCCTGGCACGACGGCGGCGGCGACCACTACATCGCTCTGGGCCACTTGATCGCCGAGCAGTTCCGCCTGGCGTTTATAAAATGTCTCGTCCTGCGCCTTGGCGTAGCCGCGGGCGTCTTGCGCATCGGCTACCTGAATGGGAAGTTCGATGAAGCGTCCGCCGACGCTGAGCACCTGTTCCCTGGCGGCGGCGCGCATGTCGTAGGCCGAAGCCACCGCGCCCAGCCGGCGGGCGGTGGCGATGGCCTGCAATCCGGCCACGCCCGCCCCGATCACGAACACGCGCGCAGGGGTGATGGTGCCGGCGGCGGTGGTCAGCATGGGGAACATTTTGGGTAGCCGGTCGGCCGCCAGCAGAACCGCTTTGTAGCCGCAAATGGTAGCCATCGACGAGAGTGCGTCCATGCTTTGCGCGCGGGTGATGCGCGGCATCAGTTCGATGGAAAACGACGTCACGCCGGTGGCCGCGATCTCGCGGATAGTTTCGATCTGTCCGAGCGGGCGGACGAATCCGATGAGTGTCTGGCCGGCGTGGAGCAAGGGCAGGTCGGCGCTGCCGGTGCGATCGTTGGAGCCATGGCAAAGCACCTGGACCACCACGTCGGCCAGCTGAAAGACCTCGGCACGGGCAGGCACGAGTTGGGCGCCTTTGGCGGCGTATTCGGCGTCCAGGTAACCGGCGGACACTCCCGCGCCGGCCTCGATGGCTACCTGGAAACCGGCCTTCATCAAGCTGGGAAGAACGGCAGGCACCAGCGCGACGCGCCGCTCACCGGGAAAACTCTCCCGGGGGACACCGATCACCATATCTTCTATGGTACCCGCGGGCCGGAGTTGGCGGGGAGGCAGGGATTCGAACCCCGATAGGCAGATCCAGAGTCCTTTTCAGGGTGTGCCACGTCAATGGAATCAATTGGCTGGGCTCGCAGAATCTGCAGGAGTTTCGAGTGTGAGGCTGGTACCGCGCGCAAGGACGCGACGCTCGGTCCGGAGGAAGACACATTGCCCTGAAAATTCGTTGCCAACATGTTACGCCTCTCGCTTCGGCTCTGACACGCGAATGGAAAGCGCGATGCTTCGACCTGCTGATCCAGTGGAGGCTTGACGAGCAACTTGTTCGCCTGCTGGATGTGGCGAGCCGCCAGGAATTGAGAAATCGACTGCCTGACATTGGAATCGTCGACACGGGCTTGATCGAACTCGCCGCCCAAAACGGTTGCGTCCTTATCACGCAGGACGAGCGAACGCTGGCGGTAAGGGCCTGGACCGCCGGTATCGTTGTCGTTTAGTGAAGCACTTATCCCCCAATTTGACACCCGTGCTACAGTACCAATTTGATGCCCGCCGCCGCTACCCTGAAAGCCACCTGCCTCAATGCCGTGCACCGCTCGATGAACGCCAAAATGGTGGATTTCGGCGGCTGGGACATGCCCGTCCAATACTCTTCGCTGGTGGAAGAACACCTGGCCGTGCGCCGCAGCGTGGGCGCCTTCGACGTCAGCCATATGGGCGAGATCGATATCACCGGTCCGGCCGCGCTGCAACTGACCGATTCCGTCACCACCAACGCCGCCGCGCGGCTTAAGACGGGCCAAATCCAGTACGCTGGCGTGCTCTACGAACACGGCGGATTCGTCGACGACGTGCTGGTCCACAAGGTCGCCGACGATCATTATTTCCTGTGCGTGAACGCATCCAACCAGGAAAAAGACTACGAGCACATCTGCGCGCACAATCGCGTCGGAGCCACGGTGCGCCTGTCGAGCGACGATTACGCGCAAATCGCCGTACAAGGTCCTAACGCGCGCGCGACTTTGCAGAAACTCACTGCGGCGGATCTCGCCGCCATTCGTTACTACTGGTTCATCGATGGCGCAGTTTCCGGCACGCCGGCCCGCATCTCGCGCACAGGTTACACCGGCGAAGATGGTTTCGAGATCTATGTCTCCCCCGCGGAAGGCCCGCGCGTGTGGCACGAAATCATGGACGCCGGCCAGGAATTCGACATCAAACCTTGCGGACTGGGCGCGCGCAACACGCTGCGCCTGGAGGCCAAGATGGCTCTTTACGGCCACGAAATCCACGCCTCCATTACGCCCTGGGAAGCCGATCTGGGGTGGATCGTAAAGCTCGATAAAGGCGATTTTGTGGGCCGCGGCGCGCTGGTGAAGCAGAAGGAACAGGGTATCCGGCGCAAGCTCATCGGATTCGAGATGTGCGGCCGCGGCATCGGCCGCGATGGCTACGAAGTGCGTGTGGATGGCGAGCCGGCCGGCTGGGTGACCAGCGGTTCGCCCGCTCCCGCCCTGAACAAAAACATCGGTCTTTGTTATTTGCCCGTGGCGCAGGCCCAAATCGGCCGCGCCATCGAAGTCGTCATTCGCAGCCAGCCGGTGGCCGCCGTCACCGTGGAAACGCCATTCTACAAACGAGCCAAATAATGTATCCCGAAGACTACCGCTACACGAAGGAACACGAGTGGGTGCACGTGGAAGGCGAGACGGGCACCATCGGCATTACCGATCACGCCCAGCATGAACTCGGCGACATCGTCTATGTGGATTTCAAGTACGGCAGAGAGACTTTGAAGTCCGGGCAACACGTGGATCAGGGAAAAACCATCGGCTCGGTCGAGTCGGTGAAAGCCGTGTCGGATATCTATGCGCCGGTCTCGGGCGATGTGGTTGAGACCAACCAGGCGCTGGCCGATGCGCCGGAGAAGCTCAACGAAGATCCGCACGGCGCCGCGTGGCTGGTGAAAGTCCGGCTGAGCAATCCCGGCGAGTTGGCGAATCTACTATCCGCCGTCGAGTATCAAACCTATATAGGAGCCGAAAAATAAGGTTTTGCGCTATCTTCCGAAGTCTGACTCCGAACGCCGCGAGATGCTGGATGCCTGCGGCGTGGAAAACCCCGAAGAGTTGTTCGCCCATCTTCCGCAGGAGGCGCGGCTAAAGCGGCCGCTGGATCTCGCACCGGGAATTTCCGAATACGAAATTGTCGATTACTTCCGCCGCCGCGGCGACGAGAACGCTAATGCCTACGCCAGCTTTCTGGGCGCGGGCGTGTACCGGCATTACCGGCCGGTACTGGTGGATACGGTGGTTGCGCGCGGCGAGTTCCTCACTGCGTACACGCCGTATCAGGCGGAGATCTCCCAGGGCACTCTCACTACCATCTTTGAATTCCAGACCATGATCTGCCAGCTCACCGGCATGGACCTGGCCAACGCGTCTATGTACGATGGCTCGACCGCGCTGGCCGAGGCTGCCCTGATGTCCGCGCGCCTCACCAGCAAAGGCGGGCTGCTGGTAGCACGCAGCGTGCACCCCGAGTATCAGGAAGTGCTGCAGACTTACGCGAAGAACCAGGGAATGCCCATCACGGTTTTCGAGTACGACGCCGAGACTGGCATGGCCGATCTCGAAGATCTGGAGCGCAAGCTTAACGCTCTGACCGCGGCTGTGGTTGTGCAATCGCCCAACTTCTTCGGCGTGGTGGAGGATGTCGGGCGTGCGGCCGAAATTGCCCATCGCCAGGGTGCCCTGCTGGTGATGGGATTCACCGAAGCCGTGTCGCTGGGCATTCTGGAACCGCCTGCCGCCGATATTGTTGCCGGCGAATTACAATCGTTCGCCATTTCGCCGAGCTATGGCGGACCGTATGCGGGTATTATCGCCACACGCGAAAAGTTCGCCCGCCAGATGCCGGGCCGGCTGGTCGGAGAGACCACGGATACGCACGGCCATCGCGCGTTTTGTTTGACACTGGCTACGCGCGAACAGCACATCCGGCGCGAGAAGGCGACTTCGAATATCTGCACCAACCAGGCGCTGATCGCCTTGATGGCTACCGTTTTCATGAGCGTCTACGGCAAGCAGGGGCTGCGCGAACTGGCGGAACAGAACCTGGCGAAGGCGCATTACCTGGCGGGTAAATTGAAGCCGCGATTCAATGGGCCGTTCTTCAACGAATTCGTGGTTTCAACCGGAGGCCGTTCCCCGGATGAGATTAACGCCGCCCTGCTCGCCAAAAAAATCATCGGCGGCCTGCCGCTAGGCCGCTTCTACCCCGAGCTACCCGACGCGATGCTGCTCTGCGCCACCGAGATGACGCGGCGCGATGAAATGGACAAACTGGCGGAGGTCTGCCAATGCTGACCCAATTGCATCGTGGGGCAGGACTCCAGTCCTGCGCGGGTCCTCCAGGACCCGCCATTCGCAACGTGCACTGATGCCTATTAAAAAAGTCCGCTCCCACATCTCGCCCAACGAAGCGCTCCTGTTCGAGCGCAGTTCCCCCGGCAAGAAAGCCTACCAGCTCCCCGCCCTGGATGTGCCCGCAGTCGACCCGCGAGCCGCGCTAGGTGCGCAAAACGTGCGCGCCGAAATCGCCGGCTTCCCCGAGGTCAGCGAAGTGGAAGCCATCCGCCACTTCACGCGCCTCTCCACCTGGAACTACGCCATCGACCACGGCATGTACCCGCTCGGATCCTGCACGATGAAGTACAATCCACGCGTGAATGAACTGGTCGCGCGCACCGAAGGGCTCGCCTGGGCGCATCCTTACCAGCCCGAATCGCTCTCGCAGGGCGTTATGCAAGTGATGGCGCATCTGGAATCCGCGCTGCTCGAAATCACCGGCATGGACGCCGTCACGCTGCAGCCCGCGGCCGGCGCGCACGGCGAACTCACCGGCATCCTGCTCATTCGCGCTCTGCTTGCGCAGCAAGGCAACCCGCGCAAGAAGATTCTGATTCCGGATTCCGCGCATGGCACCAACCCCGCCACAGCCGCTATCGCCGGCTACGTGGTCGAGAACATCCGCTCGGACGAACACGGCCTGCTCGATCTGGCAGCACTCGAAAAATCCGTTACCGAAGACGTGGCTGGCCTAATGGTCACCAACCCCAACACCCTGGGCGTTTTCGAATCGCGCATCATCGAGGCGGCCGAAGTCCTGCACCGCAAGGGCGCGTTGCTCTACATGGACGGCGCCAACATGAACGCGCTGGTGGGCATCGCGCGACCGGGAGATTTCGGCGTGGACGTCATGCACCTGAACCTGCACAAGACGTTCTCTACGCCGCACGGCGGCGGCGGCCCCGGCGGCGGCCCAGTGGCCGTGAAAAAACATCTGGAGCCGTTCCTTCCCGTGCCGCGCCTCAAGCGCGCGGGCGATCTTTGGCACTTCGATTACGACCGGCCGCTCTCCATCGGCAAAGTAAAAGCCTTCTACGGGAACTTCGGCGTGCTGGTGCGCGCGCTGGCCTACATCCTGGCGCACGGCGGCAACGGATTGCGCGCCGCCACCATGGACGCCGTGCTCAACGCCAACTACATCCGCAAAGCGCTGGAGCCTTTTTTCGATCTGCCATACGCATTGCCCAACATGCACGAAGTGGTCTTCAGCGACGAACGCCAGGCGCGCCTGGGCGTGCGCACGGGCGATATCGCGAAGCGCCTGATCGATTACGGGTTCCATCCGTATACGGTAAGCTTCCCGCTGATCGTACGCGGCGCCATGATGATCGAGCCTACCGAGACGGAAGGCAAACTGGAACTGGACCTGTTCATCGACGCCATGATTTCGATTGCGAAGGAAATCGAAACCGAGCCGGAAACGGTGAAGACCGCGCCCCACTCCACTCGCACCAGCCGCGTCGATGAAGTGAAGGCCGCGCGCAAACCGGTCCTCAAATGGACGCCCCCGGCGTAGCTGAGCCGCGGCCGTCAGGGAGCGGTTTCTGGTCCGTCGCCTTACTGCTGGCTGTCGTACTCCTCATCCGCCTGCCATTCCTCAACCAGGCGATTCAGGGCGACGACCCCTACTACCTGGCGGCCGCGGAACACGCCCAAATCGATCCCCTCCATCCCAACCACGGCCAGTACGTTTTCCTGGGAGACCGTGTGGACCTGCGCGGCTTCCCGCACCCGCCTTTAAACGCGTGGTTCCTGGCGATGCTGCTGGCCGCGCTCGGCGATATCCGCGAAGTACCATTTCACGCCGCATACATCCTGTTCTCGCTCGTAGCGGCCCTTTCGATGTGGTCGCTGGCCAAGCGCTTCTCGCCGCAACCGATGTGGGCCACGCTGTTGTTTCTGGCGGTGCCCGCATTCGTGATCAACGGCAATTCGCTCGAATCCGATCTGCCGTTCCTTGCTTTCTGGATGGCCGCCCTCGCCTGCTTCGTGGCAGGCAAATGGATCCCTGCCGCCCTGGCGATGATATTGGCGGCCCTTAGCGCTTTTCAGGCTGTCTTCCTGACGCCCATTCTGGGGGTCTACGTCTGGATATATCGCCGCCGCGACCGCACCGCCTGGCTGCTCACGCTGGTCGCGCCGGCGACCGTTCTCGCCTGGCAATTGTTCGAACGCTGGTCGTCGGGCGCCTTGCCGGTGGCGGTCGCCGCCGGATACATGAGCAGCTACGGTCTCCAGACGCTCCCCGCGAAACTGCGCAGCGCCGTGGCGCTCGCGGTGCACGCCTGCTTTATGGTGTTTCCCGTTTTGTTGCCTGGCGCAGCGGTCATAGCCTGGAAGCGGCGCGGCGACCGCGACACCGCTTTTCTTCTAACGTGGATCGCGCTGTTCTTCGGCGGAGCCGTACTGCTGTTCTTCGCCGGATCGGCCCGCTACTTGCTTCCAATGGCCGCTCCCATAGCTTTGCTGGTCTCGCGTTTGCGGCCGCGCTGGCTGGCGCTCGGCTCTGCCGCCCAAATGGCGCTCAGCCTGGCGCTGGCGACCGTGAATTATCAGCATTGGGACGCCTACCGCCGCTTCGCCCGCCAGCTCCGCCCCACCGCCGCGGGCCATCGCGTTTTCATCGATGGCGAATGGGGACTGCGTTTCTACCTGGAGTCTGACGGCGGCCTCCCGCTCGAACGCAGCCAGGTTCTACGCGCGGGCGATATTGTGGTGTCCAGCCAACTGGCCTATCCGATCGCATTCACCGCGCCCACTGCGCCCATCGCCCAGCAAACCGTTCGCGCATCACTGCCCCTCCAACTCATCGGACTCGAAGCCCGCTCGGGCTATTCCACGGCCACTAAGGGACTGCGGCCTTTCGACATTTCGCGCGCGCCCATCGACGTCATTCGCGCCGCTATCGTGCTCGACCGGCATCCCACGCTTTCTTACCTGCCCATGAATGCGCCTGAGGCGGCCAACCAAATTGTGAGCGGTCTTTATGATGTCGAAGCCGGCGCCTGGCGCTGGATGTCGGGCAGTGCGGTGGTTGTGCTGAAAAGTCCCGCCCGGCCGTTGCCGGTTGCAGTGGTTTTCACGATTCCCGATCCTGCGCCCGCGCGCCGTGTGGAACTACTGTTGGATGGGCGCGTTGTGGCGGCTGAAACCTATAACGCGCCCGGGCCATACACGCTGAAATCCCCGCCGGAACTGCCTGCCGGTCCCACCGCCACCGTGACCATTACCATCGATCGCACCTTCTCCGTGCCCGGCGATCACCGTGAGCTCGGGATGGTGGTCTCTTCCGTAGGATTTCTGTGACGCAAGCTGCGAAGCGTACGCCACAGCGCCTGACTTTAGTTAAAATGGTTCCAGGACGCTGAATTTTCACCACATCGTAACGTTATCGCAGCAATTCTGGTCTATCTATAATAGTATGGGCCCCAAAACAAGCTTGCTGCCGGTTGTTCTGGCGCTGGGCTGCGTTCCCTTTCTCTGCGCTGAACCGGCAGGCTCCTGGGCCGGCCCGCGCGTCATCATCATCGGTGTGGACGGATTGAGCGTCGATGGCGTGGCCAAAGCGCACGTGCCCCGCATGCGCGAACTGATGGAACGCGCCGCGTGGACCTTGGAGGCCCGCGGCGTCCTGCCGACACTCAGCAGTCCTAACTGGGCTTCGGCCATCAACGGCGCCTCGCCCGCCCAGCACGGCATCACCTCGAACGGCTGGCTGCGCCATATGGTGGAATTCCAGCCGGTCTGCCGGGCCGCGGACGGCAAATTCCCCACCATATTCGGCGTTCTGCGCGCCGCCTACCCCACCAGCAAGATTGCCGTGTTCCACGATTGGGGCGGTTTTGCCGACCTGCTGGAGAAAGAAGCTCCCGATGTGTTGCAGCATGAGCGCGGCCCAGCCAAGACCACCGCGGCGGCCATCGCTTACTGGCGGGAGAACCGCCCGGCGCTCACCTTCATCCACCTGGATAATGTCGATCACGAGGGCCATGCGCACGGCTGGTACAGTTCGGAGTATTATCGGGCGGTTGAAGCTGCCGATGGCTACATTGGACAGGTGCTGGATATGCTGGATGCGCTCGCCGCGCGCGAATCCACCTACGTCCTGGTGACTTCGGATCACGGCGGCACCGCACACGGACATGGCAAGAACTCGCTCGCGGAAATCCAAATCCCCTGGATTCTATCGGGGCCGGGCATCACGCCGGGCCACGTAGCGGCGCTGGTGAATACGTTCGACACCGCGCTGACGGTAGCCTGGATTTTCAGCCTCGATACGCCGCAGTGCTGGATTGGCCGCCCCGTTCTGACGGCCTTCCGACCCGCGCTGGTGGCGGCGCGCGCCAACGCCGGTCACTCGCCGCGTCCCGATTGCGCGCCGGACGGACAGTTCACTGGCGTGGTTCTCACCAAGCATCTGGAAGCCGGCAGTCCCGCGGTGCCCCAACTTGGGCATATCAATTAAAACCCGCGGCTCGAATGCGATGCTTCGGAGCAAGATTGACCTCATCTATATAGACTCCGGCGGCGGACATCGCGCCGCGGTAACCGCTCTGGACGCGGTGATCTGCGAGCAACAGCGCCCTTGGGAAACGCGGCTGCGAAACATCCAGGACCTTTTGCAATCCATCGATGTGATCCGCAAGCTGACCGGCATTCCGTTCCAGGAAGTCTACAACATCATGCTGCGGCGCGGTTGGACGCTGGGCTCGGCGCAATTGATTCCACCCATGCACCTGGCCATCCGCATCTTCCACGACGCCGAGGTACGCGCGCTCGCCGCGCATTGGCGCCCGGACCCGCCCGACATGGTCGTCTCCCTGATCCCGCACTATAACCGGGCAATTAAAGAGGCCTTGGCGCAAGTGTGCCCCGCCGCGACACTGGTCACCATCCTCACCGACATCGCCGACTACCCTCCCCACTTCTGGATCGAGCGCCAGGATCAATACGTGATCTGCGGGTCCAGCCGCGCGGTGGCTCAGGCGCGTGCGCTGGGGTATCCGGATAACCGCATTTTGCGCACTTCCGGCATGATATTAAATCCCAAGTTTTACGCGCTGCCGTCGATCGACTACAATGCCGACCGCGGTGCCGAACGCGCCCGGCTGGGACTCCGCCCGGATCTGCCCACCGCCCTGGTGTCGTTCGGCGGGCAGGGTTCCATGGATGCCGTGAAGGTCGCGCGTGCCATCAATCGCAGCCAGCGCGAAGTGCAGATGATCCTGCTCTGTGGGCGACACGAAGAAGCCGCCCGGAAGCTGCGCGCCATGCGCCATCGCGTGCCGGTACACGTCGCCGGTTTCACGACCGACGTTCCTGATTACATGCGCTTGGCCGATTTCTTCATCGGCAAACCCGGCCCGGGCAGCATTAGCGAAGCGCTGGCCATGCGGCTGCCCGTTATCGTGGAGCGCAACCCGTGGACGCTGGCGCACGAGCGCTACAACGCGGATTGGATACTCGAACAGCAGGTCGGCGTCGTGGTGAGCAGCTTCACGCGTCTCGGCCCAGCCATCGCGGGATTGCTGTCGCCGGCGCGATACGAGCGTTACCGCGCCAACGCCGCCGCCCTCAAGAATTCGGCAGTTTACGAAATTCCCGAACTGCTGGCGAGCATTCTCGAAGGACACCTCACGCCCGCTCCTGCTGTGCCAGCGCATCTACCCGCCGCAACGCCGGAAACCACCAGGCCCACAGCGCCACAATAGCAATCGTTCCCAATCCGCCCAACACCACAGCGGGAACCGCTCCAAACCACTGCGCGGTTAAGCCCGACTCAAATTGCCCCACCTCGTTCGAAGCCCCGATAAACACCACGTTCACGGCGCTCACCCGCCCGCGCTTTTCATCGGGCGTGGAAAGCTGGATCAACGTATGGCGCACCACCACGCTCACCATATCGCAGGCGCCGATCAGGGCCAGCGCGACCAGCGAAAGCCACAGCCATCGCGAAAGCCCGAAAACAATAGTGAACACCCCGAAACCACCCACGCACCACAGCATGATCGCGCCCGCATGCCGGCGCAGCGGCCAGTGCGCCACCACCAGCGCCATGACCATGGCGCCTAACCCGGGTGCGCTGCGCAAGATGCCAAGGCCGGATGCGCCTATCTTGAGAATCTCTCGCGCGTACACGGGCAGGAGCGCCACGGCGCCGCCCAACAGCACGGCGAACAAGTCCAGCGAGATGGCGCCCAGGATCAGGCGGCTGCGCCCAATGTATCGCAAGCCCTCCAGGGCCAGCGCATAAGACGGCGCCGGCCGCCTCTGTTGAACCGCCGGGATGTGAATGCCCGCCAACACCAGCAGCGCCGCCAGGTACTCGATCCCCGCGCAACAGTACACCGGCGCCGGACTGGCCGTCCAGCCATAAAGCAAGCCGCCCACCACCGGCCCGGTAATCGCGGCCGCTTGGAAAATCGAGGAGTTCCAAGCCACTGCCTTGGGAAAAATCTTCTCGGGCACAAGCAGCGGCAGGAACGCCTGTCCGGCAGGCCCGTTGAAGGCGCGCACAGTTCCGTTCCCCAGCAGTACGGCATACAGGAAGAATACTGATGAGACGCCGTGCAGCGTCAACTCCAGCAGGAGCAGCGAGCATAACGCAAAGCCGGCGCAACTCACCTGCAAAATACGTTGTCGCGGGAACCGGTCCGCAACATCGCCGGTGACGAGGAAGAGAAGGATGCCGGGCAGAAACTGCGCCAGGCCAACCAGTCCCAGATCGAGCGGCCGATGCGTCAGCGCATAAACCTGCCACGCCACGGCTACCGCCTGCATCTCCGATGCGGTCGTGGTCAGTACTCGCGCCATCAGGTAAAAGCGGAAGTTGGAGTGGCGAAAAACCCCGGCGGCCGGAGATTCGGGCATGCGCAGATTTCAGTGTCCCATAATCGTTTTGGAGGACGTGTTTCGGCGGCGCGGGCCGACTTGACAGATATATACTATTGAATATATATATTGATCGATGCCTAAGTGCACACTTCTCCCGGTCCTCGCCGCCCTGGTGCTTTCCGCAGCTCTTGGAACTCCTGCGCGCGCCGAGGACGTTGCCAAGATCATCGACCAATACATAAAGGCGGCCGGCGGCGCGAAGGCTGTCTCGAGTATACGGACGTTGGCCATCGGAGGGACCTTCCGCAGCGCCCCGGACGGGAAAACCGGCACGTTCACGTTTGATACCAGATTGCCGAATCGATACTATGCGGAACTCGTCGCAGGCGACGAGATCTGGGTTGAAGCGTACAACGGCAAGTCGGCCTGGCACGAAAATGGCGCGGGTGAAATCGCGACGTTTCTCGGGCAGGAGAGCTTGCAATTGGAAGCCGCCGGCCAGTATTACAACGTGCGCCTGCTCAATTTGAAAAAGAATAAGCTGGCGCTATCGCTGGTGGGACGCGCCCAGGTGCGCGGCAAAGCCGCGTGGCAAATCGAAGTGACCGCTGCGAATGGAATCAAGCGGCAGGTCTATCTCGATGCGGCCACGCATCTGATTGCGGAGGAAAAAGCGGTCATCGGCGGAGTGGAAGAAGTGATGCTCTACGGCGACTACCGCACCGTTGACGGAGCCAGGCTGCCGTATCAGATCGAGCTGCGGCGCGGCGCTGACACCTATCAGATGGCGGTGATGCGCGCGGAGGTAAATGGAGCCATGCCCGAGCGCGTCTTCGATTTTCCCAAGAAGTCGCAGGTGCAATTGCCGGATTTGAAAGCGCTCTTTAAGAAAATTGACGAGAACCAGAAAACCATCCGCAAAATCACAGAGAACTATGCCGGCACGCGCACGGAGGAAGAGACGGAATTGGACGGCAGCGGAAAAGTGAAAAAGGTCGAAACGAACCGGTACACTTTCTTCTATCTGGACGGCAACGAGGTCTCGACCCTGGTGCAGAAGGACGGCAAGCCGCTGAGTGAGGAAGAGCAGAAAAAAGAAAACGAGAAGAGCAAAAAACGCATTGAAGAACTGCAAAGGCACGCTGCTAAGAAAGAAGCCAAGCAAGAAAAAGACGAGGAACAGGGCAAGGAAGAAAAGAACGAAGGAGATCCAGGGATCGAAGTTTTCTTGCGCGCCTGCCGGTTTGTGAATCCGCGCCGCGAGCGCTTCCGCGGCCAGGACATGCTGGTTTTCGATTTCGAGCCGAATCCCGAGTTCAAGCCGCACAAACTTGAAGAGAGCGTTGCGCAGAAACTGGCCGGGGTCGTGTGGATTGACGAGAAGGCCCTCAGCGTCGCGCGGTTAGAGGCGTACTTCGTGGGCGACATGAAAATAGGCGGCGGGCTGCTCGCCAATCTGCAGAGAGGCACGAGTTTCGTTTTCGAGCAGGCGTTCGTAAATAACGAAGTCTGGCTTCCCACATACGAAGAGGCGCATGTGGGCGCACGCGTGCTGTTGCTGAAAGGTTTCAAAGTAAACGAAGTGACGCGTTATTCGGACTACCAGAGGTTCAACGTGCAAAGCCTGGCCACCATCGCTAAACCGAAGGAAGCGGCAGAGAAACCCGTCCCGGCACCACCGCATCCGTAGCCATCCCTTCACTTGACATTTTCAGTACTTAGTATACCATTTTAAAGTATACTAATATATGGTATAGTTATCTTCATGGCAAAAGATCCGCGGCCGGAAGATCTCCTGCCGCTCCACAAAGACGTATTCCATATCCTGGTGGCCGTTTCAGACCGCGAGCGCCACGGCTACGCCATCCTGCAGGATATCTCCGCCCGCACCGCGGGCCAGCTCGTTCTGCGGCCCAGTTCACTTTACAGCGCCATCCACCGCATGATGGAGGACGGCCTGATCGAGGAACTCGACGAGCGGCCCGACCCCGAGAACGACGACGAGCGCCGCCGCTACTACCGCATCTCGACCTTCGGGC
The DNA here is from genome assembly GCA_963756605.1 of Bryobacterales bacterium. Taxonomy (GTDB): domain Bacteria; phylum Acidobacteriota; class Terriglobia; order Bryobacterales; family Bryobacteraceae; genus Bog-159. Next base: position 393,521 of record CAVWOT010000009.1, on the reverse strand, counting down.
GCAAGGTCGCCATTGCCGAAGCTCGCCGCCTGGAACGGCTGCTGGCCGACGCGCGCGCCGCCGGGCTGGTGCCCAAGCGGCTTTAACCATGCCCCACGAAACTCCAGCCCTGGTATTGTTTCGCGGCCTGCTGTGCCTCTACCCAGCCGAGTTTCGCGACCACTTCAGCCGGGAGATCTGTCTGGTGGCCGCGCGCCGACTTCGTGAACGCCCCGGCTTTGCCGCCCTCGCTTCCATGTATCTGGGCGTCCTCTGCGACGCGCCTAAGGAGCACTATCATATGATCCGCCAGGATGTCGTCTACGCCCTGCGCACCATGCGCAGGCAGAAGCTGTCCGCCGCCGCTGCCATTCTGGTGTTGGCGCTCGGCATCGGGTCCACCACCACCGTGTTCACTTTGGTCGATGGCCTTCTGCTCCGTCCCCTGCCGTATCCGGCGCAGGATCGGCTGGTCTACGTGGAAGAGGTCGCCGACCGCCAGTCCTTAAGCCGCGTGGTGGCCTATCCCAACTACCTGGACTTCCGCCGCGACAACCGATCTCTCGAAGACCTGGCGCTCTTTGGCCGCGGCCTCTTCACGCTGGTCAGCGATACGGATGCCGAGCGTATTCCGGCCGGATTCGGAACCGCTTCGCTGTTCCGCGTACTCGGTGTGCGGCCGCTGCTGGGGCGAACCTTCACCGTGGAAGAGGAGCGCTTCAACGGTCCGCACGTAGTAGTGCTGGGCGAGGATCTGTGGCGGCGCCGCTATGGCGCAGACCCGGAGATTCTGGGGAAAACGATCACCATTGGTTCCGACCAGACGCGCGTGATCGGTGTCATGCCGGAAGGCTTTCACTTCCCGGAAATCGCGGAGTTCTGGGTGCCCCTGCAGATCAACCCGAAATACAACACGCGCATGGACCACGGTCTGGAAGGCATCGGCCGCCTGCGGCCGGGCAGTTCGCCACTGCGAGCACAAGAAGATCTGCGCGCCATCATGGCCCGGATCAGCCAGCAGCATCCCACCGAAACCTACGGGCAAACAGTGAACGTCTCGCCTTACCGCGTCCGCGACACTGGGCAGATGCGGCCGGTGCTGCTCACACTTTTGGGCGCGGTTGGTTTCGTCCTCCTGATCGCCTGTGCCAACACCATCAACCTGCTGCTGATCAAGGCTTCGGCGCGCGCCAGGGAAGTTGCCATCCGCGGAGCGTTGGGCGCTTCGCGCGCGCGGCTGATGCGCCAGTTTGTAGTGGAGAGCGTAATGCTCGGCGCGGCCGGCGCGCTGGCCGGCATAGCACTGGCCTGGGCCGCGATTCCCGCGCTGCTGTCGCTAGTTCCTGAGCAACTTCCGCGCTGGATCCAGTTCACTCCAGATCTGCGCATGCTGGCCTTCGTGGTGGCCGTTACGGCCGGCACCGGCATCCTGGCCGGAATGGTGCCGGCATTCTCGGCGTCGCGTCTGAAGCTGGTGGAAACCCTGAAGGAGGGCGGCCGTACCAACACGTCGGGCGGTGCGGCGGCCAGCCTGCGCCGCGCTCTGCTCGTCGCCGAAGTCGCCATGTCCATGCTGTTGCTGGTAGGGGCCGGGCTGATGGTCCAGACATTCTGGAAACTCAATCGGGTGAATGCCGGCTTCCATGCGGAAAACGTGATGACGTTTCAGACCACCGCGGTCTCCAGTCGCTATGACGGAAAAGCGTCGTTGCAGTTGGCGCGGCGCATCCGGCAGGAGATTGCCTCTTTGCCTGGCGTCATTTCCATCGCCGGATCGAGCGCCGTCCCACTGCTCGATAATTGGGGCCGCAGTTTCACGGCCGAAGGCTCTCCGGTATTGAGCTTGAAAGATGCGCCCATGATCAATCACGTGGTGGTCACTCCCGGATACTTCCGCACCCTGGGAATTCCGATTCTGGAAGGCCGCGATTTTGAAGAGAGCGACGCCAAGCAACCGCTGGTCACAATCCTGGATGCAGGGCTCGCCAAACGCTATTGGCCCAATGGAAGCGCCGTCGGGAAGCGCGTGCGCTATGGACCGCCCGAGTGGAACGAGCCGTGGCATACGGTCATCGGCGTAGTAGGAGAGGCGCGCAACCAGAGCCTGCGGGAACCAGGACACCACAGCGTCTATCTGCCCAACGGCGAATTCGAATTCTCCAGTCTGGCCTACCTGGTGCGCACCGGCGCAGGGTTCGCCGATCCGGCGAAAGCCATTCGCGCGCGGATGGCCCAGATCGATCGCGGCATAGCCATCAGCCGGATGATGAACCTTAAGGATGTAATGGCGAACTCCATTTGGCAGGAGCGATTCTTCACCACCGTCTTCGCGTTCTTCGGCGGACTCGCTCTTCTGCTGGCAGTGGTCGGACTGTACGGTGTGATGGCCTACGCGGTATCGCGCCGCACACACGAGATGGGCATCCGCATGGCCCTGGGTGCATCGGCGCGCGAGATTCGCAAAATGATCTGGGTGGAAAGCGGACGGCTGGTGGCGGGCGGCCTCGCACTGGGAGTCGCCGCGGCGGCCCTGTTGACGAAACTGTTGCGGGCGGAATTGTACGATGTCAGCCCGACCGATTCCGCCACCTATGCGGCAGTGGCCGGCATTCTGGTTTTGGCCGCCATGCTGGCCAGCGATCTGCCGGCGCGGAAGGCCACCCGCGTGGATCCCATGACAGCCCTCCGCGAAGAGTAGGTCTGTACGTGACGCAAGCTAGGCTAGAGCGGTGGGGCAGATCCCCAGATCTGCTCGGGTCCTCCAGGACCCGCTCTTCGGTTATGAGACGGCGTACCTGAGTGCCAGCGAGCCGACGTGGATGCCGGCCGCAGGACCGGAGTCCTGCCCTGAGCATTCGCCAGCACCCGGCGCGGCGCCCCATTCTCGGAGTGATGCCACGCCAAAACAGCCTGCGCACTGAACGTCCCGAAACCAAACTTCATCACGGTGCGCGCCGCTTCTCAGCCATGGCTGCCAAAAAAAATCGCCCAAGCACCAGTTCCCGGACCATGCGCGTCCCGATCGGGCTGTCAAAAAAGCAAGTGGGACGTGCATCACCTCTACAATGGGCAGTTTCCCCCTCCTGGTAAATCACCACATCAGCTGCCGTCAAATCACGGTCGGCACTTCATGCAAACCGCGGGCTTGGCGTCCGTTCATCCAATCGCTCGCCTGATCGCAGGCTAATACGGTCCATGCGCGTCGAGGCTGCGCGCCGAATCCTTCTTTCGGTTGGGTAATATCCCGATGCCGCATTTAGTGAGGCACATGATGAATTCGGATTTGCGGGAAGTCGTGCTCAAGAATTTGGTTCACCGCGGCGCTAAGGCTAATGATGCGTTTTACTCGTAACTTCGCGAAGTCGAACCAATTGACGTTAATGGACGCTCAGTTTAGGGAGAAAGGCGTTTCCCTCTGAGCCAGGGCAGTCTGTCCGATTCATGTGCCCCAAGGCTGGGCCGCTTGGCGTATACTAACCACCAGTACCCATGGAATCGGTTAAATCGGCTGATACGCCCATCTTCGACAGAAGGCAGATTTACCGGCCGTTTTTGGAACGCCTCAATCCAATCGCGTTGAGCGGTTCGGTCATCCAACGGGATCTTATCGTCACTCCCAAATTCGACCCGCGCGATCCAGAAGAGCCGCCAATACACGAAGCATTCGCTAGTATGGCCGAACTGCAGGCCGGGGCCCAGATGGCGCTGGTCGGCGGAATCGGATCGGGCAAAACTACGGAGCTATTGTTAACACGGGATCGACTCAAACGCTACAAAGACACCGTAAACTTGTTTATTGATGCCGTGGAGTTCACAGATTTTTCGGAAACGAACCCCGGGGCCATGCTGGCGGCCATAGGGCTGCGACTATTCTCTCGTCATCGGAAGATGCTTGGGGAGCCACAACCAGCGGTTGAGGCAGCTTATGACAAACTTCGCGAGTTGGGCCTCGGCAAGACCGAATGGCATCAGGATGACCCCAATGATTACTATGATGGAGACGATGGCTATCGTGTTGATATCCCCGGTCTGATGAAACCTAGATATCCGGAAATCAAGGAAAAGGTTTCAGAAGTGTCGGCCTTGTTGGGGAAGGTTCTTCTTCCGTTTGAGGAGCATAAGAAGCAAGTAACAGTCATTGTGGACGGCCTAGATCGGCTGATAGAGCCAGTCCGATTCCGCGAGTTCGTCGAGCAGGATTTGCGAGCAGTCCGCGGGTTGAAAATTACGATGATCGTTGCCGCGCCGCTGTTGTTGTGGTACGACAAAACCCGGTTTCTGCAGGACTATTTCGACCTAGTCAAGCATATTCCCGCAGCCGCCGCCGATCCGAACGAGTCTGGTTTCCTCAGGGATATTCTGAAGCGCCGCGGAGCCATGCAACTGATGAGCGCCACATCCATGAACGAAATCTGCCAGTTCTCAGGTGGCGTGCTAAGGGATTTGCTAGCTCTCGCTCAATCAGCCGCACAATATGCCTATCGGGATGCCAAGGACCGCATCGCACGCAGACATGTGCTAGCAGCCATACGTCAACTCGGCAATCGCTATCTCGCTGGTCTGGGTGTTCCTCAGCGGCGACTGATTCAACGGCTCCAGCGGGAGAAACGATTCTCCACTGTGGACTCAACTTCAAGAGAGCTGCTCGTCAATCGCCAAGTGCTTGAGTACTCAAAGGTCGGTCGGGACTACTTTAGAGTCCATCCTGCTCTCGCGGAAGTTCTTAAATGACGGCATGAGCGACTTTGATCATATTACGCCTTTCCGTCTGGTAAGAATTATTGCCGCTGCAGGGCGCCAACACCCTGCTATTTATCTTTTGATATGCGACCTGCACCTTGCCAAGCTTGTGGAAGCCGATCTGCGAGCTGAGATTGACGTCCAATTAGATGCGACCGTCACGTCGGGAACGATTTCCGACTTACGTCAACAGGATTTGCCACTATCACGCGAAGGATCAATAGGCGTAGTTCATATCGATCAATGGCTTCCAGAGGTGATAGACTCACTCGACCGCCACTCGCCGTTCTTGCTCCAGGACGGCAGCCAATTATTACTGCTGGCCGAGAACAAGATGGCAATTCGACTCGTCAGGAGGGCGCCGAATTTACGAAACCGTCTGACCGATGTCTTTGAGATCGAGCCAGAGTATCTTGCTGGAGGATCCGTGATTTGAAGATTGAGGTGGAATTGGAGCGACTAGCCCAAGAGCGAGACGCAGCCTATGAAAACGTGCTTTCGGCCATTGATCTGGGCGCCGCCAGCCTATTGCGGCAACTGCGAGAGTACCTAGCACGGCAGCAGGATTACAGACGAATCAAGAGAACAACGGACAAGATTATCCAGCTCCGGCAATTGTCGGATGGATTCAATGAGTTGGATTGCGCAACCGCTGAGTTTGTTTCAGAATCTCGGCTCAATTTTCACGATACGGATGCAGCAACAACGGGTTGGATGGCGAATCAGCCAGTTCAAGTTTCACCTGTTCCTTCCCAGCGGGCGGGAGGTGACGATGATACGCATACACCTGAACCCCCAACCGGTGCGCGATTGCTTAGCCGTCCCTAGGTGCCACATGCATATTGGACGCGGCACGGGACACGGTAAGGCTCACATCCCTTTTCCAGTTCTGAGTCCACTTCTTGTATTGCACCTGATTTGCGAAGTAATTGAGCCTGATTTCGGAGCTTAAGCTTCCGCCAACCTGGAGACGCGGCGGCCCGATAAAGGCCAACGGGACAGCCGCGCTCATCCACGGCGCACCCTGGCTGTGACGCGCTTTACGATCAGGCTACGGGAACTATGGCAGATCCAACATGCACATTGTTTTCCGGGAGGAAGATGGGCCCATGTTGCACATGGTGCGCACTCATGGAAGGCATCACCGGGCGCAACCGCTCCAGGATCTGCTCTTCCTTGGATGCCAGCCGCGCAGTCCGCGGGAAGTAAGGCCGCGCCGTCTTTACACTTCCTTGCCGGCGTAAAGCTCGTCGATGCTCTCGCGGAAGTTCTCCATCACGCGCGCGCGGCGCACTTTCATGGTGGCGGTCAGTTCGCCGTCTTCTATGCTGAAATCGCGCCCCAGCACGCGATAGCGGCGGATCTGCTCGAAGGGCGCCAATTGCTTGTTCACCCGCGCCACCGCCTTTTGCATCTCCTTCTGCACCGGATCGGCGGCCGCCAATTCGGCGGTGGTGTGCCCTTTCAGCGCATCCATCCCCTTCAAGTTTTCGGCCACCGTTGGATTGATGGTAAATAGCGCCGTCAGATATGGCAGGCGGTCGCCCACCAGCATAATCTGGCTGATCAGCGGCTCGAACTTAAACAGGTTCTCCACGCGCGAGGGATGAATCTTTTTCCCGGTCGAAGAAACGATCAACTCTTTCTTGCGTCCGGTGATGAAGACAAAGCCCTCGTCGTCGATGTACGAGATATCCCCTGTATGCAGCCAGCCATCGCGCAACACTTCGGCCGTGGCCGCCGGATCGCCAAAGTACTTCGAGAACAGGCAGGGGCTTCTCACGAGCAACTCACTGTCCTGTTCGGCGATGCGCAACTCCACGCCGGGCAGCGCCTTGCCGATGCTGCCCGCTTTGGGCATGTCAAGCGGGTTCAACGCCACCACGCCGCCTTCGGTGAGCCCGTAGCCTTCCACCAGCGGCATGCCGATCGCTTCGTAGAATTCCGCCAGGTCCTTACTCAGGGGTGCGGCACCCGAAGCGGCGATTTTGATGCGCCCGCCGAAGCGCTCCCGCACTTTCTGAAAGAACAGCTTGTCCGCGATTTTCAGTGGTCCGCGGATGCGAGCCGGCACCGTTTTTCCCTGGTGTCTGTAATTGGCGGCGGCCAACGACAGGCCCAGCCCGCCGTAGAACGCTTTGCGCAGCACCGCCGGACGTTTGCGCAGCTCCGTGCAGATCGTCGAATAAATGCGCTCCCACATACGCGGCGGCGCCAGCAGCATGGTGGGCTGCACGGCGCGGATATCCTGCGGCAGTTTCAGCAGGCTCTCCGAGAAATATACGGGCGTGCCCATGCGCAGGGGAACCATCTCCACCACCACCCGCTGCGCGATGTGCGCGGAAGGCAGAAAGGCGATCGTGGAATCCTGCGGACCGATGGGCAAAGCCGTCGGCGCCATGTCCATGTTCGCCACCACCGCGGCGTGTGTCACCAGTGCCATCTTTGGATCACCCGTGGCGCCCGACGTCAGATACAGGATGGCGTGATCGTATGGTGTGACTTCCGTCTTCAACCGCGCCATGTACGCGGGTTCTTCGGCCAGCGCCAGGCGCCCGCGTTCCCGCAGTTGATCGAGCGACAACGCGCCCTCCGCCTCGCCAGTGAGCAGGATACGCGGCATGTCCGGGGCGCCGCGCAGCGCTTGCGAAGTCTTGGGATCCTCCAGGAAGAGCGCCTTCGCCCCACAGTTCTGAATCGTGCGGATCAGGTCTCTGGGCGGATAGCTGGGATACAGCGCGGCGGCCACGCTGCCCGCGGTCAGGATGCCCAAATCGGCCAGGTAGAACTCCAGCCGCGTCTCGGAATCGAGGGCTACTACATCGCCTTTCAGGACGCCGATCGAACGCAGGCCGGCGGCAATCTCCTGGGCGGCGGTCTTATATTGGTTCCACGAGTAGGTGAGATATTCGCGCTTCCCGTCTTTCCCCGTGGTGGGTTGCAGCAGGGCCGGGGCGTCCCCAAACTGCGCCGCGGTCTCTTCGAGGACCTGATAGATGGTGCGCGGATGCATTCCGCCATCATGCTATCAAATGGCGTGCACCTTTGGCGTGGGGCAGGCGTCCACGCCTGCGCGGGACGTCCACGTCCCGCAAAATGGCCGGTCTGGAGACCCGCCGCGGGACTGGAGTCCTGCCGCACAGCTATTTGACTGGTTCTCCGCCAGCGTAGCGCTTCACCGCCGTGACGCGCATGGTTCCATTGACCAAATCGGAGATCACCACACGGCATGCATTGGTGGCCGGCTTAGGCTTCTCTTTGTGAATCAGCAGCAGGCGATTGTTCTCGACGCGATAGCGATCCCCGGTGGAACCACAGCCCCAGGGCTCCGTCAGGTAGCGCGTACGCAGCTCATGTTTTTCAGGATCGAAGGTGTAATCGGCCGCCTTCAGCTCCGCGATGGCACGCGTCAACTGATTCTGGACAAACCTGCCGGTAGAAGGATCGTAGACCCACCACTGCTCGCTGCCCCAGGCTCCGCCAAATGCCACGAGCACGGCGAAATCAAGATATCCATCGAAGTTGATGTCCTCCGCATGAAAGCTGCGCGCAAAATCGTTGGGCTGTTGCGCCGAAATCGGCAGCACCTGCAGCCGCTTTCCATCCTGACAACGGCTGACCTCAATCTCGCCGGCGGCGGGGCCGGAGGACCAGATGGTGATGCGGAATGACGTTCCATTCTTGTTGGCCAGGCGGAACACAGAAGCGCCGCTCGTGGGAGCGGATGGCAGGCCCTCGCACACATCCGCCCACACTACCCCCGCCGCGCATAGAAACAATCCAGCCAAACGCCGCCACATTTAGTATCCCAGCCAGCGCGCGGGTGCGGTTGTAAGTGCCGGCACATAAGTCACCAGTAAGACACCTATGAGCAGGATGATATAGAAAGGCAAAGTGGCCCGGTAGATAGCCGCCATGGGCTGCCTGAATCGATAAGCAGACAGGCATAAGTTCATACCTACCGGCGGCGTGAGATATCCCAGCTCCAAGTTTGCCAGAAAGATGATGGCCAGTTGCACGGGGTCGATGCCGAACGATGCGCCCAGCGGCGTGATCAGCGGCACCACCACGATGATAGCCGAGAATACGTCCATAAACGATCCCTTTACCACCAGCGCCACGTTGAGCAGCGCCAGGAACACATACTTCGAATGGATGTTGGCCTGCACCCAGGCGATGAGGCGGCCGGGGACCTGGGCGTCTACGAGGTAATTGGTCAAGCCGACCGCGACACCGATGATCATCAGGACGCATCCGACTACGGTGACGCATTCGAGCGCCACGCGGGGATAGTCGCGGCGCAGGGAGAAACCGCGATAAGCGAAGCGCTCGATCAGGAAGCAATAGAGCACGGTGATGGCGCCGGCTTCCACCAGCGTTCCGAATCCACCGAACAGACCCACCAGCATGATGACGGGAACGGCCAGCTCCCACTTGGCTTCCCAGATCGCGCGGCGCGCTTCAGTCGACGAGAAGGCGGCCCGTCCGGCATTGTGGCGGATGCCCTGCCATACGCCATATGCGCACACCAGCGTGACCATCAGCAGGCCGGGCAGGAATCCGCCCACGAACAGCCGATCGAAGCCGATGCGCGCGTACATGGCGTAGAAGATCACTGGAAGACTGGGCGGAAACAGCAGCCCGAGCGAGCCCGAGGCGTTGATCAAGCCGGTGGAGAAGGGCGCGGGGTATTTCGCTTTGACCAGTATCGGCAGGAGCAATCCGCCGAGCGCCAGAATGGTGACGCCCGAGCCTGCCCAGGTAAAAATGGCGAGCACCACGGCGGTGGTCACGGTGAGACCGCCGGGCAGCCAGCCCAATAGCGCCGTATAGACGCGCAGCAGCCGTTGGCTGGCGCCGCCTTCCACCAGGAGGTATCCGGCGAAGGTGAACAGCGGTATGGACGGGAAGATGGGCGACGCCACCAGGCGATAGGTTTCGACGGGAACCGAGGCGACCGGCACGCCGCTGTTCCAGAACAGCAGCAGCGCCAGTCCGCCGAGTGTGGCGAAGATGGGAAGGCCCAGCAGCGCCGCCGCCAGCACCACCAGGATGCCGCAAAATAGCGGGACGAGGCCTTCGGGTGGGGGAGCCAGAAATAACACCAGCGGGATGACCAGCCCCAGGCTGGCCGCGAGCCGTCCGGCAGTCGACTCCGACGCACTCCACACGGCGCGCACCGCTACCAGCAGAAACGCCGCCGGCATGATGGATTGCGCCGCCCATTTGGGGATGCCGGCGGCGAGGATTGCGCCGCCTTCGCGCTCCGCCAGCACAAATTGGAGACTCGCCCAGGCCAGGCACAGCGTGACCGCGGCCGCCACCGCGGAGCTAAAGATGCGTACCCGCGGCGCCCATTTTGGCGGGAGGAACATATTCGCCGAGAGGGCCAGCAGGCGGCCTGAACCGGCCGCCAACGCCGCGCCGAGGAAGGCCACCCAAAGTGTCAGGTGCTGCACGAAGACGCTCGACCCGGGGATTCCCGGCCAGCCAAACTGGCGCGAAGCCATCTCCACGGCCGGCAGCACCGCCATCGCGGAAAGGGCCGCGATGGCCAGGGCTTTTTCGGGAATTTCCAGCGCTCGGATGATGAGTTTCAATGCGTACCTCCCGCGGCGCGGTACTCGTCGCGCAGCCGCCGGACCTCGTCGAAAAGATCGGCCGGGACAGTCTTCCCGCGCAGCTTGGGATAGACCCCTTCGGCTTCTTTCCGCCACTCGGCCAATACCGTTGCGTCCGCATGCACCACGGTGAGCCTGCGCTTTTGCATAGCGGCGATGGAGTCGGCTCCCATCCGGCGAATGCCTTCGCGCAGGTCCTGGCCGGCGTCCCGCGCAATCTTGAGCATGGCGTCGCGATACTCGGCCGGAACCTGGTCCCAGGTGGATTTCCGTACCAGCGTGGCCCCCACCAGCGGCGCCCACTTCATATCGCTCATGTAGCGGGTAAGCGCGAAGGACTGGTTCCAGAGGGCGTAGAGCGGGGTGGTGGGCACGGCGTCAATCAGGCCGGTCTGCAATCCGGTGAGAATATCAGTGGCCGCCAGGGGAACCGGGCGAAAGCCGTTGGCCTGCCACAGCTCCAGCTCATCGTTGTAGCCGGCCCAGGTGAACAGCTTCAAGCGCCGTAATTCGTCAGGACGGGCGGCGGGGGTCTTGGTAAAGAAGTAGACCCATCCGGCGTCGCCCCAATTGAGCACCAGGAAGCCGCGCGCCTCGATGATCTTTTCCAGGCGCGGCGCAATGCGATCGCGGACGTAGTCGAGCTCCGCGTAGGAGTCGAACATCATGGGGATCTGCAGGCAGGCGACGCCCTTGTCGATATCCTGCATGCCTGCGCCCGAGAGGGCCACGGCTTGAATCTGGTTGATGCGCATCTTGTTGACCAGGTCCGGCTCGTCGCCTAGTGCGCCACCGGGATAGAGCACCAGTTTGACGCGGCCGCTGGAGACATCGCGCCAGCGTTCCCGGGTGCGCATGAGCACGTCGTACCAGGGCGAACCCTCAGGGGCGAGGGTTCCCATTTTGATGGTGATGGGTTGCGCGGCCGCGGGGATGATGGCCGCCGCCAAAGCGATCAGTGTCGCGATCAGTGTGGGGATGTGACGTCGCATAATTCTTCTCATGGGTTAGTTTGTTGGGGCAGGTTCCAGAAACAGTTCATCGGTACGCGCCAGCAGCCAGCGCGCCCTTCGTTGGGAAATCAGGTTGGCCAGCCGGTTCTCGGGCTTCCGATCCGCATCAATGGCCAGCGCCTTGCCGAGCAGTTCTTGAAACCGGGCACGGTCTTGCGCCGGCACGCTGGCGTTCTCCGCGTACGACACAAACGTGGAGGCGTGCTCTCCCTTCGAGAGCGACAGCGCCTTATCGAAGAACTGGCGCATGCGCTGTTGCTGCACTTCGGGCTTTACCCCAGCACGAGCGCTCTCCAGACTGAGCAGCGCCTCCCAGATGGCGCCGGCGCCGAAGCCCTCATCCAATTGGCGCGCGCGCTGCAGCATGGCATCCACCGCCGGGACTTGCGCCAGCATCTCCGGGTCGCCCTTCGACGACGATATGGCCAGCCCCAGGGACGCGGCCGTCCAGTAAAGCAGGCCGATGTCCGCCTTGCGCACGCGCGCGGCGGCGGTCTCCGGCGCGCTGTCCAGTTCGGCCGAGATACCGGGATAGGCAACTTCCAGGCCGCGCAATCCGTAACCATGCGCCCGCATGTAGAGCCGGCGCGCGCGATACCGCAGGTACTTGCCGCGATCGAGGCTGTCGCCCATGGCTTCGTCCGCGCGGGTATCGACGAAGGCGTATCCGTATTCGGTGAATCCGCTGGCAGCAGCCAACAGCAGTCCCTTATGTTTTGGCGATTGGGCCAGTAGGCTCTCGATCAGCTTCAGCCCGAAGGGCAGGGCCTCGGCTACCAGGTCGGGATCGTCATCGCTCTCGTAGGTGGATCCACCCGAGGCCAGGGCGTCACCCAGTTTGTTTACCGCGACGCGTTTGATGGAACAGCCGCCCGTTACGGCGGCGATAAGTAGAGTGGCTGCAAATTGGCTGGTCCGATGCATAGCTTGAATCCTCACTTCACGCGCTTCAGTTCTTCTTCGTCATCGAACGACCTGTCGTCCGCGAAGTAGGGCAACAGACTCCGCCGCAGTTCGGCGGTTGACCCGGTGAGCACGATGCGGTCGCCGTCCTCGGTCAAGACTTCATGGCGAAGCTGCGGGTCAACTTCGATCTGCTTTCTGAACCAGCCGCTGTCCATTACGGCTAGCCATGCCCTATCCTGTTCGAGGCGCAGCTTGAAGAGGAAGTGCACCGGGAGCGCCGGTCCGTCGCTCGGACAATAGATATCCAGCAGGTACCGGCCTCCGGTTTTCAAGACCTGCATGGTCAGTTGGGTTTGATCGGCCTCGGCAGTGACGGTGTAACCGGTGGCGGCGCGGGAGACGGTGTACCGATTGCCGGGTTTATCGCCCGGGAATCCGGCCGGTTCGGTCTCTTCCCAGGTACCGACCAGCGTGGGTTCGAAGACGGAATCCTTATCTCCGGGCACTACCAGCGGATGCAGGGCAACTACTGCGCACCCAGACGATGAAACCAGCAGACCTACCAGAAGTAGTACTTTGAACTTCCACATAATCTCCTCCTCGGCTCATGTACGAGTTTGTGTTCGAGCCTCGATTTTTGTCCTTAGGCAACTCTGATCTTTCGCGGATGTAACTCTGATGGAAGGGCTTGGCGGCGATGGCCCTGCCCCGCAGGGGATGTGATAACCTCGGGAGGAATGCCTCTCCCGGCACGCGAGGGCTACGAGTTTGGACCGTACAGGATTGACGCGGACGAGCGTTTGCTTTACCGGGGCGATGAGTTAGTTGTACTGCCGCCCAAGGTGGCGGGGACCCTGATTGTTCTGGTGCAGAATGCCGGCCGGATGGTGGATAAGGGCGACCTGATGAAGGCCGTCTGGCCGGACACATTCGTGGAGGAGGGCGCTCTCACCCGTAACATTTCTTTACTCCGGAAGGCGCTGGGCGATACGGGGGAAGAGGCCACTTACATCGAGACGATACCGCGGCGCGGATACCGGTTTTTAGCTGAGGTGCGTCCGGTGGGGAATGGGGAGAACGGCGGGGATGTGGGGGCACCGCTCCCTCACGGTCGCGGCTCGGTCACCGGGCGAAAGCGGTGGGCGGCGGGCATGCTGATTGGCCTGCTTGTGTCGATTGCGGCCATTGCCGCCTTCGCCAACCACACTTGGCGGGCGCCCGTGGCTGCCTCCATCACCACTTCGGGGAAAGTGTTGGCAGTTTTGCCGTTTCGCAGCATCGAAAGGGACGATTCGCAGGACTACTTTGCGGATGGAATGACGCAGGCGGTGATCACCAGCCTGGCAAGATTGGGCAAACTGCGGGTGGTTTCCCTAGCCTCGGAAGCCAGCGGCAAAAGGGATGCGGCCGCCTGGAACGCGATCCTGCGGGACCAGTCGGTGCACCGGGTTCTCAGCGGGACGATCCGGCGCTCGGGCGACCAGGTACGCATCGATGCGCAGTTGATCGATCCCTCGAGCCGGGCGGTGCTCTGGGCCAACAGCTACGAGCGCGACATGCGCAATGTATTTGCCCTGGAATCGGCGCTGGCGGAAGCTATCGCCGCAGAGATCCAGGTGAGCCTGACTGATGAAGACCGGGAGCGGCTGCGCGAGCGGCAGGTGAGGCCCGATGCTCTCGATGCCTATCTGCGGGGACGTTACTACTGGAACCGGCGGACGGAAGATGGCTTACGCCGCGCCGTTCAATATTTTCAACAGGCGATCGCGCTCGATTCGAAGTATGCGCTGGCGTATAGCGGCCTGGCCGACTCGTATGCGCTGTTAGGTTCCATCGGAACCGATGCCATGCCGCCGAATCAGGCGATGCCGCTGGCGAAATCCGCCGCGCAGAAGGCGCTCGAACTGGAGCCTGACCTGAGCGATGCGCACACCTCTTTGGCCTACGTGAATTTATCGTACGACTGGGACTTGCCGGCCGCCGCGCGGGAGTTTGCGCGTGCGCTGGCGCTGAATCCGAACTCCGCTACCGCGCGCCACTGGTACAGCCATTACTTCATGGCGGCCGGGGACATGCCCAAGGCCACCGAGCAGATGCGCGAGGCGCTGGAACTCGAGCCGCTTTCGCCCAGCATCAACATTGGCATCGGCTGGTGTAATTACTATTCGCGGCAATACGATCAGGCGGTGGATCGATTCCGCTCGGTCACTGAAATGGACCCGACCCTGCCGCTGGGGCACCAGACGCTGGGTATGGCTTACCAGCAGAAGGGGCAATTGAATGAGGCGATCGAGGAGTATCAGCGGGCGGCGGCATTTTCGGCGAACAGCCCGGCCTCGGTGGCATCTTTGGCCAGCGCCTATGCGGCGGCCGGCAGGCTTCCGGAAGCCCGGCAGGAATTGGCGCGGTTGCAGGAGATGTCCCGCACGCGGTACGTGCCGTCGTTTTACTTCGCCACGGTATCCTACGCGATGGGTGACCTGACGAAGACATTTGAGTGGGGCTGGAAGGCCGTCGGTGAGCGCTGCGACTACCTTTTATACTTGCGGGTGGAACCGCGCGTGGGCAAACTGGCGTTAAACCCGGAGTTCATGCGGGGCATGGCCTCTCTGCATCGATGAAGCAGGCGCTTCTTAGCACGTTGCTGGCCTTAGCCTTGAGCCAGATTTGCGGAGCGGCGCACTGCACTACAGTTCTCAATCCTGTTCTGCTGCCCGAGTATGAGAAATATGTTGCGGCGATGGAAGAGGGCGCGGCGGCGCGCTTCGATTCCGGCGAACTGGCGTGGGTGCCCGCTAACGCTGCGAAGGATGCCGCAGCCACACTGGCAGCCGGCAAACTGGTCCGGTCGGACATCAGCGACAGCGCCTTGAACCAGCGCCTCGCGCCGCAGAATGGCACCGTGATTCATTGGATCGGGGCCATTGTGATCCGCGGTGTGGATCTGTCAGAGGTCAGGTCGGTGTTAGAAGACTACGGCCGCTATGACCGAATTTATCGGGCCATCATCTTCGCATGCACGGCGCAGAAGGCTGGGGATTCGCCCGATCCGGTTTACGATGTCGTTCTGGGAATGCATACAGCATACCGGTTCGCTTCCATTTTTCTGCAGCATTATACGTTTCGAGTGGAGGGAAAAATGGAATACTCCGGCCTGAAGCTTCCGGACTCCGGTTTGCGGGTACGGTTGGCGGCCAGCGAAATTCGCGAGTCGGATAGCGGCGTACCTAGACGGAACGATTGGCTGGAGCGATATCACGATCATGGGATCATGTGGGCGCTGAACGCCTATTGGCGCGCGCGGCAGCGGGGACGGGACGTGTACCTGGAGTTTGAGACAATCACGCTGGCGCGGTCTGTGCAGGAATTCGCCTGTAATTTTGGTTTTGTGCGGATTCCCAAATCGATCCTGTATGGTGCGATGGACGCGCTGCCGGCCGAGTCGGTGGGGGTGGTGCTTGATGGGACGCGCGCGGAGTGCGAGCGCCGCGCCGCGCCGCGCCGGGATAAGGCGCCGGGACCATGATGGCGGCGGGGCTATCCGAACTGCTGGTAGGGGGCGCTTTCCGGGCGGTATCGCGGGCATTGTTCCGCGTGCGGGTGCGCGGGCGGGAACATATTCCATTACGGGGGCCGGCTTTGCTGGTTTCGAATCATCTCACGCATCTGGACGCCTTCCTGATCGGCGCCTCGATCGGACCGGTGGTTCGATTCCTGGTGTGGCAGCCGTATTATGAGCTGAAGCTGTTGGCCTGGGGTTTCCGGTTGGCGAAGGCGATTCCCATTTGGGAAAGGCCGCACAGCGCGGCGCGGGCGATTGAGCGGGCGCGCCGCGAATTGGAGCGGGGGCATGTGTTGTGCATTTTTGCGGAAGGGTCCATCAGCCGGACCGGCGATCTGCTGCCGTTCAAGCGGGGCCTGGAAGCGATCGCACGGGATCTGAACGCGCCGATTGTACCGGTGCGGCTGGATGGGCTGTGGGAGAGCGTGTTCAGTTTCAGGGGCGGGCGATTTCTGGGGAAGCGGCCGCGCAGATGGAGGCATCCGGTGGTGATTTCGTTTGGCGCGCCGATGCCGGCTTCATCGACCGCGCGCGAGGTGCGCGAGGCGGTGGAGGGATTAGCAGCGACGCTTTGAATCAATTCCACTCCGCGCTTATGTTGGCGGAGAGGCGGACGAGGTGGGCCACCAGAACCGGCAGGGTGGCGTCCATCAGCGTGGTGGGCACAGTATGAAGGTGAGAACTCCGGTAGCGGCCAGAGATGCGCCCGCGGTGTAGGCGCCGAACGTACCGATGGAGAGCTCGAAAACCGGAGACGACAAACAGGAAGATAGATCCACTCGGTCACCTTAGGACAATGTTCCAGGTGGCGGGACGTGGACGTCCCGCGCAGGCGTGGACGCCTGCCCCACTATTCCATGGCTATGGGGCCTTTGTGGGGTGGGGTGCTCTTCACCAGAAACATGAGCGGAATTACGGCCAGGAAAATAACTCCCAATACCCAGAAGCTATCGACAAATGCCAGCATGGAAGATTGTCTCTGCAACATGCCGTAGAGCAGGCCTTGCGCCTGCGCCATGGCTTGGGCCGCGCTGACGCCTTGCGCCGCGAGCGTGTGCATGATGGCGGCCAGCGCCTGGGTGTAATTCGGCGAGTAAGGCGTCAGGTGCGATACCAGTTGGTGCTGATGGAACTGCGTGCGGCGCGCCAGCAGCGTGGTGACGATGGCGATCCCCGAACTGCCGCCGATATTGCGCGCCAGATTGATGAGGCCGGTGGCGCTGCCCATCTTCGGCCTGGGGATAGTGGCGAAGGCCATGGTGTTGATGGGGACGAACAGGAAGGCCAGTCCGGCGCTTTGCCACACGCGCGCCATCATGGCCGTGTGGTAATCGACGTCGAGGCTAAAGTGCGCCATATGGAACAGCCCGAATGCCGAAACAAGCAGGCCGAAAATCACCAGCCAGCGCGCCTGCACCTTGGACAACAGAAAGCCGACCACCGGCATCAGAAACGCGATGACCAACCCTCCCGGCGAGAGCACCAGTCCGCTGCGCATAGCCGTGTAGCCGAGCAATGTTTGCAGCAGCACCGGCAACAGCATAGTGCTGGCATACAGCACGAAGCCCAGCAGGAACATGGTGGCGGTGGAGAGCATGAAGTTGCGGTTCTGCAGCATGCGGAAATCGACCACCGGTTCTTTCTGCCGCAGTTCCCAGACGACCACGCCCACCAGGCCGATGAAGGCAAGAATGGCCATGACCACGATGAAGTTCGATCCAAACCAGTCGTTCTTTTGTCCGTCGTCGAGAGTGATTTCGAGCGCGCCCAAGCCGATGCTGAGCAGACCGAGGCCGACGTAATCGACCTTGAGACCTTTCCATGCGCGGCGCACCAGGTAGGCCGGATCGTGAATCAGCATGGAGGTGAGGGTGAGGGAGAGAGCGCCCACCGGAATGTTGATCAGGAAGATCCAGCGCCAACTGTAGTTGTCGGTGATCCAACCGCCCAGCGTAGGGCCGATGACAGGCGCAACCACGACGCCCATGCCGTAGACGGCCATGGCCATGCCCTGCTTGTGGCGCGGAAAGCTTTCGACCAGGATGGCTTGCGAGATGGGCTGCAAGGCGCCGCCGCCGATACCTTGCAGCACACGGCAGACGATCAGAACGGTGAGGTTGGGCGCCAGGCCGCACAGCATGGAGCTGAGCGTGAACAGAACCACGCAGGTCATGTAGAATCGCTTGCGGCCGATTAGCGACGAGAACCAACCGCTCAGCGGCAGCACGATGGCGTTTGAAACCAGGTAAGAGGTAAGCACCCAGGTGGCCTCGTCGACCGATGCCGAGAGGCTGCCGGCGATGTGGTCGAGGGCTACGTTGGCGACGCTGGTATCGAGCACCTCCATGAAGGTCGCCAGCATCACAGTCATGGCGATGATCCACGGATTGATGGAGACACCTGTGTTGTTAGTGTCCGGCATGGTGGATGTTCCTTCTTACTTAGTAATGATGGTGGCGTCTACGTTCATGCCGGGACGCAGGACCACTCCGTCCGGCAAGCGGTCGAAAACAATCTTGACCGGGATGCGCTCCACGACCTTGACGAAGTTTCCGGTGGCATTCTCCGGCGGCAGCAAACTCATGCGCGCGCCGGTGCCGCCGGCGATGGAATCGACCCGGCCTTCGATGGTGCGGCCGTACATATCCACGTCGACTTCGGCGCGCTGCCCGCGATGCACACCGGCCAGTTGGGTCTCTTTGAAGTTAGCGGTGACCCACACGCTCTGCAGCGGGATGATAGCCATGAGAGCCTGGCCGGGCTGCACGATCTGGCCCACTTCGACGGTCTTCTTGGTTACTTCGCCATCGATCGGCGCAATGATGGTGGCGTAGCTGAGGTTCAGCTCGGCGGCGGCCAGGTTCGCGCGGGATTCCTGGACGCGTGCGGCGGCGGATACTGCCTGGGCCGTGGTCACGGTTACCTGCCGCTGATTGGCGGTAGACTGCACCAGTTCCGCACCCATCTGCGCGACGCGAGCCTTGGCGGCGTCCGCCGCCGCATGCGCGGTCGTAATGCCTTGCTCGGAAAAGCGCACGCGATCCTGGGCGGCCTTCAATTGCGCGGCAGTCACCTTGGCGGCGGCGGAGTAGGAATCGAATTGCTGCTGGGAGATTTCGGCCTTGGCGACCAGTGGACGCATGCGCGCCAGATCCGCTTGCGCCTTCTCATTATTGGCCTCGGCGGATGCCAGATTGGAATGCGCGATGGCCAGGTCCGTGCTCGCCTGCGCGACCGCCGTGTCCGCCTGGGCAGCCTGCGCCTGGGCGCCGGACAAAGCCGCGGACATGCCCGAAGTGCCGCTCTGGGTGGTCTCGCGCGTCATCGGAACAGTAGCCTCGGCGGCGTGGGACTGGCCTTCGGCCAATGCCAGCGCGGCCTTCTCCTGATCGACCTTGGCCTGCAGATCGCGCGGATCGATGCGCACCAGCACATCCCCGGCCTTGACATGCTGGTTGTCCTTCACCGGCACATCCAATACGCTGCCGAATACCTTGGCCGATATTTGATAGATATCGCCATCCACCTGCGCGTCGTCTGTCGAGATGCGATAGCGATAGTGCAGCCACGCACCGGCCGCCACCAGGGCTACGAACAGGCCTCCGCCAAGGATCACCAGCACGGCCTTCGAGCGGTTCGCAGGCCGGCGCGTCACAAGCGCTTCCGGCCGCTCGCTGACGGGTTGTACCTCTTCGATCATCTGTGTTTCCATCCTATCCTCTCTTCAGCTACTTCGCGTAGACAGTTTCCATTTGCCCGGTGGCGCGGGCCAGATCGGCGCGCGACTGGTTGTAACGGTAAAGTGCCACGATCTGGTTATCGTTGGCGCGCGCCAGCGCATCCTGCGCGCTGATGACTTCGATGTTATCGGCCACGCCGGCCTGGAACCGATCGCGGGCCTGGGTGACTTCCTCGTTAGCCAGACCGACGGCCTGGTTGGCGACATCCACCTCGCTGCGCGCGGCGGCCATTTGCGCGACGGACGTGCGCACCTGCAGCGCGATCTGATTGCGCTGGTCCTGCTGCTGCTGGGATACCTTGCGCAACTCCAGATCGGCGCGCGCGCGCTGGGCGGCGATGCGGCCGCCGGTCAATATCGGCACGTTCAGCGTGAAGCCGAAGGTGTACGCCGGAATGGCCGTGCCGGGCGTCAATCCCTGCTCCGACCAGAATCCCTCGAACCCTAGCGTGGGATAACGGCTCTCGCCGGCTTGCTGTTTTTCGAGCGCTACCTGCCGTTCGACGTGCAGCAGCGCCTTCATCTCCGGCCGGTTGGTGTAGGCGGCTGCGAGGCTGCGATCCACTTCTATCGCCGGCGTTTCGAAGAAGCTTACCTGGTCGGCCAGTTCGATCTCGCGGCCGGGATCCACGTTCAAGAGCTGCGCCAGGCCGTAAAGCGACGTTTGAAATTGTGTCTGCGCCTCGATCAGCCGTTGGCGCTCGTTCTGCAGTTCTACGTTGGCGCGCAGCGTGTCGATGCCAGTGCCCACGCCGCTCTTCTGCATGTCGGCCGCCTGATCGTAGAGCGCTTGCGCCAGGTTGACGCGGGATTGGGCAGCTTTCACGTCCGCCGATGCGCGCAGGCTGCCGAGATACTGCGAGACCACCAGCGTGGCGATCTGTTCGCGGACTCCCTGGTTTTGCGCGCGGGAGGTTTCCACTCCTTCCTTGGATGCTTGCCACCGGCGCCAGAGCGTCAAATCGAAGATGGGCACCGAGAACGAGGGGCCGGCATAATCCACCTGGTAGGGGCCGAGGTGGCCGGGGAGCGGAAAGAAAGGAACGTGCTGCAGGCCGAACAGGGGCGCCACGGCGAGGCGCTGGGTGTGTTCGTACGCTTGCAAATTGGCTTGCGGCAGCAGACCGGCGCGGGCTATTTTGCGGTCTTCCTGGCTCTCGGCGACATTCAGATTGGCGATCTGGACTTGCGGATTTTCGTTGAGCGCGAGCTGGACGGCGTCACGCAGCGTGAGGCGCAGCGGCGTTTGCGCGCGGGTCGCGGTAGCCAGCGACAGGACGATTGCCAGCGCGATGAGGGCGTGCTTGCCGGCGCGCACGATCTCATCCACGATCGAGCGGTTCATGGGGCAGGACGCCACCAGTTTCGCGCCGCCTTCGTGCATGCGCGCCAGCAGGGTCTTGGCGGCGTAATCGATGAAGGTGACGTCCGCCAGATCGACAATCAGGACGCGGCCGGGGGCGACGGCCGACCAGGCTTGCTCCAGTTCGCACACCCATGGACCGACGAGCTTGCCTTCCAGCTTGAGGGTGCTGGCTTGGGGGGATTCCTGAATGGTGATGCGCAGCATGCTTTGGGGATGGCAGGCTGGCGCCCAAAGTCAGATCTTTTGATATCAGTGGGATAGCGGCAGGTGCCGAGGCCTGCCGATGCCGATGGCCCGGCGGGCTGCCGATATTTCGGCGGGGTTGGCGGGCGCGGGGTGTTTATTGAAAACAAAGGGACTGATGGGTTCGAATGGTAATTTTGTGTTTATTCGGATTTCAAGGATCGAAGGCAGGCGGCGGTCCGGCGCTCTACCCGGCGTTAGTCTAGCATGCCGGCTGGGCGACTTCGAATGAGGTGGACGCGGGGATAGGGGGGACGAAGGCGGTTGGTATGTAGGCGAAAGTCCTCAACGATTTTAAGAACGAAAGACATCAAAGAGCAGGCGGAATCCGGATGGCAGCCAGCGATGCTCCGTCGCGAGCAATTTGTTCAGTGACGCTCTCATGGGACTTGTGCCACGCACTCGAAAGTTGAGTCATGGAACGTGAAAACGTAATGTGTCAATCCGTCAGAAGTTGAGTAGTCGTGCCGCTTGTGAACGGAGTTTATCAGGGCCAGACGGCGCACGAGTGATGAGTCCTCCCACGCGGAGCACTCCATAAATGGCGAGGCCACGCTTCCATAAGGGGTGCCCTTGAAGCGTCCAGACGAGGTGGAATCCGACCAGGCAAAAGTTAGGCAGAGATTGGGCGGGTTCTCCATGCTCGGGATATCGATTAGTTCCACGACCCGGTCACGTTCGTAAACGGCGAACTGAAGTTCGCCGCGGCAAGCTGAAGCTCGCGCTACGCGCCGATCACTCCCGCCAGGGGACTGCTGGCGCTGGCGTAGAGTTTCCTGGGCATACGGCCGGCGAGGTAGGCGAGGCGCCCAGCTTCGACGGCCAGTTTCATAGCTTTGGCCATACTGACGGCATCCTCCGCGGCGGCGATAGCGGTGTTCATGAGGACGCCATCGGCGCCTAATTCCATGGCGATGGCGGCGTCCGAGGCGGTGCCCACGCCGGCGTCCACGATCAGCGGCACGGCGGTGATCATCTCACGCAGGATGCGCAGGTTGGCGCTGTTTTGCACTCCCAAGCCGGAGCCAATGGGCGCGGCCAGCGGCATGACGGTCGCGGCGCCGGCATCGACGAGCTTGCGGGCGTTGACCACGTCGTCGTTGGTGTAGGGCAGGACCACGAATCCTTCGCGAACCAGAACGCGGGTGGCTTCGAGCAGGCCTTCGTTATCCGGGAAGAGCGTCTTTTCGTCGCCGATGACTTCGAGTTTGATCCAGTTGGAGAGACCGACCTCGCGCGCCAGGCGGGCGGTACGTATGGCATCGTCGGCGGTGTAGCAGCCAGCCGTATTGGGAAGGATGAAGATCTTGGACCGGTCGATGTAATCGAGCAGAGATTCCTTGGAGCGGTCGGTGAGGTTTACGCGGCGCACGGCGACGGTGACCATGTCGGCGCCGGTGGCTTCGTGGCAGCGGGCCATCTCCTGGAAGCTACGATATTTGCCGGTGCCTACGATGAGGCGGGAGTGGAAGGGGCGGCCGGCGATGGTGAGAGTATCGGACATGATTTCATTGTAGGGCTGCGGGGGGCGGGGTTGGGAGGGCACACCGCTCCCTTACGGTCGCGGCTCGGTAGGGTCGTGGGTCGGTAGGGTCTTGGGTCGGTAGGGTCGCGGGTCGGTAGGGTCTTGGGTCGGTAGGGTCTTGGGTCGGTAGGGTCGCGGGTCGGTTGGGTCGCGGGTCGGGTAAGGCCCGAAAGATTATAGGTATTCGTGCGATTTTTTTGGTATCCCGGCACTAGCTTTCTATTCGGATGTATACGCTGGATGCCTGGATTGCTGCCTGGCTGGTGCCGCTTGCGGTATACGTCCTGATCAGCGGCCTGGACGATCTTTTCCTGGATTTGGCCTTCGTGTACCGCTGGCTGATGCTGCACCTGTTCGGGCGGCCGTGGTTCGCGTGGCCCACGCTGGAGGAAGTCGACGCCGCGCCGCGACGGCGCATCGCCATCTTCGTGCCGCTGTGGCACGAGCACGGCGTGATCGGCAGCATGCTCGAGCGGAATATCCCAGCCACTATGTATTATGCGGCGGAGTTCTTTGTCGGCGCATACCCCAACGATGCGGAGACCGTAGCCGCGGTGCGGAATGCCGCGCGCAAGTTTCCGCGCGTGCACCTGGCGCTGTGCCCGCACGACGGGCCGACGTCCAAAGCCGATTGCCTGAACTGGATCTACCAGCGCATGCTGGCGCACGAGGAGAGCCACGGGGTGCGCTTCGACATGGTGGTGACGCACGATGCGGAGGACGTGATCCATCCGGAATCGATGCGCTGGATCAATTATTTCGCGGGCAGCTACGACATGGTGCAGGTGCCCGTGCTGCCGCTGGCCACGCCGGTGGGGCAATGGGTGCATGGATTGTATGGCGACGAATTCG
Organism: Bryobacterales bacterium; assembly: GCA_963756605.1. Taxonomy (GTDB): domain Bacteria; phylum Acidobacteriota; class Terriglobia; order Bryobacterales; family Bryobacteraceae; genus Bog-159. The sequence goes on along the minus strand of CAVWOT010000009.1, from coordinate 369,975 downwards.
CCGAATTTCAGACCAAGGACATCCCGGTGCGGCAGATGTGGGGCGCATTCCTGCCGGGCAACGGCGTGGGCACGGCGTTCTCGCGCGCGGTGCTGGAGAAACTGGCGGAGGCGCACTCGAACCGCCTGTTCGATCCGGAGTGCCTGACCGAAGACTACGAAAACGGGTGGCGTATTCATGCCTTGGGGTGCCGGCAGGTATTCATACCGCTGCGGCGGGAAGGCCACGGCCTGCTGGCCACACGCGAATATTTTCCGCACACGTTTCATACGGCCGTGCGGCAGCGCGCGCGCTGGGTGATGGGAATCGTACTGCAATCGTGGGAGCGGCGCGGCTGGCGGGCGCCGGCACGGGACATCTATTGGCTCTGGCGCGACCGGAAGGGTATACTCGGGAACCTGCTGACGCCGGTGCTGAACCTGTTATTCGTCTACGGAGCGGTGACTTGGGGCGAGAGCCAACTCGCGCACCATCCCTGGATTTTTGGCGTGCGCCATCGGGCATTCCAATGGCTTTTCTCGGCGACCTTCGTGCTGTCGGGCTTTCAGATGGGCGTGCGCGCGCTGTGTTCGCGGCGGATTTACGGCTGGCGTTTCGCGATGGGAGTGCCGGTGCGGATGCTGATTGGAAACTGGCTGAACTGCGCGGCTACGGTGAGGGCGCTGGCGCTCTACGGCAATGCGAAGGCGCATGGGCGTCCGCTGGTCTGGGTGAAGACGGAGCACGCCTATCCGAACCCGGCGGCGCTGGACGTAGAGGTCCGTCCTTTGGGGCAAATACTGGTGGGATCGCAATACGTTCTGCAGACCGATGTGGATGCGGCAATGGCCGCGAAAGCCGCGGGCGAACGCATCGGCGAGTACCTGGTCCGCCGCGGCAAACTGAGCGAAGCGGAGTTGTACGTGGCTTTGAGCCTGCAGCAGAATCTGCCGCTGGCCGCGCTGGATGCATCGGAGATCTCGCCGTCAGCTACGCGCGCGCTGCCGGGCGAGGTGGCGCGGCGCTGGCGGGTGCTGCCGTTCCGGGTGGTGGCGGGCCAGTTATTCGTGGCCGGTCCGGAGCTGCCTTCCGACGAAATGACCGAGGATTTGCGACGGTCGTCAGAGATGGAGATCCAGTTTCACCTGGTGACGCCTACGGACTTCGAGGAGTTGGCGCGGACTTATTTGGGCGAGGGGATGGAGGACGCTGTTACGCGTTGATGCCGATAGTGGAGCGGGGCTGAATCCCGGCAGCGGCTCAAGCCTGGCTAAAGCCCACGTCGGCCTGCTCGCGTGTGGAACGGCTGATTCCAAGCGCGAAGGGCGGGTCCTGGAGGACCCGCGCAGACCTGGAGGTCTGCCCCACAAATTATGCAGCATTCCCAATATTGGGATAACTAAGTGACATTGATTCTGGCGTTCGATTTGCGCAGGCGGTCGGCCATGGTTTTCATAACGGCGAGGGCAAAGTAGGGAGTCTGGGACACCATGAACTCGAAGCGGCGGCGGTCGATTTCGACCAGGCGGCAATCCGACGCGGCGACCGCGGAGGCACTGCGCGGAGCTCCGTCGATCAGAGCCATTTCGCCGAAGATGGAACCGGGGCCCAGAACCTCGAGATCCGTTTCGCCCGCACGAATGGCGATGTCACCCTCCAGCACGATGTACATGGCGTCACCCGCGGCGCCCGCCGCGAATACCGTCTGCCCAGCCCCGAATGGCTTCGCCTCGCTGTTGCGAAACAGACTGATCAGATTCATGTCAATTAAATTATAGTCGGGGCGTAACGGTCCGAATATTGCAGTTATGTCACAGTTCGGTTACGTTCGGTGGAACGCTGCCCAGCGAGATTGCTTATCACACTACAATGGACTGAAACTATGCCGGAAACCAGCAGCGCCGAGTTGATCCTGGAAGGGGCGGGCGGCGAAAAGCTCGGATACCGTCTGGGCGGCACGCCTTGCGGGATCGGAAGGGGCATCCAGAACACGATCGTGCTGCCCAGCGACATGGTTTCGCGCAACCATGCGATGGTGCAAAAAAATGAATTCGGGGGATATTCGGTTTTCGATCTGGGGAGCCGCAACGGCACGTTTCTGAATGGACGGCGGCTGGTGGGCCCGGCGGGTTTGCATAATGGCGACGTCCTTTCCATAGGATCGTTCAGCCTGGTATTCTCCGATGCGGCGAGCAGCCGGCAGGCGCCCGCGGCAGCCACGCAGATCGACCCGCAGCAAACCATGGTGCATTTAGTGCTGCGGGACATCACGGTATTGGTGGTGGACATCCGGGACTTCATGGGCCTCACGCGCGGTCTGGGAGCAGAGCGCATCGCGGAGGTGATTGGCGCTTTCAACCGTGAAACCGGCGACATATTCGAGGCCGCGGGAACCTGGGCGGTGAAGTATATCGGGGACGCGGTGATGGCGGTTTGGGCGCCCCCAGACAACGCCGGATTGGAACTGCTGCGAACCGTGCTGGAGACGCTGGTGGCGATCCACGATCTGGCCGCCAGGTATCAAACGCGCTATAACCTGCCCAAGCCTCTTCTGATCGGAGCGGGCGTCAACATGGGGCGCGCTTCGATTGGGAATCTCGGCGGCGGCGCAACTTCCGACTACACGGCTTTAGGCGATGTGGTGAACAAGGCGTTCCGCCTGGAATCCGCTACACGCACTCTCAACGCCGATCTGGCTTTCGGCGACGAGATTCGCGAGCGATTGGGCAGCTTGCTCACGGACGGCCTGGCATGTGTATCCCAGATCCAGTTGAAAGGGTATGCGGAGGCTTGCAACGTCTATACCATGCAGGCCGCCTGCGTGCCGCAACTGTTGGCGGCATTCGCGTAGATGGGCGCAGATGGTTTCCCATGATGGCCGCCGACGCGGTACCGTAGCATGAGGAGGGTGGAATGTTTCGCTCAAGTACTTTTCGATTGACAACGGTTCTATTCGCGGGCGCGGCGCTCGCGCTGCCGGCTCTGGCGCAGGAAGGTGGTCTTCCACCGCAACTTACGGATCATTGGAAAACTTCCAAGAAGTATGTGATCGCTTTGGCGGAGCAGATGCCGGCCGAGGATTATACATTCAAGCCGAATCCGAGTGAAATGAGCTTCGGCCAGCAAATGGCGCACATCGCGGGCGCCAACAGTTTCTTCTTCGCGACGCTGACCGGCCAGAAAGACCCAATTCCCAAGCCGACGGAGTTCGATAAGGCCAACGTGCTGAAGCTGCTGAATACCTCTTATGATTTCGTGATCGCGTCACTCGAGAAGTTGGATCACGAACGTATGCAGCAGACGTTCGACTCGCCGGCAGGCAAGATGACGGGCATGGAATTGTATTTGCTTGCGGTCGATCATACGGCGCACCATCGCGGGCAATGCATCGTGTACTTACGGATGAAGGGCATTAAGCCGACCGATTACCAGTTTTGAGCGGGCCGGCCAATTGCAGGCAGGCGCGCGCCGGCGGTGGGCGACCGGAAGGCCGACGAGGCTGGTGGCCGCGATATTTGGCCATCACACACCAGGAGGTTCGGTGCCGGCGGGGGTGAAGCCCCGCGCCTGCCAAAGGCCGCGCTGTAAAAGGCGCGCCTGCTACGAAGATTTTGACAGCTTGTACTACAAAGAATTGGGATCGTTGTGTTGCTTCATTGTAAGGTTGCGTTTAAGCTGCCACCCTGGATTGCCAGCGTTGTTGAAAGGCCAGTATATGGCGGGGGGCACGCGGGGCATGCATAGGTCACCCGGGCGTTGCTGGGGAGGAACGGCACGGGGGCGGCGAACGGCCGAATGGCCGGCGTGGTGAGCGTGCCCGGCGGCAAAAGGATCTTAGCCGTGACCTCTATGGTTCCGATTGCCGAAATCGGCAGCGGGAGTTGAAGTATGATCCAATCCGGCTGGTCCGGCGCGTCACAGACGAGATACAAACTCGCGGGGGTCCCTTCGAGTGGTTCATTTGGGTTCCCATCAAAGTAGTAGAACCTGCCGTTGACTGGTACGTTGCTATACTCGGCCGTTCCTCCGGCATGCTGAACCGGAATGGCGTCCTCATCCATCACGAAGCTTATAATGAACGGCGAGCCGGCTATCCCAGCCTGATCTTCTCCGCTGAGGGCGGGCGTGGAGAATGCCCCGGTCGCGAAGTAAGTAACTTGCCGCGCAGCCGACGGGCTCGCGGTAGCGACAGCACATAGTGCCGCCGCAGCGATAACTGACATTTTTCGAATACGAATCATTGAATTGTTCTCCTCATGGTTTCAGCACAAATACAACACCGCCGGACAATTTCCCGCCGTACAGGGTAGTGCCATAGAAATTGCCAGCCGGGTCGCGGACCAACCCCGAATCTGGACTACTTCCGCTGGCGCCGCCCGGAAAACTGTAAAGCACCGTCGCCTGGCCGGCAGGGCTCAGTTCTAACAGAAGACCGGCGTTCGCTGCTCCACCGGTTGTGGTAGTCAGGTACAGGCTGCCGTCCGCGTCGATGATCGGCGGGTTGGGAGAGCCGCCCGCGGCGCCGCCGGCTAAGGCGTACAGTACGGTATATTTGCCGGCAGCATCCAGTTTGAACACCAGGCCGAAGCCCGCGCCGCCGGAAAAAGCGGCGCCATAGAGGTTGTTTGCCGAATCACAAACCAGCGGCGGGTAAGGATCGTTTCCGCCCGCGCCTCCGGTGAAACTGTGCACCACTTTGAAGAGGCCATTATTGATTTCGAACACCACGCCCTCGTTCGCAGCGCCGCCCGAATAGGTCTCGCCATATAGATTGCCGTTGGGACAGGGAGTCAGGCTGCCTGTGGGGTAGCCGCCATCCGACCCGTTGGTGAAGTTGTACAGCAAGGTCTCATTACCAGCCGTATCCAGCTTATACACCACTCCCACGCCGTTCGCTCCGCCGAGTTCCGTAGTCCCGTAGAAATTGCCGGCGGCATCGCGGATGACGCCCCCGTCGGGAAGGTTCCCATCGGGTCCAGCGAAGTTGTACAACACCTTCTCATCGCCGGAGGTGTCCATCTCGAAGACCGTGCCGTCGCCGTTTACGCCACCCGTGAACGTAGTCCCATAGAGGTTGCCATCGGAGTCGTGAATGAGGCCGGTATTGGGGTTTCCTCCGTCGGAGCCGCCCGTGAAGCTGTGGAGCAGCGTCTCATGGCCGGCGGAATCCAACTTGTACACCACGCCGCGATTTTCCGGGTCGCCCTCGAAAGTGGTTCCGTAGAGGTTGCCCCCGGAGTCGCGGATCACGCCATCGGGGGAGGAACCATCGATGGTACTGGGGAAGCTGTATAGCATGATCTCGTCGCCGGACGAGTCCAGTTCGTACACCGTGCCCAGGCTTACCGTGCCGCCGTACTGCGTGGCGCCGTAGAAATTGCCGTTGGCATCGAGGGCCACGCTGCCCCATGGGTATTGGCCATCGGCGCCGATGCCGAACGTGTGCACCAACTTCTCGTTGCCGGCCTTGTCCAGCTTGTACATGATGCCGAACCCGGCGGAGCCGCCCAACTGAGTGACGCCGAAGAAATCGCCGTTGGCGTCGCGGATCAAGTTTTCGGGGAACTCGCCATCCGTGCCGCCGGTGAAGGAGTGGAGCACCGTCTCGATGCCATCGGCACTGAGCTTGAACACGACGCCGCCGAAGGATGCGCCGCCGGCCGCGGTAGTCCCATAGAGGCTGCCGTCGCCATCCAGAATCACGCCGAAGAAGGGTTCGCCGCCATCAAAGCTTCCGGTGAAGGTGTGCAGGACCTTCTGATGGCCCGTAGTATCCAGCTTGTAAACGACGCCCCAGCCGGTGCCGCCCGACTTTGTAGTTCCATAAAGGTCGCCAGCCGAATCGAGTGTCACGTCGTTGGGGCTGCCTCCATCGGCGCCGCCGGTGAACGTGTAGAGCACCCTTTCGTGATTGGACGGATCCAATTTGAACACCACGCCAAAGCCGCCACCGCCGCTGCTGGTAGTGCCATAGAGGTTGCCGGCCGCATCGCGGATCAGGTCGGAGGTCGGAACCGCGCCGTCGGCGCCGCCGCTGAAGGTGTAGAGCACGGTCTGGTGGCCGGCCGGGTCAAGCTTATAGACCACACCAGAGCCACTGCCGCCGCCCGGGGTAGTTCCGTAGAGGTTGCCGGCTGCATCGACGATTACGCCGGTGGACGGGCTGGCTCCATCGGCGCCACCGGTGAACGCATAGAGCACGGTCTGGTGGCCGGTGGTGTCCAGCTTATACACCAGACCCCAACCGGGTGCGCCGCCGTATTCGGTGGTGCCGTAAAGATTGCCGGCCGAGTCGCGGGTCACACCACCGATGGGAACGTATCCCTTGGGGAAGGTGGGCGGAAAACTGTGCAGCACGGTTTCGGTGGCCGGCGCTTGCGCGATGCCGGTGGTGGTCAGCATGCACGCGAGGCAGCCGGCGGATAAAATTCGGGTCATAGTCGTGGATCCTCCTTTTCTCAGTCGATGGTTACTGCGGTTTCAGTTCGAAGACCACGCCGCCCAACTTTTGTCCGCCGCGACTGGTGGTCCCGTAAAAATCGCCATTGGCGTCGCGCATCAGACCGCCGGCACCGGGGGAGCCGCCATCGGCACCGCCGGTGAAGGTATGCAGTACGGTGAAGTTGCCGGCAGTATCCAGCCGGAAGGCGGTGCCGAAGTTGAATTCCCCGCCGCTGCCGCTCGTGCCCCAAAGGGTCCCGGCCGCGTCGCGCAGCAGACTATTTGGGCCCGCGCCATCCGCGCCGCCGGAGAAGGTATACAAGACCTTAAAGTTGTTGGACGAATCCAGCTCGTAGATCACGCCGCAGCCTTGCCCGCCGCATACGCTCAGGTCGCCGCCGTTGGGTGTCGAGCCATAGAGGTTGCCGGCCGTATCGCGGATCACGCCCAAGAAGGGAATTCCACCGTCGGCACCGCCCGTGAAATTATGCAGCACCGCTAAATGGCCGACCGGGTCCAGCCTGTACAACACGCCTTGGCCGGTTGCGCCGCCACCATCGGTAGTCCCATAGAAATTGCCCTGCGGGTCGCGAATCACGCCGCTCTCCGGACCATGGCCATCGGGGCCCGAAAAGCTATAAAGCACGGTCTCGTTGCCAAGAGGATCGAGTTTGAACACTACACCGCAACAACCAAACGGGAGTCCGCCCAGCAGCGTCGTACCGTAGAAGTTGCCGGCTTCGTCGCGGATCAGCCCGCCGAAGTTAGACGGGAGGTAGCCCCCGGCCCATGGATATTCGTTCGGAAAATTGAAGAGCACAGCCTCGTTACCGGCCGGATCTATTTTGAACACAACGCCCGAACCTATGCCGCCGCTAATCGCAGTTCCATACAGGTTGCCGTCAGCGTCGCCGATCACTCCGCTCAAGGGGCCGCTCCCGTCGCTTCCGCCTGTGAAGGTATAGAGCACGGTCTCATTGCCGGACGGATCGACTTTGAACACGTCGCCTTGATCGAATTGCCCGCCGGGATCGTTGGTCCCGTAGAGGTTGCCTGCCGCATCCCGGAAGAGCGAACCGACGGGGGAAGCTCCGTCCGCCGGGCTGGCGAAGCCGCACAAAATTGTTTCGTGGCTGGTGGTATCCAGCTTATAAACGACACCTTGGTTCGTGGCACCGCCATTCACCGTGGTGCCATAGATATTTCCCTTTGTGTCGCGGAACACGCCGGCTTGCGGATATCCGCCGTCTGCACCGCCGGTGAAGTTATGGAGCACCGTCTCATTGCCGGCCGGATCGAGCTTGTATACGACGCCGACGCCTCCCAATCCGCCGTATTCAGTGGCGCCATAGAGATTGCCAGCCGCGTCGCGGATCACGCCGCTGCCCCAGGGACCCCCGCCGTCCGCGCCGCCGGTGAACGTATACAGGGGCGTCTCATTGCCGGCCGGGTCGAGCTTGTACACGACGCCCTCGAATGAGGCGCCGCCCTGCGTGGTGGTGCCGTAGAGATTGCCGGCCGAGTCGCGGATGACGCCAGTGTTGGGAAGCCCGCCGTCTGCGCCATTGGTGAAGCTGTAGAGAACATGCTCGTTACCCGATGGATCCAGCTTGTAGACGACTCCGCAGCCTATGGCGCAACCATTGCCGCCTTGGAATGTGGTCCCGTAGAGGTTGCCGGCTGCATCCCGGATCACGCCGGATTCCGGGTTCCCGCCGTCCGCGCCGCCCGTGAAGGTGTACAGGACTTTGAAGGTGCCGCTCGAGTCAATCTCGAACACTACGCCGCAGCCGTTGCCACAAAAGGTCTGCGCGCCGTCGGCGGCGGTGCCATAGAGGTTGCCCGCCGCGTCGAGAATCACGCCAGCCTGGGGGGCGCTCCCGTCAGCTCCGCCGGTAAAGGCATAGAGAACGGTCTCGTTGCCGAACGGATCGAGCTTGTACACCACACCGCAGCCTTCGAAGCACCCGTAGCTAACAGGGCCGTTGAGGTTGCCGCCACCGGCAGTGGTGCCGTAAAGGTTGCCAGCCGAGTCGCGAATGACGCCGGATTGCGGGAGACCACCATCGGCGCCGCCCGTGAAGTTATACAGCACCGTCTGCTTCCCGGCGCTATCCACCTTGAATACGACTCCACGCCCGCTTGTGCCGCCATTAAGCGAAGTACCGTAGAGGTTGCCCGCCGCGTCGGCTACCAGAGTCGCGTAGGGATTGGCTCCCTGCGGCGCGTTGGGCGGGAAATTGTGCAGCACGACTTCGTGGAGCGCGGCTGGCTCCTGGGCCTGCGCGATCGCCAACGCGGCCAACCCGCAAGCGAGCCCGCATGCGGACAAGCGCCGCAGCGCCCGGTTTCGATTACCGGTTATGCCGGCAGGGGACACGCCTGCTGGTGCTAAAGTACGCGATGCTTGCAATCGAGTCATAACTGTCTCTCCCTCCCTTTTCGCGTTACTACTTCACTTCAATCTTGAATACAACCCCGCCTCCACCCGGGCCGTCGTACGGTGTGGTGCCGTAAAGATTCTCTGCCGGGCCCAGGATCACACAGGCGACGGGTTCGCCGCCGTCGGCGCCGCCGGTGAAGTTGTACAGTACGGTTTGATTTCCGGACTTGTCCAGCTTATACACGATGCCGTAATACGACGTGCCGCCGAAGTGCGCGGTCCCGTACAGGTTGCCTGCCGGCCCGAGGATCACACTGTCGTAGGGGTTCCCTCCCGTAGGGCCATAGCTTTCGAATCCTCCCAGGAAGTTGAATAGAATCGTCTCGTTCCCTGACGCATCCAACTTATAAACCACGCCCGAATCGGCCGGACCACCGAAGAAGGTGGTCCCGTAAATATTGCCGCCCGCGTCGAGGACTACCCCGGCGTGCGGCTGGCACCCGTCCGCGGGCCCGCACATGAAGTTGTGCAGCACGGTCTCATCTCCGGCCGGATCCAGCTTGAATACATCGCCCGCTGAGTTCAGGCCGCCATAGGTCGTGGTGCCGTAGACGTTCCCTGCCGAGTCGACCGCCACGCCCCCATTGGGGCTGCCTCCATCGGTTCCGCCGGTGAAGCTGTGCAGCACCGTTTCGTTCCCTGCCGCGTCCACCTTGTAGATCACGCCCTGGTTCGCTGTGCCGCCACCGGCTGACCCATAGAAATTGCCGGCCGAGTCCATCACTAAAGATCCGGGTCCGCCTCCCGCGTTACCGCCAATGAAGTTGTACAGCACTGTCTCCTGGCCGGTGGAAGTCATTTTGAAAATTAGCCCCGCATTGTTGGCGCCGCCGCAACACGCCGTCCCATACAGGACACCCGCCGAGTCAATAATCAGGTCCCCCGGTCCGCCCCCATCGGCTCCCCCCGTGAACGTGTGGATTAGAGTCCAACGGCCGGTTGGATCCAGTTTGTATAGCACGCCCGAATTGTTTGGTCCCCCGCCAGCCGTACCGTAGAGGTTTCCGGCCGCGTCACGGACTACACCTGAGGCTGGCCCCGACCCTCCAGGGGCGTCTGAAAACGACAGCGATGTTTCCTTGCCAGCGGGGCTGATCTTGTACAGCGTGCCATAGCCTAGCGTGCCGCCCACCACCGTCGTTCCGTAGAGATTTCCTGCCCCGTCGCGGATCACCCCGGCGTATGGGTTTGCACCATCGGCTCCTTCAAAAGTGTGCAACACCGTTTCATTGCCGGATTCATCCACCTTATACACCACTCCGCAACCATTTCCGCCGCATGCGCTAAGATCGCCGGCGTAGTAGGCTGTTCCGAACAAGTTTCCGGTATCGTCTCGAATCACGCCGGAAGATGGATTGGCCCCGTCCGCCTGGCCCGTGAAAGTGTACAGCACCGTCTCATTGCCAGCCATATCCAGTTTGTAAACCACGCCCGCACCGTCGAGGCCGCCGCCCTCAGTCGTCCCGTAGAGGTTCCCCAAACTGTCGCGAATGACGCCGGCGTTTGGATTTGCCCCGTCTGCCTAGCCCGTGAAGCTGTACAACACCGTCTCATTGCCAGCCGGGTCCAGCTTATAAACTACGCCCGCACCGTCGAGGCCGCCGACCTCAGTTGTCCCGTAGAGATTGCCTGCCTTGTCGAGGAGCAAATCCCCACCCGGGTATCCGCCATCGTTTCCGCCGGTGAATGTGTACAGCACCGTTTGCTGTCCCGCCGAGTCCACTTTGAACACCACGCCGTAACCATTCCATGTCGTTCCGGAACCGCCAACGAGGGTGGTGCCATAGAGGTTGCCGGCCGCGTCGAGGATCACACCCCCGTACGGAAGATATCCATCGGCGCCGCCCGTGAAGCTGTACAGCACGGTTTCCTGGCCCGAAGGAGTCACCTTATAAACGACTCCAGCCTGTTGCCCGCCGCCAGCCCCAGTAACTCCGTAGACATTGCCGGACGAATCGACAGCCACAGTGGTCGCCGGGCCGTCTCCATCGGCGCCGCCCGTGAAGGCGTACAACACACTAAGATGACCGGCGGAGTCTACCTTATATACCACTCCGCCGCCTCCTCCCTGGCCGATGCCGCCGGCCGAAGCAGTTCCGTAGCTATTGCCGTTGGCGTCACGGGTTATACCGCCATAAGGGTTTGCCCCTTTCGGCGCGTAGCTCGCGAAGGCGTGCAGCACGGTTTCGGTCGCCGCCGGCGTCTGCGCGTGCGCGATTTGCATGACGGTCAGCATGCAGACGAGCCCCAGCCGTCCGGCTCGCTCGCGGCGGCCCATGGAAATTGGTTTCGAAGTGTCTGTCAATCTCGCAAGTGATAACATTTTCGTCGATTTTGTGGTGCCCATTGCTGTCTTCTCCCTAGCTATTTGCTTCGTCCGGGCCCCCGGTCAGCCGGCCCTTTAATCGGAATATGCGAGAACCGGGTCCCACAACTTCAACTGGAGGTCAGAAATATTTTTCGTTAAAATGACGTAAAATAATCAAAACTCCGCCGGCGGGGGAACCGGCGCGAAGGAGGGTGCATGGGTGAAGCTGCCCGCGGCGAAATCACCGAGCTTCTGCTGGCGTGGAGCGGCGGAGAAGCCTCCGCCATCGATAAAATCATCCCGCTGGTTTATGCGGAACTGCACCGTCTGGCCCGCCGGTGCATGCGCCACGAGCGCCCCGGCCACACCCTCCAAACATCGGAACTGATCAACGAAGCCTATTTGCGCCTGGTCGATGCCAACCGAGTCGGCTGGCGGGACCGCGCCCACTTCCTGGCTGTGTCCGCGCAGGTCATGCGCCGCGTGCTGGTCGAACATGCCCGTTCGCGCGGGACCCAGCGCCGCGGCGCCGGTGTTCCCCGCCTGCCGTTGGCAACGGCCATGCATGTGTCCGCGCACCAGAACCCGGACCTGGTAAAGCTCGACGAGGCCCTGACTGTCTTGGCCGGCGAGTACCCCCGCCGCGCGCAAGTGATCGAGCTGCGCTTCTTCGGGGGCTTAAGCGTGGAAGAGACGGCGGTGGTGGTCGGCGCCTCCGCCGGGTCCGTGTTGCGCGACTGGAGACTCGCCCGCATCTGGTTGCTGCGCGCGCTCGACGGGGAAGGGGCGCATGCCGGATAACACCCGCCAGCGCCGGTTAGAGGACATCCACAGCGCCGCGCTCAAACGGGACGCCAGCGAACGGGACGAATTCCTGCGCCAGGCCTGCGGCGGCGACATGGAATTGCGCCGGGCCGTCGAATCGTTGCTGGGCTACGAACCGAAGCTCGACGGTTTTCTGGAAGCGCCGCCGTGGCCCGGTGCTTTACCCCGCTTGCCAGAGGGCCTGTCCGGCAAGGTGTTCTCCCATTACCGCGCGGTGCAGGAGTTGGGACGCGGCGGCATGGGGGTGGTCTATCAAGCCGAGGACATCAAGCTGGGCCGCCGCGTGGCCGTGAAGTTCCTGACGGAAGAACTGGCCCGCGACCCGCTGGCGCTGGAACGTTTCGAACGGGAAGCGCGCGCCGCTTCGGCCCTGGAGCATCCCAACATCTGTCCCATTTACGAATTCGGCGAGCAGGACGGTCATCCGTTCATCGTGATGCCGTTGCTGGAGGGTCAAACCCTACGCGAGCGGATCGGCGCACAGGGGGCGCTGCCTCTCGGCCAGATGCTTGATCTGGCCCTGCAGATCGCCGATGGTCTGGACGCGGCGCACCAGAAGGGCATCATCCATCGGGACATCAAGCCGGCGAACATCTTTATCACTACTCGCGGCGAGGCCAAGATTCTGGACTTCGGTTTGGCCAAAGTTGCGCAATCGCTGGCGCAGCCGGTTTCAACAGCCTCGGAACAGTCCCGGCCGGCGCCGCCCGATGCCATGCCCACTCTGGCGGACAATACTCCGCTCACGCGCACCGGCGCGGCCGTAGGCACGGCGCCGTACATGTCGCCCGAGCAGGTCCGCGGCGAGAAACTGGATGTGCGCACCGACCTGTTCTCTTTCGGCGCGGTGCTCTATGAGATGGCCACCGGGCGCCAGGCTTTCCCGGGCGCCACGGCCGCGCTGGCGGCCGACGCCATCCTGAGCGGGACACCCATCTCCGCGCGCCAATTCAATCGCCAGTTGCCGCCCGCGCTCGAAGAAGTTATCACTAAAGCGCTGGAGAAGGACCGCGACTTCCGCTATCGGCATGCGGCGGAGTTGCGCACCGATCTCAAGCGCGTGGAGAGGGACGCCGGGCCGGAACCCACGGGGGCTGCCCCGGCGCCGCGCATACGGGCCGGCCTGGCCTTGATCGTGCTGGCTGTCCTCGGGTCCACCGTCTATTATTGGGCAAACCGGCGTGCGACACCCGTGCCGGAGCCAATCGAGCGGCAGTTCACGGCGAATGCGCTAGAGTCACCGGTGCTGAGTGCGGCGATCTCTCCGGACGGAAAATACCTGGTCTATCTGGACCCCGCTGGCCTGTTCGTGCGCACCATCCGCACGGGCGAAACCCGTCCCGTGTCCCTCCCCCCTGGGTTTCATGACCTGCTCGACGACATCTGCTGGTTCCCTGACGGAGGAAAGCTGTTGGCCACTGCGCAGGGCAAAGACGGCATCAGCAGAATCTGGGTAATCACGGTCGTGGGCGAGGCGCCCCCGTCCCTCTTTCGCCAGGCGGCCTTGTTCCCGGCGATTTCACCAGATGGACGATGGGTGGCCTTCGTGGATAGCAGCAGCGTGTCCGGACGCGAAATCTGGATTGCCGGGATGAAGAACGAACCAGGCCGGAAAGTGGTGCCGATCGGAGACGGAGTCGTCTCGTCCCCGGTTTGGTCGCCTGACGGCCAGTGGATCGCTTATAGGAGATCGGCCCCGCCCGCTGCCGACACTCTTGAAGTCCAGGCGGTCGGCGGCGGGCCGGCCCAACTAGTTCTCTCCGCATCCAGCTTGCCCGCGCGAGCGCGTTTGAGCTTGAGAGAAGGATTGAGCTGGCTGCCAGACTGGCGCCTTATATTCGGCGCCGCACAATCGTTGGGGGTGAACCATTTACCTCGTACGGGCAGCATCTGGTCGCTGGCGCTAAAGCCGGCCGCGCGTAAGGCCGGGAAGCCCTTACGGATTTTCGGTGCCTGGACCGACTTTCTGCCTGAAAAGCTGAGTTGGACCACCGACGGCAGGCAACTCGCTTTCTTAAAAGAGCGTGCCGGGACTGATGTCTACTTCGGCGAGCTTGGAAAAGACAATCGCAGCCTTACCGCACCGCGCCGCTTTACACTAGTGAATCGAGAAAACTTCCCTGATAGCTGGATGCGCGACAGCAAAAGCATCCTCTTTTCTTCCTATCGCAATGGCGTGTCGGAACTGTATAGACAAGGTCTGCGGGATGGTTTTGCGCAAACGGTCGTAACGAGTTCGTCTGGCATACCGCTAGGCGTGTCCACGCCGGACGGTGCTTGGATCCTCTATGAGGAAAGGGCTGCCGCCGGGCGGCTCATGCGCGTCCCCGCTGCCGGAGGTCCGCCAGCTTTGGTTTTGGAGTGGCCATTAGCGAGTAAGGGTCACCGGGTGGCTTGCCCGTTGCGCGGCAGAGTTTCTTGTGTGATTAGCCAGAGAGAAGCGGATCAGTTGTCTTTCTTCTCGCTCGATTCGATCCGGGGCAAAGGAGCACCGCTTGGAAAAATCGAGCTTCACGGACCACGGGTATATTGGTGGTGGGACGTTTCACCTGAAGGCACACGGGTGGCCATGCCCGATCCAAGCCACCCGGAGCAGATCGCAGTGCTGACCTTTTCCGATAAGTCCTGGCGTCGGATTGCGATCGAACCAGGGTGGGGCCAACTAGAAGATTTAGGATGGACGGCGGACGGGAAAGGCTTCTTTGCGACCTCCATTTTGGCGGACGCTCAAAACCTGCTCCATATCACACTCGCCGGCAAGGTGGACCTTTTATTTCGCCAAGGCCACACACAACATCTCAATCGCCCGCTCCCCTCTCCAGACGGCAGGTATCTTGCCTTCCAAACCACTACGGTCGACAGCAACGTGTGGATGCTTGAGAATTTCTAATCTCGCCCGCCACCAACGCCGCTATCAGAGCGCCAGCCTGAACGCCAGCCGCTGTCAGATACGTTCCCGCCATAGCCGGTGGTCCCGTAGAGGTTGCGTCCGTCGTCGGGCACCACACCCTCTTGGCAGTAACCTCCCCCGGGCCCACCGTCCGTGAAACTGTACTGCACCGTGAACTGCCCGGCCTTGTTCATACGCGAGTTCAGATAACGATCCCGCTTGGTGGAAGTGCCGCATAAGGGACCGTAAAACCGAGCGCATCGCCGGCCCGAAGAATAAAGGGGTGACCAACTGGTTCGTAGAGGCACCCGGCAATTCAATCCTCACCGCGCGACACCGGCACCGACGAGATCTATGCACTCGATTGGGAAGCGCCGTAGGTGTGGGACCCCACCGATGGACATCTCGAATGACGGCGCCAGCGTGTTGGCCTGCTGCGGTCGCTTCGCGCGTCCGTTGCGGCTGTGGTTGTTTATGCGCGCATGGCCGTCGATGCTCTCGATCGCTTTGCGGAGTCTCAAGCCCGTATTCGCCGATCTCGGCCGCAAGCATGTTACGCACGTTGTCCAGGCTTATCGATAAGATCAGCTACGCGCCGCTCTGTTGCGGGCCATGCGGCGAGCGCTGGTCCTCGAATTCGATCGCGAAACCCGCGCCGCGTGGGGCCAAATGATCGCCGCCATCTCCCGCTGCATGCTGCAGGCTGCGCAATCTTAATTAAAATGAAGATCGAGTGACCAAAACGAGAACGCTGTCCGCCATTCAACTGCTTCTTGCCGCTGCTGAATGGCCGAAGGCGCAACGGTTCCCGCAGATCGTGGCTTGCCGAAAAGGCGAATTGCTCAAGATCCTGGTTGGCACGGAGGAGATCGGTGCAGGTGCCGAACGATTTCAAAATGCGGTCAGTCACGTTGCGAATAGCGATTTTGTAGCGCCCATTGCGTTCTTCTCCATAGGTATCCGTTTCGCCCCGGCCCCCGTCAGCCGTCCCTTTACTTGAAATATGCGAGAACCCGCGCCATAACTTCAACTGGAGGACAGAAATATTTTTCGTTAAAATGACATACGACGATCGGGACTCCGACGGGGGGAGCCGGCGCGAAGGAGGGCGCATGGGTAAAGGTGCCCGCGGCGAAATTACCGAACTTCTCCTGGCGTGGAGCGGCGGAGAAGCCTCCGCCATCGACAAAATCATCCCGCTGGTTTATGCGGAACTGCACCGTCTGGCCCGCCGGTGCATGCGCCACGAGCGCGCCGGCCACACCCTCCAAACTTCGGAACTGATCAACGAAGCCTATTTGCGCCTGGTCGACGCCAACCGGGTCGGCTGGCAGGACCGCGCCCACTTCCTGGCTGTGTCCGCGCAGGTCATGCGCCGCGTGCTGGTCGAACATGCCCGTTCGCGCGGGACCCAACGCCGCGGCGCGGATGTTCCCCGCCTGCCGTTGGCAACGGCCATGCATGTGTCCGCGCACCAGAACCCGGACCTGGTAAAGCTCGACGAGGCCCTTACCGTCTTGGCCGGCGAGTACCCCCGCCGCGCGCAAGTGATCGAGGTGCGCTTCTTCGGGGGCTTAAGCGTGGAAGAGACGGCGGCGGTGGTCGGCGCCTCCGTGGCGTCCGTGTCGCGCGACTGGAGACTAGCCCGCATCTGGCTGCTGCGCGCGCTGGACGGGGAAGGGGCGCATGCCGGATAACACCCGCCAGCGCCGGTTGGAGGACATCCACAGCGCCGCGCTCAAACGGGACGTCAGCGGGCGGGACGAATTCCTGCGCCAGGCCTGCGGCGGCGACATGGAATTGCGCTGGAGCGCTGCCGGCTCCTGAGCCTGCGCGCTCCCCAGGAGGGCTACCGCGCAGGCCGGCCAGCAGGCGGCTGTCAACGGTGTTCGACTCAATGGTTCTCGATTCATAAACGTCACCTTTGCGATTGCTACTTCGTGGCAGCGCTGAAGGTTATAACATAACTGCTGGAAACCGTCAACGCACGGGGGAAAATCTGTTGGTCCGACAGCCTGTAATAGAATTTAAACTCCTGGGTTAGGAGCAGAAGACGGCTACGCTGGTCACTGTGCGATAGCCCATGCGCTGGTACAGATCGAACCCTTGCGGGGTGGATTGCAGGATAGTCCTGGAAATCCCGAACTCGCAGCGGGCCTGATGGAGTGCGTGCCGCATGACGGCCTCGCCGTAGCCACCGCAGCGGCGCCCGGGCAGGGTGGCGACGTTGTAGACACCCACCGCGCCGCCCCCGATCACGGTGGCCGCCGTCGAAATGGGTTCGCCATTCAAGTAGCCGACATACGCGGCGAAGTCGTTCCAGACATTGCGGCTGTCGAAAACCTCGGAAAACCAGGCTAACGGGACGTTGAAACAGGTTGAGCCGATGGCGCAGAAGGCATCCTTGACGGGTCCGTCGCAGACGCGCCGCATCTCCAGCGCGGGAAGCCGGCGCACGGGAGGCAACAGCGTATCGGCGGCCATGCCCGGCAGTACGACGGCCTGATAGAGATTGCGCTTGCGGAACAGCGACTGAAGACGCCGCCGGGTGCGGTCGTCCAGCCAGCCGAGACAAACCCAATACGACCAGCGCTGCCCGCGCGCCGCGAAGTACACGGCCGCCTCTGCTACGCGCAGATCCATCTGTTTTTCGGAAATTACCGGGGCCGACAGGAACGCCGCGTTGAACATCTGGAAAGTGGCGCCGGCCGAAGCGATGGACACGCCATCCATTTCCTGCAGTTCGCCACCGGCACGATGGGCGGCCACGATGCGGAAAGACTCCCGCAGATTGGCCGCGACGCTTTCGAACTCCATGCACTTTCAGTATCGCCCAGATGTGCGAGCGGGTCTGGAGACCCGCTGCAGACCTGCCGTAGACAGGAGGTCTGCCCCACGCGATAATGCGCGCATAATAAATGTTGGCCTCCTTGCCCGGTCCGCAGCCGCGCCCCACCCACGTCCGGTATTGGGTAATCGTGTTCGCGGTGACGCTGGCGGTGGTCACCTACATCGACCGGGTTTGCATTTCGTTTGCGGCGCCGTTCATCCGCACGGACCTGCACCTGTCGGCGGTGCAGATGGGCTATGCTTTTTCGGCCTTCGGGTGGACCTATGCGCTATTTGAAATACCCGGCGGTTTTTTGGGCGACTGGATGGGGCCGCGCCGCGTGCTGCTGCGCATCGTGCTGTGGTGGTCGTTCTTTACGGCCGCCACGGGCTGGGCCTGGAACTTTGTCTCGCTGGCGGTGACGCGATCGTTGTTTGGGGCGGGCGAAGCCGGCTGCTTTCCCAATCTGACCAAGACATTCACCACATGGCTGCCGCATCACGAGCGCGTGCGCGCGCAGGGAATCATGTGGCTCAGCGCCCGCTGGGGCGGCGCTTTCACTCCGCCGCTGGTGTATCTGGTCATCCAGGTGGTATCGTGGCGGCACGCTTTTGAACTGTTCGGCGGCATCGGCGTGGTGTGGGCCATCCTGTTTTACTCCTGGTATCGGGATCATCCACGCGAGCATCGCGGCTTGAACGCCGCCGAACGGCAACTGCTGGCGCCTAACGAAGCGCTGGCGCCGGGTCATGCGCGGGTGCCATGGCGGAAGTTTGCGCGCTCACCGCAGGTGTGGCTGCTCTGTGGACAATACTTCTGTTCTTCGTACGGATGGTATTTTTACATCACCTGGCTGCCCACTTATTTGAAAGAGGCGCGCGGGCTGGAACTGGGCGCCAGCGCCATCTTCGGTATCCTGCCGCTGTTTCTGGGCGGACTGGGTTCGCTAGTGGCGGGGTTCCTTGCCGTGCCGCTGACGCGGCTGACGGGCAGTATGTTCCGTACGCGCCGCCTGCTGGCATACGTCGGTTTCAGCGGCGCCAGTCTCATGCTGGTGGTGTCCACGCGCATGCACAATCCGGTGCCGGCGATGATTGCGATGGGGCTGGCCAGCTTCAGCAACGACCTGGTCATGCCAGGATCGTGGGGCGCGTGCATGGACGTGGGCGGCAGGTACGCGGGGACGCTCTCGGGCGCGATGAACATGATGGGCAACGTGGGCGGGGCGGTATCGCCCACCATCATCGGATACATGCTGCGGTGGACGAATAACAACTGGGATATGACGTTTTACGTGTCAGCGGCCGTTTATCTGACGGCTGTATTACAGTGGCGTTTTCTCGATCCGGTCACTCCGCTGGAATAGAAAGCAAGGGGCGGGTCTGGAGACCCGCCGCAGGACTGGAGTCCTGCCCCACAGCTACTTGCGATAGAGCCCCCGCGCCCGTATATAGGCGAGCACGGCGCCGGGCACCTCCACGCGATCGTCGCCCGCCGCCAGTTTGCGGCGGATTTCCGACGACGAAACTGGCAGGTCCACGGTTTCCAGGCGGTGCACGGTAGCCGCCGCCGGGACCTCGTAACGATGGCCCGGCCGGCTGACCACGATGAACTCCACGGCGCGCACCACGTCCTGCCAGCGGCGCCAGCTTTCGATCTCGGCGAAGGCATCCGCTCCGATCACGAAGAACAACGTGTCGCCCGGGGCCAGACGCGCACGCACTTTCTCGATGGTGTCGATCGAGTAGCTACTGGCGGTGCCTTGCTCCAGGCGGGAAGCCTCCAGCCTGGCCTCGCCGCGGCACGCCAGTTCGACCATGGCGAAACGGTCGGTGTAGGGCGCGTGCGTCACGCCATGCTTGTGCGGCGGCCTCTCCGCCGGCACCAGCCAGACACGATCGAGGTCGAAGCGAGCGACGGCTTCCCTGGCCACCGCCAGATGCGCATTGTGAATGGGATCGAAGGTGCCGCCGTAAATTGCCAGTCGCAAGGCCGGGCGTCCTTACGGCAGAACCTTGATCCGCACGTTGCGGAAGTAGACTTCCATGGGTGGGCCGCGATGCAATTGAAACGCGAGGATGCCCTCCAGGCGCGCCGAATCGTGGATGTCGGCGGTGACCAGGCCATTCAGCGTCAGCTTGATGTGATCGCCGTCGCAGAGAATTTCGTAGTCATTCCAGTCCTGCAACTTCACCACCTTCTGGGCTTTGCCGGTCCAGCCGTCCACCAGCGTGCCGCGGCCTTTTTCGTCGTAGATGTTGCCCCAGTAGTTATCCTGGGCGGCATCGGCCTGATAGCCGCGCACCACCCAATCGGGCAGGCGTTCGCTACGGAATTGAATGCCGCTGTTGTGGTTGCGCAGCTTCATTTCCACGCGCAGGATGAAGTTGTGATACGGCTGTTTGCTGATGAGGAACGAATTGTCGGTCATGGTGACGCCTTCGGTGTGGCCCACGATCATGCCGTCGCGCACGCTCCACATGCGCGGGTCGCCATCCCAGCCGTCCAGGTTTTTGCCGTTGAATAGCGGCACAAAACCTTCCTGCGCGAAAGCGGCGGCCGCGAAGGCCAGCAACAGCAATGCCCGCTGCATGGCTTAGCTCCTCTCGATCTTAATGGAATTGAGACGGACTTCTTTCACCGGGCGGTCCTGGCCCGATCGCGGCACTTCGGAGATCTTCTTCACCACGTCGAAACCTTCGATCACTTCGCCGAAGATGCTGTGTTTGTTATCGAGCCAAGGCGTGGCGGCGACGGTAACGAAGAACTGGCTGCCGTTGGTGTTGGGACCGGCGTTGGCCATGGAGAGCAGACCGTGTTTGGCATGTTTCAGATGTGGGATGGAATTCGTCGGCGAACTTGTAGCCCGGACCGCCGCGGCCGGTGCCTTCCGGATCGCCGCCCTGGATCATGAAATTAGGAATTACGCGATGAAAAACAGTGCCGTCGTAAAAGGGCTTGCCGGTCTTGCTGCCGTCCGCCAGCGAGACGAAGTTTTCCACGGTGCGGGGCGCTTTATCGGCGAACAGTTTGGCTTTGAACTGGCCCTCGGTGGTATCGAAGAGAGCGTAGGTTTCGTTAGGCATTCCCGAATTGTAGCAGGGGGGCTGAAGCGGGGCTGAAGCCGGCCCTGCAGGGTTATTCGGATTCGGTGACGAATGCGCCGACGAAGGCGCTGCGCTTGTCGGGGCTGGACCAGGTGGTGCCGAGACCCGTGCCCTGGAACTGGTTGGCCACGGCGTAGGCGGGCATGGCATGATCCAGTGGCGTCAGCGGGCGATACCACACTTCTTCGTTGCGGCAGATGTGATCGCCTTCGCTGAGCGCACGCGTGGTGATCTTCGCCAGGCTGCCGGCCGTAAGGTTGGCCTGCATGCTGTGGATGTCGTCATGCGCGAAGGTCAGTTCGATGGGCTGATAATCCACGCGCACGACATCCTGCAACAAATCGCCGGCCATATGTTTGGCGAAGCTTTGCAGGGCCAGGCGCTGCTCCGGATTCGCGCGGCTATCCACGATCATCACGGCTTTGACGGGATAGGCAGACTCGTAAACGTCGCCGAGGGTATGGTGTGCGCGCACCACGCCCACCACGGACAAGCCATCGAGGTCCACGCCCTGCCACGCGCCTTTGGTCACTTTCCAGCCGAATACGGCCAACTGGCCGACAAGCCCGACTTCGGAATTAGCGAAACAGGGACCAGTGTAGACATCCGCCGTGCGGGCCTCTACGTAATTGCCATAAATATTGTGTGCGGAAATCCCCGCGGCGAACGTGAAACCGGCCATCGCGGACAACGCGACCGGAAGAACGAATAATCGATGCATCTCCACTCCTATGAATACTATTATAGGACGCTCGGGGCTCCGGCGTTTGGTTTCAGAACGCCGAACTGAAGTTCGCCGCTGCACGCTCTCCAGTAACCCACTCTGGAAGTCATTGAAAAGGCGGGACTGAAGTCCCGCTGCAGGCTGAAGCCCGCGCCACGTCCCAGCGCACGGTTACCGAGACTGCTGACGGCCCGCAGGGCCGCTGGTGCTGAAGCGTGCGCTACTCACAGGTACACGCTAGAGCGGCTTGTAGCAGGCCCGGCCGGGGTTGCATTCGTAGTCGTCGACGGCTTTGCCGTCCGGCCCGAGGCAGTTGTATGTGTGCTGGCACCAGAACAGGCGGTCGTTGCTGTGTTGGACCGTAGGGTCCCACTCGGCATCGATAAATTGGCCCTTCCAGTTGAGGTTCTGGCAACGATCCATGCCAATGTTGGTCAATCCGGCGCGTTCCATTTAGATCCTCCCACTGGCGGCCATCAGCAGCGCGCGTTTTACGGCGACGCGCGCCAGTTGGACTTTGTAGCGATTCTGGCTCAGCGGGGTGGCATCTTCGACGGCGGCTTTGCCCACTTCCGAGGCCACCGCCTGCGAGACGTTTTTCCCCGCCAGCGCGGTTTGCGCGCCGGTGGCGATCCAGGGCGTGGGAGCTACGTGTCCGAGCACGATGCGCGCGCTAGAAACGCTATCGCCGGCCATATTCAAAACCACGGACGCGGTGGCCAGCGGCCAATCCAGTGCCTCCTTTTGACGCACTTCATAAGTGGCGTTGTGCACGTCTGCGGACGGCAAGATGATCTCGGCGACCAGTTCGTTAGGGAGCAGCGCGATCTCTCTCGCGTCGGCGTTTTGGGGCGTGACGAAGAACTTCGCGGCATCCACCTCGCGGCTGCCAGAGGCCGAGGCGAGCCGGATCTTGGCGCCTAGCGCCACCAGTCCCGGACCGAGGCTGGAAGCGCTGACGAAGTAGGCCGGGCCGGTGTTGCCCAGGATGGCATGGTATTTATTCTCGCCTGCCGGGATCAGGGATTTGCCATCTTTATCCTGGCCGAGCAGACCGAAGCCATTGCGGTAATACCAGCAGCGGGGCCGCTGGCACAGGTCGCCGCCCACGGTGCCCATGTTGCGGATTTGCGGGCTGGAGACGCCGGCTGCCGCTTGCGACAGCACCGGGAAATAGCGCCGGATTTCCGGGTTACGCTCCAGTTCGTCGAGCGTGACCGTGGCGCCGATGTGCCATTCCATGCCGTGTTTGCGGATGCCGCCGAGTTCCTTGATATTTTTGATATTCACCACGCGCCGGGGCGTGGAGATGTGCTCCTTCATCCGGCTTAACAGATCCGTGCCGCCGGCCAGCACATCCACTTCGCCCCAACGTGCGGCGAGCATGCCGGCAGCCTCGTGGAGGGTTGTGGGATTCGCGTATTCGAAATTTTCCATTTTAAACGGTCCTCCTTGCGACGGCGAACTGAAGTTCGCCGCAGCACGCTAAAGCGTGCGCCACGGACTATGCGTTCCTCGCTTCCAGGGCGGCCAGGACGCGATCCGCGGTTAGCGGGACGTGCGGCACCCGGACGCCGATGGCATTCGCCACGGCGTTCGAAATCGCCGCGATGACGCCGATGGCGGGCGGCTCGCCCAGCCCGATCACGCCGCGCTTATCGTTTTCGGGCGTGATATCCATGTGCACGATAATCTCGCCGATATCGGCGATTCCGGCCAATTTGTAGAACTCCATGTCGGCATTCAGATACTTGCCGGTCTGCTCATCCATGACGCGCTCTTCAAATAGCGCGCCGCAGATGCCCATGATGGCCGCGCCGTGGATCTGGCTTTCGGCCAGCCACGGATTGATGACGAGGCCGCAATCCTGCACGGCCACGAACTTGTTCATCTTGACGATGCCGGTTTCGATGTCGACGGAAACGTCGGCCATCTGAATGCCGCCTACGCCTTGGGACATCAATCCACCGGGATTGCGCGGATTGTTTTCGCCCATCTCAGAGATCTTGTTAGTGCCCAGTTTGCGGCAGGCATCCTGCCAGGGCATGCTCTTGGAGGGGTCGTCCTTCGCCTGGATACGGCCATCCACGGCGGCGAGTTGCTCGGGCGGGACGCCGAGAGCGGGCGCAACAGCCGCGAACAACTTGTTGCGCGCGTTGGTGGAGGATTTCAGAGTGGAAGGCGAAACGCCGCCGATGGTGGTGGATCCGCCGGATGCACCGTCGGGCGGATAGTCGCTATCGCCGATGCGCAGCGTGATGGCGCCCAGCGGCAGGCCGAGCGTTTCCGCCGCCACCATAGTGATGGCGGTGCGGGTGCCGGTGCCCAGATCCTGCGTGCCCATTTCCACCACTACCGAGCCGTCCGGATTGATGGTAGTGCGGCACTGGCTGGCGTGTCCGCCGCCGCCCCAGGTATTGATAGCCACGCCGAGACCCTGCTTGAGGGGCCCGTGGCCCTGGCCGCGCGGATGCCAGCGTTTCTGCCATTCCATGATCTCCGCGCCCTTTTGCAATTGCGCTTTGTAAGTAGCTTCGCGCGCGGTGTAGCCGAGGTTCTTGGTGAATAGCTCGACGGGATCCATGTGCAGTTTCGCGGCCAGATCTTCGAGCGCGGCGCACGTCAGGAACGATGCCTGCGGATGGTTCGGAGCGCGCCAGGCACGCGCGCCGCCCGCATTCACGGCCACGGCCGTATGGTTCAGCCGCTTGTTGGGGATTTCGGTGAAGACGTACGGCAGCGGAGGCATCCCGCCGCCGGTCATCCCTCCGGTAGCCCACGATGATGATTCCCAGGAGGTGATGGTGCCGTCCTTTTTGGCCGCGACCTTGATTTTGGCGAAGGCGGATGGACGGTTGCCGGCGATTTTCAGCTCCGTGGCGCGATCGAGATACATCTTCACGGGCTTACCGCCGCTGGCTTTCGAGAGCCGTCCCGCTTCGACGCCCCAGCTATCCGCCGCGAACTTGCTGCCGAATCCGCCGCCGATGTATTGCATCTGGACGTGGATGTTGGCGGCGGGCACTTCGAGCGATTTGCCCAGATCGCCGCCGATGCCGGATACATTCTGCGTGGAGGGCCACAGGTTGATGTGATCACCGTTGAATTGCACGATGTTGCCGTGCGGCTCCAGGCAGCAATGCGTGATGACCGGGATGCCGTAGGTTCCTTCGATCATTGCATCGGCTTCCTGGAAAGCCTTGTCGGGATCGCCGGTGACCTGCTCGCCGGCAGCCTTGGCGCGAGCGCCGGCCTTGGCTAGATCGTCTTCATGCACCAGGTGGGGCAGGACCTCATATTGCACCTTGATCTTGCGCAGCGCATCGTTGGCGATTTCTTCGCTCTCGGCCGCGACGATGGCGATCTCGGTGCCTTCCCACTGCACCTCTTTGCCGGCGGCGGTCATCACGCGCACGGCTGTGACGCCCTGCAGGTGCTCGGCTTCGCTGGTATCGATGCTGGTGATGCGGGCATGCGCGTAGGGCGAAGTGAGGAGCGCACCAAACAGCGTGCCGGGCGGCTTCAGGTCAGATGAATATTTCGCCCGGCCCGTGGATTTATCGATACCATCGCGGCGTTTGGTGGGCTTGCCTATCACCCGCCGCTGGTCCATCGGGGGCCAACTGTACTCAGGCATGACTTCCTCCCTTCATTTCCTTCGCGGCTTCCAGGACGGCCTTGCGCACGCCGACATAAGTCCCGCAGCGGCACAGATTGCCGCACAAGCCGGCCTTCACTTCGTCATAAGTTGGATTGGGATTGTGATCCAGGAAGGCTTTGGCGGCCATGACAAATCCGGGCGTGCAGTAGCCGCACTGTTGGCCGTCGTTATTGACGAAGGCTTCGGAAACCGGGTGCGGCTTGCCATTGGAGATGCCTTCGATGGTCTGGATTTCTTTGCCTTCGGCGTCGATGGCGAGAACTGTGCAACTATATACAGATTTCCCGTTGAGGATGACCGTGCAGGCGCCGCAGGTGCCCCGGTCGCACACGCGCTTGGCACCGGTCAACTCCAGATGGTTGCGCAGAGCGTCGAGCAGGGTGACGCGCGGCTCCAGGGTGAGGGTTTGCGGTTTGCCGTTGATCTTGAGGGTGACGGGCACCGCGCCGGGTCCGGCCACTCTGCCTGCTGTGGCGGGCGCGGCCAGCGCCTTTTTATCGAGGATTCCAGCGCTTAAGACGCTGCCGCCTACACCCGCGCGGCGGAGGAATCCGCGCCGGGAGACGCCGTTTTTGGGTTTGCCGGGAACCTCGGAACCGTTCTTTGCACTCATCAGATAGACTCCCTTCGTGCAGTATAAGAAGACTGGTGGTCCAGGTGTTTCGAAAATGTTCTGGCTGCGATGTTCTCCACGAATATAGCAAATTTGCGGAGGGTTGCAGCGGCGGCGCATATCCCTTAACATCGCTAAGCATGGCTATCGGCGGCGCGTTGCTTCAGACACGACACAGAATCGGCTTGGCAGCCGCGGTGCTGGTGTTGTGCTGCGTAGTCTGCCACCGGCTTTTGGAGACGCCCATGTGGAGCGTGAATGGCTCGCGGCTGATGCCGTCATTCGCGCTCGCCAACGGCATCGATTATTACGTCCTGTTCCCTCCTGGCGGACCACTGTACAGCACGCTATACGGGCCGATGGTGGCCATCGTGTATCTGCCCGCCACGCTGTTTCCTTCGCCCAACGGCGCGGTTCTGGCGGGCGCGGCCATTACTGCACTACTCTGCTTTGGCGCAACGGCGTTCGTACACTTCGCGGCAAGCGAACCGCGTAGCACCGGGGTGCATGGACTGGCGTTCCTGGCTGCCGGTTTCCTCATGTGTTATCTCGAGCCGCTCAAGTATTCCTGCTTCAATATTCACGCCGATGGCCCCGGCCTGGCTTTCGGGGCGGTGGCCTGCGGCGCGCTGTATCCCGCCAGGCTGGAAAAATGGCGCGCGGCGCTGCCTCTTTCGGCACTCTGCGCGGTGCTTGCGATTTTCTCGAAGCAGATGTTCTTGCCCATACCGATCGCGCTGCTCGCCTATCTTTGGCTGGCCGAAGGGCGCACGCGCGCGGCACGCTACCTTTTATGGCTCGTCGGCGCGGGGCTGTTGGCCGGCGCTGCGGCGATGGCGGCATGGGGGCCCGCGCAGCTCTATCATTGTCTGATCTGGCTGCCCGCGCATCATCCGTGGAATTCTTCGTCGCATCTGGTTAGTGGTATCCAGGCGGCGCGGAGTTTCGTTCGCGTATCTATGCCGGTGCCGCTGCTGTTGTTGGCGGCGCTCATTTCGCTTTGGATGAGTGGGTGGACTGGTGTGCGGGCCGCGTTTCGAAACCGTGCGGCGCCGTTGCTGCTGGCAGGAGTGGCACTGCTGCCCTTCTCGATCGCAGGCCGCGCCAAAACCGGCGGTGATGTGAATAGTCTGAGCTTCGCGCTTTTCTTTCTTACTTGCGGGCTTACGGTGATGCTGGCGGATGCCGCGCGCAGACGTCGTTTGGCGGTATCGGTTTTGGCGGCCACCGTGGTGCTGCTGGCTGTGTCGGAAGGTCCTCTGGCATTCGATATTCCCTCGATCGCCCGTCAACTGTCGGAATCCGCGCAGGAAGTCGCCTGTGCCTACATGAAGCGTCAACCGGGCACGGCTTACTTTCCGGGGTTGCCGCTGGCGCACTATTACGCCGAGCATCAGTTTCGGCACTACAGCTTCGGCATTGCGGACCGGTTGCTGGCTGGAGAATCGATTCCTCCGGCGGACTTCCGCGCCTATATTCCGCAAGACCCACGGATCATCGCGTTTGCCGCGGACGGGCCCCCGCAGGTGTTTGGCTTTGATTTGATGAAATATTTTCCGGAGTACCGCGAGCAGGTGCAGGACCCGGCGTTACCGGGTTTTTTGGTGTACGGGAAGTAACGCACGCGGCGGGTCTGGAGACCCGCCGCAGACCTGGAGGTCTGCCCCACGGAAGACGCCTTCGGCGACTATCTCCGCTGGACCCGTCAGGTAGATCTCGGTATCCCAGCGCAACTCCAGCGGGCCGGCGGGTGTGATGACATGAGCGGGGCTGCGTACGAGCCCCCGCTCGACCGCGGCGGCGAACGCGCCCATCGATCCGGTGCCGGAACTCATGGTTTCGCCCGCACCGCGCTCCCAGAAGCGCACTTCCAGGGTATGCTCGTCGCGCGCGCGCAAGAACGAGACGTTGGTGCGGTCGGGAAACTGCGGGTGATGCTCAATCTCCGCACCCATTGCCCGCCAGTCGAAATCGAAGTCCGCCACCGGCATGGCGCATTGGGGATTGCCTACCCAAAGCAGTGTGACGTCGCGCGCGCCCTCCGACAGCGGCAGCTGGAATCGCTTGGCGGTGAACTCCGGCTGCCCCATATTCATTTCGAACAAGTAGCGCCGGCCGGTACGTTCCAGCAGGCGCAGCCGCTTGATGCCGGCGCCGGTGCGGATGCGCACTTCTTCACCGGCATGCCCCTGCTCGATCAGGAATGCGGCGGCGCAGCGCGTGCCGTTGCCGGAGATCCCGGCTTCGCTGCCGTCGGAATTGAACAACCGGATGGCGGCGTCGTGATCCGCGGCATCGGCGGGTGAGATCAACATCCAGCCGTCCGCGCCCACACCGGTATGACGGTCGCAGATGGCCTGGGCCATGGCCGGCAAATCGCCGGCGGGAACTTCACTTTTCCTCGTCAGCAGGAAATCGTTCCTGGCTCCGTGGGCTTTCGTGAACGGAATTTGCATCTTGATCCATGGGGGTCGGGCTGATACAGCAATGATAGATCTCAAATACAGGCGCGTGGGGGACGATCACGGTCTTCACCAGCTTGTAACGCGGCCCGTTCGCGCCGGCGCGCAATAAGGCCCTCTGCACCGGATCGCCAGCCTCCACCACAGCCCAATCCTCCCATAAAAACAGCTCCGGCCGCGTCACCGCGGCTGGCCAGTGTGGCCAGTTATCCCAAGTCAGCGTCTCACGAAGCGGGATACCGGCTGCTCTGAAGATGCCCGTGATGTCGCCGAACGTGGTGATGATTCCCGTCCCGCGCTGGTAGCGTGGCGCGAGATACCCGGCGGCCTCGCGCGTCCAGGCACGCCGCGCTTCGGAATTGACTTGTGATTCTTTCCAGGTGATCCACGCGTCCGGCCGCGGATGAATCAGCCACGGTATCGCCGCAGCCAGCACGATCGCCGCGGCTGCCCAGCGCCGCGCGCCTGCCGGCGCCAGCGACACCAGGGCGGCGGCGCCAAACGCCAGGGCCGGGAACAGCGCCAGGCCGTATCGGGAATTGTAATAACTGTTGGGCCACAGGTCGGGAAGGAAGATGGGTGTGCCGCCCGAAGAGCGCATGCTCCAGACATAGAAAATGCCGGGCAACACGAGCAGGAATGCCGGCCAGCGGGCTTTGCGCACAATTACGCAAGCCGCCAGGCCTGCCGCTCCCAACCAGAAAAGAGGAGCGCCGGCGCACCAGCGCACGGCACTGCGGAAATATAGCCAGGCTTTGGCCCAATCAGCGCGTCCCGGGTAATGCGCCGCTCCCTGGATGCTGCGGGGTGCGTACGGTCCATTGTAAAAGTCCAGCACATTGGAACAGCACCACCAGTTATGGCCGAACCAGTAGAGCGGCCCCAGGCAGGCAATGGCGGCGAACAGCGCCGCTTTCGCCACCGCGTGGCGTTTGGCCGCCATCAGCACGAACAGGGTCACGAAGGGAAGCAGGAACCAGCCCTCGTAACGTGTCAGGGTGCCGCATAGCGCGGCCAATCCGGCACCGCAAACGGCGAACCAGGATTGCGTGTCGTAAAACAGGACGGTGAAATAGAGGACGCCCGCGAGCGCAGCCATGAACAGCGGCTCGGTCATGGCCGTGGATTGCAGATACAGCACATTCGGGTTAGTGGCAAATAACAGGACCGCCGCCAGCGCCGCGGCCCGGCCCGCTCCGTTCCGCTCGAAAACCCGCCGCGCCGCCGCGTAAAGAAATGCGCCCGCCAAAACGAAGCTGGTAGCGGAAACGATGGAACCTGCCAGCGCCGAGCGCCAGAGCGCGTCGCTGCGCGCAAACAGCATGATGAGCACGTGCGGCAACGGCAGCCAGACCGAGCCGAGTTCGTCGTAACCCGGCGTGCGCGAATCGAGGATGCGCCGCGCAATATTCAGATGCGCTTCCGCATCGCCGTAATACGCCAGGTAGCCGCTACTATAGAAAAACCAGACCGCTGCCGCGCTCCAGAGGGCCAGCAGCGCTATGATCGCCGCAGTCTCAAAAATCCGTGCATGCTTTGAATTCGCGATACCTCTTGTCCACCTCTTCACGCGTCAAGGTGCGGAACCGGTCCACGCCGAACTGCTCGCAGCAGAAGCTGCCCATCACCGAGCCGTAGATCACCGCGCGGCGGAAGTCCTGCATATCCACGGTACCGCCGCGCACGCCCGCGCCGCTCTGCGCCAGAGACCCGATGAACCCACCGGCGAAAGAGTCGCCCGCCCCGGTCGGATCGAAAACGTCTTCGAGCAGGTATCCCGGCGCCATAAAATGACAGCCATCGCCGAATAGAATCGCGCCGTATTCGCCGCGCTTCACCACCAGGGTGCGCGGCCCCATCTCGATAATTTTGACGGCTGCGCGCCGCAGGTTGTGTTCGCCGGAGAGCATACGCGCTTCGCTATCGTTGATCAGCAGGAAGTCCCAGCCGCGCAGAGTCTCGAGCAGTTCCGCGCGATAGTCGCGAATCCAATAGTTCATGGTGTCGCCGCCCGCCAGGCGCAGTCCGTTCATCTGCTCGCGCACGCTACGCTGCAGCGCGGGCTGTATGTTACCCAGCAAAAGGTAGGGCGCCGCGCGATAGGAGTCCGGCAGGCGGGGGGCAAAATCGGCAAATACATTCAGATCGGTGCGCAGAGTCTCGCGGTCGTTCATGTCAGCCGAATACTTACCTTGCCAGAAGAAGGTCTTACCTGGCACTCGTTCCAGACCTTCCAGATCGATGCCCTTGCCGGCTAACAGGTCGGCATCTTCGGGCGCGAAATCGTCGCCCACCACGGCCACGATTTTGACCGAAGTAAAGTAGCTGGCGGCTAATCCTATGTAAGTGGCGGCGCCGCCCAGAATGCGGTCCACTTTGCCGTGGGGCGTCTCGAGTCCGTCATACGCCACCGAGCCTACTACCACGAGAGACATGGTTCGATTGTAACAACTTATGATAGGACGGTTCGGTGCAGTAGACAGATAAGTATTTAGGAGGAGTATAATCAGGCAATGCCAAAGACTCTCACACATGATGCTGAATTTCTGCAAGCTGCACTTATCGGGTTGCAGCATAAGCTAAATGGTCTCGACGAGCGCATCGCCGACTTACGAAGCCAGTTGGGAGGGCAGCCGGCTTCCCGGCAGGCCGCCGCAACCGCGCC
The DNA here is from genome assembly GCA_963756605.1 of Bryobacterales bacterium. Lineage (GTDB taxonomy): Bacteria > Acidobacteriota > Terriglobia > Bryobacterales > Bryobacteraceae > Bog-159. The sequence continues at coordinate 339,027 of CAVWOT010000009.1, read as the reverse complement.
GGCATCCGGTGCATCGAAGCGGACTATGAGCGCCGCTGCGCGTAAGCGCATCGCACTGGCGCAAAAGAAGCGGTGGGCCGCTTATAATGCCGCAAAAGGCGGTACGGCCGCGTCGAAGCCGGCCAAGCGGGCATTGAGCGCGGAGGGACGAGCGCGCATTATCGCCGCCACCAAGAAGCGTTGGGCGGCGTTCCGTAAGTCCCAGGCGGCGCCCAAGCCCGCCGCCAAGGCCGTCAAGAAAGCTCCGAAAGCCGCGGTTAAGAAGGCGCCGGCTACAGTTACCGCGCCAGCCGTTTCCACCGCCGCCCCGGCCACGGAATAGGCGCACGCCTGCCGGCAACCTTTGGAAGCATGAGGCGGAGCTATAGCCGCGGGCGCCTATCTTGAGCCTATCTTGCGGTCGCAGCCAACCCGCCAAAGTGATATGATCTCACCCATGCACGACTCCAATCCCCAAAGACGCGAGATCCTGGCCGCGCTCGCCGGCGCCACCCTGGCATCTGTCTTGCCGGCGGCACCCACGGAGACCTCCGGCATGCCTTACCGCACTTTAGGCCGCACGGGTGAGCGGGTATCTGCTATTGGCCTGGGCGGCTATCACATGGGCGTGCCCGAAGCCGAACAGGACGGCATCAAGATCGTACGCACCGCCGTGGATGCGGGCATCAACTTTCTGGATAACTGCTGGGACTATCACGACGGCAAGAGCGAAGTCTGGATGGGCAAAGCCTTGCGCGACGGCTACCGCCAGAAGGTTTTCCTGATGACTAAGTTCGACGGGCGCACCAAGCAGTCTGCCGCGCGCCAGATCGACGAGTCACTCAAACGTTTCGAAACCGATCATGTGGATCTCATGCAATACCACGAGAACATTCGCATGGAGGATCCGGACCGCTTCTTCGCGCAGGATGGACCGCTGGAGGCGCTGCTCGCAGCCAAGAAGGCCGGTAAGATCCGCTACATCGGCTTTACCGGGCACAAGGACCCCGCCGTACATCTGCGCATGCTGGAAGTAGCCGATCAGAACGGCTTCCATTTTGACGCCGCGCAGATGCCGCTGAACCTGCTGGATGCGCACTTCCGCAGCTTCGCAAAACTGGTGGTTCCGAAACTGGTGGCGCGGGGCATGGGTGTGTTAGGCATGAAGCCGATGGCGTTCGGTAACATACCGCAGCATGGTCTGGCCACGGGTATCGAGTGCCTGCATTACGCTTTGAATCTGCCTACCTCGGTCGTCATTACGGGATGCGATTCGATGGAACGTCTGCACCAGGCGCTGGAAGCGGCGCGTACGTTCCATCCATTCACGGAGGCGCAGCTTTCAGCTCTGCTGGCCAAGACCAGAGATGCGGCGCTCACGGGCAAGCTCGAGCCATTTAAGACCAGTACACAATTTGACGGCACGGCGCAACATTTGGAGTGGATGAGCTGATCAGAGTCGACTGCCACGCCATTGCGACGTCATTGCAACGTTATTGCGACGCGGTCCTTTAGCCTCCAACAGTACGTTTTGGCTCCCTGGAAGCCGGAGTGCTCTTTAGGCACGGCAGAAAGGAGTAGATCAAATGTTGCTGTTGATCCTTTTAGTGATTCTGGTCCTGGCTGCGGCTCCGGCGTGGCCTTACAGCCGTGGATGGGGTTATTATCCTAGCGGAGGCTTGGGAACCATCCTTGTCATAGTGATCATTCTGATGCTGCTGGGGTTCATACACATATAATATTTGGCCAAGGAGGTGGCTGTTGGGGCGGCGCGCAGGACCACCTCCTTGCCTTTTTTTGCCCTTTTTTTCCGCGGCGGTGCTTGGCGCCCTCCAAAAATCGAGGCCACGCTAAAATAGACCTCGGATGGAGAACAAAGAGATCGCGCGGATCCTCTGGGAAACAGCCGACCTGATGGAGATTGCCGGCGAAGATTCCTTCCGCATCCGCAGCTACCGCAATGGCGCCACCGCTATCGAAGGCCATCCCGAGCGGGTCGAAGACATCCTCAGAAATACGGAGCGCAAGGTCACTGAAATCCCAGGCATCGGCAAGGGTCTCGCAGTGGTGCTCGAAGAAATCGTGGATCACCGCTCCTGCGAGCGGCGCGATGTGCTGCTTCAGAGGTTTCCGCCCGGCGCGCTCGAATTCCTGAAGATTCAGGGGCTCGGTCCGAAGAGCATCGCATTGCTCTTCGAACACTATCAAGTAGGCACCATCGACGAGTTGGAACAGCTATGCCGCGAGCAGAAGCTGCGCGTGCTGCCGCGCATGGGCGCCAAGCTGGAAGAGAAGGTCCTCAAGTCCATCGCGCAATATCGCCAGCGCACCGGCCGTTACCTGTTAAGCTACGCCGAAGACATGGCGCGCGAACTGACCGGCTACTTGAACGAGACGCCTGGTATCGAGCAGATCACGCCCGCCGGCAGCTTGCGGCGCGGCCGGGAAACCGTGGGCGATCTGGACCTGCTGGTCACCGGTCCGGCGGCGGCGGAGGTCTTGGAACGCTTCGTGCATTTTCCCAAGGTGGAAGAACTGCTGGCGCGCGGCGAGAATAAAGCCAGCGCCAGGGTGGGCCGCGAAGGACTGCAGGTGGATGTGCGCGCGCTGCCGCGCGAAAGCTTCGGCGCGGCCCTGCAATACTTCACAGGCAGCAAAGATCACAACGTGGCGGTGCGCACGCGCGCCGTGAGGATGGGATTCAAGCTCAGCGAGTACGGACTGTATCGCTCCGCGGACGATACCAAGGTCGCGGGCGAGACCGAAGCCGGCATCTACGAGGCGCTGGGGCTGCGCTGGATTCCCCCGGAATTGCGCGAAAACCTGGGCGAGATCGAACGGGCCGCCGAAGACCGGCTGCCCGAACTGGTGGAGCTATCGCACATCCGCGGCGATGTCCACATGCACACAACGGAGACCGACGGCCGCGCCACGCTGGAAGAAATGGCCGCGGCCGCGCGCGAGCATGGCTACGAATACATCGCCATCACGGATCACTCCAAGTCGCTGGCCATGACCTTCGGCCTGGATGAAACGCGCGCCGTGGCCTTCGCAGCTCATGTGCGGGAGATCAATCGCAACGGTTTGGGTCTGCGGGTCTTCTCCGGCCTGGAATGCGACATTCTGAAAGACGGCGCGATGGATCTGGCCAATGACGCGCTGGCGGAACTCGACCTGGTCATCGGCAGCGTGCACAGCCACATGAACTTGGAATACGCCGAAATGACCGATCGGCTGCTGCGCGCGCTCGAATGCCCGTCTTTGCGTGTTCTAGGCCATCCCACCGGCCGCATGCTGCTGCATCGCGATGCTTACCCGTTCGATTTCGAGCGCGTGGTGGACGAAGCCGTGCGGCGCGGCGTCTGGCTGGAAATTAATGCCAGCCCGGAGCGGCTCGATCTAAGCGCGAACCTGGTCCGCACGGCCAAGGCGCGGGGGGCGCGGTTTATTATTTCCACCGACGCGCACCATCCCAAGCACCTGTGGAGCATGCGCTATGGCGTGATCACGGCGCGCCGCGCGTGGCTGGCGCCGGCCGATATCATGAACACGCTGCCGGTGGACCAGTTCGCGGCGGCCATTCGGGCACATTGAATTATGAAAATCGTTTCTGCAGAGGAAAAGTACAAGTGCGGCCTCTTTCGCGTCACCGAGGAGGAGGCCACCGAGCCGGGCGGCTTCCACATCAAGCGGTCGATCGTGCGGCACAAAGGGTTGGCGGTGATGATGGCTGTCGACGACAAGAAGCGGGTACTGCTGGTGCGGCAGTTCCGTTTGCCGGCGGCCAAGAGACTTTGGGAACTGCCGGCGGGCAAGCTGGATGAAGGCGAGAAACCGCTCGAGGCCGCGCGCCGCGAATTGAAGGAAGAGACTGGCTACCAGGCGCGCACGTGGAAGAAGCTGGTCACGTTCTGGCCCAGTCCGGGATACGTGGCGGAGAAGATGACCATTTTTCTGGCGACCCGCCTGACCGCGGGCGCGGCCCAACCGATGGATGATGAACGCATCGAGTGCCGGTGGTTCACGCGGAAGGAGATCGATAAGATGATCCGCAAGGGGAAGATCGAGGATGGCAAGACTATGATCGGTTTCCTGACCTGGCTGCGATATAAGTGAGTGGGGACGCTGCGGTGGTACGAATCAATCGTGGCGCAACGCCGTGATGGGGTCGACATTGATCGCCCGCCGCGCGGGAACATAACAGGCCAGCAGCGAACAGACGGCCAGCACCACGATCACTGCGGCGAAGGTGGCCGGGTCAGTCGCGCGGACGCCGAAGAGAAGGCCAGTCATCGAGCGGGTCAGGACCAGGGCGGCGCCGATCCCCACGATTATCCCGGTTATCGTCAGCCGCAATCCGCTGCCCAGGACCAGCCGCAACACGTCGCCGCGCTGCGCGCCCAGTGCCATGCGCATACCGATTTCGCGCGTACGCTGCGCCATGGAGTACGCGAGTACGCTATAGGTGCCCAGGGCCGATAACACCAGCGCCAGGCCCGCGAACGACACCATGAGCGCCATCACCATGCGTTCGATTGCCATGGGCTCGCGCGCCACCTGCTCCATGGTCTGGATATCCGCTACCGGAACGCCCGGGTCCAACCGATGTACGTCTCGCACTACGGCGCGGATCAGGCTTTCCGGCTTTGCCGCCGCGGACGTGCGCACCAGCAGATGCTCGGGACCGAGCAAACCCGCCACCCACGGGTATTGCGCGTAGGGAACGTAGATCTCCGCATGGAAGCCCTCGTCCTGTCCCTGGGTATGGACGTTACCGGCAATTCCCACTATGGTGAGCCAGGGAGCCCCGTCCCCGCCTGTTCGCAACTGTTTGCCCATCGGGTCTTGACGCGGCCAATACAACCGCGCCAGTTCCTCATTCACGATCACCACCCTGGCGCCCGACTGCGTGTCGTGGGCGTTGAAACTGCGGCCTCGGCGTAAGGGAATTCCAAGTGTGCGGAAATAATCCGGGCCCACCACCACATAATTGGCGTCGGGCACGTGCCCTGCCGGCGGATTCGGATCTTCAGCCGTGTTGAAGAATTGCCCGGCCCAATCGTTGATCGGCAGGCCGCGCGATACGGTGGCCGATTCCACGCCCGGCAAAGCCCCGATGCGCGGGAGCACATGATCCCAAAACTCGGCCTGCGCGCGCGGCTCTTTGTAGCGGTCACCGGAAAGCGCCACGCGGATCGTCAAAACATGCGCGGGATTGAGCCCCAGATTTACGCCGCTGAGTTGTACCAGCGTGCGCACCATCAGCCCGCCGCCCGCCAGCAGCACCACGGCCAGCGCGATTTCCGTAACCGCCAGGACGCTGCGAAAACGGCCGCTGCGGCGGCTTTGGCCATGGCCCCGGCCGAATTCCTTGAGCGTGTCCGAAAGATTCGCCCGGGCGCTCTCGATCGCGGGGGCCAAGCCGAACAGGAGAGTGGTGGTCAAGATAGTCAGAAGGGCGAACGCCAGAACCCGCCAGTCTGTGGCGCCGCCAGCCAGCCCCGGCGCGGCATTCAGCAGGAATTGCGGCGCCAGCAGCGCCATCCCCTTGCATGCCCAGGAGGCCAGCAAGATGCCCAGTATTCCGCCGGCGAGCGCGATGAGCAGACTTTCCGTCAGCAGTTGGCGCACCACGCGGCCCTGTCCGGCGCCCAAGGCACTGCGCACCGCAAACTCGACCGCGCGGCCGGCGCCTCGTGCAAGCAGAAGGTTGGCCATATTGGCGCACGAAATCAGCAGGACAAAGAATACCGCGCCCATCAGCACCATCAGCGCCGGCCGCGTATCGCCCGAAACGTTGGCGCGGATGCTCAGCATCTCGGCGCGCCATCCTTTCAGGCCGGGTTGGTCCTGCTCGATGCGCACAGAAACCTGTGCGGTGCGCGTTTCCGCCTGCTGCAAACCGATGCCTGGCTTCAGCCGGCCAATTCCGAAGTAATTGTTCGAGGTGTCCGCGGGCGAAAGCCCGATCCCGGCGATCCACAGCGCCGGGACGGAACCGTAGGGCGTGCCATACAAATGCGAAAAGCTGCCGGGCATGATGCCCACGATGGTGTAGCTGGCGTGGTTGATCTCAATCGCGCGGCCGATCGCGCTGGGGTCCTCGCCGAAACGCCGCCGCCATAATCCGCGGCTGAGAATGGCCACGTGCGAGCCGTCCGGCTGGTCCTCGTCCGGCGAAAATGCGCGGCCAAGCATAGGCACGGCGCCCAGCACATGGAACAGGTTGCTCGAAGCGATCTCGCACGGGTCTTCTTCCGCTTCCCCTGACCCGGTCAGCACGCAGGTGCTCTGCGTATACGCAGCCAGATCTTCAAATGCGCCGCTCTGCTCGCGCCACGCCAGAATTTCGGTAGGCGATATGGGATTGCGCACCCAGCCGCGCGGCGGATTCTTCTTCGCTACGAAAACCAGGCGGCTGGTGTCTTTGAACGGAATCGGTTTGAGCAAGACGGCATAAACCGCGGAGAAGATCGCCGTGGTGGCGCCAATGCCTAGCGCCAACGTGAGCACCGCGACCGCCGTGAAACCCGGGGTTTTCGCCAGCATGCGCAGGCCGAAGCGCACGTCCTGCCCGCAGCCGTTCCACCAGGGCGGACGGCCCGCCTCGTGGAAGCGCTCTTGTACCTGCGTGACATTACCGAAGGCGCGGCGGGCGGCTGCGCGAGCCTCTTCCCGGCTCATCCCGGATTCCTGCAGGCGGTCCGCCTCGAGGCAGGATGTGCGCCTCTGTCTCCGCGCTGAAGTCGCTCGCCTTTCGCCTGCGCCTGAACATAGCCTCAACCTTTGCCTTAGTGTTTAGTCTTAGCCTTGCGGAGATTCGCGCCCCAGAATCCGCCCGATCGCCGCGGCCAGCCGCTCCCATTTGTCGGTTTCCCTGGCCAGTTGTTTGCGGCCGGCCGCGGTCAGCGCATAGAATCGCGCCCTGCGGTTATTGTCCGAGGTGCCCCACTTGGCGGAGATCCAGCCGCGCTCTTCGAGCCGCTGCAGGGCGGGGTAAAGGGCGCCGTGCTCCACCAACAGTTCTTGTGCGGAGGTCTGCTGGATGGCGCGCGCGATCCCTTGTCCGTGCTGCGCTCCCCAGATCAGCGTGCGCAGGATCAGCAGGTCCAGCGTGCCTTGCAGCAATTCCAGCCGTTCCCGGCCTTGTTGGGTCGACATCTCACCTGAGTATATGCGTACTTGGGTGAATTGTCAACCCATCCGTTCGACAGGCCGTTTTTTCTTGCGCAGTCAGGATTTCCGGGTCCATTACTGCTATACTTGAGCCTGTTTATAAACATGATGAACGGATCGATTATGAAACCAATTGCCATTTCTTTATTTCTTTTTTGTGTAGCCTTCCTGTCGCCGCGGGCCTGGGGCGTCACGGCCACTTATACGAGCAGCAGCCAAAACGTCACTTTGACGGGGCTCGGCGGCAGCGGCGGGGTGGGGCAGAGCCAGGTCACCTGGGGCACATGCGCGTATGACGGCACGAATACCAATTGCACCATCTCGGCTCCCTACACGGGCGTCGGCGGAGGAGGGACAATCTCGATAGTGCTGAGTTACCTGGGCAACGGGACATCTCCTTTTACGGCCAACTCGATCAGCCCCGGCAGCAACAATGTCACGTTCGGTATCTTGCCCGGTAATTCCGGCAGTATCGTGGTGAGCCTGCTGGAGAGCAGCGGGGCCAATGTTACCTTCTTGTCCGACAATTTCGTTTTCTATTATTCCGGTGCCACCTGCACTGGAATCGCCGCCGGGTTGTGCAGCGTTGGACAAGTGGGGCTTACACCGGGCGCTACGATCACGGGACCGGTTTACGGCACATTTGACGCCACGCCTGTGATTGTGGCGGTTGTCAGCGCCAGCAGCTTCGGAGAGTTCACCTCAGTGGCCCCCGGCACATGGATGGAGATCTACGGCACGAATCTCGCCAACGTGAAGTCTCAGACCTGGGGCAGCGCCGATTTCAACGGTAATACAGCGCCCACCACACTGGGCGGCAACACGGTCACGATCGGCGGCCAGTCGGCATTTGTCGATTTCATCAGCCCCCTACAAACAAATGCCCTGGCGCCATCCAATACGCCGACCGGACCGCAGCCGGTGGTGGTGACTACGCCGGGCGGAACGAGCGCTCCCTTTACGGTGCCGGTTAATGTAACCGAGCCAGGCCTGGACGCGCCGCCATCGTTCACCATCGGCGGCGTCCAGTACGTGGTGGCGCTGTTCGCCGATGGCACTTTTGTCCTCCCCGTAAACGCAATTCCGGGCGTCCCTTCGCGGCCTGCCCAGCCTGGCGACGAGATCGTTCTATATGGCATCGGCTTCGGAGGGGTTACGCCAAACATCCCGGCGGGCCAGCTTGTGGAGCAGGCGAACTCGCTGACGTCGAGCTTTCAAATGTCCATAGGCGGCGTGCCCGTGACTAACGTGCCTTATTTCGGATTAGCTCCCAGTTACACGGGCTTGTATCAGTTCGATGTCGTGGTGCCGGCCAATGTGGGTACCGGAGCGGTGCCACTGACGTTCACAGTCGGCGGAGGGGCCGGAACGCAGACGTTGTCTCTCGCGGTAAGCAACTGAACGTTTCCTTACGGTCGCGGCTAGATCTGATATGTCTTTGCCGACGCGTCGTTCTCATGGACATTAGAGCTTCTTCGCGAAGGAGCGCGCTTCCCCCTCTCGCGACTCTTTGACGTGTTCGCAATTCGTGAAGAATGCACGGTCAACTTCCGGGGATGAGTTTCAGGAGTTCCACGGTGGAATACGGGGTACGAACGTACTCGAAGCCAACTGAAGTTCTTCGGCGATTGATTGCCGTCGAGGGAAGAAGCGACCAGATGACGGGCAGCAATCCCCCCATACCCGGATTGTGCTCGACGTCGTTCTCGAACGCCAAGCAGCCGTTATTCTGGTTACCGGGGATGATGTTGCCTGCCTCGGAGAGCAATTTGTGGAAACTCACGACCCGGCCCACGAAAGGCAGCTAACCGCCCAAGCCCGACCGAACGTCCTTTTTGAAATGGGCATGGCCTTCGGAAAGTATCCGAGCCGGACGCTCATCGTAGAATTCGGGCATACGCGCCCCTTCTCCGACCTTACCGGACGTAACACGATCCACTTTAGGGATACTGCAGCAAACAGGAAGAGGATAGCAGATCGCTTAAAACATGCCGGGTGTTCCGTCAAAACCGATAACAAGGTGGACTGGCTCACAGTTGGCGATTTCTCATCGGCCTTTCAACTTCCACGACAGGCATCCGTAGACTCAGCGGCAACCATCACAAATCTCAAAGAACAGATAACCAGACTCGAAGACAATCAACAGAGGCTGAAAAACGGCATCCAGACCCTTTCCGACCAGCGAACGGAGCAAGCCAAAAAGATCGAAGAGCTTACAGCCAGACTCCAGCGGCGCGATAAGGAGGTCACAGAACTTCACGATGCCCACGAACGGGCGGACCAAACAGCGAACGCATCGCTTCATGAACAACGGCGACAGATACGGCCGTTCTTCAGCAGGATATTCACCATCTCGAAGCCCGACTTGCAGAGAAGAACATGCGCGATTAACATGCCCATCGAATTCATCCGCCAGCGAAGCGGCTTCTACCGTGCCGAGATCGACGGCGTCGAGGTGAAGGTGTGCAATGTTGGCTATGAGATCAGCCTCGACCGCGAGGAAGTTGTGACCGAGTGCGACCATGATGGATGCAAGGGCGATTACGACCAGATGGACGAATGCGTCCGGGGCCCATAACGGCCGTTGCCCGAAGGAAGTGAAGAAACGGCAGCGCGCCAACAATGACTATGTCATGGGGATGGGGTCGTTCGAGGCGGTCGAGGCCAAGATACGCAGGACCATGACTGTGCGCCGGCGCGTTCACTCTTACCCCAAGGATGCTGTAAGGCGCTTTGCGACCGAAGAATGGCGATATTTCGACGGGAAGCCCAAATCACGCTGATTTGAGCACCTCCGTCACTTTCGCCCTTACGGCTGCCTGCCTCCTGAAAACATCCTTATCGGAAAACCGGACCGTGCGAATGCGATAGGTTGCCAGAACCCATCTGTCGCGCCGCGGATCGAAGCGCCGGGCACTCGGGTTGTCGTGGCTTCTGCCGTCCACTTCGAAGGCGATCGTTGCCGCAGGCACGTAAAAATCGAGAAGCAATGGGCGATCACCATTAAGCAACACCTTTTCTTCCTCATACAGTATCCCCGTCTCATCAAGGATGCCAGCGAAGACAATCTCTCCGCGCGTTCGGTTCTGGCGCCGTGAGCCTTGTACTCGCGGCCCTTTGCCATCACTTCGGCGTCTGTCCGGAACCGCCTTGTGCGTCTTGCCGCCGAAGCATTTGAAATTACCGCGAGCTGCAATCCGCTTCCTTCCCGGGGGGATCGTCCTGCGCTTTGGCTGCGTTGACGCCGAAGGACGCTACTGCAAGAGTAGCTCCTGTCCGCTCCCATAAGAGTTCTTCGAGATAGTTGCGTAGCCATTGCGTTGGTCATGTTCTTTCCGCTGATACCTTCTGAATTAATTGTCGGTCTTATTGCAAGCGTGTAGCTGCGCAGCGTGCACGCCGCTTTCTGATCGCGGCAATTGCTGGGGGCGGCGAGTTGACACATCGAATAGCGTCAAGTAGCAAGCGCCCAGCCACGGAGAGGTTCGCTCACGGTGCGGCAGATTAAAACGCGACAGGCCCTACCGCTCCGATCCAGCGGCTAACCTTGGTTGGGTCATTCTTGTCCATGTAGAAGAAGTGAGCCATGGAAGGTTTCACGGTGCTCTTGCCGGGGTCGTCCGGTCTCATGGTCACGATTCCGCGAAAGACCTTGAGCGGCCCGCCATCCCAATACTCCACGACGTCGTGATGCGCGGTAAAGCCCGTGTCGATGAATGCTTTTAGGTTCTTGCGAATGGTTTCGCGTCCATGCCAGTCGGCGACGCCGAGGTTGCAAACTGCATCTTCCGCAAAGCAGTCGAAGCCTTTGCCGAAGGTCTTGTCATCGATTTCTTTCCAGAAAGCTAATAGCCATTCCGGCGGTGTGGTTTTCATGAAGGCGACGGTGTACTCTTGTGTGGTCATGCTACTCTCCTTGGTTTGAAGTGGGTTGCGATCTTCCGTGGCGCCCTCTTACATTTTTGATTCTAGGACTCATCGATCTGCGCCGGTAAGAGCGTTATCAGACAAGAACCCACGATTACTGCCAACTTTTGTGAGAGAACGTCCCGACTACTCGTAACGCAGCGCACGCATAGGATCCACACGCAATGCACGCCGGGCCGGCAGCAGCGCAGCCAGCGCCATGTTAACGGCGAAGAATGTCATGGCGCTCAAATAAGCGATCGGATCGAGATTGCCGACGCCGTACAGCAGGGCCCGCAGGACCGTGGACAACGCGGCCGCCCCGCCCAGTCCCACCGCCAGACCCGCCACGACCGGGAGCGAGAACTGGCGCAACACCACCGACAGGACATGCGCAGGCCGCGCGCCCAGGGCCATCCGGATGCCAATCTCCTTAGTCCGCTGCGATACCGCGTAGCCGATCAGTCCCACGACTCCGGCGCACGCCAACAGCAGCGCAATCAAACCCAACACAGCCACCGCCAGGGCGCTCGATTCGGCGATCTGCAACTTCCCTCGAAACGCGCTCTTCATCAGCTGAACCTCGGGAACCAGCCGTGGGTCGATGGACTTCGCGATGGCGGCGACCGGGCGGAGCAGCCCCTCGGGGGGCGCCGAAGTCCGTACCATCACCACCATCGAAGGCATCAGATCGGCCTGCGCCAACTGATAGACTTCGACCGCATCGGAATCTTCCGGCGAGACCAGCCGCGCGCTGCCCGACACTCCCACCACCGTAAGGTTGTCGCCCCCCAGCCGGAACGATTTGCCCACGGGGTCTTCGGCGGGCCATCGGAGCCGCGCCAACGATTCGCTCACGACGATCGCGCGCGCGTCGCCAGGCACGAGGTTGCGGCCTAGAAGCAGCGGGATCTTCATCGTCTGAAGAAATGCCGGATCGATGTGATTGATGTGCACGTTGACCGCGCGTCCGGCGATATCGGTTTTAACTACGGTCCATCGGTTCCCCAAAGGTGGATTGGACACCAGCGCCACGGATTCGATTCCGGGAACGCCGCGGAGACGCGCTGCGAGCGCGACAAAGTATGCACGCGCGGCGGGCGGTGTGTAGCCGCGCAGGGCCGGATCGATGGAAATCACCTGCTGGTAATCGAAGCCCGGATCGGTGTACATGGCATGGTCCATGGCCCGCACCAGAAGCCCTGCCACGATCAGCAGGACGCAACTGGCCGCGACCTGCGCGCCTATGAGGAACTGCCGGGTGATAGTGCCTCGCGGCCGCCGGCGGGAGGCCTGCCAGGCCGGCGTCATACCAAACAGGATGGCAGCCGCGAGCCCCATCCCGGCGGCAAACGCTATGACCCGCCCATCCGGCGTTGGATCGATCCACGGCGGAATGCCGGCCCACGCCGCCAGAATCCGCAGAACCACATAGCCCAACGCAAATCCCGCCAGCGATCCGAGCAACGCCAACACCAGGCTTTCGGTGAACAACTGGCGAATCAGGCGCGCGCGGCCGGCCCCGACCGCGACGCGAATCGCGATCTCCTTTTCCCGCGCCACGCCGCGGGCCAGGAGCAGGCTGCCGAGGCTGCCGCACGCCGCGGCCAGAATCAGAAGGCCAAGAGCTCCCACCAGCGCGAGAACCGGAACCATCTCGTGCCGGACGCGGTTGGCGATAGCCGCCCGGCTCGCTGGGAAGGCTCTCTTTTTCCCAAACGTCCGTGGGATGCTGCGCGTGCAATTCCGCCGCCAGTGACTTCAGTTCTTCCTCGGCCACTGCGGGAGTCACACCGGGCTGCAACCGGCCCCACATCGGCACGCTGAATCCTGTTTCGGAGAAGTCGGTAAGCCGGCTGCCCTTGACGAAGTAAGGCTGCTGGGTGATAGGCGCCCAAAGGTCCGGCGTGCTGAAACCGAGGCCGCTGAATTCACTCGACGCGACGCCCACGACGGTAGCCGGCTGGCCATTGATCCGGATCGTCTTTCCGGCGATAGACGGATCCGCGCCGAAGTGGCGTTGCCAGAATGACTGACTCAAGACAACCACCGGCGTCCGCGTCCGCAGCTTCGTCCCGTGCCGGATCGAGCAATCTTCCCAGACGCGCCGTCGCACCCAAGTCGCTAAACAGATTCGCGGTGACAAAGGTGGCAGTCAGTTGCTCCGCATCGTTATCGATGGTCACCTTGGCATCGTCCGAGGCTATGACGGCGGATAGCTTCTTCGCGTGTTCGCGGTAGAACGCCACTTCCGGATAAACAAAATTATCCGCGTAACCCTGTGGCGCGCTGCGTGCGAATTTCAGCAAGGTGGCCGGGTCGCGAACCGGCAGCGGCCGCAGGAACATCAAATCGAAGAATCCGAAAGCGGCCACGTTCACCCCGATGCCCAGCGCCAGCATCAAGACCGCGACGGCCGTGAAGCCTGGCGATTTTCGCAGCATGCGCGCCGCGTAGCGCAGGTCCTGGGACAAGCGGTCGAGCCAGGTCCAGCCCCAGGCGTCGCGCGCTTGTTCGCGCAACAGCAGCGTGTTCGGGAGAGGCGCTCTGCCTTCGCGAACGGCCATCTCACGATGAAATTCCATGTCACCGGCCAACTCCTGGTCGAGCCGGCGGCGGTTCAACAGATATCGTATGCGGCGATAGTATTCGTTCATAGTCTACTCATGACGCAGGGCGCGCATGGGATCCACGCGCAGTGCACGCCGGGCAGGCCATAGCGCGGCCCCCACGACGGTGACGGCGAATACCCCGATGGCGGCCAAATAAGCCGCGGGATCCAGGTTGCTGATGCCGTAAAGCTGCCCCCGCAGCAGTCCCGACAAGGCCGCCGCGCCCCCCACCCCCAGAAGCAGGCCGGCTGCCACGGGGCGCGAGAACTGTCGCAGGACCACTGCCAGAATATGCGCGGGCCGCGCGCCCAGCGCCATCCGGATGCCGATCTCCCGGGTACGTTGCGATACCGCGTACGCCACCACTCCCACGATGCCGAGGCACGCCAGAAGGTCGGCTACAGCACCTAACACGCTGACGGCCATGGCGCTCGATTCGCCGCCGCGCAGCTTCTGGCGGAATCCGGTTTTCATCAGTTGCACCTCGGGGAAGGTGTCAGGGTCGACAGCCTTGGCCGTGGCTGCCGCGAACCGCGCGACGTCCTCGGGCGCGCCCGAAGTCTTCACCAGCACGGACGCTCCGGGCAGATCGGCCTGCGCGAGCGGGAGATAGATCTCCACGGAATCCGAATCCTCGATCTTGACGAGCCTGGCGGTGCCGACGACTCCGACCACGGTGTCGTCGTCGCCGACGAAGGACTTCTTTCCCAACGGGTCCTGGCCCGGCCACGCGGCACGCGCGAACGACTCTCCCACCACGGCAGCGTGTGTTTCACCGCGCATCAGATTGCGGCCGCGCAGCAATGGGATCTTCATGGTCTCGAAGAACTGCGGATCGACGCGGTTGATCTGAACCCGCATGGACCGGCCATCGATATCGACACCGGCAATTTCCGATCTGCGGCCCAAGGGAGGACTTTGCGCCAACGATACCGATTCGACTCCGGGGAGTGCGCGCAGGCGACCCTGCAGCGTGTCCATGTAGGCCTGCGCCCTGGCCGGCGAGTAGCCGTGTTGGCCGAGTCCAGGATCAATCGAAATAACCTGCTGATATGCGAACCCCGGGCTGCTCGACAGGGCATGATTCAGCGCCCGGCCCAGGAGCCCGGCGACGATCAGCAACACGCAGCTCGCCGCTACCTGCGCTCCCACCAGGACCTGCCGCGCCATGGTGGCGCGATGGCGCTGCCGGACGGCCTGCGTGGCGGGTGTCAACCCGAAGAGAATCGCGGAGGCGAATCCCGCGCCCAGAGCGAAGAGCGCGACGCGCCAATCCGGCGTGGCATCCAGCCATGCGGGAGATCCGGTAAATAACATCAGGCTGCGCAGGACGGCCCAGCCAACCGCCAACCCAGCCATCGATCCCAGCAGGGCGAGCAGGAGACTCTCGGTAAACAACTGGCGGACCAGGCGGCCCCGGCCGGCGCCGACCGCGACCCGAATGGCGATTTCCCGTTCGCGCGCAACCCCTCGCGCCAGCAGCATGCTGCCCAGATTGCCGCACGCCACCGCCAGAATCAACAGGCCGAGCGCGGCCACCAGCGCGACGACGGGATACAACTCGTTCTGGCTTTCCGATCCCGTCCCGCTACGATTGCCGATCATCAGGCTCCTGGCATAGCCGCCGGGATCGCTGGGAAGGTTTTCCTTTTCCCATATCTCGGCGGGATGCTGCTGGTGCAGTTCCGCCGCCAGCGAGCGGAGTTCTTCCTCCGCCGCCTTGGGTGCGAACCCGGACTGCAGACGGCCCCACATGCGCACGCTATTGTCCGCGAAATCCGTCAGCATGCGGCTGCCGGCGGCGAAATAAGGCTGTTGGATTAAGGGGACCCAGAAGGCGGACTGGTTCAAACTGAGACCGCTGAACTCACCGCCGGCCACGCCGATGACGGTAGCCGGCTTGCCGTTGAGGCGGATTACCCGGCCGATCACCAGTGGATCTGCGCCAAAATGGCGCTGCCAAAATCCCCGATCCAGGACGACCACCGGGGCTGCGCCTGGAGTGTCGTCGCGGGCCGGGTCGAGCAGCCTTCCGAGCAGCGGCGTGGCGCCCAGATCGCTGAAGAAATTCGCGGTGACGAAGTTGGCGTCGATTTGTTTCTCTTCGCCTTCGACCGCGACCTTTGTGGTGTTCAGCGCCAGCACGGCCGAGAGCGTCCGGGAGTGCGCGCGGAAGAATGCCATCTCGGGATAGGGCAGCGCGAACGCGTAATTCCGCGGGGAGCGCCGATGGAATCGCAGCAGCGTGGCGGGATCGCGGACATCGAGCGGCCGCAAGACCATCAGATCGAAGAAGCCGAAGACTGCCACATTGACGCCGATGCCGATAGCCAGCATCAGGACGGCGACCATCGTAAAGCCGGGGGACTTGCGCAGCATGCGCGCCGCGTAGCGCAGATCCTGCGCGAAGCGATCGATCCAAGTCCAGCCCCAGGCGTCGCGGGCTTGCTCGCGAAGTTGCAGCGCGTTGCCCAAAGGCACGCCTGCGCGCTCCGCCATTTCGCGATGGAAGTCCAGGTCATTGGCCAATTCCCGGTCGAAGCGGCGGCGCTGCAGGAGGTATCGGAGGCGGCGAAACAGTTCATTCATGGGAGTCTCCTCAGGCAGTGCGCAAGACCGACTGGATGGCTCCGTTCACGCGATCGTATTCGGAGAGCTCGGCTTCAAGCTGCCGGCGGCCGGCGGGTGTGAGGCGGTAGAACCGCACTTTGCGATTCGTCTCTGAGATGCCCCATTCCGCGGTGACCCAGCCTTTGAGCAGGATTTTTTGCAGTGTTGGGTAGAGCGATCCTTCCTCCACGTGCAGCACTTCGGATGAGAGAACGTGAATTCGCTGGGCGATGGCGTACCCATGCAGAGCGCCGGACCGGAGGACGCGCAAAATGAGCAGGACGAGGGCGCCCGAAGGCATATCGACTTTAGGCATAGGCTCCATAGGGATAGTATAACGATGCCTAAGGCGCGTGTCAAGAGAAAGGATCGCGCCAGCGCTGGCCGGCGCCGGCCAAATGCGGTTACTCGTGCCGAAGCGCAACCATGGGATCGATACGCGATGCCCGCCGTGCGGGCGCGTAACCGGCCAGCATCCCCGCGGCCAGTAAGACTGCTACCGCCGCGATGAGCGCGAGCGGATCGTTTGACTTCATTCCGTACAGAAACGACGCCACGAATTTCGACGTGCTGAGCGCCGCGCCCATGCCGATAGCCAGTCCCGCGGCGGCCAGCACGAGCACGTCGCGCAGAATCATTCGGACCACCGCGCCGCGCTGCGCCCCCAGGGCCATGCGGATGCCGATCTCGCCCGTGCGGCGGGCTACGTTGTACGAGACCGTGCCGTACAGACCGACGCTGGCGATCACTAACGCCAGGAGGGCGAAGCCGCTGCACAACGCGGCGAACGTGATTTCCTGGCTGATGGTCTGGTCAATGTCGGCCTTCTGGGTGCGCACATCGTACACCGGCACGCGCGCGTCGGACTGGCGCACGATCTCGCGCACGGAGTTGACGTACCGGAGCGGATCGCCCGCGGTCCGGAGCGCGTATACCATCTTGTTTGGCCATGGGTAACCCTGATTGAATGGCATGAATGCCACTGGCGGGATGCGCTCTTTCAGTCGCCCATAGCGCGCGTTTCTGCAGATGCCGACGATCTCCATATCGCGGGCGATCCGGCCCTGCTCCCTCCGCATAATAAGGTGCTGCCCCAACGGGTTCCGGTTGCCGAAGCTGGTCTTGGCGAACTCCTCGTTAATCACTGCGACGGCGGGCGCGCCCGGCCCATCGCGTTCTTCGAGGTCGCGTCCCGCCAGAATCGGGATCTGCATTGTGGCAAAAAATGCTGGTCCCACATTCAAAATACGGTTCTCGTCCTTTGGCGGAGCACCCGCCACGCCCAGAGTGTGTCCCGTCCCCGCGTTGATGAGCGAGTCCTCTGAAAGGCTGGCGTTGCGTACCCCGGGAATGACACGCAGTCTCTGGCGCAGATCGCCGTAAAAGGCGGAAATCTCCGGGTCTTTGTGCCCGGCTTTGCGGGCGTCCAGTTGGAACAGCAGCACGTTCTCGCGATTGAAGCCGAGGTCGATCGAGTGCAAATTCGAAAGCGTGCGCACAAATAATCCGGCCGCCACCAGCATCAGGAGTGAAATCGCGATTTGCGATACCACCAGCAGACTGCTCAGGCTGACGTGTGGGAAAGCATGTGCCGGCGACTGGCCCACCCGCGTTTGCTTCAGGGCAGGCATGACGTCAACGCGCGTGGCTTGCCACGCCGGCGCCAGCCCAAAGAGCACGCCCGTCAACACGGAGAGCGCGGTTGCCGCACCCAGCACGTGCCAATTCAGTTGCGCGTGCAGGGTGAAGTTTGTCCGGCCGTTCGCCAGCAGCACCGTCAGGAAACGAATCCCTTCAATCGCAAACAAGACTCCCAGCGCACCCCCCATCGAGGCCAGCAGGACGCTCTCGGTCAGCAGTTGCCGTACGATGCGGCTGCGGCTTGCGCCCACACTCAGCCGCAACGCAATTTCCCTCCGTCTCGCCGCGGCGCGCGCCAGTAGCAGATTTGCGACGTTGGCGCAGGCCAGCGCCAGGATCAATGCCACCAGCGTCATCAGCACATACAGTGGATGCGAGTACTGCCGGCGCAGGCTGTCGAGGCCCCCGGCGCCTTCTTTGACTGTCAGCGCGGGTAGGTTTCGGCGCTCCTGGTCTGTCGCGGCGGTGGCTGCCACCCACTGATGAAACGCGGGCGCCAGTACGGCCTGGGCTTGGGCGATGCTTAAACCGGGACGCAAGCGGCCCATGATCTGGGCCCAATAGTAGTTCCGTCCAGATAATCCTCCGGGCGGAACTGGTCGTTAGCGTGCATCGGCATAAATACGTCCGGGGCCGCCGCTGGATCCACGCCGAAGAATTCCGCGGGCGTGACACCCACCACCGTGAACGGCAGGTTGTCGATCAGGATTGCGTGACCGGTGGCATTGGCATCGTTTCCGAAGCGCGCTTGGCTGAGCGCATGGCTGATCAGGGCCACAGCGGGTGCTCCCTGCCGGTCGTCGGAGGGGAGAAGCAGCCGCCCGGCCGCGGGAGGAACACCGAGTCCGCGAAAGTAGTCGCCCGACACGTAGACGCCGCTGGCGATGCCGGCTTGACCTTTGATAGTCAGGTTCAGGGTCTTTGCATGATAGGACTGAAAATGCGCGAACACGGTCGAAAAAACTTCGTCATGTGTGCGGAAAAGTTCGAATGCCGGGTATGGGAATATTCCCGCGATGACGCCTGACTTCGGATCATCAAAGAAGTTGCCGCTCACGCCATGCATCACAAAATCGCGCCAGTTTCCCCAAGGCCTGGCGCGCCAGTTCAGGACCACCAGCGACTCTGGATCGGATACCGGCAGCGCGCGCATCAGGATGGCATCCATGAAGCTGAAGATAGCCGTGTTCGCCCCAATTCCCAGGGCTAACGATGAAGCAGCCAGTAGGGTAAACAGCCGGTTAGCGGCCATGGTCCGGACCGCGTAGCGCAGATCCTGGATGAACTGTTCCAGGAGCGTCCATCCCCACGCCGCGCGGGTATCCTCCTCGACCCGTGTGACGTTTCCCAATTCGCGCCGCGCAGCCCGGCGCGCTTCATCGCTCGCCAGCCCGTCCGCCTGCCGCTGTTCGGTTTCTTCACTCAGGTGGAACTCCACTTCGGCACGCAGATCCTCTTCTTTGCGATGGCGCCGCGCCAGCCAACTCAACCTGCGCAAGAATGCGTTCATTGCCCCTCCCGATCTACCGGATTCAGGATCAATCCCATGGCGCGGGCAAATGCCTGCCATTTGGATTGTTCCGTTACGAGCTGTTTTCGCCCCAGGGGTGTCAGCCGGTAAAACCGGGCACGCTTCCCTTTGTCCGACAGATCCCAAGACGCGGCGAGCCAACCCTTCGCCTCCAACCGATGCAGAGCCGGGTACAAAGAACCGGTTTCCACCTGCAGCAGTTCCTCCGAGGTCTGTTGAATGTGTTTGCCGATCGCGTGGCCGTGCCGCGGGCCGTTTAACAGGGTACGGAGGATAAGCAGTTCGAGGGTGCCTTGCAGCAGTTCCACGCGCGACGGTGATTTCAGGTCCATTCTGTAGACATTCTACTAAAGTATTGCGTAGATTGTCTACTAAATATTTGGACGGTTCGTTCTGGGCCAGATAGTACCAGCAATTAGCCAGTCAGGGACTTGTCCCGCATGGGGCGGCGTGCTAACTCCGTAAGAGGGGTGAAAGGAGTAGTGTGTTGAAACTCGGGTCCAAAGTGCTGATGCTGGCTGCCGCGCTGTCTGGCCTGGCGGCCGCCGCCGACCGCGACATGATGAACCTGGTCATGCCGGACGCGAGCCTGGTGGTGGAGGTGAATTTCGCCAAGATCATGACCTCGCCCATGGGATCGGCGATCGGCGATGCCGTTCAGCAGGGCGTTGCCACGCAATTGCATAGCGCCATGGCAAAGACCCAGCCGCAAATCCAGGCGCAGATCGTGGCCGCTATGGGCCAGATCGATTGGAGCCGGGATGTGCAGGATATCCTGGTCGCCGGCGGCACAACCAAGTCATCGCCCATGTTGATGATCGTGCGCAGCTCTCTCGATGCCGCCCACGTGCAAGCGCTGCAGGCTTTCACGGGCAGCGCGACCGAGTACGAAGGCGTGCCGCTGCTGGTTTCTTCCAAGCCCGGAAACGGGGTGGTGGCGTTTCTTGACAATTCCATTCTATTGATCGGACAAATGGCCGACGTGCAGGCCGCTATCCGGCGCCGCAACCAGCATGCCGCGCTATCTCCGGCACTGGCAGCGCAAATGGCCAAGTACAGCGGGTACGACATCTCGGTGGCCTTCACGGGAACGATTCCCGTGCCGGCCAACTCATTCGAATCCGCGCCTGGCGCGAAGGCCGCTTCCGAGGCCCTCGCCAAGGTGGCGGCGTTCAATGGCGGAGTGCGCCTGAGTCCGGATTTCGAACTTTCCGCCGACATCCAGGCGCGCACGGAAAAAGACGCCGCCGAAATGGCCTCGGGGCTGCGCTGGCTTTCCGCCGCCGCACAACAAGCTCAAGCGCGGAATGCCGGCCAGGGACGGACCGGCCTGGCTACCGGCCTCGAGAGTCTGAAATGCCAGGTGGCCGGCAGGCGTGTGCAGTTATCGCTGCACGTGCCGGAAGAACAGGTGCGCGCCGGAATCGAGCAGATGCGCGTCCAGATGCGCGCGTCGCAAGTTGCGCAATCAGAAGCGGCAGCGCGGCGGGCCGCCGCCCCACCTCCCGGAACGATCCGCGTAGAGTCTTCCGAGGGTACGGTCCTGATCCAAACGGACAAAGATCAATAGTAGTCGGACAGTAGTTGGACCAGGCGCCGGGTATTGCCAGCATTAGGGTCCACAATTACACGAATTCAGCCGAATTCGCGAATTGACCGCACATTTGTGGTAGGCTTCCGCGCTAGAATAGGTAATCACCTCATTTTAGGGAGATTCGATTGCCAGAAGATAAGATGTACAAAGCGGAATACTTGGGGAGCGGTACGTTCAACATCAGCAAGCCCAAACGCACGAAGGCCAAACGGCGTCAGACTAACCTCAAAAACCCGCAGCGCGGCGCCCGCAAGTAGATCCGCTCCATTACTATCGCAGCAAAAAAAGCCTTTGACTGCCGGGCTTTTGTGCGAGAATGGAAAAACGTCACAAATGGCATTCCGCGCCCGTAAGTAGTTCTGGGAGGTATATGTGAGCTACGATCCTGAAACGCCGTTTGACAGCATAGAAGGTTCTCAAGAATACGTTTCGCTTCTCGCGGACGCCATTGAGGAGGCCCGCCAGGACGTGGAAGCCGATATCTCGGTTGCCATGGCCGAGGGGGCCGAACGCCGCAAAGAGGCGCTGCAACTGGTCAGTTATAATCTGGCGAAGCTGACACTGCATATCACTACGAGCCGCCGGATTCTGAACGACCTGCGGACCCTGCGCCGCCTCCTGTTGGCCGAACGGCAAGGGGAAGCCGCCCCGGTTGCGAAGCAGGCGGCGAGCGGCTATTAATTATCCACCACCGCAGAGGTGTGCTTTCAGTGCGATGACACGACGATCCGCTATCGAAAGATTGGTGGCGGGCAGCTTTGTCCTGCGTGGCGCCTTTTCCCGAACTCGCGGTCCGCGCATCGGCGTTACCGATTGGAACCTCGAGCTCACCGGAAAGATCGAAGCGGTGGCCTTGGCGGCCAAAATTGGATTCGAGGGTGTGCAGGTGAGTCTGGGCCGTACGCCGGTTTCGGGTAAGCTCCCGTTGGACGATGCCTCCATCCAGGCGCAGTACGTAGCTGCCGCAAACCAGTACAACATACCCCTGGACGGAACTTGCCTGGATATCCTGCACGTGGATCATCTGAAAGATAATCCACGTGCCCAAAAGTGGGTTGCGGACAGCATTCCCATTACGGCCCGGCTTAAGGCTGAGGTGGTGTTACTCCCCTTCTTCGGCAAAGCTTCGCTTACCAACTTCGCCGAAATGGACCGCGTGGCCGACATCTTGAAGGAACTGGCGCCCGCCGCCGAGAAGTCTGGAGTCACGCTGGGCCTCGAAGACACCATCTCCGCCGCGGACAACGTGCGCATCATGGAGCGCGCCAACTCTCCCGCGATTAAGGTCTATTACGACGTCGGGAACTCCACCGCCGGCGGTTTCGACGTGGTGAAAGAGATCCGATGGCTCGGTGCACCGCGGATTTGCCAGATGCATCTCAAGGACAATCCACATTACCTGGGTGAAGGGCCGATCGATTTTCCGTCCGTAATGAAGGCCATTACGGATATTGGATTTGCGGGCTTTGCCAATCTGGAGACGGATTGCCCGTCTAAATCCGTCGAGAACGATATGGCGCGCAACCTGAAGTTCATCCGCGATCTGCAACGGGGCTGAAACCCGCCTTCCAGGTCGCCTGCATAAATTCTGTTGACTTGGACCCACTCCGGATTTAATATTCTAATTTCGCGTCTGCACTCGCACCAATAACGAGGGGAACGGCGGTTTACAGGGGGACCCCGTAATGACCTTTCAAATCGGTGAGAAGGTAGTCTATCCTAACCAGGGCATTGGAACGGTCGAGAACATCCGGTCCTGGGCACTCGGTACCCAGTTTGAGAAATGTTACCTGCTGCGCATGGTTTATGGCAGCGTCACGGTTACGGTTCCATTTTCCAAAGTAGACAATATCGGGCTGCGGCCTCTAACGAAGAACACCGAGATCAGCCGGGTCCTGGCGTATCTTGGAACGGGCAACTGCCGGACCAGCAGTGATTGGAAGGCCCGCTTTAAGGCGAATTCCGAAAAGATGCTGAGCGGAAGCCTGCTGCACGCTGCCGAAGTACTCAAGAACCTACTTGACCTGAAGAAGAGCAAGCTGCTTTCCTTTCGCGAGAAGAAGATGCTGGATCGCTCGCGCCACATGCTGGTCACCGAGATCTCCATGGCACGCGGCATCAGCGAATCCGAGGCCGTGGATCTTCTGCAGAAGTACCTGGGGAAAGCCGGGTTGGAACTACCGCCGGTGCTCTAATGCACCGGGCTTTCCCGCATTGCCACCTATCTCTTTTCGCGCTAAGCTCCGAGTGGAGGCGCTCGTGAAATCTCTTCTACAGATCGGCGTGTGCTGTGTGCTGGCGCCGGGATTATTTGCTGCCACGCACGGTGGCGGAGCGATTGGCGGCGGTCACCCGGGCGGCGCAATTGCGGCGCATCGCGGCGGCCACGGAAACGTTCGCACGTTCGGTTTCGGCCGCTATGGCGGCTATGGGTTCGGCGGCTACGGATACAACGGTCTTTATGGGGATTATTATGAGCCCTACCCCGCTCCCGCGGAAGGGGGGCTGACGGTGGTTTATCCCCCGGCACCTCCTCCGCCGCCAGCGATGGCCGCTCAAACTGCTCACGGCGTGATCCACGAATACGGCCAGCCGTCGGACTACGGGATTCCCTCAGAAGCCGGCACTCCAAGTCAGCCGCCCCTATATCTGATCGCCTTCCGGGATAACACCATCCGCGCCGCCATGACGTATTGGGTCGCCGATGGCACCCTGCATTACATGGACCGCGATCACAAGGAGCAACAGGCCCCGGTCTCTTCGGTCGACCGCGATTTAAGCACGCAGCTCAATCGCGAGCGGCATGTCCCGTTCAATATTCCGTGATCCGGCGGGCTTAATCTCTTATACGACGGCTGCCGCAGTGCGTGCGCTGCGTATCGAGTCCAGCATGGCCGTCGCCGTGACGGACTTCGCCGGAAATCCACAGGTCTCCAGGCATGCGCGGATTTCCGGCAGACGCTTCTCGTACGCCGGAAACTCGACTGACGTACACGGCCCAGCCGCGTGGTAAATCTGCGGGTTAATGGGGAAATCGAGGTGCGCCAGCGCGTCTAACAGCGCTTCCAGACGGGGCGGCTCGACAGTAATCGAAACTGAAACCAAAGCTCCCTCGGCACCCACCAGCGGAAGGGTGGCAGGGACGGTGGTCGACCAGACGCTCATTTCAAATCCCTCCAGCATCCGGCGGATCGGCCCAAACGAAAAAACCCTGGGGCCAAAGGCTCCCAGGGTCAAGAACTTCGAACAGACCGACTCACCTTTAGCACTTTTTAGCGTGGTTGCAATTAGACGGGCCAAGCCTCGCGGCGACCCTAAATCAATCCACGTTCAATTTCAGAATACCGCAGAAGATACAGAAGTGCAACTTCTTTAATAATTGTAAAGATGATTACGTGCGGCTTGTCCCCTTCGTCGTTACGTCGTTACAATAGTAAGCTCGCGACTGACCTGGAGGATCGATGAAAAAGCTGACCGTTCTGTTTGCGTCCGCGGCCTTGGCCGCCAGCCTCGCGCAGCAAGCCGCCCCGCAGGCACCCCCCAAGACCAGCCTGAAGGTGGGCGACATGGCGCCAGATTTCACCTTGCCTTCCACCACCGGCAAGCCGGTGACGCTCTCCGAATTCCGGGGCAAAGCAGCGGTGGTTCTGGCCTTTTTCCCGGCCGCGTTTACCGGTGGTTGAACGAAGGAAATGTTGGCGTACCAGTCTGGTATCGCTAATTTTGAAGGCGTCGAGACCCGGGTGTTTGGCATCAGCACGGACAATATCCCTTCCCAAAAGGAGTTCGCCGATAAGCTCAAGCTCACCTTCCCCCTCTTGAGCGACTTCGCCAAGCGGCAGGTCGCCGCGGACTATGGGGTGCTCTTCGTGGATCGCGGATTCGCCAATCGGGCAACGTTCGTGATCGATAAGGAAGGCCGTATACAGCACATCGAGGAGGGCAGCGGAGCTATCGATCCGACCGGCGCGGAAACCGCCTGCGCGCGGATTCACCACAAGGCGGAGTGATCCGGCAATGAGTCCGGTTACGGGCTGCCGGGCGCGATTTCCGTGATCTCCAGCTTCAGCAGCGACCCGCACTTGCCGCACACCAGCCGGCCATCCGGCAGCGTGTAGACCGCCGTCGAGTCGCACTTGACGCAGGCTGCGGTGGGATCGGAAGATTCCGGCAAAGGATCCGGTGGTTCGATTCCGGCCAGCACACCACCGGCGAAGGTAGTCGCCGGTTCGAACGTTGTGCCGCACTCGCCGCACACATGGTTGAAACAGCAGTTGGGTGTGCAACTGTAGAACACTTCCGGCGACTGGCACACAGGGCAAACAAACGACAGCTTGGAGGTCTTCACTACAAGTAATTTACCGTAAGCGCGCCGAGAACATCCGCCGCCGACACCACAGTACAATATTCCCCGCTGAGATTCGCCAGGCTCATGGCATGTACTTCATCCGCCGTGCGCCACGTCCCGCGCCAATCCTCCCGGCCGAAGGTGAACGTGGCATCTTCCACCAGGTACGTGTCGAATCCTAAATTCCCCGCCATCCTGACGGTCGCTTCCACTGAATTATTGGTGATCACCCCAGCCACGACCAGCGTAGTCTGTCCGGCCGCGCGCAGTCGCGATTCCAGATCGGTCCCGATAAAAGCGCTATTGGCCTGCTTAGCGATCACCGCCTCGCCGCCGGCCGGTTGGATCTCCGGTTTGAAATCATGCCCCGGCTGCCCTGGCCGATAGTGCGAAGCGGGTTCGATGGAATCGTGGCGGATGTGGTAGATCGGCCGGTTAGTGGCCCGCCAAGCCGCCAGCAAGGCCGCCGCATTCTTCTCCGCATCGGGATTGTTCCGCTCACCCCAGCTCGGATGGTCGATGGCTTTTTGCAGGTCGATCAAGATCAGCGCCGCATTGGTTTCTATCGCCAAGCTAACGTTCATCCCCTTGCTGCGTCTATAGTTATTCACGAGGAGACTCCATGAAATTCAGCCATGCCGCCATCGCCCTGGCATTCGCCGGTCTGGTCATGCAATCGGCCGCCGCGGAGCGGGAAGGCTCCTTCGACCGCACCCTCAACGTCAACGGCGCGGTCGATGTGAATGTCGAGACCGGCTCCGGCCGCATTGAGGTGCGCTCCGGCGACACGGCCACCGTGCGCGTCCACGGCGTCATCCGCGCGAATGACGATTTCTTCGGCGGCGATGAAGCCCGCATCCACGAAATCGAGTCCAATCCGCCCATTTCGCAAACCGGAAACAGCGTACGCATCGGCGCGATTCACGACGAGCGGCTGTTTCGCCACATCTCCATCAGCTACGAACTGGTCGTGCCGCAACAGACGCGCCTGCGCGCGCACACCGGATCCGGCAGCGAGAACGTGGATGGCATCCATGGCCCCGTAGAGTTGGACACCGGATCCGGTTCCGTCACAGTGGCCCGCGTGGGCGATGAAGTTCGCATCCAAACCGGCTCCGGGCACATTGAGCTCGATTCCGTGGCGGGCAAGGTAGACGCGCACACCGGCAGCGGATCGATTCACGGCTCGAGCATCCGCGGCCCGATCAACGCGCATACAGGCAGCGGCAGCGTGCACCTGGAGCAGACCGCGCCGGGGCCGCTCGAGGCTCACACCGGATCCGGCGGCGTCGAAGTGCGGCTGCCCTCCGATGCCGCGTTCGATCTCTACGCCCACACTGGTTCCGGCCATGTCTACGTGGATCACCCCATCACGGTGCAGGGCAGCCTTGGTGGACATGAGATTCAAGGCAAAGTCAAAGGCGGCGGCGCGCTGGTGGATGTGCGCACGGGATCGGGCTCGGTTCGCATCGAATAACCTCCGACCCTGCGTCAGGCGTGCCGGAACAGATGCGAGTGGCCGGCCTCCAGGTCGAGCAGAAATCGTTTGAGCGGAAGTCCGCCGCCATACCCGACCAGCGAACCGCCCGCGCCTATGACGCGATGGCACGGCACTACAATCGGTATGGGGTTTTGTCCATTAGCTGCGCCCACCGCGCGCACGGCTTTGGGCGCGCCAATGGTGTTGGCGACGAAGCTGTAGCTGCGCGTTTCGCCGTACGGAATGTGTAGCAATTCGTTCCACACCCGCCGTTGAAATTCGGTGCCTTGCATATCCAGCGGCAGGTCGAATTCCCGCAATTCTCCCGCAAAGTAAGCGCGCAACTGCTCGGCAGCCTGCCGCAGGAACGGATTCGACTCCCCCTTGCGCCCCGGCAAGTTGGCTATGGCGAGTAATTCGATGGCGCGCACGCCCGTATCTGACGCCACCAGTCCAAAAGTATACTGGCCAGTTTCAAAAAGCCGCCATTCCAGCATGACTCCAGTGTAGCTGGCTTACGGCGCCAGCCGGTAGCTTTTAGCCCAGTAGGGCATATCGCCTATAGGACTGCCCGAGACCACGATCTCCACCCGTCGATTCTGCTCGCGGCCCGCAGCGGTAGCGTTCGAGGTGAGCGGGCGAGAGTCGCCCAACGCCCGCGCCACCACCACGCCGGCGGGCAATCCATCGCCTACCAATATTTCACGCACCGCCTGCGCGCGCTCGTTGGAGAACGCCTCGTTGCCATCCACCTCCACCACCAGTTCCGGATATTGGCGCAGCACCACCGCGACTTGCGCCAAGCGCGCATACGCCGCTGGATTCACCCGTGCGCCGCGAAAATCGGAATCGGACAGCGTGAGCGTCACCCCGCGCGGCGTGTCGCGGGCGGGCAGCGAAGTGTTCAGCTGCTCGTACAACTGCAAACGCAATTCCTTCTTACGTGCCGCATCCCGATCCGCGGGCGGCTGAACTGGCGCGCTCGGCGGAGGCGCTGGCGGCGCAACGGCGGCGCTGGCGGCAGCTTGCGCTTCAGCTTCCGACTGCCTGCGGGCTGCGCGTTCCTGATCGAGCAAGGCGGTGGCGGCCGACGCTTGGGTCTGCGCGGTCTGCGCGGCCGCCTCTGCCTGGGCGGCGCGCGCTTCGGCCTCGGTCACGCGCCGCTGCGCGTCCGCCAGATCGTTACCCTGCTTGCGTTTCTCGGCTAGAATGCGCGCGTCTTCCGCGGTCTGTTCTGCCTGACGCGCCAGGGTGACAACCATGGTCATGCCGCCTTTGCGATTGTCCGCATCGTAAGCCTGTCGCAGCAGATCCTGAGCTTTGCCCAGCGTGTCCGGCGCGTAGCGGCCGGCGTCCGCGGCTTGCGCGATCTGCACGGCATTCTGCGCCTCGTAAAGTTCTACGGTCGATTGGTAACGATCCCAGGACACCTTGGGAGCATTTGCCGCCGCGGCCGCCATACCCTGCTGCATGTCGTAAGTGTACTGACCGCGCGGAAGCAGTTCATATTTCGCCTGTATGGGCTCCCGCCCGCCGATGGTATCCGGGCGAGGCTGGTTCTCCAGCACCACCACATCGCTCGGCTGGCGTACCGCCGCGAAAGGTTCCGCGGTTACGATCATGCCGAATGCCTGCAACTCGGTAGTAACCAGCAGCTTAGCTTTATCAGAAGTGCCGGCCAGAACTTCTCCGAGATTCCGCGCATGTCCATTCGGCGTGATGGCCCATAGAACGTAAGTCAGGTACTCGGGGCCGAAGCGCCCGGGCGCCTGCAGGTGGTCGAAGTGTACATCGATTTCCGTGCGGCCCGGCTTCGATTCCACCACAGCGCTGCCTTTGGCCATCGGCATCAGTACCGTGCCGCGAAAGTCAATGGGCGTCGGTCCGTTGCGATACTGGTAATCCACCGCGCTGATGGTGCGGTCCACCACTGTTACGCGATACAGGGGAACGGTAGCATCCGGCGCGGGCGGCGGATTCTGCGCACTGGCGCCCGGCATGTAGAAAATACAAAGTACTAAGGTCGCTAGTAGTCTCTCTCTCATGAAAACAATCGCTCCGTGAAGGAGAAACCAGCAACTGCGTTTCCCTTCGCGCGACATGGTGGCAGGACTACTGTGATCTTAGTTACGCCCGGCTGCAGAGTTGCTTTGGGGGAAGCTATTTCGGCTTGAAGAGACCGATGGTATTTCCTTCCGGATCGGCAAACCAGGCGAATGCTCCCGTAGGGATATCGACCGGCGGCACCAGGGTCTTCCCGCCAAGTTCCGCGGCCTTATCCAGCGTCGCCTGCAAATCGTCCACCATCACATAGAAATGCGTGAAGTTGTGCGGCTCGTGGCCCAGCGACGTGATGTGCCCGGCAACGCCGGAGGCGCCCGTATCGATCATGGTGGCCGGCCCCATTTCCGTCATCTTCCAGTCAAACAGCTTCGCATAGAATTGTCCGGTGGCTGCTTTGTCGCGGCAGCCGATTTCAAAATGCACGACGGGATTGCTCATAGATTTCCGATGCTACCATAGACTTGCCATTTTGATGTTCGGCGATCTGCGTTATGGTCTGCGGATGCTGCGCGCGAGCCCCGGCTTCACGCTGGTGGCTGTGATCACGCTGGCGCTCGGAATCGGCGCGAACACCGCCATCTTCAGCGTGGTACGTGCCGTGCTGCTGCCGCCCATGCCGTTTGCGAATCCCGGCCGCCTGGTCGAGATCCAGCTCCGCGACCGCAAAACCGGCGAGCCCGCGAATTGGGTAGCGATGCGCGACGTGGCCGACTGGCGCGCGCAGAACCGCGGCTTTCTAAGCATTGGCGCATACGGGGGCGCGCTCCTGAATTTGACTGCGGCGGGCCAACCGAACGCACTCTACGGCGCGCGCGTTTCGGCGAACCTGTTGCCGCTGCTCGGGGTGCCGCCGCTCAAAGGCCGCTACTTCGTGCCCGCGGAGGATCAGCCAGGGCGCGACCAGGTGATCGTTCTCAGCTACGATCTGTGGCAGCGTCATTTCGCCGCCGACCCGGCTATCGTGGGTCGCACGATTCGCTTGATCGGCGCAAATACCGAAGATTACACGGTCGTCGGCGTGATGCCGCGCGGCTTCAATTTTCCACTCGGTATACCGAGCGCCGTAAACATGCCCACCCGCCAGATGGCCTACTGGATTCCCTTCGGCGTCGATCCGCTGCGCCAGAGCCGCGACGGCATGCGCTGCCTGGTGGTGGGACGCCTGAAGCCGGGCGTGTCTCCCGCGCAGGCGCAAGCGGATCTGGATGCCGCCGCCGCGCGCATCGCGCGGGAATCGCCGCAAACTAACACCGGTGTCGGAGTGCGCGTGGTACCTTTCGCGCACTACGTGATGGGTCGCGCCCGCCCCGCCATGCTGGTCATGTTGGGCGCGGTCGGACTGCTGGCGCTGCTGGCCTGCGCCAATATTGCGAATCTGCTGCTGGCGCGCGCCATCGACCGCCGGCGCGAGACCGGCATTCGGCTGGCGTTGGGCGCCGATCGCCGCCGCCTGCTGTGGCAATGGATCACCGAGAGCCTGCTGCTGGCGGCGGTGGGCGGCGGCGTGGGGCTCCTGCTCGCCCGATCCAGCCTGCGCTTCCTGATCCATTTGGCGCCGCAGAATATTCCGCGGCTGGCCGAAACACGGATGGATGGCATGGTGCTCGCGTTCACGGTGGGGCTGTCGTTACTGGCCGGGCTGTTGTTAGGCGTGTTCCCCGCGTGGCTCGCGGCGGGAACCGATCCGCAGGAAGCTCTGGCCGAAGGCGGCGCGCGCGGCACTGCGGCGCCTGGCCGCAGCCGCGCCCGCGACCTGCTAATTGTGGGCGAGGTAGCTGTGTCCGTGCTGCTGACCATCGGCGCCGGTTTGCTGGTGAAGAGCTTTGTCCGACTGATTCGGGAAGACCCCGGATTCCGGCCCGATCGCGTCGTCACCGCGATCGTAATTTTGCCGCAATCGCGCTACCCTGACGTCCTTTCTTCTCACATCGTCTTTTATCGCAAACTGCTCGACGGCCTGCGGAACCTGCCCGGTGTGGAATCGGCCGGAGCGGCCAACGGTGTGCCGCTGTCGGGTAACATCACCGGTGCCTATGTAACGGTGGAAGGCCATCGTTCGACCAGTATGGGAACCGGCCGGCCGTCGGCGGAAGTGTTTGCAGCCAGTCCGGAATACCTGCCGACGATGGGAATCGCGCTCCTGGCGGGCCGCGAACTCACGCCCGCGGACGCCTCCAGCGGCTTGCATCCGGCGGTGATCAACGATCTCGCCGCGCACCGCTTCTGGCCGCATGAAAGCGCGCTCGGGAAACGCATCAGCGTAAATCAGGATCATGGCCAGGAAATCTGGCGGCAGGTGGTGGGTATCGTCAAAACCACACACGACCAATCGCTCGATCTGCCCGCGCAACCGGCCGTTTACCTGCCCATGGAACAGGCCTTCGAGCCACCCCAGTTTCTGGCCGTGCGAACCACATTGCCTGTAGCCGAAATCAGCGAGCGCTTGCGGCAGGCCGTAGCCGCTGTGGATAAGGAGCAGCCGGTCTACGTGGTGAATGCGATGCAGGAATTGTTGGACAACTCCGTCGCCCCGCGCCGTTTCGCCGCGGTGATGCTGGCGGTGTTCGGCGCACTGGCGCTGGTGCTGGCCGCGGCGGGCATCTACGGGGTGGCATCCTATTCGGTCAGCCGGCGGACGCGCGAGATCGGAGTGCGTGTGGCGTTGGGCGCGCAGCGCGGCGATGTGCTGCGCCAGGTCATCGGGCGGGGCATCCGGTTGACCGCCATCGGCATAGTGTTGGGGCTGGGCGGCGCGCTGGCCGTTACGCGGGCGCTTTCGAGCTTGCTCTACGGAGTCGCGGCCACGGATCCTCTGACGTTCGCCTGCGTGCCCTTGCTGCTGGCGGCGGTTAGCCTAGGCGCCTGTTACATCCCCGCGCGCCGCGCCGCCAGGGTGGATCCGATGGCCGCTCTACGCTGCGACTGACTCGTGGCGCACGCTTCAGCACCAGCGGCCCTGCGGGCCGTCAGCAGTCTCGGAAACCGTGCGCTGGGACGTGGCGCGGGCTTCAGCCTGCAGCGGGACTTCAGTCCCGCCTTTTCAATGACTTCCAGAGCGGGTTACTGGAGAGCGTGCCGGGGGCGGGACTTCAGTCCCGCCTCTTATACTTAGGTTCCTCCGCCGACAGTGCGGCGAACTGAAGTTCGCCGCAGCACGCTAAAGCGTGCGCCACAGCCTAAAACGTGAACCGTGTCTGTAGCTCCAGCCGCCGGTTATTGGCCGTCTCCGCGAAAGCGCCGTATCCGCCCGCCACCGAATTAGCCTCGCCAAACAGCGGCGAAGTGATCTGTCCGATGATCGGTCCCTCGTTCACATGATTCAGCAGATTGCGCCCGGAAATCGAGAGTGTCAGGTTATAGCGCCTGCTGGTCGACAGATCCGAGAAGACGCTGTGGAACCCGGTGTTGTGACCGGCGCCTACCGGACTCACTCCGCTGGCGCCTTCGCGTTCGGGCCCGAAACCCCACGTCTTGCCCAGCCGCGCGTTCACCGAAATCTGGCCCGGACCCCGTCCATAGTTGCGGGGAAGAAGCTGCTCGCCGGGCGATGGATTTGGGTCGAGCCAGCCGTAGGGCGTGTCGATCAGGCCCGCCTTGTTCAGATCCGTGGGAACACCCGGACGGCCGTTGAACAGCGTATCGCCGTAGAGATCCTCTCCTACTGTGATGTTATACGGCGCACCGGATTGCACCGTGATGAACGGACTCAGGCGGATGTTCCATTTGGTGTTCAGCGATCCTCCGATAAATGCGCGATGCCGGATATCCCAGGCCGCGGGACTATACTCGCCTACCATCGAGCCCGGGACCGCCGGGAACGTACCCAGTCCATCCGTGTTACTCATGGCCCTGCTTAGCGTGTAATAGCCGAACAGCGACACATTGCCATTCAGTTTGGAGTTTACGTTGGTAATCAGCTGGTTCTGATTAAACAAGCCCGAAGACTCCATCAGATACACAGGCCCCGGCGCGTTGAATTCCTCGGAGCGCAGTATGTGCAGTCCATGCGAATTCATGTAAGTCGCGGTAATCGTCGTGTTACTCGCCACCTGGCGCTCGACGGTAAGAGCGGATTGCATGATATATGGCGCGCGCAATGTGGAACTCAGTTCCTGAATCGTCTGCGTGGATTGAATGCCGGGCATGGCCAGCAGTTGCGGGATAGTCGGAATCGTCGGAAAGAACGTGGGATTATCGACAATATACTCCTGCTGTACGGTACCGTTGTATCGTTCGGCGGTCTCGATGTTTGAGATATTGAAGCGGGAATAGAAAATACCAAATCCGCCGCGCAATACGAACTTCGGATGCAGGCTCATCTGTTTCGATCCGGGCGCCCAGGCGAAGCCAATCCGCGGCGCAAAATCGTGCGTATCATTTATGTTCGTCTGCATCTCGTAGCGCAGCCCCAGGCTGAGCGTGAAGTTGGGACGCACGCGCCAGTCGTCCCCCACATAAGCGCCTACATCCTCCTGGTTGAGCGCCAGAAAAGGATTCCCAGCGGCGATGCTGAATTGCGTCGCGCCGCCGCCCGGCAGGCCCAATAGCGCCCGCTGGTATTGCTGGATCGAGGTGATTTGCGTTATCACGGGCTGACCTGAGCTATCCAGGATCTCCTGATTGTCCGCGTCCAGTTCCGGCGCCGAGCCGCCCGCAAAGGTGAACGTGCCGCCAAAATTCGTTGGGGACGTGTTGTCTATGGTCTGGCCGCGCGTGCGCATGCCGAATTTCCAGGTGTGTGCCCCTTTGACGATCGATGTGTAGTTCTGCAGCTCGTAGTAGTTCTCGCCATCGACAGTGCGCCCGGTTTGCGCCCCACCCGTATCAAACGAACCCATCACCAGAATGGCTGGCGCGAGACTATTGGAAATCTGATCGGTGTCCACATGATAAAACTGGAAGCGCGTCTCATTTACGGTGGTGGGACCTAATACGGCAGTGTCCGTGATCTGGACCGTGTGATCCTGCTCCAGCGAATTGTAGCCGCGCGAGGCCAGATTGAATCCGCCGATGCCCTGGTCCTGCACATCATTCCGCGTAAAGCCATAGCGGACTATCAAGGTGTTGTTCTGGCTGATCTGGTCATCCAGGCGGGGGCTGATCCGCTCCCGGCGCTGCGGCGACAACAGCGTGCCCGTATAAGGATTGATCGCGTAAGTTTCCGGATTGAGAGTCACGGCATCGATCACCTGCCCGTTATCGATCGCGCGCCGCTCCGTATCCAGGAAAAAGGAAGCGTGCTTGCTCAACGGTCCACCGACCGATGCGCCGTATTCCTGCAGATGAAAAGGCGCTTTCTGCTGTGCATAGGGATTCCGCGAATTAAAGATGTCGTCGCCCAGGTTGAGGAAAGCCTGCCCATGCAATCTATCCGTGCCGGGCTTGGTGAGGATCTCGATGCGGCCGTAGCCCAGCTTATCGTATTCCGGCGAGAACGGATTCTGGTTGATGCGGACTTCCCGGATGGAATCCTTGGAGGGAAGCTGCCCGCCGCTGAATCCGTCGACGAAGATCTCGCCGCCGTCCGGGCCGGCCGAGGGGCCCGCCAGCGCTTGCAAGTCGGACTGCAGGTCGTCGGGATCGTCGGAGAGCGCCTGCAGATCGTCGCCGCTCAGAACCATCGCATTCGAATTACTGGATGGGTCGGTCGAGACGCTTGGGCCGGCAGTGTCCTGCACGGTCACTTGCTGCGTCACGGACGCTACTTTCATCTTAAGGTCGAGGGACTGTGCGCCGGGATGCAGCACGATTTTCACCGGCTCGGGCTGTGTGAGGTCGGGCGCGGACACTCGTACCGTGTAGCTTCCCGTGGTCAGACCGTTGAGAGCATACGATCCATCGTTGCCCGTGGTGGCGATCTTGCTGCTGCCGAGCGGTCCATTGAGGGTGACCGTAGCGCCGGGAACCACCGCGCCGGTCTCATCCACGACTTGTCCACGGAGCGTGGCAGTCTGTGCAAAAAGGGGTAAAGAGAGGGCGAGTAACGCCAGCAGAGATAAAGATAATTTCATTTTTCTGATTTTGGGATCGGCCTCATTCGGTGGCGCCGCAATGTGGCCGAGTGTTAATTAGGGTCAATTATTCAGGCGTCGCCAGCCGCTCAAAAGTTACCTCACCGGCGTTACTTAGCGTCAGTCTGCCGCGTTATTGAGCCGGTAGAGCTTCCGCCAGCCAAGCCGCGTATTCACTTTCGTTATAGCTGGCGCCGGGCTCGGTTTACGCCCCAGCAAATTCAGTGAGAACAGCGCGCCTTTTTGGGAGCCGTCTTGTCTTCTTCCAGAATGATAGCGATAGGGCTCAATCACGACCTCCATTGTAGTTGCGCGCGCTTCAGGCGATATTGGAATAGGAAATGATTCCTCTGATTCTAGTGCGATGGCAAAGCGTCGTGGATTTCGTGGTCCTCACCGCGGCGCTCTATATCCTGCTGCGCTGGGCGCAACAGGCGCGGGCCCTGCGCGTAGCCCTGGTGGTGCTGGGGCTGCATGCCGGAGCCCTGCTGGCGCGCCATTTCGACCTGGCGCTCACCAGTTGGGTGCTGGACGGCGCGGCCATCCTGGCAATCGTCGGTCTGCTGCTGGTATTCCAGGCCGAGCTGCGGCGCTTCTTCATGCGCCTCGATAGCGTGCTGAACTGGCGGCCGCACGCGCCGTCCCGGCTCGCCGAGACTTACGAGGCCATCAGCCGGGCGGCTTTCCACATGGCGGAGGTCAGCGTGGGCGCGTTGATTGTGGTGGTGCGGCGCAATGCCGTAGCGGAACTGGTGAGCGGCGGCATCGTGCTCGAAGCCTCCGTTTCCGCCGAACTGCTGGAAGCCATTTTTCAGAAGACTTCGCCCGTACATGACGGCGCGGTAATCATACGCGGCGACCACATTGTGCGGGCCGCTGCCGTGCTGCCGCTGACCGAGCGCGAGCGCGTGCCCGGCAATTACGGCACACGCCATCGCGCGGCCATGGGACTCTCCGAGCGGTGCGACGCGCTGGTGGTGGTGGTTTCCGAAGAGCGCGGCGAAGTGACGTTGATGGAATCGCGCCAACTGACGCGCTTCGACGAAGCAGGCAAGCTGGCCGAGACGTTGGAGAAACTGAGCGCGCGGCCCGCCGGCACCGTGGGCAGCGATTTGCGGCAACGGCTGTTTTCGAATCTGCCCGTCAAGCTGGCGGCTACGGGACTCGCCGCGGCCATCTGGAGCACCTCGTTTCTGTCGACTGGCACTACCGTCCGCACGGTCAGCGTACCGGTACAGTTTGTGAGCGTGCCGACGGGCATGGACATCGCGCAGCCTTCCTTCGATCGCCTGGAGGTGGAGGTGCGCGGCAGCGCGTGGCTGATGGATTCGGTCAGCCTGACGCGCCTGGTGGCCAGCTTCAATCTGCGCGGCGCGAGTGCGGGACCGCTGAGCCTGTCTGTGGGCGCGGCGGATTTCAACCTGCCGCCGGGCATCGTGATGGAGCGCGTCTCGCCACCCCGGATTTCGGTGCGCCTCGTGCCGCGGCCCAAGTAGTCCTGGGGGGCGGGCTTTAGTCCAAAGCCACTTACTTTTCGCGCGACCGAACACCTGCACGTGGGCCTGCTCGCGCGTGGAACGGCGCGGCGAACGAGAGTGTTTGTGCCGCGAAAGATCCGATGGCGCCGATGGCGAGAAGGATGGCCAAAAGGAGGATGTAAACACAATGCGGAAAAGGTTTAAGAGTGCGTCCGGACCGGCCGCTATAACTTCATCCGCTCCAGCTTCCGGTACAGCGTCTTGCGCTCGATCCCCAGGATCTGCGCGGCGCGGCTCTTGTTGCCGCCGGTGGCGGCCAGCACGCGGCGGATCTGCTCCTCTTCGGCCTCGGCCAGAGTCTCCACCGGTTCTTCGCGCGATTCCATGGCAGCCAGCGCGTGCTGCACGGCCTCGCCGTCGATGCGTCCGCCGGGCGCCAGAATCGTCAGCCGCTCCACCAGGTGCTGCAACTGGCGCACGTTGCCGGGCCAGGTGTACTCCTGCAAAGCCTTCAGCCCGGATTCCATCAAGCGCGCGGACTGCTGGTAGCGCGCGTTGTACTTGTTCAGGAAAAACCGAGCCAGCAGCGGCACATCGCCGCGCCGCTCGCGCAGGGGCGGAATCACGATCCGCACCACGTTCAGCCGGAACCAGAGATCCTCGCGAAACTTGCCTTCGTCCACCAGCTTCTGCATGTCGCGGTTGGTGGCGGCGAGCACGCGCACGTCCACCTGCTTGCCGCGCGCCGCGCCCACCGGCCGGATCTCGCGCTCCTGCAGGAAGCGCAGCAGCTTGAACTGGAAGTTCAGCTCGATGTCGCCGATCTCGTCCAGCAGGACCGTGCCGCGATTGGCGGATTCGATCACGCCCGTGCGGTCGCGGTCGGCGCCGGTGTAGGCGCCCTTCAGGGCGCCGAACAACTCGCTTTCGAGCAGCGAGGGCGCGATCGAAGCGCAATCCACGGGCACAAACGGCTGGCTGGCGCGCGCGCTGAAGCGGTGGATCATGCGCGCCACCAGTTCCTTGCCGGTGCCGGTCTCGCCCTCGATCAGCACCGTGGCGTCGGTGGGCGCCACCAGCGAAGCGGTCTTGTAAATCTCCACCATGGCCGCGGAACTGCCGATCATTTCGCTTTCCGGCAGATCGTCGGGACCGGCTTCCTTCTCGTCTCCGTTCTCTTCGTCCTGGCGCGCGGCTTCGGCGCGCTTGATGGTGTCGAGCATGCGGTCGATCTCGAACGGCTTGGCCACATAGTCGAAAGCGCCGCCGCGCGTGGCGGCCATCACCGTTTCCATGGTGCCGCGCGCCGTCATCAGAATCACCGAGCACTTCGGGTCTTTGCTGCGCGCCGCGTCCAGCACGTCCAGGCCGGTGCGGTCGTCGATGTAGATATCCGAGATCACGATGGGGTAGCTGTTCTCCGAGAGCCGTTCCAGAGCTTCGCCGGTGGAAGCCACGGCGTCGACCGCGTAGCCCTCCAGTTCCAGGAACGTCACCACGGTCGTGCGCACCGCCGCATCGTCTTCGACAACCAGTAATCGCTGCATCAGCTTTCTTTCGTCAACAGCGCGCCGAAACCGGCGCGGGCAGAACCATGGTGAACCGCGATCCGTGTCCCGGGTCGGCTCATCACTTCAATGGTACCGGAATGCTGGATCACAATCTGCTCCACGATGGAAAGGCCGATGCCGGTGCCTACTTCGCCCGATTGCTCCGCGCGTCTGGTGCGGTAGAACTTCTGGAAGATCTTTCTTGACCTCTTTCTGGTCCATGCCGATGCCCTGATCCTCCACCGAGATGTAGGCGTGCTCGTGCTTGCGCACCGCGGCCAGCGTGACCTGGGTGCGCGGCGGCGAGTACTTGATCGCATTGGTCAGCAGATTGTAGAAGGCGTACTCCATCAACTCGCGGTCGCCGGTGAGCAGGATGTCGTAGCGGCGTGGCTTCCGTCAGGATGCGGATCTGCTTGCGCTCGGCCAGCGGCAGCGCGCGCGCCACGCAGCCGGCCATCAGCTCGCCGGCGGAGAAGGTTTCCTTCTTCAGCTCCATCTGGCCGGCGGAAAGACGCTCCACGCTCAGAAACATCTCGATCATGCGGCCCAGGCGCTTGGATTCCGCATTGATCAGCTCGGCGATCTGTTTGCGCTTCTCTTCCGGCAGCGCGTAGCGGCCCATCAACTCGCTGGAGCCCTGGATCGCGGTGAGCGGCGTGCGCATTTCGTGCGTGACGAAGTGGATGGTCTGGCGGTAGCGGTCGCGTTCGGCTTCGGACTTGCGCAGGCTGCGGCGCACGACCAGTAACTGGTAGCCGCCGGCGGTGATCAGCGACAGCCACGCGGCCGACACCGGTGTGCAGAACGAGAAGATCGATGCGGTGCGTGAAGAACCAGTAGGGCGTGACATGCGCGACGACCAAAATACCCGCGGCCAGACCGTTCGCCGCGCGGCCCGTGAAGCGGCTGTAAGCCAGGCCGATGGCCGCCACCACCAGCAGGCTGAACGCCAACACCGCCGATGGCGGCGCGTAGGTCAGAAACAGGCCCTGCGCGATCGTCTCGAACGCATTGGCATGGATCTCCACGCCCACCATCGGCGTGCCGGCCGAGTAGGGAGTGAACAGCCAGTCGCGCACAGCGGTCTGGGCTGTGACTCCCGCGAAGACCACCTTGCCGGAAAAAAGGCGGCCCGCCGCGGATCGTCAAGCAGCGCCTTCAGCGAGACGCGCGGTATGGTCACCGCAGGCGGTGCATAGCGAATGCGCATCAGCCGATCGTCGGCGCGCGCCGCCGGAATCACCCGTCCGCCCACCTCCAGATCCCCAGGCGATTCTAGAATCGGCGCGCTCCCCCGGCTCACGCGGTAGGCTTCGAGCGACAGCGCCCAGCGCCGCACGCGGCCCGTATACTCCTCGAGCGGCAACGAACGCCCGACCGAGTCCAGTTGATCGGGTTGCTCCACGTGCACGTGCCCGAGCGCTGCCGCATGCGCCGCGAACACCGGCAGCGGATCCTCCCACCCCGACCGGTCCGGCAACAGTTGACACGCCAGCACCAGGTTGCGCGTAGCGCCCATGGCCTCGGCCAGTTTGGCGTCGATGGCGGGATCGGTCTTGTCCGTCAGAATCACGTCCACCGCGACGGCCTTGGGTGCTGCAGCCGCGATCAACCGCAGCGCTTCGGCCAGCGGCTTCCGCATGCCTGGGATGCCTCCGTACGCATTGAGCGACGGCTCATCGATCGCCAGCAGAATGCTTTCCGGCTGCCAGGCGGGCGGCTGGTACCGGCGGAACATCCAGTCGTACGCATCGTTATCGATCTGTGCGCCGAGGCTGAACCAACCGACCGTAACCGCAACAGTGAAAGAGGCAGCCAGCAGTGCCCAATAGATCGCGCTTTGCCGGCTGATACGCCGCATCGTTTACCTGCCCAGGGCCTTCTCCACGTCGCCCGGATCGCGCGGCAGCGCGCCGCTCATCAGCCGCGCGCCGTCCTTGCTCACTTCCACCATATCCTCGATGCGAATCCCGATGTTCTCCTCGGGAATATAGATACCCGGCTCCACCGTGATGACATTGCCTTCGGCCAGCGGCTCGCCGAAATCGGTGGCGTCATGCACGTCGAGTCCCACGTGATGGCTCACGCCGTGCGTGAAATACTTTCCCAGCGTTTCGCCGTGCAGATCCTTGCCATGCGTGTCGATGTATTCGCGCGCGATCTTGGTCAAGTCGCGCAGCATCACGCCGGGCTTGATGGCGGCAATCACGGCGTTCTGCGCGCCTAGCACGATCTCATATATCTCCCGCTGGCGTGCAGTGAACCCCGCGCCCACCGGGATCGTGCGGGTGATATCGGCGGCGTATCCGGCGCACTCCGCGCCCACATCCATCAGCAGCAGTTCGCCGCGATCCATGCGCCGGGAATTGCGCGCATAGTGCAGGATGGTACTGTTCGGGCCCGAGCCCACGATGGGTTCGTAGGCGCTGCGTTCGCATCCCGCGTCGAAATATACGTCGGTCATGGTTGCGGCGACCTGATATTCGTATAAACCCGGCACTGCGCGTTTCCACGCGGCGCGATGCGCTTGCAGCGTGACATCGATGGATCTTTGGATCAGGGCCAGTTCCGCGGGCGACTTGTGCATGCGCAGGCGTGCGATCATGGGGCCGGCGGCAGACACATCCCGCAATGGGGCGAGTTGCTTCAGCAACGCAGTATTCTGTTCGCCGAGCGTATATATGCGCGAAAAGCGGTCCAGTTGTTTGTGTAATTCGTTCTCGAAGTTCTCCGTGGGCAGCACGGTATCGAAGCCCGTAAGCTGGGAGATATTAGCGTCGTCCGGTCCGGCCTTGCGGCCCGTCCATTTTTCCTCGTCGGGATGGCGGCGCGGGAGGAACAGAACCGCATACGGCTTGTCGTCCTGCGGCGGCGTGATCAGCAGCATCGCGCCCGGCTCCTGCCAGCCCGTGAGGTAGTAGAAATTGGTCTCCTGGAAGAAACCCGTGCGGATGTTTTCTTCACCCTTTTCGGTATGTCCAAACAGGACCACCACCCCGTCGTGCAGCTTTCTTGACAGCTCGTCGCGGCGCGCGCGATATTCTTCCGGGCCGGGCGCGGCAATCGCAGGCGTGGCGAGCACCGGCCGCGCAGCCAATAACGCGCAGAAAACATAAAAGAGCCGCATGCCCATAGATTATAACGATTGTGGAGCAGGCACCCCGCCGTCCCCCACCCGCGAATGGCCATAAGGTAAACTGATCTTATTCTGATCCGATTCGTTTTACCGGGCATTTTCCTGGTGGCCCTGGCTGCCCCAGCGGCCGAACCTGCGCGGGGCCAACTGGACGCCAGTCCCACAATATTTGCCGTGATGGCAGCCATTAACGCGGCCGGCTACGACGCCGAGGTCGCCTCTCCCAACAACAGTCCGCTGCGGGAAACGATCCGCAAGGAACTGGCGGCGAAGCAGATTCCGTGCCTGCAGGAACTCCGGGAATTCTACTATTCACACAAGCGGGACGATCCCACGGCGGATCTGAGCCAGTATATTTCGTTCGCTCTCACGGTGGGCGGCCCTCCCGCGTTCGCGCAAAAAGAACGCACGGTGGAAACCCCGCCGGACGCCGCGGCGCTCAACGGCCTGGCGCCGCTGCTCGCGAAATTCTATCGCGAGGCCAACATCGAAGAGCTATGGAATCGAGCGCAGCCGGCCTTCGAGCAGGTCATCGAGCGCTATCACGAACCGGTCTCGGAAGCCGTGCTGCAGGTGAACAGTTTTCTACGCAATGAAACCTCCGGTGCCGCGGGTAGCTGGTTCCAGATCTACATCGACCTGCTCGGCGCGCCTAATCAGATCCAGACGCGCAACTACGGCCTGAGTTACTACGTGGTGGTCACGCCATCTGCCGAGCCGCGCATCCGCGACGTGCGCCACGCCTACTTGCACTATCTGCTGGATCCCTATGCCGCGCGGCACGAGGAAGTCGTCATGCGCACGCGTGGATTGGGCGATCACGCGCAGCGCGCCCCGGCGCTCGACGCATCGTTCAAGTCGGATTATTTGCTGCTGGTAACCGAATCGCTCATCAAGGCCGTCGAAGCGCGTCTCGACAAACAGCCGGCCGCGGTGAACGAGGCTATGCGGCAGGGTTACATCCTGACCGCGTATTTCTCCGAACAATTGCAGGCTTATCTGAAGCAGGAACAAGCCATGCGGTTCTATTATCCGGAAATGATCGCGGCCATTGACCTGAAGCGCGAAGACGAGCGCCTCTCACAGATCGAGTTTGTGGAACATGCGCCGGTGCGCACGGTAAAGTTCGTGGAACCGCCGCGGCCCCCGGAGCCGAAAGGTGTCCAAAAGACGCTGGCGCAAGCCGAGCAGTTCTACACCAGCCGCGATCTGGAAGGCGCTCGCGAGCTTTTTCTGAAGGCCCTGGAACAGACCGATCAAAAGCCGCTGCACGCGCAGGCTTATTATGGTCTGGCGCGCATCGCGGCTCTCGAAAGGAATCCCGAGATGGCCGAGCGTCTGTTCGAGAAGACGCTCGAATCCGGCCCGGAACCGCAGGTGAAGGCGTGGGCGCTGATATACCTGGCGCGGCTGCGCGGACGCGGCCGGCGAACGCGAACAGGCCGTTAAGCGCTACCAGGAAGCATTAGCCGTTGCAGGCGCATCCGAGGCGGCCCATCAGGCCGCGCAGGAGGGCGTTCAGAAGAGTTTTGAAAAGAAGGCAAATTAGAGGAGTCATCATGAAGAGAATCATCTGGAGCGGCGCGCTCGCGCTGGCCGTCGCCGTGCCGGCACTGCTGGCGCAGCCCAAGCCGAAATCGGAAGCCGAATTTGCCGCGCTGAAAGCCATGTTCGGCGCGACGACCCCGGATGCCCGCATCGCGGCCGCGGAGAATGTGCTGACCAAGTTCGTGGACAGCGATTTCAAAGCCATGGCGCT
Source organism: Bryobacterales bacterium (assembly GCA_963756605.1). Lineage (GTDB taxonomy): Bacteria > Acidobacteriota > Terriglobia > Bryobacterales > Bryobacteraceae > Bog-159. The sequence continues at coordinate 296,149 of CAVWOT010000009.1, read as the reverse complement.
CTATTTCGAGGCCGCCTCTTACCGCGAAAAGGGAGACTATGAGCACGCCGTAGTGTTCGGCGAACGCACTCATCGAGGCGGACCCCAAACATTACCAGGCTATGCTGCTGCTGGCGGAACTGATCGCGCAGCACACTAAGGAGTTCGACTTGGATCGCGAGGAAAAACTGGCCCAGGTGCAAAAGTACGCCACGGGCGCCCTCGATATAGCTGAAGGACGCTCCCAAGCCCAACCCGAATCTGACCGACGACCAGTGGACCGCCGCTAAGAAAGACTTTGCGTCCGAAGCGCACACCTCGCTGGGTATGGCCGCCATGGTGCGCAAAAAGTACGACGTCGCCGAAAGCGAGTTCAAACTTTCGATCGACGCAGCGGAGCACCCCGATCCAGCGAACATTGTGCGCCTTGGCAAGGCCTACAGCGAAGACGGCAAGTATGACGAGGCCATTGCGCAGTTCGACAAAGTAATGGCCATGCAGGACGTCGACGTGCGAGTCAGACAAGTGGCACAGGCCGAGCGTGTGCGTACGTTCCAGAAGAAAAATCCGCCCAAACCGGCCGCTGCCGCGCCCGCCGCCAGTCCGGCGCCGCCTGACGCCACACCGCCCCAACCGCCGCCGCAGAAGCCGTAACTCACGTATGCGCGCGGACCTGGATGCCCTGGAGGTCGCTATCGGTCACCGCTTTGCGGACCGGGACATTTTGCATCGCGCGCTGACGCACAGTTCGCACGTGCACGAACAGGCGCTCGCCGGCGGATCCGCCGCGGCCCGCGACAACGAACAGCTCGAGTTTCTGGGCGACTCCGTATTGGGCTTCCTGATCAGCGAAGATCTGCTGCAGCGCCACCCGGAAGCCGCCGAAGGGCGCTTGTCCAAATTGAAGGCGCACCTGGTCAGCGCCACCTGGCTGCACGAGGCCGCGCAGCGCCTGTGCCTGGGAGAATATCTGGAACTCGGCCGAGGCGAGGAGATGAGCGGCGGGCGCACCAAGAAAACGCTGCTGGTGGACGCGCTCGAAGCCCTCATCGCGGCGATTTACCTGGATGGCGGCATGGAACCGGTCCGCCAATTCGTCCAAACCTACGTAGTAGCGCCGGGGCTGACCGAGCCGGGGTTGGACGGCGAGCAGCTTCCGCAGAATCTCACCGATTACAAGAGCGCCTTGCAGGAGTTCGCCCAAGCCCGCCGCCTCCCGCCGCCGCGTTATGTAATCGTGCACGAGCGCGGACCCGAGCACTCCAAGACTTTCACCGTGGAAGCGCGCATGGGCCGCGAGTGGGTGGGGCAAGCCGAAGGCAACACCAAAAAGAGCGCCGCCCAAAAGGCTGCGCGCGATATCTACGAACGATTGCAGGCCTCGCCGCCGGCATAATTTTCGTGGGCCGCGACGATTCTTGAGAACCACCCCCCTTCCTCTTGCGTTATCACTTTATAAGATGACCGGGCTGGAGGGCCTATGAAGACACTGATTTGGGCTTTGTTGTTCACCGCATTAACCTTGACCGCCGGGGAGCTTACCGGCAAATGGAGCGGCAAATTCGACATCACCACGTCGGACGGGGAAAGCAAGCCCGACCAGGCGGTGATGACCCTGAAATTGGATGGAACCACGGTCACAGGAACTGCCGGCCCGAACGAAGACCAGCAATGGACTATCAAGAACGGCAAGCTGGAAGCGGGCAAACTCACCTTCGAAGTGCTCATGGAAGGAGGCGATGGCGATCAGGGCAAGCTGGTGTTCGACCTGGTTTTCGATGGCGATGCCATCCGCGGGACGGCCACCGGTACCGGCCACGATGGAGAGAAAATGTCCGCCAAGGTGGATCTGAAGCGCGCCAGTTGAGAGCAGGACTCCAGTCCTGCGCGGGTCCTCCAGGACCCGCCCTTCGCCTGCTGGGCCACAGGCCGACGTGGACGTCGACCGCAGGACTGGAGTCCTGCCCCACGCCGAGCTTTCATCGTAAGCTAAGGTCTTGGCGACTCTCTTCTCCCCCGCGCCCCCCAGCCGCTGGTCCCGCGCCTTAGACGCCTGGCGTCCCACGCTGCGGTACTGCATGCAGACGGAGGTGCATGTCTATGCTCTGGCCGTGGCCGCCAGCCTCCTGCTTTCGTTCTATCCCTTCCTGAATGTGATGCTCTCCTTCTGCCGCGACGTGCTGCGCTGGCCGGCCGCCGTGGACACCATCTACCTGGCCATGAACGACTACCTGCCGGGCGATCTGGGCGCTTTTCTCAAACGCAACCTGCCCTTGCGCGGCACGTTTCAACCCGTCGCCATGTTGCTGCTGTTGGTCAGCGCCAACGGGATCTTCGAACCGCTGGAGGTCGCGCTCAACCGCGCCTGGGGAGTCACCACCAACCGCTCGTACCTCCGCAACCAACTGGTCAGCCTCGGCATGATCTTCCTTTGCGGCGGCCTGGCCCTGCTGTCGCTGATGTTGACCGGCATGAACGTCCCGTGGGTGCGCGACCTCAGCGCTACGCACGGGCAGTTGGAGTTGTGGATCAAACTGCTGATCTTCAAAGCCGCGGCCATTCCCATCAGCATCGTGATATTGTTCCTGATCTACTGGATCCTGCCGAATCGCCGCATTCCGGCCGGCCGCGTGGCCCCTGTAGCGATTCTGGCGGGCCTGGTTCTCGAAGGCATGAAATATGTATTCCTGCTGATCTGGCCGCTGCTGCACCTGAAGCTGGAGCGCGAGTACGGGGTATTTCGCAACTCCGTTACCATCCTCCTATGGGGCTTCGCCTCCGCCATGATCGTTCTGGCCGCCGCGCAATGGGCGGCCCACCTGGAGAGTCAAAATGAGCGCCGTTTCGAAAAAGGATTGGAAGAAGCTGGCCCGCGCTAGCGGATTGGCCATTCTCGACACCGAATTGGAGCGCATCGCGCAATCGCTCGAAGTTCTGGAAGCGAACTTCCGGCCGCTGTTGCGCGCCTTGCCGCCCGAGACCGAGCCGGCTCTTATTTTCCACGCCGTCCTGGCAGCCCCGGGGGAGGATGCCGGGTGACCATACTTGAAACCGCCGCCGCCTTGCGCCGGCGCGAAATATCTTCCGCGGAGCTGACAGCCGCCGCGCTCGAGCGCATCGAGCGGCTCAATCCAGCAACCAACGCCATGCAAACCGTGATGGCGGAAGCGGCGCGCGAACGAGCCAGGCAGGCCGACGAGGAACTGGCGCGCGGCGAAGGGCGCGGGCCGCTGCACGGCATCCCCATCGCGGTCAAGGATCTGTTTTTCACCAAGGGCGTGCGCACCACGGGCGGCTCCAGGTTGTTCGAGGATCATGTGCCCGATCACGATGCCGCCGTCGTCGAATCGCTGCGCGCGGGCGGCGCCGTGCTCATCGGCAAGACCGGGATGCACGAACTGGCCTACGGCATCACCTCCAGCAATCCGCACTTCGGCGCGGTCCGCAATCCGTGGGACCGCGACCGAATTCCCGGCGGCTCGAGCGGCGGATCGGGCGCGGCCGTGGCCGGCGGTATGGTCGCGATGGCCATGGGCAGCGATACCGGCGGTTCGATTCGCATCCCCGCGTCTTACTGCGGAGTCGTTGGATTGAAGCCAACCTATGGCCGCGTCAGCCGGTATGGCGCTATGCCGCTGGGTTACTCGCTCGATCACATGGGGCCGCTCACCAACTCCGTGCGCGATGCGGGCGCCGTACTCAATGTGATCGCCGGCTACGATCCGCGCGACGAAAGCTCTTCCCATCGCCCGGTTGAAAACTACGTGCCGAATATCGAGCCTTCGCTCGACGGCCTGCGCATCGGTATGCCCGAGAGTTACTACTTCGAGCGCGTGGATACCGAAGTGGATACCGCCGTACGCGCCGCCTTCCACACGGCCGCGGAGCGCGGTGCAAAGATCGTCGCCCTGCGCATGCCGGATATCGACGCCATCAATACCGTGGCGCGCCTCATCCTGCTGGCGGAGGCTTCCGCCGTGCTGGAACCGCACCTCCACCAGCGCGATCAATTCGGCGCCGACGTGCTCGCTTTACTCGATCAAGGCCGCCTGGTCCCGGCCACCGATTACATCAACGCGCAGCGCCTGCGCCGCAGTATGCAGCGCGAGTTCGCTGCCCTGTGGTCGCGCGTGGATTGTCTGTTCACGCCCACCACCCCGATCACGGCGCCGCGCATCGGCGAAACCACAGTCACGGTTGGCGGCGAGAGTCAGGAAGTGCGCCTCGCGTCCACCCGCCTGGTGCGCGCCATCAACCTGTTGGGCCTGCCGGCTCTATCGATTCCCTGCGGCGCGGACCACCACGGCCTGCCCATCGGCCTGCAGATCGTCGGCCCTCCCTTCGGCGAGGCCCTCATCTTGCGCGTGGCGCAGGCGCTGGTCCCGGCGGAGGTCCCTGTACCCCGTATTTGATCGAAGTTAATCAAAGTTATAATCGCCCTGGAGACCCACACGATATGCAAATCACCCGCCGGACATTATTGCAAGCCGGCGCCCTGCTTGCGGCAACGCCCGCCGCGCGTCCCGCTCCCAGCGACCGCATCACCGTCGGCGTGGTCGGCACCGGCGCGCGCGGGCAGGAGCTGATGGACGCGCTCCAGCAGCATCCGCAGGCCCAGATCGTGGCGCTGGTGGATGCCTATAAGGGCCGCCTCGAACGCGCCCAGAGCCGGGTCAAGGGCGGACCAGCCAAAATCTACCCTACGCATCACGAGCTGCTAGCGGAAAAATCCATCGACGCGGTGGTGGTGGCCGTGCCTGATCATCTGCATAAGCTAGTGGTGGTGGACGCCCTGCGCGCGGGCAAGGACGTCTATTGCGAAAAGCCGCTGACCTACACCGCACCCGAAGGCCTGGAAATCATGGCAGCGGCCGCTGCCGGCCAGCGCATCGTGCAGGTGGGCAGCCAGGGCCCCAGTTCCGATCCGGAACGTAAAGCCAAAGAAATGATTCAGGCCGGAAAACTCGGCCGCATCACCATGATCCACGCGGCCATCAACCGCAACACCGCATCCGGCGCATGGATCTACCCGATTCCCCCGGACGCCTCGCTGGAGACCGTAAATTGGGAGATGTTCCGTGGGCCGCAATCGCAGCGCCCCTTCAGCCTGGAGCGCTTCTTCCGCTGGCGCTGCTACCAGGAATACTCGGGCGGCATCGCCACCGATCTTTTCGTGCACCTCTGCACGGCCATCCACTTCCTGATGGATGCCAAGATGCCGGCGCGCGTAGTGGCCATGGGCGAGCTGTACCGGTGGAAGGAGAGCCGCGATGTCCCCGATACGCTCAACGCCATTTTGGAGTACCCCGAAGGGTTCACCGTGAATCTGAGTTCGTCGTTCAACAATGAGCTGAATGCCGAAGCATCGTTCAAGATGCTGGGCACGGAAGGCAGCATCACCATTGGCGGCGACGGCCTGGCGTTCTATCCGGAAAACGCAATTGAGGATAACCGCTGGATCGTGGACGCGTGGGCGCAGCCGCTGGAGGATGCGTATTATCAGGATGCGAAGGTGATCGCAACCGAGGTGGAACCAGCTAAGCGCCCGCGCAAAGAGCCGGAGCATTTCAAGGATGAAGGCCCCGAGCCGACCGTGGCGCATTTTGGCCATTTCTTCGATTCCGTCCGCTCGCGCCAGCCCTATTGGGAAAATGAAGTGGCCGGCCACCACGCCGCTGCCTGCGCCCACATGATCAATCTTTCCGCCAGTGAGCGGCGTGTGGTGTCGTGGGATTTCGCCAAAGACCTGATCGCATAAGGAAGGCAGGCTCGGGAGCTCGCGCTGCCGCGAGATTTCGTCGCGACCCGAATCAATAACTACCAAAACGCCGTGTTGCGGAGGCTCGAGCGCGGGAACTCCAGCGTCGTGGCGATGACGCTCATATGGAGGCGATTCCCCAGATGCCCAGATCCAAGCGCGTTTATGGGGAGTAATCTTTCAAAACTTCTATCCGCTGACCGCTCTGGTACTTGGTTTGGTTATCGAGTGGCGACCTGACGCGGGCGTCTACGGTTCGCCGATTCTACTCGGAATACCCGTACGGCGAAACGAAGACGGCGGGTCCGCCTCAATACATTCTCAAGAGGAAATGTTTTATACAATATCATTAATGGGCTCGGCCTTAGAAAATCTCAAGGTGGATGACGACGGCCTCGTCTGCGCCGACGTGCACCACTGGGCGGAGGAAAAGTACCGCCTTCTGGCCCTGTACGATGAGCTATTCTCTAGCGGCATGAAGAACAAATGGAATCAGCGGGTTTACATTGATCTCTACGCGGGATGCGGCTTCGGCCATATCGAGGGCACTCGCACGTTTTTGAAAGGCTCGCCGATCATTGCCTTGACCGCAGCCTGCCCGTTCGACAAATACATCTTCTGTGAGGAAGATGAACAGCTGCTCACGGTCCTAAAGGCCCGTTCAAAGCGAATCGCACCTGAGGCGAACGTGAGCTACATCTCCGGGAATTGCGATGCCAAGGTGGATGAGATTTGCGGGGCCATCCCAAAATGGTCGTCCGACAACCGCGTATTGAGCCTTTGCATGGTCGACCCGTTCGATTTCGGCATTAAATTCGACACTCTGAAACAGCTTTCGCGGGTCTTCATAGATTTCGGCGCGTTGCTTGCGATCGGTATGGACGCGAATCGGAACTACGATCACTACGTCGAAGGAAATTCCCGCAAGATCGATGAAGCACTCGGGAGCACCGAATGGCGAGACCGATGGAAGGCCGCAGGTTCACCGAGGAGCAACTTCAGGCAGTTTCTCGCGATGGAGTTCTCAAGAAGCATGGCATCCCTCGATTACCTTCCGACTCCTCTAGATCGCATGAAACTGGTCCGATCGGATGAAAAGAACTTGCCACTTTATTACCTTGCCCTCTTCTCACGGCATGATAAGGCTCATAAGTTTTGGGATCAGGTGCTGAAGTATGGCACCGACCAACCTAGCTTCAATTTCGGGTGATCGCCATGTCTCTGCTTTCAAAAATCGAATGGACTGACGCGACGTGGAACCCGGTTCGTGGCTGCACGAAGATTAGCCCGGGCTGCAAGCACTGCTACGCGGAACGGTTCGCTGAACGGTTCCGAGGGGTGAAGGACCATCCCTTCGAGCAGGGCTTCGACCTTAGACTCGTTCCCGAGAAACTCGCAGAGCCGCTCCGGTGGAGCGAGCCCAGGATGATTTTCGTCAACTCCGTGAGCGATCTGTTTCACGAAGGGGTTCCGCTGTCGTACATTCTGCGAGTGGCCGCTACGATGCATCTGGCGCGCTGGCATACATATCAGGTGCTCACCAAGCGGTCCGAGCGTTTGCGGGAAGTGCTTTGCGGGCCGCTTCAGGACGCGGCGAAAGAAGCGCATATCTGGTGGGGCGTGTCAGTGGAAGACCGCAAGCACGGCCTGCCGAGAATTGCAGACTTGCAGGCGACGCCCGCAACCATTCGCTTCCTGTCAGTCGAGCCGCTTTTGGAGGACCTCGGGAAACTGCCTCTTAAAGGCATCTCGTGGGTGATCGTGGGTGGGGAGAGCGGGCCGGGAGCCCGACCGATGAAAGAGTCCTGGGTGCTTTCGATTCGGGAGCAGTGCAAGGCGTCGAACATCCCATTCTTCTTCAAGCAATGGGGTGGCGTACGGAAAAAAGCCGCAGGAAGAAGGCTGCTCGGCCGCATGCATGACGGATTCCCGTACCGAGTCCAGCATCCGACGTTACCAACGCAATTGCGGCTGCGGCATGCCTCGGACATTGAAAGCGGCGCGCTGGTACCGCTCTGAACGGCCTCGCACGCGTCCTAGCTTAACCGCGTGAGCCTTTGCAAAGGCGTACGGCCCCTACATGGCGCGGTTCATGCTGTCGCCTCGCGACTGTTCTGGTTCGGCCTCCAATCGTTGCTGCGATCAGGAACGACAAGTCGGCTTAGGATCTGATGGGGACCTGGAGCTCTGCCGGGCGCTCGGCCGCCGTACATGCGCGCGCGCTGGGCCTTGACAGCGGCCCGAATGCGAGTTGTATTAGGAAAAGCGGTTCAGCTGTCCCTAACAGCAGAGCGGCAGCTTTTTTTGCGCGCGCCGAAATGCGGACCGGAAGGACGCTAGCAGACACGGAGAACTCGAACAGATGACTGTTGGCCAGCATGTCAGGCTCCCGAAGCGACAAGAGTGGGGTGTAGGACAGGTGTTGTCCTTGTCCGGCACGAAAACAACAGTCAACTTCATAAACGCTGGGATCAGAACGATCGATGTTCGTCTCGTCCGCTGACGGTCGTCGACGACATAGAGAACGTGCCTTTCCGGGTCGATATGGCGGCGCTCGAACGCCTGTGTCGGCAATTCTACTCCGACATGGAGCATAATCGCCGTGGGGTTGACGACGGAGGAATGGCAATAGAGGTACTTGACCAAATGACCCGCCGCGGGTCCCTGAATAAATCCACTTAAAAACGACTGTTGGATTGGTGCTATACCGACGGCTCAGTTTTTCAGGCTGGCGTCGACTTGGCCCGGCGTATTTGTGTCACGATTTACGGAGTCCTGTTGCCCGATCCTGACTCCGAGAGGCGATAGCCTCATCAGGCAACGCTGATTGGGTCGATTATTCCCGACAAGTCGGCAAGGCTGCAGACATCGGTCGAGTCGCGTCAAGCTGAGGTGAGTCGCGATTCGCAGGTCCGCGCCAACCAGGGCTCCTCGCCGCCCGCTATCCACCCAACAAATCCAGATACCGCGCCACCGCCTCAATCCCGCGATAAAAATTCGGCAGATGCAGCTTCTCATTCGGGGCATGCAGATTATCGTCCGGCAGCCCAAAGCCCATCATCACACTTGGAATGCCGAGGCTCTGCTCAAACGCCGCCACAATCGGAATCGATCCGCCGGATCGGATATACACCGTGGGCTTGCCGAAGACCTCCGACATCGCATCCGCCGCGGCGTGTATAAATCGATTATCGGGGTTCACCAGCGATGGCGGCGCCGAGTGCAGCGGCTTCAACTCCGCGGTTACGCCGCGCGGGCACACCTTGGCGATGGCTTGCTTCAGTTGTTCGGTGGCTTGCTTGGGGTCCTGATCGGCCACCAGCCGCGTGCTGATCTTGGCCACCGCGCGCGCCGGAATCACGGTCTTGGCGCCTTCGCCGGTGAAGCCGCCGCGGATGCCGTGCACTTCAAATGTGGGTCGCGCCCAAAGCCGCTCGAATAGCGGGATGCCAGGTTCGCCCACCAACTCGCGCGCGCCCATCTCCTTCTCTGTATAGTCGCGCTCATCAAACGGCAGCCGCGCCCAAGCCTCGCGCTCCTTCGGACTGGGCGGCACCACCCGGTCGTAAAAACCCGGAATCTGAATATGCCCGTCGCGGTCCTTCAACGCGCTGATGATTTCCGCCAGCGCCTGCAAAGGATTGGGAGCGGCGCCTCCATACACGCCGGAGTGCAAATCATGATTCGCGCCTTCGACGGCGAGTTCTGCGTACACCATGCCGCGCAGCCCCACACAGATGGTGGGCAGCTCCGGCGCAAACATCTCCGTGTCGCAGATAATGGCGGCGTCGGATGCGAGGCGCGCCGGCTTCGTTGCCACATAGCTTTCGATGTGCTCGCCGCCGGTCTCCTCCTCACCCTCGATGAGGAATTTCACGTTCACCGGCAGCTTGCCGCGCGTCTTCAGCAGCCCTTCCACGGCTTTTATCAGGATGTACGTCTGCCCCTTATCGTCGGAGGAGCCGCGCGCGAAGATATCCTGCCCACGCACCTCCGGATCGAATGGCGGCGATTTCCATTCATCCAGCGGATCGGGCGGCTGCACGTCGTAGTGGCCGTACAGCAGCAGCGTGGGCTTGCCGGGCGCACCGGTCCACTCCGCGAAAACCAGCGGATTGCCATCCCCTTCGATCAGTTCGCCGGTGAGACCCGCCGCGCGCAGTTCGTTCAGGACGAATTCGGCGGCTCGCCGTATATCGGGCTTGTGTTCGGAAAGCGTGCTGATGCTGGGGATACGCAGGAAACTCTTCAGCCCTTCGAGAAAGACGGCGTGGTTCTCCTGGTAGTAATTCATCGTGGCTGCACCTCAGTGCCATTGTATGTGAAGGCGTGCGGGCCAATGGCGCAACGCGAAGAGGCCGGCGTGGACGCCGCCCGCAGGACGGGAGTCCTGCCCCACGTCACTCGTACCGCAGCGCGATGATCGGATCCACGCGTAACGCCCGCCGCGCCGGCAGATAGCTCGCCGCCAGCGCCACGCCGGCGAACAGCACGGTGACCGACGCAAAAACCAGCGGATCGGTCGGCTTCACACTATAAAGCAGCGTGGCCAGAAATCGCGTCAGCCCGTAAGCAGCCGCGACTCCGATCACGATCCCCGCGCCTGCCAGCGCCATGGCCTGCCGCACGATCATATTTCGCAGCGCCGGAAAATCTGCACCCAGCGCCAGCCGGATGCCAAACTCCAGCGTCCGCTGCTGCACAGAGTAAGCCATCAGACCATACAGTCCGACGGACGGCAGCAGAATCGCCACCGCCGCGAAGATACCCAGCACCCAGGTATTGAACTGATCGCGCGCGGTCGACCCCATCACGATCTGGTCCATGGTGCGTATGTGCGCCGCTGGTAAATCCGCCGCATCCTGAAACGCGCGCTGGATCGGCGCGGACACCGAGAATGGCGCGACTTTGGTCCGCACCACCCAACTCAGCGGCATGAAGCGGTTGTTCAGCGCCATGTACGCGTCGCCCACCTGCGCCAGCGGAATGAACGTCTCCGGCTGCGGGTCGCTATTCAGTCCGCCATCGCGCGCGTCGCCCGCAATGCCGATGATCTCGCGCGGCGGCTGCGCAAAATCGGGTCCCATACCGGAGCCGATAATCAGCCGGTGGCCAATGGGATTTTCCTCTTTTTTCCAGTACTGTCTGGCAAGCGCCTGGTTGATCACCACCACCGGCTGGGCAGCGGCATCGTCGCGTTCCGTGAAGGCGCGCCCGCGCACAATAGGAATCCGGAAAACGTCGAAGAAACGCGCCGTGACGTAGTTCCAGCCCGCGCCTCCGTGCGCCGATCCATTGGTCAGCGGTCGGCCTTCGATCACGAACCCGAGTCCCAAACCGCCCTCCAGGGGCAAGTAAGAAGTCGCGGCGGCGGCTTCCACGCCAGGAATGGCCTGGATGCGATCGAGCGCCTCGCGGGTCATCAGGTCAATCTCCTTGGTCCGGTCGAAGTGACTCCCCGTAAGCGCTGTATCCATGGTGAGCACGTCGTGCGCGTCAAAACCCGGTGCCACGCTATGCAGCGCCGAAAATGTGCGGATGAGCAGCCCCGCGCCGATAAGCAGCACAATGGCCAGCGCCATCTCCGCCACAACCAACAGGCCGCGCAATTTGTTCTGGCGCAAACCGGAGCCGCCGCGTGCGCCGGTTTCCTTCAGAGTGATATTGAGGTCCGCGCGCGAGGCCTGCACCGCCGGAACCAACCCGAACAGGATGCCCGTGGCCAGCGAGAGCAGCAGCGTGAAACCCATTACGGTCCAATCCAGGGAAACCGCCGAACCCTCCGGGCCAATGCGCGGGATACCGCCCGGATTGACGGCCAGCAGCGCGCGCACGCCCAGCGCGCCAATCGCCAGACCCACCAGGCCGCCCGCGATGGAGAGCAGCAAACTCTCCGTCAGCAGTTGGCGCACGATGCGGCCCCGCCCCGCGCCGATGGCGGAACGAATGGCGATCTCCCGCGCGCGTCCCGTGGCACGCGCCAGCAGCAGGCTGGCGACGTTCGCGCAGGCGATCAAAAGCACACAGCCCACCGCGCCCAGCAAAACGAAAAGCGCGGTCCGCACATTGCGGACGATGAGTTGCTGCATGGGTACCGCCGTGAAGCTCATCCTGGAATCGACGTCTTGCGGATACCGGCGCTTGAATTCCCCGCCGGCCACCTTCAATGCGGCTTGGGCGGTGCTCAGCGAAACGCCCGGTTTCAGCCGTGCGGACGCCTGGAAGAAATGACCCTGGTTAGTGCTTTCCGGGTCGGCCTGGAACGGCATGTATACGTCCGGAGCAGGATCGAACGTGAAGCCGGACGCCAGCACGCCGATTACCCTGTAGGATTCGTCGCCTAGTTTCAGCGATTTGCCCACCATGCCCGGGTCGGACCCGAAGCGGCGCTGCCACAGGCCATTGGACAGCACGATCACATTGCCGCCGTGCGGACGGTCTTCGGCGGCCGTAAAAGTGCGCCCGATTACAGGCTGCGCGCCGAACAGATGAAAGAATTCGTACGAAACGTGGATGCCCTTAAGCTGCTCCGGATGGTCGCTTCCGCCGAGATTGAGCCCCGGGCCGCCGGTGTCGTAGGCGCTGACGTCTTCGAGCACCTGCGTCTGCCGCCGCCAGGTGTTGTATTTGGGCACAGAGGCGCCCGGGAAGGCGCCTTGAGGCGTGCTGGTCATGAGAGTCACGATGCGGTCGGGTTCGGGAAAGGCCAGCGGCTTAATAGAACCGTGTTGATGACGGAAAAAATCGCCGTGTTGGCGCCGATTCCAAGGGCCAGAGCCGATATGGCCGTGATCGTAAAGCCGGGACTCTGGCGCAACAATCGGAACGAGTGCTTGATATCCATCCAGAACGTGTTCATAAGGAAGTTAGACGCCGGAACGCAGCAAATGTCCGATAATTCCGTGGTGCGCGCTTCAGCACCAGCGGCGAACTTCAGTTCGCCGTTCGGCGGGACTGAAGTCCCGCCCGGCACGCTGAAGCGTGCGCCACATCCTGTGGTCTAATGCTCCATATGCGCTCACGTCTTCTGCTGGTTCTCCTGGCCGGGTTGTCGATAGCCGCCGCCGCGCCCAAGCGTCCCATCACCGAAACTGACCTATATGCCTTCCGCTGGATCGCTGCCCCTCAAATCTCCCCCGATGGCGCGCGCATCGTCTACACCCTCGTTACCGTGAACTCCAAGCACGATAACTACGAAACGTCGCTGTGGATCATTCCCGCGGCCGGCGGCGCCGCGCGACAAATCACCTCCGGCACGCGTGATTCGAACGCGTGCTGGTCGCCGGACGGCCGCACCGTGGCCTTCCTGCGCGCGCCCGATCAGAAGGACAAAGACGGCAAGCCCCTACCCGCGCAGATCTTTTTGCTTGCCATGGACGGCGGCGAAGCGCGCCCGCTCACGGACATTCCGAAGGGCGCGAGCGGCCTGGCATGGGCGCCGGACGGCCACACCATCGCATTCTTATCCACGACGCTGCCCAAGGATTTCGATAAGAAGAAAGATGCGAAAGACGAAGATGAGAGCGACGTCCGCGTGATCGTGAAGGCCGCGTACCGCATGAACGGCGAAGGCTACTTCGATCCCGACCGGCCCACACACATCTGGGCAGTTCCCGTGCCGGCCGTCGTGGCCGGTCCTGAAAAACCGAAGCAGATCACCACCGGCGAATTCAGCGAATCCGATATCGTCTGGTCGCGCGATGGGGCGAAGCTCTACTTCACTTCGAACCGCGTGCGCGAGCCTTATTACCAGCCGCCGCACGATGAGATCTACGCCGTTAGCGCGGGCGGCGGCGAGATTGCCAAAGTAGCCGGTATCGACGGCTCCATCCACGCTATCTCGCTCAGCCCGGATGGCAGCCACATTGCATTCGCCGGCTCCATCAATTCCGGGGGCGGCCTCGCGCAGCGCTCTTACAGCCAGCCGGATCTGTTCATTACGCCCGCCGAACCGGGCGGGACTCCCCGAAATCTGACCGCCGCTTATGACTACGATATTGGCGGCGGCGTGGGCGGCGATCAGGCACCGCCGCGCGGCTCCGGTCCGTCGAAGCCGTATTGGAGCGCGGATGGCCGCAGCATCTTCGTCGATTCCGCCGAAGAGGGCCGTGCCAATCTGAAGCGCATCGACGCCGAAACCGGTAAAGTCGAGCCGCTCACCAGCGGCGATCAAGATGTCTTCTCCTATAGCGCTACCCCCGATGGATCAAAGACCGCCGTCCTGATTTCGACACCCGCTAACATCGGTGACCTGTATCTGTTGGATGGCGCATCCGGCCGCCTCGAACGCCTTACTCACGTCAACGGCGAGCTGTTTGGCCAGCTCAATCTCACCGAACCGGAAATGATCTGGTACAAGAGCTTCGATGGCCGCCGCATCCAGGCCTGGGTCGAGCGCCCGCCCGATTTCACACCCGGCAAGAAGTACCCGCTGATCCTGGATATTCACGGCGGCCCGCACGCCGCCTATGGCTACACCTTCGATCACGAGTTTCAATGGATGGCCGCCAAGGGCTACGTCGTGCTCTACCCCAATCCGCGCGGCAGCACCAGCTATGGCCAGGAGTTCGGCAACCTCATCCAGTATGCCTATCCGGGCGACGATTTCAAAGACCTGATGGCCGGCGTGGACGACCTCATCGCCCGCGGCTGGGTTGACCCCGATAAGCTGGGAGTTACCGGTGGCAGTGGCGGCGGCGTGCTCACCAACTGGACCGTCGGCCACACCACCCGCTTCAAAGCCGCTGTCTCGCAGCGCTCCATTGCCGATTGGCGCGACTTCTGGTACACCGCGGATTTCACCCTGTTCACGCCCTTCTGGTTCCGCGGCGCACCTTGGGAGCAGGAGGCGGATTTCAAAGAGCGGTCGCCCATCACTTACGTCGACAAGATCACCACGCCCCTGATGCTGGTCGAAGGCGAGAGCGACATGCGCACTCCACCGGGCGCGGGCGGCGAGCAGATGTTCCGCGCGCTAAAGTATCTGCACAAGACGGTCGTGATGGTGCGCTTTCCCGGCGAGACCCACGAGCTTTCGCGTTCGGGCAAACCGGTGCATCGCGTCGAGCGCCTGCAGCACATCGTCGCGTGGTTCGACAAATACCTGGACGGGGCAGAGATCCACACGTATGACGTCAATTAGCGGATTAGGCTAATCAGTTGGTGAGGTGTCGTGCCGGCAATCTATCGTGCTTCCGTCGCAGAATTTCTAAAGCATGATCCGGATACCATCGTCGGGCGTCTATCGACCGTTGCCGGCCGCCCGTCAACCGAGCTCACCAATGCCCAACTGGAAGCTTGGCGTGAACAAATCGACATTCTGCGAGCGGCGCTGACGCCGCTCTCGATGCGTTGCTACCACCTGCTGTTGGAATATCCAATTCCACGACGCGGCAAACGAATCGATGCCGTCGTACTGACTAATGGTCTGATCTTTGTCATCGAATTCAAATGTGGCGCTCGCACTTACGACCGGGAAGCGCGTCTTCAGCTAGAGGACTATTGTCTCGACCTGCGGGACTTTCACGCTGAAAGCGCTCAGCGCCCTCTAATTCCAATATTGGTTTCGACCAGGGCTCCGGTGCGGCCCGCGCCGTCAGGGCAAGTCATCGATCATGTAGCGCCACTCTGGCATGCAAATGCGCAGTCGCTAGGCGACGTGATCGAGAGAGCTTGTGCCGTCTACGCATCTCCAGGTGCGGTGCCGATCGATCCGGAACGGTGGGACAACGCACTCTATGCACCCACGCCGACCATTATCGAAGCAGCGCTGGTGCTGTATGAGGGTCAGAATGTGCGCGAGATCTCTCGTTGCCACGCCGGCGCGGAGAACCTGACCAAGACAAGCTCCGCAGTTATGCGCGCCATCGAACAGGCGCGTCAGGGAAGCTACAAACTGATCTGTTTTGTGACCGGCGTTCCGGGATCTGGAAAGACGCTCGCGGGACTCAATATCGTCCACAGTAAGGAACTGCATGCGGGCCGACTGGGCGTCTTTCTTTCTGGCAACGGGCCGCTAGTAAAGGTTCTCTGTGAGGCCCTCGCCCGCGACCATGCCGCACGCACGGCACGTTCGATTCATGAATCGCGGCGTGAGGTCGCGACATTCATCCAAAATGTGCACCGCTTTATCGATGCACATTTTGCGGCCTCGGATCCTCCGCCCGATACGATCGTTGTGTTTGACGAGGCTCAGCGCGCGTGGAATCGCGAACAGTCCCTGCGGAAGTTCAAGCGCGACAGGTCAGAGCCGGAGATCATGCTTGAAATCATGAACCGTCACGCAGGATGTGCTGTCATCGTGGCGCTTGTTGGTACAGGTCAGGAGATCAATACTGGCGAAGCCGGATTGGGTGAATGGGGCCGGCCTTGACCAACGGTTTCCGGCATTGGCACGTGCTGATATCGCCGCGCGCCGTGAAAGGCGAAAGAACCGATCTATTGTTCGAGAATCCGCCAGTTGGAATGTATGTGCGCGAAGACGGCGCACTGCATCTGACAGTGCCTCTGCGATCCTACAAGGCCGAAGCCTCCGCAGAATTCGTCGATTGTCTGCTTCGGCAACAGGTCGAGGAGGCCCGGACTAAGTTGGCATCCTGTAGGGGCTTTCCGATAGTGGTGACACGAGAACTTCAGACGGCACGCGAATGGCTCAAGCAGCATCAGCGCGGTACACGCCGCATCGGATTGATTGCCACAAGCGGTGCGCGCCGGCTTCGGCCCTATGGCCTCGACGTTCGCGCGGAACTGGAGGTAGAGAACTGGTTTCTTAACGCCAGCACCGATGTACGATCCTCGTATTATCTGGAAACGCCCGCGACGGAGTTTGGCATCCAGGGGCTGGAACTCGACTGGACGGGACTTTGTTGGGATACCGACTTCGCGCCCGGTGAGCGTGGCTGGGAGGTGCGAGCGTTCAAAGGCACTTCGTGGCTTGCCGTGCACGACCAGACCCGGCGCCAGTACGTGGTAAATAAATACCGGGTCTTGCTCACCCGAGCACGTGAGGGCATGATCATTTGGGTGCCAAAAGGCGATCCCGACGATCTGACGCGTCCGCCCTCAAAGTACGATTCTATTGCCGCGTACCTTCGTTCTTGCGGCTTACCGGAAATATAACCATGTGATCAGCTGTGCGCCCTACTTGACCTAACCAATACGCATCTGGCATAGTCTAACTATGCCAGGAGCAGCGTGATGGGCGAACTATGGCGTAGGTTGCGGTACCTGTTAAACCGTGGGCAGCACGAACAAGATCTGGCCGACGAGATCCGCCTGCACCGTGAATTGCTGTCACAAGCCCCCGGCCGCTCTCTCGGTAACCTGACGCAAGTCGGCGAGGCCAGCCGCTCCGTCTGGGTGTGGCCATTCCTCGAAACGCTGGCGCAAGATATCCGCTACGCCCTCCGTACGCTGCGCGCCAATCCAGGCTTCGCCGCCACGGCGATTCTTTCGCTGGCGCTGGGCATCGGCGCGAATACGGCCATATTCAGCATTCTCAACGCCGTGATGCTGCGGTCGCTGCCAGTGGAAGATCCGCAGCGGCTGGTGCAGCTCGGCTCTCCCCGTTCCGACCCCGCCCGTCCGTTACGGGTCTATTTCACAAATCCCATCTGGGAGCAAGTTCGCGATCACCAACAAGCTTTCTCGGGAGCCCTGGCCTTCAGCGAGGATCGCTTCGACCTGGCCGCCGGCGGCGAGAGCCATTTCGCGGAAGGCCTGTGGGCCAGCGGCGATTTCTTCCAGGTCCTTGGGGTGCCCGCCATGCGCGGCCGCGTGTTCACGCCGGATGACGATCTACATGGCGGCGGGCGTGCGGGGCCGGTGGCGGTGATCAGCCACGGCTTCTGGAAACGCCATTTCGCGAGCGATCCCGTTATCGTCGGCAAAACCATCCGGCTGAACCGGCACCTGTTCACGATTATCGGCGTAACCCCGCCCTGGTTCACGGGCCTGAATGTGGATACGGCGTACGACGTCGCCATCCCCATCGGATGCGAGCCGATCCTGCGTACCGACGCTAGCGCACTGGCCGATCGGGACTGGTGGTGGCTGCGCATTCTGGGCAGGCTGCTTCCGGGCGAGACTCCGCGGCAGGCGGAAGCCAGGATGAAGGCGCTGGCGCCGGAGGTGTACCGCGCCACGCTTTCCTTGAATTTGCGCGCGGGCGGCCAGAAGGAATACCTGCAGCGATCGTTCGCCTTGCGTCCCGCCGCCACAGGGTTCTCGGATACCGGTACGCAGTATCGCACGGCGCTCTTTACCCTGATGGCCGTCGTTGGATTGGTGCTGCTCATCGCCTGCGCAAACATTGCCAACCTGCTGCTGGCCCGCGCCGCCGCCCGCCAGCGCGAGATTTCCATCCGCATGGCCATCGGTGCGGCGCGCCGCCGCGTCATGCGCCAACTCATGTCGGAGAGCCTGCTGCTCTCCGTATTGGGCGCTGCTGGTGGCTTGCTCTTTGCCGTCTGGGGAAGCCAACTGCTGGTCCGCTTCCTCTCGACGGCCGGCAGCGAACTCCAGCTCGACACCGCGCCGGACCTGCGCGTGCTCGCCTTTACGATGGGCGTGGCCCTCCTCACCGGGCTGCTGTTCGGCCTTGCGCCGGCGCTGCGGGCCACGCGCGTCTCGCCCAACAACTTCCTGAAAGAGCACGGCCGCAGCGTGGAGGCGGGCCGTTTCGGCCTGGGCCGCGCGCTGGTCACCGGCCAGGTCGCGTTGTCGCTGATGCTGCTAGTGGGCGCCGGCCTGTTCCTGGGCACGTTGCGCAATCTGTTAAGTACCGACTTGGGCTTCATCCGCCACAACGTTCTTCTGGTAGGGGCAGGCATGACGCAGGCCAACGTTCCCAAGGAGCAGCGCCCGCGTGTGTATCGGGAGATCGTGGAACGCCTGCGCACCATCCCCGGCGTGTCCTCGGCCTCCAGTTCCGCGATGACGCCCATCGGCCGGGGGCAGTGGGACAGCGAAGTCTCTCCCGAGGGCTACTCGCCTAAGGGGAAGGACGATACGCTGGTCTACTTCAATCGTGTCTCGCCGGGATACTTCGAGACGATGCGCCAGCCGGTGCTATTGGGCCGCGATTTCTCCGATCACGACGATTCCGGTGCGCCGAAAGTGATGCTGATCACCGAGTCGGTGGCGCGGCGGTTCTTCGGGCAAGCGAATCCCATCGGAAAGACGATACTCGCGGATGGACCCGGGAAGGCGGGTATCTACCAAGTCATCGGGGTGGTCAAAGACGCCAAGTATGCGAGTGTGGACGAAGGTTTGACATTGACCGTCTACATCGCCTGCGCACAGGACAGCGATCCGCGGCCCGGGGTCAACTTCGAGGTCCGTACGGAGCGGCTGCCGGATACGTTTATCCCCGCCGTCCGTGCGGCTATCGGCGAAGTGAACCGCGGCATTTCGCTGGAATTTCGCAACTTCGAAACCCAGGTGAACGAGTCGCTGCTGCAACCCCGCATGGTCGCGCTCCTGTCTGCTTTCTTCGGCGGACTAGCGCTGCTGCTGGCCATGATCGGACTGTACGGCGTGACTGCGTACGGAGTCGCGCGCCGGCAGTCTGAGATCGGCATCCGCATGGCGCTGGGCGCGCAGCCGGGATCGGTGGTTTGGCTGGTGCTGCGCGAAGTGGCTGCGATGCTGGCCATCGGTACGGCACTCGGGTTGGGCGCGTCGCTGTCCGCCGGTCGCCTGGTGGCAAGTCTGCTTTACGGCGTGAAGCCGAGCGATGGTGCGCCGCTCGCCATCGCTGCTGTCGTGTTGGCGCTCGCTACCGGCATCGCGGCTTATCTGCCCGCCCATCGCGCCGCGCGTCTCGATCCCATGGCCGCGCTGCGCGAGGAGTGACTATGAGCGAAATGTGGCGCCGCTTGCGATATCTCGTCCATCGCCGGCAGCACGAACGGGATTTGGCCGACGAGATTCGCATGCACCGCGAATTGCTATCACAAGCGCCCGGCCGCTCGCTCGGCAACCTAACGCAAGCGAGTGAAGCCAGCCGCGCGGTATGGATCTGGCCGTTCCTCGAAACCCTCGCCCAGGACACGCGCTACGCCGTACGCATGCTGCGCGCCAGCCCCGGCTTCGCCGCGACGGCGGTCCTGTCACTGGCGTTCGGCATCGGAGCAAACACGGCCATCTTCAGCATCCTCAACGCCGTGATGCTGCGTTCGCTGCCGGTGGAAGATCCCCAGCGGTTGGTGCAGATGGAAGGAAATTTCACCAACCCGATTTGGGAGCAGGTGCGCGATCACCAGCAGGCTTTTTCTGGAACTCTGGCCTTCAGCGGCGACCGCTTCGATTTGGCCGGGGGCGGCGAGAGCCACTTTGCCGAAGGCCTATGGGCCAGCGGCGATTACTTCCGCGTCCTCGGCGTGCCGGCCATGCGCGGGCGCGTGTTCACGCCGGATGACGATCTCCATGGCGGGGGCCACGCGGGACCGGTGGCGGTGATCAGCCACGGCTTTTGGAAGCGCCACTTCGCTGGCGATCCCGATATCGTTGGTAAGACCATCCGGCTGGACCGCCACCCGTTCACGATTATCGGGGTGACGCCGCCATGGTTCAGGGGTCTCGATGTGGATACGGCCTACGATGTCGCCATCCCCATTGGCTGCGAGCCGATCCTGCACACCGACCGCAGCGCGTTGGGGGCGCGAAGCTGGTGGTGGCTGCGCATTCTGGGCCGTCTCCCTGCGGGCGAAACCCTGCAGCAGGCGGAGGCCAAAATGAAGGCGCTGGCGCCGGAGGTCAATGGCGCCACGGTTCCGCAGAATTGGGATGTAAACGGCCAGCGGCAATACCTGCGGCGATCGTTCGCTCTGCGACCCGCATCCACAGGCTTCTCGGATACAGGTGAACGGTACCGCACCGCGCTCTTCACTCTAATGGCGGTGGTGGGCTTGGTGCTTTTGATCGCCTGCGCCAATATAGCCAACCTGCTGCTGGCCCGCGCGGCCGCCCGCCAACGCGAGATCTCCATCCGCATGGCCATCGGCGCGGCGCGCCGCCGCGTGATGCGCCAGCTCATGTCCGAAAGCTTGCTGCTCTCCATATTGGGCGCGGTGGGAGGCTTGCTCTTTGCAGTCTGGGGAGGCCGTCTGCTGGTCCGCTTCTTATCGAAGACCGGCAGCGAACTCCAACTCGGCACCGCGCCGGACCTGCGGGTGCTGGCCTTCACGATGGGCGTGGCCGTTCTGACCGGGCTGCTGTTTGGATTGGCGCCAGCCCTGCGCGCGACCAGCGTCTCGCCCAACAATGTTCTGAAAGAGCATGCGCGCGGCATGGTGGGAGGCCGTTTCGGCCTGGGCCGCGCGCTGGTGACAGGCCAGGTCGCGCTATCCCTGATCCTGCTGGTGGGCGCGGGCCTGTTCCTCGGCACGCTCCGCAATCTGTTGAGCACCGACCTGGGCTTCAGCCGCCACAACGTACTTCTGGTCAACGCAAACATGATGCAGTCCGACATCCCCAAGGAGCAGCGTCCGCGCGTATACCTCGAGATCGTGGATCGCCTGCGCGCCATTCCTGGCGTCGTATCGGCGTCCAGTTCGGGGTTGACGCCCATCAGCGGCACGACCTGGAACAACATGGTGGAACCCGAAGGCTATTCATCGAAAGGGCAAGACGACACAATGTTGTACATGAACCGTGTTTCGCCGGGATACTTCGCCACCATGCGCACACCCCTATTGCTGGGCCGCGATTTCTCCGCGCACGACGATGCCGGCGCGCCTAAGGCGATGGTGATTGACGAGTCGGCCGCGCGACGTTTCTTCGGGTACGCTAATCCCATCGGTAAAGCCATCCGTGCGGAGAGTCACCCCGGCATGCATGATGTCTACCAGGTGATCGGCGTGGTGAAGGATATAAAGTATCAGGACATCAACGAAACCCCGCTCCTGTCGGCGTATGTCGCATGCGGGCAGGATTCAGACTTTTGGCCGGAAGTCAGCTTCGAGGTCCGCACCGAGCCTCCGGTCGAGGCATTCATTCCAGCGGTGCGCGCGGCGATCGGCGAAGTGAATCGGGGCATCTCGCTTGAGTTTCGCAACTTCGAAACCCAGGTGAACGAGTCTCTGCTGCAGCCCAGGATGGTCGCTTTGCTGTCGGCGTTCTTCGGCGGCCTGGCGCTGCTGCTGGCCATGATCGGGCTGTATGGCGTGACGGCCTACGGAGTCGCGCGCCGGCAATCCGAAATCGGAATCCGCATGGCGCTGGGCGCGCAGCCGGCATCCGTGATCTGGCTGGTGCTGCGCGAAGTGGCCGCCATGCTGGCCGTCGGGACGCTACTGGGGCTCGCCGCGTCGTTGGCCGCCGGCCGGCTGATTGCAACTCTGCTGTATGGCGTAAAGCCGCACGATGCGGTGCCGCTCGCCATTGCGGCCGTGGTGTTGGGCATCGCGACCGGCATCGCGGCGTATCTGCCGGCGCGGCGGGCTGCCCGCCTCGACCCCATGAGCGCGCTGCGCGAGGAGTAACAATGAGCGAATTTTGGCGACGATTGCGGTACCTCTTCCATCGCCGGCAGCACACACAGGATCTGGCCGACGAGATACGCCTGCATCGCGAATTGCTATCACAAACCCCCGGCCGCTCGCTGGGCAACGTAACCCAAGCGAGCGAAGCCAGCCGTGCCGTGTGGATCTGGCCGTTCCTTGAAACCCTTGCGCAAGACATCCGCTACGCCCTGCGCACCCTGCGCGCCAGTCCCGGATTCGCGGCCACGGCGGTTCTATCACTGGCGCTGGGCATCGGCGCGAACACCGCCATTTTCAGCATCCTCAACGCCGTGATGCTGCGTTCATTGCCGGTGGAAGACCCGCAACGCCTGGTGGAAATCGTCTCACCGCAAGGTGGCGCGTACTTCACCAACCCGATCTGGGAGCAGGTGCGCGATCACCAGCAGGCGCTCGCAGGAAGCCTGGCGTTCGGCACTGAACGTTTCGATCTCGCCGAGGGGGGCGAAAGCCACTTCGCGGAAGGCGTCTGGGCCAGCGGCGATTTCTTTCGCGTGCTGGGCGTGCCTGCGATGCGCGGGCGCGTGTTCACCCGCGACGACGACATCCATGGCGGCGGCCGCGCAGGGCCCGTCGCCGTCATCAGCTACAATTTCTGGCGGCGGCATTTCGCGGCCGACCCGGAGATCGCCGGCAAGACCATCAGGCTGAACCGGCACCCGTTCACCATCATCGGCGTAACGCCGCCCTGGTTCACCGGCCTCGATGTAGACACGCATTTCGACGTGGCCATTCCAATTGGATGCGAACCCATCCTGCACACCGACCGCAGTTCGCTCGACGCGCGCAGTTCGTGGTGGCTACGCATGCTGGGCAGGCTTAAGCCGGGAGAGTCCAGGCAAGCAAGCGAGGCCCGCCTGAAGGCCCTGGCGCCCGAAGTCGATCGCGCCACGCTCCCGCAAAACTAGGATGCCGACGGCCAACGGGAATACCTGCAACGCTCGCTCGCCCTGCGCCCGGCCGCCACCGGATTCTCCCAAACCGGCCACGAATACCGCACGGCTCTGTTTACGCTTGTGGTGGTTGTGGGACTGGTCCTGCTGATCGCCTGCGCCAACATCGCGAACCTGCTGCTGGCGCGCGCCGCGGCCCGCCAGCGCGAGATTGCCGTGCGCATGGCGATCGGTGCCGCCCGTCGCCGGGTCATACGCCAACTGATGTCGGAAAGCTTTCTGCTTGCGGCGGCGGGCGCAGTGGGAGGCATGCTTCTCGCGGTGTGGGGCAGCCGTCTGCTGGTGCGTTTCATTTCCGCGACCGGCAGTGAACTCGAATTGAATACGGCGCCGGATTGGCGTGTGTTCGCTTTCACCATGAGCATAGCCGCTTTGACCGGACTGCTGTTCGGACTCGTACCGGCATGGCGGGCCACCAGTGTCTCGCCGCATCGCGTGTTGAAGGAACACGCGCGGGGTATGGCCGGCAATCGCGCCGGGCTGGGCCGTGCGCTGGTCACAGGCCAGGTGGCGCTGTCGTTGATACTCCTGGTAGGCGCCAGCCTGTTCCTGGGCACGTTCCGCAATCTGCTGAACACCGACTTAGGCTTCACCCGCCATAATGTGCTCCTGATCAAAGCCGGCATGATGCAATCCAACGTGCCTAGAAAGGAGCGCCCGCGGGTGTATGACGAAATCGTGGATCGTCTGCGCGCCATACCTGGCGTGGCCGCGGCTTCCAGTTCCGTGTTGACGCCCATCGGCCATACGACGTGGAATAACATCGTGTCTCCCGAAGGCTATTCTTCCAAAGGGAGAGAGGACACGCTGGTTTTTTTCAATCGCGTCTCGCCTGGTTTCTTCGAGACGCTGCGCACGCCCCTGCTGATCGGGCGCGATTTCTCCGAACACGACGATCTGAGCGCGCCCAAGGTGATGATCGTCAATGAGAACGTGGCGCATCGGTTTTTCGGACAGGCTGGCCCCATCGGCAAGACCATCGGCGTGCCCACGGATAAACCGGGCGTGCAAGATACCTATCAGGTGATCGGTGTAGTCAAAGACGCGAAATATGAAAGCGTTTCGGAGGCCAGTTCTCCGACCGTATACGTCGCTTGCGCACAGGATTCCGAACCGTGGAGGTTTGCCACGTTCGAAATCCGCGGCGAACGCCCTGTAGCCACGCTGATTCCCGCCGCGCGCGCAGCCATCGGCGAAGTGAATCGCAGTATTTCGCTCGAGTTCCGGAATTTCGAAACGCAGGTGGAAGATTCGTTGCTGCAGCCGCGGATGGTTGCCCTTTTGTCGGCGTTCTTCGGTGGACTCGCACTGCTGCTCGCCATGATCGGGCTGTACGGAGTGACAGCCTGCGGGGTCGCGCGCCGGCAGGCCGAAATCGGAATCCGCATGGCGCTGGGCGCGCAGCCAGGGTCCGTGGTCTGGCTGGTGCTGCGCGAAGTGGCCGCCATGCTGTTTATTGGCACGCTGCTCGGGCTGGGAGCGTCATTGGCCGCCGGGCGGCTGATTGCAACTCTGCTGTACGGCGTGAAGCCGTACGATGTGGCGCCGCTCGCCATGGCCGCGGTGGTATTGGGAATTGCAACTGGAATCGCGGCGTACCTGCCGGCGCACCGCGCCGCGCGCTTGGACCCCATGGCTGCACTCCGGGAGGAATGAGCTTTCCACGGACCAGCGCGCTGCGCTCTTCCAGCACAGAGAGGCGATGCTCGATAGATATGCGCACCGATTCCGACCTACCTGACCGCCGCTCAATGTTATCAGGACGCCGATTGGTTTCATCAACGCGCCGCTCATATCATTCAGCCGGCCGGGCGCCGGGCGCAAACCGGCGAAAAGCCCGAAGTAATCGGAATCGCTGAACTGCTGCGGCAACCCGATATCGAGATCTCGGCCAACACCGTGGCGCGCCTACTTCGCGACATGGATTTTTCCCTTCGCGTGAATCGCAAAGCCATCGCCACCGACTTCAGCCCGGACCGCTGCCAACAGTTCCGTTACATCTCGTCATTGCGTATCCGCTTTGAGCGCCGGGGACCCATGCGTGTCAATGATCACGAGTTCCGTTCCGATGCCATCGGCGTCGCGATCCTTTGCGGTACGGTAGCGGACGAAGAGTTGCTTGCCGCGCTTCGATGGATCGATAAACCGGAAGCCGCGCCGGCAATAGTTCTTCACTGACCGGCGAAGCGTCGTATGCAGGAGGTTTCTAGGAGTAAATTCCTTCGCGCGACTGGGTCTTCAACGAGAATTGATGGGGAGCCTCGTGATCTTTTGGGATAGCTGTAGCCTGTAGCGTCGTGGACACATTCTCAGCCGCGCTCAGCGTGATCTTGTAAACGCGGGTGCCGTCTTCGAACTGGTCGGTGTGTTCAATCGTGAATCTTGTGTTGTCCACTGTTCCGGCCGCCATCACCATGTGTGCGCCTTGCGCGGAGGCGCCGTGCAGGTCGCCCATTTCGTCCAAAAAAGTGGTGCCGCTATCGGCCAGCTCGAACTTGCCGCGGCGCGCCCCGGCCGCGCCTGTAAAGGCGCCCTTCTCGTGGCCGAACAGCTCGCTTTCGATCAATTCCGTGGGAATCGCGGCGCAATTCACTTTCACAAAGGGACCCGCGGCGAAGGGGCTGTTCTGGTGAATATGCGCCGCCAGCAGTTCCCTGCCGGTGCCGGATTCGCCGATAAGCAAACGCGCGCATCCGAGCGGGCCGCCATGCTGACCTGCTCCACCGCGCGCGGGAACGCAGGGCTGGCGCCGATCATCTTGGGGCTCACACCCACCAGTTCGCGCAGGCCGGAATGCTCCAGCGCATTTTTCACGGCCAGCAGCACCGTGTCGCGACTAAGCGGCTTCCCCAGAAAATCGAAAGCGCCGGCGCGGGTAGCCTCCACCGCGTCCGCGATGGTGCCGTGTCCGGATATCATCAAGGTGGGCGGACGAACGATCACGCCGCGACTTCGACCTAGTCAACCGACGCGCGCGTTTCCGGAATCGGTTCGCCGATCTCACGCATGATTTCGAAGTGAGCGGTCAAGGCCTCCCTGAAGTTCCGGCGCGTCTCTTCCTCTGTGTCGCCAGCCGCCGCGCAACCGGGTACATCGGGCGAGAACGCCGAGTACCCGGTGCTCGTTGGTTCGATAACTACTGGATAGCGCTTCGGAGTCATCTCAGACCTGCCTTCTTCAGGATAGTTTGCAACGTGCCGGTGCCAGTTCTTTCCGTTCGTTGCCCGGTACTGTAATGAGTTGGGTGTGTTCCGGATGTTTGAAATGTCTGTGGCTGCCCTTTGGGCGAATTTCAACCCACCCACGCTGTTCGAGCGCGCGGACTAGCTCGCGCACCTAATGGACATGGCCGAATTGTATCATTTGCCGGCGTCCGGATAGACACATGTCCGCCTAGGCGCGCGCGGGACGGCGGCCCGGTTTGCTATGATCCTTCGGAGAGGGGGGTCGGATGGAAAGCCTCACGCCAGACGAACGAGGTCTCGACCGGGGCGCTCGCATGTTCGCATATCTTGTGGACGCCGCGAACCACGGTGATGCGCTCGGGATCTCCTATGGCGACTTCATGGCATACCTCCACGGTGCCGCCAGCTTCCGCGCGCTTGCAGGTCGGAACTATACCCCACCCGGAGACACGACGGATGTCCTTGTTGCCGCGGAGGCTGTCACCGACCGCGCTGGCGGAAGACGAAGTGTTAGGCGGTCGGTGCACGCCATCAACGCGGGCATGGACACCTTCATTTGGAGCAGCAGGTGGCCTTTCGATCGGCCGGAGGCGGCTTGGCGCGGATCGCGTTTCAGGATTCCGTACACCCGCGCGGAATGGCTGCTAGTCTTTCCGCGTGAGGCACGCCACCTAGTCGTAATCGCGGAACTGGAAGGAAAGATCGCGTCTCCCGCTGCTTCTTCCGCTGGAAGCCTGCCAAGCGCCTCAGCCAAGCAACCGACGGCGGAGGTGCGCCAGACATCCGCAGCCCCGAGGGCGGCGTTGTCGGGCGCTCAGCTCTCGGGCTTACGGACACGCTTAGTTCGGTTCTTAGAAAGCCAAGACAGTCGAAAAACGCAGGCGTCGCCTGCTGCCCGTATCGGGCGGTTGACGAACGAAGACGTTATTCCGAGATACGTCGCGCCGTTCATGCGGACAATCACCGAGATGCGCAACGCCTGGGAATATGATTCAAAGACCCTCTCGTTGGCCGAGAGCACAGCGGTGGAAGCGGCTTGGGCGGCGATCGAAGAATGGGTCGTCAGCCGAGGCCTGACGATTTGAAAAAGACGCGCGGGTTCGCCGTAACGGACTGACTCGGGTGACGATGAGCTACGATCACCACAGGAAAGCCGGGAACGAGGGCGACGTCTGCAAACATCCGGCCCTTATCGCGGCCCTGGACGAGACCGTCGCCCGCACCGAAGGCACTCCGTACCGCTACGCAGACCTCTACGCTGGCTACGCCAAGAACCCGCTCACTGCGGGCCAGGAGTGGCCCAACGGTATCGGCGTCGTGGCAGGCATCGACCTCTTCGGTCGAAATCGACACCTTGCGCTTTGGGCGTGCGCTTGCTGCCTCCAGCGTAAGCCGGGGCCCGGCGATACCTATCCAGGCTCGGCATGGTTCGCAAGGGAGGTCTGCAACTGGCGAGACAGGCCCGCTGAATTGTGGCTCTGGGATGATGGCGCGGCGCCGTTTGCCGATCTTCAGGCGAACTTCGCCCACAACTCGCATTTGTTCAACTCGCGTTGGGTCCGGGGCGACCCCGCAATTCAGGACGCCGATTTCGTTTTCATCGATCCTCCGAACATGGACGAATGGCCGAAGGTCAGAGACCTCATTCGCCGCCTCGAACCGCGCCAAGGCGTGCTGGTATGGCTCCCCTGGAATGCGAGCAAGTCCGAGCAGTATGCGAGGGAGGCCTTGGAAGTCGGAATGGGCGCTACCACCGTCCGATGGGCTCGCGGAGGCCGCCCGGCCGGTTGCCATCTCTTTTACCGCCTCATCCCGGAAGCCCGGAGAGCGCTCCGAGACGTCGCGGAAGAGGTCGTACGCGTTGCCCGACTCAAGACGAGAGCGCTGTCCACATGGACGGAGGACCCGAGGCATGAGGATCCCTAGCGAGGCGTGGCGTTGCTTCCCCTACTCAGCCCCAGCGCCCGAATCCTCTTATGCAGATTCGTCCGCTCCATTCCCAGCGCACGCGCCGCCCCGGACACATTCCAATTAACCTCCTCCAACGCCCGCAAAATATGATCGCGCTCGGCCGACTCGCGGGCTTCCTGCACGCTGGAGCGCGGCGCCGGATCGCGCTGCACGCGAATCTCAACCGGAACCGCGTCGCGCGTCAAGCGCTCGCCGGGGGTCAGAATGGCCATGCGCTCGATGGCATTGCGCAGCTCGCGCGCGTTGCCCGGCCACGGGTAGCTTTCGAGCAGCGGGTAGACCGAATCGTCCAGCTTCTTCTGCTTAAAATTGTTGCGCGCGCAGAAATCGTCCAGGAAATATTCGGCCAGCAGCTTGATATCCTGCGGCCGCTCGCGCAGCGCCGGTACGCGAATGGGCACCACGCTGAGCCGGTAATACAGGTCTTCGCGAAATTTGTTCTGCAGCACCAGCGCGCTCAGATCGCGGTTGGTGGCCGAAATCACGCGCACGGCCACGCGAATAGTCTGCTCGCCTCCCACGCGGTGGAATTCGCCTTCCTGCAGCACGCGCAGCAGCTTGGCTTGCGAGGCGCCGTGCAGGTCGCCCACTTCGTCTAAAAAAATGGTACCGCTATCGGCCAGCTCGAACTTGCCGCGGCGCGCCCCGGCCGCGCCTGTGAACGCGCCTTTCTCGTGGCCGAACAATTCGCTTTCGATCAATTCCGTGGGAATCGCGGCGCAATTCACTTTCACGAAGGGACCCGCAGCGAAGGGGCTGTTCTGGTGAATGTGCGCCGCCAGCAGTTCCTTGCCAGTGCCGGATTCGCCGATGAGCAAAACGCGCGCATCCGAGCGGGCCGCCATGCTGGCCTGCTCCACCGCGCGCTGGAACGCGGGGCTCGAGCCGATCATCTTGGGGCTCACACCCACCAGTTCGCGCAGACGCTCGTTTTCCGCGCGCAGGCTGGAATGCTCCAGCGCATTTTTCACGGCCAGCAGCACCTTGTCGCGACTGAGTGGCTTCTCCAGAAAATCGAAAGCGCCGGCGCGGGTAGCCTCCACCGCGTCCGCGATGGTGCCGTGTCCGGAAATCATCACGGCGGGCGCGGGATTGCCATTCTGCCGCACCGAGCGCAGCAGGTCAATGCCGCTGCCGTCCGGCAGGCGCACATCGAACAGGAAAGCGTCGGCGCGCTCCGCGTCCGGATGCGCGCGAAACTCGCGAATCGAACGGCACACAGCGATGCCGTAGCCCTCGCGCTCCAGAATCATGCGCAGCGAGCGGCCGATATTCTCTTCATCATCCACTATCAGAATGCGCTTGGATGCCATTGGACGCTACGGGCAGCAGCACGCGGAAGCCTGCGCCGCCCAGTTCTCCTTTCACCAGCACGATATCGCCGCCCGTCAGCAGGGCGCCCTTGCGGGAGATGGATAGCCCCAGCCCCATGCCGCCCTTCTTGAACGAAATGGAAGGCTGAAACAAAGATTGCCGAATTTGTTCGCTCAGTCCCGGACCCGAATCGTGCACTTCCACCAGGGCATTGCCGTTGCTGAGCGCCGTAATGCCCAGGATGCGGCCGCCTTCGCCCGCGGCCTCCGCGGCATTTTCGAGCAGGTTGGTGAGGATGCCTTTCACCAGGTCCTGATCGGCCAACGCCGTGGGATGGGCCGCATCCAGGCGCAGGTCGTAGGCCAGTTCTGGGTGGCCATTCTTCAGGAAAGCCACGCGCTCTTCGAGCAGTGCGTTCAGATCGAGCGGCACGGGCTCGACGGGAGGCTCCGCGGCAAACTGCGAGAACGCGCGGATGCGGCGCTCCAGGCTCTCCACTTCCTCCACCACGATCTGTGCCGCCTGTTCCACGAACGCGCGGTCGCGATCGCCGTAACGCGCCAGCATTTCCTCCACCGTGAGCCGGATGGGTGTCAGCGAATTCTTCAGTTCGTGCGCCATCTTGCGCGCCAGCGTGCGCCAGCTTGCCAGTTGGGTCAGGTACACCAGGCGCTCGGTGGAGCGCTGCAGGCGCTCCGCCATATCGTTGAAGGCGCGTATGGCGCGGCCGATCTCGTCGTCGCTGCGGGCTTCCACTCGCGTAGTCAGGTCGCCCGCCGCGAGCTGCGACAGGCCCGCGGTGAGCTGCTGGATGGGCCGGCTGATACGATGCGCCAGGTACACCAGCAATACCAGCGATACCATCCAAACCGAAGCCGCCAGCAGCACATAAGTATAGGTGAACCCGCGCAGCAGGTCGCGCGATTGGCGCTTGTCCACGATCTCGCGCGCTGTGCGGATTTCGCGCGAAAGCTCATCCAGTTGCACGCCGCCCAGGCTGGTGGACCATTGCCACACTTCATCGCCGTGGCGCGCCAGGTAGTCGATGCGGTCGCCGTCGTGCCCGGATCTGAGGAAGCGCTGGGACTCGCCGCTATCGAAAAAATTCCTCATCGGCGCAGGCCAGCCATCCTGCTGGGCCGCCGCGTAGCGCACCGGCTGCAAGCGGCCCGCGAGGGCATCGCTCTTCAACGCGTCGCAGGCGCGCTGATACAATTCTTTCCCGGTCCTTTGCAGAGAATGCGAGAGCCGGTCGAGTTCGCCGGTGGAGGCATAGCTCAAGCTGCGGTCGAGCAGCGAAGTAGTGATCCAGAGGGTAGCGGCCAGAGGAACCAGCGTGGCCGCCAGAAAGATGCCGATCAGTCTGTTGCGCAGCCGGTTCACAACATGCGCGCGGCGCGTCCTACCAATCTCTTCAACTCGCCCAACCGCAGGGGCCCGGCATCCGCGGTCCAGTGCGGCTGCAGATCGCGGGCCCGCCGGCTGAAGGCCTCGATGAGCCGCGTCAGGTTCAGGCCGGAGTCGCCCATCACCGCGGCTTCGTCCCGGGGCTCGGCCGCCCGCAACTCGAAGCGCAGCCAGAAGGGACGATCCTGGGGAAGGCCCGTGGCGCTGATGGCGATGTTGTCCAAACACCACGCCTCCGCCGCCGCCGCCGACAGGTGCGAAACGGTGCGTTGTCCTTCGCCGAGCTTGGTGACCGAGAACTTCTCTTCCCACAAATCGTAGCTGAATACGAAACGCTCGGGCGTCTTGCGCAGACTGGTCGCAAAATTGTCGGTGGTGAGCGTCAACTGTGTCAGGAACACCACCGCGGCGCCGTCTCTCAGGCGATCGAGCGGCTTGCCGGCCAGGAAATGGAGTTCGGGCATGGCCACATGCAAGTCGTCGCCATCCCAGGTAACAGTCAGATGTCCGGCGGCGGAGAGGCGAGACAAAGGTATAGCCACACTGGCCATGAGCCAATGCCTGCGGCTGATCTTTACCGCTTCTTTACAATCGCGGCTGCGTCTTTCCGTTTGCCTCAACGTCGCGTTTGGCTAGCGCCAATCAATAGTTCATGCCCACCATGAACACCGGTTCAATGTGGCCTTCCTTGATCGGGAAGGCCAGCGCCGCGTACATGCCGTTCTGCCGCACTCCTACACCTACGGAATGCCGCATGACCGGCGCTTGTCCCTGATCCCATATTGCCCCATTGTCACAGAAAACATCGAACAGCCTGTACCGGTACTCCACCGTGTTGTGCACCACGCGATTGCCGCCCAAAGGATCCAGCTCAAACCGGTTCCACCCGCGGAGCATGGTGCTGTTACCTAGTATAAACCGATCGAAGAGCGGCGCCTGGCCGATAATCGCGCCTA
Organism: Bryobacterales bacterium; assembly: GCA_963756605.1. Classification (GTDB taxonomy): domain Bacteria; phylum Acidobacteriota; class Terriglobia; order Bryobacterales; family Bryobacteraceae; genus Bog-159. Next base: position 264,103 of record CAVWOT010000009.1, on the reverse strand, counting down.
CGGTGGCTTCGTCCATGATGCGGCTCCGGCCCCAGGAATAGACGTATTGGGCATCGCCCAGGTGACGGGCGTAGGCGAAATCGCTGCCGAGCAAACTGGTGGCCGCGCGCAGGCTGTAGCCTGCGTCCCATTCCTGCTGGTTGGTGCCGGACCCCTCTACGCGCCGATGATAGCGCAGAGTAGTCACCATCGCGTTGGCGGATTCGGTCCGCGCGGCCGGAAATTGCGATTGAAAACGTTCGAAACTCGTGCCCACAGTGAGGTTCACCAGTCCCGAGGCGCTCTTGGCCAGCACAAAAGTCACCAGCGGTTCGATATTCTGGCGCGTGCGATAAATCCCGGAAGTATCGCTCTCCGCGCCGGGTTGATCCAGGGCGTCTACAGTGGACTGGTTCCATCGTTCGTGATAGCTCTCGAAATCCAGGCGGAAGCGCAAGCGGTCGGTCCCCAGGCGTTTGTCCTCGTAACTCGCGACGATGCCCGTGTAGCGCTCCGCCAGGTCGTCGCCATCGCTGACCGCGCCAACAGTGAACGCCTGCCATCCGACCGAGGCCGTGCCTTCGACCATCCCGCTGGTACCGCCGTCGGTACGGTAAACCAGCTTCGGAATGGACGCTTCGAATTTAGCGGGAGTCCCGCGCACTTCAAATACGACCCGGACGTGTTGGGGCGTCTGGCCGCGCAGCAGGCGATGGGTGACCGCCCGCACATGCAGTTCCCGGCGGATGCGCACCGCCAGGTCGTCGAGCGCGGCCGGGTTCAACTTCTCGCCCACCAGCCGGGTAAGCTCGCTGCGCAATCCGGTGCTGATGCCGGCTGGACTGTCGCCCGCGACCTCCACACTTTCCACCGTGTAGCGTGTGTTGACGTTCATGTCCTGTTCCGGAGTTCCGGCCAGGAGCAGGCCGCTCGCCAAGGTCGAGGCTAGCCAGAGAAATCTCATGCGCGACGCCGATGCAAGCGGTTAGCCAAATGGAAATTGCAGCAATGGAACAGCTTAGCTGAAAGAGAACTGTGACTGTAGTTCACAGTGTGGGAGAGAATTTTGGAAGGGCCGCGACTGCATGGGGGCCCGTTGTTTCGCGATTACAGTGCTTTGGCCAATTCGGCGCCAAAAGCAGTTTTGGGGGCAGCATCCTTGCCGCGCCGCGGTTTCCGGCCGTTGCGCTGCTGCTGGGGCCGCTCCATGGTCGGTTTAGCATCTTTGCCCTTGGAAGGCTGCGCCGGATTGGCCCGCAACAGCCGGTCTTCCAGAGGGGCGCGATCGAAGCGGCGAATAATCGCCTGCATCTCGTCGGCGGTAGGCGCTTCGACGAATGCGAAGCCCTTGGATTCTTGTGTTTCGTGGTTGCGGATAACTTTGACCGAATCCGCGACCAGATTCTCGGCGGTCAGCCAAGCCTTAATATCATCGGCAGTGACCCACGTGGGCAGGTTGCCTAAAAAAACAGTGAAATTCATTCAGTGATTTAATCTCTCCGCAGGATGGATTTTTGGCACTTCAAGGGGAGGATTCCGATTGCCACCTAAATAGTATCAGAACGGGGCAGTGGAGCGCAATGCGATTGGAGGGCGGGCTTCAGCGCCGCCCAGCCCCCGGCTCCGATGGTGCGAAGCGCAGTGATCGCGCGTAAAATGGGTTCGGCACGCGGTGGCGCTCCTTCATGACAAGCCGTAAGCAAAAGACCAGGCCGATTCGAGTTGGTGTCGCATCAATCGTGCTGAGTATAGCGTGCGGATCTCTTGGCACCTCCTTGCAGCGCCTTTCCGCGCAAGACCAGAACGCGTCCGGCACAATGCATTCCTCCATGCGGATGGCGGACGGCAAACAATGGACGACACACAATCTGAACGTCAAAACTGTCCCGTCCTACTGCTACGAAGATGCAGAAAAGTAATTGCCTTCGATATGGCCGTTTGTACACGTGGGAGTCCGCGCGGCGAGGGCCGTGCCGGCCGGCGCGGCCACCGGCAGGGTTGCAGTGACTACACCAAACGGCACGCTCTTAAGCAACGTGGCCTTCGGGGTCACACAGTGACCTGCAGTTTCCCGCTCCAGCTTGCGTCCTGGTGGAGTTGCGCCGGCTGCGGCCAGTCGGCTAGTTTCTAAAAAAACAGGGCGCAGCGCGAACACAGAACCTGCCACCGCCGCCGTCACGGATGGTGACACATCGCAGCGGGTCTGGCGGAGACCCGCCGCAAGGACTGGAGTCCTGCCCTACGCATCGTGATAGAATGCCTTACCAGATCGAGGGAGGTCGAATTATTCCTCGCCGCATAGTCACCGGCGCCAGTCCGCGAGAGGTCGCTCGAGCTGTTTCCTGGAGCCGCCGCGACTTCCTGCGCACCGTTACCGGGGCCACCGCCGCCGGCCTGCTGCCACGGCGTTTGCGTGCGGCCACGCCCGGCCGGAAAGCCATCGTGGTGACATTCGGGGGCGGCGCACGGGACGAGGAAACCTTCATGCCCGAAGGCCAGGAGAATATTCCGCATCTGCTGACCGAGTTAATTCCGCGGGCCACGTTCTTTAGCCAGGTAGTGAATCGCGGCATTCTGGGGCATTACGTGGCGACCGCCAGCCTGGCGACCGGAGTATACGAAACCTTCAACAACTTTGCGGCGGTCCCTCCCGACCATCCCACCGTTTTTGAATATTTCCGCAGGGATCTGAAGCGGCCGGCATCGGATGCGTGGGTGGTCGCGCCCAGCAACGGCTTTAACCGGATCGGCGAAAGCGGCCACCGCGGTTACGCACGCGGATCGGGCGCGGGCGTGATTCTGCCTAAGCGCCTCTTGGCGGCGGCTCTTTCGGGCAGCGGCCAGGCGTACGACCATCTTTTGCGGGACAATTACGAGACTCCTATGTATGCGCCACAACTGGGCGGCAATGAGATGCAGTTGCACGAGATGGCGGAAGTCATGCGCCTCTCGGTTACCGACTTTGCCGCGCACGCGCGCACCTTGGCCAGCCCGGATGAACTATCCGTCTACATCGCCCGGCATTTGATGCGCCAGCTCGCGCCCAGCTTACTTTGGATCACGCTGCACGACATCGACGTGGCGCACTCGGGCACTTACTCGCTCTACCTGGAGGCGATCCAACGCACGGATCGGCTGTGTGCGGAAGTCTGGCACGCCATCGAAAGCGAACCGGAGTACAGCGGCAAAACCGCGATGTTCATTTTGCCGGATTTCGGGCGGGACTCCGACACCGACGCAGGCGGAAACGGATTCCAGCATCACCGCACCGGCGATCCGCTGTCGCGCACCACTTGGATGATCGCCATGGGGCCGGGCATCCGCGAGAACGTAGTGGTCGACAGACAACTCGAGTCGACCGACCTGGTGCCCACACTGGGGGCCCGGCTTGGATTCGAAACGCCGCTGGTCGCAGGCAAGCCGGCGCCGGAGGTCACCTAGCCGCCATGCTTCCGGCCGATTTGACAGCCGATTCATTTCGCGGCTATCCGCCGCACGCCCGCCAAATCGCCGCGGACCGCGTGGCGCTGTTGCGCGAGTTGCCCATCAGCTTCGTGCCGCTGCTGCTGCGCGAACTGATCGCCTACGATTGGAAATTTCCCGCCGAACGCAGGGAACTGGATCTGCAGTTCGCTTATCTGGAATCGCAGTCGGCGCAGGGGCGCCGCCAATCGATGGAAGGTTTCGCCAGGCTGCACGTCACACCAGAGCTTGAGAAATCGGACTGGGTGAACACACCGGTCCAGTTTTCCGAGGACCTGGCTACGCAGCTTTGGGCCACTCATCAGATTGATGCGTTTCGCACCGCCGCCACGGATTACATGCACACTGTCCATGCGGCCGCTCCCCATGCGCCGCTTCCCACCGAGCGGTTAGGGCTGGTGGTGATGGGGCAGGGAGTGGGCGAAACGAAATACCCGCTGTTTCGCAAGCTGCGGCCGCACGGGGTCTATTTCAGCAATGTGAGACAGAATAACGGCGTCCGCCTGCTGCTGGACTTCGCGGCCGCCAGGGCGCAGGCGCATTCCGTTCCATACGGGCACTGGTATATCGACGGAGGAAACGGGGAAACAGCCGCGGCCGGCCTGACCTCGGTCTCGTACTCTTCTCTGGCGCCGGTGAGAGCCACGATCGACGAGAGGATGCAGCAGGCCTATGCTTCCGGCCTGGGACCGGAAGCATTTCGCACCATGCTGGCCAAGCTGCGGCCGGAGGAACTGGGGTACGGCACAGCGGGCGACGCGGTCCTGAGCCGCTTCCAGGTGAGCCTGCTGACCGAGGGCGCGGGGACGCAGGTTTTCAGTACGACCTTCGCACAATGGTCGGCGCGGGAGGCATGGCGCCGTGCCGAGCCGCTGACTTTGGTGCTGCGCTTCGCACCTCGCCAACGATTTCGTCCAATGAACGAATTGCTGGCGGAGGCGCAGCGCAAACCGGAACTGGACCCGCAGGGGTCGCTGGTGGACGCCGACATGGGCGCTTACTACACCTGGTTGAATCAGCAGCGCCTGCCGGGAGCGGAGCAAGCCTCGTTTCTGGCCTGGCACGAGGACGGCAACGAGGCGGTGGCGATTGCGCCGTCGCTGGGACGCGGCACGGAATCCAAGAGCGCGGTAGAACTGGCGGATCTGCTCAAGCAGCTACGCTAATCAAGACTCCTGTGACTTACACGCCGCAGGGCGTGCGTCTTCCTTTAACCAGCTAGTCGGCACGCGAAACCGCCTGCAGCGGCCCCACGCCCTGCCGGCGGCAGCCCGTGCAGTCCTATTCCTGGTGCCGCCAAGCTTCAGCCCGTGGAGGGTTGCCACTGGCTGACTCTTCGCTCTTCGGCGTCTCACGAGCCTTGAGCTGTTCGCGAGCTCGCCTGACGACTTCGTGTAATTTCGATTCGAGTAGCCGCCGGTCGGGCAGTGCCGTCAGGTATTCTGCAACACGGACCTCACCTCATTGAGTTGGAGCAACTCGATCTGCTCATGGTCCTTGCTGCTACATAGGATGAGGCCTATCGGGGCGTCCTCGGTTTCCGAATGGCCTTCGTTCTTGTCGAACAAACGGAGGCCCTGCCAATAAAACCCGCGATCCGCCCCTCTTTGCTGTCGCAGCGAGCCAGTGACCCGGCAGAAGGAGCTTTATGTCTACCGCCATCAATCCACTTACCGCGATTTCGACCTGGTCGATCGATCCGGCCCACTCCTCCGTTCAATTCAAGGTCCGCCACATGATGATCTCCAACGTCCGCGGCGAATTCCGAACCGTCCGCGGCGATCTGAAGCTGAACGAAGCCGATATCACGCAATCGGAAATCGACATAGAAATCGATACCTCGTCCATCCATACGCGCGACGAGCAGCGCGACGCCCACCTCCGGAGCCCGGATTTCCTCGACACCGAGCGCCATCCGCGGCTGACGTTCCGATCGACCAAGCTCGAAAAAGCGGGCGTCGTTGCACTCCGCGTCCAAGGCGACCTAACCCATTCACGGTGTCACCCGCAATGTCGAACTCGACGTCGACAGCATTTACTTTGGAACGGTCCTGCTCGCCTCCGGCCTTTTGTACTACGCGCTGCGGCAAGCTTCAGTCCAATCGAGAATCGCCGCGCGCCATCTGTTGAAGGCCACCATTGTCTATCTGCCGTTCCAGTTTCTGATGTTCGTACTTGGAAAGAGTTGAGGATTCGCAGTCCCTGCTCGGAAATCAGGGGTGTCTGAGCACGGAATACGAAGGGTAATGTCATATGCAGCGGTTCGATCCATTAAATAGACGGCTTGAGCAGTGGATAAGGGTGGAACACTATCGGTTGCACTGTGCCGAAAGATGGCCGGATAGTGATCACAAGGAAGCCGTGCTCGCCGCGATTCATTCCGCATTGCAGACTCTTCAGGCGGCCTGCGTTACGCCGGTTGGAGAGTCGCTCTGCATGGTTTGCGCATCCAGGCAAGCCGCGTCAGTCTTGGAATTGCCTTCCCGGTCGCGCGAACTCCCAGCAATCATGCGGTTGGCGGCGTGATCTGGTGGTTAAGATTGTGGACATGCTCTTGCCGACTGGCGGGGGCTTGTCTTTAGGCCGCGACCCCGGCCATTTTACGGAGCCGGTCATTCGCAAAATATTGCGCGTGCCCTTCTTCGATGGCTTGCAGCACGAGACCGGCCACAAATTCGGGCTTGTCACCTTCGGCGTAATTGGTCGACGGCCCGCCGTCAGCAGGATTACCCATCCTGTTCTTGCCGAAGTTTGTCGCCGTGATGAACGGATAGATTTCGCTGACGGCGATGCGGTCCCTTTCCAACTCGGCGCGGGCCGTGAGACTGAATCCAAGAAGAGCGCGCTTCGAAGACGAGTAAACACCGTATTGCGGAACAGTCATGAACGCAGTCCCCGAATTGATGTTCACCATGCTTCCCCCGCCTTGCGCTCGCATCAGCGGTATCACGGCCTGCATCGCGACAATCGGGCCTAACACGTTAAGGTGGAAGATTTCGTCAAAAAGCGCAGGATCGATCTTTTCTACTGCGGCCGCATAGCTGCGCCCTGCATTGTTGACGAGACCGTCGATGCGGCCGTAATGCTGGTGCACAGCGCCTATGGCTTCCCGCACTCGATCAAACTGCGTCATGTCCACCGTGACCGGTAGGCTGCCCGGAAGCTTCTGCGCCAATTTTTGCAGCGTGTCGGTGCTGCGAGCGAGCAGGGCGACTTTCGCCCCGCGCTCAGACAGCGCGATCGACGTCGCGAGGCCGATCCCCGACGAAGCGCCCGTGACAAGAAAAACACGATCTTTGATTTGCATCCTTCCATCCTCCCATTTCGACGCCCACTAGATAGCCGTGGCGCCCCCGTCCACGACAAGGTCGTTTCCAAGGACGTAGCTGCTCTCATCCGAAGCGAGGAAGAGAGCGGCTGCAGCGATTTCCTTTGGCTCGCCCAGGCGGCCGAGCGGAATGATGGATTTGAACCACTCCCTGGCACCATTGGCGGCCTCCTTAGTCGGGAATTGGGCATCGATGATGGGGGTGTCCACAGGGCCGGGGCTGATGACGTTGGCCCGAATCTTCCGGTCTTTGAGCTCAGTCGTCCAGGTTCTGACAAACGAGCGCAGCGCCGCCTTTGTCGCGGCGTAGGTGCTGTATCCGGGAAACCCTTTCAGCCAGGCGCCGGAGCCGACGAGAATAACGGAACCTCCGTCGTTCATGATCGGCAGAGCCTTTTGGACGGTAAAGTACGCGCCCTTGGTGTTGGTATTGAAGGTCCTATCGAAATGCTCGGGAGTGGCGGCCGCCGTCGGCACTATTTCGACGATGCCCGCACTGGCGACGACGATATCGACCTTGCCTTTCTTTGCAGCGACCTCATTGTAGAGCCGGTCGATATCGGCCGGCTTGGAGACGTCAGCCCGAACGGCGGCGATGTTCTTGCCGATCTCGGTCACGGCCTTGTCGAGTTCGGCCTGGCGGCGGCCCACGATAAAGACATACGCGCCTTCGTCGACGAACCGCTTGGCTATGGCGAGCCCGATTCCGCTGCTGCCTCCGGTGACGACGGCTACTTTACCTTTTAGTGCCGACATTTGTTCGACTCCTTCTCATAATTCGACTCCTTCTCATAAAGGATTGGGAATTGGACTTCCATACCTATCGGTACATGCACCTTCGAGGACGCGGCATGAGCTGCATGAACCAACTCCCGCGCCTCTCTTCTACAGAGATCTAGCCAATGCGATACTGACCACCGTCAACGACGATTGCTTGCCCGGTAATGAATGCGGCATCATCGCTTGTTAAAAACAGAGTTGTACCTGTAACGTCCCCCGGTTCCCCCATCCGCTTAATGGCCTGCTGTTCCCAGGTGGCGCGTTTCTGCTCTTCCGATTGAGGCGCAGTCGCCAGTGTATTTGTCAGCCCGGGCAACACCGCGTTCGCGGTAATGCCGTCGTTTGCAACGTCGTTCGCCAAACCCCTCATGAACCCGATGATTCCCATCTTTGAAGCGATGTAGTGGCTCATGCCGGGTATGGCCAAGCCGACCATGTTTGAAGATATGCCGACGAAGCGGCCCCACCTCTTGTTTCTCATCGCTGGTAAGGAATATTTCGCGCTCAGGAAGTGTGAGTCGAGATTCGTAGCCATCGTTTTTCGCCACGTCGCGAGATCGAGCTCGTCGATAGGGCGGTTCGGAAAATAACCCGCGTTATTCACGACGATATCCACCTCGCCCACATCCCGGCTCTTGGCGGATGCCGAACGCCAATCCTCTTCCTGCGTCACATCAAGTTGAAGCGCAGTTGCCGCGGCGCCGATCTTCCTTGCGGTCTCGTGCGGCGGGTTGAGGTCGGTGGCGATCACCCTTGCGCCTCGTTCCGCCAATGCCACTGCGATCGCTTGGCCGATGCCTTGGCCGGCGCCGGTGACCACAGCCACGCGGCCCTCGTGTGTTTTTATTGAGGTTTTCATTTGGCCGTTCTCCCCAGCCGCTCGGCTAGAAATGCTCCGCTTGCCTTGAGCGCCTGCGAGGCAGCGTTGAATCCGCCGACATTGGTGACGAACCCATGCGGCATTCCCATCCACACGTCAAGCTTCGCGTCGACGGCCGCCGCGACGGCGTTCTCTACATAGCGGCGCGAGTCGTCGAGCAGCACTTCGTCGTCTCCAACGTGACCGCGGATTGGTGGCAGGCCGCTCAGATCCGCATAGAGAGGCGAGGCCAGGGGATTCTTCGGATCGGTTGTACCCAAATAGGACTGGACGAGCCCGCCCGCCTGGGACTTGGTGAAGTACAGATCTGCTTCCGCTCGCGTGTCGAAGCTCTCGCTTGTAAGCGCGAGGTCGGTTATCGGAGAGAATACAACCGCGCCCACAGGGGCGACGGCATCTTTGGAGGCTCGTGCGGACGCGATTGCCAGAAGGACGAGGGCCAGGTTGCCTCCAGCCGAGTCACCCGTAAGGGCGATCTTGGTGATTCCCTTGTCAACCAATCCGCGATAGCATGCTTCGAGGTCCCGAACGGCAGCCGGGAACGGATGCTCGGGAGCGAGACGATAATCTGGAATAAAAGCATCGGCGCCGGCGCTCAAAGCGATGTGACCAGCGAAGTTTCGGAACGCCTGGGCCGTTCCCCAGTTGAACCAGCCGCCATGGACGTGAATGATCGCGGCCCCCTTCTGAGCGCGCGCCGGCTTCACCCACCATCCGGGTATTCCTCCGACGGTCGCGGCTTCAAAGATCACCCCTTCTGGGACGGCGACTCGCTCCATGATGTCGTTGAAAGGACCGCGGCTAGCGGTTCCTTCGAACTTGCCTTTCATGGGTGCGACAACCGATCGCAAAGCAGCCACCGCGACCGAATCTTCATCGCTGACCGGATGTATAACCAACCAGGGGGGTCCCGCCGCTGGGTCCTTGAGGACGTTAGGTTGTATTTTGCTTTCCTTTCAAATCGCTTTTCGCGAAGGACCGAATCGCCGGAAAAAGGCGAGACGCGTTGCCTCCGAGAATGGCGCGCCTTTCCAAATCATTCAACTCGGAGCTCTGCAAGATGCGTTGTTTGGAATTTGTGGCCATACAGGACTGGATTGATTCCTGCCACGTCGGGCAGCATGCGGAGCACGCAGCTCTCCGGCCCGCGATGAAGCCCATCTCGTCGATGATAGCGAAGCGTGCGGCGAGATAGGGAATCGAGCCTCCGGCATGAGAGCAGACGTACCTCACGTTTGGCGTGCGTGCGAATCTGTTCGTGTAGTGCATCTGAGCGACAGCGCGATTGCAGGAGAGTTCCTCTAAGGAGGCATCGACATCCGGCACGGGGAGCCAGGCGAAACCTCCAAACGGGTGCGGTCGTGAACGAACCAGTTCGGCCGAGAATTCGTTGCAGCGTCGCGCCACAGCCCGCGCTTTGGCGCTATCTCCCGTGTGCACGCCGGGCGTATTCAGCGAAACCACGGCAACGTCGATGCCGGCGTCATCCATGAACGAGATGCTTGCTTCCTTGGACCACTGAAGGGGCGCAAGTCCTCCGACGGGAGCCTGCGCGTTCTCCGTCGCCTGCCAGAAAAAGTCGGGCAATATGTGGTGATGGGTGTCAATCGTCAACGACCTATCTGGATTGCCGGTCATGCGATTCCCTGTTTTCAGCCCAGAATCAGCCTGGCGGCGCGGCCCGCAATCATATGGGTCGGCGCATTCGTTGGCCCTGTAATGATCCGCGGCATGACGGACGCGTCAGCCACGCGCAAGCCCGTTAGGCCGTGCACGCGAAGCTGTGGGTCGACGACCGCGAGATTATCCACGCCCATTTTGCATGTGCCGGCGGGATGTCGTTCCAGGGCATCCACGCCGACGGGTTCTGTTTCAACTACTCGACGTACCGCAGCAACTCCGTGAGGTACAAGGTGAGTTTGTATTTGTTTACCAGCCTGAAACACATTTGAAATCGGCCTCCTGAAGATTTCGCTGGACAAACGAAGCGGTTTCGGCTACCGTATGGTTGGATGAAACCAAGTGGGCGAGCCGCCGCAGACAAGCAGGCTGAGACCATCGACTTTGTTCCCAAGCGCGACCTGGATCGGGCCCAGCAGGAAAATGGCCATCTACGCAAAGAGAACGACCGGCTGCGGCGTGAAACGGAGCGGTTGAAGCGGGAAACCGAACGCCTCCGCCGGGAACTGGAAGCCGCGTTGCGCGCCAGCAAGCGCCAGGCTGCACCGCGTGCGCGGGGCAACTCAAAAGCCAATCCGAAGCGGCCGGGTCGGAAACCAGGCCGCCACTACGGACGGCAGGCATGCCGCCCCACTCCATTGCGCGTGGATGAACAAATCGCGGTTCCTCTGCCGGCGCACTGCCCGCAATGCGGCGGCGGGGTGGAGCGGGAAAGCTGCGAAACCCAGTATCAGGAAGAAATTGTCCTGCGGACGATTGTGCGCCGTTTCCATATCGCTGTGGGCTGCTGCCGCCAATGCCGGCGGCGGATGCAGGGACGCCGTCCGTTACAGACCTCGGATGCGGTGGGCGTTGGCAACGTACAGTTGGGGCCGGAAGCGCTGACTTTGGCGGCGATCCTGAACCAGCAGATGGGACTGTCGCTGGGGCATACACGGCAAGTCCTGTCCTATGGATTCGGACTGGAGGTCAATCGCGGAGGGGTGTACCGGGCGCTGGCGCGCATGGCGGACCGGGCGGAGCCCACGTATGACCAACTGGTGAAAACCGCGCGGCAAGCTGCCGTCAACGGCATGGACGAAACCGGCTGGAAGGTGGGTGGACGGCTCCAGTGGTTGCACGTGGCGGTGAGCGCACACGTGACCGTGTACGCCATTCTGCCGGGCCGAGGATACGAACAGTCCGTCGCGATTCTGGGCGCCGGATACGATGGCTTCCTGATTCACGACGGTTGGGCGCCTTATTACCGATTTGCACTCGCGTACCATCAAAGTTGTCTGGCCCATCGGCTGAAGCGTTGCCGGGAGATGGTGCAGGTCGCTTCACCGGCAGCCCTGGCTTTCCCCGGCGCCGTAGCGCATTTACTGGAGACGGGCTTGCAGTTGCGGGACCGCTATGCACGAGGCGAGATCTCCGCGCACGGCGTACGGACCGCCACCGGAAAGCCGGAAACCAAGTTGGATCGGATGCTGGAAACGCGCCGCCGGAACGCGTCGAACCGCCGGCTGGCACGCCATCTCGAACATGAACGGCTAGGGCTGTTCACGTTCCTGCACTGTCCGGGATTGGATGCCACCCACAATGCGGCGGAACGCGCTATCCGCGGTATGGTGATCGCCCGCAAGGTGTGGGGCGGCAACCGGACCTGGGACGGAGCGCGCACACATCAGATCCTGGCCAGCGTGCTGCGCACTTGCTGGCAGCCGGGCCAGGATTCCTTTGCGCGGTGTGTGAGACTGCTGCGTGCGCCGCGTGCCGTGATCCTGGACATTTTGCCCGGCGCGGGCTGACCGGCTGTTCTCCAATCACATGCCCGAATCCTTGACCTTTTGCGGACGCACTTTCGGCTCCAGGGAACTGAATTTGATGCGCCAGCTCGCGCGGGAGTTTTCAGGCCTCGGAGTGACCGAGATCGCGCGCACCGTCTGCGAGTTGCTGGCGTGGACACGGCCCACTGGAGGGTTGAAGAACCACGAGTGCCGGCAACTGCTGGAGCGGCTCCAGGCCGAAGGCTTCCTGAAGCTACCCGAGGTGCGAAAGCTGGGCGGGAGAGGTCCGCGACGGGTGGACCTGTCGGGGGCTTGTGCGGAGCCGGCGCCCGTCGCATGTACCGTCAGCGACTGCGCGCCTCTCGATCTGGCCTTGGTGGAAGGCCCAGCGGAGAGTCGCCGGTGGCGCGAGCAGATGGAACGGCACCACTATCTCGGATGTAGTGTGCCGTTTGGCGCCAACCTGCGCTACTGGGTACGGACACAAGATCGGGAGTTGGCCTGTTTGCTCTGGACGTCGCCCGCCTGGAAGATGCAAGCGCGGGACGAGTGGATCGGCTGGAGCGATGAGCAGCGGCGCGGCAACCTGCAACGGATCGTGAACAACGGAAGATTTCTCATCCTGCCATGGGTTCGCGTCAAGGGACTCGCAAGCAAAATCCTCGCCCTGAGTGCTCGGCACATGCCGCGCGATTGGGAAAGCCACTATGGTAATCGCCCGCTGCTGCTGGAAACGCTCGTGGACGCCAGCCGTTTTCGCGGAACCTGCTACCGTGCTGCCAACTGGCTGTATGTCGGGCAAACCGCTGGACGCGGTCGCATGGACCGCGAGCATAAAGCTCACGGCGATGCTATCAAAGACATCTACCTCTATCCGCTGGTGCGCGACGTCCGTCAGTTGCTATGCGGTGACCTCACGCGGTAAACAAATACGTGAGTTTTTCCCAGTGTTTGAGCAGGTAGGAGATGGCTTGGCCCAGGCCGGAGTTCGGTTCCACTTCCTTTCCTCGAACTGGCCCTGGCACCAGCTATGCAGTTTGTCCATCACCGGCCGGCTGTGCTCCGGGTGGAACCGGAGGCGCTCTTCGGCCGACATACTTCGCGCCTGCTCATCGTAGCCGTAGACCTGGCCCCGCGCGGGACAAAATTGAGCATGCGCCGGGTTGCGCTTATAAGTTTCCGAGGGAGATACCCCTCGGAATTTCTACCGATGCTTGCAGGATCTGGTAACGTTCGGCGAGTCGTAGCGGCGACACTATGTCATCCGCAGCAGTCAGCCCGCGTAGGCGACGATTGAACCCGGCATCACCCCTGAGGCAACGCAACATCGGTGCTGAGCAGGTCAAAGCGCACGAAAAACTCTCGCGAGCCTGTCTTAACCCGGAACTCGTCGGCAAGCTCGGATGGCACGGGAACGAAAGTGCGCTTGGCGGTCACGAGGGTCGTTGTCGCGAAGGAACCGCCGCCCGCTCTTTTCTGCTCGATCGGATCGCGCAGTTCGATGTCGTAGTAGAGGCTCAACTGGCCTGTGGCGTCGCTGAAGATGTAGATGACGCGGTGTCCGCCCCAGATGGTTGCGGCAGGCCCCTGGCTCCGCTGCAATTGAGGCGGCGGCCGACTTGCGATTTACGCTGGAGGATCGCACAAAAGCTTTCGGCCAGCAGCACGGCGATCTGCCACACTGGTTCCGGATGCACGGCCGGCCCGAGATCTACATGGGGTATCCACTCTTCTCGTACGGCGGCTTTTGGTTCCTGCTCGTGGATCCCTGGCCAGGGAAAACTGGTATGCCAGCGATGACGTTTACATCGATTATGCCGACGAGTTAAGCTAAACGCGCCTTGGAGGAAAGAGCGCGCCAGAAGGCCACGGACGAGGGCACCGATGCGAAGCCAGCGAAGCCCAAAGACAAAGACCAGTACAACTTCACCGACGATTCTGTTTCAGAGCGCCAGAGAAAAATCGACAAAACAAGCTATTTCTCGGACGGACTCCTAGTGCGGTTCTCTGAGCCGGTGGGTTAGATCGTTAGCAGGCCGTGTCTAGAATGCGAACCAGTCAGTCTGATCGGATATTCAACGGCCGATGTTTTTTTGATGGTTCAGAGTTACTTATTGCGATGAAATGCTATTTCGACGGTAGCGAAGGGAAAGATAGTAGGGCTCTGCGCGAGAATTCGTAAAGCTGGTGAAATGGCGGCCACTCTGAGAATGGCGTTAGATTTGGAAGTTGCCTAGTGACAACGAGTTTACCCGCATCCTTCAGTGGCCTGGATACCGTGTGTACCGGCAGGAAATCGACGAGAAGAACAAGACCTTAGATCTTTGGGTCCGGCGAAAGCGCGGCAAGCGGAAACTGGAGTGTTCCGGCTGCGGGCGGAAGTTCACCGATGCGCACGACAGCCGGGAACGGGCGGTGCGGGACCTGCCCTGGAGTGTATTTCAAGCTACGGTACACATCGAAGTGTATCGGGTGAAATGCCCGGCGTGCGGCGTGCGGATCGAGAAGGTGCCGCCGCTGCCGAGCAAGGCCCCCTTCAGCAGGCGGTTTGAGGACGCGGTCGGCCAGGCGTGCGAGAGTGCTTCGGCGCGGCAAGTAGCTCGACGGATGGGGCTATCGGAGAGCACCGTCCGAGCGATCGATCTGCGGTGTCTGGAGCGGTGGGATAGCAAGCGGAGGCAACCGCCGTTACGGCAGATGGGCATCGATGAAATCTACCGGGGCAAGAAAGACAAGTTTCTGACGGTGGTGTGCAATCTGGAAACCGGCGAGCCATTATGGTTTGGCCAGGAGCGGAAGAAGGAGACGCTGGATGAGTACTTTCGTACCCAGTTGGTCAGTGGGCAGCGGAAGCGCATTGAGGCGGCTTGTGTCGACATGTGGGAACCGTTCCGGTTGAGCATCGAGCAATGGGCACCCCAGTGCAAGATCGTCTACGACAAGTTTCACATCGTGCAACACGCCAACGATGCCATCGACGAAGTGCGGAAGGCGGAATTCTTTCGGCAAGGGCCTAAGAAGCGGGGCCTCATCAAAGGGAAGAAGTGGCTGCTGATGAGTCGCTGGAAGAACCTGACTCCGGAACACCGCGGGGAATTGAACCGGCTGTTCGAACTCAATCGGCGAGTCTTTAAAGGCTATCTGTTGAAAGAGAGCTTAGAGAGGCTATGGAACTACCGATACCGAGGGGCCATGCTCAACTACTTGAACCGGTGGATGGACCAACTGAAATGGCAGCGTCTGGCTCCGTTTGAGAAACTGGCGGCGACCCTTTTGAAACACGTGGAAGGTATAGCCAACTATTGCGAGACCAAAGTGCGCTTTGGCGTAGTTGAGGCCGTCAACGGGAATATTCGCATGCTGATCAACAGGGGTCGCGGCTACAAGAACCTCCGCTATCTGCTGCTGAAGGCCAAGCGCATGGCCGTGATGAACTTCGAATTCATCGCAGTTTGCACCTTGAAGAAAGTCGCGTAAAATGGCACTTTTACGAATTCTCGCTCAGAGCCGATTAATCGCCGAAGATTCTTGGCAGCCGCGAGTCTGGTCGTGGGCGTTGCACGTGGGAATAATGCGCGGTCCACGCCCCTGAAGGCCGATTTCTGGGGCACACAATACTACGACGACAAGGAACGACAGCAGCTCATGGACGTGCTGGTGTCGCGTCAGCCTTTCCGCTGGTACGGCTCCGGCAGTACGCCGCCGATGAAAGTAGCCACCTTTGAAAAGGAATTCGCCGCGCGCATGCAAACGCGCTACGCTCTGGCCGTGACTTCCGGAACAGCCGCGCTGCAGTACGCCATGGGGGCGTTGCGGATCGGTCCGGGTGACGAAGTGATTCTGCCGGCCTGGACTTGGCACTCGTGTTACAGCGCCATTGTGCTGGCGGGGGCGTTGCCGGTCTTCGCCGAAATCGATGAGTCGTTCAATATCGACCCGTCCGACATCGAACACCGGATCACTCCGCAGACCAAAGTGATCCTGGCCGCTCACCTGCAAGGCAATGCCTGCGACATGGATCGCATTCTGTCCATCGCGGCAAAGCACGGCATTCGCGTGCTGGAAGACTGTGCGCAGAGCGTCGGCGCCAGCTACAAGGGCCGGCCGGTCGGGTCCATGGGCGACATCGCGATCTACAGTCTGCAACTGAACAAAACCATCACGGCCGGTGAGGGTGGCGCGGTGGTGACCAACGATCCTGTGCTGTTCGAAGGCGCATCGCGTTTCCACGATGTGGGTGCGTTCCGCTCCTTGCATGAGAAAGTGTCTGGTGGCCATCGCCTGGACGCTTTCGCCGGGACGAATTTCCGCATGAACGAGTTCAGTGGCGGTGTGCTGCTGGCCCAACTGGGGAAGTTGGATATGATCGTGCGCGATGCGCGCGCCAACGCGCGGCGCGTATATGACGGCATCCGCGACCTGCCGAACCTGAAGTTGCGACACCTGCCTGATCCTGACGGTGAGTTGGGCGCCGGGATCTATTTCGGCTTCCCAGGCAAAGAGCGGCGCGACCGTTTCACAGTGGCGATGAAGAACGCCAATGTCCCAGTTGTGCCTCCGATCGGTTCAGTGCTCCTGCCCACTCAGGAATACATCGAACAAAAGCGCACGGTCCACCCGGCGTGGCCGTCGTTCACTACCGAGCGGGGGCGCTCGATTCCATACGGTGCTGCCTGTTGCCAGCGGACTATCGACATCCTGAACCGTTACGCCGGCGTGCTGATGGACCCGAAGTTCACTAGGCACGATACGGAAGATATCGTGGCAGCGATCCGGAGGGTGTATCCGACTATCGTCTAGAAGTCCACGAACAGCCAGCTTGGCGCTAGGCCTTCGTCACTTGGGGCTACCACGGTGCGCTTGGACATACTCGGCCACGGCGTTCACCGCGTCCAGCCACACTCCGTTGTCCGCGCTACGGGCATATTGCAGAAAGCGTTCCAACTCTTCGGCCTCCGTGGTTTGACGGCCACGCTTGCCGATTTCGTGGCCGGCGAAGACTAGCCATCCGCCCCGCTCGGCAGCTCCGGCGACAAGATCCCTCATCTGCTCGAACGTCAGGCCGTCGGACTCTACGCCCATCACCTGCGCCAGGTCGCATCGCGCCGGGTCATTCGGCCCTTCATCGCGAAAGCCCCGGCCAGCAAGAAACCGCCGCGCCACTAATGGCACATAACTCTCGACACCGGCGCCTCTGCCCACGAACTTTTGCCCGCACGGATAAGCAAAGGTCCGCGGCTTGACTCCCACCAGACGTTCAATCTCGGCACTGGCAGTCTTCAAATCCTCGCCCATCCTCTCCAGAGTGTAATCTTCCAGGGCATTATTTGCCGAAAAAGGATAGTTGACTGTGCAAGGATGGCTGTTGGAGTGGCTGCCTATCTCGTGTCCGCTGGCCACGGCCTCCTTCCAGCCTTGCAACCGGCTCTGCATGTTGGGCGGATTCACATAGAAAGTCACCTTGACTCCATAGCGATTCAACAGCGGCAGTCCTATGTCGAGCTGGCTGGCGCGGGCGTCGTCAAAGGAGAGGCTGACAGCTACCCTCTTGTGCTCCGGCCATTGGAAAGTCTTCTGTTCATCCTTGACAGCCATGGCGCTAACCAGGGTGAGCGCGCCGGCGCCAACCAGGATTATAAATCTCCCGGCCCAGCCAACGGTGGGCCTGTGCGACTGGTCTAGGCGGGAGAACAACGCGGCCCTCATTCCCGCAATCCAGCCTTACGATATGCCTGCGCCACACGCTCAAGTTGCTCGTGTTGCTCCTCAAGGCCGGCCGGTCGGACCATCTCATGAATGGTCATCGCCGGATCATTCGACCAGAAAATGCCCCGGTCTTCTTCCTCGTAGTATCGGAAGCCAACCCGATCGCCAAACCTCTCCCGCAACGCCGCTCCGTTCGCCAGTTTGGCGCTCCAGGGGAGGATGGCGTAGCTCAGGTCGATCTGGTGAGCCAGCACGGTTTGCGGCGGGCGGATTTGTGCTGCGATTCGCCCGGTAGGCTCGAAAACCGATGCGTTGTGCCGCCACGTGCTCGACACGATGTAGTATCGGTCGGCCCTGGCCCGCCACGCCGGCGTGGCCGTCTGCGGCGACTGCGTCGGCCAGGCCACCAGTTCACAATCCTGCCTCCCCAGCTCATGCCAGCCATGATCGAATTCCATGTCGTAACAGATCTGGATTCCGAGCCTGCCAAAATCACACTGAAACACCGGCACGTCCCTTCCCAGGGTCGAACCGCTTTCCATGGATTCGCCGTCCGGTCCCACGACCAGGTGTACCTTGCGATAAATACCGGCTACGGTGCCGTTACGGTCGAACAGAATCGCAGCATTCGAGCACCGCTTGGCGTCTTCTTCGAGCAGGTACGTGGGAGCCACGATGTAGCAGCGATGCGCGCGCGCCGCGCGGCTGAAAGCCTCTTGCAACCTACCGGACAGCGGGACTGCGCAGGCAAGCGCATCCTTTCCCGCCTCGCCGGTAACGGCCGTCTCGGTCAGTACGGCAAGATCCAGGCCCCGTCCGTACTTGCCGCGGGATTGCTCCGCCATGCGGCCCACCAGGCCCGTCAAAAGATCCAGACGCTGCTGCATTCCTGGGTAGATGCCCCAAAGGTCCTGGATCGCGGTGCCCACGATCACCTTGCGTGGCGGGGTATGGGACGTGTTGCGAGTAGCGTCCCGAGCGCTTGTGGCGGCAGCCCGCACGGCTCCCGCGGCTGCCAAGCCAGGCGCGCTTGCGAGAAATGTTCTGCGGCGCATCAGCCTTCTCCTATCCAGGCAGCCCCCGTGCTCTTCGGGCAGGTCGGGTTGAGAGCTGCCGCAGCCGAGGCTGCGGAGGTCGATAGATTGTCGGACAAGCTTTCAGCCCAATTCTATCAGGTCGGCTGGGTGGTCCGTTACGCCGGGCGAGAGACATTCAATGCATTGCCGTCTCAAGCGTCTGCCTGAAGAGGCAGCGGAACCCCGCTTTTCGATGTCCAGCCCCGCATGTAATTATATCGAAGTGCTGTACTTCGCGCGCAATAAGTCTTCACCCATTATCGCGTGATCATCTGGAATCAACTCTTGCATGTGCTGATCCAAATTGTACAGATCCCCGAGCTTGTCCGCAAGATCTCTGATTGTCGCCCATGGTACCATATCCGCAGTTTGAAGCACGGGCACACGCACCGCATCGTCATCCACGATATTAGCAATGATGTCCCATACGCTTTGTTGCTTTGTCGGATCACTAGCTATTTTATCTGGCGGGTTCTGTAGCGAGCCACTGGTCTTTGAATGGCTTCATAAACCGCTCCCCTCGATCACAGAACATGTAGACCGCTTCGAGCTTCCTTACTCCCCAGTTCAAAGAGACCGCACTGCACATCTCGGCACATAGTCTCGCCGGTTCATAAACCGTATATGCTTCGTCTATGATTCGCTGTCTAGCAGACAGATTAACCCGGCAAGAGAACGGATGCAGGGACTCGCGAGTCTTACTAGATCGACGGCATCCGACACAAGAGAGACTACCTTCGGTTTAGTCCACCCATTCACACGTTCAAATGGGTCTTCTCCGGAGACGATTTTTCACATGTGGATGTATCGAGCTATTGGATAGCGTTTGTGCAGCATGCTCTCCCAAGCAGCCTCAAAACCTTTCCATGATTTGTCTGACGCCGCGAAACCGGCAAGAGTGAGCCACGGATCGCCACTACTATCGGCTCTGAGCGAGAATTCGTAAAAGTGCCATTTTACGCGACTTTCTTCAAGGTGCAAACTGCGATGAATTCGAGGTTCATCACGGCCATGCGCTTGGCCTTCAGCAGCAGATAGCGGAGGTTCTTGTAGCCGCGACCCCTGTTGATCAGCATGCGAATATTCCCGTTGACGGCCTCAACTACGCCAAAGCGCACTTTGGTCTCGCAATAGTTGGCTATACCTTCCACGTGTTTCAAAAGGGTCGCCGCCAGTTTCTCAAACGGAGCCAGACGCTGCCATTTCAGTTGGTCCATCCACCGGTTCAAGTAGTTGAGCATGGCCCCTCGGTATCGGTAGTTCCATAGCCTCTCTAAGCTCTCTTTCAACAGATAGCCTTTAAAGACTCGCCGATTGAGTTCGAACAGCCGGTTCAATTCCCCGCGGTGTTCCGGGGTCAGGTTCTTCCAGCGACTCATCAGCAGCCACTTCTTCCCTTTGATGAGGCCCCGCTTCTTAGGCCCTTGCCGAAAGAATTCCGCCTTCCGCACTTCGTCGATGGCATCGTTGGCGTGTTGCACGATGTGAAACTTGTCGTAGACGATCTTGCACTGGGGTGCCCATTGCTCGATGCTCAACCGGAACGGTTCCCACATGTCGACACAAGCCGCCTCAATGCGCTTCCGCTGCCCACTGACCAACTGGGTACGAAAGTACTCATCCAGCGTCTCCTTCTTCCGCTCCTGGCCAAACCATAATGGCTCGCCGGTTTCCAGATTGCACACCACCGTCAGAAACTTGTCTTTCTTGCCCCGGTAGATTTCATCGATGCCCATCTGCCGTAACGGCGGTTGCCTCCGCTTGCTATCCCACCGCTCCAGACACCGCAGATCGATCGCTCGGACGGTGCTCTCCGATAGCCCCATCCGTCGAGCTACTTGCCGCGCCGAAGCACTCTCGCACGCCTGGCCGACCGCGTCCTCAAACCGCCTGCTGAAGGGGGCCTTGCTCGGCAGCGGCGGCACCTTCTCGATCCGCACGCCGCACGCCGGGCATTTCACCCGATACACTTCGATGTGTACCGTAGCTTGAAATACACTCCAGGGCAGGTCCCGCACCGCCCGTTCCCGGCTGTCGTGCGCATCGCTGAACTTCCGCCCGCAGCCGGAACACTCCAGTTTCCGGTTGCCGCGCTTTCGCCGGACCCAAAGATCTAAGGTCTTGTTCTTCTCGTCGATTTCCTGCCGGTACACACGGTATCCAGGCCACTGAAGGATGCGGGTAAACTCGTTGTCACTAGGCAACTTCCAAATCTAACGCCATTCTCAGAGTGGCCGCCATTTCACCAGCTTTACGAATTCTCGCGCAGAGCCCGAAAAGGCAGCAGGCTCGATCCCGGATGAATGACCCGGTCTCGGACAGCGTCTGGCTGGCAATCATGTCGGCCATCCTTAGCCGGCGGTCGCGGCGGCGGACAACGGGCGGGTGGCGCCGGAACGCGTCGCCGGGCACCAGGCTGCGCTCAGGATGGGCACTTCCAGCAGCGGGATGGCTGGCGGCGCATTGTCGAAGGGCACTGCCGCCGGCGCGGGCGCGGATCACGCGCGGCCACGGCTCTCGCAAGGCTGGCAGCCGCCCGTTAGCCAAGTTCGGTGGGCAGACCGACGGAGCTGATCAAGGTCGCCAGGTGTTTGCCCCTCGATAGCGTGTCTTGGAATCAGGCCTCCGGGGTTCGTGGACTAAGTGGATTTGAAGCTGGAGACTCGGTGAGATCCCGATCTCCGAGCCAGAGGTTAGAGTTGTACTCATTAGGCAGGCACCCAATAGCGAGTCCCGCGATAAGTATTAGAAGCGACAGCCTACTTATAGACTGCGCCGCCATCCTTGTCAGGCAAGCGCATGGTGAATGTGGAACCTCTGCCCGGTTCGCTGACCACACTGATCGAGCCACCCATAAGCTGACACAGTCTCTGGCTGATAGCCAGTCCCAGGCCTGTACCTCCGTACTCACGCGTCGTGGACGCATCCAGTTGCGAGAAGTCCCGGAAGAGCTTGCTCATTTGATTTGGCGCAATTCCAATCCCTGTATCCGTAACCCGCCACTCGATCCATTTTGTGCCGTCCGCCACCTGGAGAACTGCCTCCAGTGTAACTATGCCATCCCTGGTGAATTTGCAGGCGTTGTTCAATAGGTTATAGAGGATCTGGCGCGACTTCAAGAGATCCGTCCGGATGGTGCTGAGGTCCTCTCCTTGCCGCACCATCAGTTTGTTCCTGTTCTTCCGTGCCAGCGGTTGCATTGTGCTGACCGCGTCCGCGACCATTTGGGAGACATCCACGTCTTCCAACAACAATTCGACCTTGCCGGCTTCGATCTTTGAGAAGTCGAGCACATCATCGACAAGCGCGAGAAGATGTTTGCCTGCGGAACTGATACGCACCAGGTCTGGGATGGCCTCCGCCGCGACCCTCTCACCGGCCTCCTCCTGCAACATCTCGCTGTAGCCGATGATGGCATTCAGCGGCGTGCGCAGCTCGTGGCTCATGTTGGCCATGAAGCCGCTCTTGGCGCGGCTGGACTCTTCGACCGCCTGCTTGGCGGCAAACAACTCCTCATGCAGGCGGCGGCGCTCCGCGATCTCGCCACGCAGCTCCCGTGCATGGAGCAGTACGCCAAAGGCGGTTGAGCCGGCCGCGACCAACACGAGTGCAGTGATCGAAATCATCGTAACCAGCCAGTTGTGCAGCCAGCATCCGGCCTCCGCCAGGCTCTCAGAAAAGCGTTCTTCCAAGGGTGTCAGGTGGCGGTTGATACGGTCGTTTTCGGCTAGAGTCGTCGTGACCAGATTCGGATCCAGCGATTGCGATAGGATGCGCTGACGCAGTCTTTCGCCATTTCTTTCGAGCGCCGCAATATCCTGTTCGGCTTCCACCCAGGTCGCGATGGCCCTAGCCAGGTGTGGCTCCGAGGCGAAATGGCGGTAGAGCCAAATCATCCGGCTGCGGTCTTGTTCGTGAATACCCGCGGCGGCAAACGCATGGCCGAGGATGGCGGGATCACTGTGAGGCAAGTCCATTTGCAGGCGAACTGTCCGGCAAGACAGCGGTACATGAAGAGCGGCTAGAAACCGTTTATAGTCGGCGTCGGAGCGCGTTTGCGTGTACCGCATCAGGTATAGCATCGCGTCCTTTTGGCCCTTGGACCACAACGCCTCTCCCTGCGTGTAACCGCGCGCCGCCGACAACAATTCCATGGACGTAATGGCAACGAACGCAAGACTGGCAACGACGGCCGCCAATGCCCCGCAAATCATGGCCAACTCGGCTTTTCTGCTCCTGGGTCGGGCGGTTCGGTGACGGTCCTCCTCGCCGAACTTACCACCGATTTGCCCCGATACGTGCTCAGCCAGTGTAGTCGCTCCACAGAGAGGGTGTGCGCGTGTCGCGCAACTCCTCGGAATTAAGGCGCATGAATGCCCGCTGCAAAAGCTGGAGTCCGGGCGCGCGCCGTTTCGGCCCCATGCAAGATATATCGGCGAATCCGAAGCACACCTTTAGATTTCAGTTCTCCGAGTTCCACAACCTGCACGGGATATCACCAGGTTTGGCATCGGCATACGAAATTTTCAAGGTGGCGTTGATTCGTAGGCGCCAGAACGACGATTGAGAATCGCGGTTCAGGCGAGAGGGTATAGCAGCGACTCAAGGAGTCAGGCGTCCGGGCCGGCGTCATTGCGATCAGCGACCGGCAGCGAAGGAAACGCGATAACGGTGGGTGTCAGAGCCTCTTCTGGTTGATTCTTCGCAGCGTGTCCGACTGTCGGTTCAGCTTCGCCCTGTACATATCCTCATCTGCAATCTTCAGCAGATCGTCGATGTGTCGCCCGTCGTTCGGATAAACGGCGATCCCAATGCTTGTCGCCACGCGCAGTCTCCAGCCACCAGATTCAATCGGTTCGTTTATCGCCTGGCCGATGAGTTCCGCGATGCGTCTTGCATCGCGCCGTTCGCAGACGCCCGGCAGCAAGATCACAAACTCATCACCGCCAATACGGGCAGCCACGTCGGCGCGGCGCGTGCTTTGGAGGATTCGTTGCGAAACGATTCGAAGAACCGTGTCTCCAGCGGCGTGACCGTAATGATCGTTGATCTCTTTAAAGAAGTCCAAATCGAAATACAGTACGGCCATGGCACCGTCTTTAAGGATGCCGCCGGTCATCAGCGCTTCCATCCGGTCATAGAGTGAAGCTCTGTTGAGGAGCGAGGTCAGTTCGTCATATTGCGCTCGAAAAGACAGCTGTTCGTATAATGCACGGCGTTCGATGGCAAAGCCCGCAAATCGCGCCCACGATTCCAACAATTCCCGGTCCGCACTAGGCGCGAGCTCATCCCCTGGCAATAGTATGATGAATACACCAGCGACCAGTCTGTTCTGGAGAATCGCCGCCGCCAGGTAGTTCTGTTCGTGAAGGCCGGTCGAGATCTCGACGCACTGTTGCCATTCCGGGTCCCGGGACAGCCCCGCAATCGGCGTGACGGATGACGCTTCGCGTACGGACGCTATTGAAATCCGCCCCAGAACTTGCGCGAGGCGTTCGGGGACGTGGGGCGATACGGAGATTCGCTGAGCAGGCGATTCAATCTGAATGGAACATAAGGAAAATGGGATCTGCCGCTCGACAGCCATCGCCATCGCCAAGGCTATCTCGCCGAGTGGCGCATCCTTTGCCAGCATCTCCAGGATGTTCTTGCGGTCCAGTTCGAGGCGTTCGGCTTGCCGGGCCACGCGCGCAGAACCCTCGGCAGCCGTGCGAGCTTCCTCCAGCCGCGTCCACAGATCTCTTTCTTCCGTGATATCGATGAGGGCGCCCACGGCGCGCCGCGCACCGTCTTCCAGACATTCCACCCGGCCCTGGCTTCGCTCCCAACGGATCGAACCGTCGGGCAGCACAATTCGGAATTCAGCCTGGAAGGTTCCGGTTTCGATGGCCGCCTTCGCCGCGGCACGCACCACGTCGCGGTCGTCGGGATGCAGCATTCTATCGAGTTGATGTAGATTTAGCCGGCCCGAGGCGGCCGGAAGCCCGACCAGCGTTGCAAATCCTTCGGAAACCGCCACGGCTCCGCCGGGAATCCGGACTTCCCAAATCCCGAATTCGGCCGCTTTCTCCGCGAGTTCGAGACGTTCGGCGGCCTCCCTCAATCTTTGTTCCGATCGTAGCCGCTCGATCACGTTACCGGCCAGCCGGGCGCCAGCCTCCACCAACTGTAGCTCCGTCTGCCGCGGTTTGGACGGTTTTCGATGATACATCGCAAAGGTCCCCTGGACGGCGCCATTGAAATTGCGGATCGGAACGCTCCAGCAGGACCGCAATCCAAAACTCAAGACCAAATCCTTCGGGATCGCAAAGCGGTAATCGGTGGCTATATCTTCCACAATTACCGTCTCGTTCCGAAACGCCGCCGAACCACACGCACCGACGTCCGGACCGATTTCCAGACCATTCAATGCCTGCAAGTACTCCGCCGATACGCTGGGCCCTGAAGCACTAAACAGAAAGCGCCGCTCTTCCTCATCCAGCAGCATGACCGTGCAAAGACACTCCGGCGCCATTGCCTCAATCGCCAGGGTAACGTGGTCGAGGAGCTGATGCAGCGACGCACCTCTCGCCACCAGTTCGAGCAGTCTCTTCTCGAATTCCGTCACCAGGAACGAGTTGGACGATTCTTCTTGTTCCCGCCGGCATTTCGCGAGCCGTACTCCAGTATTCAGCCAGCCCGCAGCAAAGGCCGCGGCCGCCACCGTGCAGGTCACCGCGATAACTTCAGGCACCATAGTATTTGACCCTCGTGATCGTCTCGCGACGGTCTAGCCCGCGGGAATCCACGATGCTCACCATGTATTCCCATCGACAACATCTGGCCGGAACTGTAGCCAAAGATAAAAATGACGGAATGGATTCTTGGGAAACCAAGCAGGTTGTTCGCGAAAAATCGGGCCGTTTGCTACCTTATTATTTCTACATATTATGACGACCATCGTTCGCGTAACAGGCCGGGAGATTCTCGATTCGCGTGGCAACCCCACCGTGGAAGCGGATGTCTACCTGGCAAATGGCAGCATGGGAAGGGCGGCTGTGCCCTCCGGCGCCTCCACGGGAGAACACGAGGCCGTGGAACTCCGCGACGGCGACAAGTCGCGCTATATGGGCAAGGGCACGCAATCTGCCGTCAGCCATGTTAATGGCGAGATCGCGCAGGTCCTGCACGGCAAGGACGCCACCGAGCAGGTGGAGATTGACCGCCTGATGATCGAACGGGACGGCACGCCGAACAAGGGCCGCCTGGGAGCCAACGCGATTCTGGCCGTCTCCATGGCTGCCGCGCGCGCGGCGGCCGCTTCCGCGCATACGCCGCTCTACCGTTATCTGGGCGGTGCGGGCGCACGGCTGCTGCCCGTTCCCATGATGAACGTCCTGAACGGCGGCGCGCATGCGGACAATTCCGTCGACGTGCAGGAGTTCATGATCGCGCCGTTCGGCGCCGCGAAATTTTCCGAATCCATCCGCATGGGCGTGGAAGTTTTTCACACGTTGAAGAAGGTGTTGAAGAAGCGCGGCTATTCGACGGCCGTCGGTGATGAAGGCGGTTTCGCGCCCAACCTGAAATCCAATGTGGAAGCGCTCGAAGTGCTGCTCGAAGGCATCTCCCAGGCCGGATACAAACCCGGCGAGCAGATCGGTATCTGCATTGATCCCGCGGCCAGCGAGTTCTTCGAAGATGGCAAGTACGTCTTCAAGAAATCCGATAAGAGCGCGCGCACTTCCGACCAGATGGTGGAATTTTGGGCCGATTGGGTGCGGCAATACCCCGCTATCATTTCGCTCGAAGACGGCATGTCGGAAGAAGATTGGGATGGATGGGTAGCGCTGACGGATGCGTTGGGCGGCAAGATCCAACTGGTCGCCGACGATATCTTCGTGACCAACCCGGCGATTTTCAAGCGCGGCATCGAGCGCGGTATCGCCAATTCGATTTTGATCAAACTCAACCAGATCGGCACGGTTACCGAAACGCTGGAAACTATGCACATGGCTAGCGCGGCGCATTACACATCGGTGGTTTCGCATCGTTCCGGCGAGACAGAAGACCCGTTTATCGCGGATTTGGTAGTGGCCACCAACGCCGGGCAGATAAAGACCGGCTCGGCCAGCCGCACCGACCGTATCGCCAAGTACAACCAGCTACTCCGTATCGAAGAGCACCTGGGCAGCGCGGCGCAGTTCGCCGGGCGGCAGGCATTTCGCCGATAGGAGCGCTCGCCATGCACAAACTCGTATTGCTGCGCCACGGCGAAAGCGACTGGAACAAAGAGAACCGCTTCACGGGCTGGACCGATGTCGATCTTTCGGAAAAAGGACGCCAGGAGGCCCATGAGGCCGGCGTCGCGTTGAAGGCCGCAGGCTTCGCGTTCGACGTGGCATATACTTCGCTGCTGAAGCGCGCCATCCGCACGCTGTGGATGACGCTCGACGAGTTGGATCTGATATGGATTCCGGTTCACCGTTCGTGGCGCTTGAATGAGCGCCACTACGGCGCGCTGCAGGGTCTGAATAAATCCGAGACGGCCGCCAAGTTTGGCGAGGACCAGGTGAAGATCTGGCGGCGCAGTTACGATATTCCGCCGCCGCCGCTTACAGTAGACGACGCGCGCTATCCCGGCCACGACCCGCGCTACAAGGATCTGACCGCACAGGAACTGCCGCTCACCGAGTGCCTGAAAGATACCGTCAACCGCTTTTTGCCATACTGGCATGCGACGATCGCGCCGGCAGTACGGGAAGGCCGGCGCGTGCTGATCGCCGCGCACGGCAACAGCCTGCGCGCGCTGGTGAAGTATCTCGATGGCGTCTCCGATGAGGCCATCGTGGGGATGAATATTCCTACCGGCATGCCGCTGGTCTACGAGTTAGGCGACGACCTGAAGCCGCTGCGGAGCTACTATCTCGGAGATCCCGAGAAGGTAAAGGCCGCTATGGAGGCGGTCGCCGCGCAAGGCAGGCAGAAGTAGGGTGTTGAGCCGCTTTGCGAAACCGCTCCCTCACACGATTGCGGCTCGCTGTAGCTATGAAGCCGACTTTGCTATACCGGTTTGCCGCGGGGTTGCTCGTTGTCTTTTGCGGCGAGCCATACCTGCGGATTGCTCACTTTCCAGGCCCCGTCGCCGGAAGTTGGCGGCGTCCGGGAGGCCATGAATGATGTCCACTTTCAGCTCAGGGGCACCAATTGCAGTTATGGCGGTTTCTATATCGGGTTCGGTCTATTGTTTACAGCCTATTTGCTTTTCTCGGCATTCCTGGCCTGGCATCTGGGCGGCCTCGCGCGAAAGAATCCTGAAACGATCGGGGCTCTGGGGTGGAGCCTTTTCACGGTTCAGGTAGTGAACCTAGTCTTGAGCTGGATGTATTTTTTCCCGGCTCCCGAGGCGGTTTCAGCTCTGGCGGCAGTTTGCATGGGCTGGGCCGCATGGCTGGTCACAGCGAAGGACGAGGGTTTGAAATAACCCATTGCCACTTTTCAAGCACTACCGGTCTGCCCACCGCGGACCACAGGATACCGCGATAATATGAGTAGAAATGCGCGCGCGCCTGACATCTCTCTACCGCAAGCTCGGGCGCATTGAAAAGACGTTCCTGCTCGCGCTGATTCTCGCCATCGTGCTAGCCATCGCGGCACCCGCCACGTTGATAGAACTGCTGGTCACCTTTGCGGTCTGGATCTTAGGTTTCATCGTGGCTGTCCGCCTCGCCAGAACCGGCGTCAAGAAGTTGATCTGGCGCCTGCGGAACCGCCTCATTGTGGCGTATGCGTTCATCGCCATGGTCCCCATTGGCCTGATCCTGGCGCTGGTGCTGGTCAGCACCTACTGGCTTACCGGCCAAATCGCGATCTACCTGGTTAATTCGGAACTGGACCGGCGCACCAGCATCCTGCGCGGGTCCGCTGCCTCGATTCTGGAAACCGCTCCCGTGCGCCGGACGGAAGTGATCGAGCGGACGCTTGAGTTCACGCAGCGATTCTTCCCCGCGGCAGAGATCCTGGTGCGCGATGGCGGTGAAATGCGGTATCCGCCTTCGTCCACGATCACCGCGCCACCCGCCGGATGGAAAGACGCCAGCGGCATTGTGGTGAAGGACGCGCAGATGTATAGCTGGGCCAATGCCACGGCCGGCCGTACGGATGTGGTGATCATGGCCCCGATCAGCCAGGGTTTTTTGGCGAGCCTTCTGCCCGGCCTGGGCCAGGTAAATTTTTTCTCCGAGTCCGGCAGCGGATTGCGCAGCGTTCCCGGCGGTTCGGCCGCCTCGCACGCCGCGCATATGCCTCCCAAGAACAATCTCCTGGACATGCAGGTTGACGGCGTATCGCTGGTACCCGTGATGTTTTGGAACGCGCCGGCCAACAAAACGGCCAGAGGCCTGCTGCTGGTGAATACGCGCATGTCGGCGGTGCTCAGCACGCTTTTCGGAAACAATGTTTTCCTGGGAGACATGGCTTACGGGCAGGTGATCTGGGCGCTGTTTTTGATTATCGTCACCCTGTTCCTGATCGTGGAACTGGTTTCGCTGGTGATCGGCGTATCCATCTCCCGCACCATTACCAGCGCGGTGCACGAGTTGTACGAAGGCACGCGGCGCATCAAAGTAGGAGATTTTTCGCATCGCATTCCCGTCCGCGGCAACGACCAACTGGCCGAGCTGGGCGCTTCGTTCAACACCATGACCGAGAATCTGGAGCGCCTTATCATTGTGGCGAAGGAGAAGGAGCGCCTGCAATCCGAACTGGAAATTGCGCGCGAGGTGCAGACCCTGCTTTTTCCGAAAGACGTGCCGGGGCTGAAAACCCTCACGCTCACTGGCGTATGCAAGCCCGCGCGCGTGGTTTCGGGCGACTATTACGATTTCATGCGGGTCGACTCCAGCGTGGCGTTTGCCATCGGCGACGTGGCCGGCAAAGGCATCTCGGCGGCGCTATTGATGGCCTCCATCCAGTCCACCATGCGCATGCAGCTTACAGCGGCCGTGCCCGCCATGGCCGGCGCGGGCGGCGCCGGTTGGACGCCGCCGCCGCTCTCTACCGCCGTCATGGTGTCGCGCCTGAACAAGCTGCTGTACGCGAATACCTCGCCCGAGAAATATGCGACCTTCTATTTCGCCTTATACGACGAGGCCACCCAGACCCTGAGGTACACCAATGCCGGGCACCTGCAGCCTATCCTGTTGCGCAAAGGTGTGCCGGAATTATTGGAAGTAACCGGCACGGTGGTGGGGGCGTTCCCTTTCTCGTGTTATGAGGAAAGGACCGTTCGCATGTCCAGCGGCGACGTGCTGGTGGCGTACACCGATGGCATGATCGAGCCCGAGAACGAATACGGCGAGATGTTCGGCGAGCAGCGGCTCACGGATCTGTTGGCCAAGAATGTGGATCGCGATTCGCCCGAAATCATCGCGCGCAGCATGGAGGCCGTGTTGCAGTGGTCGGGCGACGCCGCCGAGTTGTCGGACGATATGACCATGCTGGTGGCGAGGCGTCCATGAGAGTTCTGACAGCCGCGCAGATGCGCGAGGTAGACCGGCGCACCATCGAAATGGGCATTCCGGGCGTGGTGCTGATGGAAAACGCCGGGCATCGCGTGGTGGAACTGCTGGCCGAGAAGTTCGCGCCCCTGACCGCGCAACGCATCGTGGTTCTGTGCGGCAAGGGAAACAATGGCGGCGATGGCATGGTGGTGGCGCGCCAGCTTTTCATGCGATGCGGGGTGCGCGCATTGCACGTGGTGCTGCTGGCCGCGCCGGAGGAACTGAAAGGCGACGCCGCGCAAAACTACCGTATGCTGCAGGTATGCGGGTGCCCGGTGACGCGCGAAATTCCCGTTGCCGCCCGCCTGGCAACCATCGTGGTGGATGCGTTGCTGGGCACTGGAATCAGCGGATCGGCCTCCGGCGCCATGCTGGATGCCATCCGCGAGATCAACCGCGGCTTCCCGCTGGCCAAAGTGGTAGCTGTCGATATTCCCTCGGGCATGCCCAGCGATTCCGGCCAGCCGACCGGCGAGCACTCCCGCGCCGATTACACGGTCACCTTTACCGCGCCAAAGCCGGCGCACGTGCTGGCGCCCAATTGCGACGCGGTAGGCGAGTTGCGTGTGGGCGCCATCGGCAGTCCGCCCGCCATGTTCGATGCCGACGATTCCATCTGGCTGTCGCTGGTGGAGCCGGCGATGTTCCGCCGGGTGCTCGAGCCGCGTGCGCGGGCGGGGCATAAAGGCACGTATGGGCACGTGCTGGCCATCGCCGGATCGCGCGGCAAGACCGGCGCCGCGGCGATGTGCGGAATGGCCGCATTGCGTGCCGGCGCGGGCCTGGTTACAGTCGCGTCGGAGGAGTCCGCCATCCCGGTGATCGCCGGCCACGCCGCGGAGTTGATGACCGCGCCACTCGAAAGCGGACAATTGTGGGGCGAAGTCGAGAAAGTTGCCGAGAAAAAAGATGTCATCGCCATCGGGCCGGGGTTGGGGGACGACCCGGAAATGGTGGCGCTGGTCAGGCGCGCCTTCGCCGAATTCGCGCAACCCATGGTGACGGATGCCGATGCGCTGAATGCTTTGGCGGGGACGGCGTGGTCAGGAAATGGAAAGTTTCGGGTGTTGACGCCGCACCCGGGCGAAATGGCGCGGCTCTGCGGCAAATCGACCGCGGAAGTTTCCGCCGATCGCATATCCGCCGCGCGCGGGTTGGCCACCGGGCGGCAGGTCACCTTGGTGCTGAAGGGTGAGCGTACGCTGATCGCGTTCGCCGATGGGCGCGTTTGGATCAACCCCACGGGCACGCCCGCCATGGGCACGGGCGGCACGGGCGATATTCTCACCGGTATGCTCGCCGGCCTGCTGGGGCAGTTTCCAAAAAATCCGGACGAAGCCATCGCCGCCGCTGTCTATCTGCATGGATTGGCCGGCGAATTAGGCGCCGCCGTACTCACCGAGAAATGCCTGAACGCGACCGATCTGCTGCGCTATCTTCCGGCGGCCCTGGAGGAGTGTGCCCGTTTTCCGCACCGCCTCTGAGGAGGAGACCATCGCCCTGGGCGAGCGTCTGGCGCGGGCGCTGCCGCCGCACGCCACCGTGCTGCTGATCGGCAACCTGGGTGCGGGCAAGACCACGCTGGCCAAAGGCATCGTCCACGGTTTGGGCGCGGCGCCGCCAGAGGAGGTCTCCAGTCCCACCTTCACGCTGATCCACGAATACGGTACGCCGCCGGCTGTCTATCACGTGGATCTGTACCGTCTGGAAAGCGCGCGCGATGCAGCCACGCTGGGCCTGGATGAGTTGTTTGACAGCCCGGCTATGGTGATTATCGAATGGGGCGAGCGCTTCCCCGAACTGATGCCGCGCGATCACGTCGAGATCCGCCTACGCGCGCTGGACGGAGACGAGCGCGAGATTGAGTGGCGGGACTGAAGAAGTCCCGCACGAGTGCAATTGCTCAGCGGAATCCGGGCGGAGATTGGCCGTTGAACTACACTAATTACATATGCAGCTGGAACCGCCGCGCGGCATGCGCGACTTCTATCCGGAAGACCTGGAATTGCGGGACCGCATCTTCGCCGCCTGGACTGCCGCATCCACCCTGCACGGTTTCCAGCGCTTCGAGCCGCCAGTGGTGGAATCCTTCGAGCTGCTGGCACGCAAGGCCGGCGAGGAGGTGGCGCAGCAGATCTATCACTTCGAGGACAAATCCAACCGGCAACTGGCGCTACGCCCCGAAGTGACACCCTCATTGGTGCGCATGATCAGCGCGCGGCCGCAGGACATCGTGTTTCCGGCCAAATGGTGGACTATCGGCCAGTGCTTCCGTTACGAGCGCATGACCCGCGGCCGCAAACGC
Organism: Bryobacterales bacterium; assembly: GCA_963756605.1. Taxonomy (GTDB): domain Bacteria; phylum Acidobacteriota; class Terriglobia; order Bryobacterales; family Bryobacteraceae; genus Bog-159. The sequence goes on along the minus strand of CAVWOT010000009.1, from coordinate 231,577 downwards.
GAACACTTCCAGTGGAATCTGGACATCGTCGGCGAGCCTTCCGTGCAGGCCGAGGCCTGGATTCTGGCGGGAGTAACGAGCGCGCTGGCGGCCTTGGGTCTGGGCCCGCAAGACGTACGCATCCACATAAATGACCGGCAGGTAGTGGCCTATTTGCTCTGTGAACTGGGCGTGCCGCTGGACCAGCATGTGGACGTTTTCATGGTCCTCGACAAGAAGGGCAAAGTGCCGGTCGAGACCTTGCAGGAGCTGCTGGTCGAAAAAGGTCTGGCGGTCCAGACGGCCGATGCAGTGATTGGGCAACTGGGCAGTGAAGCCGCGGACAGCCTGTCCGGGGGGCCGCTGGCGGCCAGCCCCGCGGCGGAGGAGGTGCGCCGCCTGCTGGACCTGGCCGACGCTATGGGATTCGGCGAATACCTGCGCTTCGATTCCGGGGTGGTGCGTGGGCTCTCGTATTATACCGGCGCGGTGTTCGAAGGATTCGATACCGCGCGCCGCTTCCGCGCCATCTTCGGCGGCGGCCGCTATGACAATCTGTTTGCCGATATGACCGGCGTCGCGCGCCCGGCTGTGGGCATGGGTTTCGGGGATGTGGTGATCGCCGAGATCCTGACCGAGTTGAGGGGATTCTCGCCGGCCAAGCCGAATGTGGAAGTGTGCGTCGGAATGTTTGACGCGGCTCTTAGCCGGGACGCGGCACGCCTGGCCGCAGAACTGGTGGCTGCCGGCATCCAGACGGACCTGGCCTTCTCCGCCGGCAAACCCGGAAAGTTTTTCGGCTATGCGGACCGCCGCGGCGCACGATTCACCGTGTTTCTGGCGCCCAAGGAGCTAAGCGACGGGGCTGCGGTGGTGAAGGAAATGGCCAGCGGGGAACAGTGCACCGTGCCGCTTGCGGAACTGGCCGGGTGGTTGCGCCAGCGCCTGCGAGCGTAGCGTTTGGAGCAGGCTGACGCAACCAAAACATTCGGCGCGGCGGGGGGCTGAAGCCCCGCGCCGGCTAGAGCCAACAATGCCACTACCCTGCGGCCGACGTCCACGTCGGCCCGCTCGCGTTTGGAACAGCTGATTCCAGGCGCGAGGGGCGGGTTCTGGAGGACCCGCGCACGGTCGAAAGCCACCGTAACGTGTTGAAACCCAGTTCGGGCGGCCTGAGAGGCCGCCGCAGGCTGAAAGCCATGGCTGGGAGCCTGCCCCACATGGTTTTCATCACTATTCGTGGGCCGCAGGCCCATCCTGACAGACCTGGAGGTCCGCCCCACAGATTATGCAGGCGCGCTGCGAAGATTCTGAGAGGGTGCAGTTCTTAATTCGATTCGATGCGCATGCCGTAGAAGCTGCGATAGACGAAGGTCACCGAAACCAGGAAGAACAGCGCGCCGAGCACGGTCGAAAGCGTGTTGCCCTGCTTATTGTTCAGCGACACCGCCAGTTCCACCGCCAGCAAGCCGAACAGCGTGGTGAACTTGATGATGGGATTCAGCGCCACCGAACTGGTGTCTTTGAGCGGATCGCCTACCGTATCGCCCACCACCGTGGCGGCGTGCAATTCGGTGCCTTTCATGTTCAGCTCGGTCTCGACGATTTTCTTGGCGTTGTCCATGGCGCCGCCGGCGTCGGCCATGAAGATTGCCTGGAACAAGCCGAATATGGCGATGGAGATCAGGTAGCCGATGAAGTAAAACGGTTCGAAGAAGGCGAAGGCCAGGGTGGCGAAGAACACAGCAATAAAGATGTTCAGCATGCCCTTCTGCGCGTACTGCGTGCAGATCTCCACCACCTTCTTGGAGTCGGATACGGAGGCCTTTTCGGCGCTTTCCAGCTTAATGTGCTCCTTGATGAATTTCACTGCGCGATATGCGCCGGTGGTGACCGCCTGCATGGATGCGCCCGTGAACCAATAAATCACCGCTCCGCCGGCAATCAGACCCAAGAGGAAAGGCGGGTTGAGGATCGAGAGTTTGTCCTGGTTGGTCGTCAGACCATTAGTGAGCGCCACGATGATCGAGAAGATCATGGTGGTGGCTCCCACTACCGCGGTACCGATCAGCACGGGTTTGGAAGTAGCCTTGAATGTGTTGCCGGCCCCGTCGTTCTCTTCCAGGTTCTCCTTGCCCTTCTCAAAGTTCGGTTTGAATCCGAAATCGCGCTGGATCTCAGCTTCGATGCCTGGCAGCGTCTCGATGGTCGAAAGCTCGAACACGGACTGGGCGTTATCCGTCACCGGGCCGTAGCTGTCCACCGCGATGGTGACCGGACCCATACCCAGGAAGCCGAAGGCCACCAGTCCGAAAGCAAACACGGCCGGCGCCACCATGAGGCTGGCTAGGCCCAGGGTGCTGACTCCATAGGCGATGCTCATCAGGCCGAGGATGGAGAAGCCCAGCCAGTAGGCGCTGAAGTCACCGGCCACAAGACCGGACAAAATGCACAATGAGGCGCCGCCTTCGCGCGCGGAATTGACGATCTCGCGCACGTGCCGCGACTGAGTGGAGGTAAATACCTTCACCCCCTCGGGGATGATCGCACCGGCCAGGGTGCCGCAGGTAATCACCGTGGCCAGTTTCCACCACAAGCTGGTATCGCCGTTCAAACTCGGAATGATGAAGTAGCTGACCACATAAGTCAGTCCGACGGAGATGAGCGAAGTCATCCACACAAGGGAAGTCAGGGGCGCTTCGAAGTTGAATTTTTCGGCATCTCCGTATCTGGCCTTGGCGATCATGCCGTTGATGAAGTAACTCAACGCAGAGGAGATGATCATCATCACGCGCATGACGAAGATCCAGACCAGTAACCGCACCTGCATCTCGGGCTGCTTGACTGCCAGCAGGATAAAGGTGATCAGGGCCACGCCGGTGACGCCGTAAGTCTCGAAGCCATCGGCGGATGGTCCCACCGAGTCGCCCGCGTTATCGCCGGTGCAGTCCGCAATCACGCCGGGGTTGCGCACGTCGTCTTCCTTGATCTTGAAGACGATCTTCATCAGGTCCGCGCCGATATCCGCGATCTTAGTGAAAATGCCGCCTGCCACGCGCAGGGCCGCTGCGCCCAGCGATTCGCCTATGGCGAAGCCGATGAAGCAAGGGCCAGCCAGGTCGCCCGGAATGAACAGCAGGATGATCAGCATCATGATCAGTTCGACCGAGATCAGCAGCATGCCGATACTCATGCCGGCTTGCAGGGGAATGTCGTAACAGGGGAAGGCTTTGCCGCGCAGGCTGGCGAAGGCCGCCCGGGAGTTGGCGAAAGTGTTCACGCGCATGCCGAAGGCCGCCACCGAGTAGCTGCCGCCGATGCCGATCACGCTAAACAACAGAATGGTACCGACCTGAACGAACCCAAGATCCCTCAGAAAGCCGAAGTAGAACACGATGATGACGCCGATAAAGCATTCCAGCATGATGAGGAATTTGCCTTGCGTGGCCAGATAGGTCTTGCAAGTCTCATAGATAAGTTCGGAGACTTCCAGCATGGATTTGTGCACTTCCATGTTCTTCAGCCGTCTATAAATGATCAGGCCGAAAATCATGCCTAGCACGCAGAACAGCAGGCCGAACATCAACAGGGTGTGGCCGCCGATGCTATCCCCCAGAAAACGGGCGGTGCTCAGGTCGGGCAGGTGCAGGCTGGCTTCGCCGCCTTCATCCTGCGCCATCAGCGGTGCGCCCAACAGGGCCGTCCACAACAGCGGGAGGAACGCGCGGGCTGCGCGTAAGACCGGCAGGCGACTAGGCTGACCGGGCGTAGTTGAAGAAACTGGTCGCATTTCGAAAAAAGCCTCCTGGAAGGGGCGCAAGCCCCGAGGGTGGGCCCACCCCAAATAGGATATCAGGATTGGTTTACCTCAGCCTGTTCCTATGGAAATCACAAGGTAGCGCAAGGCGGGTGTGAATTCAACCTACTTGTGATGGCCGCCGGAAGATGCCGGCGCATTCACGGGCGCGCCATCGGAGGGATGGGCGGCGCGGCTGAGCGGGATGGTCTGGACGGTGCGGATGATGCCGTCGGCATCGGGCGCCATCACTTGAATGGAGGCTGTCACCTGCGCTTCGCGGAATGACAAGAGCGATTTTCGCACCATCGCCACCCCGACCAGCAACGCTTCTCCATCGGTTGGCGAAGCGGCGGCGCCATTCGCGGCGCCACTGGCGGCGAAGGAGGACGCCATGGGACCGGCAGTCTGCGCGCTGGCAGCGGCCGCCACTTCCGTGGTCACACACGGCTGGGATGCGGTGCCCGCCCCGAGCGGCTCTAAGCTGACCGTCTTCTCGATCACCACGCCGCCGGTCTTGACGTTGATGAACTCGAGCGTCACATCCACGCTGCCCGTGCCGATATTGGCGGCGCATAGAACCAGTTTTTGCCCCGGCTCCGCACTGGCGGGTAAGCTCGCCAGCCGGAACGCGACCGGCTTCAAACCGGCCAACGCGCCGGCCGCTGTGCCTAGGGATAAACAGGCCAACCACACGCAAGATCTCATGGAGGCTTCTCCTTACTGGGCGTGTGACGCAGCGCGGATGGGCAGGGTTACTTTGAAGATGCGGGCGGAAGCCCGGCCACCACCGCCCTGCTATCCTAAGAACGCAGGAATGCAAATCATCTAAATCGAGGTAAGCCGCGTGCGCGTAGTGGCCGGAGTGGATCTTGGCGGAACCGCCATCAACTATACGTTAGTCAGTCCGCAGGAGCAGTTCCTGATCGAAGGTTTGTGCGAGTATCCCGCGCTATCCAAGCAGGGCCCCGCCGTCTGCCTCCAGCAGATCGTGGACGGGTTGAAAATCGCCGTGGAAAACGCGGGTTTGCAGGTGGCCGATGTGGTGGCCGCGGGACTGGACACGCCCGGACCGGCCAGCGCGGCGGGCGTGCTGAGCGCGGAAGGCTCGACCAACTTCGTGCACCGCGAATGGGGCTGTTACGATATCCGGGGCAGCCTGGCGGAGCGGCTGGGCATCCCGGTGACCTACTTGAACGATGGAAACGCCGGCGCGTTATGGGGGCATTTCAATATTTTCGGAACCGGGCGCGCGGCCACGTCCATTACCGTAGTCATTGGCACGGGGCTCGGCGGCGGCGTGATCATCGACGGCCGCGACGTGAAGGGCCGCAAGGGCTTCGGTGGTGAGTTGGGACACGTGCTGCTGCCCTATCAGAATATCCGCGGCATCGACGGGTTGATCCCGCAGTGCAATTGCGGCCGCGTCGGCGACCTGGAATCGGTGTGCTCGTTGACCGCCATCGAGAAATCTTTTCTGCCCTACTTCCTGCCCCGTTATCCGGACCACGAACTGGGCAAAATCGGAAATCTGCATCAGGCGGCCAAGCTGGTGCGGGGCCTGGCGGAAAAAGGCGACCTCATGTGCAAGGAGATTTTCCGCGTGCAGGCGCATGCGCTGGGCGTCTTCTTCGATGAAATGATCAACACGTTCGATCCGGATGCGCTGGTGGTGGGCGGCGGCGCCATCGAAACCAGCGCGGAGTTTCAGCGGTGGTTCGTCGGCGAGATTCATGCCGGCATGCCGCCGCAGCGCCAGGAGCAGTCGGATATTCCGATCTACATCATGCCCAATGGCGATACCGCGGGCGCGCGGGGCGCGGCCATTGAAGCGCTGCAGTACGCGCGGCAAAACGAGTTGTTGTAGGCGCGCCCACGGGGGGTGAATGACACTCGACGATTACCGCCGCTTCTACGCCGAGGAGATCGAACAGGTAGCCAGCCTCACATCGCCGGCGTTGGTCGAAGCGTTTGCCCGCGTGCCGCGCGAGCAATTTCTGGGACCGCCGCCGTGGCACATTTCATCCGGCGAAGCGAGAGTCATGGCGGTCGCTGGTCTGGGCCAGCCAAACTACCGCGCGACCGGCGACCCGCGGAACCTGTATCACAATGTCGTGGTCTCGATCGATCGCGAGAGGGACATCAACAACGGCCAGCCCAGCGGGTTGGCGGGCTGGATTCAGGCGCTCGATCTGAAGCCCGGCGACCGCGTGTATCACATGGGCTGCGGCGTTGGTTACTACACCGCGATCCTGGCTGAAATGGTCGAACGCGACGGGGGCGTGGTAGCTATTGATGTGCGGCCGGATCTGGTGGCGCGAGCGCGGGAGAATCTGTCCGGTTATCCACACGTCGTCGTGCATGCGGGCGATGCCGCCCAGTTCGATCCTGGCGCCTGCGATGCCATGCTGATCAACGCCGGCGTTACGCATCCGCAACCTATCTGGCTCGATCGCCTGCGGGAAGGCGGGCGGCTGGTCATGCCGTTGACGGTCGCCGTCAGTGCCACGATCGGTAACGGCGTCATGCTGAAATTCGTACGCCAATCCGACGGTTTTTCGGCTGGCTTGGTGACCTTACTGGCGATATTCAACGGCGGTGCCCTACGCGATCCGGAGATGGACGCGCCGCTGCGCGGTTGGCTCGGCGAAAGCCATGGCCACCGGCGCCTTGCAGAAACTGAAATCGCTGCGCCGCGACGCGCACGAGCAAACCGATGCCTGCCTGCTCCACACGCCGCGCATGTGCCTCAGTAGCCGCGGAGTGTGCGAAGCTGATCTCGATATGAACACACTCCAAAACCGCCAATTCAAGCTGGCCATCCGCCCAGTGGGAATGGTCAAACGCAGCGACTTCGAATTCGTCACCACGCCGGCCGCAGAGCCGGGTCCCGGGGAGGCGCTCGTTAAGGTGCTGTACCTGTCTCTCGATCCCGCCATGCGCGGCTGGATGAACGCCGGCAAGTCGTACATCGCGCCGGTGGGCATAGGGGAGGTGATGCGCGCCGGCGGCATCGGGCGCGTGGTGGCTTCTAATGACGCGTCACTTGCGGTGGGCGATACCGTGGTGGGTATGACCGGTGTCCAGGATTTTGCCGTCGCGAAAGCCAAGGAACTGACCAGGATCGATCCGCGGCTGGCGCCCTTGCCGCGCTTTCTGGGCGCGCTCGGCATGCCGGGACTGACTGCCTATTTCGGATTGCTGGATATCGGCCAGCCGAAAGAAGGCGAGACACTGGTGGTTTCGGCCGCGGCGGGCGCGGTGGGCGCCGTCACCGGGCAGATTGGCAAGATCAAAGGCTGCCGGGTGATTGGCATCGCAGGCGGGCCGGCGAAGTGCCGCTACGTGGTCGAGGAGTTGGGCTTCGACGCCGCGGTAGATTACAAGGGTGAAGATGTGCGCGAGGCGCTGGCGCGCCACTGTCCCAAAGGTATAGACATTTATTTCGATAACGTGGGCGGCGAGATTCTGGACATCGCGCTCGCGATGCTGGCCCGCCGGGCGCGCGTCATAATTTGCGGCGCGATATCGCAGTACAACAACCGCGAGGCAATTCAGGGCCCGCGGAATTACCTGTCGCTGCTGGTCAATCATGCGCGGATGGAAGGCTTCGTGGTTTTTAATTACGCGGCGCGGTATGCGGAAGGGATGCAGGCGCTGGTCGGCTGGAATCTGGCCGGCAAGTTGAAAGCACGCGAAGATATCGTGGCCGGGCTGGAGACGTTCCCGGATACGCTGCAAAAGCTGTTCCGCGGCGAGAATTTCGGGAAGCTGGTCATTAAGGTGGCGGACGAGTAGTGGGCAGCCTCGGCGGGTAAACGACGTTTCTATACCGTCACTACCTTGTGGGAGGCAACGTACGCGTCAATATAAGCGCCCAGCGCCGCCCCCAAAGCCGCGCAGGCCGGTCCGGCGTGGGGCATGGCACGGCCATCGATTTCGATCGCGGGCAGCAGGTTCCGGGTGGTGGACGTGATGAAGACTTCGGCGGCCTGCCCGAGATCCACGGGGGTCAAAACCTTTTCTTCAACGGTGTACCCGGCGACGTCAATCTCGTGCAGCAACAGTTGTCGCGTAACGCCCGGCAAGCAGCCGGATGTTAATGGCGGCGTCCAGACACGGGCGCCGTTTGCCGCGAAAACATTGGCTGATGTGCACTCCGCGACCTGGCCGTGTTCGTTCAAGAGGATGGTTTCGTCGAAGCCGCGGGCCTGCGCCTGCTCCACCCAGGTCAGGTTCATGGCCCAGGAAAGGATCTTGGCGCCGGCGAACTCGCCCGCTGCATAGCGGGCGTGCGGCGTGTAGTTGAGACGCACCCCGGTGCCCCATTCCTTAGTTGGGGAGGTGAGTGCGATCAGGTCGCTGGCGCGGTCGATATGAGGCCCTTCCCACATCCCGCCGGTATTGCGCACGATGACCACGCGCAGAGTGGCGTCGAATGCCTGGTTAGCCTGCACCAGTTCGAGCAGCTTACGCCGCACCTCTTCAGGGCCGCAGGGCAGCGGCACGCGCAGCGCAGCGGCGTCTTTGCACATGCGCGCCCAATGGCGCTCGAATGCGAAGAGGACGCCGTCCACCACACGGATCGTACTGAAGACGCCCCAGCCGGAGAGCAGGCCAACCTGTCCAGGCGCCAGCAGGTTATCGGAGGCATCTCGGATTTCTTCGTTGTGGAGTACGAAACGGTGCACTGGAGTTTATTTTACCGCTACTTCTCACTGAACCATCTCGCGGCCTACGGCTTCGTTCAGCTGACTCGCGGCAGTCAGATACGAGCCCACCAGGTTGATATAAGCGACCTCGGTGGCGCGATAGTCCCGTTGCGCATCCAGATAATCCAACAGTGCCGCCTGGCCCCGTTGGTAAGCAAATGACATGGAGTCTCGAATCCGCACCGCCGTGTTCAGATAACCATCAGTGCCCTTGTAGGGCCGCAAGAGATTCACAGAGCTGACCAATGTGTAATAGGCCGAATCCACGTCGCTGAATACCTGCGCTTCGGCGGCATCCTTTTGCCGTTGCGCGTGCGAGATGTCGATCTCGGTGCGCGCCTTTTCGCCCTGATTTTTGTCGAAAATGCGCAGCGGGATGTTCACGCTGACTCCCAGGTAAATCGTGATCGGAGGGTTGCGTCCAAAATCCACGCCGAAAGTAGGATCCGTGGAGCCGTTCGCCACGGCCAGTTTGTGATCGACCACGGCTTTGTCGACTGTTTCGACCGCGGCTTTCAAATCCGGACGGGCGGCCAGCGCGGCGGTGTGAAACTCATCGAGGGGCATCACCTGATCCTGGAACTCGAAAGGTCCGGTTACATCGAACTGATCCACGGGCGTGCGGCTGTTCAGCAGCAACAGCAGCGTGATCTTGGCGGTCCGTGCGTTCACCAGCGCGGTCTGATAGTCGGATTCGTACTGCACGCGCTGCAGCACCAGCCGGTCGAGATCCACGCGCGCGATGTCGCCGGCCTTGAAGCGGACCCGGTTGATGGACAGTTCTTTATCGAAGTAATCCAGATTCTCCTTGGCATTTGCCAGCAGAGCCTTGGCCTGCAAGGTTTGCACGAAGGCGCTGCGCAAATTGAAGAGCAGCGTGCGTTCCAGATCGAGTTGCTGCGATTCCGCGATAGTGGTGGCGCCCTGCGCGCTTTCAAGACGGAGTTCGCGCTTGTGCTGCCGCTCATGCAGATAGTCGAATGCAAGCAGAGGGAACAAGTAGCCGAAGGGGCGGTAGGGAGTGGCCGGAGCCGGGAAGGGCTGTATCTGATCGATACCGGCGGTCATATCCGGATTGGGCCGCAGATACGCGGTGATCTCGTCCGCCTTGGATTCCTGGATATTCAGTTGGCCGGCGCGCAGGTTGGGGTTATCGGCCTCGAATTTGTCCTTTACCTGTTGCCACGTGAGGGTGGTTTGAGCGGAGATTCGCAGACACCCGAATACCAGGAACCCGATTTGCACACGCCACATCGCTCGCATTTTTGCTCCCTCAAGATTGTGTGGCGGACTAAGGGCCCGCCGCAGGCCACGGGCCTGCCCCACATCAAACCTGCAAAGTATCGCCTACTCGCGCCGCCAGCGCGTAAAGCACCGGCGAAAGGAAAATCGACAGGAACAGCCGCGACGCCAGCCCGGCCACGATGACGATTGCGAAGGGCTTCTGGGAGTCGCTGCCGATACCCGTGGACATGGCTGCCGGCAGCAAGCCGAAGCAGGCCACCAGCGCGGTCATCATGATGGGCCGCAGCCGCAGCAGCGACGCTTCCAGGGTCGCCGTCATGATGTCTTTGCCCTCCAGCCGCAGCTTGTTGATAAACGAATAGAGGATCACGCTGGTCTGCACCGCCACGCCCATCAAGGCCACGAAACCCAGCATGGACGACACGCTGAAATTGGTATGCGTTATGGCCAGCGCCGCCAATCCGCCCACCGGCTCGGTCACCAGCACGCTGAAAAAAATGATTAGCGGGAATTTCAGATTTCCATACAGCGCAAACAGGATTAAGAGGATCAATAGCACGGTCAACGGCAAAATGATTTTCATCTGCTCCAGCGACGCCAGGTATTCCTTATATTCGCCGCCCCAATCGAACCGGTAACCGATGGGAAGCTTCACCGCCGCGGCTACTCTTTGGCGGGCTTCGCCGACCGCGCTGGCCAGGTCGCGGCCCTCCACGCTGAACTGCACGCCGATGAAGCGCGAGTTGTTCTCCCGGTAAATGAACGACGCGCCGCTGACTACTTTGATCTCGCAAAATTGGCTGAGCGGCAGGTATTGTCCGTCGGGCGTGGCGATCAGCAGGCTCTTGATGGCGTTTTCGTCGCTGCGGTATTGCTCCTGCATGCGCACCACCAGGTCGAATTGCCGCTCTCCCTGAATTACTTCGGTAGCGGCCGTGCCGCCCATGGCGGTTTCCACCAATGTGTTCACGTCGCTGACATTCAGCCCGTAACGGGCCAACTTGCCGCGATCGGGCGTGATCACCAGGCTGGGCTGCCCGAGTTCCCGGACCACCGTGATCCCGGTAATGCCAGGAACCCTCGCGATCACGTTCTTCACTTGTACCGCCCTGTCTTCCAGGGTCGACAACTCCGGGCCGAAGATCTTCACCGCCAGCGAACTCTTCAAGCCGGTCTCGGCTTCGTCCACAGCATCCTCGGCCGGCTGCGTGTAGTTGAAGATGATGCCCGGAAATGCCGCCAGCTTCTGCTGGATGGCTTTGGTCAAGTCGGGCTTGGTACGAATGCTGTCGCTCCAGGCGCGGTCGTTGTAAGGTTTCAGGCCCACATAGAATTCGTTATTGAAGAAGCCGGTGGAATCCGTACCGTCGTCCGGCCTGCCCAACTCGTTGGCTACTGTGGTCACCTGCGGAAAGCTCAGCAGGATATTCCGGATCTGTGGCGAGAGCTTGGAAGCCTCTTCGAAGGAAATGGTGTATGGGGTAGTGGCGCGCACCCACAATGCGCCTTCATCAAGGTGCGGCATGAACTCGCCGCCGATGGTTGGAATCAGCAGCAGCGAAGCGCAGAAGATCATCAGAATCACGGCCACGGTGATGAGCCGGTTGCGCAGGCACCAACCCAGCACGCGGCCGTACAAGCCGCGAATCGCTTCGTAAATCCGGTTGCGTGGCTCGTGCACGTGCTTCCGCAGGAAAAACGAACACAGCACCGGCAGCAGCGTCAGGGCGCAGAGCAAAGCGCCCAACAGGGCGAACGACATGGTATCAGCCATCGGTTGGAACAGCCGGCCGGATGGCCCGGTAAGCACGTAAATGGGCAGATACCCCGCGATGATGACGGCGATGGCATAGAAGATCGGCCGTTCCACATCGCGCGCCGCGGCGCGGATGACTTCGATAAAGTGCAGGTGCTGGGGTCCCTTTCCTCCCGCCGCATCATCCTCATGCCGCGCTGCCAGTTCGCGGAAAATATTCTCCACCATCACCACCGAGCCGTCCACGATGATGCCGAAATCGATCGCGCCGATGGAGAGCAGATTCGCGGGAATATGGCGCCAGTCGAGACAGATGAACGAAAACATCAGGGCGAAGGGAATGGTCACGGCCACGATCAGTGCCGTGCGCACGCTGAACAGGAACAGGCCCAGGATCACCAGCACCAGCAGCATGCCGCGCAACAGGTTGTCTTCGACCGTTTTGGTGGTTTCTTCGATCAGGCCCTGGCGGTCGTAATACGGCACCACCTTCACATCCGGCGGCAACACGTGTTCGTTGAGATCCTTGGTCATCTCTTCCACACGCCGCAGAATGACCTGCGCCTGTTCACCCACGCGCATCAGGATGACGCCTTCTACGGCCTCGTCCTGGCGCATGTACCCGAACTGGCCGAGCCGCGGCGCATGACCGATCTCCACCTTGGCGATGTCTTTCACGTAAACCGGAATGCCGTTCTTTTCCGAGAGAACGATGTTCCCGATGTCCGCCGTATCGCGCACCAGCCCCAATCCGCGGATGTAATAAAATTGCCCGCCTTGCGAATAGAATCCGCCGCCGGCGTTGGAATTGTTGTCACTCAGTTGCTGGCTCACCTGAGGCACAGTTACGCCGTAAGCGAACAGTTTGGCGGGATCCAGCAGCACCTGATATTGCATGGTCGTGCCGCCGAAACCGGAGTCGTCCGCTACGCCCTGTATGGAGCGGTAGTGGCGCTCGAGGACCCAATCCTCGATGACTTTCAAATCCTGCGGCGAGCGGTCCGGACTCTGAATCACGTAGCGGTAGATCAACCCGCTGGGGCTGAATAGCGGCGAGATGTTGGGTTCGAGACCGTCGGGCACATTGGCGTTGGCCATGCGCTCGAAAGCCTGCTCGCGCACGAAATACGGATCTGCGCCGTATTCGAAATTCATCTCGATGGCGGAAAGTCCGTAGAGCGAAATGGACCGCAGCGCCTCCAGCCGGGGAATGCCGTTCATTTCGATTTCGATCGGAATGCTGACCAGCCGTTCCACTTCTTCCGCCGCGTGACCCGGCCACTGCGTGATGATTTCCACGTGCGGCGGCGAAAGATCCGGATAGGCGTCGATGGGCAGCTTCTGAAAAGAGAAAGCGCCCCAGATCATCAGCGCCAGCGAGGCAATCACGACCAGAAAGCGCTGCCGGAGAGCAAAGGAGACTAGTTTCGCGATCATTATTTTTTTCGCTCTATTGAATCGCGTTAGCAAACTGCAGGAAGAGGCTGCCGTCGGCCACTACGTTTTCGCCCTGCTTCAGTCCGCTATCAATCTCGACCATGCCGTTCTGCTGCGCACCGATGGTCACGGAGCGCTGCGCGTACTTGCCGGCCGCGGCTTCGACGTAAACGATCGGCTCGTTTTTGTCATCACGCAACACGGCCGCCACCGGCACCACCAGGATGTTGTTCCGGCGGTTGGTATGGATGACCGCGTCCACGAACATGTCCTTCTTCAGCAGGCCGCCGGGATTGCTCGTCACCATGCGCACCGGCGTGGTGCGGGTGTTCGGGTCAACGAACGACCCGATATAGGAAATTACGCCGCGGAAGCCGCGATTGAACGACGGATTCGTTTCTTCCACCGGATCGCCGTTGCGCACCGAGGGCAGGTCGCGATCGAAAATATGGCCCTGCACCCACACGGTGGAAACATCGCTGATTTGGAAACAGACGGTCTGTCCGGCTTCGATCAACATGCCGGGCGAGATGAGTTTCTGTACGATCACTCCGGAGATGGGGGAGCGCACCGCCAATTCGGTGCTGATAGCGGTGCCCTGCTTCTCGGCCTGGTCGATCTCCTGCGCGGTGATGCCGAAGATACGGAGCGGCTGCAGGCTGTTCTGGACGTCGGTAGTGGCGTCGTTGTAATCCGCCATGGCGCTTTCGTAGTCCTTCTGCGCCACTACGCCATGGTCCAGCATCTCCTTCATGCGGTCGGCGATGCGCTTGTTGAATTGCTCGCGATTGCGCGCCTTGCGATAGGTGGCGATAGCGTTGGCCACGTCGGGACTGGAGACGTAAAGCAGCGGCTCGTCTTTCTTGACGGGCGTACCAACGTCCACCATGATGCGGCTGATGGGCCCGTTCACCTGCGTGATGGCCTGGGTAGTGTGGTCCTGATCCCAATCCACGGTGCCGGTGGTGTGGACGGCCACGTCCCACGAGGCGCGCGCCACCTGCGTGATTTGCAGATGGGATAGCTGATCTTGCGGCACGGTGAAAAGACCCGCCTGGACGTTTGCCTCGGACGTGGGCTTGCTTTCGGCGCTCTTGTGCCCGCAAGCCAGTTGCGATAAGCCCAACGCTGCCAGTAAGGCTGTGGGGGCACATGCGGCAAAAGGGAATCGCCGCATGCCAATGCATAACGCTGCGATCTGCATGGCTAAAACTCCTCTTCTCTCCTTACACAACTGGGACGGCAGTTGGAAGAGTCAGGCGGGAGGGCCGCGCGAAGAACTGGCGGAACGCAATACTTGGGTTGTAGTTTCGAGATCCGGCGTTGGCGCGAGCCAGACGACGCTGAAGACGGGCGTCACCGCGGCCGTGGTGGTAGTCTGCAGAAATGGGAGCGGGCCGACGTGACACAGCAGGCAGCAATGATCGGATGCGTGGTGCGATTCCGGCGAGGCCAAAGCAGACGATTGGCCTAATAGAGCCAGACCTAACAGCAAGAGGACCAGCAGTGTCTTTCGGCAGGGCCGACCGTCGCCAGCGACACCGGTACTATTAAGCGCGGTTATGGCTTTTAGGTTAACAGAAACTCAGGCATGCGCGGTCGCGGCAGACAGTAAAGCAGGGAGTGCGGCTGCCCGCCGCCAAGCGTACAGGCCGCTGTTCGGTTACAATATTTGGTGCCCAATCGGAATTTGCCGTTTGGCCCCGAAACATTCTTGGGGGAATCATGGATAAACCAGCGCAGAACATTCAAGATAGTTTTTTAAACAACGCGCGCAAAGACAAAATTGTCCTCACCATCTATTTAATGAGTGGGGTGAAACTTTCCGGCCGCATCAAAAGTTTCGATAAGTATTCACTGGTTTTGGAAACCAACAATCAGGAGCAACTGATCTTCAAACATGCTATCTCCACGGTGGTGACATTGAAGACGTCCCACTCCTACGGCGGCGGGTCGCAATCGGCACAGGTGTCGGCGGCGGCCGTCCCGTTATCCGCCCAGGCGGGGCAGGCGGAAACGCCGGAGGTCTAGGGATCGCACACACCCCCCAAACACAGCCGGAGCGGGCGATCCTGGTGGGGTTGGAGTGGAAGAGCCGCCGTGGTGGGGCGCACTTTGGTCCCGCGGACGGCGCGGAATCCCTACAAGAACTCTCGGAACTGGCGTCCAGCGCCGGAGCCGCGATCGCCGGCTATCTGATCCAATCCCGTGCCGCGCCCGAAGCGGCCACGCTGGTCGGCCAAGGCAAGGTGCAGGAATTAGCACAACTGTGCCAGTCTGTAAACGCCGGCCTGGTCATCTTCGATCACGATCTGACGCCGACGCAGCAGCGCAATCTGGAGAAGGCATTGGCGTGCCGGGTGATCGATCGCACGCAGCTCATTCTGGATATTTTCGCGCGGCGCGCGCGTACGCGGGAGGGCCGCCTGCAAGTGGAGCTGGCGCAGTTGAATTACCTCTTGCCGCGGCTGACCGGCAGGGGTATCGAGATGTCCCGGCTGGGCGGCGGCATCGGCACGCGCGGTCCGGGTGAGACGCAACTGGAGACCGATCGCCGGCGCATCCACCGGCGCATCAAAAAGATCGAAGAAGATCTGGAGAGTGTGCGCGCCGGACGCGCGCTCCATCGCCGCAAGCGAAACGCGGTACCATTGCCAACCATCGCGCTGGCCGGCTATACCAATGCCGGAAAATCCACGCTCTTCAACCGCCTTACGCAGGCGTCCGTGCTGGCCGATGCGCGCATGTTCGCCACGCTCGATCCGACGGTTCGCCCCGTAGTGCTGCCTTCCCGCCGCCGGGTGTTGCTCAGCGACACGGTGGGTTTCATCGGGAACTTACCGCCTACGCTGGTGAAAGCCTTCCGCGCCACCCTGGAAGAGGTCACCGATGCCACCCTCATACTGCACGTGGTGGACGTCTCCGCGGCGCATGCCACCGCGCAGACCGCGCACGTGCTCAAAGTCCTGGCGGAAATCGATGCGGCCTCGATTCCCCAACTCCTGGTTTTGAACAAAATGGATAGGCTGCCCGAAGCCGGTACGGATGTCGAAGCGTACCGCAGTCGTTTGCTGGGTGACTCCGGCGCGGCGGCCGAATCGCGCGCGGTGGCTGTGTCCGCGCTTACCGGGCAGGGAATCGACGGGCTGCTGGCGGCCATCGACGAAGTCTTGCCATTTGATCCTATCGTGCGCGCACGCCTGCGCGTGCCCCTCGGCGAATCCGCACGTATCTCGATGGTGCACGACCTCGGCCGGGTGCTGGACACCCGCTATGTGGGCGATGCCTGCGAGATGGAAGTGGAGATCCCTGAATCGCTGCGGCGGAGATTGGCCAGGTTCATGATTTGATTGGCGCAGTAGTTTCAACGCACTAATATCATCAGGTTATTGTAAAGTCCCGCACGCCGCGATAAGATCCAAGCTTCAGGTATTAAGGCTAACAGGTCTCAAAATACTTATATGTACACCCGTATCGGGCGAATCGCAAGATTGTGGTGGCTACCGGCGGGCGTCTTATGGTTTGGAAGCCTGTTGGCACTGGGCTCCGGCGAGGCTCTGCGCACTCCCGCATACGTGTACACAGCGGCGCCGGGTTTCGATCCGGATGCCTGGGAGCACGGGCAGGAGCGCTTCTCCCGGGGAGCAGCCATACGCATGGTCAACGCGGGAGGATCGCGCGACCTGGCGCCAGGCTTTTTCGCTTCTGCCGATCCGGAAGTCTCATTTGACGGCCTGCGCGTGCTCTTTGCCGGCAAGCCGCGCCGCGAGGATCCGTGGCAGATTTGGGAAGTGCCGGTGACCTCCGGCGCACCGCGTTCGATCGCCGCCGGGCGCGAGGATTCCATTCGCCCTTTGTATCTGCCGGATGACAAGATCGTCTACGCGCGCAAGACGGCGCAAGGTTATCAGCTCGAAGTGGCGGCGATCGCTGGCGGTCAGACCCTTCGCATCACCTATGCGCCAGGAAATTACTTGACCTGCGACGTGCTCCACGACGGGCGCGTGCTATACGAAGCCGACGGCGACTTATACACCGTCTACCCGGATGGCAGCGGTGTGGAGTCCTATCGCTGCGAGCACGGGGTGACCCGACATAGCGGGCGGCAGTTGGCATCGCGCGATATTGTGTTCACTACCGGCAAAGGCTTTGCGCGCTTCACTTCGGCGCGGACCACGCAGACTGATGGTGTGCCGGTGCGCGCAGGGGAGTTCGCCGGACCGCTGGCCGAGGTCTCCCCCATCGAATGGCTGGTGGCTTTCCGCCCGAACGCCGGCAGGGCATACGCCATCCATAGCTTGAATCCGGCGAGCGGCGCACTCGCCAAGCTGATGGACACGCCCGGCGCGGAGCCGGTGCTGCTGGCCGCGCGCGAGGTCCCGCTGCGGTTTCCGTCGGGCTTGCACGACTGGGCCGGCGCCAATCTGCTCTGTCTCAACGCTTATACATCGAAGACCGCGATAACCGAGGGATCCATCGGCCGCGTGCGGCTCTACAGCCAGGGTGCGGAGGGCAAGCCGGCGCTGCTCGGCGAGACAGCGGTCGAAAGCGATGGCTCGTTCTTCCTCCACGTGCCGGGCGACCAGCCCTTGCGGGTGGAGTTGCGGGACCGATCCGGCCGGATGATCGCGAGCGAGCACGGCTGGTTTTGGATGCGGAGCGGCGAACAGCGCGTGTGCGTCGGCTGCCACGCGGGTCCGGAGCGCGCGCCCGAGAATGCCGTGCCGAAAGTGTTGCTGCGCGCGGATGTGCCGGTACAGATGCTGGGAGGGAAGCCATGATGAAGAGATGCGCCGCAGGGCTTTTGTTCGCGGGACTGGCATGGTCCGCGGACCGCCCGGCCGCTACGATTCGCTTTGAGGATGCGACGGCCGCTTCCGGCATCCAGTTTACCCACAGCTTTGGCGCGCGCAAGCTGGGTTCGCTGCTCGAAAGCACGGGCGCCGGCTGCGTCTGGTTTGACTATAACAACGACGGTCTGCCGGATCTCTATGTCACCAGCGGCAAGCCGCTGGGCGAGGACATCCATCCTTATCCACTGCGCCAGCCTCCCGCCACGCCGCCGCACAATCACCTCTATCGCAACGATGGCAACGGCAAATTCACCGATGTCACCGGCGAGGCCTGCGTGGGCGCGGATCTGTTCAGCATGGCGGCCATCGCCGCGGATTTCGATAACGACGGCTTCGTGGATCTGCTGGTCACCGGCTATGGCCATGTGACGCTCTACCGCAACAAAGGCAATGGCACCTTTGAAGATGTTACAGCCAAGGCTGGACTGAATGTGCCGGGTTGGTCGATCGGCGCCGCATGGCTCGATTACGATCGCGATGGCTGCGTGGACCTCTTCATCGGCCGCTATGTAAAGTTCGATCCGAAGTACCGCGCCTATTACGCCGCAGATAACTATCCCGGTCCGCTGGACTATGCCGGCAGTTCTAGTATGCTATTCCACAATAACTGCAACGGCACATTTACAGATGTGAGTGAGAAATCCGGTATTGGTAAGTACATCGGTCGCGCCATGGGGGTGACTGCCGGAGATTTCGATGGAGATGGCTATCCGGATATCTACGTGGCGAATGACAAGACCGAGAACTTCCTGTTTCGCAACAATCGTAACGGGACATTCTCGGAAGTGGCCGTCGAATCCGGTGTGGCGTATGGGCAGAACGGCGAAAATACATCCGCCATGGGACCGGTGTTTGCGGACTTCGAGAACACCGGGCGCGTGGGAATCTGGATCACCGATTCCAAGTACAACCGGCTGCTGCGTAACAGCGGCACTGACTTCAGCGATATAACCGAAGCGGCCGGCATCTCGCAACTGACCGGGCAGTATGTGAGCTGGGGCACCGGCCTCTACGATTTCGATAACGATGGGCTGCGCGATATATTTATCGCGCACGGCGGGTTGATCCAGATGGTGCCGCAGGAACACTCGGTCTTTCGCAACCTGGGCGGCGGGCGCTTTGCGGACGTTTCGAACGCCGCCGGCCCATTCTTCGATTTGAAGACGGTGGCGCGCGGCGCGTGCTTCGCGGACTACAACAACGACGGCAAAATTGGTTTGTTCATGGTGAACCTGGGAGGGCCCGGTTACTTACTGCGCAATGTTTCGCCCGGCGCGAACCATTGGCTGGCATTCAAACTCGTGGGCCGGAAAAGCAACCGGGATGGGATCGGCGCGAAGATCGAGGTGGCCGCGGGCGGTCACAAGCAGCAGGCGGAGCACGTGGCGGGGTCGGGCTATCTTTCGCAGGATGATGCGAGGGTGCATTTTGGGTTGGGTGCGGCGGCGAGGGCGGACATGGTCACGATTACGTGGCCGAGCGGCAAAGTACAAACGTTGCGCGATGTGGCGGCGGACAGGGTGGTCACTGTGGAGGAGAAGTGACACGTAACTCAGGCTACCTGGGGGCAGCTTTGAGATCGGGTATGCGGTGTAAGCAGTAGATGAACATGATTGGACATGATCGCAAACGCGTGCAGTTGGTAGTGCCCGATCCCGGCGCCATAATCAATCGAGTCCATGACCAGTTGCGCAATGTCCGGCTGCTTCAGGAACATGGGACCACTGCGGGCTGTATCGAGCAATCTGTCCATTGCTACGAACGCTTGTCCGGAAGTGAGCTTCGACGGCGGCAAAGCTCTGTTGGCTGGCTGAGAGCCGTGCAGGCGGAAAGTGACGAAGATGGGCCGGCCGATCACGTACAGGTAGGGCAGGCGCCGCACTTTAGGAAACATAATACTGTAGCGCGGCGGACAATTGAAAACTCTCAGGCAGGGCAGCCTACGAGGCCGCCGCAGGCTGGGAGCCTGAGCCGCATTCTGCTCGGCGTCTTGGTGAGTGTCGGCGCTCTTTGCGCTGCTGTCTTGCGCTACCCTTCGCCAGTTGAATTGGCAGTATCGACGGATGGGTCCCGCTTATTTGTGCTTTGCGAGGGTACCGATGAGTTAGTCGTTGCCGACACTAACACCGGCAAGATTGCGGGGCGCGTGCCTGTTGGCCGCGTGCCCAAAGGTCTATGGCTCACCCGGCGGTTCGCGTTTGTGGCCAACTCGTGGAGTGACACTGTCTCGGTTATCGATACCCACACCCTGCAAGTCAAGCGTACTCTCAGAACCGGATTCGAACCAAACGCCGTCTTTGCCAACGACGCCGCAATCTTCACCGCAAATCGCATTAGCAACGATATCTCTGTAATCGATCTCTCGACCGGCATGGAAGCACGACGCCTGACGGCCGGACGCGGCGCCAGCTATCTGACACCTTCGCCTAACGGCCAGTCTATCTACTGCACGCATATCTATCCGAATATCGGCCGTCATCGGGAACCGCCGAACTCTGAGATCACAGTCATAGACACCGCACAGCAGATCGTCCGCGAGCGCCAGCCGCTCCCCAATGTCGCCGGCGTCTTTCATGTGGCGTTCTCTCGCGACGGCCGCCTGGGGATCGCCTGCCAGTTGCGGCCGAAGAACCTCATCCCGTTGGCGCATGTCGAGCACGGCTGGGTATTTGGGGACTCGTTGACACTGTTTGGCGCCGATGTGGGCGAACCGGTACAGGTCCTGATCGACGAGCTCGAGCAGTATTACGCCATGCCATTCGGCGTGGCGATCGCCCCGGACAAGAGCGCGGCCTATATTTCGACTACCGGCGCGGACAGCGTGACGGTGATCGATGTCAAACGCCTGCTGG
Source organism: Bryobacterales bacterium (assembly GCA_963756605.1). GTDB lineage: Bacteria > Acidobacteriota > Terriglobia > Bryobacterales > Bryobacteraceae > Bog-159. Next base: position 210,947 of record CAVWOT010000009.1, on the reverse strand, counting down.
AATTCACACGCGCAGCATCGCCCCGCGAGCGGCGTGCTCTTGGCGACGACTTGTCGGCGTCCGCGCACTTCGTGGCCGCGCGCATTCCGGTGGGTCGCGGCCCCAAGGGCATCGTGCTTTCGCCCGATGGCACGTGGCTGTATGTCGCCAATCGGCTGGACGACACCGTTTCCGTGATCGACACGGCCGCGCGCAAACTGGCACGCACCATCGAACTCGGTGCTCCGGCGGAACTCACCCCACAACACCGGGGCGAGCGCCTGTTCTACGACGCGCGCTTCGCCTTTCACGGCGGCTTCAGTTGCGCCAACTGTCACATCGAATCCACTTTCGACGGTTTGCAATGGGACCTGGAGCCGGACGGTTTCGGCAAGGACATTGTGGACAATCGGCTGCTGGAGGACATCGACGGTACTGAGCCATTCAAATGGAACGGCGGCAATCCGGACCTCGAAACCGAATGCGGGCCGCGCACCGAGAAGTATTTCTATCGCTCGCAGAGTTATTCGAAACAGGAACTGAGTGACATTGTCAGTTATGTCAAGTCGATTCCCGTGCGTCCCAACCGTTTTCGCCTGCCAAATGGCGAGCTGACAGCGGCACAGGAACGCGGCAAAGATATTTTCGAGCGCACCGTCCGCAAGAACGGCACACCCATCCCGCAGGATAATCAATGCGGATTCTGCCACGCGGGCCGTCACTATACCAATCAAACGCAGGTAGACGTGGGCAGCGGTAAATGGTCAGACCGGTCGCCTATCATCGACGTTCCACAACTGACTAATATCGCCCTCACCGCGCCCTATCTGCATGACGGCTCGGCGCGCAGCCTGGAAGAAATCTGGACCGTGTTCAACACTAACGACACACACGGGGTAACTAACGACCTGGTCAAGGACGAACTCAACGATCTGATTGAGTATCTGAAAACGTTATGAAACACTGGCTAGCCACTCTGACTTTTCTGCCGCTGATAGCCTCCGCGCAGCCTATGCCGCGCTACCGCTGGCAGAACTTCACCACCGCCGACGGTCTGCCGGACAATCGCGTTTTCAACGTGGCGGTGGATGGATCGCGCATCTGGGCGGCCACCGAAAACGGCCTCGGCCTCTACGAAAACGGTAAATGGCGGGTGTTTCGGCCCGCGGATGGCTTGGTGCACCGCGTGGTCACCAATGTGGCCGTCGACCAGAGAACCCACGACGTGTGGGCCGCCACCATGGGCGGGCTAAGCCGCTACTCCGCCGGGCGCTTCGATAATTTTACGCAGCTCAATAGCGGCCTCGCCAATGATGTGGTCTACGGCGTCACCGTGCAGGGTGATTACGTCTGGGTGGCCACGGCCGCGGGCGCCAGCCGTCTGAATACGCGTACCGGCGAATGGAGCTTGTACAATGAGCGCAACACGCCCATGTACGAGATCTGGACTTACGGCGTGAGCGCCGGCACCAGCAAAGTATATTACGCGGTGTGGGGCGCGGGTGTGCTCGAATTCGACGTCTGGACCGAGAGATGGAAAGACTACAACGATCCGGACGGCGAGAACGAGATCGTGCTATTCAAGGACCAAGGTCTCATTCACGAAATCACCACTTCTGTAAGTTGGATGGAGCAGGACAAGATTCTCTGGGTGGCCACTTACTTCGGCGCCAGCCGCTACGACGGCCGCAACTGGCATAACTTCATGCAGAAAGACAGCGGCCTGCCCAGCGATTTTCTAAACCAGGTGAAAGGCGTGGACGGCAGCCGCGCTTGGTTTTCCACTGATAAAGGATTGGCTTACTACGATGGCGAAAACTGGGCAGTCTACCGCCCTGCTCTCCAGACGGGCAAGCCGGAGATGCTGGTGCGCGACGCCGCGGGTAAAGTGAGCCGGGTCGAAACCGATACGGCGCCCGCTCACAACTATATTTTTGGAGTCGATTTTCAGGGGAACGACCTATGGGTGGCTACAGCCAAAGGGCTGAGCCATGGGGTACTAATTCAACAGGAGGTTAGTCAGAATGTTAGTCGAAGAAGCGATCGCTGAGATGAGTGGGGCCGCCGTCCAGAAACGGGCCGTCACCGATTTGCGTGTGTTGAACGAGGCTTTCGATTACGACCGGCCGAGTTCTTTCTCGCGCGGTATGCGCCTGGACCTGAACGGGCTGGTGGTGCTCTTGATTTCCGGCACAGCCAGCATCGACGAGAACGGAGACACCGTACACGTGGGTGACTTCCGGGCACAATGCCGTCGCATGTTTTATAACATCACCGGGCTGCTGGAGTCGGAAGGCGCCACTTGGCATGACGTGGTGCGCACCACTTACTATTTGCGCGACATGGACCGGGACTACCGCGCTTTCAACGAGGAGCGCACCGCGTTCTACCAGGAGGAGTGCCTGGATCCGCTGCCGGCGTCGACGGGCATCCAGGCGAAGCTCTGCCGTCCGGATTTGCTGGTGGAAGGCGAAGCCATCGTCATGTTCCGCAATCCGGCCGAAACGCCGCGGCGGACCAACGGCACCCACTAAAGGAGGGCTACTGTGCGGCTCGTTTTGTTACTCATGGCGGCCGGCGCGGCGCTGGCCCAATCGCCCGGCCCTTGCTCCTGCGGCGCGAATCCGCCCGGCCCGCCGCCCACGCGCACCATGGAGCCGTACGCCGGCGAACCGGGGGACATGCGTCCATATTCGCGCTTCACCAAGCCGTACTACGAGAATTACACCAAGACCGTCGAGTTCAACGGCGCGGCGCGCGATGTTCCCGCACCCGATCTGAAAGCCCTCACCGAGGTGCGTATCGGCTTCCTGGGGCCCATCAAGGAACATCGCGACGAAGCCCTCGGGCGCATGATGCTCAACGGCGCCACGCTGGCCATCGAAGAGGCCAACGCCGCGGGTGGATACGGCGGCAAACCATTCAAGCTGATGGTGCACAACGATTCCGCCATCTGGGGCGCGTCGAGCAATGAAATCGTCAAGATGTCCTACGACGAACAGGATTGGGCGATGCTGGGTTCCATCAGCGGCGACACCACGCATATCGCGCTGCGCGTGTCGTTGAAATCGGAGCTGCCGATCGTCAACACGGCAGCCACCGATCCCACGATTCCGGAGACTATCATTCCGTGGCTGCTGACCGCCATTCAGGACGACCGCGTGCAAAGTTACACGCTGGCGCGGCGCATTTATACGGAACTGGGGCTTCACCGCGTGGCGTTGCTGCGCGTGAACGAGCGCTATGGCCGCTTCGGTGTAATCAAGTTCCGCGACGTTTCGCGCCGGCTCGGAGATCCAGTGGTCATCGAGCAGAAGTATATGCCGGGCGACACGGATTTCCGCCACCAGCTCAAGGTGATTCAGGACTCCAATGTGGATGCAGTCGTCCTGTGGGCCGACCAGGTTCCGGCCGGCAATATCCTGAAACAGATGCGCGAGATGGGTATGCGTCAGCCCGTCTTTGGCGCGTTTCGCGTGTATGGAGACGAAATGCTGCGCATCGCCGGACCAGCCGCCGAGGGCCTGGAATTTGTCTTTCCGTACGATCCGACGCGCGACGACCCGGTGTGGACCGGCTTCCGTGCGCGTTTTACGAAACGTTTCGAGAGCGCGCCGGATGCATTCGCCTCGTTGGGCTACGACGGCATGCGCATTCTACTCGATTCGATTTGCCGCGCCGGCCTGAACCGCGCCCGCATCCGGGATGTGTTCTATGCTCTGGAAAGCTATCGCGGCGTGACCGGCGAGATGATCTTCGATCCCAACGCGAAGAACATTGCGCCGCTGTTTCTGGGTACGATCCGGAATGGGAAAGCCGACTTCCGCCGCGAACCCATGCAGAAGGCGTACGCGCGCATCGAAGAGGATACCGTGGCCTACAACGGGCCGCCGCTGGCGGACAATCCGCCAGGCGAAGCGCGTATCGGCATTTTCGGACCGCAGGCCGATCAGCTGGCGGCGAATGCGGAACTGCAGCGCGCCGCTGGGCCGAAGTATAAGCTGGTGGGCATCGCCGCGAACGGCGAATGGGGCAAGTCCTCCTCGGCGCTGGTGGAGTTGATGGAGCAGGAGCGCCTGATCGGGATGATCGCGACCGACCGGAATTCCAGCCACCTGGCCGAACAACTGGCGGTGAAGCTGTTCGTGCCGCTGATCGCGCTCTCTGGCGACCGGTCACTGACGGCGCTGAATATCCCGTGGATCTTTCGCCTGCCGCCGGATGCGTCAGTCGAGCAGGCGGTGCGCACCATGGCGGAAGCCGCGGGGAAGGCCGGCGCCAATCGCGGTCGCGTGCGGGAGGTGTTGGCCGGCGGCACGAAATTCGATAGCCGCGGCGAGCCGCGCTGAGTTTGCGCGGACCCGCTGAGAGCGGGTCCGCAGCCTGAGAGGCAGCCCCACGATATACTTTCTTCTTAGTGCTCAACCCATCTATCTTTCGCGAATACGATATCCGCGGCGTCGCCGATGTGGAACTGCGCGACGTCGACGTGGAACTGCTTGGCCGCGCTGCCGGCACATTATCTGCGGCGGCACGGCGGCGATCGCGTCAATCTGGGCCGCGATTGCCGGCTCAGTTCCGAACGCCTGCGCAACGCGCTGCTCTGCGGCCTAAAGGCCAGCGGCTGTCAAGTCGCGGATATCGGCGTGGCGCCCACCCCGCTGCTTTACTATTCCGTTTTCCACCTGCAAGCCGACGCCGCCGTCATGATCACCGGCAGCCACAATCCCGCCGAGTACAACGGCTTCAAGATCGTGTGCGGGTCTTCCACGATTCATGGCGAGGAGATCCAGGAGATTCGCCGCCTGATTGAGCGGCGCGACTTCCTGGCCGGCGCGGGCAGCGAACGCAGCGTGGATGTGGTCGAGCCGTACGTGAACGAAGTGGCCGCGCAGTTCCATTTCGCACGGCGCATCAAGGTGGTGATCGATGCGGGCAACGGCACCGGCGGTCCGGTGATGCATCGCCTGCTCGAACGGCTGAACTGTCGAGGCCACCGAGTTGTTCTTCGAAATGGACGGCCGCTTCCCCAATCATCATCCCGATCCCACGGTGCTCGAAAATCTGGACGCCCTGGCCGTCGCCGTGCGCCGGCAAGGACGCCGATCTGGGCATCGCATTCGACGGCGACACCGACCGCATCGGCGCCGTGGACGAGAACGGGCAACGTAGTCTTCGGCGACCGGCTGATGATCGTTTACGCGCGCGAGATCCTGGCCCGCAAGCCCGGCGCGACGTTCATCGGCGAAGTGAAATGCTCGCAACTGCTGTACGACGATATCCGCAAGCGCGGCGGCAATCCCATCATGTGGCGCACCGGCCACTCGCTGATCAAGGCCAAGATGAAGGAATCGCACGCGGAACTGGCCGGCGAGATGAGCGGCCACATGTTCTTCGCCGACCGCTACTACGGCTTCGACGATGCCCTCTACGCCGCCTGCCGGCTGATGGAGATCGTGGCGCAATCCGGCCAGCCGCTCTCGGCGCAACTGGCGGATCTGCCGCAGACATTCACCACGCCCGAGATCCGCGTCGACTGTCCAGACGATATCAAATTCGAGGTAGTCCGCCGCGTGACCGAGCGGTTCCGGCGCACGCACAACATTCTGGACGTGGACGGCGTGCGCGTGCTGTTTCCGGAGGGCTGGGGATTGGTACGCGCCTCGAATACGCAGCCGGTTCTGGTGCTGCGCTTTGAAGCTTCCACGCCGGCGTTGTTGGAGCAGTACCGGCGCGAGACAGAAGCAGTGGTCGCCGAAGCGGCCAGACAGGGCTAAGCGCTGACCCGGAAATGCGCATCTGCCTCAGCCTCCATTAGGTCCCACGAGAAACTGCCCCGGTGTCGCCGCGTCACCAAGGTCGTCTTTGCTGTGACGGCCGCTAATCACCGCGTCGCACACGTTCGTCGTTCTCGTCCACAAAGCCGATCCGTATTTCGATTACGGCTTGCCGCAACTGCCGCAACTTACTGAAGACACGCCCGATCCTTTCGCCCGCTATTCCCGAACCGCAATTGGAGTAATGCTTGCCCTGTTGAGTGCGAGGATCGGCCTCGGCGTTATGAGAAGAGCTGTAGTCTACTCGAGCCCGGAAGCGGCCACACCGCCGCGGCCCGATCCGCATCGGAGATGAAGACAATGAAACGCAATATCATGCAGCGGATTTCAAACATTGGGTACGCCACGCTGTTGGCAGCATCTCGCGCGTCGGCAGAGGATCATCAATGGGCCGGAAGAGCGCTTGACGACTTCGAGTGGACAGTCCTTGAGAGACTAGTCGCAATCCCCTTCCACGGAGTTTTCGACACACTCAATTTCGAAGTACAAGGTAAGACCGTAACTCTGTCCGGACAGATAATGAACGACAGAGTCAAGCAGGCCGCCGAACGCGTGGTCTCGTTGTATCGCGCGATCTCTGAGAAGGAGCCGCTGGAAAAGTACGGCAGGCGGGCCGCTCCATCAATTCAAATCATCGCGAAGGACGGATGGGTCGCCCTTGAGGGCTTGGTGGATTCGGACGCCAACCGCGGCATGGTTCGGCTTCGGGCGCTCAAGGTAACGGCGCACGTCGCCGACAATCTGCGGATAGCGCCCGAACTGTAGGAAGGCGACGAGGATGACCACCATGACCAAACGACTCTTTTTGAACGCGGCAATTCTAGCGCTTCTGCTGCAAACCTTACATGCGTCTACGGCCGACCGCCGGGCCACCATCACCGGCGGTGGTGGCGCGAACGGATGGTGCCGAATTGAGGTGAATGTGGACGGCGCGGCGGACGTGGAAGTGTCCGGCGAATCCGGTGTATTGAGAACACTCGGGGGGCAGGAGGCGATTTGGCGGCGATTTCAATGCAACCGGACGCTGCCGCGCAACCCCGGTGACTTCCGCTTCGACCGGATCAGTGGCAGAGGTCTCATGCGCCTGGTTCGCAGTCCCCGCGTCAACGGAGGCACCGCGGTGGTCCACATCGAGGATCCCAAAGGCGGCCGCGGGGTATACACCTTCAGCCTGCAGTGGAGCGGATTCGGGGGAAGTGGCTGGCAGCCTGTTCCGCAACCCCCGGCGCCTGGCCATCCGCCGAGTCCACTGCCCCCGGCGCCCGGCTGGCAGCCTGTTCCGCCACCCTCGGCGCCTGGCTACTCGCCCGCGCCGGGACGATTCCCAACCGCAAAGGCTATCCGGAACTGCCAGGATTCCGTGACGAACCAGTTGAATCGGGACGGGTACCCATACGTTACTTTTGAACGCACGATACCCGCCGACAATCCTGGCCGAAACGACTGGGTCACTGGCGCGGTAAGTGGGAGACGCCGCTTCGAAACGGCGAGGTTCTCGTTCTCCTGCTCGGTTGACTTCAGTTCAGGGAGAGTCCGCTCGGTCGATGTCCGCCGCCGTTAAGAATCGACGGTAACACCTGGGAACGAACGATGTAAGTGAAGTACAAATCAAAAATACACAAAAAGGAGATCAAAGATGATTAAGTATATCTGTGCAATCGCGGTACTAGCAACAGGCGTGGCCTTCGCTCAACCCGATGGGACGACCACACGCCTAAACAAAGAGGTTCGCCACGAACTCGTTATGCTTCCGTACGTAGGCGTATTCGACAACCTGGCATACAGCATCGATGGCAAAAACGTGGTCTTATCCGGCCAGGTAACCCGCCCGATTTTGAAAAAAGACGCTGAACGAGTGGTGAAGCGGATTGAAGGCGTGGCCCGAGTGGACAATCAGATCGAGGTACTGCCGCTATCTACGAATGACGACCGGCTGCGCCGCCACCTATATCGGGCGATCTATGGATATAGCCCACTGACTCGCTACGCCATGCCGGTGCTCAAGCCGATCCGCATTATCGTGAAGAACGGCCACGTCACGCTGGAGGGCGTGGTTGCCAACGCAGGAGATAAGAACATCGTGAACATACGCGCCAATGGTGTGCACGGGGTCTTCTCCGTAACTAACAATCTCCAGATCGAGAAGCAATCCGTGGGATTCACGCCCCGGCTTTTGAAAAACCAGCAGGGCTCGATTGGGTAACGGCGCAACCGGCGAGGGGGAAGTCGATGTGAGCATCCGATTCTGCTTGTTCCATCAATTCCCCTCACCTTCTACTGGCACTCAACTCCGGGAACCGTTCTCCGAAGAGAATTTTGTGCGAGCGTTAGCAACCGACTTCATCCCGAAGCCGTTGCGCGAAGAACTGCATGTGGAGCCGAGCGACGCACTCGAAGTGGAGAGCGCCGGTGCGCGGATCACCTTGCGTCCGGACGAGATGTTGCGGCATATCAGCTAGGAGCGCGACCTGGCTAATCTGGGCAAGAGCGATCAAGGGGTTTTTCGACACGGCGGTGCTGGTTGCGGTGTTCTACGAAGATCACGTCCACCACGAGCCCAGTCTGGCGCTATTCATCCAATTTGATAAATCTACAGGCTTGTGGAGCGCACAGCCTGGCCGAGTTGTACTGTGTCCTTTCGGTGAGCCTGCGTGACACTACCCTCAGTAGCCGCTGCTGTCGGTCGTATCGCATCCTGTCACTAAGCGGGCCCTCGCGGTTCCACCCGCCTGCTGGATGTTCTGTGCCATTCCAGGCTCAATCTGACTAGGGCATCCAAATACTCTTGACTGGGCGGTTTGGGCCCCGTACGAAGAGCTTGAAGGAACTCATCAGGAGGTTTGTAGTCGTGCGCGGCCACGTAGTGATAAATAAGCGTGGGTGCCGCGTAGACGCGCCCACCCGCACCGAACACCCGAATCTACGATACCCCCAAGAGCCGCTCCTCACCATGTCGCTCCGCCCAATGGATGCCGCCGCCAGGGCAGTATTCACACAAATGGCCTCCTCTCATCAGCGCAACGGAAATCGAGCAGTACTGCCACAGGAGGTCTAGGACCTCTTCTTCTGGAGCCAGCGTCCGAAACTCATGCCCCCTCGCTAACCAGCCGACCGCCTTCGTTCCAGGACGGGCGAACTCCGAACCTGCATATGTGTAGTCGGAAAGATCCTCGAAGAAAGCCATCTCATTTATCTCCGTTCCCGCGGTCCTCGCGGTAAAGCAGGGATGGTCTATTGATCCCTTGTGGACACGCGGGCATACCGCGCTGCCCGCAACAGTTTTGCCGGTTTGCGTTCGTGGCCGAAAACGTGTCCGGATTTTGCCTTTTGGGAAGCCCGTTTTATGGGCATTTCAGAACGTCACCCAACCATGGCCGCCGTCGATCTTTTTCGGCCAGGCAAGACTCATCCTTTATATTATGCGGCCGCAGGCGTCACGAACCGGGCCAGAGTCTCGCGATATTTCCAGGGCATCCACTCCGACGGATTTCGCTTAAGCTCCTCGGCGTGCCGCAGCAACTCCATGAGATAGTCGAACGCATTGGCACCGTTGCGTTCGCAGGTGTGGATCAGACTCATAAAGAGGTCTCCCATCTGGGCTCCCTTCCGGGTCTTGTAAAACAGGGAGTTCTTGCGGTGAAGGATTGGCCTTCTTCAGCGCACGCTCGACCAGATTATGCCGAGTTCCGGATTATGCCGCGCGGAGATTTTGTGGATGCTCCAATCTGGAAGGATCTCTGATGCGCGTGATTGCAAGACGCGGCATAATCACAGACCCTCCAAGAAGGCGAGGAGCGAGTCTGTTGGCCGGAAACGGTCTGGCACTGCGCCCGACGGTGCGGCGTGCGCAAGTGCTTTCGGCATGCAGCAGGGCGGTTCCCAATACCGCCGGCTGATCGGCGCTTTCCAGCGAATCTTCGGAGCCACCATCTTCTTCGGTTCCGATATGCAACTGGAAAAGGCCGCAGTCGTCCACTACGCGCGGTTCAACTTTATGAGCGAGGCGCGCATTTGGTACTCCCGCGATCCCGGTCAGCAGAACCTGCCGGGTGACTGCCAGAACATGATTGTGTTAAGCGAAGAGTTCTACCGGGAAATCCAGAGCCATCCCATACCTGCAGACCTGGAGGCGGCCAAAGCCCTATCGTCCTCGCCGGCGGTTCTCGACCTTTACATGTGGCTGTCGTACCGCTGCTTCGCAGCGATGGGAGAGCAGCGCGTACCGCTGTTTGGGGACTTCGGCCTGGTGAATCAGTTGGGGAGTGCCACTTATGCCCGTCCCCGGAAGTTCCGGGAGCGATTGGAAAGGTGATTGGACCTGGTGCGCATGATGTGGCCGGAATGCCCGGCGTTCATCAGTCCGGACGGTCGAGCGATCATCGTCAAGCGCGCGTACGCCATTCGGCCTGCGGGGAGCAACCATGTTTGCGCCTAAGATCGACGACGGGGTGCCTGTGCGGCAAACGACCTTGGCCGAAATTGACCGAGTCGTTTCGGAGCGACTGGGCTGTGCGCGGGTAGCGGGAAATGCGCAACCGGCGGCATTCAATCGGCAGGTGGCAATGTACCTGGCCAAGCGGGTAGGCGGTTGGAGCCTCACGAAGATCGGCAAGTTCTACAACGGCCCCCACCACACAATCGTGTGCCACGCAATTCGGCGAATTGAAGCACTCCGCGAGGTCAACCCTGAAGTGGACGGTTTGTTAGCGGTTTTGATTGATCAGATCAAGGCTGTTGGGATCCGCACGCCTAGCCGGCGGGAACGCGTAGTGAGACGGATCGCCATAACGGAGTCGGCTCTACCAATTACAGAGGAGTTCTTGATGATTCTTGCGGACCGCCTCACCAGCCACCTCAAATCGAGAATTGATGAGATCCTTGCCACTCGCCTGTTGGATGCGGGTTCTGGGGGAACGTAACCGCCGCGCCTTGAGCGGGTTCTCTGGGATCTAAGACGGCACACCCCCGGCGCGCAACGAAAAGTGCTCGCCGGTTTGTATCGAGTTATTAATATCTGCGCCGCGGTCGATCAGAATCCGATTATCATCTGAACACCCCGCGCATCATGAATGATTCACCGTCACGGCCGACCAGTCGTCCGCTGTAATCTTCGCCTGCGACTGTTGTCGCAATGTATGTGTCGTTCCAGTTGAAACTCTCGCGAGTGAGGAACAGGATCGCACGCCGTAGCAGTTGAATGCGCTCCGTGTCTATGATTTCCTCAAACAGGCGAGTCATCATCGCGAAGTTGACTCTATTCGCCTCAATGCTCGCCTGAACCATCCGCTCTCTGCTGACCACATCGAAATGCAGGTGGTGGCCCGCCTGGTTCGCGAGGGCGTCGACAAAAAGTCTCTGTGTTCTGCCATTCCCTTCACGGAAGGGATGTAGCGCGTTGAGCTCCGCGAGCAAGCGGGCGCCTTTGCGCGCAAACTCGATTGGCTGGATTCGGCGCAACAGGTTCGAGCGGTGCAGCGAGTCAAATATTCGTTGCGCCTCGTGTTCCAATAGGTGTGGCGGGGTAAACCAGGTGGGTGGTTGCCCCACGCGTTCTGCTTTTCCCAGCATCGTCGTGCGGAATTTCCCAGCCCACGGGAAGACATCCTGAAACACCCGTTGATGAATCGTTTTCAAATGCGTGGTATCAAACTTGCCGAGGACCGGTGTCCTTTGGATCTCGTAAATACGCTGAGCTGTCTTTGCCGTTTCAAACGCGGCCAGTTGCTCTGCGTTGCGAAGGCCAGGGACGTTTCTAAGGACGTCCGTTCCGGGATACAGGTAAGGGTCCGAAGCGGCGTTCATTCAACTCGTCTATTGCGGCGGCGAGTTCTTCGTCGCCGATCTCTCCGTCCACGTGCCGCTGGAAGATGCGCTTCAAATCGTTATCCAAATGCAGGTCTTCGATTCGAAGGTGGGCGATTGTAACGATTAGTGCTTGGTGCCGCTTCGCTTGCTCTTCTGCGCTTATGGGGGTCGATGTTGTGGCCATGCTCAAGCACCCCTACTTTTAACCATTTTAGCACGTCCGAGATCTCTTTCAGAGGGCAGCGTCTAATTTCAATTTCGTCCACGACCGCCCAATTGCTAGGCTGGCGGATCAGAATTGCCGAGTCCGCGGCTGCTGGCGTCTCCGGAGTGCAGCCGAAATGCTTGACACCTTTAGTGTGCAGCAACCTATCCGATTCCGGGCGACGCTGCGCAACGATTACACCGCACCACGGCACGTCGCCACGGTGAGGCAGCTCCCTTCAAGTCCAGCCGGCGAAGACTGGTTCGATTGGGAAGTGCGGCCCGGTCCTGACCCGAGCACGAACGCTAGCGGCCCCACCGACGGATTCCTCGTGCAAGTCTGCTACGTGGAGAAGACGCCTGCCGGAATCTGCGCGGGCTCGTCGGTCGGACACTACCAACGAGAGGAGCCCCTAGCGTTAGGCGTCAAGGCGAATGGTGTCCTCAATCTCCGAGTGCGTTACTAATCCACAGTCGCGCTTGACTCTGACTGCACTCCCGATTGTATGATGGAGTTTGGTGGGAGTAAGGTTCATGGACTCCGCTAAAACAAGCACTGACTCGGGCGACATTTTCTCAAATCCGAGGCTGGTTTTTGGTTTATTCTGTCTTCCGGCCATCGCGATTGCCGTAACGGGGAGAGCCGATTTCGGTGATGCGTGGCGAACAGTCGTTTGGACCGCGGCGCTAAGCATCATGGGGCGGCGTGCATGGCCAATGCCTTACGATGCGGCCGGCTGCACTGCTACATCACTGGCCCCTTCTTCGTGGCGATGGCGATTGTCACTTTGCTGTACGGTCTCGGCGCCGTGCCGCTGGGTGGAACGGTTGGAAGTTGATCGGCCTGACGATTCCGGCAGGTGCCGTTGCTTTGTGTTGTCTGCCGGAGCTGTTTCTTGGGAAATATCGGAAAGGTAGCGCCAAGGATGGCGATCACTGCTGAGCGACGGGGAAGAGTCTTGGGTTCATACGCCGCTAGCGTCGGAGTTGCCTTAGACCTTTTCCGCGACAACGATGTTCACGGGCACCCACATGTTCGTGATCGTTGCGTTTCGGATCGAGAATCCGGCACCTTCTAGGGCCCGGCGGACGAAGATCGGTCGGCAGTCGAGAAGGTTAGGAAAGTGCTGGTGCGTCCACTCGTACGCTTCGACGGCGAATCCCTCCTTACCTTCTTTGGTGATCCCGACCACGCCAATTCGTCCGCCCGTGTGGAGGACGCGCTTGCTCCGAGACGCCGCGAACTGCGTTCTCAGCCAGTTCGAGTTTTGCGCGGGACATCCGGAGGAGGTGTGCCCAAAACCGTGGCGCGGCATAGGGCAGATACTTTTGACAAATTGCGCAAATAGGGCCTCCGTCTGGCAGATCCAAGCGGCTTCCGAAGTTTCCCCAGAAGCGGCATCCGTGTTAAGGATACGGATGGAGATCATTCGCAAGCTTGTGGAACGTGGCTTCCGGCGGTCCACACTGCTGCTTTGGTCCACCGTGTCTGGAAGGGAGACACAAATGACAGTTCCCGACAGCAGGGTTCAGCGCGCCTATCGAACGCGCGTGTCGCTTTCTTTGCTGGCTATCATCCTGACGCTCACTGTATTCGTGGTGGGATATCAGGGCATTCAGACGTTGAGAGTCTTGAACGTGGTCGAGCATGACCGGGACGGTTGGCAGCAGGCCGGAGAAGTCGTTGAGCAGCTCAATCTGAAACGCGGCAGCGTCGTGGCCGATGTCGGTTCCGGGGCGGGGTACTTCGCTTTGAAACTAGCCCCGATAGTCGGCGAGAACGGTGGCATTCTCGCCGTGGACATCCTCAAAGAGCCATTGGTATTTCTGTGGATTAGAGCGCTCCTTCGCCATCAGCATAACGTTCACATTGTTCACGGTGACCCGGACAATCCGCACCTGCCAGAAGGACAAATTGACGCAGTCCTCGTGGCCAACACGTACCACGAATTCATGCACCCCAGAGCCGTTCTGAATCGCGTGTTCCAGGCGCTTCACCCAGGAGGTCGGCTCGTCATCGTCGATCGAGGTCCTCTGCCAACCGACGAAGAGTCCCGTGAATTTGGAGCGTGGCACCACGAAGTACCCCCACCACAGTCGAAAGTGAGCTTCGCGAAGCGGGTTTCGAAGTGATCAACCGACACGACCGTTTCATAGACCGGCCTACTGTTGAGCGGCCTGGCGATCGGCCCGACAATCACCAATGGTGGCTCATAGTGGCCCGCAAACCGCCAGTAAAGCATCGTTCAAGGGCCGGCTTGATGACGAGACGCTGGTTCTACTGAGCTAGTCTTGCCAGAACCAATGTAAGCGGACTATCCGCAGTTGGTGGCGACTTGCATTCTTTCTTGCGAGCCTGCCAAAGCTGTTCGGCAAGATCCAGATTGGACTCGGAAACTTCGCTTTGGTGGGCGGCGCTGACATGAGCTTTCAGCGCCGTCGCCGCCTCGTCGAGCAATCCACGCAATTCCGGCGATGAGTTTTGACCGATGCATTGGCTGGTCTCGCCCAGCGTTAGCTCGACAAGCTTGAGGCTGCGTCTGAAACGCTCCACCGGGCCGAGGCCTCTCGTCGTAGGATCAAGCATGAGCAGTTCGTTGCAGATGTCGAGGCGTCGCCGCACGGCTTGGTCATCAGGTGCCAACCGTAACATGGCCTGATAATCCCGTTGAGCCGCGCGATAGTTGCCTCTTTCGAATTCCGCCTCGCCGAGGCCGGCATAGGCGTCCGCGTTCGCGGGGGCATCATGAAGAATCCCGCGAAATACATCGGCAGCTCGGGCAGGAGACCCCGCTAACAGGAACAGCCGCCCCAGCCGTGTTTGTATCTTCAACTCGCTCGGACTCTGATCCTGAACCGGGACCAGTTCGGCGAGCAGCTCTTCTTTGAAGTTACGCTGCGCCAACAGATCGATCAGTTCGAACCTCGCGGCAAGCCGGTTTCCCACGGCATCCTCGCTCCAGTGCCCATAGATTGCGCGGCGAAAATACGTGACGGCTTCCGCGAATCGCCCCTCTTTCACCAAGACACGGCCCATGATCAGACTGGCGAGACCGTCGGTGGAGTCGCTCTGCAGCAACTCGGTCAGGGTCGATTCGGCGTCGGCAGTCCTTCCAGCCGCAAACTGCGCTTGCGCGAGTGTCCTCAGATAGTCGCGATTACCACGCTCAATCGCTATCGCGTCCTTGATGCGTTCGATCGCCTCCGCGTTCTCTCCGCGTTGCATCAAGACACGCCCCTGCCCGAACAGACGTGCCGCCTCAACCTGGCTCTCCGCCCGCTCCGTTTTGGCGAGAAATAGATCGGCCGCAAAGAGTGCCGCGATCGCCAGGAAGACCAACGCGAAAGTTCCTAAGAACGATGGTCCTGCGAAGGGCTTGGCCATTAGTGGTTTGGCTCCATCGGTCTACCCCGCTTCGCCACACCGAAGGCGTCCAGGACATCCTCCAGGGCGATAATCCCGATCAACTGGCGCACGTTCGCACGGCTGACGACGGGAAGAACATTCAGTCCGGTGCTTCCCATCCGTTCGAGTGCCAGGCTCAAGCTATGGTCGGGATGAACGTGCGGAGGCTTTTCGTCGGTGGCATGCCCCCTACGGGGAGGTTCGCTGAGAATCTCCGCGAGCCTCTGATTTGCAGCTCCCTCGTCTGCGGCCTGTTCGAGCTCGCTGCCCCGAATCATTCCCCATAGCCCTTCCGCGTCTCCGACGGGCCAGGCATCGAACGCGCTGTCTTTCATCTGATGGAGAACCATGGCAATCGACAGGTCCGGCGATAAGAGTACTGGCGCCGGACGCATTGCCTGACGTACCTGAATCCGCTCGGCTTGGGAACGGGCATGCGCCGTGGGCAAGTACACACCTTCTTGGTTGGCAAGCGCTTCATAGATCGGCTGTTTCTGGAGCTTATACGAAATGAAGTACGCGATCATGTTGGAGATCATCAGCGGAACGATGATCGTATAATCGCGTGTGATCTCGAAAATCATGAACACCGACGTAAGCGGCGTACGCACGATTCCCGCGAACGCCGTCCCCATGCCGACGAGTGCATACGCGCCGGGACCCGCTGTGTAGCTGGGGAACAACGTGTGGGCGACGCCCCCGACCGCCGCGCCCATCATCGCGCCGATGAACAGGGCCGGACCGAAAATACCGCCCGCATTGCCGGAGGCATAGCAGACCGCGGTCGCAACGATCTTGAGGACGGCAAGCAGCACGACGACTTTCAGAACAATGTCACCGTTCAACACTTTCTCGACGTGGTTGTAGCCGACCCCTAACACTTCGGGCACGAAGTATCCAATCAGCCCGACCGTCAGGCCACCTGCAACCGGCTGAAACCAAACCGTCCATTTTGGCAAACGCATGAACCACGCGCGCAGTCCCAGCAGAAGCTTGACGAAGGCAACCGATCCCAGCCCGCCAACCACACCGAGCACCGCGTAGACACCAAATTCCGCTGGATGGACCGCCCGATAGCTGGAGACGTGGAAGAGAGGATCGTCGCCCAGAACCAGGTGCAGGACCATCCAGGAGGTGGCCGAGCTCAACACGACGGAGCCCAGTACCGATGCGTGCAAATCGCCCATGATCTCTTCGAGCGAGAACAAGACGGCCGCGATTGGCGTATTGAACGCAGCAGCCAGTGCCGCGGCACAACCTGCCGGCACGAGCGCCTTGACTTGTTTCGGACTGAGTCCCAGGTTCCGCGCGATCACCGAGGCGAGCCCTGCGCCAACCTGGACGGACGGTCCTTCACGCCCAAGCGCAATTCCACTGGCAAGCGAGGCCGAGCAGCAGAAGAACTTCCCCAGCACCGTGCGAAACAGGATTCGTCCGTCATTGATGAAGAGTGCGAACCGCGTTTGCGGGATTCCGCTGCCTCGGGCAAACGGGAAATATCGCCACAGCAGATAGCCCGTGCTGAGCGAGCCGAGCACCGGAACCAGAACCCGCCGCCAGCCCGATCCCCCCGCCGGATACATGCGGGCCGCGAGCCGTCCGGTCAGCAGGATAAACGCGACTACCACCAGGCCGACCAGAGCGCCGATCACCAAGCTGAGCACCAGCGACAATTGGTCTTCCCTGTGTCGAAGTCTTTCCAGGCTCCTACTGAGCCTGGCAGACCAAGATGGTCGCTCGTTGCTATCCATCGTCTTGCGCGTCGAACGGAAGCGACGGGGTCATCGATCCCAAGGGCCAGTATGTAGTGCAGCCAAGCTTTGTGTATATCGGGTTGCGGCGGTACAAGTCATTTTGTTTGCGAATTGGAAGTTCTCTTCAACCTGAACGCGACTGTTGTGAAAGGATCGGGTCGGGCAATGGGCGCTCTGGTCACTATCGATGCCTCTCTTGCTGGTTTACATAAAGTCCGTTTTCCGGCCGCCGCCTCCGCATCTTGCGCATCTCAATCCTTCCAACTAAATGTGCCGCGACCGGTCGACGACCAGTTCCGGATGCTCGCCCGCTATGCGGTTCACGACATGGCAGTTCCAGCAGACCGCCTGGTGCGTTGCGAGCACGTCGGGCACATCGGCCGCGCGCACTTCGTGCCATTCGACCGTTCGGTGCTCTGTGTTCAGCAGGGCGGGCTCGTTGTCGGCCCAATGAATCTCGCCGATGGGCTTGCCGCACAGGGCACAAGTTTTCCCCTGGTACCACTGTGTCAGGATATGGCGGACCAGGCAATCTTCCGGCGTGGCCACGATCTGCCGCAGGCACTCCTGGCCGCAGTTTTGGCGCTCCGGCCACCGGGAACAGAACTTCAGCCGCAGATCCGGCTTGCCTTCCAACGCCGTCAGCAGCACGTGGCCCGCATCCACGACGACGCCCGCCGGCCGCCGGTTCTCCGGGCACGTAATCACGCGGTCACCCCGGTACCTCAGGTAAGCGCGGCCGAAGACTCTCCCCAACACCACCAGTCCCAGCAGGACTATGGCGCCGACAATCATCACGATAAGATTGAACGTAGTCATACAGTCCACCTTCCGACCCAACGTAGCACGCGTCTCGTCGAAGGGTCGGGGATGTTTCTCTGCGGGTCCGGACGAATCCACATCGTTCGCAAGAAGCCACATGGTTCGCAACATCAATAAGTTGCGCAACCACCTCCCTACTGTTAATGGGGCACTCGCGAACCGGTATGCCAGCCTCGGGGCGCGATTAACACCGCCGCGTGCAGCGCTCAATACGTTCCCAAATCCGCAGCCCGTCTTCTAAGTCTTATTGGATTCCCGGCCGCCGCGCTTGTCGTCACCTTATGTGTCACAATCTCCAGAAAGCTCCCGTCTCCGTGCCACTGCGGTCGACGGGTGGCGAACAGCTCAAAGGTCGGCCCCAGCAGGCGTATCTTGTGACCCAAGTCGGACACCCAGGATAAATCCCAACATCAGCTCAACAACCGGGAATCATCTTATTGTTTCGCGACTGCTGAAGGAATGCGTTTGAAGTGCGCTGTCTCGTTTTGCCCGGACGGGGCAATTGGGATGGTTTCCAGGTCCATGGTGTCGCCATCACCAGTGATACTGAAACGCCGTTTCACAATCTCGGTTCCCTTGGTCTCCAACTCAACGAGTTTCGGTCCGTTGAACCACATCGACACCTTTGACCGCCGGCCGGCATCTTCGACTGCACATTCCTTGCCCACCGTATTGCATTCGAACTCCACCACGGTTTGTGTGCCCTTGGAGTAGGTCACATGTATGGAACTGCCCACGCCCTCCAAGTCCCAAGTAGATTTGGTTTCCCCATTTCCGTCGCTCTGCTGCCACCGGCCCATAAGCTTGGCGCGGCTGGAATCGTCGTCCGCAAACGCGGAACTCGCCAACAGCAGCACACTCAAGGTAACCATCGATGCTATCATCGGTTCTCCTTTGCTCAATTGGGTGTCTCCGACTTGGACCGTTCACACGTCCGCAACGCCTCGAGACGCCCTCATTTCTGTGCCTGCGCCATCGCAACGATATGGACGCGGCGATTTCGTTGCCAGCAGGCTTCATCATGCTCCTCGCACACCGGATGTTCTTTGCCGTAGCTGATCACGTTGAGTTGAGCCGAAGGGATACCCACTTGGACCAGGTAGTCCTTGGCTGCGGCGGCACGTTTATCGCCGAGCGCGACGTTGTACTCTTCGGAACCACGCTCATCACAGTGGCCTTCGATGGTCAGCTTGTAGTCGGGGTAATCTTTCAGGATATCCCGCAACTCAGCCGAATCGGCCTGGAGGGCTTTCAGGGCATCGGGACGAAGCGCGGCCTTGTTGTAGTCGAAATAGGCGTCTTCGATTTTGGCGAGTAGCTCGTCGATTCGGGCGCGGGTCACCGCATTCGGATATGTCGTCGACGGCGTGGTGGCAGCGGGAGGCCGCGCAGCGGCGGTGCGCGCCGGCGGAGGAGCGGTCTTCGGAGTCGGCGCCGGTGTGGCAGCCGTGGCCGGTGGCGGCGGGGCGACCGCGACATTCTTCTTGGCGCAAGCCGCGGTAAGTAAACAGACGGCCGCAACTGCGATTAGGCTTCGTTTCTGAGCGGGCTTCATAAATGCTCCTTTTTCTATTTACCATTGAAGCCAGTTGTGGGGCCTGGCGATATCCTGTTCGCACAGGATTTTTGGCTGACCGGCATTGAACTACACTCAAAGCTGGAGAAGGGTGCGCTCCCCTATTGCTTTCGTATTCAGGCAGTCCGGTGGCCCGTTCGGGCGACAAGCGTCGTAAGCCTTCATGGCTAATCCTGTCTCTCGGCTTTGGAGGACTGCTCATTTGTATCGTGGCGGCCGCCGTCGGCACGCTGGTGGCTTTTCACCGAGATCGCAATACCGAAACCCAGTCGCGGAAGGCGTTTCTGGAGCGGCTCGGCGCGCTCGATCAGATTCGCGCCCAAATCTACTTGTCGGGCACTTACGTGCGCGACTTCCTGCTCTCGCCGGACCCCGATACCGCCAAGGCGCAGGCTGCACACCTGGCCACGTTGGAACGCCAAACCCACGACGCTCTGGATGCCTACGGGCGCGACCTGGAGCCCGAGGAACGGGAGCCATTTCTCGCGCTACGCAACGAGATTGACGCCTACTGGGGGGTACTCGATGCCACCGCAAGGTGGTCGCCGCAGGAACGGGACCGCCTGCGATTCCCGTTCTTTTTCAGGGAGTTGGTTCCGCGGCGGACGGCCATGCTTCAAATCGCGGACCGCATCGCGTCGGTGAACGAACGGGGTCTGACGCGTTCGGAGGTGCGGTCAGCCGGCTCCGCGGACAGCTTGCGGCGTTCCCTCATGCTGACATTCGCCGGTACCCTCATCGGTGGTCTGGTGCTGGCACTACTGACGATCGGCTTTACCCTGCGGCTCGAACGGGAACTCGACCTGCGCCGAGCCGACTTGCAGGAACTGTCGACGCTGCTCCTGCGCGCACAGGAAAACGAGCGCCGCGCCCTCGCGCGGGAGCTTCACGACGAAGTCGGGCAGTTTCTGTCGGCGATCCTGATGGAAACGGAAGGCGCGGAATGCGCGGATCAGGCGGCCGACATCCGCGAGCACCTCGATTCGATCAAGGCGCTGGCGGAAAAGACGGTCAACCAGGTGCGCGATCTTGCGCTTCTGCTTCGGCCGTCAATGCTCGATGATCTCGGTCTGGCGCCAGCATTGAACTGGCATGCGCGCGAAACCAGCAAGCGAACGGGACTGAACGTGATGGTCTCCGCCGACGACACGATCAACAGCCTGCCGGACGAGCACCGGACGTGCATCTACCGGCTGGTGCAGGAAGCGGTCAACAATGCAGTCCGCCACGCCAAGGCGCGCACCGTCGAAGTGGCGGTTCGAAGGGAGGATCAGAAGGTGAACGTAACCGTGCAGGATGATGGGGCGGGCTTCGATACTCGCTTCATGCGCGGTCTTGGCTTGCTGGGCATGGAGGAGCGGGTACGCCGTCTGGGAGGGCGCCTCAAGGTCAGCTCCGAGCCGGGGCGAGGGACCATGGTCCACGCAGGACTGCCGGTGGCCGAACTGGACCAAAGAAATGGCCATGAACCCAATTCGTATCTTGTTGGCTGACGACCATACGGTGGTCCGCGACGGCCTGCGGGCTCTGCTGGACCGTGAGCCCGACATGGCCGTGGTGGCGGAAGCGGCCGACGGGCTGGAAAGCGTCCGGCTGGCTGAGACGGAGTCACCCGATGTCGTCGTAATGGACCTCGCGATGCCGAACATGAACGGCATGGAGGCCACCCGTCGCATTCGGGCGGCGAATTCACGGGTGGGCGTCGTGATCCTGAGCATGCACCAGGACGAGAGCTATGTTCTGGGCTCGCTGAAGGCCGGCGCCAAGGGGTACCTGCTCAAGGATTCGATGCGCAGCGAACTGGTACAGGCGATTCGGGCAGTGTTTCAAGGGCGCTCCTTCCTGACCCGCAAGGTCGCCCGGATCCTCCAGGAGGACTATATCAGCCAACTGCAGCAGCGCGGCCTGGACGACCGTTATGACCTGCTCTCGGATCGCGAGCGCGAGGTTCTACAAATGATTGCCGAGGGGCGCTCCAACAAGGAAGTCGCAAATCTGCTGAATATCAGCGTGACAACCGTTGAAACTCATCGTGGCCATATCTTGCAGAAGCTCGATATCCACAGCGTTCCGGAACTCATTCTTTATGCAGTGCGCAAGGGCATCATTTCTTGATGCCCTTGCGCGAAACCGAGCCTATCCCCTGATCTGGATCGACTTCGCCACGTCGCCGCGCCGCACGGGAATGAATTTAACCGAGACAGTCTTATTCGAATCCTGGTCAGCTCCTTGAGTGTGAGTGCTGATTGCCGGACTTGATTCGGGTCTTCGACGTGACAACCATATCGAATGGAACCCCATCCGGTGTTTGTGAGCTTTCGGCAGGCGTGCACAGACCAGAGGCAGTATCCCTGTGTCACCCATTTAGTGCCAGTCTTCGATAGCCTGGCGATGATCACACAAGACGAGTTGTTGTATCAGACCCACCGATGAGACACCGAGATGCATCATCGTCCGAATGCCCACGCCACCATCAGCGGGAACTCTTCTCGCCAGAATGCGCCACCGTGCGACCCAGCTCGCTCATTCATGAGGACATCCGCATCTGCATCGCGCAGCGCGTCCGCCCACCTCCTTGCGTTCTCGAGGAAGAAGGGCTCCTGTGTGCCAGCGACAAGGTATGTGCGCGGAAGCGGTCTCGGCATAACGCCAGGCGGCTTGTAACCGCCGCCGGGCGAGGCGCAGAAGACCGCGCCGTAGACATGTGGATGCCGAAGCCCAAGAGCGAGGGCCAGCTCTCCCCCTGCCGAGACGCCGAACACTGCGGTACGTTCAGTGCGCGGCGCCACGCCAAACTGCGACTCCGTCCATCGGCGAACGTCCTCCACGAAGAACTTCTCGTGTGCCGCGAAGCGCTCCGGCTCAAAGCCCGGTGAGTACTCATGGAGCCGCAGCATCTCACCGGTCAGCCCATGTACGCCGACGATCATTGTGGACGGTACGTCGGCGTTCTCGAGCAGGCGGCCCCACTTCGAGATTCGCTGACCGTCACCGGCGAATACGATTGCTTCGGGCGGCTCCGGTGGAACGTACACCGTGACCTGCCTTCCGCCGTCGTACTCGAATATGTTGGTGACAAACTCTCCCGAGACAGCGCCGCTTGCCTTGGCGGGCGCTCCGTCGGACTCACTTAGCTTGCGGTTGACGTGATTGCGTGCTTGTTCCTTCATGGCCTTGCCTTCATTTTAGAACTTTGGAACTTCAACGCATCGGCCCGTTGAGCAACAGAGCGGAAATTGGTAGGAATAGCTTGGGTGCCCTCGGAGCTCACCCACAACGCCAACAGCGGTAACTGGTCCACCGAGCGCACCTGGGTCGGTTTACTGGGGTGGCCGAAAACCCTCCGCGACTGACGAGTCGTGAAACCGCGTTTCCCGGGCGTTGCGGCTATTCCTGAGCATGGCCGAAGAGGATCCTTTTCGGCCATGCAGAGTTCAGCATACCCTGTATGCCGCATCCAAGAGTGCGCCAGTCCGGGCCACCGTCGCGCGGTAGTTCCAGGGCATCCACTCCGACGGCGCTTGCTTCAACTCCTCGGCGTGCCGCTGTAGCTGATTCAGGGAAGTCGCAAATCTGCTGAATATCAGCGTGACAACCGTTGAAACTCATCGTGGCCATATCTTGCAGAAGCTCGATATCCACAGCGTTCCGGAACTCATTCTTTATGCAGTGCGCAAGGGCATCATTTCTTGATGCCCTTGCGCGAAACCGAGCCTATCCCCTGATCTGGATCGACTTCGCCACGTCGCCGCGCCGCGCGGGAATGAATTTAATCGAGGCAGTCTTATTCGAATCCTGGGTCAGCTCCTTAAGGGTGAGTGCCTGATTGCCGGACTTGATCCGGGTCTTCGACGTGACAACCATATCGAAGGGAACGCCATTCGGAGTTTCCACGACCACCAGTTTCTGAGCTGGATCGACTATGGTGATCTTCCCGGAGAGGGCTTCCGGCGGCCAGGCGTTCCGCATGGCCGCGCTCGTCGTAGGTCTCTTGCTCATGTTCTTGTTCGTTTTTGCTGCAGGTACATTTGCTGCGGTCGCTGGAATCGCCAACAACAGCGCGCACGCCGTGGTGGCCAGAATCGACAAGTTGATCTTCATACGATTTAATTTAACCTCCAATTGATTAGCAGGAATGGCTTGAACCGCTCGGCAGGCCGAGGCCTCTCGATGTTTTAGGAGGAAGCTCGCGCCCCCAGGTTGTGCCTTAGGGCTTGCTAAAGAATAATCTGTACAAATCAACGGAGATCGGTTATGTTTTATTTAAATGAGGAGCTACGGTCCACCCCGCGGTATGGCGACGACCTCAGAGAGAACATGGCTGCGCGTCCTTGGGACCATGAATGAGTACCAAGCACGTCTTTTGGTGGCAGAGAAGGCTGCCCAGTTTGGTCGAGGTGGGATCAGTCAACTGTCGCGCTTGACGGGAATGTCGCGCGTCACGATCACCCAGGGAATGAGGGAGTTGCGGGTAGGTAAGCTGCGCAATCCGGCCGCGCGAGGAATCCGTCAGCCGGGAGGCGGACGCAAGAAAGTCGAACAAGCAGATGGAGAATTGTCCCGAAAGCTGAAAGAGATCGTCGAGGAGACCACGGCTGGTGATCCTATGAGTCCGCTGAAGTGGACGAGCAAGTCCACGCGGACCATCGCTGAGGAACTGACCCGTTCGGGGCACTCGATTAGCAGCGTAACTGTGGGCCGATGCCTGGAGGATCTGGGATACACGCTGCAGTCCAACGTGAAAACGCGAGAAGGGCCGCAGCATCCGAACCGCGATGCCCAGTTCCACTATCTGAACAAGCAGGTCAAGGTTTTCCGCCGGTCGGGTGATCCCGTAATATCGGTGGACACGAAGAAGAAGGAACTCGTGGGAGCCTTTAAAAACGCGGGCCGCAGGTGGCGGCAGAAGGACAAGGCGGATGCAGTCAATGTCCACGATTTCCCGCAGTTGGGTCATGGCAAGGCCATTCCCTACGGAGCCTACGACATTGCACGTAACCGGGCGGTGGTCAACGTAGGAGTGACGCACGAAACCGCGGAGTTCGCCGTAGAGAGTATTCGGCGCTGGTGGCGACTGGATGGCAAGCGCCACTATCGCGGCGCCGGACGTTTGTTGATCTGCGCCGACAGTGGAGGCAGCAACGGTAACCGACAGCGTGCCTGGAAACTGTACCTGCAAGCCTTGAGTGACGAGATAGGGATGGCGATCACAGTCTGTCATTACCCACCGGGGACCAGCAAATGGAACCAGATCGAACATCGTCTGTTCTCCTTCATCAGCCTGAACTGGAGAGGGAAGCCGCTGGTCAACTTTGAAACCGTTGTGAACCTGATTGGCGGGACTCGAACACAAACGGGGCTGAAGGTCAAAGCGGTCCTGGACACCAACGAGTACGAAACAGGAGTCGAGATATCAGATGAAGATATCCATCAGCTACGGCTCAAGCGGCACAAAGTACATCCGAACTGGAACTACACATTGATGCCGAGGAATTGAGGTGTCCTTCTTTCTGTCAGGGGTTCCGGCAATTGTACAGATTATTATTTAGCAGGCCCTTAGATCCTGATATTCCTTCGAAACGCTGACGAACTCCACAGCGTTTCCGACGGAACGCGTCAGGCTCTTCGCCTGGTCGTACAGGTTGTTGACGTAGTGCTCATACGCGCCGAACCACAGTTCTTGCCGGTTGGTGTTTCCGAACAATATGGCGTCCTGCGCGTTGTCGGCCAACAGCCGGGTGGCGATCGCGACTTGATCGATCGCTCGCTGTTGCCACGGGGCTAGCACGCGACGTATGGTTTCCAGTCGGCAAAGCTTGTCCCTAATGTCGTTGATTTCGCTTCGCAGGTCAGTCAATTGGTCTGCGTGGCTCACCCAACTCACGCCGCCGTTCCGGGCGAAGGTCTGCAACTGGTCGGCATGGTACAAGGCCTGCAGAGCGTCGGATTGAACATCTTTAAGGATGGTGTTGGCCTCGCCCTTGAAGTCCCACGTGTACGACGCGGCGGTCACTCGTCCGGGCACGCATTCATGCACCGTCGCAGCCGCCGCCGGGACGGCTAATGCAGCCATCGCAACGGAAACGCAGCTACTAAGAAGCATCGCTTTGAGTTTCATCTTTGGCTCCTTCTTCTCCTTTCGTAGTCATTGATGCTGCGGCCGGAAAGGCGGATTATCGCGTCGAGGCCGTATTACCCGCAATTATTTAGGTGAGCCGGGGCAGCAGCGTACTCTTCCCGAGGTGGTCTTGCGTCCATCGTGGCGGAGGGTTATATGAGAGTTTCACTGAGAGCGATCACTCTGAGTTCGGCGATTCTTTGGGGAGGTGCGATGCTGTTTGTCGGCCTGATTCACATGGTGGCGCCTTCCTACGGTGGAGACTTCCTGCGGCTCATGAGTTCGGTCTACCCGGGTGCCGATACCGCGCCTACCTTGGGACGCGTGTTACTTGGCACCCTATACGGGTTTATGGATGGCGCCGTCGCCGGCGTCCTGTTCGGCTTGCTATATAGCGTATTCGCCAGCGGCACCAGGGCTCTCTCGAAGTAGAGTCGATTTGACAGTGGTCGGCAACCACGGGATCCAGGGATTACTCCGAGCCGGGGCCGGGGAGCATGGCGCACGCGGGACTGCCAGTAGCCGAACTGGACCAAAGGAACGGCCATGAAACCGATTCGTATCCTTGTTGGCTGAAGACCATACGGTAGTCCGCGACGGCCTGCGCGCTCTGCTGGTTTCGTTGCTGAAGGCTGGTAGCGGGGAACGTCCAGGTAGACCTATCGCCAGAAATTGATTCCTTGCCGTTGGATGATTGCTGTCATTTCAGGCCGGCCGCACTATTACCTATGGGCGCTTTGATGCTGCAGCCTGCCTTGTAAGTGGTTTTCGTCGTCGCACGAGAGTCCAGGTCGTTTCCATGTTGCAATAGCCGCAACGTGGGAATTTCTGACCTTCTAGGATGGTCCGTTCAGCAGTATGGCACACTGAATGATAAACCCCAGAAATATCATTAGTCTGGCCGGTGCTGCTTGGGGAGGTGTTCACACCTGTTCCTGTCGCTTCCGTTCACTTCAACGCCGCATTCATCGCCCGAAGCTCGTCTTCACTTCGGTGCGTCGGACCATCTTGACCGATGTGGCGGTGGTCTTGTGGCCGGGCGAAGACTTCTCGACGGCGGTCAAGGGGACCGATAAGAGAAAGGTGCAGATCACGGCACCCAACATTCGCAATATGCTTTTCCTTATATGGCTTTTCGTGTGCCTCCAATCATCAAGCTAGGAAGCGGGTGAGCCCGGCGCGGGGGCGAAGACCGGAGCGCTCGTGAACGCGCCAGGCTTGCCGTTGGGGTGCTCGTCTGCGCTCGCGCACGCCCGCGCCCGCGCTCCAGCCTGACACTCCTCTCCCTATAGTTTTAGCATAGGAGGTGGAAGTCTAATTATAAAATCCTGTCGGCACAGGATGACGTTGCACACACTGCGTGCCCAAGTGCCGGCTCGCCTCATGTTCACAGGTTGTTGAAAATCGCGGCTCTTATAGCCTGGTCGAGGGACGCGGTACGCTGCTGCCGGGACAGCGGCACGCTAGCGCGTCCCTGCGCAACTCCACACAGAGGGTGAGTTTTTCGGAGCGGTGGTCGGCCCGGACCTTTTACGCGTCCCTCAGCAGTGATCGCCGTCCTTGGCACTGCCTTTCCGATATTTGCCAAGAAGCGGCTCCAGCAGGCGAGAATATACTCTACAGACAGGATACTCACCGGGCCTGCGAATCTGTAGACTCGAAGCTATATAGCCTGGTCGAGGGACGCGGTACGCTGCTGCCGGGACAGCGGCACGCTACCGCGTCCGTGCGCAACTCAACACAGACAGCGACCTCTTCGGAGCAGGCGGTCGGGCCCATTTTTTCGACTGCATCGCGCAGCTGAGCTGCAGCGTGGCATCGCAGTAAAATGTGAATATGTTTTCGCCATCGGGATCTTTACATTACTTCATGATGCTGCTGGCATTCGTGCCTTTGGTTCATGCCGATACCGCTGCCTTCGATCTGGCCGGGCCTGCCATCCAGGTGAGAGTGACCCGGGGAACCAATACGTTGCCGATTGCAGAGGTGCCGAACCTGGAACCCGGGGACCGGCTGTGGCTGCATCCGAAGCTGCCTGACGCCGATTCCGTACACTACCTGTTGATTACCGTGTTTCTTCGCGGATCGACTGATCCGCCACCCGAGGATTGGTTCGTCAAAGCGGAAACCTGGAGCAAGCAGGTGCAACACGACGGCACCGTTGTTCCGGTTCCGGAGGGTGCCCAACAGGTACTGTTGTTTCTGGCTCCTGAGACGGCCGGCGACTTCAAGACTCTACGCTCCGCCGTCCGGGGCAAGCCCGGCGCGTTCGTGCGCGTATCACAGGATTTGAACCAGGCCAGCCTCGATCGAACCAGGTTGGACAAATACCTCCGCACGGTGAAGGAAACCTCGGACCACGATCCCGGCGATTTGCATCAGCGTTCGATTGTTCTGGCCCGGAGCCTGGGGATCAAGCTAGATGAGCAATGCTTCGACAAGCCGAGCGAACAGCAGGCGCCGTGCCTGACGCGCGATCTGGATCAGCTTGTTTTGGATGACGGCCACGCTGCGTCGATGGTAGCCGCGCTCACCTCCGGTTCCGCCTCCGACCTGATTGGAGCGATCAGCACAACGCCCATCGCGAGGGGTGGATACTACAGCCCGTATGTGGGAGCTTTCGTCGATGTGGCCCGCATTTTGGACAGCCTGCGTACGGCGGCGTATCAGTACATTCCGGCGCTTGGGCTTCCGCAGCAGGAGGATGTGGATCTGAAGCTTAACAATCCCCCCTCGCTTCACAAGCCTAAATCGGTTTTGGTCACGGGCCTGCCGCCGGTGGAATCTGCGCAGTTTCCTCCGCTTCGTCCTGTCGACCCGAAGCAGGTATTCTGCCTGCAGCAGTCTACGCTCCTGTTGCCGGCCCGAGGCGCACCGCTGGTTTTTTCGACGGAACTGGCCCACGACTTCACCTTGCATCTTCAAAGCAGTTCAGGCGACGGCATCGAGTTGCCCGTCAAGGTGAATGCGCTCCTAGGAGGATTTATCGTCGATACACGTTCGCTCGACCCCGACAATCTGGATAGCGCGATCAGTGGAACCATTCGCGGATACTGGGGATTCCAGACATTTGACGGACCCTCTTATCACTTGCGAAGCGCTCACGCGGGATCCTGGACCGTGGCGGACCGGCGCGCGCTGATTGTGGGCCGGGAGGATACGCTTCACTTCCAGTCAGATGGCGCCGCGTGCGTAGCCAAGGTGATGGCCAGAGACGATCGGGGCAAAGAACTAAAGACTAGCTGGAAGCTGGCGAAGCCGGAGGAACTGGAAGTGACCGTCCCGATGAAAGGGGAAGCTCCCGGCCTTATCAGTTTGTCGCTGAAGCAATTCGGGGTAAGCGTGCCAGATGAGGTCAAGCTCCAGGCGTATTCCGAAGCCGCCCACCTGGACCGTTTCACGATCCGCGCTGGCGCCCGACAGGGTGTTTTGACTGGTAAGGGCCTGGATCAAGTCGCCGGTCTCGAATTGCGCGGGATTCATTTTACGCCTGCCGGATTTTCGCCCGCCGGGAAGCAGGACCAGCTCCGGCTGTCGGCTTCAGACGCCCCGGCTACCGCTGCTCTGCCCGCGGAGGACAAGCTCGTGGCGCATGTCGCGCTAAAAGATGGCCGGGACATGGACGCGCAAGCAACGATCGAACCGCCGCGGCCAAGAGTCATCTTAATTAGCAAGAATGTGCAGCCCGGCAAGGATTCCGATCCTTCCCCGATTCGCCTCGCAAATCCGGACGAGCTTCCGCAGGACGGGCAATTGTCCTTATTTGTGAAAACGGAAGTCCCCAGCAGCTTTCCGCGGACCGAAAAGATTGAAGTCGCCAACGGTGATGAATCTGTGCGTGTGCTGCTCAGCCTCGCCGACGGCAACCTGACGTTGCAGGATTCCCATACCGCGATGGGTTTACTCGACCCGCTCAAGGACTTTGGGCCGTCGTCGTTCGGGCCGCTTCGCTTTCGGCCCGTGGGCGCGGACGGGGCGGAAGGAGATTGGCAACCGCTCGCAACTTTGGTGCGCCTTCCTTCTCTGAAGGATGTCCATTGCCCGGACGCCCCGGACAAGCCATGCACACTCAGCGGCTCCAAGCTGTTCCTAATCGATTCGATTGCAGCTGACCCGCAGTTCACGCATTCGGTGTCGGTCCCGGATGGGTTTGTGAGCAAGACCCTGACTGTGCCACGCCCCACCGGAACACTCCTGTACGTCAAGCTGCGGGACGACCCGTCTGTAGTCAATACCGCCGTTCTGCCGGTGCTGCCGGAGCAGCCTTAAGCCGACCTGCTTCCGGCATGAAGCCCATGGCCGACTGTTAAGACTGGACTCTGGATGAGTTCTTCCGCTGGGTACAGCCAGGAGCCGCGGCATGGCTTCACTAAGGCGACGGTGAGCGCCTCGCGGGTAACCCTGAAAGAACGCGGGCTCCGGTCGTCGTCCATCGTCATTAGGATGTCGGCCATCCGCAAGCTGGCTTTGGAGACGACCGACCTGGTGGCGCCCGAGGTTGTTAGCCGGGACGCGATTCACATTCTGAAAGGTGTCGACACGGCGAATGCCAGCCTATACGCTGGCATTCTTCAGAAGACTAT
Source organism: Bryobacterales bacterium (assembly GCA_963756605.1). Taxonomy (GTDB): domain Bacteria; phylum Acidobacteriota; class Terriglobia; order Bryobacterales; family Bryobacteraceae; genus Bog-159. The sequence continues at coordinate 180,863 of CAVWOT010000009.1, read as the reverse complement.
TTCAGGCGGGAAGGCAATGCAAACTGTACAATTTCAGACCAAGAAAACGATCGAAGAACTTCGGCGGTCGCCGTACCATCAGCAACTTGGCAGCAATGTCTGTGCAGCGTTTATAGCGCGGCAGCAAGGGATCAAGTTGGATACCGCCTTAAGAAGATTGACGAACCGGTCGGCGATCTCTGGCTCCTGATCGCCGAGATCATCCGCCAGCAGTGCTTCGAGGGAGCCGGTGGGGTCCCACCTTCCGTTCTCGCGGATGCCACGGCTGACAAGACGATCCAGTAGCAGCCCGGCTGCGCATCTCAGAGGGATTCGGGTACCAGCCCATCGATGGGTGAATTCCGGGGGGGATTTGATGGCGATTGAAATCAATACCGACAACATCGCTGACGCAGTAGCGCACCGGCTTCGCGATAACGGCGTCGTGACGCCGCGGCTTCTGACGCTCGAACAAGCCGCGACATATCTGGGCCTGACCAAAGACGCGCTGAAGGCCAAGGTGCACATGGGCGTCGGCGCTCGGCAAGAATAGACCAGTTTCGCTCGTTTAAAGTGACCCACCCGAAGAACAGGATTTGCTGAGATTTGCCAGCGGCCAAGGTGAGACAAGCAATATCATCCACGCCGAAGGCGTGCGATCTGGTTTTATATCATCCGCGCTGGCGAGCCTGTAACTTATTCAGCCGCCCTCAGTTCGACCTGCCGAGTGCCGCTGCTGGGAAGCGTCTGAGGCTCAACCTCTGCTACCGCCCTGCCGCAGTTCCATTCGGCAAATCGGGTACTAGAACGTACCGGGGAGCTGAGTCACTCCTGCCGGGCAAAGTATGGAAACTTCTCGCGAGCGCCGAAGACATGGGTCGTATCCCGACCGTAGATCTGGACAAGAAGCTCCGATTCGATCGTCAGGACCTGGATCGAATCATCGAGCAGAACAAACGGAGCGCATAGAAATGTCTAGGAAGCGGCCGACGCTGGCTCAAGGATCGATCTACCTGAGGAACGACTGGTGGTGGTGTAACTACGTTGCCGGCGGGGTGAGGCGGCGCGAGTCGTGCAAGACGAATGACCCTGACGAGGCACTGGCTTCCTACACCGTCGCCAGGGCAGACTCGCCTCCGGCGAATACTTGACGCCGGATCGAACGAGAGTTCGCGATCTCTTCCAGCTCTTGCTGGAGGACTACGACGTCCGCGGCGTAGCCCAAGCCTACATCGCAACTCTGAAGGTCAAGTCGATCATCAACCCGGCCCTGGGCGACATCAAAGCTGCGAAGCTGACCAGTACGGAGGTGAAGCAGTACATCCAGAAGTGCCTGAAGCAGGTCAAGCCCGGCACTGTCAACCGCGAACTGGGCCTCCTGCATCGCGCGTTCCAACTCGGATACCAGCAGGACCCACCGCTTGTCGGGCGGGTGCCGTTCTTTTCCAAAACTGACCGAGGGCGAACCGCGCAGGGGTTTTCTAAAACCCGAACACTACCGAAACCTTCTGGCTGAACTGCCGCATGAGCTGAAGCTGCTCTTCGTGATCGCCTATCACGTCGGACTGCGAAAAGGAGCCCTGCTCCGAATCAAGTGGGAGCAAGTCGACCTCGCTTCTTCGTGCATTTGGATGCAGGGCAAGAAGGCGAACCGCAAGACCGAACCGGTGGCGGTGCCAATCTACGGCGACATGCGCACGTACCTCGACGTCCAACCACGGACCTGCGAATACCTCTTCGCCCGCTTCTCAACGCCGATCAAGGACTTTCGGAGGAGCAGGGATTTGACGTGCCAATCCGCAGGCGTTCCCGGACTGCTCTTCCATGATCTTCGGCGTACCGCGGTGCGGAACCTCCGACGGGCTGGTGTGGCGGAGTCGGTAATCATGAAGATCACGGGGCACCGGACGCTGGGTGTGTTCGAACGCTACAACATCACCGATCAAACCGACACGCTCGAGGCCGGAAGACTTGCCGAGGAGTTCCTCAGCCGGGCACACGACCAAAACTCGTCACAAACGGCGTCACAAAACAAGAGAAGGCCAAACTGAATGATACGGAACGAAGGGATGTCCAGAAATGATAAAAGCCGCTGCATCAATCCGATACAGCGGCCTCGAACTTGGTGCGGAGAGGGGGACTTGAACCCCCACGAGATTGCTCCCGCTAGCACCTCAAGCTAGTGCGTCTGCCAATTCCGCCACCTCCGCAGGGGCGCTTACTTCTTCGATTGCCCCGGGGCCTTCGCCGGCTGGGCGGGGGGCTGCGCGGGAATATTCAGCGGTACCGGCTTTCCGCTGGGGAGTTGTATAGGCGGCGCCTTCGCTGGAACCGACCCTGCAGAGGACGGCTTGGCCGGAACCGTCTGGGAGTTGCCCTGCGAATTGTCGAGGACGGTCTTCGCGGCTCCCGCGCCACGTGTGGCCAGAATCGAAAGCGACAACGACGTGATCATGAAAACGATCGCGGAGACCGTGGTGGCCTTCGAGAGTAGCGTTGCCGAGCCGCGCGGACCGAAAGCAGTTTGCGATCCCATGCCGCCAAACGCCCCCGCCAGATCCGCGGCCTTCCCGCTTTGCAGCAACACCACAATGATCAGGAAGATACAAACTAATACGTGAACAATCGTCAAAATAATCAACATCGCGTTCTTTCAGTATAGGAAACCGCATAGGCGCAGGTCAAACGCGGCATGCGGCGGCAACGGCGAGCCGGCTTGGGACGGCGAAAATCGGCGATGCTACATGGCGCGGGCTTTGCGGGACTGACGGTCCACTTCGGAGCGCGCCGGCTTCTTCATGGCGTGCGAGAGCCTGCGCACCTGGTCGCTGACGCACACCAGAAACATGGGCTGGCGGGCGTTCTTCAGCAAATCAATGATGCGGTCGGGTGCATCTTCCAAGTAGATAGACCGGCCGTCGGTGAGCAGATGCGTTTCCGCTTCGCTCTGCAGGGCATCGCTGAGCCGCCTGCCCATGTCCTTTTGCAGAAAACGCAGCACCCGCCGGATCTTCTGCAGCGAAAAGCCTTTACGCCGGAGCTCGGCGATTACGGAGACTTCCAGAACTTCCTGAGCGAGGTAGACACGCTTATGACCATCCTGGCGCGGAGAAACGACACTCCGCTCATCCCACCATTGCAACTGGCGCAGGCTGACGCCGCAGATCCGGGCCACGTCCGTGCTGGTGTATTGGTCGCTGTCGGGCAGGGCAGCAGGCCGCAGTTTTTTTGTTTTGAACATTTCGCGCCGCTTTCGGTTTAGAAAATAGCCGCCATTCTGGATTGTACTTTAGTCGCGGGCCGTGTCAATAGGAAATCGACCGATCTTTTGCAGGTAGCGCGGCGCGGCGGGCGGCAACGCGTGTCCGGCCGGAGTCCGCGCGCGGCGGCAGGGAGGCCGGGCGTGCTAAGATAAAGGTTTCCCAACCTGAGGTTTTCGTGGCCAGAATCACTCGCAAAGAGCTGAAGACCGATAAGTTCGCCCTCGAAGTCGGGCATACTGTCGATTTTTTTGAAGAACACCAGAGAGAGATCCTCCGCTACGGAGCGGTCGTGCTCGCGGTAGTGGCGATTGTGGTAATCATTTTTGTGTACCGCGGCCACCAGCACTCGGTACGCCAGGAGGCCCTGGCGAAGGCCATGGCGGTTGAGGATGCACCGGTGGGACAAGCGGCTCCCGGAGCGGCGCTCAGTTTTCCCACGCAGGAAGCCAAGGACAGGGAAGCGAGCAAAGTATTCAGCGAACTGGCCGCCAAGTATTCGGGAACGGATGAAGGCTATATTGCTGAGTATTATTTGGCCTGCCGGGCCGCCGACGGAGGTAAATTGGCTGAAGCGGATAAACTGTTCAGCTCAGTTGCCGACTCGGCCGGCAAAAAGTATGCCTCGCTGGCTAAGCTTTCGCTAGGGCAACTCTATTTTGCAGAGGGCAAGCCCGCGCAGGGCGAGCAGATGCTGCGATCGGTCATCGAGAACCCTACGGTCTTCGTCTCCAAGGACCAGGCGACCATTGTGCTGGCGAAAATGCTGGCACCCACCAAGCCGGCTGAAGCGCGGAAACTGCTGGACCCTTTACGCGCCAAGTCCGGCCCGGTGAGCCAGGCCGCCGTTCAGGCATACGGCGAATTGCAGTCCCAGTAGCGCAAGCCCGCCATGCTCCGCCATCTCCGGTTTCCCGTGGAGCGCAGCCGCGGGCGGCGCTACCCGGAAGCCGCCCATCCCTATCGCAACGCATTCCAGCGTGACCGCGACCGCGTCATTCACGCGCGCGCCTTCCGCCGGCTGGAAGCCAAAACCCAGGTGTTCGCCCCCGGCCTTTGCGATCACTTCCGAAATCGTCTGACGCACACCATCGAGGTGGCGCAGGTCGCACGCACTGTCGCTGCCGTGCTGGGGCTCGACGAGGATCTGACCGAAGGTTTGGCGCTGGCGCACGACATCGGCCATCCGCCGTTTTCGCACGCCGGTGAGGAGGCCTTGGACCTGCAGATGAAACGCTTCGGCGCGCGCTTCAACCACAACCTGCACGCCGTGCGCATTGTGGAGACTTTCGAGCAGCGTTACGCGCGTTTCCCGGGGCTGAATCTCTCTTTTGAAGTGCGGGAAGGCATCGCCAAGCATTCGCACGACTTCGGACCCGGCGAGAGTCCAGAGTTGGAGGAGTATCTGCCCGGGTGGCGGCCGCCGCTCGAAGCCCAGCTCATCGACCTCGCCGACGAGATCGCCTACAACACAGCGGATCTCGACGATGCCGTATCCGCCGGTCTGCTGCACCCTGGTGAGGTGGGCGAGGCGCCTTACTATCGGGAACTTTATGAGGCGGCCGAGACACAGTTTCCCGGCGCGCCGGAGAGCGCCCGCTTTCACGAGACGCTGCGCTGCCTGATCGACGCGCTGGTGTCCGGCCTGATCGAAGGCACCGCGCGACGCGCCGCCGCCGCGGGAGTTGCGAACGTGGAGGACGTGCGGCGGCATCCCGTGCGTCTCGCCGCTTTCACGCCTGAAACAGAAACAGCCAATCGCGACTTGAAGCAGTTCCTGCACCGGCGTGTATATACCGCGCCCGCGCTGGTCGAGGAGCGCAACCGCACGGCCGCCATGATCGGTGAGCTGTTCGATTTCTTCCTGGAGAACCCCGACCGGCTCCCGCCGCCGCACAACGAACTGATTCCGGCTGAACCTGGTTATCGCGTAGTCTGCGATTACATCGCGGGCATGACCGACGTTTTTTTCCGGCGCATCTATGCGCAAATGCTCGGGGGGTTGGAGGGCGGGTTTTAGCGGGGCGCCTTTGGGCCGGGCAGAGGCGGCCTGCCCCACGATTTGTGCGGAATTCTCAGCCGTGCGACGGCACGGCGAGAAACCGCAATCCGCGAGCCGGCAGTTCCCGCGCCCAGCCGGATCGCATGCGCAGCCCATTGCCCGTACCAGCCGGTGTCGACGAATACCCCTTTGCCTCGCGGGTCCAAATCGCCGAAAGCGCCGCGCTCGATGGCGCGCCCGGCATGACGCGCCGCGACGCCCTCCACTCCGCCAGCGATGCGTGAGCGGCAGCCGGGAAGGATCCACTCCATCCGTGCACCCATGAAACGGCGAGTCCCCGTACCCGGGCGCCAGGAAGTCGCGGATAACGGCCGCGGGCAACCATGCGCTTCAGCGTATCGGACAGCCGCGCGGTACATTGAATTAAATGTCACGCGCAGTCGCGGAGGCAAGCACGGGACCGCTGACGCCGGCAGCCTGCCGCCGCTTCAGCCACGCCGCATGGAGTGTGCTCGCGTATAACATGTTGGTCGTGCTCTGGGGCGCATTCGTGCGCGCCACTGGTTCGGGAGCCGGCTGCGGCAACCGTTGGCCGCTATGCAACGGCGCCGTGTTGCCGCGCGCGCCGCGCATCGAAACCGTGATCGAGTTCGCCCACCGCGCCACCAGCGGTCTGGCGATCGCGAGCGTTGCCGCGCTTTGTCTTTGGGCGTTCCAGCTCTTTCCGCGCGGACACCGGGCGCGGCTGTTCGCGGTGCTCTCGGTCGTGTTCCTGCTTTTGGAGGCGCTGCTGGGCGCCGGCCTGGTTCTGTTTCAATACGTCGAACACAATGCATCCGCCGGTCGAGCCGCCTATCTCGCGGCGCACTTGGTGAACACGCAAATCCTGCTCGCCATGCTGGCACTGACGGCGTGGTTTGGCGCGGATCCCGCAGCGCGGCGCTGGCGCAGCGCGCCCGGATTGGTGCTGGCAGCGCTGCCTGTTTCGATAGTGGTGGCGGTCAGCGGTGCAATTGCGGCATTGGGCGATACCTTGTTTCCCGCCGCTTCGGTGGTTGCCGGGATACGGCAGGAGTTCTCCAATACGGCCAGCGTGCTGCTGCGCCTGCGCGCGGTGCACCCGGTGATCGCGGTGATTGGCGGCGTTGTCGTACTGGCTGCCGGCGTGACCACGATGCGCACGGGACGCGCGGCGGCGGCACGCCTGGGCGCCATCCTCAGCGGCCTGGTCTTTCTGCAACTGGCCGCCGGGGCGATCAACATAGTTCTGCTCGCGCCGGTGTGGATGCAGATCGTGCACCTGCTGCTGGCCGACTTACTTTGGATCGCCCTGGTGGTGATGACGCTGGAAGCCGGCCGTGAAAATCTCGTGCGGCGCTGAGTGCTGAATGCCCGAATGGTCGCCCATATCGTGGAAGAGTAAGCCCGCCGGGCAGCAGCCGCTATACCCGCGCGAGGACGAAGCCGCCCGCGTGGTGGACGAGATCTCAAAACTGCCGCCGCTGGTCACATCATGGGAGATCCACGCGCTGCGCACGCAATTGGCGGAAGCGGCGCGCGGAGAAAGGTTCCTGCTGCAAGGCGGCGACTGCGCCGAGCGCTACGATCATTGCGACTCCGGCACCATCGCCAACAAGCTGAAAATCCTGCTGCAGATGAGCCTGGTGCTGGCGCTGGGCGGGCAGCGGCGAGTGATCCGCGTGGGACGTTTTGCCGGCCAATACGCCAAGCCTCGTTCCGATGAATTCGAAACATCGAATGGCGTAACTCTGCCCAGCTACCGCGGCGACCTGATCAACAGCCCTGAGTTCACCGCGTCCGCGCGCACTCCCGACCCGCACCTGATGCTGCGCGGATATGAGCGCGCCGCTCTCACACTCAACTTCATCCGGGCCCTGGTCAGCCGCGGTTTCGTGGATCCCGCGCGCCTGGACTATTGGAATCTCGACTGGGTGAAAGATTCACCCATGGCCGAAGAGTACCGGCGCATCGCGCGGCAGATCGGCGAGTCTATCCGGTTCATGGAGAGCCTGATGGGCGTGCATCCGGGCGAGTTGCAGTGGATTGATTTTTTCACCAGCCACGAGGGTTTGCACCTGCCGTACGAACAGGCGCAAACACGCCGGGTGCCGCGGCAGGAAGGCTGGTACGACCTTTCCACGCATTTCCCCTGGATCGGAATGCGCACGGCCGAACCATGTGGCGCGCACGTAGAATTTTTTCGCGGCATCCGCAACCCGATTGGCGTTAAGGTGGGGGCGGGCATGCGAGGCGGTACCCTTAAAGAAATCATTGAAATCCTGCACCCGGACGATGAACCGGGCCGCCTCACGCTGATTCATCGCTTCGGTGCGGACTCGATCGCGCGGTATCTTCCGCCGCTGATTGAAGCCGCGCGCGCCACCGGCCGCACTGTCCTGTGGTGTTGCGATCCCATGCACGGCAATACGCGCATCACGGCGAATGGCATCAAAACCCGCCATTTCGAAGAGATCCTGAGCGAACTGGATCAGGCCTTCGACATCCACGAGGCGTGCGGAAACCGCCTGGGCGGCATTCATATCGAGGTCACCGGTGAGGACGTGACCGAATGCCTCGGGGGTGCGCGCGGGCTGCGCGAAGCGGATCTGAAGCTGGCTTACAAATCCGGTCTGGATCCGAGGCTGAATTACGAGCAGGCGCTGGAAATGGCCCTGTTCATCTCGCGGAAGATGAGCCAGAGCCAGAACGGCGCTTCAAGCCACTAGATGAATGCGGTTGCGCCCTTCGCCCTTGGCGCAGTACAGGGCCTTGTCCGCGGTATGCAGCAACTCCTTGGCGGACCTTTCATGACTCTGCTGGACTACCCCAAAGCTGGCGGTCACGGAAAAGACGGACCCATCGGGCGAGTGGTATTCGAGGCCCTCCCAGGATTCCCTTAAGCGCTCAATTAGAGGACCCGCGCTGTCGGCCGTGGTATTCGGCAGGACGATACAGAATTCGTCGCCGCCGATCCTGCCGGCGACGTCGCCCTTGCGGATACCGTCGCGAACTAATCTGCCAAACGAAGCCAATATTTCATCGCCGGACGCATGTCCATGCGTATCGTTAATGGATTTGAATTTGTCGATGTCGCAGATACAGACCGACAACGGCTGACCGGTGCCGGCGGCGTGCGCGATAGCAAAGTCCAGCTGGACCATCAGGCTGTGGCGGCTGGCGAGTCCGGTCAGGGTATCGTGGGCCACGCGGTAATTCGCCTTGCGAAACGCCGCCTCGACCGTGGATAAATCCTGGAGGACAACGGCCAGCGAGACACAAAGCAGGAACAACGCGGCGCCGCAGCTCAGCAGCACCATCCATTGCAGGCGCCGGCTGCTGGACTCCTGTTGCGCGAAACGAGAGGCCAGCACATCCTGTTCCGCCCGCTCCATCTCCTGAATGCCCTGCCGAATCTCATCCAGGTATTGCGGGCCGCGGTCGAAGACGAGGACCCGGCGGGCCGCGGCGAAGCCTTGCTCGTGTCCGATCTTGAGCAACGCATCCAGCAGGTCGAGGCGGTGCAGAATCAAAGGCTCCAGCTTGTCGATGCGGGCTTGCTGGCGCGGGCTATCGGCGGTAATCTTCCGGACCGCCTGGAGCCGGCGACGGGTTTCGGTCAAGGCGACGGAGTAAGGCGCCAGGTACGATTCCCGGTCGGTGAGGAGAAAGCCGCGCAGTTCTGTTTCGGCCCCGGTGACGCCGGTGGCCGTAGCTTCGAGCTGCGTAAGAACGTCGTGGGTGTGCGCGACCCAATGGGCATTCTCGAGCAGCTTGGACGAGGCACGATACACCGCCGCGCTGATGCCGAGCAGGCAGATGGCCAAGCCGGCAGCCGCGGCTTTGACTTCGTAACTGGCAAGCAAGCGTTAAGAATCGCACGTTCTGTGCCCGGTTTCTAGGCTGATTTTGGTTAATCAGGAAATGGATGATGCGTTGCAGCTTCGTGATTTTACAGGGATTTTAAAGGAGCGTTGGTACCACCTGCATCTCGGGTACGCAGACGCGCGCCGGCAGACTGGCGACCGCAAGCACGGCTTCCGCCACGTCTTCGGGCCGCAGCGCTTTGGCGAGGGTCTCGGGGGATGGCTTGACCGGCCGCCTATCCAGTATTTCGGTATCCACCAGGCCAGGGCAAATCACACACGTTCGAATGCCATGCTCCTTTTCCTCGACGCGTATGGCATGAGCCAGTCCCAGCAGCCCGCGCTTGGAAGCCTGATAGGCCGCGCCGGATACATCGGGGAAGAGTCCGGACACGGAGGCAATATAAATCAAATGACCGGCGCGCCGGTCGCGCATCGGGGGAAGCACCGCCCGCGTGACGTAGTAAGCGGCGTTGAGATTGACGCTTAACAGCGTATCCCAAATTCCGGTGGTTAGGCGTCGCATGGAGCGATCCGGCGTGTTGGTGCCGGTGGCGAAGACCATGATGTCGATATCGCCCAAGCGCGCGCGTGTCTGCTGCGCGAGCATTTCCATTTGGGACGCATCCGCGGCATCCGCGGCGAATGTCTCCACCAGTCCGCGTTCGTGCGCGAGGGATTCCTTCAATTCCCGGAGGCGCTCTTCGCGCCGCGCGGAGGCCATGACGCGAGCGCCAGCGCGCGCGAATAGAACAGCGGTTTCGCGGCCAATCCCGCTGGACGCGCCGACGACCAGAACCACTTGATTTTCGATTGTCACGGTCATTGTTGATTCACTATCATACTGCGCCGATACCTTGCCGCCGGGCGTGGGCCGTTATGGCTCCGGTTTGGGAAATGGAAACCGCGACCGCACCGCCAGCACCAAGTCATGCTCCGCGCCGGGCTGCGCGCCGCTGTAGAAGCCCACAGTGGCATTGAGCCGCATGAAATAAGCATCGCCCTGGCTGGCTGGATAGCGGCCTTCATTGCCGTCCGCGCCGCCGCCGGCCACCATCTCGCCCTGGCCGCGTAAGACGTAGTAGATCTCCTCTTCCATCTCATGGTGATGCGGAATGTTGGTGCCGCCGGGCGTGAAATCCATGATGAACAGGCTCACCATCTGGCTGGCGGCTGCCAGCTTGTCGCGGCGGCTGGCCGTAGTTCCCATCAGCAATTTAAACTCGCAATCCGGACCGTGGCCGGCCAGCGTCACCGGCTGCACCGCATCCGCATTGGCCAGCATCAGCCGCGGCGTGGGCGGAACATGCACGCCCGCGGGAATGCGGAAGCCCATCACTAACACGCGTAGCGGCTCGCTGGATGCGTTCGCTATGCCGTGTTTGACGCCGGGCGGTAGATATGCGAAATCATGGCGGCGCATAGCAGTCTGCTCGCCGGCGTATGCCAGAGCTCCGTCGCCGTCCAATACAAAATAGATCTGCTCCTCAGCCGGATAACTGACGATGGCGCTCCCGCCACCCGCCACGGCCGTGAGCAGCCCGTAGCGGGCGACGCTCTTCAACTGGCCGGCCTCGGGATCGCCCGCGCCGAAGATCGGCTGGTAAGACACGCCTGCCGAGCCGGCTGTCAGATCATCCGCGTGCGGGGCGATCTGAGGAATTGAGCGCCGCAGGAATGTCGGGTCGGCGCCGGCCGAGGGCCATGCCATCAGCAGTACTGCAGCCAGACTGGCCGTGGTAACCGCCGCGATTCTTACGGCCGGAATAAACAGGGGTGCGCAGGACGGACGTCTCGCCGCGTGTCCGTAAGGATGCATAGAAATCCTCCTTCGCTCAAAATCCTATCGTATCGGCAACTGGACTGCCCCGCGATGGGCCCGTCGAAATGGCGTGGAGACTCCGTTGAACGCATGAGGCGATTTGCGGTGCCGTGAAAAGACGATCACTGAAGCCGGGCGCGACGGGCGGCAATCCAAGGTTCTGCACGCCTTCCACGGGTGCGATGGAGGCGATCCGGTGTTTGAAATACCGGTCACCAAAAACGCGCCGTGCGTCAACCGCATACTCGCCCTCGAGTGTGTCGATCAGCGTCCGGGCTAAAGGCACGCACACGGCACAGGCCCGCGGATAGGCACCAGAAAATCCCCCTGGTGCGGATGGTAGCCGCGCGAAAGGTGCAGCAGAAACTCGCAGCGTGTGACCCAACCTCGATCGAGTGAGACGTGGTTCCCGGATCTGTGCCATGGTCCAGGGCTGCCAGGAGTGGAGCGACGAGCATAATAAGCCTAAGCCAGGACATGCTTCAAGACCGGCAATTCGTATGAGGATGGCTTTCGAAGGCCAGCGGCTTCGGTTGTCCAGCGAATCCGTGAATTGTGCCTGGTGCTCAAGCATGACGGTTTCCTCCACCACTTGAGCGGCAATTTGCCTTGCTGGCGGCAAACTGCTGTCAACGGGCTCGGGCGGGCGCCCCGACGGTAGCCTTCGGCGAGCAGCTATGATGGTCCGTTGACGTTTCGTATATCTTCACTTCTGTGTTCGCTTCGTTTCCCGCTGGTTGCGATGGTGGTGCTGGCGGGCTGCAAACCGCCGGAACAGCCCGTGGTCACCTCAATTGTGGGCGCGGTTCTGATCGATGGTACCGGCGGTCCGCCGATTTCCGACTCGGTGGTGACGGTGGAGAACGGGCGAATCCGCGCTGCCGGGTCGCGCTCCAGCTTGCTGGTGCCGCCGGAAGCCGAAAAGATCGATGGGGCAGGGAAGTTCCTAGTGCCGGCTCCGATTGATGTGCTCGCGCGCGGGGCCGGGAGACCCGCATACACGATCGTCCGGCCCGGCGATCCTGACTCCGCCCTGGACCAGGCGCGGCGCGACCGCGCGCCGTTGTTTGCCGAAATCTCTACCCTGCACGACGCGCGCAGAATGGTGGAACGCGGGGTGACCGGCTGCCTGCACATGATCCGCGACACGGAAACGATCGATCCCTCGTTCATCGCGCATCTGCGGGATCTGCGCATCGTGTTCGTTCCGATGCTCGCTGCGGAACACAACCCGGCGGAGTTAGCCGTTGCCAAACGCAACACCAAACGTTTGGCGGATGGCGGCGTACCCATCGCGGTGGGGTCCGGCGACGATCCTTACCGCGAGATGGAACTGCTGGTGGAAGCGGGTCTCACTCCGGCGGAGGTGCTGGTGGCTGCGACCCGCAACGGGGCGGCAGCGCTCGGCGAACTTGACCGGGAGGGCACCCTCGAGCCGGGGAAGCGTGCCAATATGTATCTGCTATCGGCCAACCCGGCGGAGGACATCCGCAATTTGCGGAAGGCAGGGCGCGTCATGCGCGAGGGCCAGTGGGTGGCGCACTAGCTTAACCGGGACGACGTGCTTGTCGAGTACTCGGTCGCCCTCAGCGGCGTTAGGCCGAGCCGCCGGCTGGTCCGGCACTACGTTGTAGTTAAAGAGAAGGTCGAGCGTGTGAATCCGATCGCCCTGGGCCCGCGCGACTTCGTGAACGAATGGATTATGCATCCGTGGCTAGAGAGTTCGCCGTGGACCGAGCCGGAAAAGTGCGCGAGTCAAGTCGGTGTGGACTCTGACGACGAGAAAAAGCCTGCGAAGGCCTACTGACCACCCCTGGCCGGGTCGCGTCGAGCCGGACCCGGTTGCGGACGCGCCGCGCACGCTGTTCGCCGGCCAGGATTGGCGCTAGAATCATCCCTATGTCGCGACGCCTTGCCCCCATTCTGTTCCTCGCCTTTGCGCGCCTCCTGCCGGGCGCGGAACCTTCGCTTCCGGTCCCATCCAATCTTACGGCGGAACAGATTCCGCCCATCCCCGCGAGCTTGATGGAAGAGCTTGCGCCTTACAACGAATCGCGCACCGCCACGTTGATCGACTGGCATCCCACGCGACGCGAAATGCTAATCTCCACGCGTTTCGGACAGACGCCACAGATCCATCGCATCCTCGAGCCCGGCGGTGCACGCACGCAACTTACTTTCTACGCCGATCGCGTGGCCGGGTTGCGCTACCGTCCCGACGGCAGCTCTTTTCTCTTCTCGAAGGACATCGGTGGCGGCGAGTGGTTTCAGATCTACAATTACGATACGCGCAGCGGCCGCGCCACTCTGCTCACCGATGGCAAGTCCAGGAACTCAGGCGGCCTGTGGTCGCGCGATGGAGCGCATTTCGCGTATGCCTCCACGCGCCGCAATGGCCGAGACATGGACATCTACATCGGCGTGCCCGAGCATCCGGAAGAAGCTCGCCGCCTGGTGGAGGCGGACAGCGGTGGTTGGGCGCCGCAGGATTTTTCGCCGGACGGAAAGACGCTGGTGGTGGTGCGCGCGGTGTCGGCATACGAGGCGGCTCTGATTCTCGTGGATACCGCGTCGGGACAACAAACCACGCTCACGCCCCGCCAGCCGGGCCTATCTTTTCACGAGGCCCGCTTTGCGCCGGACGGCAAAAGCGTCTATGTGCTCACGAATCAGGATTCCGATTTCGAGCAACTCGCCGCGATCGATATGGCGACGCATCGCGTCAGCATCCTACGGCCCGGTTTGAAGTGGGATGTCACCTCGTTCGATGTCACGCGCGACGGCCGGCGCATCGCTTACATCGTGAACGACAATGGGTCGGACACGCTGCACGTGATGGACACGGCCACACGCCAGGAGTCACCGCTGCCAAAGCTGCCGTACGGCAGTATCGGCGGTGTGCGGTGGCATGCGAATGGGCACGACCTGGGGTTCACCATCACATCGGCGCGCACACCATCCGATGTCTACTCGATCGATATCGAGAGCGGCAAACTGGATCGCTGGACTGACAGCGAAACCGGCGGCCTGGATGCGTCGCAATTCTCCGAGCCGGAGCTGATTCAGTGGAAGTCATTCGATGGGCTGACGATTTCAGGATTTCTGTACCGGCCGCCCGGGCGCTTTACGGGGCCGCGGCCGGTGATCGTGGTGATACACGGAGGACCGGAGGGGCAGTTTCAGCCGAGCTATTTGGGAAATTACAATTACCTGCTGAATGAAATGGGAACGGTGCTGGTCTTCCCGAACGTGCGCGGGTCGACCGGCTACGGGAAGACGTTTTTGAATTTGGATAATGGGCGCAAGCGCGAGGATACAGTGAAAGACATCGGCGCGCTGCTCGACTGGATTGCGGCCCGGACGGATCTGGATGCAAAGCGCGTTATGGTGACCGGAGGCAGTTACGGCGGGTACATGACTCTGGCCAGCATGACGCATTTCAACGATCGGTTCCGCTGCGCCGTGGATGTAGTGGGCATTTCGAACTGGATCACGTTCCTGGAACACACCGAAGCCTACCGGCGCGATCTGCGGCGCGTGGAATACGGCGACGAGCGCGATCCGGAGATGCGCGCATTCCTCGAATCCATCTCTCCCATGACTCACGTGGGCAAAATTACCAAGCCGATGTTCATCGTGGCGGGGCGCAACGATCCGCGCGTGCCGTATACCGAAGGACAGCAGATGACGGCGGCCATTCGGGAGCGCGGCGTGCCGGTGTGGTATCTGCTGGCGGCCGATGAAGGGCATGGGTTCGCCAAGAAGGGGAACCGGGATTTTCAGTTCGCGGCGACTGTGATGTTCATACGGAAGTATTTGCTGGAGTGAGTTTGCCTGAGAACAAAGCGTGGCAGGTCAGCAGCATTTTTGGCACTCGCTACATCGTCGGGGGAGGGAAGGCTGCTGTTGTGTTCAAGCAAGCAACTGCGCCGCGAAGCTTCCTTACCTGCGTGCGATGATCGAGCAGATGCAGGCGCTGCAGCAGCGCGTATTCTTTCCACGTGAGCTCGGCGAAGAAAATCTGCGGCCGGGTGGCGCCGTCCTCCAATTTTTGCAGCGCGACTACGACGGTTCTTACTGTCGGCGAAGGTTCCGATGGCAACTCGTCCGTAGCGGTCTCCAGCAATTCGATCATCGCCCGGTTTGCGTCCCGAAGATCCGCCACCAGCACGTCCCATGGCGCCCAATCGCCGGCTCCCGACCGAAGGGCTTCATATACCGGCGGCGCCGGTGGCCGGCGGCCCGCCAGCAGATGCCGCAGCTCCTCAGTGCCGCGGATTTGCGTCTGGGCAATGTGATCGATGACTTCGGCGATGGTCCACTTTCCGCTGATCGGGCGAACCCGCGCTTCGGCCCCGGAAACACCGGCGAAGGCATTGTCGAGCTCTGCCGCGGCGGCGCGAATCCGTCCGCAAATCGCAGAGGCGGTCAACTCCGCGGCGCGCGTCCTCAGGTAGTCCAGCATTCGCATGGACTCGAGTGCCAGGGGAGATCCATCGACAGCCACGATCTGGGTCATCGAGGTTGGACGTGGCGCATCTCGATCGGTTTCGTCAGCGACTGTGAGACACTGGCAAGACGGTTAGGAGTAACCCATGGCACGCACTAACGCCACCATCGGCCCCACTCATTCCATCCGCTTTCCCAATGGAACCCTCTTGCGGGCAGCCTCGGCCGCCAGCGCCACCCAGTTCACCAACGATGGCGGAGGCTTGCGCTCGGCGGCGCTTCCCTCGGAGATCGATACCTCGCCCGCATTCGAAAAGGCGATGCGCGATGTCGGTGTCATCGAGGCGGAGACCATCCATTTGGATGTTGATCCCACTTCGACCGCCGCAGCGTCAGATGAGGTCGTGTTGCAGCCCGCGCTGCCGGCCTTTGCGCCGGACGCCCGCGCGGTGGTGTTGTATCAGGACGAATCCGGGGGACTGAGCTGGCACTTCGCCGAGGCCGAACCTGAGGTTGGGAACGTCTCCGCCCGCGCGCGGCCCGGGCTACGTCTGTCCGGCGGCCATCCGCGATTTGTCATACCCCTGCGCACGAATCCGTCGCGCGCAGCGATGCGGAGCGAGATGACGACGACTCGCTTGCGCGGCCCCATCACCAAATGGGGGCGGAAGATCTTCAAGGTGTTGGTGATGCCCATCTTGGCGGAGGTTCTGAACGCACCGCTGGAAGCCATAGTGGGCGCCGCCGAGCGCCGCAATCGGGTGGACCGGGTGTGGCGTCTGACGCCGGATACCTACACAAAGCCACCGCAGCCTCAAGATGAGTTCCACGATTGGGGCGCGCTCGACGGAAAGCCGTCGCTGTTAGTCATACACGGAATCTTCAGTTCTGTCGAAGGCATGCTCGCCTCGCTGCCTTGGAATGCTATGGAGGTATTTGCGGACAAGTACCAAGGGCGAGTGCTGGGTTTCAATCATCTCTCGGTTTCAAAATCGCCGGACGAAAATGCGCGCTACTTCCTGGAGGCTGCGAAAACCGCGCTGCCGGATGGCAAATTCAATTTCGACATCCTGGTCCACAGCCGCGGCGGCATCGTCGCCAGAGCCTTGACCGAACGTGGGCCGCAGTTATTCGAGGGCAACTCCAATTTCCGTAAAGTGTTCTTCGTGGCCAGCCCGAACAACGGTTCGGCGCTCGGCGATCCCCGCCACATGGTGGACATGATCGACGTGTTCACGAACCTGCTGACATTATTCCCGGATGGTCCGGTGCTGTATTCGATCGAGGTGCTGTTGGCAATCGTCAAGCTTCTGGCTTACACGTTCGAGACGAGTCTGCCCGGTTTAGCGGCCATGGGAACCGAGACGTACATTCCGAAGGTGCTGAATGCCGGTACCTCCGATCGGCCCAAAGAGTGGTACGCGGCGGCCGCTTCGAACTACGCGCCGGATGCCGCCGCCGACAACGGATTCATTACCGGCCCGTTCGCAACCCAGGTGATCGATCGGGTGTTCCGCACAGACGCGGGCGACACCGCAAACGACCTGGTAGTGCCGCAGCAGGGCGTGTATGGAGCCAATGGGCATCCGCTGTTTCCGATCGCCGATCCATTGCTGCTGAATGCATCGGATCACGTGTGGCACGGCGGATTCTTCGCGCGGATCGATGTGCTGGCGCGCATCAATCGGCATTTCGATATCGCGGTAGGGCGGCCTGCAGCGCCGTCCCTTATGGTGCGCCGTCCGGCTTTGCGCAGTGGTGACGGTGGTCCGTTGATTGCTCCGCCAGCCCCAACGGCCGCGGCAGCGGTGAACAAATTTCTTGACGAAGCTGCCAAGCCCGCTCAGTTGATGCGCCAGCCTTCCATCGATTTTCCGCGCGTCGTGGCGGAAGGCGAGACCCATGAGCTGACGGTTGTCCTCGCGGAACCCTCGCAGGGTTTGGCCGGCGCACTGCTGATTCCACTCGAACCGGGCCGGAGCAGCGTCGATTTAGGCGTCACCATTGCCGCGCCGGGTTTTTCAGTGACACCCCGCGAGAGAAGCATGATCATTCACCAGCCGCGGAACGCCGCCACTGAGCGCGTGACCTTCACGCTGCTGGCGCGCACGCCTGGTCCGGTGCCGCTGCAGCGCGAAATTCGCGTCGATTTCTGGCTCGACAACAGTTGCATCGGAGGCGCCGCACACCCAGTGATTGTGATGTCCAAGGGTTTTGTGGGCGTGATCCCAGATCCGCAGGCCTCTCTTCCGGGAAGCCTTCGCCTTCCACGTGTCCAACGAGACGACTGCGATCTGGCCATACGCGTGTTGCACGAGCCCAGGAAAGGCGCGGACGCCTACTCCGTGGAGTTGCGCAGCAGGGTGCCCGGGCGAAGCTATGAGTCGAAATCCGCCGGGACGCTCTGGCTCAATGGCCAAAGTGTCACCACTTATGTTTCCGAACTGCTCGATCCGCAGTTCGCGAAATATCCGCTGGACCCCCAGATGCAGATGTCTGACGCCCAGTATGCAGCGGCGCTCCAAACCTGGAATGCCGAGTTCGGCGCACAACTCAAGGCTCTGGGCCGTCAGCTTTGGCTGCAACTGCCGGAGGCGTTTCGAATTGAGTACTTCGAACTATTGGCGGCGGAGTACCCTCCGCGCGCCATCGCAATTTATTCGGACGAGATGACGTTTCCCTGGGAACTGGTGATTCCATGGTCCGAGGAAAACGTCGAAGAGCGGCCGTCATTGGGTGTCGCTCACATTCTTGGTCGTTGGCAGCCCGGTTTGGGGCTGCGGCCGGATCCGCAGAAGTTTCAGCTCCGCACGTTGGTGGTGGTGAATCCCCGATATCAGAAAGACGACCTGGCGTGGAGCGAGCAGGAGATCGCCGATTTACAGAAGATCGTCCCGGAATTCAGCGCAACCAAGCCCTGCGACACTGCCGCAGTGCAGAAGCTGCTGGAGCGCCGGGATATCCAACTCTTGCATTTCAGCGGACACGGCATCTGGTCGCAAGGCGGGAACGCGGATCTGACGGCACTCCAACTGGAAGACGGTGCGCTTCCCGCCGTCAGCCTGGTGGGCCGGCAAATCGGGCGGGGCAAGCCAATCCTCTATCTCAACGCCTGCACGGTCGGCCGCGCCGGACAGGTGCTGGGCCGGTCGGGCGGATTCGCGCGCAACTGCATCGCCAGCGGATGGACGGGCATCATCGCGCCATATTGGCCGATCAATGATGCCAGCGCGCGAGATTTCTCCGCGGCGTTCTATGGCCGTCTCAAGGCTGGCCGCAGCATTGGGGAAGCGCTGCAGGAACTGCGGGCCGAACGCCCCGATGATCCGACTTACCAGGCGTACGCCTACATCGGGGACCCCATGGCTCGCGTATTATTTCCGTCGTAAAGGAGCGGCTCGATGCCCGATGACACTCTTGCCGGCATGCTGCGCGAGGCCGCCGAATACCGCGCGATGGAGCGTTTTAGCCTGGCTTTCGATCGCTTGAAACAGGCCATGGATCGATTCGGCGCCGGAGCGGAATTTTTCACAGAGTGGGCCATAACCGCGTATGCCAAAGGCGGTTTCGCGGAGACCACCGTCGCCGCCCGGAAGGCACTCGCACTCGAGCCAGGATCGATCAGAGCGCTGTTGTACCTGGCGCTTGGAAGCGGGGTGCTCGGAAAGATTCCAGAGTCTCTGGCGGCCTACGACAAGCTTCTCGAAATCGATCCGAACTACACCATCGCGTATACCAATCGCGGGCTGCTCTATGAGAGTCTCGGCCGCATGGAGGAGGCCTTCGCGGAGTATGACAAGGCCATCCGCCGCGACCCGGCCGACTACAAGGCACACTACAACCGCGCCAATCTGCTCTACTCACAGAAACACTTCGACAAAGCATTTGCAGATTATGATTGGGCGATCGGCGTCAACCCAACGTATGTGATGGCCTATGGAAACCGTGGCGCAACCTACCTAGAACTGGAACACTATGCGGAGGCCATCCGCGATTTCACCGAAGCCATCCGTTGCGAGCCGAGAGCCATTGTTCCCCTCGTGAATCGAGGCGTCGCACACTGGCGCAGCGGTAATCGCGACGCGGGGTACGCCGACCTGCGCCACGCCATGGATCTGGATCCGTTCAATCCCTGGCCGTTGGGCACACTGGGCGATTTGCTGGAGAAAGACGGGCGGTGGCCAGAGGCGTTGCAATTCTATGATAAAGCCGCATCCCTCATGGGCCGGTTGGCGGAAGAGAGAGCCGCGGCCTTGCGTGCGAAGTTGGGCCTCGGGCCTACGCCCGTTGAGATTGCGGATATCGCCAAGATGTTCCCCATCATGTCGGGCAACCAGTGGTTGGATATCATCGCATTCTGGGTGAACCGGCTGGAATCCTCTCCCGGCCCGAACTCCGAGGCCTTTTGGAAAGGGCTGCCCTTTCCCGAACTGCTTGTCGAACTGCGGGAGGCGAGCCGTGGCCGCGATGCCTCGTACCTACGCCGCCTGGGCGATGCCGCATTTTCACGTGCCCGAACCGCCTATCGCGACGACGGCCGCAAACGGGATGCGATACAACATCTCTATCGTGCCGTGGCGTATTTCGTTCTGGGCGCCGATCTGGAAAACCTCGTCACGGCGATGGGAAACCTGGGCGCTTCACTGGCTGATATCCGGCATGTGGACGAAGCGCTGCGAGTGCAGAGTTATGCGCTCGAATTGAAGCAACTGACCGGCAGTCCACCCGCGAATATAGCCCGCTCATTGCGCATCATCGCGGAGTTAGAGGAGGTTCGCGGGCATTACTCAAAAGCACGTAACCTCTATGAGGGCGCGGTCAAGGTCTATACGGATGCCGATATGGAACGGGGCGCCCGCGAGTTGGACGGCCCCATCGCTCACCTGGATGCAGTGCTGTACCTGGTGAACGAGTTCTTGAGAAGCGAACTGCAGCCACCAGAGGCGCGCACTTGTAGCGACTTGATGGTGGACGCCGGATCCGAAATCGAAGCCGATCCGCGGGGCGCTGCCTTGAAGTTGTATTTAGCCGTGGAGGCGGCCCGGCGGGCCGGACAAACCAAGGACCAATTACAGGCCAGGCTGCGCCTTGCCCGCCTGCTTTATGAGCACTTCAGTATGTTCCGCGAAGCCTACCGCCATTTCGCGGCCGCCGCCATTTTAGCCTCATCTTCGGGCGACAAGAATGCCGAATGTGATGCGCGCTTGTGGCAAGCCCGCGTCTCAGGCGAATCTGGCGACTTCGGTGCCAGTCGCGAGCTCTTGCTGCTGGCTCTGTCGAAGCTCTCCGGCGATCCACCGACCAGGATACGCGCCGAGATCCTGTTCGCCTTGAGCCTGGTGTGTTTCGAACTCGGATCATCGGTCGAGAGCTCCGCCTATATCAACATGGCGTTAAAGGATGCCGAAGCATTCATCAACGATCAGGACAGCTTTAATTGGCTCGCCGAACAGGGTCAGGTGTTTAAGAAGGCCGATCTGCGACGTCATGCGCTACTGATCTGGTGGCGAGCGATTCTTGGCGGAGGACCTTGGGACCGCGACCGCATGAACCTGATCGAGAGCGCCGCTCACCTTTTATACAACATGAGGGAATGGCGTGAAACCATCCGGCTTCTCGAACTTGCAGTCGTCTGCGCAAAGAGCCTTGACGACTTGCCGGCCCAGTCCCGTGCTTGGACGCACCTCGGAATGTGCGCCCTGGAGATCGAAGATTACGAACTGGCCGAGCACGCCAAACAACAAGCCGAGGCGTTGCCGGTAAAGCCGGAGGACAATGCGGCGCAGGCGGACTTGGCCAGTCTGGCACAGCAATTATTTGCGGTGGAGATGAGCAAGGGCATAACCAGCCGCGGCGCTTGGGAGACCGCCGAAGCTCACCGCGCGCGTCCTTTCATCGCCCGATCTATTCTGCGTACCAAGGTCAGCCGGGCCCTCGCCACGTCAGCCCCGGAGGCCGTGGAAATCGCGGATAGCTTCGCCGCCATGGCCATGTCGTCCGATCGGGCAGGGCAGACCACGGACGCCTTCAAAGAACTCTTTGAGGGCTTGCGCACGCTGCGGCGGCTGAAGCTGTGGCGCCGCCGCGCGGATTTACTGCAGGTCTACGCGATCATTTTGACCCGCCATCGGCGTGTGCGATCGGCATGGCGGGCGCTCCGTGCGGCGCTGGTGGCCAGGCGCCGATTCGACGCCGGCCGGAACGTGGGTCCGTTGCTCGCATGCATCGGCGAGTGCTACCTCCAGTTATCGATCGAAGCCGGACGCAAGGAACTGATCGCCGAACTGGAACAAGCGGGCGAGTTCGAATCGGAAGGGAACAGTCCCGAGGGTCTGCTGATCCTGTCGCGCCTGCACGAGCGCGAGGGCAGCCTGGCGCAGGCCGCCAAGTTCGCCGGCGAGCATCTGGCGCGCACCGGCGAGATCCCAGACTCACAAGCGCACGCGCGCGCGCTGGCGTGGGCCGCTAATATACACGTGGGGCAGAAGGATCTGGATGGCGGCGAGACGTTCGCGAATCGCGTATTTGAGATCTCCGCACGCAAGCAGTCCATCGCGCCAGAGTGCGACCGTTTGGAATGGCGCCGGATTTGCGCTATGGCCGCCGAGGCGCTGCTGGCAGTTTGGTACACGCGCCCGCGTGGCCCGGTCGAGAATGCCGCACGCGCGCTGGCACTGATCGAACGGATACGTTTGCGCAGCCTGCTGGAGAGATATGGTCGCGACTTTATTTCGACGCCCGAGTCGTTTCCTGATGAATTCAAGAATCAAGAGCAATGGTTGCTGACGAAGGACCGCATGCGAACCGATTACAGCCCGCGTTTGGATCCGGACGCGAGATGGAAGGCCTCCCTGTTCGATGCGGCGGGCGAACTCGAGAAGTTCTGGACAAATCTGCCCGAACCCTGGCGAGCGTACGGCCAACTCCGTCTGGGAGAGCCGGGCGATCCGCAGGCGATTGTGAACGATGCCTTCGCCTTGAAGGTGCACATCCTGGCGCTGTTCCCGACCGAGTCCGGCGTTTATCGCTGGCATCTCGACCCCAACGGCGCGACCGTGGAGTGGAAGCGGTCGCCGCTGCCGCTTGCGGGCGTACAGAGCTTCACCCGTAGCTTTGTGGCTGCCTTAGCGAACGACGTGCCGACCGCAGCGGAGGCGTTCGGCAAAGACCTGTTCGGCGCTTCGATCGATGCGATTCCCGCCGGGGAGACCATCGCCATAGTTCCCAGCGGACCCTTGCTGCAGTTGCCCTTCAATGCCTTGCCTTGGGGATGTGGCTACCTGATCGAGCGAAATCCCATCGCGGTGGTGCCCGCGTTATCACTGCTGCCGTATTGGGGCGGCAAGCGGCGCGCGAACGAGATTTCCCTGGTGGTGGCCGATTCCTTGGGCGATCTGCCCGCCGCGAGAAAAGAAGCCGCACTGGTGGCGAAACTGCTCAAGGCGGAACCGTTGATCGGCGCCTCCGTGCGGCGGTTGGCCATCGGCCCCGCATTGCAGTCCTGCGGCTTGCTGCACGTAGCGTGTCACGCGTTTTTCAACGAACGCGACCCGGCGGCCTCGGGATTCTGGCTGGCCGACCGAGGCGTGTTCAGCGCACGCGATTTCACGGAAGGCCGCCTGCGGGTCCGCGTCGCCGTATTGAGCGCCTGCGAGTCCGGCAGACTGGACGTCGCCGCAGCCGATGAGTTATCGGGTCTGGCGGCGAGTATGCTGTTGTGCGGAGTTTCGACCGTGGTGTCGACGTTGTGGCGCATTCCGGATGAGAATACGCGACGGCTGATGACCCGCTTCTACGAGGTGGCGTCACGCCCGGACGAGGATATGGCAGCGGCGCTCGCGCTCGCCCAGCGAGAACTGATTGCGGATGCCGCCACGCGGACACCATTCCACTGGGCGGCATTCCAATTGATTGGCAAATGGCACGCCCCAACCGACGTGGAGCGCTGAGTGAAGTCCGCGTAATTTCTGTCGACCCTGGAGGGTTGGCGCTGTTGGAGTAGTCGGCTGGCAGACGACGCAGCTCTGCGGGAATCAACAACCATCGACAGAGGCGGTTTGATGTAAAATGCATTAACAGCCGGGCAGCCAAAACCTAAATCTTGGATGATACCCGCAGACAATTCGGTATACCCCGACCGCAAACTGGCCTACGTCGTGTTCCGCGTCAGTTTAGGAATCAACGTGCTCATGCACGGCGCAGGCCGCATCTTCGGCCCGGGGGTAGAAGCATTCGCTTCGAAGACGGCAAGCCTATTCGCAGGCACTCCCTTACCCCCGTGGTTGGTGCATGCTTTCCTGATGGTCCTACCTTTCGCGGAATTCATCCTGGGGGTCCTGATCGTCACGGGCCTATTTACGCAATGGGCATTGACACTGGGGAGCCTGTTGATCACTGCACTCATCTTTGGAACTGCGCTTCGCAGTGACTGGCCGACTGTCGGCATTCAAATGATCTACTCCATCACTTACTACCTTCTCCTGTTGCAACGGGCCGACAACGGCTGCTCCCTGGACGCGCTATTTGGCCGAAAGCGCGTGTGAAGTTACAGGCCATTCGTTGATATCCGCGTTAGCCGGCGCGGAGCAATCCGTGACGGGAGTCACCACCGGCAAACTCGCTGGCTGCATGGGTGCAGTGCCAGTCCGAGGCTCACAATCGTTGCTACTATGTTTTCCCCTTCACCGGGTTTAGTGTTAACTCCAGTTACAATCACGTCTTCAGACGATTATAAGATTCGGCCGTGACACTCAGGATTTGCAGTATTTGAGGAGACACCATGTACAGAGCGTGCGTTGTTGCGTTGTTGATGATTGGATCTGGCGCGCTAGCCCAGCCGCCACGGCAAGCGACGCCGAACGACACGTTGAAGTCGACCGAGGTCCTGCTGGATTACCGGGTGGTGTTCCGCATTTACGCCCCGAAAGCGAGCGCGGTGACGCTCACTGGTGATTTCGTTACGCGAGCGTCCTTGCCATCCAAACACTTACTCCCTAAGATGGATAGTAATTACATACTAAGAAGAAGAAACATCCTTGCAACGTGAGCCAACCAGCGTGGCGGGACGAAAAAGAAACCCCGGTCCCGTGGGCTTGCGACGCGCTGGAGACTTGAAAGTGGGGAGGGTCACTGGCCAGTGCCGTGAGGGGATTTATACCCCAAAAAATCCTTGGCGGGATAGCAGTTCGACTCTGCAGCCCTCCGCCAAAGGTATCTTAGTACGACATCAGTGGTAGTGGCGTATAATAGTCTCGTGGCCGAATCCGTCAAAGTACCGAAAGAAGAATTCGAGCGCGTCATCCGTGCGTTGCTAAGCACGCCCCCGACGCCTATGGCCGATATAACGCGCAAGAGCAGGCCAAGAGCTAACAAGGCCCCTGCCGTGAATAATAGTAATTGACAGCATTCAGGCTCGTGCCGGATATCGCGTACACTCTATATACAGTGGCATCATCAAGCCAACATCCAGAAGCTCCACGGGCCGTTTCGTAGCCAGGACCAGGTTCGCGCGTGTCGCTCCTCACAACTAGCGTATGAAGTGGTGGCCACCCAGCGTTGAAGCACCACTGGGCCACACGGCCTAATGGTTGATCCATCCCGTGTTCGATAGTTGAAACATGGGCGGCATCTTTTAGGTCTTTGTCTATCGTGTTCCAAAATCGATGGTGTTGTCAAGTAGTCAATCAAGCGCTGCCGCCGGCCGGGCTCAGTAACCAACGGGAGGCGGTACCCGGCAGTGGCGGGGAAGGCGTCGGCGCAAACTCTCTGGGGACGATAACAATCCGGCCCGTGTGGAATCCGATCGTTTGGCGGGTTTCCCTGGTCGCATTGGAAATGGCAATCGCTGACCTGGTGAAGGTCCGGGCTTCTTCATAAAGTCCTTCATCCACGCTTTCCGTCCATTGGCAGGCAAACCCTTCTTGCGCACGGAGGCACCCTGGCCGCGGCGGGCTCAGACCGCCTGCCCGCGTTTAACGGATAAGCCTCGTCAGAGGAATCTGTGGGTCAGTGATAAGTTCGGGATCTGCGCAAGAATTCGGGAACGTGGGCAATTGGCGGAGACTTGAGCGTTTGCAGGAGTCATGCGCGCCTCGTGCTGATGAACACGCCATCTGGGTACTTTGCGATCCCGCAAGCCGGGTTCTCTACGGGCGATGCCAAGCCCGTTCGAGACCGCATGCGCTATCTAGAAAGGGTGAATCGCGGCGAACCTAGCTTCCGGCTCTACCGACAAGAAGATTTGTCTTGACAGAAGAGTGTTCCGGTGTTTAAAATCGATCCATGCTGGCGACGTTGCAAATCGTACAGAGCCCCGAAAAAGCGGGCGTCTTACTCCAGCCCGGCCGACTTCGTCTCCTCGAACAATTAACTGAGCCCGATTCCGCCGCCGGACTCGCCCGCCGCCTGGGCGTGCCTCGGCAGAAACTGAACTACCATCTGCGCGAACTGGAGCGCGAAGGCTTCCTGGAGTTGATCGAGGAACGCCGTAAAGGCAATTGCATGGAACGCGTGGTGCGCGCCGTGGCCCGCGAATTCCTGATCGCTCCCCAGACCGGCGATCGCGTCACTGCCGACCGTTTCTCCGCCGCTTATCTTGCTTCTACTGCTGCGCGCATGATTCGCGAGCTGGCCTCTCTCTGCATCCGCGCCCGCCGCGCCGGAAAACGCGTCGCCACGCTTACGCTGGAAACCGAGATCCGCTTCGCTAGCGCTGAATCCCGCGCCGCCTTCGCCGAAGAGATGACCGCCTCCATTGCGCGTCTCGCGGCGAAATATCATAACGAGCGGGCCGAAGGAGGGCGGCGTTTCCGCCTGCTCTCCGCCGTTTATCCCGCCGTCAGGCTGGAAGAATCCGCCAGCGAATCCGCAAATCTGGAGTGAAATATGAGCAGATCCCACGAGACCGTCATCGATTTAAAAGCGACCCCCGAAGAAGTCTTCCGGGCCATCACCGACCCCGAACAGATTGCGAAATGGTTCGCCCCCGAAGCCCGAGTCGATCCGCGCGTCGGCGGAGAATATTACTTCTCCTGGGGCCCGGGGATGGAAGGTAGAACCACCATCACCGCCTGGGAGCCCGGTAAGCATTTCGGCACTTGCAGCGAACGTTCCCTCACCTACGGCCGCAAAGGCCCGGTGGACACAGGCGTTGTACAAAAAATGTGTGTCGATTACTACATCGAATCGCTGGGAGGAGGAATCACGCGCCTCCGTCTGGTTCAGTCCGGCTTCGGCCCCGAAGCAGCCTGGGACGACGAGTTCGCCGAAACGAAATCCGGCTGGGCGGACTTCCTGAAAAAACTAAAGGAGTTGTTCGAAAAATAATCCACACATGCAACGAATACCCTGGAACACAATTGCGCTCGGCTCGCTGTTGCTCATCTCGGCCTATTTAAAAGGAGGACAGGAAGTGCAATCTCCGCAACCTGAAAAGTCGAAGCCGCCCGTCAAAATGGAGCAGCGCGGGCGCATCCTTGGAATCGGCGGTGTCTTCTTCAAATCCGCTAATCGCGATCAGATGCGCGAATGGTATGCGAAGCATCTTGGACTCGCTGATAAAGGCGAAGGCGTGATGCTTCCGTGGCGCGAACACGACGACCCGCAAAAGGAACACGTTACAGTTTGGACCGTTTTTCCCGCCTCCACTCACTATTTCGATCCCAGCCGCGCACCGTTCATGGTCAACTACATCGTGGACGATCTGGATGCTTTGCTCGACCGCTTAAAACAAGAGGGAGTAAAGATTGACGCCAAACGAATGGATGAATCCTACGGTCGCTTTGCCTGGATCTATGACCTGGATGGGAATAAGATTGAGCTCTGGCAGCCGCTGTCCGCAAAGCCCTAAGGGTCTTCCACTGCACTTACTCAATCGGTTTTCTGTAGCTACGGTCCCGTAGTCGTAGAATGGCCGGAAATGCTTTGCGCCTGGTCATCTCAATATCCGCATGGGCCGATTCCGCCCGATCAGCCGCCAAGCGGCGAGCGATCCGACCGCGGCCGACGTCTGCGATTACTGGCGACTTCGGAATAGGGCTAAGATTACAAACGATGGGGGGCCTTTCTTCCGACATCCGCTACGCTCTTCGGACGCTCAGACGAGGAGGCATTTCAACAGTCGTCGCGATGCTGAGCCTGGCTGTCGGTGTCGGCCCGAACGTGGCGGTCTTCAGTGTCGGTTACGCAATGCTGGTCCATCCGCTGCCTTACCCGGCGCGGATCGCTTGGTCATGCTCCGCCCGATGAATCCCTCGCACGGCATGTTCTTTCCCGCGGTTGCGCCGGCCAATCTGCTCGACTGGCAAGCTCAGGCGAAATCGTTCGAAGCTATCGCCGGCTATCGGCGGAAAACTGTGGATGTGACCGGGGGAGATCGAGGCGAACGCCTGCGCGGGCTCAGCATCACGCCTGAGTTCTTCAAAGTTCTCGGCGTACCTTTGATGGGCGAAACGTTCGGTCCGAATGATCCACAGCGGCGGAGGTTCGAGATCATTATCGGCCGCCGCCTCTGGCAGCGTCGCTTCGCGTCGGACGGGAAACTCCTCGGCAAGGTTGTGGATGTAAACCTCATCAATCTTAGCCGCATCGGGCCGACGCCGTCTTTGGTTATCGGCATCGCTTCGGCCGACGCACATTTCCCGCCGCTCAGCGCCGATTTCAGTCTGGCGCCCGGAGTTGTCACGAATATTGGCGATTCGGTGGATTTCTGGGTTCCCGAATTGATCGATCCGGCGAAGCGTGATAATGGCGATCTGGACGCCATTGCCCGGCTGCGTCCAGGAACCTCGCTCGAGCGAGCCCAGGCGGAGATGGATACCGTTTCCCGCAATCTTGCCGCGGCCCATCCCGGAACCAACAACGGTCTCAGCGTTCGTGTCGTCCCTCTGCGCGATGAGGTGCTGGGGGGATCTCGCCGGGCGTTGCTGTGGTTGTTCGCCTGCACGGGTTTTGTGCTCCTGGTTGCATGCGGAAATGTCGCCAACCTGCTGTTGGCTCGCGCCACGGCGTGCCACAAAGAAGTGGCCATACGCGCGGCGCTCGGCGCGGCGAGATGGCGAATCCTGCGGCAGTTTCTGGCTGAGTCCGCATGCATCTCTTTGCCGGCGGGCGCGATCGGAGTCGGCTTGGCGTATGCCAGCCTAGCTCTGCTGCGGCCGTTGATTCCCACGGACGTTCCGCTGGCGCAGGAGGCGACAGTGGATCGCGCCGCTCTCCTGTTCACGTTGATGGTTGCTTTACTGACAGCGTTGATCACTGGCATCATCCCCGCATTGCGGGTGTCGTCTGCAAATCCGGGCGATGCCATGAAGCTCGAAGGACGAAGCATCACCGCCGGCCGCGGCCGGCAACGCCTGGTCGCCACTCTCGTCGCTGCGGAAGTGGCCATGACGCTCATGCTTTTGATCGCCACGGGCCTGATGGTCAGGAGCGCGCATCGGTTGTGGCGCATCGATCCGGGTTTCGATACACGGAATCTGTTGACGATGACGATCTCCCTTCCCAATAACAAATTCGAATGGAGGCACAACGTCGTATTTTCCCGCCAGGTGATCCGTTCGATGGAAGCGATGCCGGAAGTTCGCGGCGCCGCGGTCATCCAGGGCGTGCCCATGCGCGAGGGAAGTTTTTATGGCTCCTTCAGCATCGAAGGAAAGCCCGACGCGCCGGTGGATCGGCCCTCCGCGCGACTCCGCGTCGTCAGCCCGGAATACTTCCGTTTGATGAAAATCCCTATCCTCTCCGGACGTGGTTATGACGAGCACGATGAAGGGGGCGCAGTGGGAAGCCTCCCATCCGTAATCGTGAATCGCACACTGGCGGGGCGCTGCTGGCCGGGGCAGGATGCCGTTGGCAAAAGCGTGCTGATGTCATGGAAGACGACCCCATCGGTGATCATCGGTGTGGTTGGCGACGTGCGATATACGGGACTCGATGCGGAGCCTGGAAACGAGTTCTACCTTCCCGAAGGGTTATATCCACAATCCGCGATTACGCTGTTGGTGCGAACCGATCATGACCCGTTGCCCCTCTATCCCGCCATGCACGCAAGAATTGTGGACATCGACAAGGACGCTTTCGTCTTTGACGTGAAACCGATGACGCAGCTCATTGCCGAGTCGCTTGCGCCACGGCGGTTTTCCACCATTCTGTTGTCCACATTCGCCGTCGTCGCGCTCATCCTTTCGTTGGCGGGCATTTACGCCATGATCGCCCACTCGGTTGCACAGCGCACGTTCGAGATCGGCATTCGCATCGCGATGGGCGCCTCGCCGGCTCGCGTTACCGGCTTGATGCTGCGATACGGACTAATCCCGGCCATCTGCGGAATCGCGGCTGGCTGGTCGGGCGCGCTTGCGATTTCGCGATTTTTTGCGGCAATGCTGTTCGGCGTCGGGCCGCTCGATCTTCCGACATGGATCGTCGTTTCCGGCTGCGTGCTCGCCGTGGCGTGTATAGCGAGCTACCTGCCTGCGCGCCGCGCCTGCCGTGTCGATCCGGTCGCGGCGCTTCGAGCGGAGTAGTGCTTACGTCGAAGCCGCACGATCATTTTCCAGTGTGGTCCGCGTGTGGGAACATAGCGACAGCCTGGGTCCACTCGACGCGATAACCGCCGTGGGCAGCGCGCCAAGGGGCAAGCGGGTTCCTGGTCTTTGGATCTTGAGCCTCAGAAATCGGCCGTATTCCAACCGTCGTTTTCGCACGCCAAGTAACGATAAGTCGCGCAGCGATTACCGATTCCGCGTCGCCCTACGTGGTCAACGTGCTTCCTCTTGGAACTTCTCGTTGAAATCCTGGACGATCTCCGCGAAGGGCACAGCTTGTCGAGACGGGAAGACGAGCCGCCTCTGGGAGCGGTATGGGTTATTGTGGGAGGTTTCGCCGCCACTCGTTTCCGCACCCTGGAACTGATCACGATCCTAAAGCGCTGCCATCGTTCTCGGGGTTGTGTCTACCAGCACGCTCACTTTTGAGTTCATTTCAACCTGGGGATTTCTCGTCTTCCTTCTGTACACCATGCGGCGCGTCGACTGTCGCCGCTGTGGCGTTGTGGCTGTCGAAGAAGTTTCCTGGGGCGACGGCAAACCCACACTGAGCAAAGCCTACATGCTCTTCCTAGCCCATGGGTGTGGCGACTGTCATGGAAAGAATTACCTGGGGTCTGGAAAACCGGACGCTCGGCCAGATCGACGACATCGGCGCCGATGAAATCCAGTAGTCCGAAGGCCACGAGTATCTGACACTGGTCTATCAGGCGATCTCGGCATCACCCGTTAGCTTTGGGTCGGCAAAGAGAGAACGATCGAGTCCTTTCAGGGATTCGTGGGAATCCTACTTGAAAGTCATCCGTGAGAATTCTTCCGAGGCCCCGCATATTTTCGACCGTTTCCAAATCGTCGCGAAGATGAACAAGGCCCTGGGCGAAGTCCGCGCCGGAGAATCGCGCCGCATGGCGAGCGTAGGCCGGACACCGCTACTGAAGAGTCGCGATGGCTCCTGCTCAAGGGCGAAGAGAATCTGAAGGAGGAGCAGCGCTTCCGCCTGCGCGACCTGCTCCCATACAAGCTGAAGACCGTCCGGGCTTACCTTCTCAAGCAGGCGTTTCAACAAATCCGGGAGTACAACTCGCGCTCCTTGGCCGGCAAGTTTCGCGTCGAGTGGTGCCGCCAAACAATGCGTTCCCACATCGAGCCCATGAAGAAGATCGCCCGTTCTGCCCGCCAGCATCGGGAGCTGATTCTTAACTCAAAAGCTGATTTCCAGCGGCGTGGTGGAGGGCCTGAACAACAAGGCTAAAGTCACCATGGGAAAATCTTAGGGCTTTCGCACCTGCCGGGTACTCGAAGCGGCCCTCTATCACTCACTTGGCAAGCTGCCTGAGCCGGAACTCACCCATAGATTCTTCTGACCAACCAACGATAATTGAGCCGGTCTCGATCGTACCCGTAGCTATTGCGTGCAACAGATTTGAGTGGAAAACAGGCGGCTGCTGGCGAAGAACTTTTCCTGCGAGAGTTGCTTGTATATCGACCCGGCGACGCCCGCTGCAATGGGTCCATTAATGCGGAAGCCGCCGGTGAGCAATACCACGACCACCAGTTGATTATGCTCGACGTCGTTGAAAGAGCCGAACCAGCCCAGATGGTTGAGCGCCCGCGCGTCGTGGCAAGTGCCTGTCTTGCCCAGGATCGGTTCCGTCTGGTCAACCCCAGCGCGATGCGCCGTGCCAAAATCCACCGCGCCGCGCATCCCGATCTTGACATCGTTAATCCAATTCGCGATATCCAGATGGCGTTTGACGCGCGGCACGAAATGGTCGATCTCCTTCTGGCTTTTCGGATATTGGAGATGGTAAAGCGTGCCGCCGTTGGCAATCGCCGAAACTAGCGCGGCGAGTTCTAGCGGCGTCAACTGAATCCCTTCGCCATAGGCAGTCATCATGCCCACGCCGCCGTGTTCTGGCGGGGCTTCTGGCAGCGCGCCGGGGCGTTCGCCAGGGATTTGCCATCCGGCTTTGTCGCCAAGGCCGAAAAGGCGCGCGTAGTGCACCACGCGTTCGTATCCCAGCCGGTCGCCCAAAATCTTGAAATAGGGATTATTGGAATGCGCCAGCGCAGCGCTGAGATCGAGTGCGGTACGGCGTGTGAGGTGCAGCGGCGTATCGCGTTCGATCAACCCTTCGTTCAGCGCCGCGAAAGCCGTAACCAGTTTGATGGTGGAGCAAGGGGTAAAGCCGCTATCGAGCGCGGTCTTCTGATTGACCATCGTAAGAATGCGTCCGGTCTGCGGATCGACCACCACTACCGTGCCATTGTAGGGACCCAGTGCATCGACCGCCGCCCGGCGTACTTCCAGGTCGTCGCCATCCACGTTATCGCCAGCTGTGGGATCGAAAGCGTAGGACGGCCGTACGGCAGTTTTCCTGCTTCGTGCCGTGCTAACGGGAGCCACGGACTGAGGCTTCGCGGTTGCTCTCAACGCCGGGGCCTGGGCGTGAGGTTTTGCTTTTACGTGCCGCTGCGGCTTGTGCTTTTTGGCTGTGCTGCTTACCGCAAATGTGCGGGGTGGCAACAAACAGAGCAACACCAGAAGTGTTATGTGGCGCAGCATATCGGCCCAAGACGTAGAAGCCGTATTATCTTCCATTTGTGCCGGCGGGTCAAGCGACAGATGCGGCTGAAGCCTGCAAATCCACAATTAACGCATCCAGGGCGATTGACTTCTGAATATTCCGCCCGATCAGCTCCGCTAAATCGTCCACTTTTTGCACCGCCCCGCGAATCCACACGAAGGATACTTTGCGCGCCACTACCTCGAGGTCCGCCCGCAGATCCTCATTGCGCACCTCCCGGCCGGATTCGCGCAGCATCAGCACGTCCCGCAGGAGGTCGTAGAGGACCTTCAGGTGCAATTCCAGCTTCTCGCCCTTACTGCGTCCGATGGCTTCCGAATACGGCGTCCACGCCCCAAACGGCATCACCCCGGCCGCTACACGCAGCAGTGTGAACATTGCCGCGCGACGTTTGTCGTACGCCTCCAGGTCGAGCGAAACGGCCACTCCCGGACTGCCGGCGCTTAGGGCCACCCGCCGCTCGGGATCATCCAACCCACGCGCGCGTACGAACTCGCGCACCTCTGCAATAGGGAGCGGCGTGAATTGAAATTGCACCGCGCGCGAGCGGATGGTGGGCAGCAGATCGTAAGCGTTTTCCGCGGTCATGACCAGGATCAGTTGCGGCGACGGCTCCTCCAGCGTCTTCAGCAGCGCGTTGGCGGCGTGTTCGCCGGCGCGGTCCACGTGATCGATCAGGAATACCCGGCGACTGCCGTGATTTGGCGACATCTTCGCCCACTCGCGCAGCAGCCGCGACTGATCGATGGAGATCTGCCGTAGCGGGCCATCCGGCGGAAAGGTCACAAAATCCGGATACGAGGCGAACAGCAGCGGATCCTGGTTGCGCTTATCCGCCGCCCAGCGCTCGCGGGCGGCCACAATTTCGATATTCTCGGGCAGGCTGAGATCGTCGCGCTCGATCTGTTCCGCGTGGCCCAGGAGCTGCGCCGCCAGCCTGCGCGCCAGAGTAGCCTTGCCTACGCCTTCCGGCCCGGCGAACAGCAGCGTCTGCGCCAGCCGCCCGCGCGCGATCATCTGCTCCAGTGCGGCCGTAACGTGCTGGTTGCCCCAAAAATGATCAAACATACGGTACGACGGTTTCCCAGACTTCAGACGCAATCGCTTCGATCCCCGCCCGGCCATCGACGATGCGAACGCGCTGCGGCTCGCGTGCCGCCAGAGCATGGTACGCTTCGTAGACCCACCGATGGAACTCGAGCGACTGCTCATCCATGCGCGTCTCGCTGTGGCGCGCCGTCGCGTTGCGTGCATGCGCCCGTTTGAGACTGGTCTCCGCATCGATATCGATGAGCAGCGTCAGATCCGGCACCAGGCCGCGGCATGCGATGCGGTCCAGCGTCATCACCGTTTCCGTGCCCAGCCCGCGCCCGCAGCCCTGGTAAACCAGGGTCGAATCTGTAAACCGATCCGATAGCACGATCTTGCCGGCGGCCAGTGCCGGCATGATCCATTCATCTACATTCTGCGCGCGGCAGGCGAAATAGAGCAACATCTCGGCCGTGGGTCGCAGTTCCTGATTCGCGGCGTCCAGCAGGATGCGACGGATCGCAATGCCGATGCGCGTGCCGCCCGGTTCGGCGGTCTCCAGCACATCGTGGCCCAGCGCGCGCAGACGTTCTGCGAGCAGCCGCATTTGCGTGGTTTTGCCCGAACCGTCCATGCCTTCGAATGTAAGGAAGAGGCTCCGTTTCTGCATGCGGATGCTTTATTGTAGCGAAGCAGGTGGCTGCGGTAGGCGCAGTCTCGGGAAGCTGCGCAATAATTGCTTCTGCGATTCGACAAAGAGGTTTATGAAGACCAAATTCTTACGATTCATGCCGACTTCAACCAGATCCAAACCTATTCGTGGATCGGGGTACGCGCAGGTGATTCCCTCTGGCAAGACCGCATTATGCGCGCGGTGGACAATGAGCTCCAGGCCAAAGGCCGGCAGAAAGTAGAATCCGACGGTGACGCGGCCGTTTCTACCTTGGGGCGGACCACAGAGCGTGACACCATGGAGACTTTCTACGACGGTTTTCCGGCTGGCGGCGGCGTGGCTGAGGTGGTATGGCAACGACTACCGTGGTCCCCACCCGAACCGATGTCCTGAGTTCCAAGCCTGAGAAGAATGATAAGAAGGTCGACGAGACGGTAAGCAAGATACTCAAGAACTTCCCGCCTCACGAGAAGGGCTAGCTCGCCCTGGTGAAGCTGCGCTCCCAGCCGGCCGTCACGCTACTGGGTTGCGCAGCACGCCGATGCCTTCGATCTCCACTTCCACCAAGTCACCAGGCGCCATGGCCCGTGTGCTGCCAGGCGTACCGGTATAAATTACATCACCGGGCAACAGCGTCAGCCAACGGCTGACCCAGCTCACGATAGCCGGGCCATCGAACGTGAGATCTGCGGTGGACTGTTTCTGCACGCACTCGCCGTTCACGTGCGTTTCAAGCATGAGGTTGCCGTAATCGAGTCCAGTGGAGATCCACGGACCCAGCGGCGCGAACGTATCCGCCCCCTTGGCGCGCCACCATTGCAGATCCTTGCGCGGACCGTTCTGCCAATCGCGCTCGCTGACGTCGTTCCCGCAGGTGACGCCGAAGATTGCGGCACGCGCTTCATCGGGCGAAGCGCGCGAGATACGCCGGCCGATCACAATCACCATTTCTCCTTCGAAGTGAACATTCGCGGCGTCCGGCGGGATGATGATGGGATCGCCCGGATTCTGTAGCGCGCTTACCGGCTTAAAGAACATCTCCGGCCGATCCGGCGCCTGCCGGTCACCCAGGTGGCTTTTGTAATTGCGGCCCACCGCGAGAATCTTTGATGGTTCGCACGGGCATAACAACTTCACTTCGCTGAGCGGATGTGTGGCGCCGGTTTCGGCGTGTGCGCCGAACGGATCACCGCGAATCTCGTGGATGGTCTCGTTGACCAGAACGCCATACGCGGCCGCGGACTTTTTCTGATACCGAACGAATTTTGCCAAGACGACTCCTGTTCCGTCCATCATAGCGGCAAACACCAGTGCTACGATGCATAGATCACCCGCTGATATCATGCCCTCAATCCTGTTGAAGACACCTGTTCCCGGACCCTGCTCCCGCGCGCTTGCCGAACGCCGTGCCGCGGCCGTGCCGCGCGGTGTGTCTCAGGTGACGCCGGTCTTCGTAGCCCGTTCCGAAGGCGCCGTCGTCGAGGATGTGGACGGCAACCGGTATCTCGATTTCGCCGGCGGCATCGGTTGCCTGAATGCCGGCCATCGCGCGCCGGGAGTAGTGGCCGCGCTGCACGCGCAGACGGATCGCTTTCTGCACACCTGCTTCATGGTGACGCCCTATGAGAGTTACGTGCGTCTCGCCGAAACGCTGAACGCGCTGGCGTCCGGCGACACACCCAAGAAAACTCTGCTGCTGAACAGCGGCGCGGAGGCCGTCGAGAATGCCATCAAGATCGCGCGCGCCTACACGCGGCGGCCGGCAGTAATCTGTTTCGAAGATGCCTTCCACGGGCGTACGCTGCTGACGCTCGCGCTCACCAGCAAGACGCATCCTTATAAAACTGGGTTCGAACCGTTCCCGAGCGATGTGTATCGTGTGCCGTATGGTCAACCGGCCGCGCAACTGGAGGATACTTTCCAGCGCGTGGTGGCGGCCGAATCCGTGGCCGCTCTGATAGCGGAGCCGGTCGAGGGCGAAGGCGGATTCATCGTGCCGCCATCCGGCTGGCTTACTGACGTCGCGGCTGTCTGCCGCAAGCACGGTATTCTCTTCATCGCCGACGAAGTGCAGACCGGCTTCGGCCGGACCGGCAAGATGTTTGCGATCGAGCACGAAGGCGTCGAACCAGACCTGATGGTGACAGCCAAGAGCCTCGGTGGCGGCTTGCCGCTGGCCGCGGTCACCGGCAACGCGGAGATTATGGATTACACCGGACCGGGCGCGCTGGGCGGGACCTTCGGCGGAAATCCTCTGGCCTGCGAAGCGGCGCTGGCGGCGATTGAAGCGATCCAAAGCGGCAACCTTTGCGCGCGCGCTGTGGAACTGGGACGGCAATTCCACCAGCGCGCGCTCGAATGGCAACAGCACTTTCCCATGATCCGCGATGTGAGAGGTCTGGGCGCCATGCAGGCGTTTGAACTCGCCGACGCCGCCTCGACTAAGTCTCTCGCCAAATTCTGCTACGAACACGGCTTGATCCTGGTCACTGCCGGCACTTACGGCAACGTAATCCGAATTCTGATGCCCCTGATAGTGACAGACGAGCAAATGAACGAAGCTCTGGCCGTGTTAGAAGCTGGCCTGACAGCGACAGGGGCCCATGACTAAACCACTAGCCACGGCTATAGGCTGCCTACTCCTGCTGCTAGCCGCTGGGTGCCACAAATCTGCTCCCACGCTCGGCCTGCTGGTATGGGAAGGCTACGCCGACCCGTCATTCATTGCCGGATTCGAAGAAAAGTGCCATTGCAAAGTGCGCGCCTCTTACATGGGATCGAGCGACGAACTGGTGGCCAAATTGCGCGGCGGAAGCGCGGCAAATTACGACGTGATTTCCCCTTCAAGCGATGTTGCGACCATGATCGCCACCACCGGCCTCGCCGCGCCGATCGACCTGGCGCAGATTCCCACCTATCCGCAGCTTATGCCACGACTGACCTCCCTGCCGCTGGTGAAGTCCGGCGGCAAGGTGTACGGCGTGCCCTATCAGTGGGGACCGAATCCGCTGCTGTATGACACTACAGCATTCCCATGGGTACCCGATAGCTGGCTCATCCTGTGGGACCCGAGGGTAAAAGGCAAGGTATCCGTCTGGGACGACTTGTCTACAGTCTATATGGCGGCACAGGTGCTTGGTTACGATAAACCCGATCCACACGCGCTTTATAACCTCACCGACGAGCAGTTAGAGAAGGTAAAAGCCAAGTTACTCGAGTTGAAGCCCAATATTCGTAAGATCTGGTCCACAGGGGGCGAACTCACCAACTTGTTCGAAAATCACGAAGTCACCGTGTCCATGGGCTGGCCTCTGATGACCAACCAACTGCGCAAGCGCAACTTTCCGATCGGCGAAACCATCCCCAAGGAGAACACGACTGGCTGGATAGACCACCTGATGATCACGGCGGCCAGCGAACACAAGGACCTGGCGCATCAACTAATCGAATACCTGGTCGAAGCGAAAACGCAGAAGCAAGTGATCGCGGTTACCGGCTATCTGCCGTCGAATCCGGCCATCGCCAGCCTGCTCACTGCCGATGAAAAAAAGAACCTGCATCTTGACGATCTGGACCACTATCAGCAGCGCATCTATTTCTGGGAAGATGTGCCGCGGCGCGATAAGTACAACCAGATTTGGAATGAGGTAAAGGCGGCGCAATAGTGCCATTGCTCTCCATTCGCGGCGTGGCGAAGCGCTTCGGACAGGCGCCGGTGCTGCGCGATGTGTCGCTCGAAATCGCCGCGGGCGAATTCCTGACGGTGTTGGGCGAAAGCGGATCGGGCAAGACAACACTGCTACGTTTGTTGGCGGGCTTCGAGCATCCAGATGGCGGCGAAATCCGCATGGATGGCGAACGCATCGACCACCTGCCGCCCAATAAACGCGGCGTAAATACGGTGTTCCAACACTATGCGCTGTTCCCGCACTTCTCGGTATTCGAAAATGTCGCCTACGGGCTGCGGGCCCGCAGGACGGCCAAACATGAAATCGCGCCGCGCGTAGAGAAAGCATTGGCGCAGGTGAAGATGAGCGATTTCGCCGCGCGGCGTCCCACGCAATTGAGCGGCGGCCAACAGCAGCGGGTGGCGTTGGCCAGGGCACTGGTGAATCGTCCCAAACTGCTGCTGCTCGATGAGCCGCTATCGGCCTTGGATGCGCGGTTGCGCCGCGAAATGCAGGTGGAGCTGAAATCGCTGCAACGCGAGGTGGGCATCGCTTTTCTGTTCGTCACGCACGATCAGGACGAGGCCATGGCGCTCTCCGACCGCATCGCGCTGCTGCGCGCGGGCGAATTGGAACAAGTCGACACGCCGCGCGGCATCTACAACCGCCCGCGCACGCCTTACGCGGCAAACTTCATCGGCTTGACGAACCTGCTGCACGGGCGCGTGGAAAATGGCTGCGCCCGCAGCGGCCCGCTGGCGTGGCCCTGCGCGGGCGAATCCGGTGATGCCGTATTTTCGCTGCGGCCGGAATCGATTCGTCTCGGCGAACCGGGCCGGTTCCGCGCCTTCATTCGGCGGCAGACCTTCGGCGGCGCGACGGATCTGCTGGAAATCGAATGCGCGGACGGCCTGCGGTTAACAGTGCGTACGCCCAGACGCGGCGAGTTGACCGGCGAGCAGCCGTTCAGTTTCAGGCCGGAGGAGGCAGTACGCCTGGAATGACTACACGACGCGATGCCATACGTTACTTAATCGCCGGTGGTGTAGCTGTCTCGGTCTGTCCCGCGGATGCAACTGCCGCTCCGCTGCCGCGGCTTGGCAGCGAGGATAACGAGATCTGCCACAGCGTGCGCGACGGCGCGCAGTTCCAGATCCCCAAACCATCCGCCGAATACGAAGTCGTGATTGCCGGCGGTGGACCGAGCGGGCTGATGACCGCATGGCAACTGCGTCACACCAATTTCCTGCTGGTCGAAAAAGAGCCGCGCCTGGGTGGCAACGCCATCAGTGAGCAGTGGCGCGGCGTTTGGTATTCTACCGGCGCCGCGTACCAATCGTACAGGGCGCTGGAAGATCTGTGCGTCGAAATCGGCATGCCGATTCACCGTATCCGCAGCGTGGATGCGGCCATTATTAACGACACCGTCGTGCCGGATTTTTGGGGCGAAGGCTTATGGAAGTCGCCTTATCCCGAACGCGTGAAGAAGAGCTTCGCCAAATTCATGGCGGACATGAAAGCGCTCGACCCGGTGATGCATGCAGCCAAGCTCGATAACATGGTCTTCTCCGAGTTACTGAAGCCATACGAGCCGGAGCTGAAGTTATGGTTCGATAACTTCGGACCCAATAACTGGGGCGCGGACGCCGATAACACTTCCGCCTTAATCGGCGCGACCAGCATGGATTGGGGCGGCGGGCTGGACCAGGAGCGCTTCACCTGGCCCGGCGGCCTGGGCCGCATCTCGCTGGCGTTAGAACAGGCTGTAGAGAAGGCCGCGCCGGGCCGGCTGCGCAAGAGCGCGACGGTCATTCAAGTGGAGCAGTCCGGCGCGAAGCCCACCGTGACATTCTTCCACCAAGGCGAGTTGCAAACCGTCGCCGCGAAGGCCGTAGTCATCGCCTGCCCGAAATTCATCGCTAAGAAGATCATACGCGGTCTCGACCGCGAGCACGCCGAAGCCATGGCCCAGCTGCGGTACGCGCCATACGTGGTGGTGAACGTCTGTTCCCGCGAAGTGATCTACAACGGTTCGTACGATACCAATATCCCGGCGCCGTCGCCGATTGTGGATTTCAATGTGGCGGATTGGGTCGAGAACCGGGACAATCGGGAAACTGAGCGCCCGGCCGTGCTCACCTGCTATGTGCCGCGCCACGAAGCCCAGCGCGTGCAGGTACTCGACGACGCCTATTGTTACAAGATGGGTGAAACGGTGGTGGACTTAGTGAGCCGTTGGTTTCCGGGCGCGCGAAACAAGATAGAGGAGGTACGTATCTACCGGCGCGGCCATCCCATGTGCATGTCGACTCCCGGCGCGACCACGCGCATCGCGCCCAAGGTGCGCAAGCCGCTGGGCAAGCTTTTCTTCGCGCATTCCGACAGTGAGGGCGAGATTACCGAGTATACGACTGCGCACAAAGCGGCGATGCGCGCCAGCCAGGAGGTGATGCGTGTACTCGCGCCTGTATAAGCTGCTGGTCACTCTGCCTCCGCTGGCATGGGTGACGGTGTTCCTGGTCACGCCTTACGCGTTTCTGTTCTGTTTCAGCTTCTGGAGCGTGCGATCGCAGACCATCGTGCATCACTGGAACCTGAATAACTACCAGGAACTGGTCAGTAACCCGGTTTACGCGCAAGTGCTGCTGCGATCCATGCGCATCGCCGGCATGGTCACGGTCCTGTCACTGGCTCTCAGCTTTCCGCTCGCCTATTACTTGTCGTTCCGCGTGCACGCCCGTAAGGAAATGCTGTACCAGCTTGTCATCATTCCATTGTGGGTGAGTTACCTGGTGCGCGCTTACGCATGGAAGACTATTCTGGGCAGCGACGGTGTGTTGAACACTCTTTTGCAATATACCGGCTTGACGCGGCATCCCGTTGAATTTCTGCTCTACAGCCCGTTTGCCGTAGTTCTTACTCTGACGCACATTTACACGCCATTCGCCTTCCTGCCGATCTATGCGTCGCTCGAACACATTCCGCGCAGCCTGGTGGAGGCGTCCGCGGATTTGGGTGCGTCCGGCTTCCGCGTCTTCCGCACTGTAATTCTGCCTCTGGCATTGCCCGGCGTGA
The DNA here is from genome assembly GCA_963756605.1 of Bryobacterales bacterium. Lineage (GTDB taxonomy): Bacteria > Acidobacteriota > Terriglobia > Bryobacterales > Bryobacteraceae > Bog-159. Next base: position 139,891 of record CAVWOT010000009.1, on the reverse strand, counting down.
TGGCGGGCGCCACTTTCGCATTCGTTCTCAGCCTGGGCGATTTTCTGGCACCGCTGCTGCTCGGCGGACCCAGCGGCATCATGATCTCGAACATCGTAGTCAGCCTGTTCGGCGCGGCTTACGACTGGCCGCTGGGTGCAGCCATCTCACTGGGCATGCTGCTATTTGTCGTGCTGCTGTTAATGACCACCGAGCGCCTGGAAAAGCGCTGGAGCTTTCGATGAAACGCGCCCCGTGGCTGCGCCTGCATGCTTTGTTGGTCTTCGCGTTTCTATATCTGCCGATCGCCGTGCTGACTATCTATTCCTTCAACGGTGCCAGCGTAGGCGGATTTCCGCCGCGTGGATGGACTTTGCGCTGGTATGCCATGTTACTCGCCGACGATGCGCTGATCGCGTCAGTCGGTAACAGCCTGATGGTTGCCGCCGCGGCCATGGCCGTTGCGCTGCTGCTGGGCTTTCCCGCCGCCCTGGCGCTTGACCGGACTTCGTTCCCGGGCAAAGCGGCGTTCCGGCGGCTGGTGCTATTGCCGCTGATCTTACCCGGCATCATTACCGGTCTTTCGCTGCTGATGCTCTTTGTTACCGCGGGCATTAAGCTCAGCCTGCTGACGATCATGCTGGGCCACGGCACGGCACTCATCTCCGTGGCGACTACCGAGATTTTCGCGGGCCTGCAAAAGTTCGACCGTGCGCAGGAAGAAGCGTCACTCGACCTGGGCGCCAGTCAGTGGCAGACCTTCTGGCGCGTAACTGTGCCCAACCTGCGCCTCTCCATCATCGGCGCCGGGCTGCTGATCTTCACGCTCTCGATGGATGAGATCGCGGTGAGCTTCTTTTTGATCGGACGCGATAGTACCCTGCCGCTTGAGATCTGGTCGCGCCTACGACGTGGAATTACGCCGGAAATCAACGCTATTTCCGCGGTGATTTTTGGTTTTTCATTACTGACCATCGTCCTGTGGTACCGGCTGCGGGCGAAGCAGAATTCAGACTATGCAATCGAATCGTAGAAGCTTCATCAAATTTGTAGTCACTGGATCGGTGGCCGCGGGCTGTCCCGTGGATCTGTCGCTGTTGGCCGCGCCTTCCCCCGCGCCGCTGGTCGATGGAGAACACAACGAGATCTGCCACCAGGTGCGCGACGGGCATCACTTCTCGCGGCCGCCGGTTTCGGCGCGGCACGATGTTGTGATCGTGGGCGGCGGCATGAGCGGACTTTCCAGCGCCTGGTTTTTGCGCGATCAGGATTTCCTGCTGCTCGAAAAAGAAGATCACTGGGGCGGCAATGCCTACCTGGAGGAGTACGGCGGCGACGCGTTCGCCACCGGGTCCGCTTATACGACGAAGGGCGAAACCGGGGTGATGCAGTTGTGCAAGGAACTCGGCATTGAGCCGCTGCCGATCGACTGTCCCGACGGGCTAATTCTTAATAGCGAGTTTGTGCCGCATGCCTGGCGCGAGGGCCTCGATCGTCTGCCTTATCCGGCCGGCGTGCGCGACAGCTTTCGCAAATTCAAACAGGAGATGCTGAAGGTGGACGTGCTGAAGCGGGCGCAGGAACTTGACGCAATGCCTCTCACGGATCTTTTGAAAGACTACGCGCCAGAACTGAAAGCGTGGTGGGACGGCTACGGACCATCCAATTGGGGCGCGGCGGCCGCGGACACTTCCGCGCTGATTGCCCTCGGCGACTTCCAGGATTTCGCCGGAAGTGCGCCGGACGAGCGTGTCACCTTTCCCGGCGGATTGGGCGCGATCAGCCGCAAACTGGCCGAGGCGCTGACAGGAAGTCACGGCGATCGCCTGCTTTCCGGCGCGACTACCGTGTCAGTGGAGCAAGGTAAGAGCGATGTTACTGTGACCTATGTGCACCACAGTGAAGTGAGAGCTGTGACGGCCAAGGCGGTGATTATGGCGACGCCGAAGTTCATCACCCGGCGGCTGGTGGCGGGTTTGCCAGAAGCTCAACAGGACGCCATGCACAAGATACGCTACGCTCCTTACCCGGTAGTCAACGCTATATTCAACTTCGATATGAATAAGCCGGTGTTCAACGGCGGTTATGATACGTGGTGCCCGGGTAACACATTCACTGACGTGATCGTCGCGAACTGGGTGATTCGCAACCGCCCCCTGAGCGGGCGCGCCTATAACATCCTCACGTTCTACACCCCGCTGCACGAAGCTGAGCGCGGGCGATTGTTGACCGAAGAGGGCGCGCGCGACCTGGCCGCCAATGTTTTGCGAGACTGGCAGAAGCTGCTGCCCGGGTCAAACATCGATCCCCTGGAGGTGCATATCTACCGGCGCGGACACCCGATGTTCATGGCCACTCCAGGCACCTACACGCAGCTGATTCCGGCCGCGCGACAGCCTATGGAACGCGTTTTTTTTGCGAACACGGATTCGACCGGTCCGGTATCCACGACCAGCGGCGCTATTGCCGCCTCTCGCCGGGCAATCGGCGAGATGAAGCGCATGCTGGCTTCTACTTCTTATACACGTGCGGATTCTTGAAGAGGCGGTTGCCGCCGATCTTACGCACCGCCAGCCGCACGCCATTATCGATCCGCATGGCAATATCCGCGAGCCTTTGGCCGGGCCAGCCGCGGAATGCCGTGACGTGATAAGAAGCATCCCGCCCGGCCGGCCGCGGCGAGAAGTAGTAGTTTGAGACACAGCACCGGCGGCCATCGCGCGCCACCTTACTCACGGAGTGCCAGGAGCGCTCATCCGTTTGCATGACCACCAGCCTGTTGAACCGGCTGTAAATGGTGCGCTGCGGTTTACCCGGCCCATGGTCCCAGAGCTCGAGGTGTCCGCCGGCATCATCCGGCCAGTCCGGCGTAACATAATACAGCAGGTTCAACACACGGTAGTTATTCCGTTCCAGGTCATGAGAGTTGTCCAGGTGCGGATTGAGATACTGCCCCTGTGTCATGACGCTAAGGCCGCCGGCGTATACACAGATCGCGCGCACAATGCGGGGGTCCTGAAATGCGTAGTTCAGGACCAGGCGGTCGGTGGGCGGAAAGGCTTGGCAGATACCGGCCAGCTGTTACTGCCTCAGGGTACCGTGAGTGTAGCCGAGCAACAAATTCGGAAGCTTATAGCTCCGTTGGACTCGTACCCTGTCCACGACCAGCGGAGATATTGCCGATGACGTCACAATTTTTAGAAGCGTTGCTGATACCGCGCGCTAATTCGGGACAGAATTGCAGCATAGTCCAGTCTCGTGTCATTGTAATTAGCCCACTCGAAGGCGTATGGAGGCTCGTTCGTCGCCTTGAAGGAGAGCACCAGGAATTCGTCGAAATCCGGTGCGGCCTCTGCCTTTAGACGCCGCTCCGCAGTTGATGCCTCCTGAAACGGATGCAGGAATCCGGACCTGCCTGTGGTCGGGAATGGCCGGCCGCCCTCATATCCAATCGTGTGGTCGGCTTGGTTGATGCCGATAATGGCTACGCAAATAGGATTGCCGCCTCCCCGCCTGAACTGCCTCACCTGATTGCACAGATCATTAATCACGCGGTCGATCTGCTTGATCATGGCCTTCGCCAGTACCTTGACTTCTACGCCAATCTCAACCGTGGCGATTGCCCCCCGTCCCACAATGTAGCCGGAATCGAGAATCGCGGTCTCGCCGGGAATGATTTCGCCAAATGTGCCATCACCGCGGCGGGCGGACACGCCACGTCGCTTGTTCTGGACATTCAAGACGCGGTCCTTCCGGCCCACCACGGCGTCCGTGAGTTTCATCGAGCGCCCGACGGAGATCAAATCCTCGTAGAAATGCATCGCCACGAAGTCGCCCTGGTTTGAGGCGCGATGCTTGTATATCTTGGCCTCAAATAGGCGCCGGAACTCCGTCAGCAGCCTGAACTCGGGTTGTGCGGGCCTCTCTGTCAATGATTATCTCGGCTTCGGTTGCGCCAACGAAACGGCGTTGCCGCGCTGCCTTTGAAATACGCTGCCGAGCGATTTCCAGATAGGCAGATTCAACCTCATTGGCGATCGAATTTCTGCCTGCCATGATAGCAGCCTGTGAAGTCGAACCGGTGCCCGCAAACGGATCCAGAACGGTGTCACCGGCGAACGAGAACAGCTTGATCAGCCTGTCAGCCAATTCGACCGGATACGGTGCGGGATGCCCTTCACGAGTTGAGGCGCCGCGCAGGTCAGTCCAGATGGAACGTTGCCAAGTCTTCATTTCCTCTCGCTTCAGCATCGAGAGGGCTTTCTGTAATGATGGGACCGTGCGATATTCGCCTCCCTTGCGAAGGAACAGAATATACTCAATGTCGTTCTTGATGATTCCACCGGGTTGGTAGGGCTTGCCGTAGAAGCCGGCTCCGTTGCCCTTGGCCTCGGTCACGCCATTAGCGATTTTGTGCCAAAAAATCGGTTGCAGACAATCGAGTCCCAGCCTGCGCGCACGAACTTGAATATCCGAGTGGAGCGGAACGATATAGTGCCTGCCTCCCTTCTTGCGCGGTATGCAGACATCACCTACTACGCAGCAGATCCTGCCGCCTCCCACCAGAACGCGGCGGCACTCGCGCCAGACGCGATCCAACTCAGTGAGGAACCGTTCGTAATCTTCGAAGTGACCCATCTGGGCCGGATTGCCAGGCGCGTATTCTTTTAATGTCCAGTATGGAGGCGAGGTCACGACCAAGTGAACCGAAGTGTCTGGTATCCAGGACAAATCACGCGCGTCACCACGATGCAGCCGGTGCGTCGTGCGCGCGTACGCATCGGGCCAGGCCACTTCACGATAGTGCAGATTCGCGGCAAGTAACGCCTTTAGCCCCTCAGGCGTATTATCTTCGAGGGGAAGAAATATTTGGTGCCCGGATTTGCTCGGTCGCGTACTTTTAAAGAGACTATCCTGCCCGAGCGACGCGTCCGTTTTTGCTTTCCTCAATCGTCCTCTGACCGTTTGCTTCTGACCGAAAACAGGTTTCGAAGCGCTAACGAGTATTGTACCCTCCGGCGATGGTGTTCCGCTCATCTGTCTTGCTTATCGGCAGCTTCGTAACGAACCGGCTGTTTCAAAGGCGGACGTGAGCGGCTTATTGCGGCAATGCGCCCTACACGTTCTCCGGCACTACATAGGGTGCCCGATAATTCCGCGTCAACATGGTATTGGCTTCCTCGTCGCCGACAAAGCGCTCCGTTGCAGGATCGAACTGGAGCTGCCGTCCCAGCCGGTAAGAAATGTTGCCCAGGTGCGCCAGTGACGACGCCAGGTGCGCGGTTTCCACGGGACCATCCAGGTCACTGGACTTGCGGCTCTCTACTGCCTTGATGAAGTTGGCGAAGTGATCGCCGCCGGCTTTGCGTTTCGGACCCGGCTCGCGTTTCTGGCCCAGATATACTTCGTATGAGTCGTAGCCGTTAATGGCCAGATAACCGTCCGAACCGTAGAATATGTTTCCCACTCCGACGCCGCCTTCGGTATTCGTACACCAGGGCCGCACTTCAAACTGAATGATTTTCTTCTGGTCGGGGTAGTGATACACGGAAGTCAGAGTCTCAGGTGTCTCCTTATCGTCATCCCATAGGAACTTGCCTCCCATGGAAGTTACCCGCGTGGGTAACCCGACTCCCAGGCCCCACATGCACATATCCGTCTCGTGAATGCCCTGATTGCCCACGTCGCCGTTGCCGTAATCCCAGTGCCAGTGCCAGTTATAGTGCACCAGTGCGCGGGTGAAGGGCCGCTCCTGCACCGGACCTTGCCAGATATCCCAATTGAGATAACTGGGCGTGGGTTCGTCACCCACATGGCCAACCGAAGGCCGCCAGCGGAACACCAGGCCGCGCGCCATATACACCTTGCCGATCACACCCTTGTTCATCAACTCCACGGCTTCTTTGATCGCCTCCGAACTGCGCAACTGCACGCCATGTTGCACAATCCGGTTGTAGCGGTGCGCGGCTTCAATCATCTTGCGGCCCTCGAAGATGTTATGGGCGCCGGGCTTTTCCACATACACGTCCTTGCCGGCCTGGCACGCCCAGATGGTGGCCAGCGCATGCCAGTGATTGGGGGTCGCGATACTGACGGCGTCGATTTCCTTGTTGTCGAAGACCCGGCGCAGGTCCTGCTCGGTCTGCACCTTGCGCTGATATTTGGCTTCGAACTGTTCCGCGCGCGTGCCCAGCAAATTACTATCGGGATCGCAGAGCATTACCACCTCGGCATTGGGCAGCGCGTTGAATCCGTTAATATGATCCCGCCCGCGGCCATTGACACCCAGCACCGCAACTCGCACGCGGCTATTGGCGGAGGCTTTGCCGGCCATGAGCGAAATTGCCGCGCCCCCTGCTCCGAGCACAAAATTTCTTCGGCTGTTCATACGAACCCTCTGTGTCAAATTCTACCGCACCTACCTGACTAACTTCTCCGCCAGATCTTCCGGTGTGTCAATTTTCACCTGCACCGTGTGGCCGTCTTGTTTGATCTGGATTCCGTCAAAGGCGGCCAGCAGATCCGGATGGCCGCGCTGGACGCCCATCTTGGCCATAGCTGCCAGACCACGGAACGAGTCCGCCAGGTTCCCGGCATCCGCGTCGGATCGGCAATCTCCCGTAAAGGCTACGCGCATGCCGGTGCGTAAGTCGACGGTCAAGCTGGCACCTGCCACCAGGCGCAGCACGCGGTCCAGATTGCCCCAATTTCCCATCTCGCGAAGCTGCTCAGGCGTGGCGCCTGGCCAGCCCGCGATTACCGCCCAGATCTGCGCGTCGCCAGGCAAAGCATCGGCGCGTGCCATCAAATCGCGCCGCGCGCCGCCTTGGCTTCTTTTATATTGGTCGATGGCAGCGCGTACCGCCGGGGATGGGCCGCCCACCACAAGGGAGGTGGTGAGGAATGTCATAGCATCGCGACCGTCATTGGTATAGAGCGTGAAACCCCTGTATTCGCTGGTGTTTAGATTGCCTGAAGGCTTCTCCCGAAACGTGCCGCGCGCCAGCGCCAGCACGCTCACCCCGTCGCTCGACAGCAGCAACTCACGGATGTCCTGGTTGGGATCGAAGCCCGATTGCGCGCGAAATGCATTGAAACCGGGCAGCCGGTTTCGTTCCGCCAATTTGCGATAGATGGGTGTGGCCCGCACCTGGTCAATGCGTACTCCGGCAAGGGCTATTGCGTCGGATGGAATCAAAGCCGCAAAGGCCGGGTCTATAGGGCCATGTCTGGTTAAGCTGTTACCGCAGCCGGCCAGCATCAGGCATAGGAGCAAGTGGGGCAACCCGGCTCGGCGCCCACTATACCGCCCACTATACAAGGTATGCATCGTTACCACACAATCATTATGGCAGCGGAGCATCATGGTAATTTGACTGTAATGGCATTCACCGCAATCACGCCTTACCAGCTTAAGGAGAGCCCTTATAGCAGCCACAGTCTGCTGTTAGCCAGCTTGCCTGCCTCCGGCAACGGCCGCCGCGTGCTGGACGTAGGCTGCGCCAGCGGCTACTTCGGCGCGCTACTGGCGGGCCGCGGGTATCGCGTGACTGGTATCGATTCCCCCGGCGCCGCGCGTTCCGGCTTCCCGGAATCCATCGAGCTGTTGGAAGCCGATCTGGATTCGGGGCTGCCGCATCTGAGCGGCGGCTTCGATTTCGTGGTCTGCGCCGATGTACTCGAGCATCTGCGCCGCCCGGCGATCCTGCTGCGCGATTTGCGCGGCGTACTGGCCCCCGGTGGACGTCTGGCCGCGTCGCTGCCCAACAGCGGGCATGCCTACTTCCGCTGGAACGTTCTCACAGGCCGCTTCCCGGCGCACGATCGCGGACTATTCGACCGCACGCACCTGCATTTCTATACCTGGTGCGGGTGGCTCGATCTGTTTCACACATGCGGATTTCGCATCGAGACCGTGCGCTCGTCAGGCGTGCCCATCGGATTGGCGCTGCCGGAATGGGAAGGTTCCGCCGCGGTGCGCGCGCTCGAAAGAATGTCGTACGAATCGGCCCGCTGGTGGAAGAACATGTTTGCCTATCAATTCATCGTCACGGCCGCGCCGGAGACCGAATCATGACGGACAAGCCCAAAGTCGTAGTGGTCATGCCGGCTTACAATGCCGCCAAGACGCTGCACATGACCTATCAGGATTTGCCGCACGAACTGGTTGATCTGGTAATCCTGGTGGACGACGCCAGCTCCGATGAAACCGCCCAGATCGCGCGCGACATGGGCCTGGAGTTGTTTGTCCACCATCGCAATTACGGTTATGGCGCGAACCAGAAGACCTGCTATCGCGAGGCGCTCAAAGCCGGCGCCGATATCGTGGTGATGGTTCACCCGGATTATCAGTACGATCCTACGCTGCTGCCGGAGATTGTCCGTCCCATTCAGGAAGGCCGCGCCGATTGCGTGCTGGGATCGCGCCTCATGGGAATTAATCCCATGAAGCAGGGCATGCCCTGGTGGAAATACGTCTCGAATCGCTTTCTTACCTGGGTGGAGAACGTCACTTTCGGACTCAAGCTTTCCGAGTATCATACCGGGTACCGCGCGTTCCGGCGGGAAGTGCTCGAATCGGTGAACCTGGAAACCAACTCCGATAAGTTCATCTTCGATCAGGAGATTATGGCGCAGATGGTGGCGCTGGGGGTGCGCATCACGGAGGTGCCCGTGCCAACCCGTTATTTTGCGCAGGCCTCGTCGGCGTCGTTTTTCCAGAGCACGGTATACGGCTGTTCTATCCTGCTGTTGCTGGCGAGATATATGATGTACCGATGGGGATGGGGCTATCACCGCCAGTTCGACAGCCTGCAGCGCCGCTATCACGCGGAGACCCAGACGGCCGGTCGCAAACCTTAGCGATGCGGCGCGCCGTGCTGGCGCTGGATCTGCTGCTGATCTTTCTGTTCACCGCGGCGCTGATCGCTCCGCTATTTCACGCCAAGTATCTGGACCGCTGGGATTCGATCGAAAGCACCTTCATCGCCGATGGCCGCTTTCTGCACGAGCACCTGCCTCATCCGGGCTGGCAGCCGCTCTGGTACTGCGGCACGCGCTACGACTACCTGTATCCGCCGGTCTTGCGTTATGGGACGGCGCTGTTGTCGTTCGTGTTCACACCGGTGAAGGCGTATCACGTCTATACGGCGCTGCTGTATTGCCTGGGAATCGCGGGCGTGTATTTCCTGGTGCGAGTGACGAGCTGTTCGCGCGGCGCAGCGTGGCTGGCGGCTGGGGCTTCGGCCCTGGTGTCGCCTGCATTTCTGTTGCTCGGTCAGATGCGCGAGGATTCGCAATACTGGGCACCCTGCCGCTTGTGGGTGCTGTTGCGCTACGGCGAGGGGCCGCACATGTCGTCGCTCGCGCTGTTGCCGTTCGCGCTGGCCTTCGCCTGGTTGGCTCTAGAGAGGAGCCGCCCCGCTTCCGTTGCGGCTTCCGGGATCTTCTGCGCCCTGGTAGCTCTCACCAATTTCTATGGTGCCACGGCGCTCGCCATTTTCTACCCGATACTGGTGTGGAGCCTGTGGGTCACCCACCGCGACAATCGTATGTGGCTGCGCGCCGCCGCGATTCCGGCGTTGGCCTACGGTCTATCGGCATTCTGGCTGACGCCCTCCTACCTGCGAATTACCCTCGATAACCTGCGATATGTGTCGTCGCCGGGTAATGCCTGGTCGGTAGCGTTGCTGGTCCTGGCTGCTGCCGCTCTCCTGGCCGTTTCGATGCGCGTCGCGTCTCGAAAACCGGACCGCGCGTGGGCAGTCTTCGTTTCGGGCGGGCTGCTGTGCATTGGCTTGAACGTGTTGGGACACTTCTATTTCAACTTCCGGGTTATCGGCGAGCCGGGCCGGCTGGTTCCGGAACTGGATCTGGCAATGATTCTGGCCGGCGTCGAGTTGCTGCGGCGGATGTGGATTTGGCCGGCGCGCATCCCGTCGCTGGTGCGGACCGCACGCGCTTTCGCCGCGCTGCTGGTATCGCTCGCGTTATGGCAGGCGCACCATTACTTACGGCACGCCTGGGAGTTTTGCCCGCGCGCGCCGGATTACCAGCAGCGCGTCGAATACCGCATGTCGGATTGGATGGCTGCCCACCTTCCACAAGCACGCACGTTTGTGGTCGGCTCGGTGCGATTTTGGTGGGACACCTGGCACGACCTGGCGCAGGTGGGTGGCGGATCGGACCAGGGCCTGCTAAATACCAAGGTAGTGCCCGCCACCTGGGAAATTCTGCTGGGGCCGAATCCCGAATTGGCGGTGCGCTGGCTGACGGCTCTGGGCGCGGATGCGGTGATCGTTTCAGAGAAACGCTCCGAGGAGATATTTCACGATTTTCCGGCTGCACAAAAATTCTCCGGCGCGCTGCCGGTGCTATACGACGACGGTCTGGGCAATGTGATCTATCGCATCCCGCGGCGTTTTGCATCGTTGGCGCGGGTGGTGGATCGCGCGCAGATGCGAGCGCTCGAACCCTTGCAGCAAACGAATCTGGATCTGCTGCGTGCCTATACCGCGGTCATCGAAGAGGGCCCTGACTCGGCGGCTACGACTGCATGGAGCGGACCCGATGAGCTGCGCGTACACGCCCGCGTGGCGGCGGGCCAGTCCATCCTGGTGCAGGTGACTTACGATCCGGCGTGGCACGCGTACGCGGCCGGCGAGGCGCTGCCGGTACACCGCGACCGGGGCGCGGACTTCAGCGTGATTGAAGCTCCGCCTGGTGATCAAGATATTGCATTTGTGTTCGAGACGCCGCTCGAGAATCGCATCGGCTACGTTGTTACGCTCATTGCTATGGTCATAGCGGCTGTTCTTCTGGCGCGGTGGCGCGGGTCGGTAAGCACTGCATGACGAGGTCCTCGGCATGGCGGCGGCCGCTTAGGTAATTCGGCTGGATCTCAATAGGCTGTAGGTTTTGATGGAGCCCCACGAAGCTGCATAGCAGCAGCCAAGAGGTTCGGTGCAGCGGCGCTTAAGCGCCGCGCCGGCTAAAGCCCGCCCTCCAATCTGAAAGGTTGTATTATTTCAGAATCGCTTCGACTAGACCGTCGATGGTGAAGACGGATGCTTCTACGGCTACCTCAATTCCTACCTCGCGGGCGGTGGCCGAGGTGACTGGGCCGATCGAGGCAACCTTTACTCCGGCGAGAGCATTGGCGCTGGCAAGGGCTACGAAGTTCCTCACGGTAGACGAACTGGTGAAAGTGATCCAGTCGGCTTCTGGCGGGAAGGCGAAAGGGCCAGATGGAAGAACCGTGCGGTAGGCTTCCACCACGTCGACTACCGCGCCGCGCCGCGCCAGTTCGACGGGCACCAGATCGCGAGCCACGGCGGCGCGCGGCAGCAGGATGCGCTGTCCCGCGAGGTTATGCCATGCGAAGGCGGCCAGCAGACCTTCGGCCACGTAGTCCTGGCCCATCACGTCGACCTTCAGGTGTAGGGCTTCGATGGCGGCGTGGGTGGCCGGGCCGATGGCGCAGATGCGCGCGCGCAACGCCCGCAGATCGGTGGAGGAACGATCCAGTCGCTGGAGGAAAAAGCGCACGCCGTTGACGCTGGTGAAGATGAGCCAGTCGTACACGCCGAGGTTGGCGATGGCCTGGTCGAGCGGGTCGTAATCGGACGCGGGTTGAATCTCGATGAGGGGCAGTTCGATCACGTCGGCGCCCAAGGCACGCAGGCGGGAGGATAGCGCCTCGGCCTGGCCGCGGGCGCGCGTGACCACGATGCGCCGGCCGAACAGCGGCAAGCGTTCGAACCAGTTGAGCTTGTCGCGCAGGCCCACCACCTCGCCGATGATAATGGTGGCGGGCGGTTTCAGATCGTGCTGGTGAATCAGACCGGGCAAGGTGGCGAGCGTTCCGGCCAGGGTGTGCTGATCCGGCCGGGTGCCCCAGCGCACGGCCATGGCGGGCGTATCGGGCGCGCGGCCGTTGGCGATCAGCGCGCGCGCGATTTCATCGAAGGCGAAGATGCCCATGAAGATGACCAGGGTTTCGGCAGTGCCAATCTTGCTCCAATCGACGGCCGCGGCATCGTGGCCCGTGACGAACGTCACCACCTTGGTGTGTTCGCGATGCGTGAGCGGCACGCCCGTGTACGCCGCAATGCCCAGCGGTGCCGTGACTCCCGGCACCACTTCGAAAGCTACGCCTGCCGCCGCCAAAGCCTCGGCTTCCTCGCCGCCGCGCCCGAAGATGAATGGATCGCCGCCCTTCAGCCGCACCACGTTCAGGCCGCGCCGCGCGCGCTCGATCATCATGGCATAGATAGTTTCCTGGCTGAATGCGTGCACGGATTTTTTCTTGCCGACGTAGATGCGCTCGGCCGCGGCGGGCGCCAGGTCCAGCAGCGCGGAATTGGCCAGATGGTCGTAGAGGACGGCGTCCGCGGACTCGAGCAGGCGGCGGCCTTTCAGGGTAATGAGATCCGGATCGCCCGGGCCGGCGCCAACCAGGTAGACCTTACTCATCCGTAGACGCTCTCGAGAATGCTGTCCGCGCCGGCGGCCAGCAGCGCTTCTCCCAACTCTCGCCCGATGCGGGCGGCATCGGCGACGGGACCTTGGGCGTGATCGCGCACCAGGTGAACGCCATTCGGCGAGACTACTACGGCCTGGATCGAGAGACGGCCGCCGCCCACGATGGCATAGGCGCCGATAGGGACCTGGCAGCCGCCTCCTAAAGCGCCTAGGAGAGCGCGCTCGGCGGTTACGGCCGCATGCGTGGGGGCGTGATTCAGTTGATGGCAGACGGCGAAACCCGCGCTGGCCGTTTCGATAGCCGTTTCGATGGCCAGGGCGCCTTGACCCACGGCGGGACAGACGATATCGGGCGAAAGGATCTCGGCGATGCGGTCCTCCCATCCCAGGCGCTTCAGGCCGGCGGCAGCCAGGACGATGGCGTCGTACTGTCCTTCATCCAGCTTGCGGAGGCGGGTATCGAGATTGCCGCGCACGGGTTCGATGCGGAGATCGGGACGCAGTTTGCGTAGCTGCGCGGCGCGGCGCAGGGAACTGGTGCCGAGTCTCGCGCCTTTGGGCAGGGCGGCAAGAGGGCAACCTACGAGGGCATCGCGCGGGTCTTCGCGCTCCGGAGTGGCGGCCAGTACGAGGCCCTCGGGCAACTCCGTGGGGAGATCTTTCAGGCTGTGGACTGCCAGGTCGGCGCGGCCGTCCAGGAGGGCTTCTTCGATTTCTTTGGTGAAGAGACCTTTCGTTCCGACTTGCGCCAGCGGCACGTCCGTGATTTTGTCGCCGGTGGTTTTGATGATTTCGATGCGCGCGGGGTAGCCCAGCTTGGCGAGTTGCTGCTGCACCCAGTGGGCTTGCCATTGAGCGAGTTGGGATCCGCGGGCGGCGATGATCAGCATAGTCTTAAGACCGCTCCCTCACGGTCGCGGCTCGGTAAGGTGAAATACTTTGCGGATGGCGGCGATCATGGGGGCGCCGTCCGGTTGTCCCGCTTGCGCGCGCAATTCGGAGATGGGGCCGTGGGCCACCTTATTAATGATGCCGCGCGTGAGCATATCCCAGGCTTCTTCCTGTTCCCGGGTCACCGGGCCGAATTTGCGCCGCACTTTTTCGATTTCGGCCAGGCGGATGCGTTCCAGTTCCTCCTGCAAGCTGACGATGGTGGGCGCGATCTCCTGCACCTTGAGGCGTGCCATCATGCGCTCCACCTCCTGCTTCACAATCTCTTCGGCGCGCTCGGCCTCCTTGGCCCGCTCACGCAGATTGGCGTTGACCACCTCCTGCAGGTCGTCGATGTCGTAAAGGAAGACGTTGTCCAGATCGTTTACCGCCGGCTCGATGTTGCGCGGCACGGCGATATCGATCAGGAACATGGGTTTGTTGCGGCGCGCGCTGATGACCCGCTGCATTTCGTCCTTATGCAGGATGTAGTGCGGCGCGCCGCTCGACGCGATGAGGATATCGACTTCCGGCAGCATGGCGACGAAGCGGGTGTACTCGACCGGCGTGCCCTGGAACAGTTTGGCCATTTCGATGGCGCGCTCGTGGGTGCGATTGGTGACGAAGACGTGCGTGGCTCCGGAGCGCCGCAGGTGCCGCGCGGCCAGTTCGGACATCTTGCCGGCGCCGGCGATCATGACGGTGCGGTTGTTCAGCGAGCCGAAAATCTTGCGCGCCAGTTCCACCGCGGCGTAGCTGACCGAGACGGCCATTTGTCCAATGCCGGTTTCCGAGCGCACCCGCTTAGCCACGCTGAAAGAGCGCTCCAGCAGGCCCTCCAACCAGCCGCAGAGGACGCCTTGCGACTTCGCGATGCCGTAAGCGTTCTTGAGCTGTCCCAGGATCTGCGGTTCACCCACGACCATGGAATCGAGGCTGGAGGCTACGCGAAACAGGTGATGGATGGCGTTCTGGCCTTCGTGGCGGTAGAGGTACGGCGCGACGGAAGCAGGCGCCACCAAGCGCGATTCGCGCAGAAAATCGTCTACCAGCGCTCGCGGGTCCACTGGGTCATCGGTAGTGACCGTGATTTCGACGCGGTTGCAGGTGGACAGAATGCAGGCTTCGGAAACACCCGCGCGCGATTTGAGCGACTGCAAGGCTTCGGGCAGGCCCAGTTCCGGGAATGCCAGGCATTCGCGCACTTCGACGGGCGCAGTCTTGTGGCTGACGCCTGTGACCAGGAGCTTCATGGTTTCAGCAACCAGCTTCCCAGGCGCGCATGCGCCACCCAGGTGATGGCCGACAATCCGACCACCACGATGACCATGAGGGCGGCCTTACGGCCTCGCCAGCCGGCGGTGATGCGCAGAAACAGCATGGCCAGGTAGCAGCCCCAGGTGATGAACGAGATACCTATGGCCGGCTGGCTGATCCAGTTGGTCTTATGCTCGATGAATGCCCAAGTGGTGGCGGCGATCACGGCGAGGGTCATCAGGACAAAGCCCACCGCCATGGACCGGGAGATGAGTTCGTCGAGCGTGCCCAGTGGGGGCAGACGGTAATAAAACTTGCGCGGCTTCTTGCGTTTCAGTTCGCGCTCTTGAAACAGATAGAGCAGCGAGGCGCCGGCAGTAAAAGCCAGGGCGGCGAAGCCCAGCAGGACCAGGGTGATGTGTACGTCGAGCCAGGCGCTGCGGACGACCGGGCTGGCCCAGGCGTCCACGGGGTTGCCCATGGTGGAAACCAGGGTCATGACGAAGACGAGGGGGAAGATGAAGACGCTGAGGCTTTCGGTTTTATATCGCCAATAGACGGCCAGGAACAGCACGGTGATGAGGAAGGCGCACATGGAAAGCGTCTCGTAGAAATTGGTGATGGGGCAGTGGTTCGTGAGCACCCCCTCGTCGACGATAGAGACGCAATGCAGGACGGCGCCGATGGAAAACGCGGTGAGGGAAACGCGGAAGAGATGCTCGCGTTTGCGGACCAGCGTAAGGATGGCGTGCAGCAGGCCGACCGAGTATAGAGCCGCGGCCACGCGCAGCCAGATAACACTCATTTCAGCCATGGAGTGCGCCGTGTGAAGGAGTACTGAGACATATTATATCGTGGGTTATATCGTGCGGCTGCGGCGGAATCTGCATTGGCACGGCGCCTCACTGCCCCACAGAGCAGCATAGCCGCCAACAAAAAGGTTCGGTGCAGCGTCGCTAAAGCGCCGCGCCGGCTGAAGCCCGCCCTCCAAATCCGCGCGCGCTGCGAAGATACCGACAACTCAGCCGGCGGCTTCCAAAATGGTGTACCACAAGAACTCGACGAGCTTATAGAGCGACGCTTCGGCCAGCCTCTCGTCGTTGGCGTGGGCTTCGCCGGGGTCGCCGGATTCCACGATGGGACCGAATCCATAGGCCTGGACGCCGCGCGCACGCAATTCGGCCAGGTCGGTGGCGCCGGTCAGCAGCAGGGGCAACGTGACGGCGTTCGGAAACATTTTGCACTGGGCGTGTTCCAGGGCGCGGAAGAGGATGGTGTCGGTACGCGAGGGCGCGGTGGCCGGGCGCACCGGTTTCTGCGGCTCGATGTCCACATTCCGATCCGCGATCGCCGCGCGCATCTCCTCGTAAAAACGCGGGATATCTTCGTCCGGCAGAGCACGAATGTCGATATAGGCTTCGGCCTCCGACGGGATCACGTTGAACGCGAAACCCGCCTTCAGCATGGTGGGCGCGAGCGTGGTGCGGACCATGTCGTAGTGCGCCGGCTCGTAGCTTGCAAAGTAGCGGTCAATATCCGCGGCGCGCGCGGGGTCGTCCACGTGCCGGTAGCGATCGGCATCGCCGGACGGACTGATGGAGGCCAGGCGCTCAAAATAGGCGCGCGTGGTTTCGTTCAAACGCATGGGGGTGTGCCAATCGCCCAGCCTGGCGACGGCGGCTGCCAGCCGCAACACGGCGTTGTCGGGTGAAGGCCGCGATCCGTGGCCGGACGGTCCGTGGGCAATCAGACGGACGCCGCGCGGCACTTTTTCCGCCGTGCTGATGGCAACGTAGCGCACCGTGCCGCCCTGTGCCACGACCGATCCGCCCTCCGTCAGCGCGTATTCCGCCGCAATCTCATTCCAGTGCCGGTTCACCAGAAAATCGATGCCCACTTCCGGCGTGCCCTCCTCGCCGGCTTCCGCCACGAAGATCACATCGCGTTTCAGATTGACGTGTTCGCGCTGCAGCAGGAGCATGACCATGAGACCCGCGGTCACGATCTCTTTATCGTCCATGGCGCCGCGTCCGTAAATGAAGCCTTTTTTCCGCACCGCGGCAAACGGATCGACCGTCCACTTGGAGCGCTGCGCGCCCACCACGTCGGTGTGTCCCAGAATGGCGATGGGCCGGGCGGAGCCGCTACCCGCGATGCGCGCCACCAGGTTTGCGCGGGCCGGCTCGCGCGCCAGCAGCTTCACCGGGATGCCTTCGGCCTCCAGCACGCCGGCAAGATACCGGGCGGCCGCGGTCTCGTTACCCGGCGGGTCGGAGGTATCGATACGCAGGAGCGCGGTGAAGTGCCGCAACGTCTCGGCATTCACCTTGCGCCAGTTGACGCCCTGCGGTGGGGCCGCCCAGGCCGCCCACGAACACAAGAGAAGCAGCATTTTCAGGCGGGGCATTGCGATTATGGCGTGAGCTTGAACACCACGCCGGTGTTCTCTTTCCCGCCCGCATCGGTGGTCCCATAAAGATTCCCCGCCGCATCGCGAATTACGCCGCCGTAGGGCAGGGCGCCATCCGCGCCGCCGGTAAAACTATACAGGACCGTGTACTGCCCGCTGGCGCTCAACTCAAACACGACGCCCTTAGCGGATGTGCCGCCCAAGGTAGTTGTGCCGTAGAGGTTGCCCGCCGCGTCGCGGATCAATCCGGCGCGAGGTTGGCCGCCATCGGCGACGTCTCTGAAGGTATACAAAACGGTCTCTTGGCCCGCCGGAGTCAACTTGTAGACTACCCCGTACCCTTGGCCTCCGGCGGACGTGGTTCCGTAGAAATTACCCGTCGGGTCGCGGATCAACCCGGCATATGGCTGGCCGCCATCGTAACCACCCGTGAAGGTATGCAGCACCGTCTCAGCGCCCGCCATAGTGATCTTGTACACCACGCCCTGCCCGCTGCCTCCGACCAGAGTGGTGCCGTAAAGGTTGCCCGCCGCATCCCGGATTACACCCGCATATGGGCGGCTTCCATCCGCGCCGCCCGTAAAGCTGTACAGCAGGGTCAACTGGCCGCTAGTATCCAACTCGTATACCGCGCCGCCGGTTGACGCACTTTCGAGCACGGTTCCGTACAGGTTGCCGGACGAATCTAAAGTCACTCCGCCATACGGCTGATTTCCATCGGTGCCTTCGAAGTTGTGAAGGATGGTCTCCTGTCCGGTTAGATCCAGTTTATAAATGATGCCGCAGTTATTGATGCCACCCAGGTAAGTGGTGCCATAAAGATTGCCGGCTGAATCGAGAGTCACGCCAGAAGTGGGATCGCCTCCATCGGGACCGGTCAGGAACTGGTACGCAAAGGTGTGCAGGATGGTCTCCCGGCCCGCTGCATCGACCTTGAAAACCAAGCCGCCGTTGCTCGCGCCACCCGCCCCGGTGGTGCCATATAAGTTACCGGCCGAGTCACGAGTCAGGCCAGCCACCGGGTTCGCCCCGTCGGCCATTGCGGGAAAGTTGTACAGAGTCGATTCCTGGCCTGCTGCAGTGATCTCGAATATAAGCCCCTCGTTCGCTGTGCCGCCGCTTCCCGCAGCGCCGTAAAGGTTGCCACTCGCATCGCGGACTAAGCCGCTGGGCTGGGCACCACTGGCGCCATAAGAGAAACTGTACAGTACGGTTTCGTTGCCCGCGGGGTCCAACTCAAACACGACGCCTTCGAAGCCCGGACCACCGCCGCCGGTCGTTCCGTAAAGGTTCCCGGCGGAGTCGCGGACCAAAGCAGATTGGGGGAAACCTCCGTCTGTATAAAACGAAAAACTGTGGAGCACGGTCTCGTTTCCCGCCGGATCCAATTCGAAGACGGTTCCAAATCCGCCTGAACCACCGAGTTCGGTTGTCCCGTACAGGTTGGCGGCCGCATCGCGGATCAGAGCCGCCTCAGGGTAGCCGCCGTCGGCGCTTCCGGTGAAAGTGTGGAACACTGTTTCCTGGCCGGATGCACTTACCTTGAACACCACACCGTAGCCGGCCGTGCCCCCGAAGGCGGTGCCGTACAGGTTGCCGGCCGGGTCGCGGACCACGCCATTAGAGGGATAACCGCCGTCCGACCCTCCTGTAAAGTTATAGAGCACCGTTTCGACACCGGCAGTATCCAGCTTGAAGACCACTCCAGCGGCGGAGGCGCCGCCCAGTGAGGCAGTGCCACAAAGGTCGCCAGCAGAATCGCGGGCCAGGGGACCTCCCGGCCCGCCGCCGTCCGCGCCGCCGGTGAAGTTATACAGCACGGTTTCCTGGCCGGCCGATGTCACCTGGAATACGACACCGGCGCCCCCCGCGCCGCCGGTGTAGGTGACACCATACAGATTGCCCGACGAGTCACGGATCAAGGCGCCCACAGGGTTGCCTCCGTCGGCGCCGCCCGTGAAGGCGTGCAACACGGTTTCTCTACCGCCCGGATTCACTTTGTATACGACGCCTGAGTTTGCGGGGCCACCGGAGTAAGTCACGCCATAGAGACTGCCGGCGGAATCAAGTGTCAGCGAGCTTGGGGAGGTTCCTCTGGGTGGGGTGGCAAAGTTGTGCAGCACGACTTCTTGCGCTGTTGCGGGAAATGCGCATATTAGCCACGCCGCACACAGGCGGCATGCAAAACGATGCTGCAGCGGGGCTGAAGCCTTGCGCCGGCTAAAGCCCGCCCTGCACAACTGCGCACTCCGCGAAAACTCTGCTGGTTTGTGATACCAAAGCCGCTTCGTCATTGATCTCCTATGTTACAGCGGTATGTTGCCGTGCTTCTTACGCGGATTGGAATCCACCTTGTTTTCCAGCATGCGGAATGCGCGGATGACGCGGGGGCGCGTTTCGTGCGGCTCGATCACATCGTCGATGAAGCCGCGCTCGGCGGCGATGAACGGATTGGCGAAGCGCTCGCGAAACTCTTCGGTCTTCTGCGCGCGCATGGCGTCGCGATCGGCGGCGGCGGACAACTCGCGCCGGTAGACGATGTTCACGGCGCCCTCGGGGCCCATCACGGCGATCTCGGCGGTGGGCCACGCCAGGTTGATGTCGGTGCGAATGTGTTTCGATCCCATCACGCAATAGGCGCCGCCATACGCCTTGCGGGTGATCACGGTGACCTTCGGCACGGTGGCTTCAGCATACGCGTAAAGCAGCTTGGCGCCATGCCGGATAATGCCGCCGAACTCCTGTCCGGTGCCCGGCAGGAAGCCCGGAACATCTTCGAAAGTCAGAATCGGAATATTGAATGCGTCGCAGAAGCGCACGAAACGGGCGCCCTTCACGGAGGATTTGATATCCAGGCAGCCGGCCAGATAGGCGGGTTGGTTGCCGACGATGCCCACCGAACGCCCCTCCAGGCGCGCGAATCCGACTACGAGATTGCGCGCGAAGTGCTCGTGAACTTCGAAGAACTCGCCGTCGTCGATAATGCGGTGGATGGCATCCTTGATGTCATAAGGCTGGTTGGATTCGGGGGGCACCAGGGTGTCGAGGGCCGAATCCATGCGATCGGCGGGATCGGTGCACGGGCGGCGCGGGGGATCGTCGCGATTGTTTTGCGGCAGGTAACTGAGTAACTCACGGATCATGCGCAGGCATGCGCCGTCATCGGGTGCGATGAAGTGGCCGACGCCACTGACCGAATTGTGCGTCATGGACCCACCCAGATGCTCTTTGGTTACGTCCTCGTGCGTGACGGTCTTGATGACATCGGGCCCGGTGACGAACATATAGCTGGTGCGATCGACCATGAAGACAAAATCGGTGATGGCCGGCGAATAGACCGCGCCGCCCGCGCACGGCCCCATGATGGCGGAGATTTGCGGCACGACACCGCTCGCGAGCGTGTTGCGCAGGAAGATATCGGCATAGCCGCCGAGCGACAGCACGCCTTCCTGAATGCGCGCGCCGCCGGAATCGTTGAGGCCGACCAGGGGTGCGCCGTTCTTCATGGCGTGATCCATGATCTTACAGATTTTCTGCGCGTTGGATTCCGAGAGGGAGCCGCCGAAAACGGTGAAGTCCTGCGCGAAGACGTAGACCAGGCGGCCGTTGACGTAGCCATAGCCGGTGACAAAGCCGTCGCCGGGGATGATTTGCTCATCCATGCCGAAGTCGCGGCCGCGATGGGTGACGAGCTTGTCCAGCTCTTCAAAGGTGCCTTCGTCGAGGAGTAACTCGATGCGCTCGCGGGCAGAGAGTTTGCCTTCCTGGTGCTGGCGATTGCGGCGGTCTGGGCCGCCTCCCTGCTCCGCGGCGGCGTGACGGCGGCGGAGCTCTTCGAGCTTGTCCATGCATTTGATTGTAGCGGGGCGGGCGGGGCGGGCTGGGCGAGCGGTGCTCGCCGTGGTTGGTGGTTGGTGGCTGGTGGTTGTGTTTTCGTGGGCCAGGCGCGCTGGCTCTTGTTGCCCGACGCGAGGTTAACATGCGCGCGGCTGGGATTCGGTGGCGCGGTTTAAGGCGGCAGCTGGGGTTGCTATGGCACCACGCGGAAGGGGACGTTGCTTGACAGCGTGGTGCCCGGTGTGACCACCTGCACTAATCCGCTGCTCGCGCCGGCGGGTACAGTGGCGGTAATTTCAGAACTGGAAACCACTTCGAAGACAGCCGCGGCACCGTCAAAACTGACGTTGGTCGCGCCGGTCAGATTGGTCCCCAGAATCTTAACGACCGCCCCCATTTTGCCGGAGGCAGGGAGCGTTTCGACGAATGGGCCGAGACCTACAGACAGGCTAAAGACAGTGCCGAAACCTGAGGTGCCCCCGCCATCGATGGTTGTCCCATAAAGGTTTCCGTTGGTGGCCTGGACCAGCCCCCCGTAGGGACCTGAGCCGTCCGGGCACCCGCTTTGGGAGCAGAAGCTGTATAGGCTCGTCAGGGCGCCGTTTGTTGTGATCTTGAAGACCGTCCCGCTGTCGCTGGTGCCGCCTGTGGCGGTTGTTCCGTAAAGGTCTCCGTCGGTGGCTTGGACTAGCTGCGCATAGGGAAACCGGCCGTCCAAGCACGGGTATTGGGGGCAGAAGGTGTATAGCGTCGTTAAGGCGCCGCTCGGGGTGATTTTGAAGATCGAGCCGCTGTCGAGGGGATCGGCGGTGCTGGTGGTCCCGTAGAAGTCCCCATTGGAGGCTTGCACCAGCCCGTTGGGGTATTGGCCATCCGAGCACATGCTCGAAAAGCAGAAGCTGTAGAGCGTCGTCAACGTGCCGCCAAGGGTGATCTTGAAGATCGTCCCGTAGTTGCCGTTGTCTCCACCATGGACCGTGGTCCCATAGAGATCCCCATTGGAGGCCTGGATCAGGCCCGCGTTGGGGTTGAAGCCGTCCTTGCAAATGCCGCCCTGGGGGCAGAAACGGTATAGGGTGGTCAGCGCGCCGCTCGAGGTAATCTTGAAGACGGTTCCGTGGCCGCCGACGCCGCCGAAGAACGTTGTCCCATAGAAGTTCCCATCGGTGGCCTGGACCAGCCCCGCTGTGGGGGATTTGCCATCCGTGCATCCGCTTTGGGCGCAGAAGCTGTATAGCCCGGTGAGCGTGCCACTGGGGGTGATTTTGAAAACAGTGCCCCGGTTAATGACAGTGTTATCACCCTTACCGCCATCGTATGCTGTCCCGTAGAAGTCCCCATTGGTGGCTTGCACCAGCCCGTTGGGGAATTTGCCGTAGATCCCGCCTTGGGCACCGAAGCTGTACAGGGTGGTGAGAGAGCCGCTCGGGGCGATCTTGAAGACCGTCCCGCAGCCGGGAACAGGACGAGCGCAGGTGTCATTGGCCCCGCCTTCCACGGTTGTACCGTAGAGGTCCCCATCGGCGCCCTGGACCAACGCCACTTGGGGGTGGGCGCCGTCCTTGCCGGTGAAACTGTAAACCGTAGTAAGAGTCTGCGCAGGTAGACCTGCTGCCACCGTCGTCGCGCATAGCACGAAAACGAGGCACGTCCGCTTCCCGCAGTTCAGTTTGCCCAAAGCGCTAAGCACAGTCTCCACTCTAGAGCCGAACAAGCTCGTCACGCAAGTGTGCGTGCATTTCAAATCGATTTCGCAGACATTTTCTTCCGTTGGTCCGGTGCGACCGTTTTCGGGATCCTGATGCCAGGATTCTTCTTCCCTGGCATCGCTGTAGATGCCGCGGGGTGGCACAGCAGGTTCTCAGGAATCTCTGGGTCAGTTCCGCTGAATGCTTAGATCGGTTCGGGTAAACCGGTAATTGACACTCAACCGCATGGCCCTGTTAAATGGTGACACCATGGGCACCAGATGGGCACCAGATGGGCACAGATGGGCGCCGGTGGGGAGAACATGAGACACGGTCAGGCAATTCTGATTGTCGAGGACCAGCCGGATTCGCGCAATTACTTTGAAACGGTGGTGCGCGCTCTTGGGTATCCCGCGGCCATCGCCGGGGATGGGGACGAGGCTCTGACGTGTCTCGGCAGCGATGGCGCGATTTCGCTGGTATTGCTCGCTCGATGGATGCCGCGCCGGGACGGCCTGGAAACCTTGCGCGCGATGCGGCGGGCCGGACGGAATCAACCGGTGATCATGCTCTCGGGCGCGGCCACCACGCAGCAGGTGGTCGAGGCGATCAAGGCCGGCGCGACCGATTTCCTGGTGAAGCCGATCGGCCACGAGGATCTGGCCGCGGCGATCGGGCGGGCGCTCGATGCCGATGCGCCCGGCGAAAGCGATTCCGCCGGCGCTAGCTTCGCGCAGAGCTGGATGGGAACCGACATGCAAACGACCTGGCGGCGGGTGGCCGCGTCGGACGTGCCGCTCCTGATCGAAGGCGAAACCGGATCCGGCAAAGAAGTGCTGGCGCGGCAAATCCACACCCTTTCCGCGCGTGCACAGAAGCCCTTTCTGAAGCTGAACTGCGCGGCGCTGCCGGGCGAATTGGTGGAGAGCGAACTGTTCGGCTATGAGCGCGGCGCATTCACTGGCGCGTTCTCGAGCAAGCCCGGCAAATTCGAACTGGCCCAGGGCGGCACCATCCTGCTCGACGAGATCGGGGACATGGATGTGCGGCTGCAGGCCAAGCTGCTTCACGTTTTACAGGATAAGGAATGCGAACGCCTGGGGGGCACGGAATCCATCCCGCTGGACATGCGCGTGATGGCGGCCACGCACTGCGATCTGCTGAGGGCCATCAGCGAGGGCCGGTTCCGCGCGGATCTGTACTATCGGCTGAACGTGGTCGGCATCCGTATGCCGGCGCTGCGGGAGCGCCCGGCGGATATCCATGCCGCCGCGGAATTCTTTCTGCGCAAGCACGGCGCCGGTGGGGCTGCCGGTGCGCTGCTCTCGCCTGTTCTACGGCAGGCCATGCTCGAATACGACTGGCCGGGCAACTTGCGGGAATTGGAAAACATGATGCGCAGGCTACTGGTGATCGAGGATCCCGCCGAACTGACGCGGCAGTTGCTTTCCGCGCGCGGTTACTCTGCTAAGCCGGCACGCGGCGATGCGGCGCAAGCCGGCGGCGTGATCCGCTTTCAACCCGTCGCCGCGCAATCGAGTATGGGATTCCCGATCCTGGAAAGAGTGAACGAAGCGAAGCGGAAGGCGGAGACGGAGGCTATTTTGCGGGCTCTGGATGCATCGCATTGGAACCGCAAAAGGGCGGCCAAGATTCTGCGGATCGACTACAAGGCGCTGCTTTATAAAATGCGCAAGCTGGAGATCGAGCATTCGCCGAGCGATCTGCGGAGTGCTGCCGGGGGGGCGTAGTGGGGGACGCTGCCACGGCGGGTCTGAAGCCCCGCGCCGGCTAAAGCCCGCCCTCCAGGATGGGAAACGGTTCCGGCGCTTCCATGTCCAATAAGCGCGGATCGAGCAACCTTTTTGTATCCACATTTCCCATCGCCGAAAGCATGTTTTCCTTCAGATGCGGATACTCCTTTTCCAGTTCGCTGAAAAGCCCGCGCAGCGAGCGGCGCACGGTGCCCGTCCGCAGTGAACAGTCGCAGGGCGTCAAGGGCACGGCGCGCGCTTCGGCATAGGCGCGGGTGATCTCCTCAGTGACAAAGACCAACGGACGAATCAAGCGGAATTGGCGGTCGCGCGAGTGGGTGATGGGCGGCAGCGCACTCAAGCGCCCTGTGAATAGCGCATTGCGCAGCAACGCCTCGCAAAAATCATCCGCGGTATGCCCGAACGCGATCACATTCGCGCCCAGGCCGGCGCAGATTTCGTAAACGGCTCTGCGCCGGTAGCGGCTGCACAGGTCGCAGCCGTGGCCGGGTTGCTCTTCGAGCAGGCGCAGGGACGGTTTGTCGCGATAGTACGTCCAGTCCACGCCGCGTTGCTTTAGATATTCCGCGAGCGGCGCGATGGGGCGCAGGAACTTGCCCTGCTCGACGGTGAAGGCGCAAACGGAGAAATCCACCGGCGCGCGCGCGGCCAGCAGCAGGAGCGCTTCGAGCAGCGTCACCGAATCCTTACCGCCGGATAGCGCCACGGCTACGCGGTCTCCGTCGCGGATCATTTTGAAGCGATGGATCGCCTCCCCCACCTTGCGCAGCAGTGTCTTTTCGAGTTCCACTTTGTTTTGATTATAACCAGTGGGGCACCTGCGCAGCCCTTTATGTGACGACTGGGCCGAGGCAGTGGAATCGGACTTGCTTCGAAAACCACGTGGACCGCACGCTTCGCGGGTTGGACTGGCTTAATTTTTTCCTGGCGGACGTGCAGACCGGCGTCGGTCCGTTTCTGGCCATTTACCTGGCAGGCTATGGATGGAACGAACAGCGTGTTTGGCTGGCGCTGAGCGTTGGCGGAATTGCCGGCATCGTGGCGCAGACGCCGGCGGGCGCGCTGGTCGATCGCGTGCGTTCCAAACGCGCATTAATTACTACGGGGATCATCGCGCTGGTGGCAGGCGCGCTGCTGATCGCCACGCAGCCGGCGTTTTGGCCGGTGATGTCGGCGCAGGTTCTGATCGGGCGGCACATCCAGTACATTCGGTCCGGCCATTTGTGCCATTTCGCTCGGAATGGTGGGAAGCCGCTGCTTCGATCAGCGCCAGGGACGCAACCAGGCGTTCAATTCGGCCGGCAATGTTGCAGCGGCAATATCGATGGGCTTGTTGGGCCGCTTCGTTTCCAAGCGAAGCATTTTTTTCTTTGTGGCGGCCTGCGCGCTGCCGACGATAGCGGCGCTGTCGTTCATCCGCCCCGATCGGATCGATTATGAACGGGCACGCGGCGGCAAGGAAGGCGCGAACGACGGCCAACCCGCGGGAGTACGCACTTTGCTGCAGGATTCGCGGCTGGTTCTATTCCTGACTTGCGCTGTGATGTTCCATTTTGCAAACGCCGCGATGCTGCCGCTGCTGGGTGAGATGCTGGCTAAGGGGCGCGGCCGGAACTCGATGATGTTCATGTCGGCGTGCGTGGTGACCACCCAGTTTGTGATCACGCTGCTGGCATCCTGGGCGGGGCGGAAAGCGGCGGAGTGGGGCAGGAAACCGCTGCTGCTGGCCGGGTTCGGGGTGCTGCCGGTGCGCGGACTGCTCTACACGCTGACCGGCAATACCGGCGCTCTGATCGCGATCCAGATTCTGGACGGCGTGGGAGCGGGAATATTCGGCGTAGTGTCGGTGCTGGTGATCGCCGATCTCACGCGCGGATCGGGCCGTTTCAATGCGACTCTCGGCACGGCGGTTGGTATTGGCGCTTCGCTCAGCCAGTTCGTGGCCGGCTCCATCGTGCATGGCTTCGGCTACCGCACGGGCTTTCTGTTCCTGGCGGCGGTGGCGGCAGCGGAATTCGGGCTGCTTTACTTCCGCATGCCGGAGACACGCGATCCGGGATAGGCTGCAGGCAGGGCCACAACTTGTGCCTCCTAAGTAACAGCCCGCAGAACGGCTTGTGGGCAGTTATTCAAAGGTATTGAGGCGCCCACGCGCCTTTGCGGGCTAGCTAGGCCAACTCGATCAGGTACTCTTCGAACGCCAGGCCCACTATGCGAACGCGGTCGGGCCGCACTTCCAGCATATTCAGCCACGGGATGTGCGCGGCGGGCGACCACGCCCGCGCCAACACCGATTCCGGCGGGACGCGGCCCGCGACCGTGGCCACGTTTGCGCCATCTCGCTCCATCCAGTCCTGCTTGAGCGAGCAGCCGTGCGCCAGGAGAGTATCCAGCACCGCGCGTGCGGCCTGGAACCCAGCCTCTTGGAAGGAGCGGTCACGCGGGTTCAAATCCAGCCAATCGGCGATCAGGCGATAAGTGAAGCCCCACAAGGGCACGCCCTTGAGATCGATCGCGGGAAAACGCACGTCGGCTGACAAGCCTGGAACCGGGCGCAGTACGTGGCGCGCGGGATCGCGCAAAACATCCAGGGGTACCCATATGGCATCCGCGGCCTCGTGCGGATTGGGCACCGGGGTGAACTCCTTATCCACCCGGAATAAGAAGGGTAAGACGAGCAGGTAGCGTCCTACTCTACGACGCGCCACGGCGGGCGCCAGCACTTTTACCAGTTTCTCGCTCTCCAGCCGGATGCCGCATTCTTCTTCTAGTTCGCGTAGCGCGGTGTGCAGCAGGCTGCCGTCGGCCGGTTCGCGGCGGCCGCCGGGGAACGACCAATGGCCCGACCAGGAGTCCGAGTCGCGTTCCGCGCGCCGGATGAGTAGTACCGAATCGGCCACGGCACGCGCATGCACGATGGCTACCGCTGCATCAGCGTCCGCCATTTCGGCTAACCTTGATACTTGGGGTTTGCAACTCATATTATCCCCGAGGACCGGCGGTGAAAACTCTCTGGTTCGGGCTGCTGGTCTGGTTCGCCATGGTCCCTTTGCGGGCCGCCGAGATCGTTGTGGCCGGCCGCGCTATCGACGAAAACGAAGCGGGCATTGCGGGAGCTGATATCGTGGTCAGCAACGTGGCTGGCGAACAATGGCGCGCGACCACCGGCCCGACCGGCGGGTTTAAGATCAGCGTCCCCGGCGAGGGTCAATATTTTTTCGCCGCCACGCTATCCGGATATTTGCCGGCTAAGCATCTGGCGGTGGATATCCGCGCGGATACGGGCGAAGTGAGCCTGGTCCTGAACCACGCCAAAGAAGTATTGCAGTCGGTAGACGTGAGCGCGTCGCCGCAACCGGTGGACGTGGAGCAGACGCAATCGGAGCGCGTACTGACCGGCTTCCAGATCATGGACATGCCGTATCCATCGACGCATAGCCTGCGCGAGGCGATGATGCTGATACCGGGCCAGGTGCTGGATCCGACCGGCGGGCTGCACTTCGACGGCGGGCGTGAGAACCAGACCAATTACCTGCTGGACGGCTTCAATATCAGCGACCCGCTGACTGGCAACCTGGGCGCCACGGTAAGCGTGGAAGCCGTGAGTACGCTCGATTATCTGAACGGCCGCTACTCGCCGGAGTATGGTCAGGGATCGGCCGGAACGCTGCAGATCAAAACGCAGACGGGCGATGACCAGTTCCGTTATTCGGCCACGAACTTCTTTCCCGGCGTGAGCACCGAGGAGGGCCTGCACCTGGGCGACTGGACGCCGCGCTTCAATTTCTCAGGCCCATTGGTTAAGGGACGCGCCTGGTTCGCCGACAGTCTGGATGCGGACTACAACGTCAGCGTGATTCCGGGCCTGCCGAGGGATGAGAGCACCACCGATACCCTGGCCGCCAGCAATATGCTGCACACGCAGGTGAATCTGACGCCGGCCAACATTCTTTATACGGATTTCCTGATCAACTACCAGCGCGCCAGCGAGTATGGTTTGGGCGTACTGACGCCCCCTTCCACCACCCTCGATCAGCGCGGCCGCACGTGGTTCCTGGGATTGAAAGACCAGATCTATGTGGCGCAGGGCGCGCTGCTCGAATTAGGGTTCGCCGAGACATTCACGTTGACGCGTATGGTGCCGTTGGGGACGGGTATCTATATCATCGCACCCGAGGGTAACAGTGGAAATAACTTCATCAATTCCACGCAACACTCGCGGCGCGGCCAGTTCCTGACCAATCTGTTCCTGCCGGCGTGGCACGTGGCTGGTACACACAATCTGAAAATGGGCATCGACGCGGACCGCCTGGATTACTCGCAGGGTATCACGCGCACCGGTTATGATCTGTACGGCGTGGATGCCGACCTGCTCCGTTCCGTCCGGTTTGAAGGGGACGGATTTCTCAGCCGGCCCAACCTCAGCGCGTCTTCTTACGTGACAGATCACTGGCAGCTGCGGCCGAACTTGTTTCTGGAAATCGGCGTACGCGAAGATTGGGATGAGATCCTGCGCCGCTGGTCATGGTCGCCGCGCACTTCGTTTTCCTGGGCGCCGTTCGGTTCCAGCAATACACGAATCTCGGGCGGTTACGCGGTGGTGTACGATCCTACCATCATCCAGTATTTCGTCCGCCCGTTCGACCAGTATACGCTGACCGATACTTATAGCCCCAACGGGATGTTGACGCTGGCCAATGCATTGTCGTACTACACGATTCCGGATGAGCGTCTGAAGCCGCCGCGTTATCAGAATTGGAGCTTGGGTCTCGACCACCAGTTCCGCTGGCGCCTGCGCGCCGGGCTGAGCCTGAATCGCAAGCGGGGCGGCGATGGTTTCGCGTACGTCAACACACTGCCGGCGCCGGTTCCCGCTTCGCCGCAAATCGCCGCCATTTACCACGCACCGTACGTGGAGCAGCAATTCACGCTGACGAATGCGCGGCACGACCAGTATGACGCCGCGCAGGTGATTGTGCATCAGGCCTTGGCCGGCCGTTACGAATGGATGGCCAGTTACACGCGTTCGCGCACTTACTCGAACCAAGTGTTAGATCCTTCGCTGGAGCAGACATTGCTGTTAGGTTCTAATAACTCGGGCCCGTTGCCTTGGGATGCGCCGAATCGCTTTCTAAGTTGGGGATATCTTCCTACGCGGTGGAAGAACTGGGCCATCGCTTACTTATTCGAAGAGCGCACCGGTTTCCCGTTTTCCATCGAGCACGATAACGGCCGGCTGATCGGCGCTCCGGACGCTTACCGCTACCCGGATTATCTCAATCTGAACCTGCACCTGGAGTGGCGTTTCCACCTGAGTAAGTATCGCTTCGCCATCCGGGGAGGCGTCGACAACCTGACGAACCACAGGAATCCGACCGAAGTCAATAATATTCTGGAGTCGCCGACCTTTTTGACTTTCTATGCCAGCGAAGGGCGGCATTATGAAGCGCGGCTCCGCTGGTTGGGGAAAGAGTGAGTGCCGGAGTTACCGGATATTGCGGCTTACGTGGAGGCGCTGGAGCCGCTGGTAATGGGCCGTACTTTGGAGCGCGTCCGCATCGGCAGCCCTTTTTTGTTGCGTACGCTGGAGCCGCCGCCGGAGAGCACCGCGGGCCGCGTGGTGTGCGGGCTGCGGCGCATCGGCAAGCGCATTGCGATCGGCGTGGAAGGGGATGTCTGGCTGGTTCTACATCTGATGATCGCCGGGCGGCTGCACTGGCGTCCATCTCCGCCGAAACTGGGCGGCCGCCAGAATCTGGCCGCCTTCGACTTTGAAAATGGCTCGCTATTGCTGACCGAGGCGGGCACCAAGCGGCGGGCGTCACTACATGTGGTGCGGGATGAAGAAGGGTTGCGCTCGCTCGATCCCGGCGGCATCGATGTCTTCACGGCGGATGAAGCGGCGTTCCGCGAGGCGCTGACGTTCGAGAACCACACGTTGAAGCGGGCATTGACCGATCCGCGCACGTTCAGCGGCATCGGCAATGCGTATTCGGATGAGATTTTGCATGCCGCGCGGCTGTCGCCCATCGCGCAGACGCGCAAGCTGAGCGACGAGGAGATTGCGCGCCTCTATGCAGCTACCCGCGGCACGTTGACCTTATGGCTGGAACGGCTGCGCGCCGAAGCGCGGCAGAAATTTCCGGAAAAAGTGACCGCGTTCCGCGAGGGCATGGCGGTGCACGGGCGTTTCGGACAGGCGTGCCCGCGTTGCGGCGAGAAGGTGCAGCGCATCCGGTACGCGGATAACGAAACGAACTACTGCGCGCGTTGTCAGACGGGCGGGAAGGTGCTGGCGGACCGGGGACTGTCGCGTTTGCTGGGTAAGGACTGGCCGCGCACTTTGGAAGAGCTGGAGGCCTTGAAGCGGCGGTGATCCGGTTGCAGCGCAGCTTAAGCCCCACCGGCTAAAGCCTGGCTAAAGCCTGCCCTCCTAACTTCCGCGCGCGGGTAGGGTTTCAGACAAAAGCTACTCTGAGCGCAGAGCGTGACGCCCGGCTTCAACCTGGCGTTCACCCTGAGAAAGTGCACGCCGCGCTGGCGCCAAGGCGGGTCACGCTCCAGGGGAACCCATAGGTCGGTGGCCCTCGGCGAGCCGAATCGAAGCGGCTGCTCGCCTACAATCCCGACCACCGTGTAGGCCGTCCGGTCGAGCGTGATGGACTGGCCGATGGCGTGGGGATCGCCGCCGAATTCGTGCTGCCACAAGTCCGTGCTGATGACCGCCACAGCCGGCGCGCCCGCCTTATGTACGGCCGCCATGAAAGTGCGGCCCAACACAGGATGAATTCCCAGCATCGGAAAGAAATCCTGGCTCACAAGCGCGGCGCGCGCGCGGGCGGGATCGTGGCGGGCAATCAGATTCAGGTTGCGCACGAACCGTCCGGCAACGAAATCAAATACCCGATTGCCCGCGCGCCAGTCTTCGAACTGGGGAAGCGACGCAGGGGTTAAATCGTCGGGCGGCTGATGGTCCTGCAATGCGACCAGCCGGTCCGCATCGGGAATGGCAGCGGCCGCAGCAGGTAGGCATTCATTACGCCGCAGATCGCGGTATTGGCGCCGATGCCCAACGCCAGCGTGAGTACGATCACCAGCACGAAGCCCGCCCGTTTGGCCAGTGTGCGGAGGGCGATGCGCAGGTCGCCGGAAAAACCGGTCATAGGGAACTCCGGAAGCTTGGGATTGGACGTTCGAGCACGGGTTGGCTAGCGGGGGCGCTTGTAAAATTGGCCGTCCTTCATAATGGCCACGAGACGCACTCCGTTAGACGCCAGAAGCGAAATGTCTTCCAAAGGGTTGCCGTCGACCAGCAGCAGATCGGCAGCCGCGCCTTCGCGGATGGTTCCCAGGCGGCCGGACTGGCCCAATAACTCCGCGTTGACCGCGCACGCGGAACGCAGAATATCGATGGCCGGCAGGATCTGCGCGCGCAGCGTGAACTCAGTCGACTGGCGCACATGCTGCGCGCCGAGCAGATCGGTTCCCAGGCCCATTTTCACACCGGCGCGCTTCATGATCTCGAGCCCGGCGACTGCGCGATCGCCGATGCGGCGCAGCTTGTGCATGCTGGCTGCGGGAAAGCCGAGCTGTTCTCCCTCCTCAACCAAGGCGGCGAGGGTGGCCATGGTGGGCACGGCGAATGCGCCGCGCTCGGCCGTGAATTCGGCTGTCTCGCGGTCGATTAATGTAGCATGCTCGATGGAGCGCACGCCCAGCGCCACCGACCGGCGGACCGCTTCCGCGGGATGGCAATGCGTGGCGACGTAGGAGCCCGCGCGCGCGGCCTCTTCGACCGCGGTACGGATTTCGTCTTCCGAATACTGGCAGCATTCGAGCGGATCGGTGGGCGATGCAATGCCGCCGGATGCCATCAACTTGATGTGCGATGCGCCGCGCCGCAACTCCTCGCGCACGGCGCGGCGAACCTCATCTACGCCATCGGCGATTATGGTGAGCGTATCGAGATGGCAGGCGCAACTGAAATCGCCCGGGCGGAAGTCGCCATGGCCGCCGGTTTGACTGATACCGCGGCCGCCGTAGAACAGCCGGGGCACGCCTTGGAGCAGGCCGTCCTTCAGGGCGGATGCCAGGCCCACATCGGCGCCGCCCACGTCGCGCAGGGTGGTGAATCCGCAGTCGAGGCTGGCGCGCATAAACCGCGCCGCGAAGTGCGCCAGGTAGGAAAAAGGCGACTGCGCCACGCGCGTGAGGTTCAACCCGGCGGCGTAAACGTGGACATGCGCGTCGATCAGGCCAGGCATCAGCACGCGGCCGGTGCAATCGACCACGTCCAGGGATTCGTTTAATGGCCGAGGCGTTTCGATGGTGCTGGGAGAGATTTTGCCGATCACGCCGTCAGTGACCAGGACGTCGCGATTTTCGAGCAGGGCCGCGGAATCGCCGTCGAAGATGCGCGCATTATGGAAGAGGACTGACACGTTGGGAGTCTCTCACAACCGGGCCGGTGGGTCAAATTCGGTCAGGGGGCGAGCCCTGTTATAATCAGAAAGCTATGGCCGACGAGGACGCGCCTGCCACGAAGAAGGATCTGCGGGAGCTTGCAGCAAATACAAAGAACGATCTGCTGGAGCTTGCAGCAAGTACGAAGAAGGATCTGCGAGAGCTTGAAGAACGCCTCGACGACCGCCTGAAGGCAAGCGAAGAACGTCTTTCCGAACAGATCCGCGACGTGCAAACTGAATTGCTCAAAGCCTTCCTGCCATGGCAAAGTCAAGTACAAATCCAGTTCCGCGAGATCGAAGCGAACACCGGAAACAGCATACAGGCGGTGAAAATGCGGATGGACGTCATGGAGCGCAGACTGCTTGAGATAGAGAAGAAACTGCTGCTCAATCCGCCGGCTGCCTGACTGCCGCTTCCGTCGAGAACACCTGCGCCTGAAATACGCTCAGATGTGCGTCTGGACCCTGATACCCCTTGGATCCGAGTCCGGCTTTCACGGAAAGCGCGCTGAGGAACTGTTCCGCGCGCCAGTCACGTCCGGCGGCCACTTGCGGCAGCAGGAGCGCTTGCCGCCCGGCACAATCGAGCGTGGCGCCATGCAGGCCGATACAAAAAACCCGCGGGTCGGTGATCGGCTTCATAGGCGACAGAATGGAAATCTCGATGTCGATATCACCCTCCACACCCAGCACCGTGGGAAAACGGGGATCGTCCAGGGCCGCACGCAGGGTCATCTCCGGTACGGTCTCCGCTAAGGTTTCACAGCCCTGCCGGTTGCCCACGCAGCCCAACAGACGCTTGCCCTGGTGCAAGCCCACGAAGACCGCCGCTTTTCGCGAGAGCGCCGGCGTGACGCGGCGCGGCACAATGGGCTGGTGCTCGCCAGTTCCGCGCAGGTGCGACATCGTCTCGCGCGCGCTTTCGAGCAGCAGGCTGCGATCGGCGGCGTCCACCCAAAACGATTGCACCGGGAAATAACCCAGCGCTCCATAGCTCACGCTATGCTCGTAATCGCCTGTGATCTCCCCGGAGGTCTGGTAATCTAACGTCTCCTGGAAGATCTCGTCTCCCGCAACGAATGCCAGCGTCCGCAGCCACAGGGCGATGGGCGCGCGGCCGCAGACCGTGGCATGGCTGGCATCGAGGAAATGCTGCAAGAACCGCGGGTCAAGGCTGGCCGCGGCGTCCATCACGTCGCGATCCAAATGGGCCAGCCGCGCGGATATTTTCGAATCCGCCGGGAAGGGCTGATAACCGAACGCCCGTCCGTAATGCGTCAGATCGGAGCTGACTAGGAAAACCGTATCCGGCCCACACAAGCCGGCCAGCGTCTCGGCGGCTTGATCGCGCTCAGGAGCATCCAGATGACCGGCGAACAGCGGCACCACGCGCGTGTGCGGCGACGCATGCTGCAGCAGCGGCAATTGGATTTCCACCGAGTGATCGCAGATGCGTTCCTCGGCTATGATTTTGAATGGAGGCTGTTTTGCGAGCCGCTCCGTAGTGTCACGGTCGACAGCGGCCTCGCCCAGCGGAGTTTGGTACTCACGGATGTCCGGAATGGCGATGCCCGGCGGGGCGCCCTGATGGGCAAAACCCAGAATTACGGCGCGCCGCGGCTGCTCTCGGCGGATATAGCGGTACGCAGCGGCAGCTACGGTGCCGGAATACTGCAACCCGGCGTGCGGAACAACGAAGCCGAGCGGGTTCGCAAACAGAAAATCGCCTGTTCGGCGCGCGGAAGATTCAAATAAGTCTTCGAGCAGAAGCTCGAGATCCGTGCGGCAGTCCGGATACCACGTGCCACCGTACGGCGAAACGTGCACTGCGCCCATACTTCATCCACATGTAGGCCAGAGGAGCTGGCCTGCTTCAGCTCCGCTCGGTGGAACACGGTCGCCCGACCAGACCCCGGGGATCCGCACACCGCAGGCGGAACACTGGCCGTCTTGCGAAAGCCGGTTGCGCAAAACGCGGAATCCCCGGCGTTCCACCATCACCGCGCCACATCCCGCGCAATGCGTGTCTTCCAGATTGCCGAGTTGTCCCGGCAGGTTGCCGGCGTACACATAGCGCAGGCCCGCCGCGCGACCGATCTCTGCCGCAAGCCGCAACCCGGCCGGGCCCGTATTGCCCTGCCCAAACATTTTGTAGTCTTCGTGAAATGCGGTGACGTGCCAGGGGATATCCGGCGAAATTCCCGCCAGAAATTCGGCGATGGCAGTCAATTCAGCCGGCGAATCATTAAAGCCCGGAATGACCAGGGTCACGATCTCCAGCCAGAAGCCCAGCGCATGTATGCGGCGGATAGAGTCGAGAATGGGGGCGAGGCGTCCACCCAACTCATGATAGTGCCGGTCATCGAAACTCTTCAGATCGACTTTATACAGGTCCACCCAAGGACGCAGATATTCGAGTACCTGCGGGGTGGCGTTGCCGTTGGAGACGAAGCCAGTCACCAGTCCGGCCGCGCGCGCCTCGCGAAACACCTCTACGGCCCATTCGCTGGTGATGAGCGGCTCATTGTAGGTACTGATGACGCTGGCCGCACCGGCCGCACGTGCGGCTTCCACAATCTGGCGTGGGGTGATGCGCGTGAAATCGAGCGACGAACGAAAATCGCGCAGTGCTTGGGAAGTGACCCAGTTCTGGCAATATCCGCAGTGCAGGTCGCAGCCTAACATGCCAAAACTGAGCGCGCACGTTCCAGGCAGCGCGTGAAAGAAGGGCTTTTTTTCGATGGGATCGGCGTGCAGCGCGCTTACGTAACCGTACGGCACATAGAGTTTGCCGCCCTGGTTGTAGCGCACCTTGCACACTCCCGCGAAGCCGGCAGGAATGGGACAAGCGTGGCCGCAGGCGTAACAGCGCACGCGGTTCGAATCCAGCTGTTCGTAGAGTTCACCTTCGCGGACTTGTTCGGAGAGTTGTTCAGCCACGGTCTTCATATCAGACCTTCGCGGGCTACTTCTTATTATATCGCCGGGCAGACACAGAGACGGGGCTGAAGCCCCGCGCCGGCTAAAGCCCGCCCTCCAACTACTGGGTGATTTGGAATGCCGACGTAAGTGGCCCGGCAAACGCTTGATAATCCCCGGCCACCAGTTCCCAGCCATCCTTCTCCGCATTGAAGATGGAGAGGTAAAGCGGATCCAGTGGCATTGTGACCATATTCGATTCACCGGGCTTTAGCGGCACCCGCTCCCACGCCGCCAGGCGTTTGAATGGTTCGCCCGCCGCGGATGGGAGCATTACGTAAACCTGCGCGACCTCGGTGCCCGCGCGCTTGCCGGTGTTCTTCACGTTAAAGCGGACCGTGCGGGTGTTGCCGTCCGCGGCCAGATCCGAATAAGTGAACGTGGTGTAGGAGAGGCCGTACCCGAAGGGAAACAACGGTCGCTTGTGTTCGGCTTCGAACCATTTATAACCGACCTGCAGGCCTTCGGTATAGTTCACATCGAAGGGCGGGGGGCGGTTAGCGGGCTTCAGATCGATACCCGGCACTTGCGGGTGCGGCAGATCCGCGTCGCTCCGCGCGAAAGTAACCGGCAATTTCGCGGAGGGGTCCACGGCGCCAAACAGGATCGCGGCCAGCGCCTGCGCGCCGCCAATCCCCGGATACCAGGCTTCTATCACGCCCTTCACGTTGTCGATCCACGGCATGGTAACCGGGCCGCCGCTTTCGATCACGACGATGGTGCGCGGATTTGCCGAGGCCACCGCACTCACCAGCGCGTCCTGATTGTCGGGCAGAGTGAGTGACGCCGCGTCCCGGCCTTCGCTCATGAATTGGTTAACGAACACAATGGCCACCTGCGAGTCCCTGGCCAGTTTAGCGGCGGCAACCACATCCGTGCCATCGTTGAATTGCACTGTCGCCTGCGGCGCTTCGGCGCGGATGTACTTCAGGGGCGATGACGGGAACCAGACCGGTTGCATCCACCCTGCGCCGCCTTTGTGACGGGTGACGGCGTCTCCACCGGGCGGGTCCACCTGTGCCGATCCTCCGCCGGACAGAACGCCGACGTCGGCATGCGATCCGATCAACGCGATGGATTCCGCGGGGGTCGCATTCAGCGGCAGCAGGCCGTCCTCGTTCTTCAGCAGCACGATGGATTCTTCCGCGATGTGCTGAGCGTCCTCCAGACCCTGGAAAGGATCCACCACGCTGCGCACCGGAGGGTGGTCGATCACACCACAGGCGAACATGCTGCGCAGAATCCGATGCACCATATCGTTGAGTCGAGCCTCAGGCACCTCGCGGCTGTCCACGGCTTTTTCGAGCGGAGCACCAAAGAAACGGTCGCCCGGCATTTCCTGATCGAGTCCAGCCAGTGCGGCTTTGGTAGTCGAATGCGTGCCGCCCCAATCCGACAGAACCCAGCCCTGGAAGCCCCATTCCTTCTTCAATACCTGGTTCAGCAGGTAATCGTTCTCACACGAATAGTCGCCGTTCACCTTGTTATAGGCGCACATTACGCCCGCCGGCTGCGCGATCTTCACGGCGATCTGGAACGCCAGTAGATCGGTCTCCCGCATGGACCGCTTATCGAGTATCACGTTCAGAATATTGCGCCCGGTCTCCTGGTCGTTAAATGCGTAATGTTTGATGTCGCCCATCACCTGTTGGGCCTGCAAGCCCTTCATGAGCTGACCCACCATGATGCCCGCCAGTATGGGGTCCTCGCCGGCGTACTCGAAATTGCGTCCATTGCGCGGTTCGCGGATCAGATCAACACCGCCGCCAATGGACATGTTGAAGCCCTGATCGCGGAGTTCGCGCCCGATGACGGAACCATACAGATAGGCCGCGTCGGGATCGAAGCTGGCCGCCGCACCGAGAGTGGAGGGAAGCAGTGTGGCATAGCGGCTCTCCACTGCGGCCATGCGCACGCCCACAGCCGAATCGGCCATGTTGACCGGCGGAATGCCGAGGCGTTCGATGCCGGGCACAAAACCCGCACCCTCGTTCGATCCAGGCGGTACGGGCGCACCGGGCCGCAAAGCGCCCCAACCCGTGCCATGCACGAGCTGAATTTTCTCCGCGAGGGTCATCTGCTCGATGACAAGATCGGCGCGTTTATCGGGCAGCAGCGATTTGTCCATCCAGGGACCCTGGACCTTGGGCGGTTTGGCCGGTTGCGCGAGCAGCAAGGCTGGGATGGCGAGGAGGCACGCCAATTGGGGGGAGCGATGAGTATATTGCATAGGAAAAAGATATTATAGTCCGGTGCCGGGTTGACACCACGCTATCATTGCCGCATCATCATGATGTGCGCACTACACTGACGCTCGATGACGACGTGAAGGCCAGGCTTGATGAGGAAATGCGGAAGAGCGGTACGTCCTTCAAAGAGACCTTGAATTACTACCTGCGGCTGGGGTTGAACGCTCCGGCGCGCATGAAGCCCAAGCCATTTGTAGTGCGGGCGCGTACGCTGGGATTGCCTCCGGGGCTTTCGTACGACGATGTGCAGGAACTGATCGAACAACTGGAAGGCCCGCTCCGAAAATAATGCTGATCGACAGAAATGTTCCGAATTCCACCGACCCGCCGCCGATTGGCTGACAGCATCGCTCTCCGGAACCATCCTGGCTTTTCTAGGATCTCAACACATCCTCGGATGCGCGGCCAACCATTCACTGCAGCCGAAGCCGTCGAAATTGTGCAAGGATGGCTCGATCGGCCAAACGTCAGGGTGCTGGCACCGACCGGCAGGCATTCGACTGTCCTAAAGGGATCTCATCGCAGACAAGTCCTCCATTGGCGACCCGGGCGTGCAACACCTCCCCAGCAGCGATTGGCGACGGAGGGTTGCTGAGTAACGTAATAAAAGACGTTTTATGCCCTGACTGGCGCGCACACGCTATCATGAAGAAACGGTTGACCTCAACAACATAGACCAAAGGCCAGTTTATACACTTTTGAAATTCGGTGCGAAAGAGCACATGCAGGCGCTTCGTACTGATGGACTGCTCTATATGAGACCACTGGCTGAGTTTGCAAAGGAGGAGGAATCAGATACAGGAAGAGGTGATCGCTTCGAGGGCTCGACAACAATTATCCAACCCAAGCATGTGGGGAAGCTCATATTTAGTAATCCGGATCTCGGCGAGATCATTGTGAATCCACTGCAAGACCTAGCCGGACCGGTTCGAATTGGGCTAAACAAAACGGCATCATGCAATGTTTATTGCATGGTTGCTGTGAGAACACTTGTTGATGGGGAGTTGGTGCCCAGTGAGGTTACTAGGTTGGGGAATTCGTTTGTGATTGTGACGAACATCCGCGAATTTATTCGCCGTGTAGTTCTTGCCGCTAAGGAGGAGAATAACGGGGTTAGCTATCTCGAATCTGGATTGGTCGAATACTATGACGATGTCGAGTACTCGGGTGAAATTGGGTGCTTTCGAAAGCGTCGTTCACAGTTTGAATATCAGAGTGAGTTCCGAATCGTCGTAGAACCAGGGTTGGCCGTGGCCAGAACACTCTTTGTTGGCAGTCTCCTCGATATTACTTCGGAAGTGTTACCGTCCTCTGCCGCGTTGCAAGGATGGCGCTCCGTAGTAGACCAGAAGAATTAACGTATCAGCAAGCAATTGAAACATGCCTACCACGAGTATGTAGGCGATGCGGCGGAGTTTTCTGCATCACCCAAGGCGTGCAGTGTGCGATCGAGCAGAGCCCAGATGGGATACAAAACCGCCTCGGGCGTGGCCAGGTAGCGGGGCAGGGGACTGCCTTTCTCCGGATCGGTAAACAGCGGCGAAATACAAAACCAGAACAGGCCGGCGCGTTTACCGGCGCCGGAGACCAGCGGGTGCTCGGCCAGTTGCATGAGCCTTATGGCCCGTTGTTCCTCGGTGGTTTCGACGAGCACGTCGCGGACGGGGTGAACGCCTAAGGCCTCCGTGTGCCGCTGCTGCTTCTTGATGAAGTGGTAGCAGGCCCGCATCTTGGTCAACATGTCCGTGCTGCTCATGGTGCTTTTGAATCGGCTTCAACTTCGGATGGCACATCGAGATCACGGTCAGCGTTCTTCTTGGACTTCAACATATACAGGTTATAGCCCTTTTCGTTAAGCGGTCGATCTGTCGGGTTCGAGTAAGTGGCCCACCCGAGAGCTCGACCTGAGCCCGGGGACCAGAATCCGCTACCGAGCGCCCTATCTTAACGCCTATGGCACGCCAAGGGACCGGCCTACGACTTACAAGTGACCGGAGTTAGTCGTGGTGCAACTTCCCGGCAGCGAAGCAATCCATTCGCGAATAAGAGCAACTCCCTCCTGGTGAACGAGAGTGCGGCCTAACTCCGGCATCATGATTTTGGGGGTAGTCGACTCCATGCGATGCACCAGGATGGATTCCTCGGGCTTGCCTTCAACCACGTCGAACAACAGGTCGCCCGACCCTTGTCCAGCCGAAACCGGCACTTTGCACAGCCCCAGACGCATAGGATCGGTCTGCGCCGCTAACAGGTAAAGTCCCGTCGTATTGGCGGGTCCCCGTGGATTATGGCAATGCGCACAGTTGATCTCCAGATAGGCGCGCGCGCGGGCGTCCAGCGAACCGCTGGCGGGATCGTCCCAGACAGCCAGTTTCGGCGCACGGTACGGCGGCGGCGCGCCCTTCAGATATCCGATCTTAGTCCAATAAGTAAGTTGATTGAAGCGGCCCTCCGGATAATTGAAATCTTTATTCAGATTGCGCGCCTTCAGGCCGATCGGTGTAACTACTTTGGATCGATCATGGCATCCTTTGCACTGATTTGTGTTAGGGATTACATAGTCGATGGTATAGCGGCTCCCGGATGGGTGCACCCAGTGCACGGTGGTTGGATCGGCGGCTACGTCGAGAGTCGCTTCGCTCTGTTCCCGATTCCAGACATAGGGCAGAGTAACCCAGCCGGCGCGGCTGTTCACCAGCAGCCGAGTCTCGATGATGCGCTGCCGGCCGCCTTGGTCGGCGTCGGGAAAGGCGAAGGTCTTGGAGAAGATCGTACCGGTGGGAAAGGCGAAAGTATCTGTGTCGTTGTATGTAGCCGCGGTTCCCGGTGGCAGCCAGACAAACCGGTACTTAGTCGCGTAATCGGAGAATAACGGCGTGTTGAGATCGTAAGGTACCACGCCGGTGTTGGGCTTGAGCGCCGCCGGATTCCCGATAAAGAGCTTCCAGGCGGAGAGCTTTGTGGGAAAGGGCTCGGCCAGGTGCGGACGGACGGCTCGCTGGCCGCAGGCCGTAAACAGGAGCAGCCAGGACAGGGCCGCGAGGCTGAAGCTCCGCGCGGGCTGAAGCCCGCCCTCCATCAATATCCTCCGGCCGGCGTGGCTGGCGCTGCCGCCGGCAGATTGACCGCGGATAGCGGTGTGAGTGTACAGTTGTACGGTTTCAGATCGCGGCTCGCGTGTTTGAAAAGCCCGCCCGCATCGTAGTTCATGAAGCTGGCGTCGCCGTTATTCTGGATGCAGATCCGCAGGTCGTCGGGCAGGCGCTTGCCGGCCGCCAGCTTTTGCGGATTCACGATGCCGTCAAACAGAATGGCCGGCATGGGCTTGCCGACCACCGGCGCCAGCACATCGGCATATTGGCCGCTGGGGGCCGTTCCGCCGCCGGAAATCGTGTTGTCATGGACATAGATGGCTTCCGGAAAGGGATAGTAGCTGGCGTCGTTCATGGGATTGCCCGTGGTCATGTAGCTGATGACGGAAATGTTGGTCGTATTGTTGTCTTTGATGGTGTTCTTGAAAACTTCCACGTGATTGGTGGCCAGCACGATCACGCCAGTGCCCGTGGGAACCTTGGCTACCATGCTGCCCTTGGCGCCGAAGTTCTGCGTATTGTTCTCGACGATCTCGTTGTTGAACACGCGCGTGTTGCCGCCGCCCTTTACGGGAAGATCGGGCAGGTTGAACACCAGAATGCCGCCTGTGTTGTGCGTGGCTTTATTGTCGTACACGTCGGCAAACTGCGAATTCTCAATCTCAATGCCGGCCACGTTGGCCTCGGCGCGGCTGCGGCGCACGATGATGTTGCTCGATTGGCCCACATAAATGCCGGCGTCGGCAGCGCCGATGGAGGCCGACTCTTCAATCAGCACGTTCTTGCACTGCACCGGATAGATGCCGTAGGAGCCGTTCTTTTCGCTCGGTCCGCCAGTCCACTCGGTGCGCACGCGCTGTACGGTAACACCGTTGGCGCCGTTGATTTTCAGGGCATCGCCTTTGGTGTCTTCAATGGCCAGGTCTTGGATGGTGAAGCCGTTGGAGGTCACGGTTAATCCGGCGGGGCCGCTCTTCTGGTTCTTGAACGAGAGGATGGTTTTGTCGATGCCCCGGCCGCGTATGGTCACGTTGTCGACGGAGAGCGAAAGGCCGCGGTCCATATCCAGGCGTCCCTCCGGCAGTTCGATCACGGCGCCCGGTTTGGCGGTTATTAAGGCCTCCTGGAATTTCTTCTGAAAATCGGGACCGGCGGCGAGGCCGGAATCTCTTCGCGCGCAGGAGTTGCAGAGTGCGAAACCGAGCGCGGCGGCGAACAAGGTGATAGCGGTCTTGGTCATGGAAAGCTCCTAGGCCATGATGTGGCAGGACTAGAAAAGGATACCGCTGTGGCGTTGGCGGAAGCAAGGCCGGGAACGCGGCTGGGCCGCCGCTCCTAAAGCGACGCCACGGGAGCCAGGCAGGGAGCGAACAGGCAGACTTGACGCTTGCCTGATCCAGGCCCAATAATAGGGCCGTGCCCCGGACCATATCCCGGAACAGACTGCTGTGGCTGCTGTTCGCCATGGGCGCCGTTGGAATCTCGAGGGCGCAGGTGAGCGAGATCGTGCTGCACGATTTCACGACTCCACCGCGTGGTGCGAACCCGTTCGGCGGTGTGATCCGCGATCTGGCTGGCAACCTGTACGGTACCACCAGCAACGGGGGCACATCGGGGTGGGGTGTCGCTTACAAACTGGATACGATGGGCCGTGAAACGGTTCTGTACAACTTCACGGACGGCGCGGATGGAGGCTACCCCTACGGTGCGTTGGCCCGCGATCCAGCGGGCAACTTGTATGGGACTACAAGTTATGGGGGCGAAGCCGGATGGGGTGTGGTGTACAGCTGGATGCGGCCGGCAACTACACCTTGCTACACAGCTTCACGGGCGGCGCCGATGGGGGCAACCCGTACTCCGGTGTGATTCTCGACTCGGCCGGCAACCTCTACGGCACCACTTCTGCCGGCGGCGCATCATTTGCAGGCGTTGTGTACAAGGTCGATGCGGCGGGCCAGGAGACCGTACTGTTCAGTTTCAAGC
Source organism: Bryobacterales bacterium (assembly GCA_963756605.1). Classification (GTDB taxonomy): domain Bacteria; phylum Acidobacteriota; class Terriglobia; order Bryobacterales; family Bryobacteraceae; genus Bog-159. The sequence continues at coordinate 96,764 of CAVWOT010000009.1, read as the reverse complement.
CCGGTGCCGGCGGGACTAGCCCTTTCGCCGGTGTGATTCTCGACTCGGCCGGCAATCTCTACGGAACTACCGCTTACGGCGGCCAAGCGAATGCGGGCGTCGTGTATATGCTGGACACAACAGGCAATGAGACTGTACTGTACAGCTTTACAGGCAAAGCAGATGGGAGCAACCCTTTGAGCGGTGTGGTTGCGGATTCGGCGGGCAACCACTATGGGACGACCGCCTTCGGCGGCCCGGCGGGGGCAGGTGTGCTGTACAAGCTGGATGCTGCCGGCAGTTTTACCGCGCTGTACAGTTTCAGCGGCGGGGCGGCCGGGTCGGAACCTTACGCCGGCGTGATCCTCGACCAGGCCGGTAACATATACGGGACCACGTACCTGGGCGGGGAGGGCGCAGTTTACAAGCTGGATACGACGGGCGATCTGACCGTGCTACATACCTTCACGGGCGGGGCGGATGGAGGGCACCCATACTCCGGCGTGATCCTTGATACGGCCGGCGCCCTCTACGGGACAACTTACTCGGGCGGCGCGGCGCAAGCCGGAGTGGTGTACAAGTTGGATCCGGCTGGCCACCTGACCGTGCTGCACAGCTTTGCCGCGACAGACGGGTACGAGCCGTATTCCGGTGTGATAGGCGACTCTGCCGGTCTCTTCGGAACCACTATATCCGGAGGGAAATATGGCGCAGGCGTGGTGTACGCGCTAAATACGACCGGACCTGATACTGTGCTTTACAACTTTACGGGAGGGGCCGATGGGGGCACACCATACGCCGGTGTGATCCGCGATGCGGCGGGCAATCTCTACGGGACTACGGAGGTCGGAGGAACAGAAGGCGCCGGCGTGGTTTACCGGCTCGATACGGCGGGCAGTTTGACTGTGTTGTATAGCTTCACGGAAGGAGCCGACGGGGCGAACCCATCCAGCGGAGTGATCCGTGATGCCGCAGGCAACCTTTATGGGACTACGACGCTCGGAGGAACTGGAGGCGCCGGCGTGGTTTACCGGCTCGATATGGCCAGGCAACTGACCGTGCTCTACAGCTTTACTGGAGGGGCGGATGGCGCATATCCCGGAAGCGTGATCCGCGATCCGGCAGGTAACATCTACGGGATCGCCGGCGGCGGCACAACGGGTAAAGGCGTGGTGTTTAAGCTGGACACGACTGGCCACCTGACGGTGCTACACACATTCAGCGGACGACCCGATGGTGCCGGTCCAAGTAGTCTGATCCGCGACTCCACGGGCAACCTCTACGGGACGACTATCAACGGCGGCGCGGCAAACGAGGGCGTGGTGTTCAAATTGGATGCGACGGGCCACCTGAGTGTGCTGCATACATTCGGGACGGACTCCGACGGGAGTCTTCCAGGTGGTGGCCTGATCCGCGACGCGGCCGGCAACCTATTCGGGACTACTGGCTCTGGCGGCGCAGCAAATTGGGGTACGGTGTACAAGTTGGACGCCACGGGCTTTGAGACGGTGCTCTACAGCTTCACTGGCGGGGCCGACGGTGGGGCACCCGATGCCGGTGTGATTCGCGACCCGGAGGGCAACCTCTACGGGACGACCTATTACGGCGGGACAAGGAACGGCGGCGTCGTATTCAAGATTACAGGCGTAGGGGCAGAATAAAGCGAAGGACCGCGGCTCGCCGCAACTTTCGCCTTACTTTCGCTTTGGCTAAAACATTGCTATAATCTCCTTTCGCCACTTTCAAGGAGATCCCGATCATGGACGACAAAGAACGCACCCGCGCATTAGACCTCACTCTCGGGCAGATTGAAAAACAGTTTGGCAAAGGCTCCATCCTGCGGCTGGGATCGAAGGATGCCATCGTTCCTGTAACCGTAATTTCGACGGGATCGATCTCGCTCGATGCGGCGCTGGGCGTGGGCGGATTTCCGCGCGGCCGCATCAACGAAATCTATGGGCCGGAGTCGTCCGGCAAAACCACGATCGCCCTGCAGGTGGTTGCGGAAGCCCAGAAGAAGGGCGGCATGGCGGCTTTCATCGACGTGGAGCACGCGCTCGATCCGTCGTACGCGCGCAAGCTGGGCGTGGACGTGGACAATCTGCTCGTATCGCAGCCGGACTACGGCGAGCAGGCGCTCGAAATCACCGGTGCGCTGATCGCATCGGGCTCCATTGATGTGCTGGTGGTGGACTCGGTGGCCGCGTTGGTGCCCAAAGCCGAACTGGATGGCGAGATGGGCGACAGCCATATGGGCGTGCAGGCGCGGCTGATGTCGCAGGCGCTGCGCAAGCTCACGGGCGTGGTTTCGCGATCCAAGACGTGCCTGATTTTCATCAACCAGATTCGGGAGAAGATCGGCGTGATGTTTGGAAATCCGGAGACTACCACGGGCGGGCGCGCTTTGAAGTTCTACTCTACGATACGGCTGGACATCCGGCGGATCGCGGCCATCAAGGACGGCGATGCGGTGGTTGGAAATCGGACCAAAGTGAAGGTGGTGAAGAATAAAGTGGCGTCGCCGTTCCGCGAAGCGGAATTCGACATTATTTATGGCGAAGGCGTTTCGAAGGAAGGCGATCTGCTGGATCTCGGTGTAGCCCAAAACCTGATTGAGAAGAGCGGCTCGTGGTTCAGTTACAAAGGCGATCGGATTGGGCAAGGCCGCGAGAACGCGCGCCAGTTTCTGAAGGACAATGCCGATATCCGGCAGGCCGTTGATTTGGAATTGCGGCGGCAACTGGGTCTGCTGAAGGGGGAAGACTCCAAAGCGGAGGGTGCGCCGGAAGCGGCGCCGAAACCTGCCGCGGCTGCAACGGCGCGACGGTAGCACTGATCCTCGAGGACCCGCCTTCTCGCAGCGCAAAATGTGATGCAGCGGGTCTGGAGACCCGCTGCAGGCGTGGACGCCTGCCCCACAAGGCAGGAGAAGGGCAACCAAAAGGTTCGATGCAGCGACGCTTAAGCGCCAGGCAGGAAACGGCGCGACGGTAGCCGGCGTCACAACCTCAGAGCGCTCGCGACGGCTCAGGAACTGGGCACGGCGCTACAATAGAAGCATCCATGCGAGGCACGCGCTGGCTCATCCTGGTGGCGATCATCATGCTTGTGGGCGGCGTGGCCGCGACCTACAGGCTCCAGAAGAGGGAACTGCATGAGCAGTCGCCGCAAAAACCGCAGTCGATGGCGCCCGAGTTGATGTCGGCAGCACAAGACTGGGTGCATATCGAGACCTCCGAGCCGCCGGACAGCCACACGATTTGCCGAATTTCCGCCAAGGACGTGCGCCAGGCGAAGGATTCCAACCACGTGGAACTGGATCGGGTGGAGTTGCGCCTGCCTTCCACGCATACCGATACTTACAACCTGGTGCACAGCGCGCATGCGGAATACAACCAATCCGACAAGCGGCTTTATTCCGATGGTGAGGTAGATATCACGCTGGCCGTGCCGAACGAAGGCCAGCCCAAGCACACGCTGGTTTCGGTGCACTCCTCGGGCGTGGCCTTCGACAGCAGTTCCGGCAAGGCGACTACGGACCGCGCAGCCACTTTCCAATTCGAAAATGGGTCGGGAAAAGCGGTGGGCGCATCGTACGATCCGAACACACGCGAGCTGTTTCTGCACAGCCAGGCGGAACTGGATTGGTATCCTCCCGGTCCGCATGCCAAGCACATGAAGATCGAGGCCGGCCAGGTTATCTATCGCGAGAACCTGGCGGGCATCTGGCTGCTTCCGTGGGCCCGATTGACGCGCGAGAATACCATTGTGGAGGCCGGTGAGACGGTCATCGCGCTGCAGGACGGCAAGATTCATCACGTGGAAGCCACGAATGCGCACGGTACCGATGCTTACCCGAGCCGCAAGCTGCAATATGCGGCCGATCATCTCACGGTCGACTACGGCGATGCGGGTGAAGTGGAGAAGATTACGGGCGAGGGGAACGCGCGCCTGGTGTCGAATTCGGAAGGCTCGGAGATCACCGCGACCGGCGACCGCGTGGACCTGCAATTCGCCGAGAACAATGGCGAGAGCACGTTAAGCACGGCGCTAGTCACCGGCCACGGTTTTTTGGAATCCAAACCGCTGGCCACGCCGGGGCACGATCCGGCCGAGACGCGGATCATGCGCAGTGATGTCATCCAGATGAAAATGCAGCCGGGCGGGCGCGAAATCGCCAGCATGGAAACGCAGGCGCCCAGCGAACTGGAGTTCCTGCCCAATCTGCCCGCGCAACGTCACCGCAAGTTTATCGGCGACCGCATGTGGATCGTATATGCCGCGCAGAACCGTATCCAGTCATTCACCTCCGTCAACTGCCGCACGGTGAGCGACCCGACGCCCGACGAGAAGGCCAAGAATCACCCCGTGACGACAACAGTGAGCAAGAATGTTTCGGCCACCTTCGACCCGAAGACCAACCAGTTGGCGCGCATGGAACAGTGGGGCGATTTCTCCTATGAATCGGGCGAGCGCAGAGCGCGCGCGGACCGGGGCATTCTGGAACAGACCGAAAACCGCATCACGCTGGATAAGCACGCGCGCATGTGGGACAGCACCGGAAACACCGTTGGGGACCACATTGTGCTGGACGAGAAGAGCGGCAACTTCACCGCTGAAGGCCACGTCAACACCAGCCGCTTGCCGGACCAGACTAAGAAGAAGAGCGACTCGGCCATGCTTTCCGGCGATGAGCCGTTGCAGGCCGTCGCGCGTACTATGACTTCAGCCAATCACGCCAAGTTGGTGAAATACGATGGCGACGCCGTGCTGTGGCAGGGAGTCAACCGCATCCAGGCGGACCATGTGGAGATCGACCGCGACAAGCGCTCGATCGTGGCGGACGGCCATGTCATCACGCAATCGCGCGAGGAGAAAAAGGCCGATGACGATGCGGCGCCGGCGTCTGCGCACCCGGCAGTTGCCGCCGCGAAGCCCGCGGACCAGGCAGACGTGGGGCCGGTGGTCTTCACGCTGGTGCGCGCGCCGCATATGGTCTATACGGATCAAGACCGGCTGGCGCATTATTCGGGCGGAGTCCTGCTCGATCGCGGCACTCTGCAAATGAAAGCCGCCGACCTGCGTTCCTGGCTGGCCGAGGAGGGCGCCGACAATCGCTTGCAGAAAGCTTTTGCCGATGGCGGCGTCGAGATTGTACAGAAGGGCCCGATTCGCACCAGGACGGGATCAAGCGACCACGCCGAATACTATACGGATGAGAACAAGATCATCCTGCGGGGCGGCGACCCTACTATGAACGACAACGTCCGCGGGAACACGCGGGGCCTGGAGTTAACCTATTATTCCGACGACGACCGGCTGCTCGTGAAGGGATCGGATGCGAAGCCCGCCATCAGCCATATCCGCAAGAAACACCCTCAATGAGCAAACTGGAAACCAGGGAAATTTCCAAATCATATCGCGGGCGCAAGGTGGTGGACGACGTCACCGTGAGCGTCGACCAGGGAGAAGTGGTCGGCTTGCTGGGCCCCAACGGCGCGGGAAAAACCACTTCGTTTTATATGATAGTGGGGCTGATCAGTCCCGACTCCGGCTGCATTCTGGTGGACGACACAGACATCACGCCGCTGCCGATGTATAAGCGTGCCAGCAAGGGCATCAGCTACCTGCCGCAGGAAGCCTCGGTGTTCCGCAAGCTGTCAGTGGAAGATAACCTGATGGCGATTCTGGAGACGCTGCCGCTGCGGAATCGGGAACGCCGCGAGAGACTGGACCGGCTGATCGAACAACTGGGTCTCGAGAAGGTGCGGCGCAGCCAGGGATATATGCTATCAGGCGGCGAGCGGCGGCGCGTGGAAATTGCGCGCTCGCTGGTGATCGACCCCAAGTTTTTGCTGTTAGACGAGCCCTTCTCCGGCATCGATCCGATTCAGGTGCTGGAACTGCAGCGCATCATTTTCGATCTGAAGCGGGATGGGATCGGTATCCTGGTGACCGACCATAATGTGCGCGAGACTCTGACGGTGACTGACCGCGCGTACATCATCGATAACGGGCGGATCTTCCGCGCGGGGAGTCCGGAAGCGCTGGCGCGCGATGCGGATGTGAAGCGCGTGTATCTAGGCGAGTCGTTCAGCTTGCAGATTTAAAATAAACATGCAAGTGGAATTGCGGAATCTGCGGGGACGGAATCGCCCGATGCGGGTGACGCTGCTCATTGGCGTGGCGCTGATTTTCTCCATCATGCTGTGCCTGGCCCGGCCAGTGCCTCTTGGATTGGACTACCATCGCTTCGCGGATCAACGGACAGTTTGGGGAATCCCGCATGCCTTAGACGTGATCTCCAACGCCCCCTTTGTTCTCGCGGGGGTCATGGGAATTGTCTACTTAGCCCGACGAACGGCGCGCACGTCCTTCCTGGAGAGCCGCGAACGGATTCCCTATCTGGTCTTCTTTGCGGGCGTCGCACTTACTGGAATGGGATCAGCTTACTATCATTATGACCCACAGAATTTGCGCTTAGTCTGGGACCTACTACCCATGACACTCTGTTTCATGTCGCTGCTGGATGCCGCAATTGTAGAACGGATCAGCGTGAAAGCGGGGCTGTGGCTGTTATGGCCGTTCATTGCGCTTGGAATAGCCAGCGTGCTCTACTGGTATGCCGGTGGTCGCGGCGACCTTCGCTTTTATTTATTCGTACAGTTTTTCCCTGCACTGCCTATAGCGATGATGATCGCGTTATTTCCGCCGCGATACACTCGCACCACCGATCTGTTGGTTGCATTTATCCTGTTTGGGTTGGCCAAACTATTTGAACTCTTCGATAGACCGATTTACTCTGCCGGTCACATTATCGGCGGGCATGCGTTGAAGCACGTTACCGCGGGAGTATCGTGCTATTGGATTTTGTATATGCTACAACACCGGAGAGGAGAACCACGTCGTGAAACAAGGCTTGGTGCGGCTACTGTCGTGCCCGATATGCCATTCCAGTTTCGAAGCTCACGCGGACAGGACTGACCATGGCGAGTTGCATGGCGAGTTGCATGGCGAGTTGATGGAAGGCGCGCTGGTCTGTGCGGGGTGCGGCGCTACATTTCCGGTAACCAGAGGCATTCCGCGTTTCCTGCCGAAAGAACTGACCGCGGCGAAGCAGGCCACTTCCGAGGCTTTCGGCTATGAGTGGACGCACTATTCGAGACTGACCGATGCGGACCGGGAGGAGTTTCTGGATTGGATCAAGCCGCTGGCTCCGGCCGATTTTGCGGATCACGTTGTCTTAGACGCGGGTTGCGGCAAAGGGCGGCACATCTTTCTGGCGGCTCAGTTTCAAGCGCGGGAAGTTGTAGGGATCGATCTATCCGACGCGGTAGAGGCGGCCTATCAGAACACCCGGCACTTGCCCAACGTACACGTGGTGCAAGCGGATATCCTGCATCTGCCATTTGCCAGCCCTTTTGACCTGGTGTATAGCATCGGGGTGCTGCATCACCTGCCCGAACCGCGGGAAGGATTTCTCGCATTGGCCAAGCATGTCACGCCGGGCGGCCGGCTCTCGATCTGGGTTTATGGCAAGGAAGGCAATCTCTGGATCGAGAGATTCGTCGATCCGGTACGAATCCATCTGACATCGAGACTGCCCAAGTTTGTAACTCGTCTAACTTCGTTTTGCTTGTCGCTTCCTTTATATGCGGCGCTCAAGCTAGTCTATGGGCCGGTACAGCGCCGGCGCCTGGATGCGTGGAAGAGCCGGCTTCCTTACGCGGAGTACCTGTGCTCGATCTCGACTTACTCTTTCGCCGAGAATTTCTGGAACGTTTTCGATCACCTGGCTGCGCCGACGGCGTTCTACCACACACAGGAAGAAGTCATCGACTGGTTTGCCGCCGCCGAACTGAGAGACGTCGAGATTACGCGGCGCAACAATAACAGTTGGCGCGGAACGGGCTTGCAGTCCGACGCGGCTACGGCGCGAATACAATTGCCGAGGGCGCACCGGGAAGCGGTACCGGACCGCTAACCTGGCTGGAAGCCAGCGTCACAATCTCGAGGCCCTCATTCGTTAATACCCACGCCTGGGAACCGTCGGGCGTGATGGCCACGGTTAATGGAGTTTGGCCTACCGGTATGGCGGCCGTTTGCATATCTGTGGCGAGGCTCGCCACGAATAGCAGGTTATTCTCCGCGTCTGTGATATAAGCAGTCGAACCGTCGCTCGAAAGCGCTAACCCTTCGAGAGCCCCGTTGGAAGGAGTAACGTCAATGGTAGCGGTGATGGTATTGGTTGCCGCGCTAATTACACGCACCTGCCCCTTATTAGACGTACACACCAGGGTAGATCCATCGGCCGTTAATGCGATGACCCCCAAGCCATCCGGAATATTGATTATCGAGGTGACCTTGAAGGTGGATGTGTCTAATACGAGAATCTCGCCCGGAGGAAGAAGCTCTGTCCCCAGCGGAGCTCCCGATACGAATGTCAGTGAGATGTAAAGGTTCTTGCCATCGGGTGAGGGAATTGCCTGACCGATATTTTCCAGGTTACCTGCGAGGCGCTTGGCGGTTTGTTTCCCGGACTGAACGTCCAGTGCGACTATCTCGCCCGGATTCGCCACGTAGAGCACTGAGCCACTGGGATTAAAACTAAGTCCACCGGTGGGACCAACGAAGAAATTTGAATGGCCCGTAGCGGGATTGAGCACCACTATGTCGCCGCCCGCCGCGAAGGCATAGGACGATGCCCAGACGGTGCTGCCGTTGGGCGGGATCGCCAGCGAGTTCAGGCCTATGCCGCCGAGAGTTACGGGGCCGGGCGTCTCGGTGGAGACATCTACCGGAACAATGGCGCTGACGTCTGCATTCAGCACATAGAGAGTGTTCCCATCTTGGGTTAGCGCCAGGCTACTTAGGGGTCCGAGTTGGCGGACTGCGGCTACTGTCTTGTGAGATTGGGTATTAAACTCCGCGATGCTGAGAGCGGCAGTGCTGGAGTAATCGATGGAGTATAGCCACTGTCCGCCGGGCGAGATGGCAAACTGACTGGGGAGGTAGCCGACGGGGGCTTCGTAAATAATAGCCCCGTTTGAGATATTCACGGCGAGGATGGAATTGCCGGCGAAGGCGATGTAGGCGTTGGTACTGTCGGGCGAAGAAATTACCACACCGGTGAGGATCTGGGTGCTGCTCGATAGCGAGAACCGGTTCACGATAGTGGCTGTCTTGGGATTGATCACCAGCAGCTCATTACTCGTGTCGGTCATGAGGATTAGCCCACTGGGTGTGACACAAATTCCGGACGGAGATTCGTTGACCGGTATTTGGGTGACGGGCTTGAGGGTGGCAGTGTCGATCACCTGAATATATTCATTGACCAGACCCTCTTCAAGATAGAGCTGGGTTCCGTCGGGTGAGATGAGGAGGGGACCGAGGCTTTCGTTGAACGGGAGGGTCGCGGATCGTGTCACGAGATAGGTGGTGGTATCGACGGCGAGCAGGAGGGATGCCGGCATATCCTGTGGTACGAAAACATACACGTGCGAACCGTCCGGGCTGATAGCTACCTCGATCGGCGGCTCGCCGGAGACGGAGATAGGCACCTTCACGGTGGCGAGGATTGTGCCTGTGGCGGTCGAGATGACCTGCAATTCACGTTTGTGGTCGACGGTGACGAACATCTTGGTTCCGTCGGGACTGAGCGCGAGACCATCGCCGCCAGATCCGGTTACAATCGAGCGTGCTTGGGTAAGTTTGGATGCATTGAAAACGCCCGCGGTGGAAGGAGCGTTGCAGCAAACGCTGACGTAGGCGGTGGAGGAAAATGCTTGCAAGTTAGCCGCGATGAAGATACAGGCCGCGACAGTTATGATTCGCACGGTGCATTGAAACATAAGTCAACCTGATCTCTAGTATACGTCTGTAGACTAGCTGGGGACGGCGAGGTGGAAAAGTTTTCAGTCGTTAAGATGCCTATCGAAGAGGGCCATCTCTTCGGGTGTGGGCGCCTGGAATGTCTCGCACCAGCGATACAATGCAGCTCGTTCTATGGGTGGATCCTCCATGCCCCGGCGCTGTATCCTTTCGAACAGGACATCCGGAGGGGCAGAGCAATAGTGCAACTCAACTGCGGCGCCCAGAGCGCGGGCTCCCAGCCGCAGGGCATCCCGCTCGGACCTTGCCCAGGTTCCCCATTCGATGATTACGATGAGATCGAGCGCGAGGAGTTGCTGAGCAAGCTGCCATTGCAGCGCCTCGATTTTTCCGCGTCTTACTTCGTCGTAAACGTCTAGAGAAAGCGCGTCCAGCCATTCATCGGGAGAAAACCGAACGGCGCGGAGCCGGCGTTCCAGAGCCTTCGCGAGAGTGGTCTTACCGGCGCCGGGCAGGCCACACACAATAATCAACCGGGCGCCAGTGGTGGTATTACACACCCCAGCAGTAATCTTCGACTGCTTTCTCGATGGAGTCATCCTGTTCGGTGAGGCGCATTAACTCCAGGCGGATGGCGTCGACCAGGGCGTTCCAGCTGGCCACGATGACGTTGTCGGAGACTCCGACGGTGGACCAGCTCTTGCGGTGGTCCGACCACTCGATGAGCACGCGTACCTTGGCGGCGGTGCCCTTGCGCGGCTCGAGGACACGGACTTTGTAGTCGGTGAGGCGCACCTCGGCCATTTGCGGATAGATGGAGGACAGGCATTTGCGCAGGCTCAGGTGCAGCGCGTGGAACGGACCGCTGCCGGTAGCGGTAGCGGAATATACGCTATCCTGCGCGCGCACGGTGATGTTGGCGGTGGTGCGCGAATCGTTAGTGGGCGTAGATTTGGTGGACACTTCGTAACTTTCCACCTCGAAGAATTGCATGCCGGGATAGAGCGCCTCGCGCACCAGCAGTTCGAAGGTACCCTCGGCGGCTTCGAGTTCGTAGCCTTCGAATTCCATGTGCTTGATGCGCTCGAGCAACTCGCGGCGGGCATCTTCGTCGAGCCGGCCGGCAAGGCCATGCTGCTTCAACTTATATAAGATATTGCCGCGGCCCGAGAGATCGCTGATCAGAACGCGCTGGCGGTTGCCTACCGCCTCGGGTGTGACGTGCTCATACGTGGTGGACTCCTTCAATACGGCGGACACGTGCACGCCACCTTTGTGTGCAAAAGCACTATGCCCTACAAAGGGCTGATTGTTCGGCAGCGGCAGATTGGCCAGCTCGGCAACGAAACGCGCCACGTTAGAGAGAGAGATGAGCTTGTCCTGGCCGATGGCCGTGTGACCGAGCTTCAATTCCAGGTTAGCGATGATGGAGCAGAGATTGGCGTTACCGCAGCGTTCGCCGTAGCCGTTGATGCAACCTTGCACGTGGGTAGCGCCGGCTTCCACGGCGGCGAGCGTGTTGGCTACTGCCAGGTCGGAATCGTTATGTGTGTGGATGCCAAGTATGCCGTCGAAGCGTTTGCGCACTTCGGCGACGATTTCGACCAGCCGTCCGGTGATCGTGCCGCCGTTGGTGTCGCAGAGGCAGAGCACGCTTGCGCCGGCCTTCTGGGCGGCTTCCAGGGTGCGCAGGGCGAAGGCGGGGTTGGAATTGTAGCCGTCGAAGAAATGCTCGGCATCGTAGACTACTTCTTTCCCGTGCCGGGTGAGATAGGCTACCGTTTCGCCGATTAGGGCAAGATTTTGTTCTTCGGTAATGCCTAACGCCCGGGTGGTGTGCAGATCCCAGCTTTTGCCGAAGATTGAGACTACGGGCGTGCCGGCGCCTAATAGCGATTGCACGCTGCGATCCTCTTCTACTGTGTGGCGGGCGAAGCGGGTGGCGCCGAAGGCGGTGAGCTTGGCGTGTTTGAGATGCAGTTCGGTTTCGGCGCGGGCGAAGAAGTCTTTGTCTTTGGGGTTGGAGCCGGGCCAACCTCCTTCGATATAGTCGATGCCCAGCTCGTCGAGTTTTTGGGCGATCAGGAGTTTGTCGTCGACGGAGAAGGAGACGGATTCGCCTTGGGTTCCGTCGCGCAGGGTGGTATCGAAGGTGAAGATTTTCATAGGTCGGAAGGAGCGGCCTTTGAGGCCGCCGCTGCAGGCTGAGAGCCTCGCCCACGTTTTTTCAGGAAGGTCATCATGGAGCGGAGGTCAGCTCCTATTTTTTCGATGGGTTGATTTTGGGCCTTGTCGCGCATGGCCAGGAAGTTGTGGCGGCCCGTTTTGTTCTCGTCGATCCACTGGTGCGCGAACTCTCCGGACTGGATTTCGCTCAGGATTTTTTTCATTTCGGCGCGCACGTGGCTATCGACGATGCGCGGGCCGCGGGTGTAGTCGCCATACTCGGCGGTATCGGAGATGGAGTAGCGCATATAGCCGAGGCCGCCTTCCTGGATTAGATCGACGATGAGCTTGAGCTCGTGGAGGCACTCGAAGTAGGCGATTTCCGGGGCATATCCGGCTTCCACGAGGGTTTCGAAGCCGGCGCGTATGAGCTCGGATGCGCCGCCGCACAGGACGGCTTGTTCGCCGAAGAGGTCGCTTTCGGTTTCCTCTTTGAAGGTAGTTTCGATCACTCCGGCTTTGAGGCTTCCCAGCGCGCCGGCGTACGCTAGCGCGGTTTCGAGGGCGTGACCGGAGGCATCCTGGTGCACGGCAACGAGCGACGGCACACCCACCCCTTCGGTGAAGAGCTCGCGCACGCGGTGGCCGGGCGCTTTGGGCGCGACCATGGAGACATCGACGTTTGCAGGCGGCTTGATCTGGCCGAAGTGGATGTTGAATCCGTGGGCGAACATCAGCGTTTTGCCGGCGGTCAAATGCGGGGCGATATCTTTGTTATATAGGTCACCCTGAATGTGGTCGGAGACCAAGATCATGGTCACATCGGCGGCTTTGGCGGCTTCGGATGTGGAGGCGACCTTAAGGCCGGCGGCTTCGGCTTTGGCTCTGGACTTACTCTCGGGATAGAGACCTACGATTACGGAGACTCCGGAGTCGCGCAGGTTCAGGGCGTGGGCGTGACCTTGGCTACCATAGCCGATTATGGCTACGGTTTTGTTTTGGAGGCGGGCGGGTTTATCGTCTTTTTCGTAGTAGCGTTTCGCCATTTAGGTACTCCTGACTTGGGGGGAGAGGCGGGTCTGGAGACCCGCCGCAGGCGTGGACGCCTGCCCCACTTTTTTACATGAACATCTGGCCATTCTTTCCAGGCTCCGGTTTGTTCTAGTTCCGGCAGGCTGGGAGCCTGCCCCACAAAGAGGTACTATCTTGCCTCCGTTAGGACTGGGGGCTGCAATTTTAGTTTTTTGACTTCCAGCGACACGGCCACGGCTCCGGAGCGGGTGATTTCGATGTCTCCGTAGCTGCGCATGACGTCGATGAATTCATCCAGTTTTTCAGGGTCGCCGGTGGCTTCGAGGGCGAAGCCTTCGGTGGAGGAATCCACTACGCGCGCGCCGAATATCTCGGCCTCTTTAAGCACGGCGGTGCGGGTTTCCTGTACGGTGCGCACCCGCACCAGGACCATTTCGCGGCGCACGGCGGGCGATTCGGTGAGATCCACGGCCTGCAGCACGTTCACCAGCTTATTCATTTGCTTGATGACCTGCTGGCGAAGGGTATCATCCACATCGACCACGATGGTCATGCGGGAGAGTTCGGGATCGAGGGTGCGGGCGACGGTCAGGCTTTCGATATTATAACCGCGCGCACTGAGTAAGCCGGTGATACGCATGAGAGCGCCCGGCTTATTCTCAACTAACAAGGATATAATCTGCAACATAGGGTAATCCAGTAAGATTCTACTTGGGCACGGCGACCGGTTGAGGCGGCGCTAACACCATCTCGTTGATGGCGCCGCCGGCCGGCACCATCGGATAGACGTTTTCGAACGGCGTTACCTTAACGTTGAGCAGATACGGGCCCGGTTCGCGGACGGCTTCTTCCAGGGCGGAGGCGAGTTCCCACGGTTTGTCGATGGTGCGGCCTTTGAAGCCGTAGGCCGCGGCGAGCTTCTCCGCATCGGGGAAGCAATCGAGTTCCACCGAGCTCAAGCGATTGTTATAGAACAGTTCCTGCCACTGGCGGACCATGCCGAGATAGCCGTTGTTCATGACCACGATCTTGATGGGGAGGCCGTGACTGGCGATGGTGGACAGTTCCGGGATGGACATCTGGAATCCGCCATCTCCGACCAGCGCGAAAACCAGTTTATCGGGACGGGCGAACTGCGCGCCGATGGCCGACGGCAGGCCGAAACCCATGGCGCCGAGGCCGCCGGAATTGATCCAGAGGCGCGGCGCGTTGAAGCGAATCAACTGCGCGGCCCACATCTGGTGCTGGCCGACATCGGAGGCGACGATGGCTTCTCCGTCGGAGAGCCGGTCAATTTCCATCATGAGGTGCTGCGGCTTGATTTCTGAATCGGAGGTGACGGGAACGAGGGGATGTTCAGCTTTCCAGCCGCGGATTTGGGACCACCAGGACTGGCGGGCGGCGGCCAGGCGGGTGTCACGCGGGGGCAATTCGGCAAGCACCTTATTCAGGCGACTGAGGACGCGTTTCACGTCACCGACGATGGGAACGTCGGCCGCGCGGTTCTTGCCGATTTCCGCGGGATCGATATCCACGTGGATGACTTTGGCGTGGGGCGCGAAAGCGGCCAGGCGGCCGGTGACACGGTCATCGAAGCGCACACCCAGCGCGATGAGCACATCGCAGTGAGTCATACCCATGTTAGCGGCGTAGCTACCGTGCATGCCGGTCATACTGATGAAGTTGGGATGATGGGAGGGCAAAGCCCCGAGACCCATCAGGGTGAGGACCGCGGGCACGTCGAGGAGTTCCACCATTTCGCGCAGGTCGGCGGAGGCGTTGGCCGCGATGATGCCGCCGCCGGCGTATACGAAGGGGCGCTCGGCCTCGGACATGAGTTGCGCGGCGCGGCGGATCTGGCCGGTATGACCTTCGGTGAAGACCTTGTAACCGGGCAGATGGATGGAAGTGACCGGAGTATAGTGACCCTGGGCCTGGAAGACATCCTTGGGAATATCGACCAGCACGGGGCCTGGGCGGCCGCTGGCGGCGATATAGAACGCCTCGTGGACCACTTGCGGCAGGTCTTCGAGTTTCTTGACGAGATAGTTGTGCTTGGTGCAGGAGCGAGTGATGCCGAAGGTGTCGGCCTCCTGAAAAGCGTCGCTGCCGATGAGCTTACTGGTGACTTGCCCGGTGAGGGCGACGATGGGGATAGAATCCATCATGGCATCGACCAGGCCGGTGACCAGGTTGGTGGCGCCGGGGCCGGAGGTGGCGCAGCAGACGCCTACTTTACCGGTGGCGCGGGCGTAACCTTCGGCGGCGAAGCAGGCATTTTCTTCGTGGCGGACCAGCACATGGCGGATGTGGTGGTCGTAGAGGGCGTCGTAGAAGGGCAAAGTGACGCCGCCGGGATATCCGAAGAAGCAATCCACGCCTTCGCGCGCCAGGCATTCCAGCAGCATTTTCGCGCCGTTCATCAGAGTCGACATATATTCCTCAACAAAGCTCACTAAAAAACAAAAAGGCCATCAGCAGGCTTGGCTCGCCCCGCTGATGGCCTCGGAACCCGTCCGATGCGGCCTCAAGCGGGGCCGGCTACGATAACCAGTACGATGCTAATAATGATAACCGGAATTGGGAGACGGGACAGACTAGCGAAGGAGAAAGACCGGGCTGTGGAACTGCTTGACATGCGACTTTTTAGTTTAGCCTACACGTTTGGTAAATGCAAGGGCTTGCTTCGCTCGCCGTGTCTGGTGGTTAGTGGCTGGTGTCTGGTGGTTGTGACCTCGCGCGCTGCGCTTGCCGGGTGATTTGGGTTTAGGGAAAAGAGCCGATTGAAGCCAATTTTGTGGCAGATTTCCTGTCGATTGTTTGGGATAGGAATGATTTGGGTTTAACGTCGAGCAAGCTCCCGGTGGTTTTCAATGGACGCGAGTCATGCTGGGGACCTCGCGGCTGAGTGCCTGCCCAACTGCCGGCGGAGACCGTTCTTGACCCGCTCGAAGTAGGTTCCGAAGGGCTGATCGGTCGAGATGTAAGTCCACGTCGCTCCGCGCTCCAGCCGCTCTCCTTTCGGGAAGTGGATGGTACCATCACGGATCTCGGCCGTCTTCAACTCCTCGACTATCTCTTCCGGGAGTCGACGCTCGAAGTCCGCATAGATTTCCCGCTCGCCGGTAAGAAATTTGTAGAGCGGGTCGCTGCCGGTCCAAGATGCCCAATGAATGCCTCCTCTCAGTTCGGCAACATTGGAAAGGTAGTCGGCCCAGAGATCGTCCAGAATGGCAAGCGCCACATGACGGCCGGCAGCTTCGATGAGTTCTCCAAATTGCTCTTCAGGCACCAGTTCACGCAGGCTCCAGTCCGGCGAACGCAGGATCTCACGCCGGAGGCCGTAGACTTGGCGGCGATGATGTTCGACGGCACAATCGTACTTCCAGAGCGTTCTTCGAATCTCCAGATTCTGGCCTTCCGCGGTGCGTTGCACGCTTTCTATATCCTGATTCTCGCGAATCCCAAAGCGCACCAGCAGGTCGTCGTCAAGGCTGATCAGAAAGCGAGATGTGCCCGGATCGCCCTGCCGCCCGGCGCGGCCGCGGAGTTGGTTGTCAATCCGTCTGGCTTCGTGCCGGGTAGTGCCGATAACATACAGACCGCCGAGTTCGACCACCTTGTCGCGGTCTGCCGGTGGATTCCCACCCAGCAGAATGTCGGTGCCGCGTCCCGCCATGTTAGTAGAGACTGTCACTGCTCCCAGCGCGCCGGCCTGGGCGATAATCGGCGCTTCCGCCGCATCGTTACGCGCGTTCAGCACGGCATGCGCGATGCCGGCCGAGTGCAGATGCCGGCTCAACCGCTCGGACTCCTCTACGCTTGCCGTACCTACCAGTATGGGGCGGCCAGTCTGATGGATCGCTTGAATTTCGCGCACCAACGCGCGGTTCCGCGATTCCCGATCGGCAAAAACGATATCGGGAAGATCCCGGCGGATTACCGGCCGGTTCGTCGGGATCACCGTCACTGGCAGGTTGTAGACTTTGCGGAATTCGTCCGCCTGTGTGGCGGCCGTGCCGGTCATGCCGCAGATGCGTTCATACAGTCCGGCGAGACTCTGCACTGTAATCGAACCGAGGATGTGTCCCTGGGCCTTCAGCCGCACGCGTTCTTTCGCCTCCACGGCCGTCTGCAGGCCTGCCGGCCATCGGCGGTTCTGCGCGATGCGACCTTTGAACTCGTCCACTAATTCGATGGCGCCCTGCTTGACCACGTAATCCACATCGCGCCTGAGCAACGCATGCGCATGCAGGGCATCTTCGACCGCAGTCAGGACGCTGAGGTTGTGCGCGTCGAAGAGGTTTCCGCACCCGAGGGACCGCTCCACGTTCTCAATGCCGGCATCGGTCAACTGGGCGTTGCGCGCATATTCGTCCAACGCGTAATCCATGTGCGGCGCCAAGCCAGCCACCACCGCGTCGGCGCGTTGCGCCAGCAGCGCATCTTCGGCGACGCCGCCGGCGATGACCAGGGGAATGCGGGCTTCGTCGATCAGAATGGAATCCGCCTCGTCGATGATCGCAAATGCAAATGGCCGCTGGACCAATTCCGGGGCGCTACGCGCCAGCCCGTCGCGCAGGTAGTCGAAGCCGACCTCGTTGGCGGTGGCGTAAGTCACATCGCACAGGTACGCGGCGAGGCGCTGCGGAGCGGGCATGTCTTGCGCGATATGGCCTACGGAAAGTCCGAACCAGCGATAGATCTCGCCCATCCAGGCCGCATCCCGGCGGGCCAGATAGTCGTTAGCGGTCAGCAGGTGTGTGCCGCGGCCGTGACGCGCATACCAGATGGCGGCCGGCACCGCTGCCAGCGTTTTGCCCTCGCCGGTCTGCATCTCCACGATATGCCCGCGTGCCAGCGCCAGTGCGCCCAGAATCTGCACGTCGAACATCTGCATGCCGAGCACGCGGGCGGCAATGACCGCCGCCAGCGCAAACGTCTCGATAATGTCGGCCTCGTGGCGCCCGCTGGTGGCGGCGGACTTGAGTTGAACGTCAGTTAAGCCGGACAGCTCTTGCCGCCGCTGGTTGATAGCCCGTAGTTGTTTCTCCGGCTCACGATGCCGGAGACGCAGTAAATTTCTTAAAGACACTGGTCCTCTCCTTTTCGTAGCTTGAGATTACCTGGTAGTTACGAACAGCTAGAGGCTGGGGGCGGCGGCCGTTGGAATAGGGCGGAAATGTCTGGTGCGGGAAGGGTTCGGGACGCGTAGGCCGGTTGAAACCGGGTGACCGGATGATCTGGCTTGATGCGGACGGCTTCGGCGGGCGTCTGATGCTCAGCTTCCGCACACCACACAATTTCGATGGCGGAGACGACGCGTACGGACGGCACGGCGGCCGGTGTCGAGAGCAACGCCAGCAGCGCGGCGAAGACGTATTGCGCTACCGCCCGGGCCATTTCTTCAGCATCGCACAAATTATGTGGGGCGGGGCTGAAGCCCCGCGCCGGCTAAAGCCAGGCTAAAGCCCACCCTCCAGGCCTGCTTAGATTCTGACAGGTTGTAATATACAGCGCGGAATTATGATAAGATTCCGCAACGAGGAGAGGTACGCATGAGATCTTTCGCCACCCTTTTCGCCTTGATATTCGCGGCTGCGCCTGCCTGGACGCAGTGTCACAAGCTCGCGGAGATGAACACAACCACGCCGGAAGGGCAATTGCTCCAAAAGGCGGGGCTAGAGGAGGATGCTGCCAAGAAGCAGGCCCTCCAGGAGGAATTTGTCGCCCAGTATCCGCAGCACGAGGCGGCTGGTTGGATTTATGAGCAACTGCTGATCGCTTACGTCAAGGCCAATGACGGCGACAAAGCCGTGGCCGTAGCCGAGAAGCTGGCGGCGATCCCGCCCGAATGTGTGGAGGTCGCCCAGCAGAGCCTCAAGGCGGCGGAATTGAAGAAGGATCCCGACCTGGTTTTGAAGTGGTCTGCCAAGACCGCGGAACTCGCCCAGAAGGTGATCGCCTCGCCCCAACCTACCGAGGCGGATGAGGTCGAAAACTGGAAGGCGCGCGTGGATTACGCTCGCCAGGTGAACACCTACACCGAATATTCGCTGTACGCCACGGCGCTCACCACTGCGGATCCGAAGAAGCAGGCCGCGCTGATTGAGTCACTACAGCAGCGCAATCCGAAGAGCGAGTACCTGGCCAAGGCAGCCGACACGCTGTTCGTCGCGTATCAGAAATCCGGCCAAACGGATAAAGCGGTGGCGCTTGCGCAGCAGGTCGCGGCCACGGGCAGTCCGAGCGAAGACATGCTGCTGATTCTCACCCAGGATGCCGCCAAAAAGAAAGATCGCGACAAGGTGCACGCCTATAGCGCCAAACTCGAGGAACTGGTAGGGTCCAGGCCCAAGCCCGAGGGCGTCGCCGATGCCGATTGGACCAAGCGCAAGAACGCCATTCTTGTATTTGCGTATTCCGTGAACGGCGAACAGTATTTCAACGAAGGCAAGCTGGCGCCGGCCGATCAGGAATTGCGCAAGGCGTTGCCGCTGGTGGAAGACGGGACTCCCACGAAGCCCGAAGTTCTCTTTTTTCTGGGCCTGGCCAACTACAAGATGGAAAAAGCCCAGGATGCCTACAATTTTTTCAAAGCCTGCGCGGCGGTGAAGAGTTCGTATCAGGCGCAGGCCAACAAGAATCTGCTGGCCATTCGCACTCAGTATCACGGCATCAAATGAACCTGCTGGTTCCGAATCTGGGCTCGACTTCGCTCAAGTACCAGATTCTGGAAATGCCTTCGGAAACGGTGCTGGCCCGCGGCCGCGCGGAGCGCGTGCGGGATTACGGCGAAGCCATCCGGCAAATTGAATCGGCGGGCGTGCGGGTGGATGCGGTGGTTTTCAAAGCGGTACACGCCGGACCGCAATTTTGCGGCACGTTCGCCGTTGACGACAACGTGCTGCGCGCGCTCGAAGAGTTCCTGCCTGCGGCGCCGGCGCACAACGCGATCTACCTGGCCGCCATGCGGGCCTTCCGCGAAAACATGCCGGACGTACCGTTGGTGGCGGCTTTCGAGACGGCGTTCCATGCCGGTATGCCGGCCCGTGCGTGTCTCTACGGCGTACCCTCCACGTGGCGCGCGGAGGGTGTGCGGAAGTACGGATTTCACGGCGCCTCGCACCAATACGTTGCCGAACGCTGCGCGGAATTGCTGGGCCGGCAGACGCGGCTGATCAGTTGCCATTTAGGCGGCAGCTCGTCGATGTGCGCGATCGACCGGGGACGGTCCATCGACGCCACCATGGGGTTCTCGCCGCAATCCGGTTTGGAGAATGCCACGCGGCACGGCGATCTGGATGCATTCGCGGCGCTCTTCATGATGGAGCGGCACGGCTGGACTCCCGCGCAGGTGCGGGAGCAGCTTGCCACGAGCGGTGGTCTGGCCGGCCTTTCCGGGATTGCCGGCGGCGATCTGCGCGATCTGGAACAGGCCGCCGCGGGAAATGGCCGCGCCGGCGAAGCCATCGAGGTCTTCGCCTACCAGGTCAGAAAAACGATTGGCGCTTACGCCGCCGCGTTGGGCGGGCTGGATGCCGTGGCTTTCACCGGCGGCATCGGCGAGAACTCCGCCAGCCTGCGCGCGGCGTGCTGCGCGGGCCTGGAATTTCTGGGGATCGCGCTCGATCCGGAGTTGAATGAACACGCCGGCGGCGACCGCATGGTATCCAGCGGTCCGGTGGCCGTGCTCGCCCTAGCCACCAACGAAGAGCTGATCGTAGCCCGGCGGGCCTACCAACTGCTGGCCGGCGGCTGCGCTACACTCGCATCATGATTCAGGCGGCCGTCGTTACCATCAGCGATAGCGTGCATGCCGGCAACCGCGCGGACGTGTCCGGTCCGGCGGTGCGCCAGAGGCTTGAACAACTGGGCTGGTCCGTGCCCGTCACCGAAGTCATCGCGGACGATGGCGCACTGATCGAACGGCGTTTGGCGGAGTTGGCGGACAGCCGGCAGGTAGCGGCGATCTTCACCACCGGCGGCACCGGCGTCGCCCCGCGGGATGTCACTCCGGAAGCTACGCGTGCGGTACTGCACAAAGAGATTCTCGGATTCGGCGAACTGATGCGCGCGCGCGGCGCTCGCTTGACGCCCATGGCGGCGCTGTCGCGAGCTACGGCGGGGACGCGCGGTCAGGTGCTGATTGTGAACCTGCCGGGTTCACCCAAAGGCGCGGTCGAGTCGCTGGATGCTATCGTGGAGTTGGTACCCCACGTGCTCGACCTTCTGGCTGGGCGCACGGAACATGGGGATGCGCAACGTTTTGAAAATCGGTAACGTCAGGAATTGCATGACACTTCACCGGTATCTTGCCACAGCGCTGGCTGCGCTGCTGATGGGGCCGCTGCCGGGCGCCCTGTTCGGCCAAAGCCAGCAGGAACCCGCCAAGCCCGAGGCAGCCGCGGCTCCGCCGATTCACATCTCGGTGAATGTAGTGGTGGCGCCTGTAAGCGTAACCGACCGTCACGGCAATAACATCGACGGCCTGACACCTGAGAAATTCCACCTGTTCGATAACGACAAAGAGCAGGACATCCATGTGGATGTGGCCTTTCCGCCCATCTCCCTGGTAATCGCGGTGCAAGCCAACGACCGCGTGGAGTCGGTATTGCCGCAGATCAACAAAATTGGCGATATGATCCAGCCCATTCTCATTGGCGATCAGGGCGAAGCGGCGGTGCTGGCGTTCGATTCGCGCATCCGCGAGATGCAGGGATTCACCTCCGATCCAGCCAAGCTCACCACCGCGCTGAAGGCCATCCATCCCGGCAGCAGCCAGAGCCGCCTGATTGACGCGGTGGAGAACGGCGTGCGCATGCTGAGCAACCGTCCGCCGAACCGCCGCCGGCTGATGCTGGTGATCAGCGAAACGCGCGACAAATCCAGCGAAGCGCGCTTGAAGGAGACCGTGATCTTCGCTCAACTGAACAATGTCGACATTTATTGGGTCGATATTTCGCGCATCGTGACGACTGTTATGGCCAAGGCGGATCCCGGTTACATCGACAACCGACCTCCCGCCATGACGCCGATGCCAGCGGGGGTCCCGGCTACGCCCAATACGGTGATGCAGACGACCGGCAGCCTGGGGGGTTCGGCGGAATTCGTGCCGGTGATGGTGGAGGTGTTCCGGGATGCCAAGGCCATTTTCAAGCAGAATCCCGCGGAAGTGTTCACCAAGGGCACGGGCGGCGAGCAATTCGGATTCATGCGGCAGCACGGCCTGGAGGAAGCTATCCAACACCTGGGCGCGGATCTTCATAGCCAATACCTGATTTCATATAATCCGAACAACAAAGACGTAGGCGGATTCCACCAGATCACGGTAGAGGTCGCCGGCAAGCCGGACGCTAGGATTCGGACGCGGCCGGGTTACTGGTTGGGGCCGTCTTAGCGTGAGCAGGTACCCTGCCTGCGGCTGTCTCGCAGGGCGCCTGCCTCTCTGCCAAGAGATTTTGAGCAAGGGGCGGGTCCAAGACCCCGCGTAGGCCACGCATGGGCGTTAAAATAAGACGATCCCGCCGCACGGAGTTCATCGCTGTTTCCGGACCCAAAATGCAGAAGTCCGACATGGCGACTAACCGCCAACTTGGATGCCACGCGCGGCGTTTCACGGGATCGACCCGCACTCCGTACAACGGTACTCGTCTAGAGACCGCCGACGTCTGATACAGCGATGCCAGCGCGGAATGTTGATTTCCTTGGGGGGTGATCGCTAGCACCCTGCCCGCCATGCGAGAATGGAGATGAAGGCGATGCAGGCAATAGAGGGTAGCACGGCTAACGATGTCTGGTGCAAGGCCCGCTCCATCCTTCAATCGCCGGACGTCGCCGAGTGCGTTGATGGGCGCGGTGGTCGGACTCGTGAGGTTTTGCATGTTATGTGCAAAATCCGTAATCCGCGTCAACGCTGGACAATCGCGCGTGTTCCCGCAATGAACCCTGCGTTTGCTATCGCAGAGGTGGTCTGGATTGCAAGCGGGCGCGACGATTCGGCATTCCTAAACCGTTGGAATTCCAAGCTCCCCAGCTTTGCTGGCGACGGCGTAAAGTACGATGGCGCATACGGGGCGCGGTTGCGAAACCGTTTCGGGATCGATCAGATTCGCAGAGTCTGCGAGGCCCTGAGCAACAACCGTGCCAGCCGACAGGCCGTACTTCAGATTTGGGACGCCGCCTCCGACCTACCTCGCGCAAACGGTGTGCCCAACTCTCCCGACGTACCCTGCAACATCTGTTCCATGTTGAAGATCCGCAACGGCAGGCTACAGTGGAGCCAGGTCCTACGTAGCAACGACCTCTTCCTTGGTTTGCCTTACAACTTTGTTCAATTCACCTACCTCCAGGAAATCCTTGCCGGTTGTTTGCAGGTTGAGGTTGGCGACTATTGCCATTTTAGCGATAGCCTTCACATGTATGAGAAGGACACGGAGCGTTTCGGGACAGTCGAATCAGCGACGCCAGCCACGAACACGGACCGGCTCGATTCACCCCTGGAGCTTTCCGACCGATACTTCGGTGAGATTGCAAAGGCAGTGGAGTCTCTCGGGGACACAGTCTCGACCAACTATTGCCGGGTCGCTTCTGATACGCAAGTGCCAGAACCGTACAGGAATCTCGTCCTGATTATGGCGGCGGAGTGTTCACGACGCCGGCGACTGGCGGATGAAGTCGAGAATTGCCTCCAGGCCTGCACAAACCCGGCCCTAACGCAAATCTACGGATTTTGGCTGCGCACTCGCCCCCTTTCTAACCGAAAAGCTTACGCAGCAGGACTGCAATCAAGGCCATAATCAGGGCGATTGCAAGCCCGGCAAAAAACCTAACCTGAGTATGGAGTTTGTCGACCTCGGTCTTCAATTGCGAAAGGGTGATGCTCCCGCCGCCAAGTTGGGCCATGAATTCTGCAGGGATCCTTGGGAACCCATCACGCTTTCGAGCGCCAGCCGAGGCCAGGTAGGGTTCGTGCAGGCATGCCCACATGATCATGAATGTCGGTTCACGGTATCGCAGCCTAATGTCGTTAGGGCCGACGTTCTGGACGGCGAAGATCAGATTTCCCTTAAATCCCGGGTCAACGTGGAAGCCCGAGACGTTCACTAGCCCCTGGAGCTTGAACCCGAAGCGAATTGAGATGAGGGCAACCCTATCCTCGGGAACCTTGACCACCTCTAGTGTCTTGATCAGAGCAAATTGTCCTGGGCGAAGTATAGCCCAGGGCGATGCATCCGATAAGACCTCCGGAAGATGTTCCTCGGACCGATAGATCTCATCGCCGACGCGGAGATCATAGCAGACCTCCTGAACAAGCTTTTCATCGTAGTCTCCGATTAGGGACGGGAGATGCCGTAAGATTTCGTTCTTGGACAGGAACACGATTTACCTCCGACTACAGCAAGCGAAGGCCGCCGATGACACCGAGCGCGGCAAGTGTCACCGCCCACACCACCAGTATTAGCAGTCCGACGACGAAGCTGGCGTAGGCCGCTCGCATGGAGTAGACATCCGTGCGGGTTTTTGTGGTCGCCGGATCGTATGCGGGTATCCTTGCCATCAGCAGTCTGTCGCCAAGCCGGATGACCAAGAACGCGACCAACGGCAACCCGAGCACAAAGCAAACTACGATTGCAACGGACATTTCGATTCCAGGCACCACATTAGCACGACGGTTGCGTACCGGCCACCGCGACCGAGCCCGGCGGCCACGCTAGGCCGCGAAACGCCAAGTCCGTGGGATTTCGTATCGTGGCAGAAATCGCTTGACAGCGCCAAACCCTTACTGGTAAGATAATCTTACCATGCCGTAAGCAGCAGACCGGTCCAAGGGAGGATGGCAGTGAGCATGACGTCGGTTGAAAACTTAGTGATCCAGCTACTGGCCGAACTTCAATCGCTGGCGACTGAAGATCCCGTGAAGGTCACGGGGGCCACGGTGCCGCTGAAGGATCTGGAATTCTTCGATAGCCTTCTTGGCTTAGAAATGACCGTTGCCCTCGAAGGACAGCTGGGCATCAGCATCCGAGAGCAGACTGTCTTCAGCGATGAAGACACTCTGGAGCCCCTCTCTATTACGCAAATCGCGCAGCGGATTTGCGAAGCGCACACGGGGGTCGGGGCTTGAGCACGTCCGAGAGCACCCGTGAACAGATCGCGTCGCGATTGCGGGCGGCGCGAGAAGCGGCGGGTCTGAGCCAAGGGCAGACCGCAAGGCTACTCGATATGCATCGGCCGACTATTTCTGAAATCGAGGCAGGCCGGCGCAAGGTCTCAAGCGAAGAGCTAGTTCGCTTCGCGGACATTTTTGGCGTCAGTGTCGAGTGGATCACGGCTTCGCCCGAGGGGTCCGACCCGGTTGAGGACCGAATAGTCCTCGCGGCACGTGAACTGGGCAAGATGAAGGACCAGGATTTGGATCGCCTCATTTCGTTGCTCCGGATGATCCGGAAACGCGGGGGGAGTGGGGTCAGATGACTCAGGAACGCCGGAGTTTAGCTCTGCGGGCCGCCCGTCGCGCCTACGAGGTGCGAAGGCTCGCCGATATACCACTCGACGGCGCGTTGTGCGTTTATGACCTCGCTGAGGGAAGGGGCGTCGAAGTCAGGTTCGCCGATCTTCCGTCAATGGAGGGAATCTATTACCCAGCCAGGCCTACAATTGTCCTTTCATCCCTGCGACCTCCGGGCCGGCAATCCTTTACGTGTGGGCACGAGCTAGGGCACCACGTTTACGGGCACGGTGAACAATTTGATGAACTGGTCGAAGACCGTGGAACGAACCGCCGGCAGGATCCACACGAATACGAGGCCGATTGTTTTGCCGGCGCGCTCTTGATGCCAAAGATGGCCGTCCTCAAGGGCCTCTCCGAGCGGCGCCTGCGACCGGCAAACCTCCTACCGGAGGATGTCTATCGAATTGCCAATTGGCTCGGTGTAGGATACACGGCACTGATAACCCACATGGGCGCGGTCTTACGAATCATTTCCCAAAGCCAGGTGACCGCCTTATCCAAAGTCCGGCTGCGCGCGATTCGTAAGTCGGTTCTGGGCTCCGATTGTAGTGAGCACCTGATAGTTGCCGATGAGGCTTGGTCAAGCCGACCCATCGACGCCCACGTGCTTGACATTATCGTGTTACCGGCTAACGCAGAACTAGAGGGCTCGGTGATCGAGGTCATACATCGGGATTCTAGCCGGTGCGTCGCCAGGGCTGCGCATCCAGGAATAGGCCGTGTGTACATCCCTGGTGGCGACTGGGCCCAATTCACCCGTGTGAGCCGGCAGGACTTCATTGGGCTGGCTCGGTTCATGTACCTTGAGGAGGTCAACGATGTTTAGATCGTACGCCGCTAAGGGCGCGCGCCTTTCCCACGCCTGGGGCGAGGTGTTCTTGGAACTGCTGAAACCCGGCGTCAATGAACTATCGCCCCTGGTCGTCACCATTTCTGCTTTCGACGACAGCCGCCTTCCGATCGAAGACATGAGCATGCGCCGCGCCCTAGATCGCTTCCTAACAACGAAGCAGACCTGCCGTACGGTCGCAAGCACAATATTCCCGAATTCGCTCTGGCGGCCTTCGGGTTCTAACGACGCCCAGGAACTCTATGACCGGTACGAAAGTGTATGGCCGCGCGTCAAGAGATGCCGGCTGAATTCGAATGGTGTATATTTTCGCAGACTCATGGCGTACCAGCCGAAAGCCGACGATCCCAATCTGGCACCCGTTAACCAACTGAAGCACGTGATTGATACGTACGGGGCCGGCAACCACCGTCACAGTGCGCTCCAGGCATCGATATTTGATCCAACTAGAGACCACTCTCCCGCGCGGCAACGCGGTTTTCCATGCCTGCAGCAGGTTGCATTTGCCGTCGCGGATGGTGAACTGGGAGTCACGGGATTTTACGCCCTGCAGCATCATGTCGCCAAAGCCTACGGGAACTACCTGGGCCTCTGCTGGCTTGGACGTTTCATGGCCCGACAGATCAAACTCAAGCTGGCGCGAGTAACGTGCATAGCGTCAATGGTCAAGCTGGGCGACTTCGGAAAAGGAGAACTGTCCGGATTGAAAGCTCTTGTTGAAGAGCAACTCCACACCCATCAGGAGCAACCCGTCTAGTGCGACGCATCGGGCAACTTTACGTTTTTGAAGGTCCAGATGGCGTAGGCAAGAGCGAGTTGTCGCGTCTATTCTCCTTGGATCTGAAGTCGAAAGGTGTCCCGACGCAGCTTGTGGCGTTCCCGGGAAATGAGGAAGGGACACTGGGGAAGCTCGTCTACGAGATCCACCACGACCCAGCGCGCGCGGGCCTGAAGGATGTAGCTCAGGCAAGTGTCCAGCTGCTGCACATCGCCGCGCACGTGGACCTCATCGAGAGAACAATCATGCCGTCGCTCCGGGCTGGGACCACCGTCGTGCTCGACCGCTTTTGGTGGTCCACTAAAGTTTACGGCCTCGCCAGCGGCGTGCCCCGTAAGACACTTGATGCGATGCTCAGCGTGGAACTAGCTGCCTGGGGAAGTATTAGGCCAACGCGAATCTTCCTCGTCACTAGGAAAGGTCCCTTGCGCCCAGAGCCCAATGTACTCTGGGAGAGATGGAAGGAACTTTACGACGAGATGGCCGCCGAGGAGCACCACAACACGGTCATAGCCAGAGTAGAGAATGACGGCTCGCTGAGCTCAACACTGGACGGAATCCGGGCGGCGTTGAGCGCGCCCCAAGAGGAAGACGGGGGCGCCAGTGCGCAGCTTGGCCTGTTTCAGGCCGGCCAGGAGGAGCGACGGGCTCCATATTCGTTCAGCGGCCTGTCGCCCGCTAAGCCCACCATAGTTTACGACACCTACTGGCGGTTCGCTGCCGAGCGCCAAGCAATCTTCTTCAGGCGGTTGCGAGGGCTACCACCACCGTGGACAAGCGACCCCATCCTTGCCGAATACAAGTTTACTAACGCGTACCGAGCATCTGATCGCGTTAGCCAATATCTGATTCGCGAGGTTGTCTACCGAGGCGATCAATCGCCCGAGGAGATCTTTTTTAGAACGATACTGTTCAAGCTGTTTAACAAAATCGAAACGTGGGAACTGCTTTGTCGGTCGCTAGGACAGATCACATACCGGGATTTCGAACTTAAGGCGTACGACCGCGTTTTACTTGAAGCGATGTCGAGGAAGGAACCAATATACTCGGCGGCGTACATCATGCCTTCCGGCAGCACTACATTTGGCACCACTCGGAAACATCGTGCACACCTCAAGCTGCTTGAGCGGATGATGAACGACGAAGTACCGTTGCGAATCGGTGCAGCGCCACGCATGCTAGATGCCTTCAAGATCCTGCGATCATATCCGATGATGGGCGATTTCCTGGCCTATCAATACGTCACCGACCTAAATTATAGTGACCTTACCAAACTCTCCGAGATGGAATTCGTGGTGCCGGGTCCAGGTGCCAAAGCAGGGATATCGAAATGCTTCGAGTCACTGGGAGGGCTAAGCGAGACAGACATTATCCGAGTTGTGACAGAGCGGCAAGGCAAAGAGTTCGAGCGTTTGGGTATCAATTTCCAGTCACTCTGGGGCCGGCCCCTCCAACTGATCGACTGCCAGAACGTCTTTTGCGAGGTGGACAAGTATTCCCGTGTCCGGCACCCGGAAGTATCAGGCAGTTCGCAGCGAACCAGAATTAAGCAGAGATTTCGGGCAGACACTGGAATAATTGACTATTTCTATCCGCCGAAGTGGGGAATCAACGGAGCAGTAAGGGCGGCGAGGACCGTTGACGTTCAGCGCGGGGGTGACCTGTGAGGCTCGACCTTGCGGACCGCTTGCAGACGCGGGCACTTGGCCGAAAAACGCGCAGCTCGCGTATCAGGGCCGATCAGCGCAAGTCTGAAGACCGGCTGAATGAGCCAGAGCCAGCTTAAGCCCTAAGGTTAAATTCGCAGCCGAGCGTGTATTTTGACGCCTATGCGCAGGCCGCGGGCCCGCCTCACACCCGTCCGACTAAGTGGCGCGCATCCAATCGACTGTCAGCCGGATACCCTCGTCGTAACTCGTCTTGTGCACCTGTCCCAACTTGCGCAGCAGTTTTTCATCATCTAACAGCACGGGCGTTTCCTGCAGATACAACATCTCGGGCAGCTCGCGCATCAGCGGATTGAACCAGCCGAGCATGCGTAATAAGGTGCGGCCGGCGCTGCGGAATTTGGGTTCGCGTCCGGCCGCCTGGTAGATCTTCTGGATGAACGCGAGAGCGGAGATCTCACCTGGCCCCGCGAAATTCCAGGCCTCGCCATAGCAGTCGTCGCGGGCCGCCAGATCCGCGATCACCGGGCCCGTATCCGGCACAAAAACGAATTCGTGCAGCGGTGCGATGGGTCCCAGCCAGTTGGCGGTCTTGCCCGCCAGCGCCGCTTCAAAGATGTGACTGGCGATGCTATAGGTGTACGGGCCGTAGAAATCCGGCAGCCGCACGATCATGGTTTTGAATAGCCCGCGCTCTCCGGCAGCCAGCAGGATGTCTTCCTGTTCCTTGCGCAGTTGCCCCTTCACCGAAACCGGTGCCCGCGGATGGGTCTCCGCCACTTTTTTCGTCTGCGGCACGCCATAGCTATAGACACCTGTCACTAAGACGACCCGCTGGACTCCGGCGGCCGCCGCGGCATCCACCGTCACGCGCATCATCTGCGGATGCAGTTGAAAGTTCGTGTATGCCACCCCCACCGTGTAGATGATGGTATCCACACCGTGAGCGGCCTGTCTGGCTCCTCCCGCATCCGACAAATCAGCGGCTACCACCTCCGCGTGCGCCATTTTCCCGAATATATCGGTAAGCTTGCCGGCAGTGCGGCCGACGGCGCGGAACGGAAGGCCGCGACGGTCCAATTCCATGCCGGCATAGCGGCCGATGGGCCCGGCTGCGCCGAAAATTGCTACTTTTTCCATGATTGCTACAATAGTCTCATAATGCCGGCGAGCTTAAATCCGCGCGTAACTTTGCTGGAGGAATCCATGCGCCGTGCGTTTACGGCGATTGAAGCGCTGTCTGAGAAGGAAAAGAAGCTGGACGATGTGCTGGTGGTCCTGGCGGAGGCGCAGATCGCCACCGAGCAACGCTTCCAGGAGACCGAGCGGCGGTTCCAGGAGACGGATCGGCGCTTCCAGGAGACGGATCGGCGCTTCCAGGAGACGGATCGGCGAATCGAGGCGCTCGCGCAGAAACTCACCGAGTCGCACCTTGAGCTCGATGCGCGAATCAAAAATCTGGTAAGCGCCATCGGCGAATTTATCAGGACCAGGCAGTAGCCCGTCATGATTCAAACACTATTCGGCTCGGTCGAACAGGAGCCCACCCTTCTCGAGCGCCTGAAGAGCGGTGTGCAAAAAACGCGCGCCGGCCTGGTCACGCGCCTGGAAGACATGCTGCAGGGCGCCAAGCAGATCGATGCCGATTTGCTCGACGAACTGGAGTTCACCCTGATCGGGTCCGACATCGGCGTGCGCACCACCGAGGAGATTCTCGACCGCATCCGGGAACGCGTGGATCGCAGCCTGGTGGGCGATGCCGCGGAAATCGAGGGGCTCATTCGGGAGCACCTGCTCGAAATCCTGCAGGCCTCCGAGCGTCCCATGCCGCGTGTGACCCAACCGCCGGCGGTCATCCTGGTGGTGGGGGTCAACGGCTCCGGCAAAACCACCACCATCGGCAAGCTCGCTCACCGGTTCCGCAATGAACAACGCAGTGTATTGCTGTGCGCCGCCGATACCTTTCGCGCCGCCGCTATCGAACAGCTTGAAATCTGGGGCGAGCGCACCGGTACCGCTGTCATCCGGCAGAAGCAGGGCGCCGATCCCAGTGCCGTACTGTTCGACGCGTTGCAATCGGCGCGTGCGCGCCAGACCGACTACGTGATCGTGGACACCGCAGGGCGCCTGCAAACTAAGACGAACCTGATGGCCGAGTTGGAGAAGATGCGGCGTACGGCCAGCCGCGTGATCGCCGATGCGCCGCACGAAGTGCTGCTGGTGATGGACGCCACCACCGGACAGAACGGCCTGGAGCAGGCGCGCAAGTTCACTGAAACCTCCGGCGTGACCGGCATCGTGCTGACCAAGCTGGACGGCACCGCGAAAGGCGGCATCGTGATCGCCATCGCACGCGAGTTGAACATCCCCATCCGTTACGTGGGCATCGGCGAGAAGGCGGACGATCTGCTGCCGTTCGACGCCGAGAAATTCATCGCTTCCCTCTTCGAGAAATGAACACCGCGGAACACGAAACCGATGCCCGCTATCTGCGCGAGGCGCTGGATCTGGCGCGGCAAGGCGATGCCCAAACCAGCCCCAATCCGCTGGTGGGCGCGGTGCTGGTGCGCGATGGGCAGGTGGTGGGACGCGGGTTTCACACCTGGGCCGGCGTGAAGCACGGCGAGATCCTGGCGCTCGAGGAGGCCGGCGAGCGGGCCCGCGGGGCTACCTTGTATATCAACCTGGAACCCTGCTGCCATCAAGGACGCACTGGACCTTGTGCCGCTGCCCTGATCGCCGCCGGCGTGACGCGGGTGGTCGCGGCGCTGGAAGATCCCAATACGCTGGTGGCGGGCGAAGGCATGCGGCAATTGCGCGCAGCCGGCATCCGCGCCGAGATGGCCACCGCGTTCTCGGCCGAAGCGGAAAAGCTCAACGAGGCCTTCGTGCATTTCATGCGCACCCGCCTGCCGCTGGTAACGCTCAAAACCGCGCTGACCCTGGACGGCAAAATCGCCGCGCCGGACGATAACCGCGGCTGGATCACCAGCGAAAAAGCGCGCTCGCACGTGCAGCAGCTGCGGCACCTTGCCGACGCCATTCTCACCGGCATCGGCACGGTGCTGGCGGACGATTGCCATCTTACGGACCGCACCGGCCTGCCGCGCAGCCGGCCGCTGCTGCGCATCGTGCTCGATTCGCGCTTGCGGCTGCCGCTCGATTCACAGATGGTCCGCGGCGCGCAGGGCGATGTGCTGGTGGTGGGAACATCGGCGGCGCCGGCAGAGCGCCGCAAAGCGCTCGAAAGCCGCGGCGTGCGCGTGCTCATTCTGGATGGCCGCGACGGGCGCTCCGATTTGCGCGCCGCCATCGAAGCGGTGGCGCACGAACAGTACCTGTCCGTGCTGATCGAGGCCGGCGCTAAGGTAAATTGGGCCGCGCTCGAAACGGGCGTGGCCGACAAGATTTTCTTTTATTACGCGCCCAAAATTTTGGGAGGATCCGAATCGTTGTCCATGGCCGGCGGCGTGGGCCGGCGGCGGCGTGCCGACGCCATTCGCGTCGACCGCACCGAGCTGCACCGAATCGCTCCCGACGAGTTCGCGGTCGAAGGCTACGTGGTCAAAGAAGGTTGAATGTTTACCGGAATCATCGAAGAGTCAGGCGCGGTAGAATCGATCGAGACCCGGGCCGCCGGTGCGCGGGTGAAGATCCGCTGCCGGAAGGTCCTCGAAGATATGACGGAGGGCGCCAGCATCGCCGTGAATGGTGTGTGTCTCACCGCGGTCGAAGTGCATTCCGAATCGTTCGCGGCCGACCTGGCGCCGGAGACCCTGCGGCGCAGCAATCTGGGCGGGCTGCGGCCGCTCTCGCGCGTGAACCTGGAGCGGCCGCTATTGCCGGATGACCGTCTGAGCGGACATATCGTGCAGGGCCACGTGGACGCCACCGGTGAATTTTTATCGCTGGAGGCACTGGGTGATGAGAACTGGTGGCTGCGGGTGCGCGTCCCGGCCGAACTCGATCCCTATCTGGTATACAAGGGTTCGGTGGCCATCGACGGCATCAGCCTCACAATTGCCGCGCTCGAAGGCGACTTACTTTCAGTTACTATCATTCCGCACACTTACCGGAACACTACCCTGGGCACTTACCAGCCGGGCAGCCGCGTGAACATAGAGTGCGACATCCTGGCCAAGCATGTGGAGAAGCTGGTCCGCAAGCTGGATTTGAAGCCGCGCCTCACGATCGAACATCTGCGCGAAGAAGGTTATTAGCGGGCAGGCGCGCTCTTGCCGCGGTTCATCGCCAGCCGGCCTTCCGCAGCCATTCCTCGAAATCACGCAGCCAATCTGATATTCCGCGAGTGTCTGCGCTGTCGGTTGCGTCTCGCCGGGATCCTCTTCCACGGCGGGCAGTCCGGCGGCGGCGCGACGCTCGTTCAGATGTTCGGGATCTTCCGTGGTCCAACGGCGATACTGGCCATCCGGGCAAGGCACTGACTGGGTGCCGTATCGCTGCGGGCGGCCTTCATGCATGGCGATACGGTCGAGCAGATAGGCTTCCTGGGCAGCCGGCACTCTGCCCTGCGTCACTTTGTGTTGAATCAACTGCAGCGCCTGAAGCTGAAAATCGGGTTCTCCGATGGCATGTTGAACGATGAACCAAGCGGCCAATGTGCCATCTTCGCCCGCTAACTCGCGGTCAGGCCAGCCGTTTTCCGCGATGATTTGCCTCAGCCGGGCGGCATTCTGCCGGTGCACCGCTTCCATGCGCGGCGCGTAGCCCTGGCCCAGTTCTCCATTCCGCAGTAGCTCTTCGCGCACGCGCAGGTCTTCGGCCCGCATGGCCAGCAGCTCTTTCCGCAGTGCTTCGTCCACAAGCTCACCCGTCCGAACCGGCCGGTTCAGCTCACTTCTTCCTTGACCGGATCGAAGTGGAACATCCGTCCCTCGCGGTAGCTGCGCACCGCCAGCGCGATGTGGGTCATCGTCGTGTATCCCAACGATACACCGCAATTTGGCTCCTGCCGCGAGCGCACGCAATCGAAGAAATTGTCCACGTGCTTGTCGTCGCCATCGTTGCCCAGGCCGGGTACGATGATCTCCTCCTTACCCCACCTGGCGGCGAATTCTTTACGATAGGGCTGCTCGGCGACGATCTGCGCATGATCGAATTGCCGGTTCTGTGGACCTTCCCATTCATCTCCCAGAAACATGGTGGCCTTGGTCCCGCGCAGCATGGTGACGGGCCCCACCTCGTTCACCTGCGACGACTCCACCGTAATCGTGTACTTGCCGGGGTAGTCGGCCGAATCCATGAACGTGTCGGGCACTTCGCGGCTGTCGTGGTAGACATACAGTCCACCCATGCCGGCCACGCGCGTGGGATGCTGATTGCCGAGCGCGAGATGGAACGGCGCGACGATGTGGTAATGCAGGTCCGTGGCGATGCCGCCGGAGTAATCCCAGTATTTGCGGAAGCGGAAAAAGCGGTCGGCATCGAAAGCGCGCGGCGGCGCGGCGCCCAGCCACTGTGGCCAGTCGATGTAATTGTCGCCTTTGGCATGCGGGCCCGCCTCCGCATCGATGTCCCAGTTCCAGTCGCCATCCGGATTATTGCGGCTGTAAGTGCCCTGCGCCGCCACCACCTGCCCCAGCATGCCGCTCTCGACCATTTCGCGCACCTTGTGCCAGCGCGTCCAGGAAGTGCCCTGCACGCCCACTTGCACGACGCGCTTGGACTCGCGCGCACGGGCGTACAACTCCCTGGCCTCGTCCAGTGTGTGCGTCATCGGCTTTTCGACGTACACGTCCTTACCGGCGGCGAGGGCCGCCAGCGCGATGGGCGCGTGCCAGTGATCGGGCGTGGCGATGAAGACCGCGTCCAGATCGCTGCGCTGCAGGAGTTCCTGATGGTGCAGGTACGTTTTGGCGCCGGGCGCTTTGGCAGCGGCCGCCGCGAGCCGCTTGCGATACACGTCGCACACCGCGGCCACCTGCACATCGCCGCGTTCTTTTTGACGGCGCAGGCAGGCTTTCAGGTGATAGCTGCCGCGCGCGCCAATCCCTATCTGGCCAATGTTGATGCGGTCGTTGGCGCCTTTGACGCGCGAGGCGGCCATCGCCGCGCCCGCCAGTCCGACGAAGCTGCGCCGGCTGAGTTCGTTCATGACAGTTATCCGCCGCTCGATTGTATCAGGAGTACGTAGGGCCGTTCCGGGTCATTAATTTTGCGGCCGGCTAGTGGGGCAGACCTCCAGGTCTGCGCGGGTCCTCCAGGACCCGCTCTTCAGGATTTGGAATCAGGCCGGCGTGGACGCCGGCCGCAGGACTGGAGTCCTGCCCCACTGAAGCCGGCCCTCCAAGGTTGAAGTTTGCTTTGGTAGATGCGCTATGGTAGATCATCTGCTATAGTATAGGGAATGTTCCAACGCCTCGATCTCGTCCAGGGCACGCTTGACCTGCTCATTCTCCAGGTGCTGCAGTGGGGGCCGCGGCACGGCCACGGTATCGGACAGGCCATCCGCATCCGGTCGCAGGAGGCGCTGCAGATCGAACACGGATCGCTTTATCCCGCACTGCACCGGCTGGAACGGCAGGGCTGGCTCGCGTCGGAGTGGAAAATGTCGGAAGCCAACCGCCGCGCCCGCTATTACCGGCTCACGCCCAAGGGCCGGCGGCAACTGATCGCAGAGCAATCCAGGTGGCGACAATTAGTGCGGGCGGTGGCCCGCACGATGAAACCGGTTAAGGAGTGAACCATGTGGCGGCGCTTCTTTAGCAGTCGAGCGGCGGACGCGGATCTCGAAGAGGAACTCCAGGCGCACCTGGAGATCGAAGTGAAGCAATTGATGGATCGCGGCCTGCCGCGGGGGCAGGCCGAAGTGGAGGCCCGGCGGTTATTCGGCCGGCAGTTTGGCAGCCAGGCGCTGGTCATGGAAGCGGCTCGCGAAACCAGCGGGCACGCAGGTTTCACACGGCTCTGGCAGGATATCCGCTATGCCACGCGCATTCTACGACGCGCGCCTCTGTTCACCATCGCCGCGGTGCTCTCGCTGGCGCTGGGAATCGGCGCAACTACCGCGGTTTTCAGCATCGCCGACACGATCTTCCTGCGGCCGCTGCCATACGCCGATGCCGGCCAACTCGTGTGGGTGGCGATGCGCTTCCTCGGCATCGAGTTCGTTCCCTCGCCGGATTACGTGGCCTGGCGCCGCGATAATCGCGTTTTCCAAAACCTCGCCGCCACCCAAGTCACCTTGAGCAACACAATGCTGCTGAGCGGGGCCGACCCCGCCGAGGTGCATGCCGCTCGCGTCTCCGCCAACTTTCTCGACACATTCTCTGTCGCTCCCGCGCTGGGCCGCACGTTCCGGCCGGATGAAGAACTTCCCAACGGCGCCAAAGCCGTCGTGCTCACGAACCAATTCTGGCGCGAACGCTTCCATGGGCGGCCCGACGTTCTGGGCTCCGTCATCACGCTCGACGGCCAGCCATACACGGTCATCGGTGTCCTGCCGCAAGGATTCGTGTATCCGGTTGACGCCAAGATCGACCTTCTCACCACGCTGCCGGTTTCGCCCACGGCCAGCCATCGCGACCGCAGCATGTCAACGTGGGTCGTCTTCGGACGGCTGAAGCGCGGTGTCACGATGGCCGAAGCGCGTGCGGATGTCGATGCTCTTTTCGCCGCCAGCGAAGCGGACGCCCCGCAAATGTTCCGCGCGGATAGTAGCGTGGTGCTGCAACCGCTGCAGGAGCATCGCGCAGGCAACGTGCGCACACTGCTGCTTATCCTGATGGGCGCGGCCGGTTGCCTGCTGGCGATCGCCTGCGCCAACGTCGCCAACCTGCTGCTGGCGCGTTGGTCGGCACGCGCCCGGGAGCTGGCGGTGAGGGCGGCGGTGGGCGCCGGCCGTGGACGCCTGGCGCGCCAGTTGTTCACGGAAATCGCGCTGCTGATCGCGGCTGGCACTGTGGCCGGGCTGATCCTGGTGGCGGCCGCCCTGCGCGGATTCGTGCACTACGCCGCCCGCGAGTTGCCGCGGTTGAGCGAGGTTGCCGTAGATTTTCGAGTCTTCGGCATCGCCCTGCTGGCCTCACTGGCGACGGCATTGATCTTCGGCGGGCTGCCCGCGCTGCGGGCCGGCCGCGTCGACCTCCAATCCGTTTTGCAGCAGGCTGGCCGGGGCGGCCCGGCGGGCGGGAACAGGGTCATGCGGCGGGCTCTGGTGGCCGTGGAGATGGCGCTGTCCGTCATCCTGTTGTCAGGCGCGGCGCTGCTTTTCGAAACGCTCTGGCACATGCAGAAAGATCATCTCGGTTTCCGGCCGGAGCAGGCCCTCACTGTCCGGCTGCGCGCGGCGGGTTTCCAGGATGCCGCGAGCGATGCGCTAACTGCCGACGTCCTGGCGGATATGCGCCGCATTCCGGGAACCGTAGCCGCCGCGCTCACCCAGTGCACGCCCCTTTCAAGAGGGGCCTTTTGGATTACATTCTCGCGCTCCGACCGGCCGTTGCCAGAGCCGTTCCATCGCGGCGATGGGATTGGCGTGTGCGGCGCAGGGCCGGATTACCTGAGGGCCGCGGGCACGCGGCTCGTCGCGGGGCGGTTCTTCACGGACGGCGATCCTCCAGGTACGCTGGCGGTCATCAACGAAGCGGCGGCCCGCGCGTATCTCCCTGGTGAGAGCGCCATTGGCAAACAGATCCTGGGAGGACGCGCGAGTTCGTGGAAGACAGTGATCGGTGTAGTGGCCGACACGAAAAACCAGGGACTGAATCAACCGGCGTCACCCGAAGCTCTCGTCAATGACACCAGGACGGCGAACGCCGCGAGCGTCCTCTTTATTGTCCGCACCATTGCGAGCGCGGACGCTTTCGCACGCGCTCTCCACGATCAATTACACGCGGGCCATCCGGGCGTCTTCGCCGGGATTGAAACACTGGATGATGAGATTGGGCAGGCGACCGCCAGCCCACGCTTCAACACCGTGCTGCTGGCCACGTTCGCCGCGATCGCGTTCCTGATGGCCATCGTCGGCGTATACGGCGTACTGGCATTTGCGGTGACCGAACGCCGCCAGGAAATCGGCATCCGCATGGCATTGGGGGCGACGCCGCAGGCCGTTCTGGCACTGGTGATGAAAGAGGGCGCGGCGCTGGTGGCGGCGGGGGCGCTGGCCGGTTTGGCCGGTGCATTGGCTTTGACCCGCTATCTCGCTACGCTGCTCTACGGCGTCACAGCGACTGACGCAGTTACTTACGCGGCGGTCGTTATCGGGCTGGCTCTGGCTGCGGCGGCGGCGAGCTTCCTGCCGGCGCGCAGGGCGGCTTTAGTGGACCCAGTAGTCGCGTTACGGCACGAATGATCATTGCGCCGCCAGCGGCCGCATCATCAGATTCCGGAACTCCACGACGCTGCCTTTATTGTGCTGCTGCAGCGCCAGCAGGCCCTTTTGATAGGTATTCTTCTCGTCCACGTAATCCACGACCACTTTATCGTTCACCTTGATCACGATGTGATTGCCGATGGCGATGACGTCCTGCGTCCACCAGGTGTCGTCCGGGATGAGCTGCTCCTTGATGTCGGCAAAGCCGTAGAGGCTACCCGTGCGCCGCCAGTCGGAATGCGTGTTGTTTACCTGGGCCTCGTAACCGGCCGGCCACTCGGGCCCGAACCTGGCGCGGATGTACATGCCGGAGTTGCCGCCGTGGTTGATTTTCACTTCGGCCTTGAACTCGCAGTTCTGGCACTCGTGCAGCATGTAGAACAGGTGGCTGCGCTCGCCATCGCCCACGATCTTACCGTCCTTGGCGGACCAACTCTCAGGATTGTCGCCCGCTTTCCAGCCGTCCAGCGTCTTGCCGTCGAACATGGCGATCCATCCGCGGCCGGCGTCCGCCCCTAGCATGCAGGCGACTGCCATCAGGCCGGCCGCCACCAAGCGTATTTCGCAGCGCATCTTTTGGAACCCTCGCTTTCGCGGCCATTGTACCGCGCCGCCCTGCTATCCTGAACACTGATGTATCTGAAAATCCTGGCGCACCCGGTGTTCGTGAACCTGAATTTCCACATGCCCATGATTGTGGACCTGTCGCACCCGCTGGTAATGCTGCAAGGTGAAAACGGGTCGGGTAAATCCACGCTGCTGCATTCCATCTCCTACGCCCTGCGCGGCCAGCAGGTGGATGGCTACATCTACCGGCTCGACAAAGGCGCAGTGCAACTCGGCGAGATTTACCTGTTCGACGCCGAGGCCCACAATCCACGCACCAATCCGGAGTTCTTCAAAGACGACCCGCGCCTGCAGGAGTTTCTGAGCATGGCCAGCCACGGGCAGGTCATGCTGAGCATGTTCCGCGAGAATTTTCCCGGCCTGCCGGATGGCACTACGCTGCTGCTGGACGAGCCGGAAATGGCGCTTTCGGTCTCGAACCAGCGGCGCATTCTGAAGATGCTGCTGGAGCTGGTGGATCAGAAAAAGTTTCGGGTGATTTGCGCCACGCATTCGCCCGTGCTCATCGAAGCGCCGGAAACCTACACGATCAATCTGGACAACCACATCAACCGGAATGTGCTGGCGACGGACCTGGGTGTGCAAGGCGCCAGCACCATTCAGTAAAGCGGTCAGTGGGCGTACGCGGCGGCCTGCGCACCCCGGTGTCGATTCAGGCGGTCCCCGTTCGTCATAATCACCGAGGAGACGATTTTATGGCAAACGCATTCGTACACGTGGAACTGAACACTACCGATGTGGAAAAGGCGAAAGCTTTCTACGGAAAGCTCTTCGATTGGACCCTGGAAGATGTGGC
Organism: Bryobacterales bacterium; assembly: GCA_963756605.1. GTDB lineage: Bacteria > Acidobacteriota > Terriglobia > Bryobacterales > Bryobacteraceae > Bog-159. The sequence continues at coordinate 57,187 of CAVWOT010000009.1, read as the reverse complement.
TATGGGGGGCACCGACACATATACCCTGATCAAAGCCGGAAGCGGAACCGGCGGCGGCATCATGAAGCATCCCATGCCCGGAGCGCCCTCGGCATGGCTGGCTTACGTAGGGGTCGATGATATCAAGGCAGCGACGGCCAAAGCCCGCGAGCTTGGCGCGAGCATCATAAGAGATAGCCACGAGGTTCCGGGCGTGGGTTGGCTGAGTATATTTACCGACCCGACTGGGGCCGTGTTGGCTCTCTGGCAACCCAAAACGCCGTAAAATGCGGGGATTCGGCTGTTATCCCCGCGGATAGCAGCCGAGTACCTTCAATACGTCAGCCAATTCACGCAAGTGCCCGAGGGCGTTCTGCGCCGCGGGCGAATCCACGCGCGCCAGGAAATCCAGGTAGAAGAGGTATTCCCAGGGTTTACCGCGCAGGGGCCGGGACTCAATTTTGGTGAGATTCAGATCCCGGAGTGCGAAAGCACTCAGACAACGGAACAAAGCGCCGGGGATGTTGCGTGTGGAGAACACAAGGGAGGTTTTCCACTGCACATTTGGGGGAGCCGGTTGTGCATTTTTGCGGGTATAGGCCGGGGTTCGAAGAAGGAAGAAGCGCGTGAAGTTGCGGCGGTCGTCTTCGATGGAACGCCGCAGAATGCGCGCGCCGTAGATATCGGCGGCGACTGCGGAGGCGATGGCGCCGGCATCGCTAAGTCCTTTTTCCACAATCATTTTTGCGCTACCGGCGGTGTCGTAATAGGTCACCCGTTCGATGCGTGGATGGCGCGCGAAGAAATCCAGGCACTGGTTGAGGGCCACAGGGTGCGAAAACACACGCCGGATGTGCGAAAAGGACACGCCTGGCGACGCCATCAGGTTATGTACGATGCGCACGTTGGTCTCCGCGACGATGGAGAAGTCAAAATGCTGCAGGTGATCGTAGTTTTCATGCACCGAACCTGCCAGGGTATTTTCAATAGGAATTACCGCGCCGGTTACTTTACCTTCTTGCAGACTGCGAAAGACATCTTCAAAACGGGGGCAGGGCAGGACCTCCCCGGTAGCACCCAGCAGCCGGCGGGTGGCCTCTTCGCTGAAGGCGCCGCGTTCGCCCTGAAAGGCGATGACCTCGCGCGCGGCTCGGGTGCGCCTCATCGCGCAGGGCCGTCCCACCGGCGGACTTGCGCATCGGGTACGCCCATCAGATCGAGTACTCGATCCACGCTGTGATCTATAAGATCCTGAATGGTTTGTGGGTTATTGTAGAATCCAGGGATGGGTGGCGCCAGGATGGCCCCCATCTCAGTAAGCGCCACCATGGTGCGCAGGTGACCCAGATGAAAGGGAGTTTCACGGACCATCAGCACCAGTTTACGGCGTTCTTTTAGGGTTACATCGGCAGCCCGCAGGAGAACATTGGAGGTGATGCCGGCCGCAATAGCGGACATGGTCTGGATAGAGCAAGGCGCCACCACCATTGCGTCCACCGGAAAAGAACCGCTGGCCAAACGGCAGGAGATATCTTCTAAGGAATAAGAATAGTTAGCTGATTTCTTAAGGTCCTGGGCCTGGGTTCCAGTTTCCAAAAACAGCGTCTTCTCACCCGCCCGGGTGAGCACCAGGTGGGTTTCAATGGCGGGATTCTCGCGCAGCCTCTCCAGCAGGCGCACTCCGTAGACGGCCCCGCTGGCGCCCGAGATTCCGATGATAATTTTCAAAATTAGCCTCTAGCAGCGCGCTCTGTTCTGAATTCAGAACAAAATTTAAGAGTTTGCCTTGCCTCGCCGCGCGCGCCCGGATATAATCGCAGGCGGTATCCCGGGGGCATTTCCAGTACTGAACCCGCTCCGGGATGCCCGACCCAGGATCATAACATGGAGAGCGCCGGACAGAGACTCAAGCGCGCGCGCGAACGGCTCAACCTGCGCTATCGCGACGTAGAGCAAGCCAGCATCCGTCTTGCCGAGTTGCGGCAGAACGACGAGTTTGGCATCGCTCTCAGCCGGCTTTCCGATATTGAGAACAAAGGAACCGTTCCTACTATTTTTCGTTTGTATGCCCTGTGCGCCATTTACCGGCTGGATATCGCGGAGGTTCTGGAGTGGTATGGCGTGGACCTGGCAGTGCTGCCGGCGGACTCCGCCGCGCTCCCGCTGGAGAGCACGCACCTGCTCGGATTTGGTCCCGGGGTACACGGCGAAGTTCAGGTGCCGCTGGTGGTCGATCCAAGCCTGGATCTAAGCAAAACCACCTATTTGAGCCGCGCCATCCGCCGCTGGGGCAAACTCCCGCTGAGCCTCCTGAACGCGATCGATCTGAAACATCACCGCTACGCGTTCATAGGCTCGGAGGATTGGTACATGTACCCGATCCTGCAACCGGGCGCGCTGGTGCTGATCGACGAGAACCGACGCAAAATCGTCAACTCCGGCTGGAGCAGCGAGTTCGAGCGGCCCATTTATTTCCTCGAACATCGCGGCGGCTGCGTAGTAGGCTGGTGCACTTTGGACGGCAGCCAGCTGGTGCTGCAGCCGCATCCCGCCTCGCAGTGCGCGCCCCTGGTTTATGCGTATCCGGCGGACATCGATGTGATCGGGCAGGTGTCCGGTGTGGCTATGATTCTGGATCAGGGGAAGCGCCGCCGTACTCGCGCCTGAGCAGCACCAGCAGCGCTTCCAGATCGGATACAAACAGCCGCTGCTCGGCGTCCAGCGCCGCGGAGGGGGCCCAGTTCTGGTAGGCCCCCGCCGTGGTCCACCCGGAAAGTGTGGCGGCGGGATTCGGGGTTTCGGCCAGATACTCCTGCAGGTCGGCCTTTTGCTGCTCCAGGTTCAGGCACAGCCAATCCTGGAATACCCGCGCGTGGCTGCGGCGCAAGGTTTCTCCGGCCTCTTCATCGCCAACCATTTGAGAGAGGGTCGGATGTTCGTATTGGCCGCTGCTCTGGTTGCGCAGCGAAGCCAGGTACAGTACCCGGCCGAACAGGGTGGGGATGCGCGCCAGGGTGTGACGCCAAAGATCGCCGGCCGGCTCCTGACCGGACCGTCTGTTTAGACCCGAGTCTCCATTACTCATCGAAATCTAATCCGGCCGCCAGTGACCGCCTGCCAAAATCCAGTCACAAAATCGGCATATTCTGCACCAAAAATATCAGCACTAGTAGTGCTGGACTGATTATACATCATGGTCCTTTTTGTTATCTTCGGTTAACTCCTGTTCCAGATTTAGAAAAGTTTGACGGGGTCCCTCCGCTGCTGGTCGCCACAGTATAACTTTGTTGCATAGTTACTTTAGTAAGCAAGGAGAAAAGACCCTATGGTGAAGAAAGTTTTGTTGACGTTGGTGCTGGCCCTTTCGTTTGTTTCGGCTATTAGCAGCCAGGCGAGCGCTCCGCCGCCGATGTGCGATCCGTGTCCCTGGGTGAACTGAACCAATCTTCGGTCGCCCGGTATCGTCGAATTTGTCTGCGAACGCAGAAGATAGCGCCATTTCACCCGGCTTGCTGATAGAATCGGGTTTCGAAGCGTCGCTCCGGAGTCCTGATGACTGCGCGCATACTGACCTTGGTTATCGTTGCCGGCACTGCGATACTAAGCGTTCGACTGTGGTCGTCAGGTCTCTATCGTCGATACCGGGTTTTCTTCTGTTACCTCATCTTCTCCACGTTGAGCCAGGGCGTTCTTGGTGCAATTGACCAAAGAAGTAACGCTTATGAGTACATCTGGGTGTGGACGGAGCCTTTGGTCTGGCTTCTATCCATCCTGGTAGTACTGGAGATATACGCCTTGGTACTGCAGGATTACCGGGGCTTATCGACCGCAGGTCGCTGGTCTCTGATCGCCGCGGTGGTGATTGCTCTGTTATGCTCTGCGATAAGCATGATGGCGCCATCCCAATTGACCTCACAGGGTCACTTGATGCGAACCTACTACGTGACGGAGCGGGCCGTAAACTTCAGCCTGGCTGTTTTCCTTCTGTCGATTTTGTGGTTCCTCCTGCAATACCCCATTACGCTGAGCCGCAACATCATCGTACATAGTTTGGTATTTTCCGTTTATTTTCTTTCGAATACGGTCCTCTACCTGCTGCTTAGCGTGCGCTTCTTCGGGAAAGGATCCCTGGTAGTGGTCTCGTATGCCAACGACGCCGTTACGCTGGCAGCGGTGGGTGCGTGGCTGATGTTTTTGACCCCGGCGGGGGAAATGCGCAAACAGAGGCTGCGACCGCAATGGATGCCCGGCCGCGAAGAAGTGCTGGTGAATCAACTGAACCAGCTCAACGCCGCATTGCTGCGAGCCGCTCGAAAATAAACCAAAGTAACTATTGTTTTTCCTGGTTGCGCAAGGTATTCTCAGCGTGGAGATAAAGGAGACCATGGATCTGATCCTTGGCTTGGCCGCGGTCGTCTGCCTGGCAGTCGGCGTGGTCTTGACATTCATATTTCGGAGGCTGATCGGCGCGCCCAAATCGCTCCCCGTTTCGGTGGATTGGATTAACGACCTTTCCATCGCGCGATATCGGCCGATGGAACGGCTGCTGAGCGACGAAGATTACCTGTTTCTGGCTGGGCAGCCGGGCTTCGACAAAAAGGCGCTACGCCGTATGCGTGCGGCGCGCCGGCGGGTTTTCCGCGGATATCTGGCTTGCTTGAGCCGTGATTTCAGCCTGGTCAGCACCGCGATCCGGCTGATGATGATGTATTCCTCGCAGGACCGTCCGGACCTGGCGGGAATCCTGTATAAGCAGCAGGCATCGTTTGCTTGCGGCATGCTGTGCGTACAGTGGCGGCTGTTGTTGCACGCTTGCGGTTTGGGAACCGTGGATGTGCGTGGTTTGGTGCGCGCGATGGAACTGATGCGCACGGAACTGCGGCAAATGATTCCCGCCGAAGGCGCAGCGGTCGCGTAACGCGCTCGCCTTTCGGCGGCCCAACCGCTGCGAACAGGCGCGAGTTTGTGGTGTGCCCGCCCGTAGTGCGCGTGGCGGCTTACAGTGTCTTCAAAATCTCCTTGGCTTCCTGCAATCTTCCGAACTGCTTTTCCGCCTGATGGAATTCCCGCGTGTGTACCCGCCTTCTGGCCCCATTGTGTTCCACGGGGTGCCGTAAATGCAGCATCTCGTGAAACATCACATATTCCAGAGCCACCGCCGGTAGGCTCGGATTATCGAAGACGCGGCTGATGATGATGGCATTGTGCGACGGATCGAAATGGCCCAGCCGGTTGCGTGAAGCGGCGCGGCTCCAGCCCAATTGCGGCCGCGCCAGCAACCCTTGAAAGTGCTCCGCGTTCAACGCCTCGAACACCGCCTCCAAGTTATAATGGCTACCTTGTGGACCGGAAACAAACTTGCGCCCGCGGATCTGACGGATCAGATGCATCTGGCGCCGCATATCCCGCCGGTTCAGATAAAGCCGGTAGCGATGCGCGTAGATCCGCGCGGCAGGGCGGCGAAACAGTTTGCCCAACAGGATATAGGCCAGCGCTTCCACGACGGGAGCAGGAGCGCCCTCCAGCAGGTCCGAAATACGCACATGGATGACGCCCGATTCCAGACGGATAAAGCTGTCGGCGTTGGCGAAGCGGCAGAATTCCACCGCGATTTTTGGCATTGGCGTGCGAGGTTTGAATTCGCGAAAGACGCGGGCGTAGATCTCTTCCGGGGTTTCGAAAAGCAGGGCGCTTTGAATTCCGGAGACGGCCGGGCCCGAGTCTTGCATTTCTCAACAATTTAACATATCAGGGCCGATCAAGGCCTTGGAGGAAACTTGCCGAAAGTGAAAATCAGCGCGCTGGGGTGCTATGTGCCGCCCCGCGTGCTCACCAACAAAGACCTGGAGCAGATGGTCGCGACAACTAGCGAATGGATTGTGGAGCGTACCGGTATCTGCGAACGGCACATCGCCGGTCCCGATATGGCTACTTCCGATATGGGAGTGGAGGCCGCCCACGTGGCCCTCGACGCGCGCGGCATTACGGGCGACGACCTGGATGCCATTTTGGTTTGTACGGTGACGCCCGATATGCTATTTCCATCCACGGCGTGCCTGGTCCAGGATCGGCTGGGCGCCCATCGGGCCTGGGGCTTCGACCTGGTCGCCGCCTGCTCCAGTTTCCTGTACGGCCTGACGACCGGCGCCGCGCTGATCAATGCCGGCACGCACCGCAAGGTTCTGGTGGTCGGGTCCGATACCATGAGCCGCATCATCGACTACACGGACCGGGCGACCTGCATCCTGTTCGGCGACGGCGCGGGCGCCATGCTGTTGGAGCCTGCCGTCGAGTCAGACGACGGCGCGGGTTTCATCGATTTCATCGGGGAGATTGACGGATCGGGCGGCGATTTCCTGAAGATGCCGGCGGGCGGGAGCCGCCTCCCGGCCTCCGCCGAGACGGTCGAAAAGCGGCTGCACTTTGTGCATCAGCAAGGGCAGCAGGTGTTCAAGTACGCGGTGAAGAAGATGTACGAGCTATGCGCGGAACTGCTGGCGCGCAACGGTCTGCAGCCATCGGATCTGACCGTGCTGATTCCGCATCAGGCCAACCGGCGCATCATCACGGGAGCGTCGGATCGCCTGGGTCTGCGGCCCGAGCAGGTGGTGATTAATATCGACCGCTACGGCAATACCACATCTGCAACGCTGCCGCTGGCTGCGCGGGATGCGATCGAACAGGGCCGGCTGAAGAAGGGCGACCTGGTGATGTTCGCTGCCGTAGGGGCGGGGTATACGGCGGGCGCGAGCCTGTGGCGCTGGGCGTATTAGGCGAATGGGACGGAACCACAGATGGACACAGATAAACACAGATAAAACGAAACCGCCGATGCACGCCGAATCACGCCGATAATCGTGGTCGAGTGAAGTTTTTATCTGTGTTTATCTGTGTCCATCTGTGGCTCGAAACTCTTCGTGCCATAGTGCACTACTGGCGGGGACGCTGGGAGTCTTCGACTGGGTTGCTGGCGGCGCACAGCAGCGCACTGCTCTGGGACAATTGGGAGGAGGGTCTCATGACTGCTGCATACGATGCCATCATCATCGGAACAGGACAAGCCGGCCCATCGCTCGCTGGACGCCTGGCGAAAGCCGGAATGAAAGTCGCCATCGTCGAGCGTAAGTTGTTCGGCGGTACCTGTGTGAATACCGGCTGTATTCCAACCAAGACGATGGTAGCCAGCGCATATGCGGCCCACATGGTCCGGCGCGCGGCCGAGTTCGGCGTGCAAACGGGCGAAGGCTCAGCCGTCGATATGCGGCGCGTGAAGGCCCGTAAGGACGCGATATCGGAGAAGTCGCGGACGGCGGTCGAATCGTGGCTGAAGCACATGGATAACTGCACCGTGTATGAAGGCCACGCCCGCTTCGAATCGCCTAAAGAGGTCAGCGTAGGCCCCACGCGGCTCTCGAGCGACCGGATCTTTATCAACGTGGGCGGACGTGCGGTGGTCCCGGAAATGCCCGGCCTCGATCAGGTGGCGTATCTCACCAACAGTTCCATGATGCAGGTGGACTTCCTGCCGGAACACCTGATCATTGTCGGCGGCAGCTATGTCGGCCTGGAGTTCGGGCAAATGTTCCGGCGCTTTGGCAGCCAGGTGACGATTCTCGAAATGGGACCGCGCCTGGTGCATCGCGAAGACGAAGATATCTCCGCCGCGATCTACGATGTACTGGCCGCGGAGGGAATCGGCATCCGCCTGAACGCCAAGTGCATCGGCTTTTCGAAGCGAGGCGAGGCCACCATCGCGCACGCGGACTGCGCCGTCGGCTCGCCCGAGATCAACGGCTCGCATGTGCTGCTGGCCGTGGGCAGACGCTCGAATACCAGCGACCTTGGTTTGGACGCGGCCGGCGTGGCGGTGGATGCGCACGGCAACATCCTGGTCGACGACCAGTTGCGCACCAGCACGCCGGGCATCTGGGCGCTGGGCGACTGCAACGGCAAGGGCGGATTCACGCACACCTCGTATAACGATTTCGAAATTGTGGCGGCGAACCTGCTCGACAACGATCCGCGCCGCGTGAGCGATCGCATCCTGGCATATGGGCTGTACATCGACCCGCCGCTGGGCCGCGCCGGCATGACCGAGGCGGAAGTCCGCCAAAGCGGCCGGCGGGCGCTGATGGGACAACGTCCCATGACCAAAGTTGGACGGGCCGTCGAGAAAGGCGAGTCTCAGGGGTTCATGAAGATCTTGGTGGATGCGGAGTCGAAGCTGATTTTGGGAGCTGCGATTCTGGGTACGGGCGGCGATGAGGCCATACATTCGATTTTGGACGTGATGTACGCGAAAGCGCCGTACACCACAATACAGAGGGCCGTCCACATCCATCCCACGGTTTCCGAGCTGATTCCGACCATGCTGGGAGACTTGAAGCCGCTGGGCGAAGTCGGCGGATAAGGGGATTATGTCCACATACTTTCTGGCATTTCTGATTGGCGTAGTTGCCGGACTGCGTGCTCTCACGCCACTCGCGGCGGCCAGCTGGGCCGCCCGTTTCGGATGGCTGCACCTGGAGAACACCTGGCTGGCGTTTCTGGGCTACGCGGCTACGCCGTATATTATTAGCGTGCTGGCGATTGGGGAGTTGATTAGCGATAAGCTGCCGAAAACGCCCAGCCGCAAAGCGCCCCCCGGGTTCATCGCACGTATCGTGACTGGATCATTGTGCGGCGCCGCAATCGGTGCGGCCAGTCAGTCGCTGTTTGGTGGTCTGGTCGCGGGTGCGCTGGGTGCGGTCGCGGGCACGCTGGGCGGTTACGAGTTTCGTTCCCGGCTGGTGCGGGCGATTGGCGGGAAGGACCTTCCGATTGCGCTGCTGGAGGACGTGATTGCGATCGGCAGTGCGTTCCTGATCGTTTCGCGATGAGCGCTAGAATACCCGCCGCTTGAGCCGCTCCAGCGTGAACTTCGCGGTATCGGCCACCGCCATTACGGCCATCACACCGGCCTGTACCGGGTCGCTGACTACCAGGTCCGCCGCATCCGGCACGCTGCCGGCCATGTTCAGGCTGATCACCAGCAGTCCCTCCTGGCGCACTTCGCGCACGGCCTGCTCAATCTCGCCACCCATTAACGATCCCGCCAGCACCAGCGCCTTGGCTCTGGGCAGCCGGGCGACGGCGCGCACGGCGTCCGCCAGCGCGCGCTCTCCAACCAGCGGAATGGTATCGACCGAGATATGTTCGCCCCGAATATTATGACGGTCCGCTTCCGACACCGCGCCGATAGCCACCTGCCCCACCTGCGCGCCTCCCCCCATGATGATGATGCGCTTGCCGTAAATCTTCTGCAGCGTCTCCACCACCTCGACCGTGCGCACCACGGCCAATCCGCGCAGATCGGCGGCCATCTCTTCCGCGGATCCGGGCAAGGTAATCTCGAAGTAAATGCGCGCTTCGGAGGCCGCCTGTTCGATGATTTCGACCGAAGTGATATCGCCGCGATGCCGCGCGATCACGCCGGTCAATTCGTGCAGGACGCCCAAGCCGGCATCGGCGTGGATCATCAGCCCGATATTTTCGTTTGCCATTGGTAGCTTTAAGTAAATCTTACCGCTCGGCCGGCTGCAATCCCTTTTTGCTTGCGCCCCGCGGCAAATGGATGCGCAGCACCCGTTCGCGATGACGTTCTTCTTCCAGGCTCCGCGTGCGCGCGCGCAGCAGATCGCTCAACGCCACCATGCCCACCAGCTTGCGCTCCTGCTCGTTGTTAACGACCGGAAAGCGCGTGAGGCCGGTATCCGACATGCGATACACCACCACGCGCAGCGGTTCATCGGCATAAGCCACTACCGGCTCGCGCGTCGCAGCCTCGGCGCCGCCCTGGGCGCAGCGCTCGAGATCCCGGCGCGTGAGAACGCCCACCACCCGCCGGTCGTCGTCGACCACGGGATAGAGGTGCTGCCCCTGGCGCATGGTGTGGTCGGTACGGAGCGTTTGCGCCAACTCGCGCCCCGCCAGCCGCGCGGGAATCGCCGCCACGCTAGTGCGCATGACCTCCCGCACGAACAGAATTTCGAGCGGATCGACGGCATATTCGCGGCTCAAATGATAGCCGTGCCGGGCCACCTTTTCGGTCAGGATGGAACGGCGCAGAGTGAGTACGGTGAACGCGTGCGCAATGGTCACCGCCAGCAGCAAGGGCAGCAACATGTTCACATCGTGGGTCAGTTCCAGCGCGAAGATCACACCGGTGAACGGCGACCGCATGGTGCCGCCCAGTATCGCGCCCATGCTGACCAGCGGCCAGAATCCTACGCCCTCATGCGGCAGAAACATGGCCTCGATGCCGCCCAGCGCGCCGCCCATCATCAGCAATGGCGCCAGCACGCCGCCCGAGGTCCCCGATCCCAACGAGACCGCCCAGATCACCGATTTCACCAGCAGAACCCCCACGATCATTTTCGTGGGTACATCGCCCTGCAGCAGCGCACCGATGGTGTCGTAGCCTACGCCGAGCGCTTGCGGGAAGATCAGCCCGCCCAGTCCGATGACCAGGCCGCCCAGAGCCGGCCACCACATCCAGTGAATGGGCAGCAAGCGGAAAGCATCTTCCGCGGCGTAGACTGCCAGGGTAAGCAGCGCGGATAATCCGCCGGCGGCCAAGCCCACCAACACGCATGCGAGCAGTCCGGATGGGCCGATAAACACGGGATGCGCCGGCACGGGAAACAAGGGACCGAGGCCGATGAGGTAACGGCGGCCCGCGGCGGCCGTGACACTGGCCAGCGCCACCGGCACGAAACTGCGGGGCTTCCATTCGAACAGCAACAGCTCCACCGCCAGCAGCACGGACGCGACCGGCGCGGCAAAGGTGGCCGCCATGCCGCCCGCGGCGCCCGCCACCAGCAGCGTCTTGCGCTCGTTGCTGGTGAGATGGAAGAGTTGGGCGATCATGGACCCGACTGCGCCGCCGGTCATGATGATGGGTCCTTCGGCGCCGAACGGACCGCCTGTCCCGATGGAGAGCGCAGAGGACAGCGGCTTCAGCAGCGCCACCTTCGGCTCGATGCGGCTGCCGCCGATCAGGATGGCTTCGATGGCTTCGGGAATGCCGTGGCCGCGAATACGCTCCGAACCGTAGCGCGCCATGATGCCGATGATGAGCGCGCCCACCACCGGCACCAGGATCTCCCACCAGCCCAGATGATTCCCGGCCGGGGAGACCAGCGCGGCGCTCCAGCGTCCGAAGAAAAAGAGATTGGTGAACAGGCCAATCAATTTCAGCAAGCCGAGCGCTACGAAGGCGCTGATCAAACCGATGCCGACGGCCATCGCGGAGATCAGAATCATGCGTGGCGTGCATGTGAAGTCGCCTAGCTTGTTATGCATGGTGTCTCACTTGTCTTTATTTGGTGTGCGCCGCGTGGGGCCGTGCCAGAATCGCCTGCAGCGCCGCCGTCAGCGCGCTGCCCGCGGCTCCCAGTTCGGCGCGATGTTCGAGCGAGAGCTTGCGCAACACGGATTCGCCCTGCGGTGTCAGGCGGACGCAGACCTGCCGCCGGTCGGCGGCCGCGCGGCTGCGCCGGACCGACCCGCTCTCCGCCAGCCGGTCGATGAGCCCCACTACGCTATGATGGCGAAGCTGCAGCCGCTCGGCTAACTGGCCCACCGTGGGCTCGCCGGAGTGCGCTTTGACGGCCAGGAGCAACTGGTGCTGCGCGGGTTCGAGTCCGGCCCGCCGGGCCGCCTGCTCGCTAAAGCGCAGGAAGCGGCGGATCTGGTAGCGCAATTCGGCCAAGGCCTGGTAATCGGCCGCATTCAATGCCGGCGTGGGCACGCTCCCCCTTTCTAAATATATCGTACCACGATATGTTTAGGCGGAGCGCGCGGCTCGCCTGGCGCGCTGCCTGGGCTACTTCACTGGAAAGGTGACGGAACCGACGGCGTTCGTGTTCTGATCGAGAAGAATGATGCGGACTTGCTGCACGGCCTCGGTAGTAGGGTGGTCCTGCGCGATGGGGAGCCCCTCCTTCATAACCATCTTGTACTGGTCCGCCGTCAATTCAGGATTCAGGTTCAACACGACCGGCTGGCCCAGCGGGGCAGAGGCATTGCGATCGGAGATCAGCAAATATAGGGCACCCGTATACTTGCCGCCTTGCTCGCGAAGCATCAGGTCCGTCGGATCTATGCGGATGTCCATATGCACGCCGTTCTTGCCTCCCTCGAGCGGCGCGAACTTGGTGCGCAGGCCGATCTCAGCTATGTCCGTGGGACTCTGATAGGCGGCCATCAAAACTGCCTTCATTCTCTCCCCGGGCGGCCTGGCATCCTGTAGCGCGTAATAACGCTCCCTAACCTGCAGTTTGACTCCGCTCCGCTCGCAGGTGATGTGTATCCGGTGCCATTTATTATTCCAATTCTCGGCCGACGGTGCGTACGCAATCTCGAAAGCATTCGCATCGTCGGTGGCCACCTGCTTCAATACGGCACGAATGTCCTGCCGGAAGTAGGCGTGGCCGCCAGTCATAAGGGCCATTTGCGCGAGGTCCAGGGCAGGATCGGTGCCCTGGGCAGATTGCGCGTTTTGTGGCGCCGCATCGCCCATCGGGTTGTTGGTAGTGTTGGAGGTTGCGCCGGTGGGACCCTTTGTATCCATTTGCATGATCGGATTAAGCGATGTGCCGAGATCCCGGCCATACGAAAGCGGATTAACTGCGACGTTGGTTTGCGCCAGGGTCACGGCCAGGTGGGGAACGTAAAGAGCGCAATCCACCCAATCCCCGTTGCACGGCAGCTTGGAGTTGTAGACGTTCTGCATGCCGTCCGTAATCCAGACGATGTCCCTGCGGCCCGGAAACGCGGCCAGTTGGTTGGCGAGCACCTCGAGCTGATGGAAGGTCTTTTTCACCTGATCCTCCTGGCCCAAGTGCACCGGCCGGCCGTGGCTGGCCGCCTTCATGGCTGCGTCAAGAACCGGCACGACGTCGTGCGGCCAAGTGGCATCGGCGGGGGACTTGGGTCCTAGAGCATGAATCGGAACCAACTCGCCCTCCAGATTGAAAATGTAGAAGTATATGTTCTCACCCGATTCGAGCTGCGGCAGCGATTTATCCAAGGTCTTCCAGTTCTCCAGCCGGTCGGGCTGATTTTCATTCATCATGTCGAACATGATGACGGTCGTATGCGGTATTACGCCGCCGGGCCGGTTGGAGCGCTCCAGGGGCGCAAGTGGGGCGGCCGGCCCACTCGCGGGCTTGCGGAAGAAGAAGATGGTCTCTGGGCTGCTTTCGTCGACGATCTTGAAATCGGCCGGGGTGAGATCGGTCACCGGTTGGCCGCCGGCATCGAGTGCCACGGGGTAAAGATGCATCAGAACCGGCGGCCCGGCATCCTGTGCCAGAAGTGCGGACGCGGCAGTCACGGCCAGGCTGCAAAGGAGTGTCTTGTATTTCGACATATGGACACCACAGTGTACCTCTGGGTGTTGGGTGCTGGGTGCCAGGTGCTGGTAAGAGCCTCAACCGTTTGCGGTGTGAACGCCAGGACCCAGAACCCAGGACCCAGGACCCAGGACCCGCTAGAATCATTGCCATCCCTTGTCTCCTCGCAGCGGCACGAAGCGGCAGAAAGTCGCCACGCGTTCGCGGATCATGCCGTTCGCTTTGGCGATGACTCGCAGTTCCTGGTCGAAGCGGCTGCCCACTGGGATCACCAGCCGCCCGGGGTCGCCCAGTTGCGCCAGCAAAGGTTCCGGTATATCCGGTGCGGCGGCAGCTACGGAAATGCCCGCATAGGGTGCGGCCTCGGGCCATCCCTGGGATCCGTCACCTCGGACCACTTCGATGTTGCCGCCCAGTCCCGTGCGTAAGAGGTTCTGCCCGGCTTGCCGCGCCAGCGCCGGAATGATCTCGATGGAGATAACCCGGGCGGCCAGTTGACCCAGCACAGCCGCGTGGTAACCGGAGCCGCCGCCAACGTCCAAAACGGTTTCGCTTCCGGTCAGTTCGAGTAATTCCGCCATCAGCGCGGTCATATACGGCTGGGAGATGGACTGGCCGTATCCGATCTGCACCGGCTCGTCCTGGTAGCTGCAGACGCGGTAATCGTGCGGGATGAACTCCTCGCGCGGTATGGCGAGCATGGCCTGCAGCACGCGCGGGTCGTGGATGCCGCGCTTACGGATCTGGCGCTCCACCATGTGCCAGCGCTCGGAAGGCCAATCGGGAATCATGCGCGTCTCGCAGCCGGGTAGGCGGACGAAAATGCGTGGTCCACCCGCCCGCTCTTATAATAGCGGGAATGGCGCGCCTGATCACACTGATACCGGGAGATGGCATCGGACCCGAAGTCGCCGAGGCCACCACGCGGGCCGTCGAAGCCACCGGCGTGGACTTGGAATGGGAGCGCGTGGAGGCCGGCGCGAAAGCGCTCGAAGAGCTGGGACAATTGCTCCCCGACGACGTGTTCGCCTCGCTCGAGTGTACCCGCGTGGGACTTAAAGGACCCACGTCCACACCGATCGGTGGCGGGCATCAGAGCATCAACGTGGCGCTGCGCAAGAAGCTCGGGCTGTACGTGAATTTCCGTCCGGTGCGCCTGCTGCCAGGCTTGCGCACGCGCTTCAGCGACCTGGCCATCGACCTGGCGATATTCCGTGAGAACACCGAAGACCTGTACTCGGGGCTGGAACACGAAGTGGTGCCGGACGTGGTGGAGAGCCTGAAGATCATTACCAAAACGGCTTCCATGAAGATTGCGCGGGCTGCTTTTGCGTACGCGCGGCGCGAGGGGCGCCACAAAGTCACGGCCATCCACAAAGCCAACATCATGAAAATGAGCGACGGCCTTTTCCTGAAGTGCTGCCGCGCGGTCGCGGCCGAGTACGGTGGAATCGAATATAACGAACTGATCGTGGATAATGCGTGCATGCAACTGGTGATGCGTCCGGAGACGTTCGACGTGCTGCTGCTGCCGAACCTGTATGGCGACATTGTTTCGGACCTGGCGGCGGGGCTGGTAGGCGGGCTGGGCATCGTGCCGGGTGCGAACATCGGCGATCGGCACGCCGTCTTCGAGGCGGTGCACGGGACGGCGCCGGATATCGCCGGGAAGGGCATGGCTAATCCTACGGCGCTGATGCAATCGGCGGCGCTGATGCTGGCGCATTTGGGCGAACGCGCCGCGGCACAGAAGCTGCAGGGCGCCGTGGAACGGGTTTACCGCGAGGCTGAACACCTGACGCGGGATGTGGGCGGCCGAGCGGGCACGGCCGAGTTCACCGACGCGGTGATCGCGGCGATGTAGTGGGCAGCTTCTTGCTGGCGCGCCACGGGTCAGCGGCCGGGCGTCTTCTTCACCTCTTTCTTCAGGTCGAGATTGCGGACCAGCCGGTGCAGATAGTTGGGATGAATGCCAAGTAGTTTTGCCGCTTCGGTATAGTTGCCGCCCGCCCGGCCTAGCGCGGCGAGAATCGCGCGTTTCTTCTCGCCCGCCAGCGTCTGGTGGTATCCGCCAATCGCCTCCGATGCTGCCGGAGCATCCAGGACGGCTTCGGGCAGGTCCTCGGGAATAATCAGATCGGTTGTGCCGAGTACCACGCCGCGTTCGATGGCATTTTCGAGTTCCCGCACGTTGCCAGGCCAGTCATAAGCCTGCAAACAGGCCAGTGCATCCGGAGAGAGCCCAGCCAGCCTACGCGTGACCCGCTTGCCATGTTTGGCGGCAAAGTATCGGGCCAGCATCGGAATGTCTTCGCGGCGGTCGCGTAAAGGCGGCATGTCCAGAGACACGACGTTCAGCCTGTAATAGAGGTCTTTGCGGAAGGCGCCGCCGGCTATGGCGCTTTCCAGGTCCCGGTTGGTCGCGGCTAAGAGGCGCACATCCACCCGGATCGGCTGGGTCCCCCCCACCCGCTCGAACTCGCGTTCCTGGAGCACGCGCAGCAGTTTGCTCTGGAATGCCAGTGGAAGCTCCCCTACTTCGTCCAGAAACAGGGTGCCCCGGTCGGCCATTTCCAGCTTTCCCTGTTTTCTTACAATCGCTCCGGTGAATGCGCCTTTTTCGTGCCCGAACAGCTCGGTTTCGAGGAGCGTCTCGGTCAACGCGGCGCAGTTGATGGCGAGGAAACGCTGGCCCGCGCGCGGGCTGTTCCGATGAATGGCGCGCGCCACCAACTCCTTACCGGTTCCGCTTTCACCTCGGATCAGGACGGTGGAACCCGTTGGCGCGACCTTGCCCACGAACTGGAAAATCTCGCGCATCCGTGGGCCGCCTCCCACCATGTCGTGCTCAATATCGACTACTTCCTGGAGACGGCGATTCTCCGATTCGAGCCATTCCAGACGGCGGGCATTTTCAAAGGGCGCGCCCAGTATCCCGCCGATAGCGGCTGCCAACTGGAGGTGCGCATCGTCGAATACGACGCGCGGAGATGTTGCCTCCAGGTAGATGAGACCGAGTATCGTATCCTGGCTCTTGATCGGCGCGGCCAGCGCGCAGCCCGGCGAGCCATCCGGCTGAGGGCTGGCGGCCAAGACCGCGATTCCTTCGTGGCGTGCCTGGGCCACAATCGAGCTATCGACGCGCGCCGCCGCGTTCGGCGTCCCATCGCGATCCCGGGAGTAGGCGAAGGCCGGATCGTCCCGGCCTGGATCGAATAACACGACTGCGCCGCGCTCGGCGGGAATCGCTTCAAAGATGCACGCCAGCAAGTGTTGGGCGATCTCTCCCGTTCCCCGGACCATCTGCATGCCCATGCCGATCTTGACGAGAAGCGCGAGGCCGGGCGAAGAGCCCGCCTCGAGCCGGTCGAGGAGCAGGGTCCGCGTGTCCAGCGCGGCCTGGTCAATGCGGACTGGAACTTGACTCTGGCGCCCGCTCGATCCCACCAGGCGGAACCGAAAATAGCAGTCGCCCAGTCGGATTTCGTCGCCGTCTCCCAGCACCCGTGCCGTGACCGGCAGGCCGTTTACCGCAGTTCCGTTCCGGCTTCCCAGATCGCGGATTTCAAATCGTTCCGTGGCCAGTTTGCGGATGGAGCAATGCCGTCTCGAAACCGAGCGATCGTTGATGGGCAGCCCGTTGGTGTGGTCCCGGCCGATGGAGATCTCGTCGCCCGCAAGTGCGAAGGTGCCGCCTTCGACCGAGCCGCCGATACCGATCAGGCTCGGATTGTGCAGGTGATCCATGGGGCCGATTTCTTAGCATAAGCCATTCCTATCCGATCGGATAGGCGTCACCCGATCGGATAGGGTTTAGCCTCGCCACAGGCGCCGGCCCATTCCGCCTGTCGTTCGCAAGCGGTTGGATTATCAGAGACCTGCGCAAAGCCGTTCGATCTGTTCCGGGTTTGGCGGAATGTTTGCACTCGTTTGGGACGCGATCCACCAGAGAAGCGCTTGGGGCGAACACAGGAAGACCGAATATGGACGCTGCAAGCCCCATTACAGTTGATCCCGAGGAGGAGCACATGACGGAAACTAAACAGACTTTCAAAACGCGCCTGCGTGCAGTCAGTATCACGCTGGCGCTGACATCGGCGATTGTGACAGCGGCCGGGTCGCAGGCCCAGACACCTGGAGACGCGCCATCATTGAAACCGACTTTCAGCACGCTCCATAGTTTCACGGGCGGGGCGGACGGGGGATCGCCTTTCAACGCTGTGATACAGGACGCGAACGGTAACCTATACGGCACGACGGCGTTCGGCGGCGCCAGCAACTGCGGCACCGTGTACGAGGTGATGCCGATGATGGGGATGGAGATGGAGATGGTGCTCTACAACTTTACCTGCGGTCCGGACGGCGCAAATCCCTACGCCGGTTTGGTAATGGACGCGTCGGGCAACCTGTACGGCACCACCGTCAACGGCGGCGCCGGAACATGCGAGGTCTTCAACATGGGCTGTGGAGTGATGTACGAGTTGATGCCTTCGATGGGGAATATGTACATGGTGCTGCACACCTTCGCCGGAGGTAAGGAGGACGGTGCGACTCCCTTCACAGGTCTGGTGATGGGCCCGGCGGGCACCTTTTACGGCACCAGCTACGGTGGCTCTTCCGGCGCGGGAACTGTGTTCGTGGCAGATGCGAGCAACGAGAAGGTACTTTTCAACTTCAAAGCGGGTGCGGACGGCGGAGATCCCTTAACAGGTTTGACGGCGGGTCAGAAGGGTACCCTTTACGGCACCACGTCGTCGGGCGGCACTCACGGCGGCGGCGCGCTCTTCAGCATTATGCCGAACGGCACGATGATGACGACCCTACACGACTTTGGCGCCCGCGGGGACGGGGCAACTCCCATTTTCGGATCTTTGGTGCAGGACGCGCAGGGAAGCCTGTACGGCACGACGGAGTTCGGCGGCACTCACAACTGCGGAACGGTGTACGAGTGGATGTCGATGATGGGGATGGAGATGGAGATGGTGCTCTACAACTTCACCTGCGGGTCGGACGGGGGCTTTCCCAGCGGAAGCTTACACATCGACAAGGCCGGCAATCTATTCGGCACAACCAGCTGCCGCGGCTGCGATAACTCCGCCGGAACGGTTTTCAAGTTGGCTCCTAGCGGTGTGTTAACGACGCTGCACAGCTTTACCGGAGGGGCGGACGGTGGATTCCCGCTCGGTGGTTTGAAGGGTTCCGCCAACGGCACTCTCTATGGCACTACCAACTCCGGTGGCAGCGGCGGCGGCGGAACGGTGTGGAGCCTTACGCCGTAACGAAGCCGATGTTGGGCAGCGCGGGAGCCTATCCCTCCCGCGCTACCTAGCGGCCAACTCGGCAGGCCAGTTCAGCACCACGTTGATCCTGGCGGCCGGCGGATCGCCCGCGGACTCGACGAATAGAAAGCGCTGGCCGTCTCCAAAGGGGGCGTAACCGCCACCCGAATCGAACAGCTTATGCGGTATGCCGAATTCCAACGCGTTGCCGAGCTTCACATCCACCGCCATCAGCTGCCCACCCTCCTGGTAGAACAGTTCCTTGCCATCCTTTCGCCAAAGCGGCCAACTTCCGCCGGTCGCCGAGATGCGCACCGCAGCCCCCGCCGGTCCGCCCGGCGCGTCAGGCAGGAACGGGCGCAGATAGACCTGTGACGTCCCCGTTTCATCCGAGTGGTAGGCCATCCACAGACGCCCCTGGTTGTCCGGGACTGGCGACAGACTTCCGGAATATTCGTTGAACCCGGTCTTGAAAGACGGAATCGGTTTGCGTTCCCCCTCCATCGGCAGCACCCAGATGTTGTTTATTGTGTCAGGGCCGGGTTCGACGTAAACCAGGAATCTCCCATCCATCGACCATCCTACCGGCGACTTCGTATGCGCCGACTTCACCAGCAGTTCATCGTCGCCGGTGCCGTCTGCGTTCTTCGCGTAAAGATCGTAGGCCCCGGCGCGATTCGACATGAACGCGATGCGCTGCCCGTCCGGCGACCAAATGGGCCGCTGGTTAGAACCGTGCGTCGCGGTCAGGCGAGTAGAAAAACCTCTCTCCAGGTCGATGGTCCAGAGTTCCTCCACCGTGTTCTCGTCCTCGCCTTGAATGGCCACGTGTGTACCCCGCGGGTCGAGCGAAGGCCACTGGCTTCCCGCGGGCGCCTCAATGGTGCGCAGCACGTTCCCGGCCCGGCCTCGCAAGACGATGCGGGATCCCGGTTGCGCCAAGGCTTCCTGGTAGACCATAGCCCCAGTTGCCGACGTCGAAAACATGGCGCGGCCCGTGGTTCCCCAATGCATCCCTATCCGCTCCGGCAAGGCATGGGGTTCGCCGGTAAACCGCAGCCTGGCCGGGTCGAAGGGGCGCGCCATGAGGGTCTTACCTTCCAGATACAGCAGATAGCCGGGGTCGGCGTAGAGCGCCTCGCGCCAGGTGCGCACCAGCGGGCCTTCCGGCAGTTTCTCCGACGGATCGAGCGAGCCGATGTATTCTCCGGTATTCTCTTCGAGCGCGCTCCAGGCCCAATAGATAAAGTGGCGGCCGTCGGGCAGAAATTGCGGATATCGATGGACGATTTCCTTTCGCGCGGAATTCAACCTGGTTGCCGGAGCGGGCGTGCCGCCGCCGGACGGAACGCGAGAAAGCCCGCTCCCGGTCTGCTCCGGCTGAAACAAGATGACGCCCTCCGGACTCCAGGCGGCGCCGGCGAATGGATTGGCGGATGAAGTCAACGTCTGCGGCGGAGTTTGTATGCTGCCGAGGTTCAGTCTTCGTACCTGGCCGTCTGCGGAAATAAAACCCAAAGAGCGTCCATCGGGTGACCAGAACGGGCTTAAAGCGTCTTCCGTAACTGACAGTTTTTCGGTCGTTGAGGAGTCGATGGAGCTCAGCCAGAGGCCCATAGCTCCATAGACGCCCGTGAAAGCGATGCGCGTCCCATCCGGCGACACGGCCACCTCGACGCCATGCGACTTGAATGGCGGCGCAAATGAAAACCGGATAGCGGCGGCATCGGGAATCCGGCGCGTGAAATGGCCGGCGGCGAACGCCGCGGCGATCAGGCTCGCGATGGCGGCGAGGGTGAACGGCAGTCTCCAGCGGCCGGCCTTTTTCCCGGAGACCGCTGCCGAAACTGCTCCCTCTGGCGGCGCGTCTTCGAGCCAGGACCAGGCATCCCCGATATCCCGCAGCCGCCGTTTGGGGTCCTTCTCCAGGCAGCGCCGCAGCAGGCGCCGGACCTGCACCGGAATCCGCTCCCACCGCGGTTCCCTGGTGGCAACTTCGATGAGGGTGTCGGAGATCGTTTCCCCCGCGAAAAGCCGATCGCCCGTGAGCATCTCGAACAGGATGACGCCGAAAGCCCAAATGTCCGCGCGTTTATCCACCAACTTCCCACGCGCCTGTTCGGGAGGCATGTAGGCAGCGGTACCGACCACCACTCCCACGCGGCTGACCGGGTCCACCGTCAGGCTCTGCGAGTGCTCGAAGCGTTCGCCGGAAGGGGTTTTGTCCGTCACCTTGGCCAATCCGAAATCCAGTACCTTCACCGTGCCGTCCGGCCGCAGGATGATGTTGCCCGGCTTCAGATCGCGGTGCACGATGCCCTTTTCGTGCGCGTCTTCCAGCGCGTCGGCGATCTGCCTGGCGATCTGAAGGGCTTCTTCCAGGGGGACGGCGCCTTGCCTGATTCGTTCCGCCAGTGTGGGACCATCCACCAACTCCATCACCAGGTAATCGGGTCCGACGTCGTAAAGGTGGCAGATGTTTGGATGATTCAGCGCGGCCACCGTGTGCACTTCGCGGGAGAAGCGATCGCTGAAGCGCTCCGCGGAGATCTTGATGGCGACGTCGCGGCCCATTCTCGGATCGTGGGCGCGATACACTTCCCCCATGCCTCCGGCGCCGATGGGCGCGAGGATCTCATAGGGTCCAAGTTTCGTCCCGGCGGAGAGCGGCATGCGGACCAGATAAGTTTAACCCATCCTGTGTTCGCGCCACGATTATGGCTGGTCGTTCACGCGATCGGAATAGCTGCTGCCGGCGTACATCCTGACAATTTTGCCATCTTGTTCCACAAAGCGCACGATCTCTCCAACCGGGCCTCCGCCGGTGGGCGCATCAATGCGAAACTGCCCATTGCCGATCGGTTCCAGACTCGCGGGATGCTCCGGGTACGGGGCTGACGGATCGAACGTCACGAAGCGGTGATTCAGCTCGACCACTTCCGATACGATCCCGTTCCGGCTGCGATACGTTCCAGCGAAGCGGCTCCACGACGCATCCCACGTGACTATTGGGGCAGCCACGTGAGAGGCTTTGGCAACTGCCTCGCCGACCGACTGCATCAGGTGGAGCGCTATGTCACTGGGATTAGAGTCGTCGGCATTGGTCAGTACGATCACACCGACCTTGGGCTCCATTTGCATGTAGGTCTGAGTCTTGTAGCCGAAGTACGAACCGCCGTGCCCCACATAGGTCTTCTCTCCATTGCGGATCACCGCGAAGCCGATGGCATTACCGGCTTGCCAGTTATTGTCGAGCACGCGCACGCGATGCATCTGGCGGAGCGCGCCGGCCGAGAGGATCTGGCTGCCGCCAACTTTGTCTTGACGGAATTGGAGGGATACGAATTTGGCCATGTCCTCAACGTTCGAAGTAATGCCTGTGGCCGGACCCATGGCGCGGGCGTCCACGAAAGGCATTTTCGCGCGCGTGCCGTCGGGCCTGCGTGCACCATAGCCCGTGGCCAGGCCCTCCACATCCTGATCCACGCTGGAAGCTGTCATTCCCAGCGGGTTGAAGATATGGTTCTGTACGTAGGCGGCCCACTTCTCTCCGGAGATCGCCTCTACCACCATCCCCGCGATGGTAAATCCTAAATTCGAATACTTCCAGCGAACCTCCGGCGAGAATGCCGCCTGGTGTGTCTGGACGAATTGCTGCACACCCTCGGCATCGGGGAAGCTCAGTTCGGACCAGTGTGGACCAGCCTCGCGCGGCAATCCCGCGCTGTGGGTGAGGAGTTCTTCGATGGTAATGGCAGGGTCGTCCGCGCCGGCGGGACCGATATGGAACCAGGGAAGGTAGGCCGACACGGCGTCATCGAGGTGGACCTTTCCCGCGTCCCGCAACTGCATGATCGCGGTGGCGGTGAAGAGCTTGCTGTGCGAAGCCATGCGGAACTTCGTCGCAGGCGTCATGGGAGTCTTCTTGTCCACATCTGCGAATCCAAATCCTTGCGCCCAGACCAGCTGCTGGCCGGACACGACGCCGACGGCGAGTCCGGGGAGGTTCCGATAGGCGATCTGCCCGCGAATCCAAGCCGTGAACAGGCGTTCCGCGCCATTGACGTCGGGGTCGTCCGTCAGGGCCCCGGGACAGCAGAGTGGGAAAGCAAGAAGCAGGAGGGTGCCGAAGGTTTGCCGTATCATTCCAGCGATGCTAGCACATGAACCCAGCGAAGGGCGGGTCTGGAGACCCGCCGCAGGACTGGAGTCCTACCCCCCACAAATGTCGGATTACTGCGTGGAGAAAGACGTGCCGCAACTGCAGGTCTTCGCCGCATTCGGATTCTCGATCACGAATCCGGATTGGATCAGCGACTCCCGATAATCGAGCGTCAGGCCGTCCAGATACACGAAGCTCTTGGGATCGATCAGCACCTTCGCATCGTCGGACCCGAATATATGATCGCTGTCGCGTGGCTTGGTTTCGAGCTTGAACAGATATGACAGGCCCGAACAGCCGCCGCCCTGCACAGCCAATCGCAGACCGCCTGCCACACCCTCTTTCGCCAGTATCCGGCGGATGCGCTCTTGCGCCTTCTCAGTGACTTGAATCATATTGTGCCTTTAAGTTCCCGTAGCTTCCCGACGGCTTCTACTATGCTGGCCGCCGCGCAATCCACTTCTTCTTCGGTGTTAAAGCGCCCCAGCCCAAAGCGGAGCGAACTGTAAGCCGCCTCGTCCGAGAGTCCCATGGCCTTGAGCACATAGCTCGGTTCCATGATGGCCGAGGTGCACGCCGATCCGCTGGATAGTGCCACGCCGCCGATCCCCATCATCAGGGATTCAGCTTCCACGCCCGCGAAGCTCATGCTCAGGTTATGCGGCAGGCGATGCTCCATGCTGCCGTTGACCCGGACATCTTCCAGTTCGCTTTCGAGCTTCGCGCGCAAGCGGTCGCGCAGACGATGCAGACGGGCGCTTTCGTTGCCCATTTCCTGCTCGCAAATGGCGCAAGCTTCGCCGAGGCCCACAATGCCCGGTACGTTCAACGTGCCGGACCTTATGCCGCGCTCGTGTCCGCCGCCATCCATCTGGGCGGACAAGCGCACGCGCGGATCGCGCCGGCGGACGTACAGAACGCCAACACCTTTCGGCCCGTACAGTTTGTGCGCCGAAATCGAGAGCAGGTCGATGCGGTCGGCAACGACGTTCACCGGAACCTTGCCCACCGCTTGCGCGGCATCGCTGTGGAACAGGACACCGCGTTCGCGGCAGATCCGACCGATTTCGGCCACCGGTTGCAAGGTGCCGACTTCGTTATTCGCATACATGATGGAGACCAGCACGGTGCGTTCGCCGATGGCCGCTTCCACCTCGCCGGGATCCACGCGCCCGTCGCGTCCCGCCGGCACGCGGGTGACCCGTGCGCCGCGCTGCTCCAGACTCCGGCAGACGTCCAGCACCGCCTTGTGTTCAATGGCGCAAGTGACTATGTGATCGCCCTGGCCGGCGTACGCTTCCGCCACACCCTTCAGCGCCAGGTTGTTCGATTCGGTCGCGCCGCTCGAGAAAACAATCTCTTCCGGAGATGCGCCGATAAGCCGCGCAATCCGCCGGCGTGCTTCGTCGACCGCCTGCGCCGCCTCCCAGCCGAACTGGTGGCTGCGGCTCGCCGCGTTACCGAACCGGCCGGTAAGATACGGCGTCATGGCGGCGAGCACGCGTGGATCGAGCGGAGTAGTGGCGTGATGGTCCAAGTAAATCATGCGTAAATCAACTAATCATGCGTAAATCGTGCGGCTAGTCTCATTATCGCAGCTTACGCGGCGGCCCGCGCCAATACGGCTATAATGGGCAGTTTGTCCCGAGCTTTCGTACCAGTTGGGGCGCTGGCCCTGCTCTTCAGTGAAATTCTGCTTATCGCCGCCTGCTTTCTGGTGGTGACGTTCCTGATACTGGGCGTGGACCCCTCCGTGTTTTTGATGTCCGACAATGGCCTGATGCGGATCGCGTTGGCGGCGGCCAGTATTGTTTTCGGCTTGTACTTCGAGGATTTGTACGTAAACATTCATGTGAAGTCGCGCGTGCTGCTGGTCCAGCAGTTATTGCTGGTGATGGGCATCGCGCTGGTGGCCCAGGGCGTTCTAGGTTATGTGAATGGCGGGCTGCCGCTGCCGCTTCGCCTGATGGTCCCGGCGTGCGGTGTGTTGGTGGTGGCGCTGTTCGCGTGGCGCATAGCATATAGCGCTTTCGTATTGCGCGTGGTGGGTCCACAGCGCATTCTGTTTGTCGGGATGTGTCCCGTGCTGGCGGAAATGGCGGGCTATATCGGCGCACACCCGGAACTGGGCCTCGAGGTCATCGGCTATGTGGATGACTCGGAAGCTGTGGCCGCGCCGGAATGCGGCAAGATGCGCGGGCCCCTCGGCGCCCTGCCGCGAATTGCGGCCGAACTCACACCCGACCGCCTGGTGGTGGGATTCGCCGAACGGCGGGATCGGATGCCCATCGCCGATCTGCTGCAGCTACGTTACGGCGGGACAGCCATCGATGAAGCGTCCTCCGCCTACGAGCAGTTATGCGGCCGCGTCCAACTGGGCGAGCTGCGCCCGTGGGATATGCTCCTTTCGTTTCGCCCGCGTCCGCAGCGGCTGCTTTACCAGTCTCTGGCGCACGGACTGCTGGCGCTGATTTTGACTATTCTCTCCGCGCCGCTGCTGTTGCTGGCCGCGGTGTTATTGAAGCTGTCATCTCGCGGCGCGCTGCTGCAGCGGCAGGAATGCGTGGGTCTGGGCGGCCGTCCATTCACGCTTTACACCTTAGGCCCAGCTGGCCCAGGGCAAAACAGGAATCGCGTGCAGCGGTTTATCAGGCGCTGGCGATTCGACAGGTTGCCGCAACTGTGGAACATCCTGCGCGGGGAAATGTGCTTTGTGGGACCACGCGCGGAGCGGAGCGAATTCGCAAACATCCTGGCCGAGCGCATCCCATTTTACCGGCAGCGTTACGCGGTAAAGCCGGGCCTCACCGGCTGGGCCCAAATCAATACACCGAAGGATCGGCCGGAAGATACGCTGCGCCGCCTGGAGTATGACTTCTATTACCTGAAGTACTTTTCGCGTGGACTGGATGCATATATCCTGGTACACAGTTTGCGAGAGGTTCTGGGATAGTGCGGCGTACTGGGTCTTCCGGCGAACGCCTCCGCATGGCATACTAATGCGTAGCGGGCCATGCCGAAAACCACGGTTGCTCCGGAGACCCGAATCACCGAGCGGGAATCGATCGTTCCCCTCTACAATGTCGTATTGCTCGACGACAACGATCACAGTTACGACTATGTGATCGAAATGCTGCAGAGACTCTTCATCTTCACGCTCGAAGAAGCTTTCCGGCATGCCGAAGAGGTGGACCGCTGCGGGCGGACGGTGATCATCACCTGCGAGCGGCCGCAAGCCGAGTTCGCGCGCGACCAGATCCACGCGTACGGCCCCGATCCGCGCCTGCCGCGTTGCGCGGGGTCTATGTCAGCCATCATCGAACCAGCGGGATAGGGCCGGGTGCGATCGGACGGTCACCGGCGCGTGCGAAGTACGGCGGCCTGCTCTTCGTCGGTGATCGGATCGTACATCTTCTCGGCGTAAGTGCGCTGCGCCTCGGAAAGATCTACAGCGTGCTGCCGTTCCGCCTCGGTTAAGTGCGGTTTGCGCGATCGTTTCAGCAGGTACAGCGCACCACACACCAAAGCGCCGGTGAGCGGTGGGCGCTCAAGGAAGAAATCCAGAAGTTCGAACAGGCGGTCGCCCATGTATTCATTCTAACGGACTGGGGATTGGGAGTACTGGTCCCGCGAAGTTTACTCGTAGCGCAGGGAAACGATCGGATCCACGCGCGCGGCGCGACGGGCCGGCACATAACACGCAGCCAGGGCTACCACGCAGAACAAAGCAGCCGCACCCAGGAAAGTGGGGGCGTCCGCGGGCTGCACCTCGTAGAGCAGGCTGGCCAGGGTACGCGTGGTCACCCAGGCGCTGCCAAACCCCAGCGCAATTCCGATGAGCGCGAGGGCCGATCCCTGTTGCAAAATCATGCGCATGACGTTAGCCCGCTGTGCTCCCAGCGCCATGCGGATACCGATTTCCGCGGTCCTCTGCGCGACCGAAAAGCTCATCAACGCGTACAATCCCACCAGCGACAGCAGCAGCGCGAGCCCGCCAAAGGCCGTCAGCAGCACCGTCTGAAAGCGGCGCTCCGCGGCGGCTGCCGAGACCAACTGGCGCATCGTCCCCACATCGGCGAGCGCCACGGCGGGATCCAGACTTCGCACCAGGGCGCGCATGTCCGCTGCCACGCGATCGGCAGGCAGCGCGGTGCGGACCGCGACGAAAGCGGCGTTGGGGCTGTTTTGCCAGAGGGGGGTGTAAACCTGCATGGGCGGGATGGCCTCCAGGCTCTGATACCTTACGTCGGCCACGACGCCTACGATGGTGATGGACCCCGGACTATCGCCCATGTGGAGCCGCTTTCCCACCGCATCTTCGCCGGGAAAGTATTTCCTGGCGAAGTTCCGGCTCACGATAACTACCGGCGGCCGGACGGCGGTATCGTCATCCGTAAAAACTCTGCCGGCGAGCAGCCGAATGCCCATGGCGGCAAAATAACGCGGCGTGATGGAGCGCATTTCATACAGCGTGGCGCTATCGGATGGGCGCCCCTCCACTTGCAGGCCATTCGCAAGAGACTCGCCACCGCTGAGGGGGAGATGGTCGATGGCCGCGGCGGCCTCCACTCCAGGCAGCGCGCCGGCACGATCGAGCAAGCTGCGGAAAAACCCTTTCTGGCGCTCCGCTTGTCGGTATCTGGAATCGAGCTGGATATGCATGGTGACGGTAGACTGCGCTGCAAATCCTTTGTCAACGGATTGCAGCTTGATAAAGCTGCGAATCAGCAAGCCCGCACCGGCCAGCAGCACGAAGGTGAGCGCCACTTCCGCGATCGTGAGTCCATTGCGGAATCGAACCGCGGCCCCTTTCGCCGTGCGCCGGCCCGCGCCTTTCAGTGCGTCGTTTAAATTTGAGCGCGAGGCGGACAGCGCAGGAAATAAACCAAACAAACCCGCAGTCGCTAGGGCCGCGCCTAAGGCAAACAGCAGCACCCGCCAGTCCATAGAGATCTCTTCGATGCGGGGGATTTTGCCCGGATTGGCATGTATCAGAAAGCGAATCGCCAGATATGCCGCCAGGGTTCCCAGAACTCCGCCGCTGCCGGCGAGACACAGGGATTCAACCAGTAACTGGCGGATGAGGCGAAGGCGGGAAGCGCCCAGCGCGGTGCGTACGCCGATCTCCAGAGTTCTGCCGGAGGCGCGGGCCAGAACCAGGCTGGCGACATTGCTCGACGCGATCAGCAGCACCAGCAGCACGGCCGCCATGAAGATCAGCAGCGCACGGCGCGATGCTCCGGTTATGGAAACGTCAAACGGCCGCACCAGGGCATGCGAACCTTGAAATGCCGCCGGATGGAGCGGGTCGATACGGGCCACGATGGCACTCATTTCCGCCTGCGCCTGGCGCAGCGAGACGCCTGGCCGCAGGCGGCCGATGGCATTGCCCGGTCCATCGTCGCGGGCGGCGCGTTGTTGCGGCGTGAATGCCAAGGGCACCCAGACATCGGTCCGTTTGCCCATGGTGTCTATACTTTCGGTCTCGTGCGGAAATGCAAATCCGGCGGGCATCACGCCTACGATGAGGTAAGGGCGCGCGTTCAGCAGCAACTGCTTGCCGAGCACGCCGCGATCGGAACCAAATCGCGATTGCCAGAGCGCGTGGCTGATTACGGCGACTTGTCCCTTTCCAGGCTGGTCGTCATCGGGGCCTACGGCGCGGCCAAGTTCGGGCGCAATTCCCAGCAGCTCGAAGAATTCTCCGGTAACGCGGGAACCGTTCACGCGGGCGGCATTCCCATCTATGGAGAGATTCATGTCGTCGACGGTGAACAAGGCCAGGTTCGAGAACGAGCGGTTCTGCTTTTGCCAATCGTAGAAGTCGGCGTCAAAGGGTGCGAAGGCTTCCACCGGAACACCGGCGTAGCGGGGATTGGGCTCCCAAAGGTAAACCAGCCTTTGTGGATCGCGATAAGGCAAGGCTCGCAGCAGGACAGTGTTGACGAGGCTGAAGACCGCGGTGGCCGCGCCGATGCCCAAGGCCAGGGTCATGGCAGCCAGGGCGGCGAACGCCGGCTGTTTGCGGAGTGTGCGCACGGCATAGCGGAAATCGTGCCACAGCTCTTCCAGCCAGCGGGTACCGCGCGCGTCGCGGCATTGCTCTTTAGCTTGCTCGGGGCCGCCTAACGCCAGCCGGGCCTCGCGCCGCGCTTCTACGGGATCGCGGCCTTGCGCGATCAGATCGGAGGCGTGTTGATCGAGATGGAAGCTCACCTCCTTTTCGAGTTGCTCTTCCATCCCGTCTCGATGCGTAAGTCGATGCCACCAGCTCATAGCATTAATCCTGCCTTAGAGCACGCATAGGATCGATGCGGCTGGCGCGGCGGGCCGGCACGAAACCGGCCACCAGTGCGGCGACGATCAACACCGACAGGGTGACGGCGTAAGTGAGTGCTCCGCCGGGTTCGATTCCCGGCACCACCCGCAGCAGCAAACGGCCCGCGATCAGGGCGCCCACGATGCCCACGGCGGCGCCCGCACCGATCATGCCGAGGCTCTCGCGCAGCACCATCCATTGGACCCGGCGCGCGGTCGCCCCCAGCGCCATGCGCAAGCCGATCTCCGGCACACGGCGGCTGGTGAGGTACGCCTCCACGCCGTAAATGCCGATACACGCGAGCAGCAACGCCAGCCCGGCGAAGATGCCGAACAGCAGCAGCAGGAATCGCTGGCGGGCGAGCGTATCGTGGGCGAGTTGTTCCATCGTGCGCACTTCGTACAGCACCTGATCGTTGGCTACACCGCGCAGCTCGTGCCGCAACGGCTGCACGATGCTCAGCGGCGGGACCGTGGTGCGCACCGCGATGGACATCAGTTGGGACCAGCGTCGCAACCAACCATCCGGCACCTGGGCGAGCGGATAGTAGAACTGGGCGCGCACCTTGGACTGATCGTCTCCGGCGAGCCCCCAATAGCGGACATGGCCCACCACGCCGACCACCAGCAACGGCTGGGGATTCATCATTTCCGGTATCCAGAGCTGCCGGCCGACGGCGTCGCGCCCGCCAAAGGCGCTTTGTGCGAGCACGTCGTCGATGACGATGACGCGCGGGCTGCCGATGCGGTCCTGCTCCGTGAAAAAGCGGCCCCGGCGCAGCGAAATGCCCATCACTTTAAGGTAATCCGGCGTGACGCAGGTGGAGAGCGCGATGGGCTGCTGATTTTCGGGCGGCACGGCCGCGGTGGTCCAATAGCCGTTTTCGTTGTGGCCTTCGCGCATGGGAACGGTGTCCACCACGGTGACGGCCGCGACTCCCGGCAGGCGGCGGGCGCCTTCCAGAACTTCGTCCCAGGCGGCGCGCATGCGCGGGGGCTGCGGGAGGACGGCGGGAGAAATCGCCATGCGAGAGACCAGCACATTGCGCACGTTGACACCCGGATCGAGCGCGGAAAGGCGCAGCAGTGTGCGTCCCAGCATTCCGGCGGAGAAGAGCAACACGACCGCCAGCGCGATCTCCGAGATGACGAAAGCGCCGTGCAGACGGCGCGATCCGCCGGCTACGCTCCGCATCCCGGCGCGGAGCATGCGTTCGAGCCCGCGCGTGGGAACACGCAATGCGGGCGCGATGCCGAACGCCAGGCCGCTCACGACCGAAAGCGCCAGCGTGAACGCCAGCACGCGCCAATCCAGATGCACTTCGCTCGAACGTGGCAGATCGCCGGGCCACAAGGCCAGAAACGGGCGTATGCCGAGCGCCGCCAGCAGAATGCCCAGCCCACCACCGCCGAGGCCCAGCACAGCGCTTTCGGTGAGACATTGGCGCACCAGGCGAAGGCGGCCTGCGCCCAGCGCGGCCCGCATGGCCCATTCGCGCTCGCGGG
The DNA here is from genome assembly GCA_963756605.1 of Bryobacterales bacterium. GTDB lineage: Bacteria > Acidobacteriota > Terriglobia > Bryobacterales > Bryobacteraceae > Bog-159. The sequence continues at coordinate 26,546 of CAVWOT010000009.1, read as the reverse complement.
AAACGGCGCGCGCCAGCATCAGGCTCGCGACGTTGGCACACGCGATCAGCAGCACCAGGGTGACAGCACCGAGCAGCAGCCACAGCGTGGAGCGCACGTCCTCCACATCGGGATGCAGAATATGCGCGCGAAGCGTGCGGCTGTTATTGCTATCCGGGTGCTGTTCCGCCAACCCCCGGCCGATCGCCGCCACCTCCGTCTGTGCCTGGGCGAGTGTCGCGCTTGGCTGCAAGCGGGCCAGACCCCTGACCGGATGCGCATTGCGATTCCTCAAATACGTCGCGGTGTCCTGTGCGAGAGGCGTATACACATCCGCTTCGCCGTCGAGTTGGAGACCGGCGGGCGCAATGCCCACAATCGTAAGACGCCTTCCGTCCAGCACCAGGGTTGTGCCGATCGCGTCCGGATTGCCGCCGAAATGGCGCTGCCACAAACTGTAGCCCAGAATCGCCACGGGCGTCCCACCGGGCTGATCTTCTTCAGGCAAGAAAGTACGCCCCCGGAGCAGGCGGACGCCGAGCACGGAAAACAGATTGTGCGATATCTCGAACTGCTGCTCGTATTCCGCCTCGCCGGGCTCGCTGAGCGTGCCGCTATTGTAAAGCCAGCCGGCCAGATCGAGTGTGCGGCTGTGGCGCTCGATATCGAGATAGTCGGGGTACGCCAGATTCTGTACGGCCCAGCGCGAATTGTCCAGGTGTCCGGATACTTCCACCAGGCGGTCGGGATCGGGGTAAGGCAGCGGCTTCAAGAGCACCCCATTAACGAGCGAGAACATGACCGTAGTGGCACCGGTGCCGAGGGCCAGCGTAAGCAGCGCGACCGCCGCAAAACCGGGCTTCTGCCGCAGCGTGCGTAGTGCGTAGCGCAGATCCTGCCACAGATCTTCGAGCCAGCGTGTACCACGGGAGTCGCGGCAGTTCTCCTTCACCTGTTCCGCACCGCCTAACGCCAGCCGGGCCTCGCGCCGCGCTTCTACGGGATTGCGGCCTGACGCGATCAGATCCGCGGCTTGCTGGTGGAGATGGAAGCGCATCTCCTTTTCGAGTTGCTCTTCCATCCGGCTTCGATGCGTGAGTCGCTGCCACCAGTTCATTGCGGTTAATCCTGCCTTAGAGCGCGCATTGGATCAATCCGGCTGGCGCGGCGCGCCGGCATCCAGCAGGCGAACAGCCCCACAGCCGCCACTACCAGCGCCGCGACCGCGTACATCCCGGCGTCGGCACCGCCTGACCCATACAGCAGATGACGGGTCATGCGCTCTCCGGCGAACGCCAGGCCGACGCCGAACGCTACTCCACCAGCCATGACGCCCATGCCTTCCCGGACGACCATCGCCAACACCGCGCCAGGCCGGGCGCCGACCGCCAGACGGATACCGATTTCCCGCGTGCGCCGCGATACGGAGAAAGCCAGCGTGCCGTAGAGACCGATGCCGCTGAGTAAAACGGCCAATACCGCCGCATAGGAAACGAAGCTTCCGGTAACCCGCTCGGTGCGGATCACCCCTGCCATGTGCACGGGCAGGGTGATGGTTTCAGCAATGGGGACGTCCGGATCGACCGCATGCACCTCGCGCATGAGCGCCGGAAGCATGGCCGCCGGATCGCCTTTCACCCGGATAGCAAGCCGCGCATCCAACTGCGCGGGGTTCTGCCAGAATGGCGTGTACACAGCCGGCCCGGGAGGCAGGCCACGCCTTTCGAGCGGGACATAAGCCACGATGCCCACCACCTGGCGCGCGCGTCCGTCGACCACGGCAGTAGCGCCGACGGCGTGGCCGGCGGGCCAGAGGCGGCACGCCAGAATTTCGTTTACGACCGCTACCGCCGGCGATTGAACCGTATCGCGCCCATCGAATTCGCGTCCGCGCAAGACAGGTGTCCGCAGGGTTTCGAAGTACCTGGGACCGATCTCCGAATAACGGCACTCGAGCGACTGCCGCGACGTCCATGCGGGTAGCGATACCTGCGCATCCTGGCCCACGAGCACCGCACCGTTGCCGACCATGCTCGCGGATTCCACGCCGGGAGCCGCTTCCAGGCGCGCGACGGCATTGCGCAAGAACCGTTGTGCTTTTTCCGGCGGATACTTCAGGAGACGCGGGCGCAATCGCATCAGCGCGACATGTGACGAATCGAAATTGGCTCCCGAGACGAGCCTGTGCGCGCTGACCGCGAGCAGGCCTGCGACGGCGGCAAGAGCTACGGCGGCGCCCGCCTGGCTGCCCGCCAACCATAGCCCCAGGCGCGGCCGCGCGCTCACTGCCGAGGACTCGCGTTTAAGCGACTCGGCGGCGCCGGCGCGCAGGAACTTTAATGCAGGAATCACGCCCACGAGCAACCCGACGCCCATCGAAATCGCTGCCACCACCGCAAGCACCCGCGGCTCTGGCGCAAAGTTGTAGAACAACGGATGGCCCTCCACGTCTGTCGAATAGAACGCCACGTTCAGGGCGCCAGTGAGGAGGAGTGAGAACAGCGTGCCCAACGCGCCGCCAATCAGTGCCAGCAGAAGCGGTTCGGTCATCAACTGGCGCGCCAGGCGCAGGCTTCCGGCTCCTAGCGAAGCGCGTATGGCGAACTCGCGCGTGCGTGCACTGGTGCGGGCGATCAGCAGACCCGCGAGATTGACTGAGCAGACCAAAAGCAACAGAGCCGCCACGGCGCCGAGCACCTCTATAAACCTGATCTGCTCTCCACGGCTCAGATCGGGATGCAGGGCGCCTCTGGCGCGAAAGACGCGCACACCGGTGTTCTCGCCATCCTCGGCCGTAGCCCAGGCGGGCGGCAACAGCGTGGGCATTTCGGCGCGCGCCTGTTCCACGGTGCGCTCGTCCGCCAGCCGGCCGATCATATCGAGCGTGGTGCAGTCGACCGCCAGCGAGTCGACGCACCAGCGGTACCCCGTGCGGGCCATCATGAGGGGAATATAAAGTTCGCTCGGCGAAACGGTGACGCCACGGAAGGTTGACGGAGCCACTCCGATTACGGTAAACGCGACGCCGTTGATCTTGATTGACGCGCCCAGCGCATCAGACGACGATCCAAACCAGGTGCGCCAAAGGTCGTCGCTGAGGACGGCCACGCGATCGCGATCCGGCACGCTGTCCTCATCCAGACGGAAGAAGCGGCCGAGTGCCGGATGCACTCCGAGTAAGGGGAAGAAGTTCGCAGATACGACCGCGCCATTCAATTCCTTGGCTTGATTGTTGGCCGTCACAAAAAGGGGCGCGGTGGAGTAGTGCGCGGCCAAGCCTTGCAGGGTTTTGGCCTTGTCGCGAAAGTGGACGTAATCCGGATACGATACCCAGCCAGGCGATTGCCCGTGGCGGCGGGTAGCCTGGACGACCACGACGCGATCCGGATGATCCACGGGCAGATCGCGCAGGAACAGCGTGTTCGCAATCGTGATTACGGTTGCCATGGCGCCCGTGCCAAAGGCGAGGGTCAAGAGCGCGGTCGCGGTGAAGCCGGGTTGGCGACGCAGGGCGCGGAGAGAATAACGGCAGTCCTGGTATAGGTCTTCGAGCCAGCGGGTGCCGCGGGCGTCGCGGCAGTCTTCTTTGATTTGGTCGGGGCCGCCTATCGCCAGGCGGGCCACGCGGCGGGCTACATCGCGGGGCTGGCCGCTCGAGATCAGGTCGGCGGCGTGTTGGTCGAGATGGAATTGCAGCTCTTTCTCGATCTGGTCTTCCATTTTGTTGCGATGGATCAGGCAGCGAATCCAGTTCATACGCACCTCGCTTGGCGGGTCTGGAGACCCGCCGCAGGCGTAGACGCCTGCCCCACTACTCCTGCCTTAGGGCGCTCACCGGATTCACCCGGCTGGCGCGCCTGGCCGGCAGATAGCTGGCAAACAGCGCGGCGGCCATCAGCACCGCCAGCACCAGCGCGAATGTCGAAGGCTCCGCCGCCTGGACACCGCTGACATGATGCTCGAGGAGACGGCTCGCGGCGAAAGCTGCGCACAGGCCCAGTCCCGCGCCTGCCACAATCATGCCGAGGCTTTGCCGCAGCACCATCCATAAGACGTCGCCCGAGGTTGCGCCAAGCGCCATGCGTACGCCGATCTCGGGCACCCGCTGGCCGGTCAGATAAGCCAAAACGCCGTAAATACCTATGCAGGCGAGCAGTAGCGCCAGGGCCGCGAAGATGCCGAACAACAGCAGCAGGAAGCGCTGCCGGGCAAGCGTCGCGCCGACTACCTGGTCCATGGTGCGGATCTCATACATAGCCTGATCCCGGGTGGCCCCGCGTACCTGCCGGCGCACGGCCTCCACCATATTCAGCGGAGGAACCCTCGACCGCACTACCAGCGACATGGCAGTCGCGGTCTGGCGCAAGTACTCGTCGGGCAGCCACGCGAAAGGAAGATAGATCTGCTCTCGGACGTAGTTCTGGTCATCTGCATCGAGACCCCAGTGCCGCACGTGGCCCACTACGCCGACCACCAGCGCCGGCCCGATGAATTGCAATGACAGGCGTTTGCCAACCGCGCCACGGCCGCCGAAAGCGCGCGCGGCCATGCGCTCGTCGATGACGATGACCGGTGCACTTCCAACCCGGTCCTGGTCGGTGAAGAAGCGCCCGTCGCGCAGCGGAATGCCCATCGCGCGCAGGTAGCCCGGCGTCACCAGGCTCATCAGCGTCATAGACATCTCATTGGCGGGAGGCGCGGCAGAGGTGGTCCAGTAGCCGATCTCCTCGTCCTCGCCGCCCATCGGGATAAGATCGGCAAGGGCCGCGGCCCGCACGCCGGGCACATGGTTCACGCGTTCGAGGATGTCCTGCCATGCCACCCGCGTGCGCGCGGGGCTGGCCAGCGCATCTGGCGAGAGTGCCACGCGCGTCACCAGCACATTGTGTGAATCGATGCCCGGATGAAGCGCGGACAGACGCAGCAGCGTACGCCCCAGAATGCCGGCGGCGATCAACAACACCACGGCCAGCGCGATTTCCGCGACGACGAAGCTCTTATGCAATCGCCGCGCGCTGCCCGCGACGGTGCGGGAGCCTGCCCGGAGTGCCAGTTCCAACGCGAGCGCGGGAGCGCGCAGCGCCGGAGCGAGTCCGAACAGCAGACCGCTGACCAGCGCGGCGGCCAGCGCGAAAAGCAGGACGCGCCAATCCAGATGCACTTCGTCGGCGCGCGGCAATCCGCCCGGCCAGAAGACCAGGAACGGACGCACGCCCAATGCCGCCAGGGCCACGCCCAAACCGCCGCCCGAGAGCGCCAGCACCGCGCCTTCGGTGAGACACTGGCGCGCCAGGCGGCCGCGTCCGGCGCCCAGTGCCACGCGCATGGCGAGTTCCCGCTCGCGCGATACGGCCCGCGCCAGCAACAGGCTCGCGACATTCACGCAGGCAATCAGCAGCACCAGGCTGACGGCGCCCAGCAGCAGCCATAATGTAGGCCGCACGTCGCCCACCACCTCCTGCCGCAGAGCCTTCGCGCCCATGCTGCGGCCCGCGTTGGCCTTGGGATATTGCGTGGCCAGTTGGCGCGCGATGGTTGTCAGTTCGGCTTGCGCCTGCGCCAGCGTGACTGCGGTACGTTCGCGCCCAATCACCTGTATGCCGGGATGCATCTCACGGTTGCGCATCGGCGGTTGCGTGTTCTGGCCGAGCGGCGTGAAGATTTCGGCGTCGCCGCCCAAGCGGAATCCGCGCGGTGCGATGCCTACAATGATATAGGGCACACCCTCAAAGATGAGCCGCGCGCCGGTCGCGCTGCCACCGCCGAATCGGCTCTGCCAGAGGCCATAACTGATGATGGCTACGGGCGTGCCGCCGGGACTGTCTTCATCCGGCAGAAAGGCGCGGCCGCGTACGAGAGGAATGCCTAAAACGGAAAAAAGGCCAGCCGAGATCTGGCGGCCTGAAACAAATTCGGCGTCGCCGGGATCGCTTACCGTGCCGCTGCCATAACGCCAGGCGGCCATCGTGAGCGACCGGCTGGCGCGCTGGCAATCCAGAAAATTGAAATACGCGAACGACCACTCCGCGCCGCTGTATTGCTCAGGCTGCTCGTGGACGCTCACCAGCCGGTCGGCTTCAGGATAAGCCAGCGGCTTGAGCAGCACTCCGTTGATGACCGTGAACATCACCGTCGTCGCGCCGCTGCCCAGGCCCAGCGTGAGTAGGGCCGCCACGGAAAAACCCGGCTTCTGCCGCAGCGTGCGCAGCGCGTAGCGAAAGTCCTGCCACAGATCCTCCAGCCAGCGCGTGCCGCGCGCATCGCGGCACTCCTCCTTCACCTGCTCGGAACCGCCCAGCGCCAGCCGGGCCTGGCGCTGCGCTTCGAGCGGATGGCGGCCCTGCGCGATCAGGTCGGCGCTGTGTTGGTCGAGATGGAAGCGCACTTCCTTGTCGAGCTGCTCTTCCATGCGATTGCGGTTGAACAAACGATTCCACCAGTGAGCCATAATCTTACTCCGCCCTCAATGTGATAGCCGGGTCCACCCTCGCCGCACGCCACGCAGGCGCCCAGCAGGCGATGGCCGATACAACCGCCAGCAGTACGATCACGCCGAGATAGGTAACGGCGTCGAGACGCGAGATACCGAAGAGCAGCGAGACCAGCGCGCGGGTGGCGACTGCCGCGGCGGCCAGTCCGATGGCCACACCGAGACTGGTGAGCAGCATGCCTTGGCGCAGCACCAGCGCCAGGATGTCTGCGCGCGATGCGCCCAGCGCCGAGCGTACGCCGATCTCGCGCAGGCGTTCGGAAACATTGCCGGAGAGGACGCCGTAGATGCCCGTGGCCGCGAGCACCAGGGCGACGAGTGCAAACGCTTCGAAGACGATCATGGCGAAGCGCCGCTCAGATTCCGATACGGCCAGCAACGTATCCATAGTGGCTACGCGTACGATGGGCTGATCCTTGTCCACCGACCATATGCGATTCTTGACGGCGGGGGCCAGCGAGGTGACGTCGTTGCGCGCACGAATCACCAGCCACATCGCGTCGTCCGCGAACCACGACTGGGTCGGCGTGATATACACGGCGTCCGCCTGGCTGTCCGCCAGCGACCCCTGCTTCACGTCGCCCACCACGCCCACGATCGTATACCAGGGTCCGCTCCCGCCACCGACGTGCATGCGCCTGCCAACGGGGTCTTGGCCGGGAAACTGGCTCCTGGCTAGCGATTCGCCGATCAAGGCGGCGAGCGGCGCGCCGGCTACATCGTGCTCGTCGAGCAGGCGGCCGCGACGGAGCGCGATCCCCATCGTCTGGCAGTAGCCCGGTGTCGTCACATAGCGGAATACGTCGTAACTGCGCCCGTCCTCGAAACTGGCGCCATAGGTCTCATTTCGATCGCCACTCAGCGGCAGCAGGCTGGTGAACGCCGCCGAGGCTACGCCGGGAACGCGGCGTACCGCTTCCAGGGCCTGCGCCAGGAACCGGTACCTGGCACTATCGGCGTCGTATTGGTGGCCGTTATACTGCACTTGCATGGTGAGCAGGTGCGCGGCATCGAATCCCGGCGGTACGGCAAACAGACGCTCGAGGCTGCGATACAACAATCCCGCGCTCACCAGCAGCACAATGGCGAGCGCCACCTCCGAAACCACCAGCATGCGGCGCATCAGTTGACGTCCACCGGTGGTGCGCCTTGAGCCTTGCTGGATTCCGCCGACCAGGTCGCCGCGGGAGGCTTGCACGGCCGGAATCAGTCCGACCAGCAGGCCGACGAGCGTGGTCATACCAAAAGCGAACGCGAATACGGTGCCGTTCACCGTGATGGCGCCCACGCGCGGCAATCCGGCGGGACTGAGCGACACCAGAGCTTCGACACCTAATTGCGCGACCACTACGCCGAGTGCGCCGCCCAGAGCGGCTAGCAGCAGGCTTTCGGTGAGCAATTGCCGGATCAGGCGCGGACGCGCAGCGCCCAGCGCGGCGCGCATGGAGAATTCACCACGCCGTTGCGCCCCCCGGGCGAGCAGCAGGTTCGTCACATTCACCGACGCGATCAGGAGCACCAGCACGACCGCACCAATGACGGCCAGCAGCACTGGCCTGACGCCGCGGGTAATTTCGCCTTGCAGCGAATTGACAATGAACCCGACCTTGAGCGCGGCCCAGGACGGCCTGGGAAAATCGCGCACGGGGGCAAGGGCGATCGCGTTCAGCTCCCGCCGTGCCTGATCGATCACGACGCCTGGCCGCAGCCGCCCTACCATGTGCAGGTGATGACCCCACTCCTCGCTTTCGTAGTTGGTGACATTCCCCGCGTCGTATTGCATGGGCACCCAGAGCTCCGTCGATGGCGCCAGGACGTTGTCGAAGCCCGGCGGCATTACGCCGATGACGGTATAGAGGTCGCCGTCGAGAGCGACTTGGCGTCCCACCACCGCGCTGTCGCCGCCGAAGCGCCGGCGCCATAGTGCGTCGCTAAGGATGGTCACATGCGGGCCTTTGAACCGGTCGTCGGCTGGCTGGAAGTCCCTTCCCAGCACCGGCGAGATGCCCAGCGCACGGAAGTATCCCGCAGTCACGCTCTGCCCCTCGAATCGCTCGGGTTGGCCTGCGCTGCTCATGGTTAGATGGCATGCCTCCATCACGGCCATCGCCTCGAAGGAGCGGCTGCGGGCCGCCAACTCGCGATAGGTGTGAAATGTGACGTCGGAGCGCGCGCCTTGGAAGACGTCCCAGATCATCAGGATCCGGCCGGCGTGCGGATACGGCAGCGGTTCAAACAGGATGGGGTTCACCGCGCTGAAGATGGCGGTGCTGGCGCCGATGCCCAGGGCCACCGTGATCGCACCGACGGCTGTAAACGCCGGCCGCTGCCTTAGAGTGCGCGCGGCATAGCGGAAGTCTTGCCACAGCTCCTCCAGCCAGCGCGTACCGCGGGCGTCGCGGCACTCCTCCTTCACTTGCTCCGGACCGCCGAGCGCCAGGCGGGCCTGCCGGCGGGCTTCCGCGGGGTCCTGGCCGCCCGCGATCAGATCGGCCGCGTGCTGGTCCAGATGGAAGCGCATCTCCCGATCAAGCTGTTCCTCCAGCTTGCGGCGGCGCGACAAACGATGCCACCAGGTCACTGCGCGCCTCCGTCGGAAAGCCCGAGGATCAGGCCGACGGCTTCGGTCAGGCGCTGCCAACTGGCGGCTTCGGCTTCCAGGCGCGACCGGCCTTTGCGCGTCAGCCGATAGAACTTAGCTTCCCGGCCGGTCTCGGTCTCCTTCCAGTCGGCCGCCAGCAGGCCGCGGTTTTCCAGGCGATGCAAAGCTGGATACAGGGAACCTTGTGGCACCTGCACCACGTCGCGGGAAACCTGTTGCAGACGCTGCGCGATGGCATAGCCGTGGACCGGGCCTAGCGCCACCACTTTCATGATCAGCAGGTCCAGCGTGCCTTGCGGCAGATCCGACTTGGCGGGCATGCCTCCATACCTCCTTCTTCTACACGTTAGACGGACGTGTCTTAGAAATGGTAGACCATTATGTGTAGAAGTGCAAGGTATGGTCGGAAAATCACCTCCCGTGGCTGGTGCGCGGTGGCTGGTGCAGTGATTACTCCAGGCCGGCGGCCGCTTCTTCGATCAGCGTAGCTTCCTTTTCGAGCGCCTGCCCTACGCGCACGATCTGCTCGCCGGCCTGCTCCCAGTTTTTCTGCTCAATGGCTTCGCGTACCCCGGGCAGCGTCTTGACCCCATAGCCGGTGTACAGGCCGGGGGCGTAAATCTGGTGTTGGAACCAGGGCCGGCCCGGCAGGCCGTCGGGCAGCGTCAGCGCACGCTCCGTTTGCACGAGTTTTTCGTTGACCGTCTCGATCCCCGGCTTATCGAGTTTCGCCTTGTGCACGGCTTTGTCGTAATGTTCAGCGGCGCGCGTGAGCGCGGCCGAGCCATTCTCAAGTGGAGCGAAATTCAGGAAGGGCGGCTGGACCGCCGGCGGCGGCGGCAGCAATGTCCGGCGAGGATCGGCGGTGGCGCTGAAGAGACCTTCCTCAAGCTCCTTGTTCCGCTCGCGGATCTCGTCGCTTTCGGTCTTCCAAAGCTTCTGCACCTCGTCTACGTAGCGGTGGACGGTGTTGGCGAAATTCGTGAAATCGTAGGGCAGCAGATCGGCATCGGCAAAGCGCATCATGGCCGTGCCGGCGGTTTGCGCCAGCGCCCGTCCGTAAATGAAATCGCCGTCCGAGAAATGCGTGTACCAATAGAAATCGTCGTAAACGGAATGGTAGATGCCGCCGCCGTCCTCGCCGCCGAAACCGATGTTCAGCGAAGCGATGCCCAAGTGATCGATGAAAGCCGTATAGTCGGAGCCGGAGCCCAGCGCGCCGATGCGCAAATCGGACCGCTTGCGCACCTCGTCTTTCTCCGCGGCGGGCGCCCGCGCGATGCGCTCGAGCGAATCGCGATTCCAAACCGGCATCTGCTTCTCGGGATCTTCAATATCGCGCGCCACGCCATTGATGAACTTTTCCAGCGAGTGCGAACCACCCATGCCCAGAAAACCACGGCTATTGCTGTCCGAATTGATGTACATTGCCGCATGCCGGCGCAACTCCGCGTCGTGCTCCTCGGCAAACTCGGTGGAACCCAGCAGGCCTTCCTCTTCGCCATCCCACACGCAGTAAATAATCGTGCGCTTCGGTTTCCAACCCTGCTTCCCCAACTCGGCGAATGCGCGGGCTTCTTCCATCAGCGCCACGGTGCCCGAGAGAGGATCGTCGGCGCCGTTTACCCAGGCATCGTGATGGTTGCCGCGCAGGATCCATTCATCCGGATAAGGCGAACCGGGGATGCGCGCCACCACGTCGTAAATCTTCTTCATGTCCCAATTGAACTCGAGTTTCAGATGCACGCGCGCGGGTCCGGGTCCCACGCGGTACGTGATGGGCAGCGCGCCGCGCCAGGCTTCCGGGGCTACCGGGCCGGTAAGCGCCGCCAGCAGCGGCTGGGCATCGCCGTACGAGATGGGCAGCACGGGAATCTTGGTTAAAGTCTGCGCATCTTTGATCGAAATGCGCTTGGCGCCCTCGGTTGCGCCGATGCCGGGTGTCAGCGGATCGCCCGGGTAGATGGGCATGTCCATGACGCTGCCGCGCTGCACGCCGTCGCGCGGGCGATAGGGACCTTGCGGAAAGACTTCGCCCGCGTAATAACCGTCCTCATGCGGGTCGGAATAGATAATGCAGCCGATAGCCCCGTGCTCAGCGGCGACCTTGGGCTTGATGCCGCGCCAGGACCCGCCGTAACGCGAGATCACAATCGCCCCTTTGACGGAGATGCCCAAGCGGTCCAGTTGCTCGTAATCCTCGGGTACTCCAAAGTTCACGTAAACCAGCGGAGCGGTCACGTCGCCATCGATGGAGTACGCGTTATAGGTGGGCAATTGCTCGTTGTGCTGGCCGGAGGTGGGGTCGCCGGGCACGGTCGGTTCTGCTAGTTTGGCGGTGAAGTGCTCGGGCGCGACCAGTTCGAGCGCGCGGCTCTTGGGAGTGGGGAACAGCACTTCGAAAGTCTCGATGTGCGCATCCAGGCCCCACTGCTTGAACTTCGCCAGGATCCACTCGGCATTGTCCTTATCGTAAGGCGAGCCGACGTGATGGGGCCGGGCGGAGAGGCGCTGCATGTAATCGTGCAGATTCTGGGTGCTGGGAATCGCGCGGAACGTGACCTCCCAATCGTGCTCGCCGCGCGCCGATTCGGCCGAGTAGCCGCGCAGGCTGGGGGCGTCGGCGGCGGGCGCCAGGGCGGCGCCGCATAATAAGGTCAAACATGCCAGGTGCGTGTAGCTTTTCATTTATGCATAAGGATAGCAGGGCAAGCGCCGCGCGTGGCCGGTGGCCGGTGGCTGGTGGCTGGTCGGCAAGTCTGCCCCCAAGGGTCCTGCTAACCGGGCATTGCCGTTTGCAGTCTAATGGATAGCTTGATGGAATTGAGCGATAGCATGGCAGTCGCGCAGGCGCGGGCCGGGGATTCCGGCGCATTTCGCGTCCTTGTGGAACGTCACAGCCGCCATCTTTTCCGTCTGGCCTATCGTATGACTGGCCATCAACAAGACGCCGAAGACGTGGTGCAGGAGACCTTTCTGCGCGCCTACCGGCGGCTTTCGAAATTCGACGACCGGGCCAGCTTCGGCACCTGGCTCTATCGCATCGCCGCCAACTGCGCGCTGGACTTGATCCGCGCCCGCAAGCGCCGCGGCTCCCAAACCGAAGCCGCCGATCCGGATGCGCCCGACCCCATGCAAGCGGTGCCCGATCCGGCGCCCGCGCCCGATCGCCTGGCCTTGAGCGCCGAAGTCGGGCGGGAAGTGGCTGCGACCTTGGATTCGCTCAGCGACATGGAACGCACGGCCTTCGTGCTGCGGCACTACGAAGGCATGTGCATCGACGACATCGGCCGCACTCTCGGCGTGCAACCCAACGCCGCCAAACACAGCATTTTCCGCGCGGTGCAAAAGCTGCGCCGGGCGCTCGAGCCCCTGGTGAGTTCCGCATCATGAATCACTTGAACGAAGAACAATTCATCCTGTATTACTACGGCGAGGGCGACGGATCGCCGGCCGTCCGGGCGCATCTGGATGCCTGCGAATCCTGCCGCGCGGCGTATGCCAATCTGCAGCGCGTGCTCAACGTGGTGGATGCCTTGCCGGTGCCGGAGCGCGGCCCCAATTACGGTGCACGGGTATGGCACCGGCTGCAGCCCGCGCTGGGCGGCCGCCGCTGGTGGGGCGACTGGCGGGCGCAGGCTCCCGTGCCGCGCTGGGCGGCCGCACTGCTGGTGGCGACGCTGGTAGCCGGTGCGTTCTGGGCGGGGCGCTATTACCCCAAGGCGCAGTCCGGCACGCAAACCGCGAATGCCGGCCAGGTGCGCGAGCGCATCCTTCTGCTGGCCGTGGGCGATCACCTGGACCGCTCCCAGGCCGTGCTGCTGGAGCTGGTAAACGCGCGCCCCGGTGAGCCGCTGGACGTAACTTCCGAGCGGGAGCGCGCGGGAGATCTGGTGGCCGAAAACCGGCTATACCGCCAGACCGCGGCGCGCACCGGCGATGGGCGGGTGGCCAGCGTGCTGGACGATCTGGAGCCGGTGCTGCTGGAACTTGCGCACGGGCCGGACCGCCTCACACCGGAAGAAGTAGAGAACTTGCGGCAACGCATCGAAGGCGACGGCATCCTGTTCAAGGTACGCGTGGTCGGATCGACGGTGCGGCACCGCGAAGAAAAGGCTGCGCCTCAGGCCGGCCAGGGAACGTTATAGGGAAAATAAAATGTCAAAGATACGTTTTTTTATAGTGGTGGGCTCCGCGCTGCTAAGCGCCGGGCTTGCATTCGGGCAAGTCATGGAACCACCGCCCAATATGAGCTTCTTTCAGAAGCCGACCGGCCGCCAGTCTGATGACGAACGTGCCTACCAGAAAGGGCAGGCGGCCATCGACGCTCGGCGTTGGGACCGAGCCGTGGAGGCTTTCGGCGACGTGGCCGCTGCCAATGGCGAGCGCGCCGATGGGGCGCTCTACTGGAAAGCCTATGCACTGAACAAATTGGGCCGCCGCGAAGACGCGCTGGCCACGCTCTCGAAACTGTTTCAATCCTATCCCCAGAGCCGCTGGATGGACGACGCCAAGGCGCTGGAGCTCGAGGTCCGCCAGGCATCCGGCCAGGTGAAAGCCAACCCCAATGCCGAGCCCGACGAGGAATTGAAGCTGCTGGCACTCAATGGCCTGATGAACAACGATCCGGAGCGCGCCATTCCCCTGCTGGAGAAATTCCTTCAGGGCAACCAGCCGTACAGGCTGAAAGAGCGCGCGCTGTTCGTGCTGGCGCAGAGCGAGAGTCCCAAAGGGCGCCAGATCCTGTTGCAAGTGGCCCGCGGCGGTTCCAATCCCGATTTGCAAATGAAGGCAATCAACTACCTGGGCATCATGGGATCGAAGGAGAACCGGCAGGTGCTCGCCGATCTTTACGCCAGCTCGAACGATAAAGAACTGAAGCGGGCCGTGCTGCACAGCTTCATGGTTTCCGGCGACCGCGACCATCTGCTGCAGGCCGCCAAGTCCGAAAAGAATGCAGACCTGCGCATGGATGCCATCCACCAGTTGGGCATCAGCGGCGGCCAGGCAGAGCTCTGGCAGCTTTATCAAGCCGAGCCGTCCGTCGATGTGAAGGAAGCCATCCTGCACTCCATGTTCATCGGGGGCAATACCGCCAACCTGCTCGACGTGGCCCGCCACGATAAGGAAATACGGCTGCGCAGGGCTGCCATTCACAGCCTGGGACTGATGGGCGGCGAGCACACGGGCGATGCTCTGGTGGCCATGTACAGTGCCGAAACCGATGCCTCCTTGCGCGGCGAGATTGTCAACGCGCTCTTTATCCAAGGTAATGCCAAGGCCATGGTCGCGCTGGCACGCAAGGAAAGCAATCCGGAAATGAAGAAGATGATCGTGAGCAAGCTGGCCGTCATGGGATCTAAGGACTCTACCGACTACATGTTGGAGCTTCTCAAATGAGACCGATTCTGTTTCTGATCCTGGCGGTGCCCGCCATCGCTGCCTCGCTCCAACAACAATTCCAGGAGCAATACGCGCAGCCACAGCCGGCCTGGATCGGCTACACCGTACCTGCCGTCCCCGGCCACGACCAGAATTGTGACTACAGCGGCGATTACGTGCGGGGCGTGCGCCCGCCCGGCCCCGTGCATCTGGAACCGCCGGAGCAGGTACAAATCCTCTTCCGTATTGAAGCCGGCCACGTCGCCAAGATTCGCGCGATTTCCGGTGACTGCCAGCTGGATGCCGACGGCATCCCGTTGCGCTGGATTCGGGACGTGCGCCCGTCCGAGAGCGTGGCGTTCCTGGCGACGTTCGTTACGGCGGATAGCGACCACGTGCGGGACGGCGCGGTGGCGGCGATCGCGCTGCACGCCGATGGCTCCGCGGACGAGGCGCTGGAACGTTTCGTGGCCGCCGGGCAACCGGAGTCGCTGCGCGAGAAGGTCGTTTTTTGGATGGGCGCGGCGCGCGGCCGGCGCGGATACGAAAACTTGCGCCGGATTGTCGAGGGAGACGCGAGCGCGGGAGTGCGCGATAAAGCGATTTTCGCGCTTTCCATCTGCAAGGAACCGCAGGCGGTGGACACCTTGATCGAAGTGGCGCATCGCGACTCCAGCGCGCACGTGCGCGGGCAGGCGCTCTTCTGGCTGGCGCAGAAGGCCGGCAAGAAGGCTATGGGCGCGATTTCCGGCGCGATCGACAACGATCCGGATACCGAAGTGAAGAAAAAGGCCGTGTTCGCTTTGCAGCAGCTTCCCAATGGCGAGGGTGTGCCGATGTTGATCCAGGTCGCGCGTGAGAACCGGAATCCCGCCGTGCGCAAGCAGGCCATGTTCTGGCTGGGCCAATCCAACGATCCGCGGGCGCTGGCATTCTTCGAAGAGGTGCTGAAGCCTTAGCGTCACTAATCTTGATGCATGACCCAGCCGTTTCCATCCGGGTCGCTGAACGTAAAATACTTGCCCCACGGGGCCGATTGCACAGGGGACATCTTCACGCCGCGCGCCCCCAGCGTCCCAAAGGCGATTTCGATGTTCCCGGTCAGAAGCACCATGCCGGACAAACCGCCGGGCCGCATGTTCTCAAACCATGTAACCAGCGCGATGTTTGTTTTCGTACCGGGTACGTTGAGCTCGATCCAGCGGGCGTCGGGCTTGAAATCGGCCTCCCGCGTGATGGGGAAACCCAGGACCTCACTATAGAATTGCTTGGATTTCTGCTGATCCTTGACGGGTATGGATATAATCGCCAGGCCGGTAGTCACTGCTTCAGTGTTCGTGTTCATATTGCCCCCTTGCGCTCGGTAAGACTGTACCAGTTACCGGAGTTATCCTTCATCACAGCTTCTATCCCATAGAAACGTTCCACCGGCGCGGAGCTGAACTCCACTCCCCTGGCCTTCAGATCTTCGTAGTCCTGGCGGCAGTCGCTGGTCTCTAAAACACCACCGCACAAAACGCCCTTCTCAAGCAGCTGGCGCAGCGTGGCGGCCGTATGCTGGTCCAGGTTGGGGCCGTCGATCTTCATCAGGATAATTTGTAATTCCGGCTGGCCTTTGGGTCCGACGGTCAGCCACCGGAAGCCGTTTTCCATGCTGGCGTCCGTGCGTACCTCAAATCCCAGCTTGTCCACATAAAAATCCTTGGCGGCATCCTGGTCTAACACATAAATCTGCGTGAAACTCAGTCGCTTAATCATGTTGCATCTCCTCGCAGCTCTAAGAATACAAGACAGGGTGACACCGGTGCTTCTCGATTCTTGCGATGTTGCTCTGGCGGGGCCGAAGCCCCGCGCCGGCTAAAGCCCGCCCTCCAGAGATGCTAAGATTCTGAGAGGTTTTGAGAGCAGGGTGACGCGGAGGGATCTACTGATCGGTGGGGCGGCGAGTGGTTTGACGCTGCGCTTGCGGGGGGAGGGCCCCACGGCTGTTTTGCCGCTCGCGGAGGCGCGGCCCGTGCTCGAGAGCTTCTCAGGCGAGCTTCCCGCAGAACTGCAGGGTGTGCCACTCACGGCGGGTTCCTGGCTGGCATGGGAGACGAAGCGCGACCAGGAAATCCGCGCGCGGCTGAAGCGCGGGGACGCCGATTCTATTTTCAATTTGGTTTTATTCGGGACATCCTTCACCGCGCAGCCGCGGGTCACCGGCGGCGAAGAAATGGGGCGCGTGATCCTGGCACGCGTGCATGACATGGCCCAGGCAGTGAGGCATCCGGCGGGCAATGAACGGCTGCAACTTGTAGTGGAGTGGCTGCGGGCAAATGGCGTGGATCCAGCTGGGCCGGACGCGGGCAAGCGGGTGGAAGCCGTGCTGCTCGAGAACGCGTTACGCGTGCGGCGGGAGCAGCGCGCTTATGCCGAGACTATTGCGGACGCCAAGCAGAAAGGGGACGCGGCGGACCTGTTCGTTACACGTTCCAGCCTGTATCGGGACCGCGGACTATCGCTCGATACATCCTTCCGGCCGAATTTCGCCATCGAGCGCAGCCTGGCGGAAATGAAAGCAGCGGGCGTCCTGCGGGAAGTACGGCGGGCGGCGGTGATTGGGCCGGGGCTGGATTTTGCGGATAAACGCAGCGGGTATGACTTCTATCCGATGCAGACCTTGCAGCCATTTGCGCTGATCGACTCATTGCGCAAGCTGCGGCTGGCGGGGCCTGCGGGACCGGCGGTGGAGATTTTCGACCTGAGCGATAGAGTGCTGAGCCACGTGCGGCGGGCGGTGGCGCGGGCGCGGGTTGGAGCAGCGTACACCGTGCAGGTTCCGCTCGATGGAGACACGCGCTGGCTGCCGGCGACCGTCGATTACTGGCGGGGTTTTGGCGCGGAGATTGGCGTGGAAGTTAAGGCCTCGCGTCCGCCGGCTGGCGTCGAGGCGCGCATGCACGCGGTGCGCATCCGGCCCGGCGTCGTAGCTCTTCTAGGCGCCGCCGATCTGGACGTGGTCACCGAACACGCGGTGCTGCCGGAGCAGCAGCGGTTCGACCTTATGGTCGCCACGAATGTGCTGGTTTATTACGGCCCGTTCGAACAGGGGCTGGCACTGCGGAATATCGCGGACATGTTGCGTGTGGGGGGAGTGCTGCTGAGCAACAATGCGTTGCCGGATGTGGATGACGTGCCAATCCGGGCTGCCGGGAGTAGCAGTTTGGCCTACGCGGAGGATCCCGATGATGGGGATCGGGTGGTGTGGTACAAGCGGGGGAGCGGGGCTTAGAGCCCCGCTCCGGCTAGAGCCGCCCGGCAGGCTAGAAGATTACTTTGGCTCCTATCTGGATGTTGCGATTGTCGCCGTAACTGTTCGTCAGGGGACTATACCCGTAGCCGCCGGTAATTGGGCAACTACTCCCTGGGGCACTACAGCCGGCGACATATGCCGAGGCAGTGTTGATCTGGAAGTTGGCATGGTTGAACGCGTTGTAAGCTTCAAGACGGAGCTGGAGGCTGGCGCGCTCGGTGATTCTCGCGTTCTTGTACATGCCGAGGTTCAGGTTCCAGGTTCCCGGACTGTGGAAATAGTCGCGCCCGGTGAAATTGCCGGGCCACGGTCCAAAGTCAGCGTCCCCGGTGATGGGGTTTACGTAGCTTTCGTTGATCGAATAGTTGCTCAGGTTGTAAATCTGGAAGGTATTCGGCGTGCTCGACGGGGTCCGGCCTCCGGTGGTCGGTATGACCTGATTCGATGCGATTCGGGTGGCAACATAGTCGTCGTTGGTAAGGTCATAGATGGAGTACGGGGCGCCTGTGCGCGCGGTGAAGATGGGGGCAAATTCCCAACCGTTCAGAATAGCCCTGGCTGGGCCATGCAGGTTGCGCGCGAAGGGAACTTCCCAGATGCCGCTAATAGCGACGCGGTGGCGATTGTCGAATTGCGCAGGACCATAGTCCACCGAAGGATTGAACGCATCGGTATACCCCAAGTTGGCCTGATTGTCGGAGGCGCTGAAGGTATCGCTCAATTCATCCATGGCATGGCTCCAGGTGTAATTCATGCGGAGGGTCAGCCCGCTGTGTTTGATGTCCTGAATGTCATAGCGCACGTTCATGGCGTTGTAGTTGGAGATGCCGGCGGCACCGCGGCGATTGATGGCGCTGTATTGGGTGTTCAGCGGGTTAAAGCAATCGCCGGGAGTGCATGGGATACCTAGGTAAACGTTGCCCATGCCCGGGACATTCTCATTGGCGATGTCATAAAGGTTCCGGCCAATCGAACCGGAATAGTCGATCTCCAGGTGCTGGGAGTTCATTAACTGGCGCTCGATGGACGCGCTGATCAAGTGTGCATACGCCTGCGGAATATTCGGCTGTATGGCCCGAAGCTCGGAAGGGGGAAGCGCTGCCGTGCCTGTCCCACTCAGGAAAGCCGGAAAATTATTCGTAGTGATCGGAATGGTATTGACGTTGGATCCGGCAATGAGTTCGACGACCGCATAGTTCGGCGGATTGAACAGGACGTTATAGGTCACGTTGCCGAAATTGCGTTCATACCCGATGCCATAGCCTCCGCGGAAAGCGGTTTTGCCGTCGCCAAAAACATCCCACGCAAAACCTACGCGCGGACCGAAGTTCTTCGTGCTGGGTTTCCACAGCTCGCCGATGGGGCTGGTCGGAGTGGTGAACACGGAGCCGTTGGCAATGTCTTCAAACTGGTTGGAGCCGCTGGCAGGGTAGAAATTGGAGTCCAGGTTGGCATTCACATTGTGCTGCACGCCGAAGTATTCCCAGCGCAAGCCGAGGTTCACGGTGAAGCGCGGCGTTACCTTCCAGGCGTCCTGGAAATAGAGCGCGTATTCGTGATACCGGTTGCTGCGCTCAAAAGTGGGCGGGCCGACCGGCAGAGTCAGTGTGCAACTCGGGGTCTGGACGCCACCAACGCAGGGGAACTTGCCTTGCGGGTAAATGGCTATCTGGTTTTCGGCGAGCAGGCCGCTCAGCAGGTTATCCAGGCCTTCCCCGGTATTGTTAGCGGTTCCGAGGATCTCGGTATTTTCCTCATAGGCGCCGAAAGTACGATTGTCGCGCAGGTACTCGGCGGTGCCGCCGAAGCGGAGTTCGTGCTTTCCTTTTGTAAAGCTGAAGTCCTGATAAGCCTGGCCGAAGTTCTGGGGACCACCGAAGGGGATGCCGGAACCCGGCGAAAACGGCAGATACCCCGGCAATGCCACGGAATAAGGGCCGAACGTTGAGGTAGTTTCGTTGCTCGACAGGTAATAATCGGGCACCACGCCGGTGGACGCGAGGGGTTGGTCGCTATTGAACCGGTTGAAATCGAGCTTGGTTTGGGAGACGAAGCGCGGCGAGAACGTGTGGGTCATGGAAACGATCACGCTGTTGCTATACGTGGTGTTGGGCGTATCGTAACCGGCGTAGGCGTTGCTCGAATTGCTGCCCGGAAAATCGAATTCGCTGTAGATGGCGTATCGTCCGTAAATCTGAGTCCGGTCGCTGAGATTGTAGTCGATGCGATTTACGGTGTCCCAGGTGTTTTGCGGCGTTCCCGCGCCCGAGTCGCTAGGCACGTTGTAGCCGACCAGATCGAACATCGGCGCCGTCATGCTGTATTGCTGGCACGGTCCATTGGCCGCGGCGTTGGCGCAGGGATCGCCGATCCCGTTGTTCACAAAGTCCTGGCGGCTATACTGATCCAGTATCTGCGCACCTGACCGCAACTTGCCATACGCGGCAAAGGCCGACTGAGTGGCGGGCGCGGCGGCCGCGATCAAATCCGGATCGGGCACGAGAGTGATCTCGTTGGCAACGCTCCGCACGCGGGTCCATTCGGTGTTGCTGAAGAAGAAAAGCTTGTTCTTTTTGACCGGACCGCCGAGGGAGTAGCCGAACTGATTGCGCGTGTAATGCGGCTTATCCAGGCTGTACGCATTGTTATTGAAGGTGTTGGAAGCCAGATCACTGACGCGGTTGAATTCATACAGCGTGCCGTGAAATTCGTTGGTTCCGGACTTGGTGGTTACGTTGACGATGCCGGCATCGGCGCGCCCGTACTCCGCCGTAAAGTTGTTGGTGATAATGCCCATCTCCTGCACGGAATCGAGAGGCACCATCTGTCCCACCGATGCGCTGAATTCGTCGTTGTTGGCTACGCCGTCCAGCATGACGTTTGTGCCAGCGGAGCGCAAGCCGTTCATGGCCACGCCCACTCCGCGGCCGGAAGGGTCGTCTTCGCTGACGTTCCCGGAAGTCGCGACGAAGTCATACGGGTTGCGTGTCAGCGACGGAAGCTCGGTCATGCTCTGGGTGTTGATGAGCTGGCTGATGGTTTGCGTTTCGGTGTTCACGGTGATGGCGGTCTCGCTCACTTCCACCACGGTTTCAGATTTGCCGACTTCCAGCTTAAGGTCCATCCCCACTTTGCCGCCGACGGTCACGGTGGTATGTTGCTTCAGCGTGGTGAAGCCGGCGGCGGCCACTACGACGTCGTAATCGCCGGGTTGCAGGTTGGTAAATGTGAAGGTACCGGAAGCGTCGGAAGTTTCGACGCGCTCAGCGCCGGTGGCCGAGGATCTCACCGTGATGGTGGCTCCGGGGATGGAAGCCCCGGTAGGGTCGAGGACGTTCCCGACAATCTGGCCGGTTTCGGCTTGTCCAAAGGCACTGACCGCGCAAAAGCACAGGACGAACAAAACGGCGAATAAGAGTGTAAATCTCTCCCACGTTACACGTAAATGCATATATCCTCCAATCGGAAATGGCTACGGCCGGTCATGCGACCGGATTGTTACACCACACTTGAATAGGTTGTCGCGCGGCTGCGGCTGGCCAAGAGGAAGACAAAGAGGCGCCACCCAAAGCGACAGCGCTACTCAGATACCCGATCCGATATCTTTCGCAATACCGGAATAAAGACCCTGATCAGACGCAGTGTACTACCGTTTAGTGGTGAATTGCAACAATCGAATGCCAGAAGTGTGCGTAAACTTTCATTGCCGGGCAACAGAAGTTTAGCTGGACGGAATTGGTGTTCAGAACTGCCAGTACATTTGTTATGGGAAACGGGACTGCGACTGGGTTCAGGGGGTCATGGCCAGGGCTATTGCTCCCTTTACTCCGGCGTCCGCGCCCAGGGCGGGCGGCACGACGTATTCATCCATGCGCTCCAGAATCTCCGGCGCTTGTATGTAGCCGTTTAGCAGCGCCAGCACCTCGCTGCGAATGCGGGGAAACAGGTGAGCCTGGCGCATGACGCCGCCGCCCAGAATAATGCGCTGCGGCGATAGAGTGCAGATCCAGGTGACCAGGCCCAGGGCGATGTAGTGAGCCTGCAATTGCCAGGCGGGATGGGCGATGGGCAGGGATTCGCCGCGCTGATGCCAGCGCGCGGCGAGGGATGGCCCTGATACCAGGCCTTCCAGGCAATCGCCATGGAACGGGCAGGCGCCGGGAAATGGATCGGTGCCGAGATCATGCGGCACGCGAATGTGCCCCATTTCGGGGTGGACCAGACCGTGCAGCAGGCGGCCATGGGCCATGCCGCCGCCTCCCACGCCGGTGCCGATGGTGACGTAGAGGAAGGTGTCGAGTCCCTGGGCGGCGCCCCAGCGAGCCTCGCCGAGCGCCGCGGCGTTGACGTCGGTATCGATAGCCACCGGCAGCCCCGTAGCGCGATGCACCGTTCCGGCGAGATCCGTATCGCGCCAGCCCTCCTTCGGAGTGGAAGTGATGTATCCGAATTTGGGAGACGCGCGGTTGAGATCGACGGGACCAAACGAGCCGATGCCAATGGCCTGCGGCGGTTGCGGCTGCTGCCGGAAGAAGTCCACCGCGCGGGCTATCGTTTCAGCGGGGGTGGTGGCCGGAAACTCGCTGCGCGCGAGCAGATCGCCGTCTTCGCGGCCGGTGGCGCACACGAACTTGGTGCCGCCGCATTCGATCCCGCCATAGAGTGGCATTTGCTTGTTATACCGCGCGAACAGGGCCGGTGGTTGGGCGGGGTGGAGCGGCTTTGCGCGTTTGGTGAGAACAAATCAGCCCGGCGGCCACATTTTTAAGTTAAGGAGATCTTAAAATGTGTAATTTGTACCGCGCGGCCACAGTTCTGCTCTGCCTCACGAGCGGGTTGGGATACGCCGCCAACAAGCCGCAGCCGCCCCGGATGCTCATTGCCCCCGCGAAACAGGCCAGAAAGACGACGGCGCTGCGCATGCAGGCGCCCGTGCCGGACGCGCAACTGGAGAAGACCATTCGCGGGAAGTTTGCCGCATCCAAGATAAACACGCACCATTTTCAGGTTCACGTGCAAGGCGGGGTGGCCACGATTGAAGGCCAGACCGATGTGCTGCAACATAAAGGTACAGCCACGCGGCTGGCGAAGAACGCCGGCGCGACGAAGGTGGTGAATCACATCGCGGTAAGCCAGGCGGCCAAGGATAAGGCGGCCAAGAGCCTGGCGGCGGGGCGGCGGCGCGCGCAGATTAAGCGGAGCGAGGTTACGGCGCGCACGGTTAAGCGGTCGAGTTAAGACGGCGAACTAAAGTGTGCGCCATCCCCATAGGGCGACGGCGATGCCGGCCAGGCCTAAAAAGGTGCCGAAGGGGAGCTCGTAAGTGGCCGGGTCGTGATGCATGAGTCTGATATAGGCATAGCCGATCAGGGACCCTGCCAGCGATCCGATGATCAGCATGAAAAGCGCGCCGTTCAAGCCCAGAAAGGCGCCCACCATAGCTACCAGTTTCACGTCACCGAGGCCCAGCCCTTCGCGGTGGCGCAGCTTGAAATACAGCCAGCCGGCGAACCATAAGCAGATGGCAGGCACCAAGGCTCCCAGCAGCGCTTCGGCGAGCGAAGACCAATGCGCGTTGTTGCGTACGCCGGTGCCCCACAGCAGCACCTCCGCGATATAAGGTTTCACCGGCACGAACCAGGCCAGCACCAATCCGGCAGCCGCGCCGCCCAAAGTGAATTCGTCAGGCAGGATGCGCGCTTCCAGGTCCGCGAACGTCAACCCCACCAGCAGCGCGCTCAGCAGGCAAAACTTCACGGCGGCGAGAGTTGGTCCCAGCCGCCAGACGAAGTAGAAGAATAGCGCTCCGGTCAGTAGCTCGACCACCGGATACCGCGGCGAAATCGCGGCTTTGCAATGCCGGCAGCGGCCGCGGAGGAGCGCGTAGCTGAGCAGCGGTACGTTATCGTACCAGGCGATCTGATGGCTGCAGGCGGGGCAGTACGAGCGGGGCCGCACCACGGACAGATCCTGCGGCAGGCGGTAGACGCAAACATTGAGGAAGCTGCCGATTAACAGGCCGAACAGCAGCGCCAGGCAGGCTTCTAGCAAGAGAGCACCTGCCGGTAAAGGTGAATGGTGGAGTGGATCATTTGATCGAGTGAGAATTTCTCCGCCACGGTCTGGCGGGCGCGCGCCGCGAGTGCGCGGGCCGAGGGGCGATCCGCCAGCAGCTGGGTGATGGCGCGGGCGATGATTTCCGGTTGGTTTTCGATGAGCCAACCGTTCTCCTGGTGGCGCACGATTTCGGGGATCCCGCCCACGTTGCTGGCGATCACCGGAACGCCGGCGGCCATGGCCATGAGGATGGCGGAGCCCAGGCCTTCGGCGTGGGTGAGATAAAGAAACAAGCCGGCGCCGGGCAGGTCGGCTGCCAGATCGCGGGAGAGCAGCAGGTCCACACCGGCGCGGCGAGTGGCGGCGATCGCCAGCGCGGTGCCTTTGCGCGGATCGCCGCTGGCGGGCGCCACGACTGTTTCGCCGGACGTCGCCGTTGCGACGGGCGCGTCGCCCAGCGGCACGCCGTCGTAGATCACCGCCACCTTCTCTTCCGGCACACCGCCTTCCAGCATCACTTTCTTGACGAATTGGGACACGGCGGCATAGCGGCTGGCATGGCGATACTTCCAACGCGATCGAATGGGAAAGGCGACGCGGCGCGACACCACCAGGGGGGCGCGGTTCAAGACGGCAGCCAGCGTATGGGTGCGGGCATCGTGGGCGTGGACCAGATCCGCCTGCCGGGAAAACCGGTAGACGGCCCACGGGCTAAGGGGCCGCACGTCTATGTGGCGCGCGCGGGCGTGAGTCCACAGCGGCGATCCTCGGGGTGCGAGGAGGGTGCACGCGATATTTTCGGCGCGCAGGCCTTCCAGCAGGCGAAGGACCTGCCACTGGCCTCCTCGCATTTCGCGGCCGGAATCCAGGTGAACGATACGCATGAGTCGATTAGAGCGGCGCTATAAAGCTAGTTGTACCGTGAGGCCAAGTCGTTTGCAACGGTGCTTCAAGATAGCACCATCTTTGGTTTCAGGGTGTCGCGCGCTTACATCGCTTGCATCCCGGCAAGGGTGGGTAGTCCAGGTCAAGGGTCGCGGAAGCTGGCGTAATTTTGGGGGACCGCCGCGTAGCGGTGGGGGAGCCAAAAGGCCGCGCCCTTAACGCAGGGCGAGATGCGAAGCCCCTTAGAAATGCATTTTAGAAATACGCGGGCGGCAATTCGTTACTGCATAGTTGTGTGGGACGGCGGAAAACTTACCAACGGCTACGTAGCAATTGGTAGAACTACGGTTGACACCAGTATCGGTTACTGGTATTATTAGAGCACGGAGACCAAGCACATGCAAAACTACCTGACGCCGGAAGAAATCGCCCAGCAACTCAAAGTCGATGTGAAGGAAATCATGTCGCTCATCGAGGAAGGAAAACTGCGGGCGATCCGCCTCGGAAGCAACATCCGCATCCCGGAGCCGGAACTGGAGAAACTCCCGGTTACCTCCGCCGCCGGTCCGACACCCATAGACCGACCGGATTTACGAGCAGTAGAGGAGCCGCTGCCGGACAATTGGCGAGTCGTTCTCACTCGAACGGGGACGCCGTTTAAGGTGTCAGGCTCAATCGCAACAGGGGCTGAAATCTTGCCGGGTAAAATGCGCTACCCGATCAAGTTTCCGAAATCATTCATGAATGCCTTGCTGGCCCGCTTTTCGGAAAGCGAGGTCGCAGTGGGCGGCAGTTTCGATGGCCCGCCGCGCGCCAGCCTGGGCGAATTCATTCAGCAAAAACTCCCGACCAAGATGAATCCTGCCGTATACGTTGCGGGGCTGTTGATTGAAGAGGGGTATGCGGATGCCTCGCGCCGGGGCTACATTCGGTTTCGTCCGAAAACCTCGCGGGCGCGAAAGTGAAAAAGAAGGTTGGGACGACCATGAGTTCGACCGTCATCGTTGCTTGGTGGGGTGCAACACTCTCCACCGTCGTGTTTCTGTGGACATCTACAAATACCGTCACGCGGGGCCGAAGCTGCGGTTTTCCGTCCAGGCCGGAGTGGAAACCATCAACATGCCGCAGTACGAGGGGAAGACCCTTATTATGGTCAAAGTCACCAACTACGGTGACCGGACGACGACCATTACTAATCTGGGCTGCCTTTATTTTGCAAGGAAGTGGGATGCTGTTCGGAGAACGAAACCCGACCAGGCTTCCATCGTTGTTACCCCGAATTCTGCTCAGCCTTTGCCGTATGAACTGAACGCGGGGGGAATCTGGACGGGTTTTGCCATTCAGGAGCCGGATATAGAGCAACGGGCCAGAATGGGCTTTCAATACATGGTGCTCTATCACTCGCACAGCAAGAGGCCGATTCGACAGCGAGTTGTGATTGAGGATTATGTCTCCGCGAAGCAACCCGCATAAAACATTTTTCTCGCTCTCCGTGCTGACATTGCCGGCTACGCGGACTTGGTGCCCGGTTCCGCACCACGGGCGCTCGACCGGCACGCCGCACCGGATGAAGCAGCCAGACGCCTACCCGCTAATACAGCACCACGCGAAGCAGACGGGCATCCGGACGTGCATCGGCAATCACAGCATGCGCGCGAGCGGTATAACCGACTACCTGAAAAAGCGACGCGTCGCTAACGGAAGCCCGCAAGATGGCGAATCATGCGGATACGCGAACGCCCCAGCTATACGATAGGCGCGGGGATACGGCGAGCCTGCATGACCATGGCAACGTGGGGATTTGAACTGTGCCCGATGCGCGTGGGATTACTGTACCTCTGGTACGGTCTTCACCC
>CAVWOT010000008.1:0-212814 GCA_963756605.1 Bryobacterales bacterium | reverse complement strand
GATCTCTGTGCAACTCCCGCTCAACATCGCAGACCGCGTGCGCTACCCTTCCGTAGTGGTCGATAGAATTCGAAAACTGGCTTGCAACTTACCTGATGATGAGATCACCGATCAGCTCAACCGGGAAGGACAGGCCAGCGCGAAAGGGCTACCCTACACAGTGAAGATCGTCCAGTGGATCCGTTGCCGCTACCGCATTCCACCTGCCGAAATCAAGAGACCCGAGGAACTGACAGTCCGACAAGTGGCCGAACGGTTTGGCACGAGCGATCAGGTCGTTTATTATTGGATCGATCACAGCGTGATCCGGTCGCGGCGCATTAACCCCGGGATGCCGCACTGGATCACTCTCAGCGATCAAGACGAACAGAGGCTTCGAGAATGGGTACGCAGGTCTCGAAGGATTCAGCCGGTATCATGAAGGTCATTGGAGGAAGTGCATTATGAAACCACCATCCCGACGGTGCTGGATCGATTCATCCAGCAGGCGGTGATGCAGGTTCTGCAGCGGCGGTGGGACCGGACGTTTTCCGGTCGTAGCTATGGGTTCCGGCCGGGACGGTCGGCTCATCAGGCGGTGGCACAGGCGCAGCAGTATATCGCCGAAGGCCACGGCTGGTGTGTTGATCTCGATTTAGAGAAATTCTTCGATCGGGTCAATCACCACAAACTGATGGGTCAGATCGCCAAGCGGGTCGAGGACAAGCGGCTGCTGAAACTCATCCGGGCATTCTTGAATGCCGGGGTGATGGAGAACGGGTTGGTCAGCCCAAGCGTGGAAGGGACTCCGCAAGGCGGTCCACTTTCACCACTGCTCAGTAACCTCGTGCTCGACGAACTCGACCGGGAGTTGGAGCGCCGGGGCCATCGTTTCGTTCGATATGCGGACGACTGTAATATCTACGTCAGCAGCGAGCGGGCGGGGCAACGGGTGATGGAGAGCGTTACGCAATTCATCACGCAAAAGCTCAAGCTCAAGGTGAATGAGACGAAGAGTGCGGTGGCACGACCGCAGGAACGGAAGTTTCTCGGGTTCAGCTTTACGGCCGGTCCGGAGGTCAAGCGCGTGATTGCGCCGAAGGCCTTGGATCGGTTCAAGCGGCGAATCCGGGAGATCACGCGACGGGCCAAAGGCGTCAGCATGGAGACGACGATGGAGGAACTGGCCCCGTATATGCGGGGCTGGCGCAGCTATTTCGGATTCTGCGAAACGCCTGCAGTGCTGATCGGCTTGACCCGCTGGGTCCGGTTGCGCCTCAGGGCAGCTATGTGGCGGCAGTGGAAAACACCGCGCCGTCGTCGGGCGGCTCTGTTGGAACTAGGGGTGCGAGAGCGGCTGGCGAGCAATACCGCTGGCAGCGGTCGCGGCCCCTGGTATCTCGCGAAGGCGAAGGCTCTCTCTGTGGGGCTTTCTAATGCGTACTTCAAAGCGCTTGGACTTCCCTCATTATTCGAGGAATGTTAGCGTAACCGACTCGAACCGCCGTGTACGGACCCGTACGCACGGTGGTGTGGCAGGGGTTGGCGGGCGACCGCCGCCCCTATGCCGATCATCACTAGTCGTCTAATGTAAGTGGCTTGTATCTAAAAGTGTCAAGTTTTCAGCTGGCTTTCGGCAGCGGAAAAGCGTCGTAAATTAGCAGGTCAAGTTGCGTGTCGACGCGATCCAAGGCTTGCCGAAGTGGGAACGGTAGAACGGCATCGTTGGCGGTGAACATGGCCATGGCGGGCCGGAACACGCGGGCCTCCAGCCGCGAAAACAACCGAGCGACCTTCCAACCATAGGGAGTAACGAAATAGCGATTGGTCTTGGGTGGACGGTAGATCAGACCCTTCAGCCGGAGCCGGCGCAAGTCATAGGTCATCTGGTGCGGAGTGTACTCGGCCAGCGTCACGCCCAACAGATCCGCCACCTGCTGCCGCAGATGGCGATTGCGAAAACCGTCGATGAGATGATGAAACATGGTGAGCGCCAGCAGTAGCGCCATCACTCGCGGTTGGCCGAACCTCAATCCGGGCGCCTTTTGGCCGTCTTCTGTGACGGCAGGTTGCACCACTCTTTGGATGCTGTCGCCGCTCAGGCCACTGTTGTGGCTGACGCGTTCGACTTCCAGTAAGCGCCGGTTGATCTGTCGGCCGATCTTTTGCAGGTACGGCAGATTGCTCAATCCCTTATTCGCCCCAAAGTCGCCGGCCTCCCGGAAGGTCCCCTCAGTCCGGCAGCCGCGGCCTTCCTTGAAGTACTGTTTTAGGTCGAAGTTCTTGTATGCGATGTGCAGACTGGGGTGCACGCCGTCTTGTATCACGCGGGTGCGAAACTCCCCCGGCGTTCTCTTGGTCACTCTCCGCCCAAAGATCAACTGCACACGATCCGGCCGCCCCAGATCCAGATTGTCGCGGATGATCTCTTCGAAGAACTCCCGGCCCCGCAGCGGACGATCGAAGATCTGCGTCAAACTAACCTCCATCTGCCAGATCGACAAAGTCCAGTCGTAGCCCGCCTCCCGGTCCTGCGGTCGCAGCGGCAGTGGAATCCGTTGCAGCCATTTCCGAAACACCCGATCAATGCGCTCCGGCCCCAAACTGTCGCAGATCTGCTGTAGTTTCTCCGGCTCGGCACACGACAGGAATCCGTTATCCAAAGCCTCGTAGGCGATCTTCTTTTTCTGCAGTTGCCGCTTGGCCCACTCGTGTCCATTCAGGCACAGTTTCATGCTCCACGGGGCGTAGCTACAGATTTTGATGAACAGCGGACCGAAGTCTGCATCATCGATGTAGAAGTAGTAGTGATTGACGTAGACCGACTTGTCCCGTTCGAACTCGAACTGGCCGTTCACCTTTTTTCCGTTGAACGTTATGGCCTTCTCTTGGGTTACCCCGATGAATACGATGCCATCCCGTACTGGCCTTTGCTGGCGGAATTGATTGGCGATATCGTCCTTCCGTTCCTTATGGTCGAACTGGTAAATCGGTATTCCGTCCCGTTCCGCGAGCACTTTGACGGCCTGGCGGAATTTCTCCGACACCTGTCCCAATACCACTGGGGACGGTACCGGCTTCCCCAACTGCTCCCGCATGAACATCGACAACTGGGGTCCCGTTGCCAGCCTGCCAATGTAGCCGTTAAGGTAGAGACGGTCGAGGCACTCCACTTCCAACGTGACGTGCCCGTCAAGGAGTTCCGGAATAGTCGCCATTCTTGGATTTTATGGCAAGCCGAGCAGTGGGCTCGTCGGTTTGAGGTCGAAGACCTCGCTAGATATCAGGCGGGTAGTGGCGGTCTGGCTTTAGGACTGGGACGAGCGCTTCAGCGAAACGGGTGTGATCCGTCAAACTGCCCCGCCACTTCCCAGAATGCCATTGCGGGTTACCTTCCGGGTGCCCGACCAACCTGCCACGAAGCGTTGCCGCCGCGCCCGCACCCACCGCAACCAAGTCGCCGGTGTTATCTTGAATCGTGCAGTGCCGGAACCCGCCGGATTTCCCATGGCCGAATACCCGCCGTGCATCACAACTATGCTGTTGGCTGGCCATCTTCTGCTCCGCCGCTCTTGCCGGCGACCAATATCAGTTCGAAGTGTGGACGGCGGACAACGGGCTGCCCCAAAACATCATTCGCGATATCCGCCAAACACCGGACGGCTACCTTTGGCTGGCCACTCTGGACGGCCTGGCCCGTTTCGACGGCGTGCGCTTCATGGTCTTCAATAAGACCAACTCGCCCGGCATTCACTCTACCAGGTTTACCTCGCTCTTTGAGGACCGGGATGGCGACCTTTGGCTGGGCACCGAAGGCAGCGGCGTGACATGCTTCCACCACGGACGCTTCATCACTTACTCAACCAAGCAAGGATTGCCGCATAACTTCGTCCGCGCGATTACGGGCGATAAGTCCAGTAACTTATGGGTGTTGTCCCATGATTCTATCGCCCAATGGCAAGCGGCCACCGGGCGATTCGTTGATGTTACACCGCGAGATCTGAAGATCCCTTTTGACACTTTTCTCTGGGAAGGAGGGGGCTTCTGGGGCGCGGACGATACCCGGCTGCACTGCTTTGTGGAGGGACGCTTTGTCACCTATCAGCTCCCGCCGTGGCTGCCGGGCCGTGCGATTTGGGGCGTGGCTATCGCGCAGAATGGCGTCATGTGGCTGGAAACTTCCGATGGAATGCATGCCACAATTGTCAATGGCAATGTGCAACGCCAGGCCCCGGAAGCGACCCTTACCTACCTGGATGCCCGCGGCAATTCGTGGACCATGGGTGTCGGCAGGCGGCTCATCCGAAACATGAATTGCTCGCAATCCGGGCATACGCAGAAGATACCCTTCAGCGCGCTGCGCGAGGACGGAGAGGGAAATCTTTGGCTGGCAACCGACGGGCAGGGGCTCTATCAGGTGCGCAGACAGGTGATTACCGCCTACTCGAAAGAGCAAGGTCTGATCGATAGAGACGTCTATCCGGTTTATCAGGATCGCGCGGGCGCGCTGTGGATGGGCGCCTGGCCGGGCGGCCTAACTCGCTTCCAGGATGGAAAATTCTCCAGCTATGCCATTAAGGATGGCCTGGCATCCCGCCTGGTGACTGCACTGTATGAAGATCGGGTAGGGCGGCTGTGGGTCGCGGCGCACGGCGGACTGCGCATCTTTCAGGACGGGCGCTTCCTCGATCCGCACGGTCCCGCCATTCCAAACCGTGCCGTCATACAAGCTATTCATCAGGACGGTGAAGGTACTTACTGGTTCGGGACCTCGTTCGGGTTAGTGCGGTATAAGGATGGGGTGTCCAAACTTCTCACGGACCAAGATGGGCTGGCCGGCGAAGACGTGCGCGTGATCATGGACGGTTCCGCTGGCGATTTGTGGATCGGAGGCTACGGAGGGCTGACGCGGCTGCGCGCGGGCCAATTCAAGCGCTGGACGGAGCGCGACGGTCTGCCGAGTGATATGGTCCGCGCGCTGTACCGAGACAGCGACGGCATTATCTGGATCGGCACGTACGACGGCGGCCTGGGCCGCTTCCAGGACGGCAAGTTTACCCGATACACCACCAGCGAAGGGCTGTTTAACAACGGCGTTTTCCAGATTCTGGAAGATGCGCGCGGCAATTTCTGGATGAGTTCGAACCGCGGCGTCTACCGCGTCAGTAAGCGGGATCTGAACGAATTCGCCGCCGGCGCGCACACCGGGATCACGTCCGTGGCCTACGGCCGCAGCGATGGCATGCTTAATGTGGAATGCAATGGCGGTTTTTCGCCGGCCGGGGTGAAAGCGCGCGATGGCAAGCTGTGGTTCCCCACGCAGGATGGCGTAGCCGTGATCGATCCGGAGGCCGTTCCCAGCAATCGGCGTCCACCGCCCGTGGTGATCGAATCGTTTCTGCTGGATCGCATGCCCACGCCACTCGCCGGTTCGTTGCGCATCGCGCCGGATAAGACCAACTTCGAAATTCAGTACACGGCTTTGAGCTTCATTGACTCCCAGCAGATCCGCTTCAAGTACAAGCTGGAACCCCTGGATTCCGGTTGGGTGGATGCGGGCGCGCGGCGCGCGGCCTACTATTCGCATGTGCCGCCCGGTGATTACGTCTTCCGCGTGATTGCGCGCAACAGCGACGGCGCTTGGAACAACGAGGGAAGCAGCCTCGAAATGACCGTGCTGGCGCCCTATTACCGCACCTGGTGGTTTGAAACGCTCGCGTTTCTGTGCGCCGCCGCGCTGGTGTGGGCCGCCTGGCGCTACCGTGTTTCGCAGCTCGAACGCGAGCAGGCCGCGCAGCAGGCATTTTCGCGCCAGTTGATCGCTTCTCAGGAGAACGAGCGCCAGCGCATCGCCGTGGAGTTGCACGACACTCTGGGACAACGTCTGGTAGTGGTCAAAAATCTGGCACTGTTTTATCTGCGGAGACAAGGCCAGGCGGCTATCGCGGGGGGTGCGCTGAACGAGATCGAAGAAATCTCATCTGAGGCGTCGGTGGCCCTCAATGAAACCAGGGAGATCGCCTACAACTTGCGACCGTTTTTGCTGGACCGGCTGGGCCTGACCGCCGCTATTGAAGGAGTGCTCAAGACCGCTGCCACGGCCTCTGGCATCCGGATTTCGCAACAACTCGATAACATCGACGATGTGTTTCCGGAGGAACTGCGGATTAACTTTTACCGGATCGTACAGGAATGCCTTAATAACATGGCGAAGCACGCCCAAGCCACGGAGGCACACGTGCGCATCGAGCGCAGCGGGGCGCGCGTAATGCTCACCATCCGTGACGATGGGCGAGGCTTCACACCGGGCAACGGCAGTTCCGATGGAGGGCACGGCGGCCTCGGGTTGATCGGTATGGCGGAGCGTGCGCACGTGCTCGGAGGCGAGCTCACCATACGGTCCGCGCCCGGCCGCGGCGCCGCGGTGGGAATCGAATTTCACCTGGAGGGCAATGGCCGTGCCTGACGAAATTCGGATTCTGATCGCCGACGATCACCCGGTGGTCCGCAAGGGACTGCGTATGACTATCGAAGAGGACGCCGGCCTGAAAGTGATAGCCGAAGCAGGTGATGGGGAAACCGCTCTGCAGTTAATCCGCGAGCTTGTTCCGCACGTCGCCGTGCTGGATATCGATATGCCGAAAATGGATGGGTTCGCGGTCGCGCGCGAGGCCGTAAAACTGGCACCTGGCACGAAAATTATTTTCCTCACTTTGCATACCGATGAGAATCTCTTTCGCGCCGCCATGCGCCTGGGAGCGAAGGGATACATTCTCAAAGACAGCGCTATGCAGGAAATCGCCGTGGGGGTACGCACCGTCGCCGCGGGCGGGCCGTACTACAGCTCCGCGATGACCGCCCGCTTCATGCAGGAACCCGGAGCCGCGGATGCGACTTCAGCCGGTGTTTCCGCTAATCTCTTCACGACCACCGAACGCCATGTCATGCAACTAATCGGCGACGGCAAATCGAGCAAGGAGATCGGGGCGGCCCTCAACATCAGTTACCGCACAGTCGAAAACCATCGCTCCAACATCTGCCGCAAGCTGGGCCTCGAAGGCGCCAACGCGCTGGTCCGCTTCGCACTGCAGAATAAGCCCCTCTTCCAGTAGGGGTTGTGGGCAGGCACCCTGCCTGCGGCAGCACACACACACAGCTCCCAGCCCGCCCTCTTCCCTAGCACCGTGTGGCACCACACGGGTATCCGCGTAGTGACGCACGGGTATTCGCGTAGCTTCACGCATATGTTTCCTCGGCCATTCCTTTTAATCTGACCTTGTGGTTGCTGCCAAGCCTCAAATTTCAAGAGCCAGCGCGCAGGAATTCAACCACGAGGGCCAAGATTTCGTAGCGAGCGGCGGGCACTTACACTCCCGCAAAAATACCGGGGTGGCCGGACAGTAACTGTCCCCTCCCGGACAAAAACAAAAAAGGAATTCATTATGAGCAAAACGATAAAAGGAACGTATCGGTTCAGAAACGGGTGGGCGGCTGCGGCCGCTGCAGCCTTACGGCCTGCGGTATTGGCCACTTCGCTGCTGTCATGCGCGGCGTTATCCGCCCTCGCGCAAACCACCATCACAGTCAACAGCACGGCGCAGGAGGCGACCGCGAGTAACCCGAACGGAATAGTTAACGGCAATTGCACGTTGGGCGAGGCCATCATCTCGGCCAACACGGGAACGCCCGTGGATGCTTGTACCTTTACAGGCAGCGGCGCCCCGTACACCATCCAGTTGCCAAACCAGCAGTTCTCGCTCACCAGCCCGCAGAACTATTGGTACGGCCCCAACGCGCTGCCGGCCATTACGAGCACCATCGATATCGAGGGCAACGGCGCTACGCTGCAGGTCGCCAGCGGCATCACCCGGCTGCGGTTCTTCTACGTGGGCGCCAATCCGCAAGCCACCGGGACCCTGAATTTTAATACTCCGGGCGCCGGCAACCTCACGCTGCATAATCTGACCCTGACGGGTGGCCGCCAGAAGGGTGGCGAAGCCGGCGGCTTCGGCGGCAGCGGCGGCGCCGGTATGGGCGGAGCCATTTTCAATCAAGGGGCGCTCCAGCTCATAGCAGTCACCATGTCCGGCAACAGCGCGACTGGCGGCAGCAATACGCTAAGCAGCGGTGAAGCGGGCGGAGGTGGCGGTCTGGGCCAGGATGCGAGTACGGACTTCAGCATGACGGGCGGCGGATTCGGCGGCCCTGTCACTCCGGCGGGCAGCACCGGCGCCGCCGATTCCTGCTCCGGACAGGCGTCCTGCTCTCAAGGCGGCGGTGGTGGCGGCTTCGGTCCGACGGATAATGGCACGGCCGGTAACCAGGGCGGCCAGGGAGGCGGTCCGAATGACGGTCTCGGCGGCATGGGATACGCTCCCAACTACAGCACCGGTCATGGCTCCGGCAGCGGCGCGAACGCAAACTACGCTTCGTCTTGTTACGGCGGCGGCGGAAACTTCGGAATGGGAGGAAGTTGGTGCGGTGGAGGCGGCGTCGGCGCAGGCGGCGGTACTGACATTGTAGATGGTGTCGGGGGAGGCGGCGGATTTGGCGGCGGCAGTGGTGGCGACTCAATGGGCGGATTTGGCGGCGGCAGCGACGATACGGAGCACCACAGTTACGGCGGCAGCAGCCGGGGCAGCGGCGCGGGTATGGGCGGCGCCATTTTCAATCACGGCGGCACACTCAGCATTACCAACAGCACGCTGACCGCAAATTCGGCGATCGGCGGCGGCGGCGGAGACGGTTACGGCGGAGCCAGCGGCTTCGGCGGAGCCATTTTCAACCTGAACGGCGCCGTCACCATCGAGTTCAGCACCATCGACGCCAACACCATCGCGGTCGGCCAGTCACCTGACCCGGCCTGCTCCGCCGCGGGTGGCGCGGTCTACAGCGTTGGCTACAACCTGATCAGCGGCCAAGGGGCCGCGCTGACGATTTCCAACAGTATTCTGGCCGACAGCATCGGCGGTGTGGATCTGGTCAGCGATCAGCCGTCGAACGTGGCCGACGCCAGCGGGGGCGGCGCCAATGCCGCTGCTGCCTCAGTCACTTACCTCGGCAGCAGCATCGTCATGAGCAGCTCTCTGGGCTCCAGCGCCCTCACCGGGACCTCGCCCCTACCCGTGTCACCGCAACTTGCGGCACTGACGCTCAACTCCCCCGGACTCACGCCGACCATGGCCATCACGAACAGCAGCCCGGCATTCGATGCCGCTGAGTGCGATCCCAATGTAACCACGGACCAGCGCGGCGTCTCCCGGCCCCAAGGCACGGCCTGCGATATCGGCGCTTACGAGCTCATGCTGACGGCTCAGACCATCACTTTCACAGGGCTTCCGGCCAATGTGACCTTTGGCTCCATGAATCAATTCTTTCTAACGGCCACCGCGTCATCCAGCCTGCCGGTAACTCTCTCTGTCACAGGTCCGGCAACCCTCGATGGTACGGTCTTGACCGTCAGCGCCCCCGGCACTGTCACGGTCACGGCGACCCAGGAAGGTAACGGCACTTATGCGCCGGCTACCCCGGTTACCCTGACTATGGCCGTGAGCCAGGCCAGCCAGACCATAACGTTCACCGGACTCCCGTCCACTCTCACCTTTACGTCTTCGGTGATCTACACGCTGAACGCCACCGCTTCATCGGGCATGCCGGTAAGCTTCAGCGTCACCGGTCCGGCGCTCCTCTCTGCCCCGAATCTGGCCGTCACCGGTGCGGGCACCGTGACCGTCACGGCTTCCCAGCCGGGTAACACCGATTACGCGGCGGCTACGCCGGTTACCCTGACCCTTGTCGTGACCCTCGGCCAAACCATCACGTTCACTGGACTTCCGGGCACTGCTACTTATGGCGCCGCGGGTCCTTACACGCTGAACGCCACGGCTTCCTCTGGGCTGCCCGTGAGCTACAGCATCACTGGTCCGGCCAGCCTAGCCGGCTCCACTTTGACTATCACCGGCCCAGGCACTGTCTCAGTGACGGCTTCCCAAGCTGGTAACAGCACTTACAACCCAGCTAGCTCGGTTACGCAAAGTATCGTTGTAAGCCAGGCTAGTGAGACTATAACATTCACCGGGCTCCCGGGCACGGCGACTTATG
This sequence comes from Bryobacterales bacterium, assembly GCA_963756605.1. GTDB lineage: Bacteria > Acidobacteriota > Terriglobia > Bryobacterales > Bryobacteraceae > Bog-159. The sequence continues at coordinate 202,734 of CAVWOT010000008.1, read as the reverse complement.
GCTCCGCGGGTCCCTATACCCTAAACGCCACCGCGTCATCCGGACTGCCGGTGAGCTACAGCATTACCGGACCGGCCAGCCTATCTGGCTCGACGCTCACCATCACCGGCGCGGGTACCGTTACGGTGACGGCTTCCCAGGCGGGTAACACTAATTACGCGGCGGCTACGCCGGTCACGCTGACCATCGTCGTGGCCAAGATCAGCCAGGCCGTTACATTCACTGGACTCCCGGGCACGGCGACTTACGGCTCCGCGGGTCCCTATACGCTGAACGCCACCGCGTCATCCGGACTGCCGGTGAGCTACAGCATCACCGGTCCGGCCAGCCTATCTGGCTCGACGCTCACCATCACCGGCGCGGGTACCGTTACGGTGACGGCTTCCCAGGCGGGTAACACCAATTACGCCGCGGCTGTCCCAGTCACGCAAACCATCGTCGTCTCGAAGACCAGCCAGACCATCACCTTCAACTCCGTTGCGAGCCAGACCCAGGGAACCCCGGTGACATTATCGGCTTCGGCCAGCTCCGGCTTGGCGGTCACCTTCACTTCCCTGACCACCACGGTGTGCACAGTCGCGGGCGACACGGCCACCCTGATCGCTGCCGGGACCTGCTCCATTCAGGCCTCGCAAGCCGGCAACGCGCAGTACGGGGCGGCGAATCCGGTGACCCAAAACTTCACGGTGTCCCCGGCCGCCAATTTCACCATCACGCCTGATCCTGGATCGGAGACGGTCACCCGCGGTGTTCTCGCGGCCTTCCTGCTACAGATCAAATCCGTCGATGGTTTCAAGGGCAATGTGAGCCTGAGTTGCTCGGGCGGTCCGGCGGGAGCGCAGTGCGCGGATCTGCCGCAAACGGTCTCCGTCAACGGAACGGCCTTGGCTGTCTCGGGAATACTGTTCCCGGCGACCACCACACCCGGCACCTACACCATGACCTTCACCGGCGTCTCCGGCTCGCTGACTAACTCAGCCACCGCGACGTTCACGGTGGTCAAGTAAAGCAGCCGAAACCCACTTGTCCCGGCGGTCTCAAGCCGCCGGGACTTTTTTGCGTTTTCGGGGGACTCAGAACCATGACGATTCTAATAGTGGAAGACAATGCAGGCGTGCGGCGCCTGCTGCGGCACGCGGTCTCCGGCATAGCCAGTGAGATCTGGGAATGCCACGATGGGGCCAATGCGTTAGCGGTTTACGCGGCGCATCGGCCCGATGTCGTCTTGATGGACATCCGCATGCCGCGCCTGGATGGCTTGGCGGCCACCAGACAGATCCGCCGCCTGCATCCTACCGCCCGCATAGTGATCGTGACGGACTACGACGAGGACGCCCTGCGCGCCGCAGCCCGGGCGGCCGGCGCGTGCGGCTACGCGCTCAAACAGAATCTACCGGATCTGGCCCGCCTGATTGGCACCGTACTCGGCGACGAAGACTATCCCTGCGGCTGATCCGGGGTGGGGCCCAGGCACCATGCCAGGGTGCCTCAAGGGCCCGGCCTCTACCTTGAGACTCCCTTGTCTTGGCCGCCGAAAGCAGCCCATGGAATTGCGGGTTTCGGGACAAGTTGGTAGCCCAGATCCGCAGCGCTGTCCTAGAGGCCGGTGAGGCGCGCCTCACGATAGCGCTTCTCGTAAACCCCGGCGCTGATCAGAAGGCGGTTAAGTCCTGAGCCACGGCGCATCCGCCCCCTACTTTTCAAATCGAGGTTGGGGGCTCCGAGCTGAGCACGGCGCAAGCGCACTCCCTTGCCAACTTGTCTGCCAGAGCGGCCAGGAAGTACCACAAATCACCCACGTCTTCTGGCGTTTTCTTGTACTGGGTCGCGACGGTGACCTCCAGAATACCTTGTACGGAGACCTGGGCCCCTGGCGACTAGGATCATTTCAATAGCCGTCCCCGCGTAACGCGCTCCTGGAAAGTTCGGCCGCCCGCAGCCGTCGGCGACCCTAAGCGAGAAGCAAAAGGCGATGATGTCGAATCCTTCCGGGTTGCGGGACATGCGGCTGCATAACGTCTGAACCGTTCATCTGGGTGAAGTTTGCTTGGAATTCGCGGATTAGTAACGGGAACGCGCTTGCGTCTAGGAACCTCCGGGTTCCACACCACAGCCCGAATGGTCGGCATCCTGGTGAAGGTCCGCCGACGCTGCCCGGATAACAGCGTGCCGCGTGCGCCAGCTTGGGGGTGCGATAGCTAGTGATATGTGTATATCAGGACTGCTGAGACTTCTCGGAGAAGCGAGGAATCGCGACCGTCGCCACATCGCGGGCGCGGTAAGATGATTTCTCATGCAAGCCGAACAGTGGCCGGTGGTCGCGATAGTGGGCGCCGGCGCCGTAGGGTGCTATTTCGGAGGGATGCTGGCGCGTGCGGGTGTCCGCGTGACATTCATCGGCCGGGCACGGCACATGGAAGCGATCGCCCGCGACGGCCTGCTTCTTGAGGGGCTGCGCGTTCACGAACGCATCCCGGTATCGGTATCTACAAGCATGAAAGAAGGCCTGCGTGATGCCCAGGTGGTCCTGTTCTGCGTCAAGACAGTGGATACAGAAACGGCCGCCCGCGAAATGCACCTATGCCTTTCTCCGGGAACCGCTGTCCTGAGCGTTCAAAACGGCGTGGATAATGTCGATCGGATCTACTCGGCGATTCAATGGCGCGCGATCCCGGTCGCGGTGTATGTTGCCGCCCAAATGACCGGGCCGGGCCACTTGACCCATACCGGGCGCGGCGACCTGGTAATCGGGCACCATGCCGGATGGCCGCGGCAGCCCAACCTGGAACCGCTGGCGGCTATGTTCGAACACGCCGGCATTTCTTGTCGACTCTCGGAAGACATAGAAGAGGAGCTGTGGACCAAGCTGGTGATGAATTGCGTTTACAACGCCATCTCGGCTCTAACGGGCGCACGGTACGGCCGCATGGTCCGATTCGAGCCAGTGCGTACACTCATGCTGCGCGTCATCACGGAGACCGTCGCGGTAGCTCACGCCGAGGGAGTTTCCCTATCCGAGCCCTCCATGGTGGCGGCCGCGTTTCGGTTGGGTGAGGACATGAGCCGCGCGCTCTCTTCGACCGCGCAGGATATTGCGCGCGGAAGACCTACGGAAATCGATTCGCTCAACGGCTATGTTGCGCGGCGCGGGGCGGCCCTGGGAATCGCGACGCCGGTAAACGATGCCCTGTATGCCCTCGTCAAGCTTCTGGAGGAGTCCGCGACTCCCCGCCAGGAATGAACCGCGGTGCCTCACTGGAAGGTCAGAGGAAAAACTCGTAGGCATTCAGGACATGTCTATCCTCAATGAATGCTGGTTTTTCAGTGACTTACTTGGTCATATCGGAGGCCCGCCGGAAAATTTATTGGTGTCGAGCGGCCGTCGCCAACGATGGTCGCACCGGTCTATGCTGAAACGAAATGCGCATCGACCGCCCGCGTCGCCGCCATATGGGTCGAGCTCAACGACGACGGCAAGCTTCAGCGACGCGCGCCGGAATCCGCCTGGCTTTGGGCGCGAGCGCGGCCCGCGTTCGCCTGGCCGTGGTCGCCCAGACCTTGCGACTGACGCTGGTCGGCATCGCCATCGGAGGAGCGGCGCCGTTCGCCGTCGCTCGCGGAATCGCTTCCATGCTTTACGGAACCGAGCCGACCGACCCGCTGATTTTCGTGGCGATGATGTCGCTTCTCGGTGCGGTGGCCTTGCTGGCCGGACAAATCCCGGCTCGGCGCGCCTCCCGCATCGACCCGATGGCCGTCCTCCGTGGCCTGTGACCCCATTTACCCGTGCCTGGCCGCCTATTAATCGCAGAGGCTGGGGAAGAGGAAGCCATGCTTCAACATTCAAGGGAAACACCGCCACTGTGCCTGCCTAGTAAGCCATTGCGCCGACGATCCGTACTTGTGTTGCAAACCAAAGTGCAGATTCTGTGCCGTCACCAACGGCTTGACGCCGGTTTCGCCGGAATCCACCTGGCCGTCTAACGCGCAGACCGCTCACGTGATCGTCAGCCAGTACCGGTCCGACCCGGCGACGACGACCGCTAACGATATGCCTCCTTAAAGCGCCTGGATGTCGCGGATTGACTGCGGATGCGCGTTTATGTCCGCCCACAGGTCCCCCACGATAGCAGTTCTCTCGGCCATCGTGCGCAAGGTGAACGTCCGCGGTGCAACGTCGCCGCGTTCCATCTCCTCCCACGTGCACGGCGCCGACACCGGTGCGCCGGTTCTCGCGCGAACCGCGTAGGCCGCCGCAAACGTCGCGCTGTAGCTGTTTCGTCCAGTGTCGACCAGAATGCGGCCACCGCGATCGGCCTTGCTAAACTCCTGCGTCAGCCGTGAAGGGTCGCGGCTTACCAGTACCTTAGCCACCTGGTTAGCGAACATTCCCACTTCGCCAAACTCCGCTTCCCGATCAAGTGGCACAGCGATATGAAAACCTTTCGATCCTGACGTCTTCACCCAGGAACGCAATCCGAGCTCGCCGAGGAGTTCGCGGAGTTGGAGCGCGGCGGCACGAACTTCGGCGGGATTGTCGTCCGCAGGATCGAGGTCGAATACGCATACGTCAGGGTGTAACAAATCGGGCACTCGGGATGTCCAAACATGCAGTGTGACGGTGTTCTGATTCGCCAACCAGAGGAGCGGCCTTACATCGCCGGCGAGGGGATGGTGCACCGTGCCGCCCTTCTTCGGGACCTCGACCCGCTCCAGCCACTGCGGAAAGCCTTTCGTCACGTCCTTCTGGAAGAAGCCTTCGGCCGCGATGCCGCGGTGGTAACGCTCCATCGTGATCGGACGCCCAGTTAAATGCGGGAGCATGCATGGCGCAATCGTTTCGTAGTAGGCGGCGAGTTCGCCCTTAGTAATTCCGTCATCGGGGAACAGCAACTTTTCCGGGTGTGTGATCATGACGTCTCCCGCACAACTTCACGGGCGGTTTTGTCCTCGCGAAACCCGAGGAATCGCCCGTGGCGCAGCTTTCCATGGACGGTCCATTCGATAAACGCAACCTGTACTACAAGCTCCGGCCGAACCCAATGCGCGCGGATACGCGGCAGGCCAACGGCTTTGGTGAAGGGGCTTTTGGCGATTTCGATCTCGTCGAGCCGCGCACGCAACCCGATCAACCGCTGCGTGTCGAAGCCCGTGCCCACCTTGCCAGCGAAGACGAACTCCTCGCCGTCGAAATAGCCGAGCAGCAGCGCGCCGAACCCGCGGCGTTCGCCCTGCGGATCAGTGAAGCCGCCGACCACCAGTTCCTGCGAGGCCTCGCATTTCATCTTGAGCCAAAACGGAGACCGGCGGTGTTCATAGGGTGAATCGCGACGCTTGGCGATCACCCCTTCCCACCCTTCGCGGCGAGCCCGGTCCCATGGCTTCTCGCCGGTAATCTCCGCGACGGGGTGGAGCGGCGACCGCAGCCCGAGGTCGCGCAAGATGGCGCGGCGCTCCGTTAGCGGCAACGGCATCAGGTCGCGTCCATTCAACCAGAGGATGTCGAACACGTGATATCCGACGTTCGGACCGCCCCAATCGACCTCGCCATCCAGGATGACCTCATCCACAAGCAGTCTGCTGATCCCGTCGGCGATGGCAGGATGATGCTGCGGCAGTTGATTGCGTGAGAAAAGCCGCACACTCGTGCCTCTCCGGAATGCGAGCAGGCGGATGCCGTCGTACTTGCGCTCGAAGATCCACTCGGATCCGGTAAAGCGCTCCTGAGTCAGAGTCGCGGCCATCGGGACAACCCATTCAGGAAATCGCATACACTTCCGAGATTATGCTCTACCGCACACGCATTTTCCACCGCGTGCCTTCCCGGAATCTCGGAATGTGAGAGTATGCGGCTGCTCCGCGCACTTGCCCGGAGAATAATGGCAAACAACGACCTCTGAATTGAGGCGGCTTTGCGGACCGAGATCCGAGCGGACCGGCGACCTGATCAAGGCCGGTGCTCCAATTCCCGGATAACCAGTGCAGTCGCGGATTTAAGTGAGGCCGGTTTTCTGCATAACTCCACTTCAGGCTCAGCGCCTCGGAGTGTCGAATCGCAACGAGTCGGGCCGCGTCCCCGTTGACCACTGGAATAAAATCGCACCTGACATGGTGCGCAATCTGGGATTGATATTCGCTGCCGCCCTGACGGCTGAATGTTTCGGCGTTTCGACACACCTCGATGGCGTTTGGCGGAGCCAGGGCTGGGGACTCATCTGTCAGGTCCGGAATTCAGACTGGCAGACGTACGCGGTTACACGCACGACGTGTGTTGCCGCATCGACAGCCAAAAGGCTGACCAAGCCTGATCCGGAAAACGAACCAACTCTTCGCGGCCGGGATGGCAGTCTGTTCTCGATCGTGCGCGCCGGCGATAGCGATCACAAACGGATTACCACACCAACTGGTCTGACGAACATCGTGATCGAGCGAATCGCAGCACTACCAAAGGTCTGCACGCCGCCAACGGCAAATACGCCTTTGAACAATTTCGACGTCTTCGCCCAAACTTTCGCGGAACAGTACATCTCATTCGACCTGCGGCATTTAGACTGGGTGCAAGCGATCGCCGAGCAGCGCGGAAAAGTGGCGGCCCAGACTACCCCAACCGAACTCTTCGACATGCTGTCGGGCATGATCAAGCCGCTTGCGGATATCCACACCGGTATCGAAGCATCGAAGCTTAGGCGTGAATTCGACGCTCCGCTTAGGCCGGGCAGCGATCGCGTAGTTCACGGGAATATCGAACGTTCGCGAAGAACGGCCGAAGGGCGCTGGCGGAGGTAACAAATCGCCGGTATCTTCGCGGCCCAATCGTCTCTCTTTGCAGGGGAGAATGGCGTTACGGGACGGCTGCCGAGGGCATCGGTTATCTTCGATTCCTCCAATTCGGCGGCTATGCACGGGGCGGATACCATGCAGATGTGCGAGCGCTCAACACGGCGCTGGATCGAATTCTCGCAGACCCAAGGCTTCATGGATTGATTATCGGCATGCGACTATCCTTCGGCGGTGATGATCGGCTCGGTTGGCTATTGCCGCCCGTCTTACTGCCAAGTCTTACTGCCAATGAGTATATGGCGTATGCCATACAAGCCCGATCCGACCCATCCGAGCCAAACCGCTATACTCCGCTACAGCGCGTCATGGTACGGCCGGGAAAGGAGCCAATATTTACCGGTTCCGTGGTGGAACTGATTGGGCCGATTACGCTGAGCGCGGCGGAAACCTTGACGCGGGCTCTTATGGAGAGGACCCCGCACGTTCTGCGAATTGGGGAGAATACTCAAGGAGTGTTCTGCGACGCGCTGGACCGACATCTACCAAACGGCTGGAGTTTCGAGCTAGCCAATGCGGTGTACCGCACTTCCGATAGAGTAGCGTTCGATGTGGTCGGCATTCCACCAGAAATCGCTGTGCCGGTTTTCCTGGATCCGGACCTTGCTGCCGGGCGGGATCCTCCCATGGACGCCGCCATCCGAGCACTCACGAAAAGATAATACACCAAACGAGGGAATTGGTACCAATTCAGTTGGGCTGGTCGCATATTGGGCGGATTACGGCGCATCCGTCCCTACCTTTTCAACTTCGGGGCTTGGCGTGGAATCGAGGCCGCGACCAAAAAAGTAGGGGAAGAGTGCCCGACATTCAAACACGATCTCGGTAGCCTTCTCAGGATCACGTGATTATCCGATTTCGGCGGCTTCCGGCTATTGTGGTTATTTGCCGGTGGGTTCAGGCGGTCCACCGCAGTCCAAGGCATGTGGCACGCTAAGATCACGGCGCAAGCGAAGGCCACCCGCCCAGTGATGAGAGCCTCGTTCCTTACAGCGAGTCAATTATGCTGCCGCCTAATCCCAGGGTGTTGCGTCCGATGCAACCGGAGCAAGGCGGAGGTGGTGAAAGTCGAAGCTGAAGTCAGTGGTGGGCGAAACGGCCTTCATGCGGACCTGATCGATTTTGCCTTCCGGCGTGAGCTCGAATGTGACATAGGCGTCGGCGTCGAGGGAACGATCGCGCCAGCGCACGACGAATGTCTCGTATTGCCAGTGTTCCAGCATTCCTGTCAGGCGCGGGGTGTGCGTGAAGCTCATCGCGAGTTTGTCTCCGGATTCGGTAATCAGAACATCGCCGTACCAGGGATCGCGATACCGTCCGGCGTATGCAGCGATCGGGAGGTCGGGCTTCGAATTGGCATTGCGCGCGGCCGTCGCATCGGACACCGTCTTTTTCGCCTTCTCCCGATTGCGGCGAACCACTGCGGCGTAGGCGGCGAACCAGTCTTTGGGCGGATCCACAGCGAGGTAATGGTCGAGGATTGTGTTGGTCACGTTTTGAAAGGCAGCGCTTGACTCCTGGTTGGTGAGGACGATCACGCCGAGATGCTGGTCGGGGAGCATCGATACTTCGGTGACCATACCCTGGAGTCCGCCCGTGTGTGTGATCATCAGGTGGCCGCGGTATTCCCGCACGGCTTCGCCCATGGCATAGGCGTTGAAGTTCGAACGCATTTCGGCAAGCTCCTTCGGCGGCTCGCCGTTAGGTATGAAGATGAGAGGAGACCAAAGGGTCCGGACCTGCTCCTCACTAATTAGGCGCTCGCCGTTGGGCATCACGCCCTGGTTGAGCAGGGTGATGACCCATTTGGTGAGGTCGGCGGCGGACGAGACGATGGCGCCGGCTGGTGCGTTGTTGTCGAGCGGCTCGTGCGGCAGCGCTTTGAGCACTCCATCGTCCAGTGAGTGGGGTGAGACGACGTCGTCGCCGGGCTTTACAGCTGTGATGCTGGTTAGGCTGGAAGTCATGCCGAGCGGGACAAAGAAACGGTCGTGAATGAAGGCGGCCCAGGATTGTCCGGAGACCTTTTGAATGAGCGCTCCGATAACGTTGTAAAGAACGTTGTCGTAAGCGTACTGGCTGCGAAAGGAGGTCGCTAGCGGAACGAAGCGGAGGCGGTACAGAATGTCGGCGTTGCTGAGGTTGGACGCCGGCCAGAACATCAGATCGCCCGCCCCGAGTGCGAGGCCGCTGCGATGCGCCGGGAGGTCGCGAATACGCATCTCGCGGGTTACGTAGGCGTCGGAGAGCGCGAATTCGGGAAGGCGGTCGATGACGCGGTCGTCCCAGGCAAGCTTGCCTTCGTCGACAAGCAGAGCCAGGGCCGCTGAGGTGAAGGCCTTGGAGTTGGAAGCGATCCCTACGAGCGTGCGGTCGGACATGGGCGCGGGGTCGCCGAGGCGGCGAACGCCATAGCCTTTGGAGAACGCCACTTTGCCGTCTTTCACGACGCCGACTGAGATTCCCGGAACGTTGAACTCTTTGCGGGAGTGCTCGACGATGGTGTCGACCAGAACATTGATGTCCTGAGCGAAGCCCAGGGGAATCAAGAACAGCAGCACAAGACAGGCGCGGATCATTGGCGTATGGTAACAAATACCGTTCGCGCCACCGCGCGTCATCGCTGCGCCAACCATGCCCGCCACATTGTCAGATGCTGGGTCGGAGTCAGGGCCAAGCTTGCCCTCAATGTAAGACACAGACTGCTGGTCTTGGCTATTGGCAGTACATCCGCCCTCCTCAGAAGTAATCCACAATCGCCACCTCCCAAAAAGCAGAAGGGGGCGCATGGCCAGGCGAGAAACCGCTAACGATGTTACCTGATTCAAGGCGGCGCCACGAGTCTGCCCCTCCGTGCCAACATGGATGAGACAGATCTCCTGGTCGTAATTACTGAGCAGGGCGAGAATAGGAATCCATGTGAAGAACAACGGAATATCTTCGGCTTCTCCTGCTTCTCCCCCGGTTTTGCCCGCCTCTGCGCAACGTAGGGAGGCCGAGCGGAGCGAGGCCGACCGGAGTGCAGAGGCGGGCAAAACCGGCGCCTCCGAGCCGCCCGCCCCACCTCGGCCGAACCCGGAGGTGGTCGCCAACGCCAAGCGCCGATCCTTCACCGCCGAATACAAACTGGGCATCCTGGCGGAGGCCGACGCCGCCACCGCTGAAACCGGCGCCATCGGCGCCTTGCTGCGCCGTGAAAATCTTTACTCCTCGCACCTGGCCACCTGGCGTCGCGAGCGGCGGACCGGCATTCTCAAGGGCTTGACCCCGCACAAGCGCGGCCCCAAGTCCAAACGCAATCCGCAGGATGAGGAGATCCAGAAGCTCCGCAAGGACAACCAGCGCTTGACCGAGCAACTGCGTAAAGCCGAGATCGTCATTGATGTTCAAAAAAAAGTGGGCGCTCTGTTGGGGTGGCCCCTGCCGAAGGCGGACCCCGAGGAGACGCACTGATGGATGCCGTCACCCATCTGTCCCCCACCGTAGGGGTAGTGGCGGCCTGCGATTTTCTGGGGGTGGCGCGCGCCTCCTTTTATAGGCAGCGTCCGGTGCTGGGCCCTTCGGCAGCACCACCGTCCGAGCCAGTTCCGCCCACGGCGCGGCCCGCTCCCGCACGGTCCCTCAGTCCCGACGAACGCGCCGGTGTGCTGGCCGTCTTACATGCCGAGCGATTCCAGGACCGCTCTCCGGCGGCCGTGCAGGCCACCTTGCTGGACGAAGGTCAGTACTTCTGCTCGACTCGAACCATGTACCGTATCCTCGAAAAAGAGGGCGAATCCGGCGAACGCCGCGATCAACTCGTGCATCCGTCTTACCAAAAACCCGAGTTGCTGGCCACCGCACCCAACCAACTTTGGAGCTGGGATATCACCAAACTTCTGGGGCCAGCCAAGTGGACCTACTTCTATCTCTATGTCATCCTCGACGTCTTCAGCCGCTACGTCACTGGCTGGATGGTCGCTCATCGGGAAGCCGCCGAACTGGCCAAGCAGTTTATCGAGGAAACCATTCGTAAACACCAAGTCCCCGCCGGCCAGCTCAACATCCACGCCGACCGCGGCCGGGTCATGACTTCCAAGCCGGTCGCCTTTCTGATGGCCGATCTGGGCGTCACCAAGACGCACAGCCGGCCATACGTCTCCGACGACAACCCTTATTCGGAAAGTCACTTCCGCACCATGAAATACCGTCCGGAGTTCCCGGATCGCTTCGGCTGCATCCAAGATAGCCGCGCTTTCTGTCAGCAATTTTTCCAGTGGTATAACGAAGAGCATCGTCATTCCGGCATCGGCTTGCTCGCCCCGGCCGTGGTTCACTTCGGCGAGGCCCAGGCTGTCCTGGCCCACCGCCAACTGGTGCTCGATACCGCTTACCAAGCGCACCCGGACCGCTTCGTTCGGCGGCCTCCACAACCACTGCCTTTACCAACGCAGGTCTGGATCAACAAGCCGGTTCCGCCCGGCCAAAAGACAAAGGAAGATAGTCAGTAAATTTCTATGCTGGGTGTCTCAAAGTGCTTGACACGCGCCGTGCTGCCCGCTCGCGCGCTAAATCGCGTAACGTGCGAGGGGCGCTAGGTGGCATAATTGTATGCACAGATGCGGAAAGCCATTGGCGATTCTTTGATTCCTAAGGGTTACACCTTAGAAAAAGGCCTGACGCTCATCAAGTCGGCCGGGTTCGACGGCGTGGAGCTGTGGCTGGGAGACAAACCCTGGTTTCAGATGAACACGCCAGACAGCGCGGTCCGCGAGCTGTTGCGCAAAGTGCATGACGCGGGACTGGTGGTCTCTGACGTTTGCAACACGCTCGATTGGGAGGAGAATATCTCCGCGCGTGATCCGAAAGTGCAAGGTGCTGCGATGCGCCACGTCGAACGCCAGATCGAGACCGCGCAGTTGCTCGAAACCGACGCAATTCTGGTTGTTGCCGGACTGGTCACCGCAGAGATCCCCTATAACGAGGTTTACGCGCGTTGCGTTGAAAAGTTAAGGCGGCTGGGCGAAACCGCAGCCATGGCTAAGGTGAAGATCGGCTGCGAAAACTGTTGCGCGGAGCAGCGCTTCTTGCTTTCGGCTCGGGAATTCAGGCAATTTCTGAACGACGTCAACAGTCCCTCCGTGGGCCTTCACATGGACGTCGGAAATGTCCACGAAACGGGATTTTCCGAGCAATGGATCGAGATCAATGGACCGCTGATCACACGTGTGCACGTGAAAGACGTGCTGCGGCATCGCGGACGTTGCGGCAACGAAAGCGTCTACACGAATCTTTTCCTGGGCGATAATAATTGGCCCGCCATTCGCGCCGCGCTCGATAAGGTCCGTTACGACGGCTGGATCATCGCGGAGATGGAGCGGGTCTACAATTGCGCGCCCGATCAGCAGTTCTATGACACCGCGACAGCGATGGACCGTTTCATTCAAAGGCGGATGTGACGATGCTGATTTCGCGGAGGTCGCTTCTGGGCGCGGCGTCTGCTGCATCAGCGCTGGCACGGAGTGTCCCTCGGTGTGTCGTGTTGGATTTGGGGTGTCTCTTACCCGAATCCCTGGCAGGATTTCGGTCACAGGTGGGAATCTCCCATTCCACGAATCCGGATCTGGTGATTGTTCCCGCAGCCGGCTCCTTCATGCCGGCGCTCGTCCGGCCCTTCTTGAACCGTGGCGCGACGGTGCTGCTGGAGTTGTTCACAAGCGATGGTCGTATTACGACGGAACCTTACTTCCCGTACGTCGAATACTCTTGGCCAATCAAAGCTAAAATCCGTGAATTCGCTGCCGTCTCCCTCGATCCGGTTCCAGGCGATCAGGTCATCGGCACACTCGCTCAACAACCCGTCGCCTTGCGCCGTCGAGTCGGACGCGGAACGCTGGTGACTCTAGGCTCGCCGCTGGGACCGATTTTCCTCTCCGGCGACCCGGATGCTCGCGGCTGGCTGGCTGCGTTTCTCGGGTAGAATCAGATCAGCCCTACCGCGCTGGTGGTAGCCCCGCACAAGAAAGACAGATGCCGATATGGCCGCACAACGTGCCGGAGACACCTCGGGTAAATAGCACACGCGACGACAACGACGTGGTCACTTGGCGCACTGAGCCTAAGTACGCCAAGACCGGCTAGCGGCGCGCCCACGGTCGCCAGCAGTGCGTCCGCAACGCGGAAGGGCGGCCAAAGGGCACCGCTAGAACCGACGGCGCGCCGTGGCCGGCAGACTGTGCAGCGCAAGGCCAGGGTGATCGCTTCCAGGACTTCCACGGGGACCGCTCGGGTGTATACTTCTCGGCGGGGCCAGACACAATGAGACGCAACCCAATGAGACGCAATCTGCTGTTGCTGGGGGCGCTTGGTTTGAAGCTCCTCTATGGCCAGACGCTGCCCCCCGAGCAGAAGCAGAAAGTGGACGACGCCGTTCCAGCGAAGGCGGTGGCCAAGCCGAGAAGTGCTCGCCGCTTGCTGGTGAGTAACTTGGTGATGCGCGACGGCCAACCGTGGCGTGGGAGTTCCTATGCCACCAATCCGGCAGCCAACTACGCCATTGGAGAGATGGGCAAGCGTACCGGCGCCTACGAGGCGGTGTTCAGCGACGACATCGAGATGTTCCGTCCGGACCGGATCAAACAGTTCGATGCCCTCTGCTTTTTGAATACCGGAGGCGTGTTATTTGAAGACCCGGAGTTGAAGAAATCGCTGCTCGCCTTCATCGCGGGCGGCAAGGGATTCGTTGGAATTCACGATGCGATCGCGACCTTCGTGCAGTATCCCAAGTATGACCAGTGGCCGCCGTTCGGCCAGATGCTGGGCGACACCGAGAACGGCGGACATCCCTGGGACGGGGAGAGCATGACGGTGAAGGTGGAGGACCCGGCCAGCCCGCTGAATGCCGTGTTTCACGGCGAAGAATTCCAGATTGCCGATCAGGCCTTCCAGTTTCAGGAGCCGACCCTGCGCGACCACCTTCACGTGCTCCTGAGCATCGATGTGGAAAAGACCGGCTTCTCCGCGAAGCACCGCATCCTGCCAGTGCGCATGGCTGACAAGGATTTTCCCGTAACGTGGATTCGCGCGTATGAGAAGGGCCGCGTGTTCTACAGCTCGCTGGGGCATGGCGCGCCCGTCTTCTGGAACGCGCCCCTGCTCGAACACTTCCTGGCCGGCATACAATACGCGTTAGGCGATCTGGAGGCGGATAGCACTCCGAGCGCAAAACTGCCCGCAGCGAAGAAGTGAGCCGGCAGTTTGGGACCCTTTCCTGTTGGTACTGTCGTCGTCGTAGTTCGCGGTTCAGGGCATGGGTCGAGCCGAACGGTAACGATAAGACGAATTAGAGGACCCGCACCATAGCGACGCGGCGATCAGCGCGCAAGCCCTTTGTTGATACATCCCCTAGTCGCGTCAAATCAGACCACAAAAATGCCATCAGGCCTCACAGCGCCGCCAGCTCATATAAATACTCCACGTGCGACCGCGCCGCGCCATCCATGCCCTGAATCTTCGGATTGCCAGACTCGACCACGTAGTATTCATCCGGCGCGTGCGCGCCGTTTCCATGGCCCAGCCCGAAGTGACCGGCGGGCAGCCGCAGCGGATCTCCGGTGAATACAAACCCGGGCCACGAGCCGGCCAGCCGCGGCCAAAGAATCGGGTCGATACCGTTTCGCTTATATACAGCCACCGCCGCTCGCACGATCCCCGCGTCGGCCGGCGTGGTAGTCGGATCGTAGCCGCCGGTCATGTTCACTTCGATATCGCCGAAGCCGCGCTTTTCCAGATGCGACCGCAGTGCGGCGACGGCGCCCGCCGCGGTCATATCCGGCACCAACCGCATATCCAGCTTCGCTGCCGCGCGATGCGGCAGAATCGTTTTGCCGCCCGGTCCCGTATATCCGGCCACTAAGCCTTCGATGTTCACGGTCGGCCGCGAAGCGAACAATTCCAGTGCTTCCAGCCAGTCCACGTCGTGCACCCAGTGTTGCACACCCATCTGTTTCTTGGCGACCTCTTCGCTCTGGCGTTTGGCGGCCTCGCGGATCAGTGCCTTGTCCGCGGCGCTGAGCGGGCGCGCCTTGTCGGCAAAGCCGTCGATGGCCGGCGTGTGTCCGTCGGGTCCCACGAGCGTCGCCAGAGCCTGCACCAAGTGCCACGCCGGGCTGTCAACGCGCGCCTCGTTGCTCGAATGCAGATCCTGTTTCGGCCCGCGGCCCCAACGTTCCCCGCTCGAAACCAACTCGACTTCAATCACGCCCTTGGCCCCCAGCGTGATGGTCACCGTACCATCCAGCGCCTGTTGCGGCATGGGCATATACACGCCCGTACATTTGCGCAAAGCCGCCAGCACCTCTGGCCGGTGGACGATTTGCGGGAAGTGCGGCGATCCGATCTCTTCCTCGCCTTCTGCCACGAAAACCAGGTTCACGGGTAGCTTGCGTCCGGTGGCACGAAAAACCTGGAGTGCCGCCAGAAACGTGGCCTCAGGGCCCTTCTGATTCACGGCGCCGCGGCCCACCACAACCTTGCCGAGCCCCGGTTTATCCACCAGCCGCGCCTCCCACGGCGGCGAAGACCATTCCGATGGGTCCACCTGCTTCACGTCGTACATGAAATAGATGCCCACGGTACGCGGCGCCCCCGCGTCCAGTGTGGCGAAAACTCCCGGCTGGCCATCGCTGGGGATTTTGGCCACCTGCTCGAATCCGGCCTCGCGGAGCAGCCGCATCATCAGGTCGCAGCCCTCTTGCATCCCTCGGTTTTCCGCCGCAATGGATGGCTGCCGGATCCACTCCTGCAGCCGCGTGACGGACTCGTCGTGGCGTCTTTCAATCTCGGCGAACAGCGACTTCAGTTCCGGACCGTCGGCACTCCGCGCCCGCCGGCTCGCCGCCAGCACCACCCCTCCCGCGATGATACTCTGCACATACATGCGTCGATCCATATCGCACGATTATCATGGCGGGAGCATCCAGGCGTCAAGCCGCTCCGAGCGAAACACGTGCGGGAAGGCGCCATGTGGCTTGCAGCCGTTGGCTCTTCAGCATGCGGCCAGTCCTCGTCACGGAAGTCGCTGGATATGCATCCGTGGTTGTTCTGGGTCCGCCGCCCATATCAGGACTGACGACGATAATTGCGACATAAGGCCGTTTTGCCTGCCGAAGCGCAGTCGGCTGCCCCGCTGAAACCCTTTCTGAGACCTACCACCTAAGCCAAACTGTACAGAACGAATACCGCGAGCACAAGAAATACAAACCCGTCGGAGATCATCGCCATGTACGCCTTCGCGTTTTTCCCCTTTTGGAAGATGTGGCCAACTCCGGCAAATCCGTAATATAAGCCGCCAACGAGTGAAGCAGGAACGATCCAGCCGATACGAAATACACTGCATATTCCCAGAAGGCCCATGGACAAGTTGGCAAATCCCACCTCTCGCACGATCCCGAATGAGCCACGGTCGTGGATACCGAAAATCTCCTCTGCGGTGAACTGAGGCTGGATCACTTGCCGCGCACCGGCAATAAAGAGTCGGACGCCTACAGCCCAAAAGACAAACCATCTCCCTGTCAGGAAGACTATGTCCACGGTATGCCGGGAAAGGGCAGCCTCAGTGGTCACGGATGCCACCGGAAAAATAAGTAGTAGCAAAACCACGAGGACAAAGTACATGAGCTCTTCCAAGTTTACGGCAACCACCGCAACCGCGGAGAAGGGTTCAAATCCCCGCCGTCGGAAAGCGCTCGATAAGACCGGACATCGCCCCGCATCGTATCCGAGTTCAGGAGCGTCAATCGTCCATCGCCGCGCGCACGCGTGCGCTCAGCTCGCCGCGGTGACGTTCCAATCGAACGGAATGGAAATGTCCAACTCTGGGTATGAAGTGATCCGCGCGGCAAAACTTCCGGCGGTTCGGTGCGGCGACTATCCCGCCCTCGAATAGTCAGATGCCTGCCGGGGGCCACTACGGCCGCGTCCAGTTCAGCAGGGCGATCCCGTGGGATGGTGTCGGAATCGAAGATCGTGATTGGCATGAATCACGATTTCGCACTTCGTCGTCGGTCCGCTTCGACGTGCTTCTGACGTCCGGCAGGACCGCGCGATGTGAAACCTCGGTACGCCCAGCGCAAAAGAGGCTAGCGAATTGCTTGTGGCGGATTCCGCACGAATGCGATATTGTCGGGCCATGCGCGCCAGAATCAGCATCCTCGCTTTGTCTCTACTGACTGCGGGGGATCTGGTAGCCCAGGCCAAACGAGTAGATCCCCCTGTCATCCCCATTGGACTGGATGCGTATCGGCTGTGGGAGAGATGGCCCTACCAGCGTATCGGAGCGCGCGCTTACATGCGCAGCACCTATGATCGCAGCGGCGGTAATGAGGGCGCTGATGCCAGTCACTTCCTCTACCAACTCGCCAGCGATTTCAACGTCTCGCTTGATGTAGAAGGCCCCGGCGTCTTTTACTTCGCGCGCTACAACCACTGGCACGGCAGCCCGTGGCATTACGTCGTAGACGGTGCCGACCACATCGTCGCGGAAAGCAGTACAGTCGATCCGCTGCATCCCGCCGATAATGCTGTGTTCCTTCCCGAGCGCCTGTTTCCGAATCCCCTTACCTGGACGTGGTCGCTCACCCGGGGCGCCGACCTCACGTGGGTCCCAATCCCGTTCGAGCGTTCCTTCCAGATGGCATACTCGCGGACACACTACGGGACGGGCTATTACATCTACCACCAGTATGTCCGCGGCGCGAATCTGTCGCGGCCAATTCATTCGTGGAGCCTGCAATCCGCGCCGGACCCGGAAGTGCTGGCGCTGATCGGCCGCGCCGGAAGCGATCTCGCGCCACGTCCCGGCACTCCAGAAGGTACTGCTGTTGGGGTGGAGGAGCGCCGTGGCGAGGTGACGCTTTCAGGAAGCGGCACTACCCTGCTTACGCGCATCACGCGGGCGCCTTCCATGCTGCGCGCGTTGGAGCTTTCCCTGCCACGCAAGAATGCTGTAGATCTCTCTCGCGCGCGCCTGCGGGTCGTTTGGGACGACCGGCTCGGAGCTTCCATCGATGCGCCGCTGGCGCTGTTTTTCGGGGCGGGCACGTTCTACAACCGCGACGACCGCCGATACCTCGTTAAAGCGTTCCCCGTCTTCGTGCGGTTCGACGCGGAGCGGGTGTATCTCGCATGCTTCTTCCCGATGCCGTTTTTCCGTTCGGCCCGCCTGGAACTCGCCGGTGCGGGCGGCGCCGATGTTGATGGCATTCGCTGGGCGGTCCGCTTCGTACCTTACAAAGATGCACCCACCCAGGTCGCCTACTTTCATGCCACTTATCGCGATCACCCTTTCCCAGAACCGGGCCAGGACCTTCTTCTGCTGGACACGCGGAAGGCTGAAGGTGGTGGGGATTGGTCTGGCCATCTCGTGGGTACCTCGTGGATCTTTTCGCATCGCGCCGTATTGAACACGTTGGAAGGCGATCCGCGCTTCTACTTTGATGACAGCCTCACGCCACAAGCGCAGGGCACCGGCACCGAGGAATGGGGTGGCGGCGGGGACTACTGGGGCGGGCAAAACATGACGCTTCCGTTTGTCGGGCACCCGGCGGGCGCGCGGAGTGCACCGGAGGCAAAGGACGAGCGGGACAAGATCGAGTCCGCATACCGCTTCCTGTTGGCCGACCTGATGCCTTTCGGCAAGAACGCTCGCATCACACTCGAACACGGCGGTACCAACCAATCCACCGAACACTACGAGACGGTCACATATTGGTACGGAGCGCCGCACGCGACTCTGGTGAAAACCGACGAACTGGTGATCGCCAACCCTGCGAGTGAAAAGGCGCACAGCTATACATCGCCCGATGCTTCCTCGCCTTATGAGATCAGTTCCCGCTACGAATGGGGAGTGGACACGCTCGATGGCCGGGAGATTTTCCCGCCGCATAACGACCGCGGACGCCACACCAAGGGCACATCGGAATTCACGATGAAAATTGACTCCCGAAATCTGGGAGTCATGCTTCGCCGCAAGCTCGACTATGCATTTCCTAACCAGCGCGCCGAGGTCTACATCGCCGCCGCTGATAACCGAAAATCACCGTGGCGGCTGGCCGGCATCTGGTATCTGGCCGGATCAAATACCTGCGTATATTCCAATCCGGATGCGGAATTGGGAGAAACTCAGCACATTGTACAAATCTCCAACAGGCGTTTTCGAGACGACGAGTTCTTGATCCCGCGCGAACTGACCGAAGGCCGCCATGCGATTCGCATCCGTATTCAATTCACGCCGGTCGTCCGTCCCCTCTTCCCGGGTTATCCTGTGCCGGAACTGGCTTGGAGCGAATTCCGCTACACGGCTTACAGCTTCGTGCTCCCGTGACAGCCCTCTCCGGCCTGGAACTACAGAATCAGCTCAAATCCCTGTTAGCGACGGTCCGAAATAACCGAACTAGCGCCGGAAAAATGGGCTGGCAACAAAGATCGGGCGAATCACAACCGGCCGGGTGGTCTACTCGTGGCGCAGGGCGGCCATAGGGTCAATGCGGGAGGCGCGCCGCGCTGGGGCGTAACCTGCCAGGATCGCGGCGGCAGCCAGCACCAGGACCGACACCGACAGCGCCAGCGGGTCGCGGGGCTTCATGCCGAACAGGAACGCAGCCACGAAGCGCGTAAGGCTGTAGGCCACTGCCAGCCCAACGCCGAGACCTACCGCGGTCATGGTGACGATTTCACGCAGTACCATCCACACGATGCGGCGGCTCTCCGCGCCCAGAGCCATACGGATTCCGATCTCGCCGGTGCGGCGCGCGACGGAGTACGCCACGTTGCCGTATAGGCCAATTCCGGCGATGAGCAGTGCGAGCACGGCGAAGCAACTGCAAAGCCCGGCAAAGGTGCGCTCCTGGCTGATGGTCTGATCTATCACGCGCGATTGCGTGCTGACGTCGGAAACGGGAACGGTGGGGCTGGCCTGGCGCACGATCTGCCGGACGGTGCCAACGAAAGCCAGCGGATCGCTGCCGACGCGCAGTTCGAACACCACCCCGCTTAAACCGTCTAAATCCTGGGTGTATGGCACGTAGGCGACCGGCGGTGTGTCCGTCTCTTTGATGGAGTTGTATAGGCTGTCCTTGGCTACCCCGACGATTTCGATATCTGCCGGGCTGGTCGCGCTGCCAATTCCGATGTGGCGCCCGACTGGAGTCTCACCTGCGAAGTACTTCTTTGCAAACTTCTCGTTGATCACAGCCACGCGTGGAGATTCCAGATCGCGCTGCTGTATAGCGCGGCCTAGCAGAATCGGAATTTGCATGGTGGTGAGGAAGGATTGGTCCACCTCGGCCTCGGCCGTCGATAGTTTCTCCCCCGCGGTCTTCGGGAAGCCTGGAATGCTGAGAGAAGATTCGTTCCAGTATTGGGCAGCCAGTGGAAACTTTGAGAAGGTGACGTTCCGCACGCCTGGGATGTTGCGGAAACGATCGCGCAGACTGGCATAGAAACGGGCCAACGCGACGCTTTTGTATCCGGCTGGCCTGGCGTTCAGGTTGAAGAGCAGTACATTTTCGTGGTTGAAGCCGAGTCGGGTGGAGCGGAGGTTCGATAGCGTGTGCACGAATAAGCCGGCCGCCACCACTAGCAACAAGGAGACGGCGATTTGCGAGACCACCAAAACGTGGCTCAAGCCGATGCGAATTCCGAAATGCCGGAGCCGTCCGCGCGGCGCGCCGGGTGGGGTCTCTTTCAAGGCCGGAGTGAGATCGACACGGGTACCCTGCAGGGCGGGCACCAGACCGAAGAGCAGCCCGCAGAAGGCCGCGAGCGCGAAGGTGAAAAGCAAGACCTGCCAATCGAGGGCGGCGTGCAGCGTAAACTTCTCGCGGCCGTTGGCGAGCAGCCAGGTGATGGAGCGGATAGCCCAGACCGCCACGACCGCGCCCAGTGCCCCTCCCACTATGGAAAGAAGCAGGCTTTCGGTGAGCAACTGCCGCACCACACGGAAGCGGCCTGCGCCGAGACTCATGCGGACGGCTATCTCGCGGCGACGCCCGGCCGCGCGTGCCAGGAGCAGGTTGGCGATGTTGGCGCACGCGATCACCAGAATGAGGCCGACCAGGGCCATGAGCACGTAGACAGGCTTTGAATACTGCCGGCGTAAGGAGTCCAGGCCGGAGGCGCCTTCCTCAAGCCACAGCGCCGGCATGTCTACCTTTTCTTTTGCGGTGGCGGCGGTGCTGATGACAAACTCGCGGAATTGTCCCGCCAACCGCACCTGGGCCTGGCCGATGCTAACGCCAGGGCGCAAGCGGCCCATCATTTCGACCCAATAGAATCTCTTGTCGAGGAACCTCTTCCGATATTCGTCCGGCTTGGGAGCGAGCCATGGACCGGCATGCAAGGGAATCATTAGCTCGGGCGCGAATCCTGGGTCGACGCCGAAAAAATCAGGCGGCAAGACTCCGGCGATAACGAACGGCTTACCGTCGATCAGGATGGACTGCCCCACCGCGGACGGTTTGGATGCGAAGCGGCGCAGCCAGTACGTGTGACTGATGACGGCCACGGGCGAAGCGCCAAAGCGATCGTCATCCTGAAGGATCAGGCGGCCGGCGGCGGGATACACGCCAAGGCCGGTGAAGAAGCCGCCGGACACCAGTTCGGCATCCAGGATTTCGGCCTGGCCCTCGACGATTGTGTTGTGCCTTCCGCCCCAGGCATAGGCGAACAGGTTCGAGAAGATGTCGCTGCCGGCGCGAAAGAGATCGAAAGCTGAATAAGGATAGTTAGGGCTGTTGACGCCATAACGCGCATCCTGGCGACGGGTACCATTCAGGCGTTCGATGACCGCCGGCTGATCCTTGGATTGCCAGTGGATCACTGTCAGTTGTTCGGGATGCTGCACTGGCAGTGCGCGCAGCAGAATCGCGTCCATAAAGCTATAAATGGCGGTGTTTGCGCCGATACCCAGCGCAAGCGAAAATACTGCCATGGCGGTAAACAGCCGATTCGCGGCCATCATCCGTAGGGCATATCGAATATCCTGGGCGAGTTGCTCTGCAAAGCTCCAGTGCCACATGGCGCGGCTATCCTCCTTCAGCAAAGTCAAATTTCCAAACTGGCGGTGGGCGGCATCCGCACTGCCTCGTTCCTCGCTCTGTAGTACAAGATGATGACGCATCTCTTCTTCGAGATCCCGTTCGAACTGGTTCGCGTGAAGCAGAAAACGTAGTCTGCGGAAAAGCTCTCGCATGGCAGTTTCAAGCAGGCTCGATCACGCGAATGATCGCCGCCATCACGTCTTCGAATTCCCGAATCTCGTGGGCCAGCTGTTTACGGCCCTCCGGCGTCAGGCGGTAGTAGCGTGCGCGCCGGTTGTTTTCGGATTGCTTCCATTCGGCCACCACCCAGCCTTTAATGAGCATGCGCTGCAACGCGGGGTAGAGAGAGCCTTCCTCGACCTGCAAAACGTCGTCCGAAATATGATGGACGTGCTGGGCGATACCGTAGCCATGCATCGGCCCCAGCCGAGCGAGCGATTTGAGGATCAGCATGTACAAGGTGCCGGGCGGAATCTCCGGTCTTCTTTCCAGTTCCATAGCCTAACTATATGATAGTCAGACTATGGGAGGGGAGGACCGGTTAGCAAGAAAGCTAAAGCTTTTCGGGGTGTGGCAGCATACCGAAAACAAAGCCGAAATGGGACGGCTCGGCGTTGGCGAAATTCCCGCTATAGATGACCGCTCGTAGCGCACCGTTTAGGAATTGCTGAAGGGTCGTCACTCTGGAAGGGTGAGCCGTACGCGTGAAATCCGCAGAGCGGTTACCAGAAGCGCGGCAGCGTTGCAAGCGCCTGAAGATATACCTCTTGATTCGCCCGCGTAGATCCGTTTATCATTGCTGTGAAGTAACCGATCGCCTGAATGTCGTCGTGCGCCCGCGGCAGACTGAAGTAGCGTTCCAGATTCAACCACTTGTGGGGAGTGCCCTCGACGGCGCCACACAAATTGAACCCCTCGATATAGACGATCGATATAGACAATCGATATAGACGATAGTGCGTTGGCAGGAGGCGAAAAGGCTGACGGAGACAAAATCAGAGAAGAGCGGTCATACAGACCGCCGAACCGGCCTCTTGAGCCGGGGAGTCGTAAAACCTAGCGTACATCCAGTCGGCGCTGTCTATCCCCCGAGGTATCGAATTTCGGTAGTGGGTCAATTGAAACTGACCCACTACCAAACTTCGGGCCGGCCTACCAGGATACTCCGAGCGAAGGTGGCCGCAGACTTCGGACGTCAAATGGTCCTCATCATTCTGTATTTCCGGAACCCAATTGCCGTGAATCTCGGCTTGCCTCGCAGGCGGTAATCGATCCACCATGACTTTACAGTTCCATTCGCGCCGCCCGCCCATGGGCAGGCTGATGTGGTTGCTTATCGGTAGGTTTCCGGTCGGCGCGTGCGCGGTCAACTTCCGAGTATCCCTGCGTCGAACCACTAAATCCAAATAGCAACTTCCAAGTCCACGTGCCGTTTATTGTAGCCGGTGGTGTTAACCAGAATATTTTGCCGCTGTCGGCTTGCGGACCCTACCCATCGCTTCCGCCGGTAAAATCCTTGCTATCCATAGTCAGGCCCGAGAGAGGACCGACCTCGTCACTGTTGGCTGTGCCGGTGAACGGGTGAACGGTATTTATAGTCCAGGCGCCATCGCCGGACGTGGGAGGAGTGAGCCAGTAAACGATGGCCGAAAAATAGCCGTCGCCACCCGGTGAAACCTGTATAAAAGGGATTCGGTCCACGCTCCACCCGGCGACGGGGGCGGAGTCAGTTCGTAAATCGTGCCGTTGTCCTGTGGCCCTCGTACCGATGGTACTGTCTCTCGAAGCTTACCAAAGGAGTATACCGACGATGGTACGAATGGCCGCGTACGAGTAGGACTGATAAGCCTTTTGTTAGTCGCAAAAATCGTTTCGTTATTCCCACCAGCAGAGTATACTGGCCCGAGGTGGAGTTCGTACAACCTGCGCAAAAGTTCTCAAAAACAATGTGAGGGTGTCGCTATCTGTACAACGCCTCCCCGTCTAGAGGAGAATCTGTGACCCATTACGACCGCGTTCACAAACGTATTTCAATTGTATGCATTCTTTTAGTCGCATGGCTGATTGGAGGCGCCGGGCTGGCCGGCCTGGATGCCCAAGCTCTATTGGGGCCGGGCGCCAGACAACCGGTAAGCGATCTCGGGCAAAAGGCCATCCGCCGAATGATTTTGTCTAAGAGTTTCGTAATTCATGCATTCGGCTTCCAACCGTTTGTCCGGCCCGCGGCGTTCACGGACGACGATTGGAGTGGAGGAGCCGGCAACTGGAATTCGACCAACTGGTCTACTGGATCGGCGCCGACCTCAAGCAATAACGCGGTCATCAACAACTCCTCGCCGGCAGCCGTGGTGCAACTGAACGTGAGCGATACGATCGGCAATCTTACAGTCGGCAGCACCAGCGTCCTCAATTTCGTCAACAGCAACTCGCTGACCATAGACGGGACCACCATCACCAACTCGAACAGCACGGGCACCGGCGGCATCACCCTCAGCGGAACTTCTAACAATACAAACCTGATCATCGGCGGGAATGTAACGCTCACCGGCGGTGGCACGGTGACGCTCGACAACAGCGCCAACAATCGGATCTATGGCGCCGCGGGCACGGATGTTCTGACCAACGCCAATAACCTGATCCAGGGGTCTGGCAATATCGGTGTCGGGCAGATGGGCCTGGTAAACCAGGGGACCATCGACGCCAATCAGTCCACGCCGCTCTATATCCAGACGAGCAGCGGAACGACCAACACCGGAACGCTGGAGGCCACCGCGGGCGGCAACCTGATTCTGGATGGCGATACCTACACCAACGCTGGCGGCACGATTCTGGCGTCGGGCACGGGTTCCGTGGTGACGTTGGACAATGCGACTATCAACGGCGGCACACTGAACACGGCCAGCGGTGGCCTGATTCAGGCTTCGAACAACCCCACGCTGAACGGAGTCACCAATAAAGGCACTTATCAGTTGAACAACAGCCAGAGCACCACCATCGAGGGAACGATCACCAACAACGGAGCCATTCAGCTAAACGGCACCTCCAACAACACCAATCTGATCCTGGGCTCCAACGTGACGCTCACCGGCAGCGGCACGATAACGCTGGACGTCAGCAGCAACAATCGGATCTATGGCACGGCAGGCACCGACGTTCTGACTAACGTCAACAATACGATTCAGGGGTCCGGCAACATCGGCGTTGGGCAGATGGGCCTGGTGAACGAGGCGACCATCGATGCCAATCAGTCCACGGCGCTCGTTGTCCAGACGAGCAACGGAACCACCAACACCGGAACGCTGGAGGCAACCGCCGGCGGCAACCTGGTCCTGGACGGCGACACCTATACCAACACCGGCGGCGCGATTCTAGCGTCGGGCACGGGTTCCGTGGTGACGTTGGAAAACGCGACCATCAACGGCGGCACGCTCAACACGGCCGGCGGCGGCCTGATTCAGGCTTTGGGCAACCCCACTTTGAATGGTGTCACCAATAAGGGCACTTATCAGTTGAACAACAGCCAGGACACGACGCTGGTGGGCAGCATCAACAACACGGGGGTCATTCAGCTCAATGCCACCAGCAACAACACCGAACTGCAGATGAACGGAGCCGTGACGCTCACAGGCGGCGGGACGGTCACGATGTCCGACAGCCCCAACAACTACCTGCTGCAGGCTTCCGGCGGCGGTTCCCTGACCAACTTCAACAACACCATCTCCGGTTCGGGCGATATCGGCAACGATAGTATGGCGTTTACCAACGACGCGGCGGGAGTGGTGGATGCGACTTCGGCGACCGGCCATACGCTGCTCGTGCAAACCGGGGCCGGCGGCACCACCAACCTGGGGCTGATGGAAGCCAGCAGCGGCGGCACCCTGGAGTTGATCGGTAACGTAGCCAACACCAACGGAACAACGAACGGGACTATTGAGGCTCTCAACGGCGGAACAGTTCTACTGAGCGACGCGACCGTCAGCGGCGGGACCATGACTACCGCCGGCAGCGGAGTGGTATTGGCCGAGAACAGCTCAACGTTGAACGGTTCCACCAACACCATTACCAATGCCGGGAATCTGCAGATCCCGAACGCCAACACCGTCTACATGACCGGCACCGTGAACAACACGGGCACTTTGGCTCTGAACGGCTCCGCCAACAACACCATCCTGTCCGTGAACAGCGCCACGGCCACGCTCGAAGGCAGCGGCACCGTGACGCTTTCCGACAGCGCCAATAACTACATTCTGGCCACCACCGGCGGGAATCAGCTCACCATCGCGCAACCTATCTCGGGTGCCGGGGGCGATATCGGCAACGGCAGCTTGGTTCTTGTCAATCAGAGCACTATCGACGCCACGGCGTCGGCCCACGGCAACGTACTGTACATTCAGCCCGACGCGACCTTTACCAATAACGGGCTGCTGGAAGCTACAGGGGGCGGGACGCTGGTGCTCTACGGGGGCACCTTCACCAATACAGGCGCCACCATCACAGCGGGCAGTGGCTCAACTGTCGATCTCGAGGATAGCGTCGATATCGTCGGCGGCACGCTGAACGGCGCCGGAACATTCGTGTCGAGCAGCGGCACTCAACTCGACGGCTCCTCCCACACCGTCACCACCGCCGGGACTCTGGAGATCCCCAATTCCGATAACCTCTACATTAAAGGCACCATTAACAATACCGGCACTTTGGAGCTGAACGGCACCGCCAATAACACCTTTCTGTATGTGAACAGCCCCACGGCCACCCTCCAGGGTAGCGGGACGGTGACGCTTTCGGATAGCCCCAACAATTACATCCTGGCCGCCACCGGCGGAAACCAGCTCACCATCGCGCAGCCGATCTCGGGCCCCGGCGGGGACATCGGCAACGGTAGCCTGGTCCTGGTCAATCAGAGCACCATCGATGCCACCAAATCGGCCAACGGTAATTCGCTGTTTATTCAGCCTGACGGCACCATGACCAACAACGGGACGCTGGAGGCTACCGGCGGCGGGTCGCTCATTCTGTACGGGGGCACCTTTACGAATACCGGGGGTACGATCACGGCGGGCAGCGGCTCGAATGTCACGCTGGAAGCCGGCGTGACGGTCTCCGGAGGTACGCTGAACGGGGCTGGACTATTCACAGCCACCAACGCCACGCTGAACGGCGTGACCAATGCCGGGACATTGCAGTTACCGAATTCCGACGCTATCACCCTGCAGGGAACCATTACCAATAGCGGAGCCCTCGAGGTGAACGGCACCGCAAACAACACTTTTCTATACGAGAGTGGCGCGGTTACCCTAAACGGCGGCGGGACGCTCACTCTGTCTGACAGCAACGTCAATTACCTGCAGGCAGCCGTCGGGGGCAGTTCGCTGACGAACACAAACAATACGATCTCGGGCTCCGGCAATATCGGGAACGGTAACCTGGCGTTCACCAACCAATCGGCGGGCGTGGTGGATGCGGTTTCGGCCAAGGGGAACTCTCTGGTGATCGACTCGGGCAGCTTGGGAGCCACCAATGCCGGCATCTTCGAGGCTTCGAGCGGCGGTACGATGGTCCTCGAGGGCACGATCAACAACACCGGCGGCATTGTCGAAGGGCTGGCAGGGACCGGAACCAGCGCGGGCGGCAGCGTAGTGATCAACGGAGCCGACATCACGGGCGGAACGTTGAACACGTTGGGAACGGGCGCCAATGCCAGCTCCATGATCTTCTATAACAACGCGATCCTGAATGGAGTCACCAACAACGGGACGATCGGGCTGCCGAACAGCGACACCGCCGAGTTGCAGGGAACCATCACGAATAACGGTTCCATCCAGGTGAACGGCACCGCCAACAACACGTTTCTCTATATCAACGGCAACACTACTCTGAACGGCAGCGGCACCATCGTGCTCGGGAACAGTACGGTCAACTACATTTACGGCGCCAACGGCACGGAGGTGCTGACCAACAACAGCAACACCATTGAAGGCTCCGGCCACATCGGCAACGGCAATCTGGGACTGGTGAACAACGCGGGAGGCACCATACTTGCCAACCAGCCCAACGAGTTGTTCATCGATTCGAATTCGAGCGGTGTGACCAACAACGGCACTTTCCAGGTGAATACCGGCAGCATTTTGGATGTCACCGGCGGTCCGTTCAATAACTTCAACAGCAGCACCGGCACTCTGACCGGCGGCACTTACAATGTCAACGGCGGCACGTTCCAGTTCGACAATGCCAATATCGTGACCAACGCGGCCGATATTATCCTGACGGGAGCGAGTTCGCAGATCATTAGCAACACCAATGCCAACGCACTGGCTAACTTCGCGACCAACGCCGCGGGAGGCGTATTCCAACTGGGCCCGGGACGAAGCTTCACCACCAGCGCTCCCGGCGGCGGCAACTTCACCAATAACGGCGCGCTGATTATCGGCGCGCGGCGACACCTTTAAAGTGGCCGGCAGCCTCAGCAATTTCGCCGGCACCACGTTGACCGGCGGAACTTACTATGTGGCCGGTACTCTGCAGTTCGGCGCTCCCAGCAGCCAGTTAGTCACCAACGACGCGAACCTGACATTGGCGGGAACCAGCGCGCACCTGATCGATCTGGCGGGCAATAACCTGCTCAGCGGCTTCAACAGCAACGCACACGGTGCGTCATTCACGGTGGCGGCCGGCGGCAGTTATACCACGCCGGGCAGTTTCGGCAACTCCGGAACCATAGACCTGGAGCAGGGCAGCTCGCTCACGGTGGCCGGTAATCTGAACAACAACGGCGCCGTAGATACGAACAATCAGAACCTGGGCGGCGGAGCGAATACCCTCACGGTAACCGGCACCCTGACTAATAACACCAACGATACGGTGACCATCGGCGCAAACAGCGACACTTCGGATGTGGCCAATGTAGGTCTGCTCAACAACTCGGGCATCGTCACCGTCGACAAGGGCGCCACGCTCAAGCTGACCTCTTCGGGTGCGGATTCCAACTCCGGCTCGATTTCGCTCGTGGGCGGCACGCTCAACGTAGCGGCCGGCACCTTGACCAACTCCGGGACGCTGGACGAGGAGAGCGCCAGTAAGTTGATTGTAGCCGGTAACCTCACCAATAACGGCACCATTACGACGAATGGATCCAACCTGAAGGGTGGCGCTAACTCCATCAGCATTAGCGGTACTCTGACCAATAACATGGGAGACAGCGTAACTATAGGCGCGCATAACGATACCGCGGATTCGGCCAGTGTGGGCCTGCTCGATAACCTGGGCACCATCACTGTAGACAAGAATGCAACGTTGAAGCTGACGGCTGCCGGGGCCGACTCCAACGCCGGCACGATTAACGTGGACAGCGGAACGATGGCCGTACAGGCCGGCACGTTCACCAATTCCGGAAGTCTGGATGAAGAGAACGGCGGCAAACTCAGTGTAGCCGGAGCCATGACTAATTCCGGAACACTCACGACCAATGGGTCCAATCAGGGCGGAACCGCCAACTCGATTACCGTGTCCGGCAAACTGACCAATAGCGGGACCGGAACCCTGACCATCGGCGCCAATAACGATACATCCGATACGGCCAGCGTAGGAACGTTGACCAATAACGGCGCGATTACGGTAGATACGGGCGCTACCCTGACTCTCTCCAAGGCAGGCACGGATACCAACACCGGCGCAATCGCGATAAGCGGAGCGCTGGATATCAACGCTGCGAGTACCCTAAGCGGCGGCGGCTCATTGACGCTGACCAATGGAGCCATTACCGGAGGAAGCGCGGCGCCGGCATTCACGAATTCCAGCCTCATTCAGGGTTCGGGCACGATTTCGAACCTTGCCATCACCAATACGGGGACCATCGCAGCCAACCAGGCGAGTCCGCTCGAAATCCTGCCCACCGCCGGCGGGCTGACCAATAACGGCACACTGACCGTGGCTGCCGGCGACACCATGCAGATCGGCACATCTGCCGGTGGCGCGCTGACCAATCTCTCCGGCACAACGCTTACCGGCGGGACTTATACCGTGTCCGGCACGATGCAGTTCGGCGCGAGCGGCACGACCATCGCCACCAACGCCGCCACCATCACTCTGAACGGCGCGGGACAGATGCTCGATTTCGGCAACAACAACATACTGGCGGGCTTCAACAACAACGCCTCCGGCGGCGCGTTCAAGCTGGCTGGCGGAGCCGCGCTCACGACCAACGGGGGCAGTTTCACTAACGCCGGCGCCTTCACGGTTGCTACCGGCACCACCTTCACGGTGGGCGGCAGCAGCTTCAACTTCACCCAAACCGGCGGCGCCAGCACGATAGATGGAACTCTCACGTCAACCACTCTCGGTACTCTGGCCGTTGATGGCGGCACACTCGACGGTGCAGGCACACTGGGCTACAACGTGGTGGATGACAGCACGTTGACGCCCGGCGATTCGGCCACTAAGACCGGCAAACTTATCGTGAGCGATACCTATACCCAGGAATCCGGCGGGGCGCTGGACATTGAGATCAATGGAGCCACCGCGGGCACCAAGTACGATCAGCTCAAGGTCACCCAGGGCGCCACTCTGGCCGGCACGCTGAATATCACGCTGGGATTCACTCCCACGGTAGGTCAGACTTTCACCATTCTCACAGCCTCGTCGGTAGCCGGCACTTTCGCCACGGTGAACGGACTGGCGATCAACGGCAGCGAACACTTCACTATCACCTACAGAGCCGGCAGCGTGGTGTTAACCGTGGTAAGCGGCGCGCTTCCGGCAGCCAGCCTGGTGACGGACGCGATTCATCCGATCCGCTCATTCATGCACCATGGCCCGGAAAACAACCGGAATTCCGCCGGCAGCCGGTGGGATGGATTCGGTGTGCAGGCGATGCATCTCGGCGCGAGCCTGCCAGGCGGCAGCCGCGGGTCATCTTCGGGGTCCGATCTGGCTCCGGTATTCCGGCCGTTCAGCACAACGCCTACCACAGCGGTGGGCGCGTCGCACCTGGCGGGAGTTTCGTACCTGGCCCCGGTATTCCGGCCAACCGGCACATTCAAGACTTCGGTGCTTGGCGCCACTCGTCCGCTGCCGGTTTCGTACCTGGCTCCGGTCATTCGCCCGGGCAGCATGGCGAATGTGCCTGCATCCGTGATCGATCCCAGAAGGCCATTCTCGACCTTCGAGCCGCTGGCGCCATCGGGCAGCACTCGCGCATTGCGCGCCATGGACGAAGGTGGTCTCCCGGTGGGCATGCCGGCTTCGTCCACGGGAGACGGTGTACCCGCTAACATGGGGATTTCGCAGGTTTCCGCGGCGTCCTACAACAGCATGAGCAGCATGAATCACATGCGCTTCGAATGCGGCGTGGATCTGAAGGCTCTGCTGAAGACCAGCCGTAAGCAACTGGTGAGGGCGCTGTGGGCCGCTCCGGATTCTCCCGAAGCGCTGTCCATTGGCTACATGAGCTTTACCAGCGCTCACTAAACTTAAGTTCTTCGCCCTCGGGGCGGGCGGACGGCCAGTCTGGCGTCCGCCTTTTTTTGTGTGCCGAGCATGTTCGACAGCTCGGGGGTGAAAGTCCCCTCTACAACCTGATGGAGGTGAAGTAGTAGCGAAGCGCAAGGGCGTTCCGGCGACGGAAGGTCTGAAAGAAGCGTGGAGCAAACGTACGAGCCGATGTACAAGAACCGGATCTGAGGCATACGGTGCCGGGCGAGCGGGCTGATGACCGCGAAGCCCATATCCAATATTTTGCCAAGATCAGTAGGGTTTGTTCCGCGTGGATGTGTCGCAACGTATCGCGCACGCGGCTGCTATGCGGCCCAGGCGCCGCGCGCGGCCAGCAGCCCCTATCCGCAGGCGACACCTTAACTTACACCCTAACTTAAAGGAGCGCGCCGATCTTTTCCTGGATCTGTTCGGCCGTAAAGGGCTTGCGGATGTAGGCCGCCGACCCCAGCTTGATAGCCTGGCTGACCTTTTCCTCGCTACCTTCTGTGGTGATCATGACCACAGGCAGCGCACGCCATTGCTCGGCGCTCTTTAGC
The DNA here is from genome assembly GCA_963756605.1 of Bryobacterales bacterium. Classification (GTDB taxonomy): domain Bacteria; phylum Acidobacteriota; class Terriglobia; order Bryobacterales; family Bryobacteraceae; genus Bog-159. The sequence continues at coordinate 170,795 of CAVWOT010000008.1, read as the reverse complement.
TCCGCCAGCAGGCCCAAGCCATCCATGTTGGGCATATTGATGTCCGACAACACCAGGTTGAGGGGATGGTTGCGGACGATCTCGAGAGCCTCGAGGCCGTCACGAGCCTCGAAAATCTGGTCAATTGCCAGCGCCGTCTGCCGCAGTACCCGGATCAAAATCTTGCGGATAGCGGTGGAATCGTCTACTACTAAAATGTTTAACGCCATATTCCCATCTTTACTATCGGTATCACGCCGCCTCTACTTTACTGCGCCACCCAAACAGCGGGATCGAGCGGTTTCTGCCGATAAAGTAACTGGGACATGCTAATGATTGACACTGATCAGATCGTGAGCGAGATACGAGCCGCCTCTGAAGAGGTTTTCTCAACGATGTTAGGCTCCGAACTCCTTTTCGTGGAGTCTTACCGCGATAAAGGACCGTCGCATCCTTTGGATGGCGTCGTCTGCCTGATCGGCATGGCTGGCGAGTGGACTGGCACCGGCACTATATCCTGTTCAGCCGAGTTTGCCTGCAAGATCGCATCTCAGATGTTGATGGCCGAATACGCGGTAGTGGACGCGGAAGTCCTGGACGCCGTCGCGGAGGTCGCTAACATGATCCTCGGCAATGTGAAGACGTCCCTCGAAAGAACGCTCGGACCGATGGGTATGAGCATCCCAACAGCGATCTTTGGCAAAAACTTTCTGGCCAAGAGCTTCGGCGACGAACCCTGGAACGTGGTGGTGTTCAACTGCGAGGAGCACCGGCTGGAAGTGAAGCTTTTCTTAAAGCCGGCTTCCCACGCGACGGCTTCGGGACCCGGTAAGGGGTGCACCCCAGTGTACCTGCGGGCGTAGCCTGTGGCGCGAGCTTTAGCTCAATGCCGCTTGGTTTTCTTGCGCGAATTTTGCAGGACCCCATTTGCGCACCAAGGAGGGCCCCTCGTATGTCGCTCGGCTTAGGAGGGCAGCCCGAACAAAATAGTCGAGTTATGTTTGTACATGAACTCTGCCGACACGTTTCAATTATTGCGGCTGTTCCAAAAGGTCGCACCAGCCTGGTTTTTCCACAGTCTCAGCCGCAAGCACGGATACGTGTTCCGGGAAGGGGTCTACAGCGCCGCCGTGGTGATATGGCTGATGATCTGGCAGCGCCTGCAGGGGAACCGAAGTTTAGCCGCTGCGGTGCAGCACCTGCTGCAGGGTGGTGCCCAAGATCTGGTCAGCGACAGCAAACGGTGGACCGAAGAGAAGGTATCCGCGGCCACGGGGAGCTATTGTCAAGCGCGGCAAAAATTACCGAAACTGATAGTCGGGGAAGTCATGGATCGCATGGTCGAGCAGCTCCGGGCGGAAATGCAAGAGGGATGGGCGGGCCTGCAGCGGCCCGTGATGCTGATCGATGGATCGAGCCTCCAGTTGCAGCATACCCCGGAACTGGTGCGGAGGTTTTCACCCGGGCACAATCAACATGGGCAGAACCATTGGCCGGTGATGCGGATTGTGGTATTCCACGATGTGTTCAGCGGACTGGCTCTGCGACCGAGTTGGGGAGCGATGTATGGCGACGAGGCGGTGAGCGAGCAGGGGTTGGCCGAACAGGCACTAGGAAGGTTACCGGCCGATGCGGTGGTGCTGGGGGATGGCAACTTTGGGATCTTCGCCTTCGCCTATGCGACCCAGCAGAGCCAGCGATGCATGATCTTGCGACTGACCCAGGCGCGCGCACAAAAGATCATGGGGGGCGCACTGTTGCAGGGCACGGAGCGGAGGGTAGTCTGGCGGGCTAGTCGCTGGGATCGCGCCGCCCACCCGCAGTTGCCGGAGCAGGCGACGGTGGAAGGACGACTGATAGTGTGTACGAATCCGTCCCGCCCGCACGAACTGCTGTATCTGTTTACGACGCTGGATCTGCCGGTCGCGGAGATCCTGGGGATCTACAAGTTGCGCTGGAATGGGGAGACCGATCTGCGGTCCCTCAAGCGCACGGTGGGGTTGCATCAACTCAACTGCAAGAGTCCGGATATGGTGGAAAAAGAACTACTGCTGGCGATTGCGGCCTACAACCTGGTGCGGGCGGTTATGTGCCTGGCGGCACGGCGCGCCCACATCACTCCACGGCAGCTCAGTTTTTCTTTTGTGCAAACGGTGGTCACAGCGGCCCTGCCGGGTTTAGACCACGCCGCCACCGACGAGGAATACCAGCAGCGGTTGGAGCGCATGTTGCGCTACGCAGCGCAGGGCAAATTGCCGAATCGTTCCCGCGTCCGAGCTTATCCCCGCGAAGTCTGGGGGCGGGGCGGGCACTTTCCGCGGCGCCAGAGAAGCGCCGAAAACGGAGGGCAAACGAAATGACCCTCACTGCACCTGCGACCGTTCAGGTGGACTCTACCCTACTAGCCAGTGTGACCTACGACGTCAGCGCGGCGCTGCTCCAGTTGGCGTTTTGCGACGGGGCCATTTACCTTTACTTCGCTGTTCCAGCGGCTATCCACCAAGCTCTACTCGCCGCCAACTCAAAGGGCTGCTACTTCAACAGCCAGATTCGAAACCGCTTCCGCTACGCCTGTCTTAGGCGGCCCAAATGAGACACTCGTCCGCACATGGGGCTCTGCAAAATTCGAGCAAGAAAACCAAGTGGCATTGAGCTTTAGCTTGCAGCGGCGAACTTCAGTTCGCCGTACAGCGGCTCGTGGAAATCGCGTGTCTGGCATGCTAAACTACCCCCGTGTGGAGCTTGAATTCACTTGCCCAAGTTCCTGAAATTTGCCCAGGGATTACCATTCGAACCCAACAAAGCCTTTATTTTCAGCACCGCCGGTAAAACCTGATGGCATTGGGCGAACTCACCAAACAAATCGCCGGGCAGGCTATCCGCAACGCGATTGACCCGCCGGCGACCCCGCCACGGCCGGATAATCCAGGCACCGCCATCCTCGCGCAAGTCCAGGCCATGCAGAAGGCCTTGAAGGACGACGAGGAGTTGATCGTCCTGTTTCATGCCGGCGCCGAAACCGTGCGCGTGCTGGAGTTCTATTTTCCCTCCTGGCAAGTAGTTGTGCTCACCGGAGCCGACAAAGACAAGTCGGTCACAAGGGTGATTGCCACGGCCGCATCACTGCAACTGGTCTGTAAAGTCTGTAAGATCGCGCCGCCGGCCGCGCCCGCGCGCCTCAAGTTCGTCACGCCGCGTTGATACACTGGTCTGGTGCCCCCCCATCCACTCGCACCGCTGCGCCCTCCTGCGCGTCTGTTGCTGGGACCGGGGCCCAGCATGGTGGCGCCACGCGTCTACGAGGCGCTGCGGCAGCCCATCGTCGGACATCTGGATCCGTATTTTTTCGAGGTTGTGGAAGACATCCGTCGCCTGCTCGGATATGCTTTCTCCACCTCCAACGAATTCAACATTGCGGTTTCCGGAACCGGCACCAGCGGCATGGAAACCGCGATCGCCAATTTCGCCGTACCAAGCGAAAAGTTCGCGGTGCTGGCCAGCGGATACTTCTGCGACCGCATCTGCGACATCGCCGGCCGCCATGGAGCCGCCGTCGTGCGCCTGGAAAAACCTTGGGGTGAGGTCTTCGACGATCAGCAGGCCCGCGATTTTATCCGCCGCGAAAAGCCGCGCATGGTCGCCTACGTACAAGCCGAAACTTCCTCCGGCGCATTCCAGCCGGGACGCGCCATCTGCGAAGCGGCCCACGAAGTCGGCGCGCTGACCATCGCCGATTGCGTCACTTCGCTCGGCGGCATGCCGGTGCGCGTCGATGAAACCGGCATCGATATCGCCTACAGTTGCACGCAGAAAGGGCTGGGCTGCCCGCCGGGGCTCGCGCCGCTCACCGTTTCGCCGCGCGCCTGGGAACGCTTGCGCCGGCGCACCCAGCCGGTCGAATCGTTCTATCTGGATCTGCGCCTGCTCGAAAGCTTTTTCCGCGATCGCAAGTATCACCACACCGCGTCGGCGACCATGTTTTACGCGCTGCGCGAGGCGCTGGCCATCGTACACGAAGAAGGCCTGGAAAATCGTTGGGAACGCCACCGCCGGAATCACGAGGCGTTCGTCGCCGGAATCGAAGCCATGGGCTTGCGCATGCACGTCGCCTTGGGACATCGGCTGTGGACTCTGAATACGCCGCGCGTGCCCGACGTCATAGACGACGCCAAAGTGCGCGCGCGCCTCCTCAATGAATACGGCATCGAGATTGCCGGCGGCTTCGGTCCGTTGGCGGGCAAAATTTTCCGCATCGGTTTGATGGGCTACTCGTCCACCGCGGAAAACGTCGCCACCATCCTGGATGCCTTGCAAAGGACCATGAAATGAAAGCCAGGTTGTTATGCATTCTATTCGCAGCGACGGCTTGGGCTGCGGCGCCCACCGCGACCGCACCCACTGCGTGGACTCCTGAATTATCCATGCAGGTCCAGCCCGTTGGCGGTGTCGTGCCTTCCCCCGACGGCAAACTCGTGGCCTACACCCAAAGCCAAGCCGTCATGGAGACGGAAAAAAGCGAAATCGAGACGCAAATCTTTCTCGCCGCGGCCGACGGTACGCATCGCACGCAATTGACCCGCGGCGACAAAAGCGCCACCGCACCCGAGTTTTCGCCCGATAGCCGCTATGTCTATTTCTCCTCCGAGCGCAGCGGCAAGCCGAACCTCTGGCGTATCCCCGTGGATGGCGGCGAAGCCGAGATGCTCACCGAGTGGAAGGGCGAAATCGGTGTGTTTCATGTTTCGCCGGATGGCAAATGGGTGGCATTCGCGGGCATCGAGCCGCGCGCCGATGAGGAACAGGCCAAGAAAGAGAAGCGCGACTTCCGCGTGATTGGCGAGAACCCCAAGAACCATAGCCTCTGGATCATCCCGGCCGAGGCGGACAGCCAGGGGAAGCGCCCGCCGCGCCATTTCGATACCCCAGGCCACGTGACCGATTTCGATTGGTCGCCCGACTCCCGCACCATCGCCTGCGTGCATATGCCAACGCCCAAGGCGAATGATTTCACCCAAGCGGACATTTCGGAAGTGACCATAGAAACCGGCGCGGTCCGCCCGATCGCGGCGACGGGCGCCGCGGAACGCGATGTGCATTATTCTCCGGATGGGCGTTATCTGGCCTATGTGCGTTCCACCGATCCGGCGAGTTGGGCCGGCCTGGACCGTATCGTGCTGGTCACGCGCCCGACCGGCGAGTCGCGCGAACTGCCGCCTACCTTCGACGAGCAGCCCGTGTTACTTGGATGGTCCGCCAACTCGACGCGCCTACTTTTCGCCGAGTACCGGGACCTCACGCGCGTCATTTACAGCATGCCGCTCGATGGTCCGCCGCAGCCCGTTTATGAGCCGGAGCATGGCATGCTGTTGCCTGGCCGATGCAACCGCACCGGCACAGCTTGCGGCTTTGCGCGCGAAAGTTGGAATGAACCGCCCGAGGCGTATCTCTTGCAGTTGAGCGAACACGACGCACAGCGGGTCAGCGCCGCGAATGCCGGACTTCCCAACCTGCCGCTCGGCGAAACCAAACGCATCACCTGGAAAGCCGCGGACGGTCTGGATATCGACGGTCTGTTGACTTATCCGGTAGGTTACCAGCCTTCCAAAAAATACCCGATGGTGTTAGTCATTCACGGCGGTCCGGCCGGTGCATTCCAGGATAGCTTTCTGGGCCGCTACGGCGGCTATCCGCTGGCTACGTTCGCCGCCAAAGGCTACGCCGTGCTGCGCGTCAATCCGCGCGGATCGAGCGGCTATGGCCGCACTTTCCGCTTCGCCAATATGAACGATTGGGGCGGCAAGGATTATCTCGATTTGATGTCGGGCGTGGATCACGTCATTTCCATGGGCGTGGCCGATCCCGATCGCCTGGCGGTGATGGGCTGGAGTTATGGCGGCTTCATGACCAGTTGGATCATTACACACACGCACCGGTTTAAAGCGGCCGCCGTGGGCGCTGGAGTGACTGACTTGTGGAGCTTCACGGGTACCTCCGACATACCTGGCTTTTTGCCCAATTACTTCTCCGGCGAACCTTGGAATAGCTTCGACGGATACTACAACCATTCGCCCATGGCGTTCGTGAAAGGTGTTACTACTCCCACGCTGATCCTGCACGGCGAAGCCGACGTGCGCGTCCCCACTACGCAAGGATACGAACTCTACAATGCCCTCTCGCGGCAAGGTGTGGTCGCCAAGATGGTCGTGTATCCACGCACTCCGCATGGTCCCCGCGAGCCGAAGTTAATATTGGATATCATGCAGCGCCACCTAGACTGGTTAGATAAGTATGTGGGTAAGTCGTGAAGCCTTCCCTCCGCATCATGACGGCGATCGTTACTTTAATCCGAATGCCCCTGGCCCGCGCGGCGTCGGCGGCGTCATAAAATGGCTGCTCACCAGCCGGCGCGAATCCTCGCCGGACATGGTGCCAGTCCAGACCTCCGTGCCGCCGTCCTCGGTCGACTCTCCCGCGCTCCTCGCCACTTTCATCAACCACTCCACCGTCCTGCTGCAACAACAAGACGCGAATATCCTGACGGACCCCATCTGGTCCGCCCGCTGCAGTCCGCTTTCGTTCGTCGGTCCGCGGCGGCACCGCTTGCCCGGAGTGGAACTCGGCCAACTTCCGCCCATCCACACGGTCCTGCTCAGCCACAATCACTACGACCATCTCGATCTCTCTACGCTGCGCCAACTCGCAGGTCGCGGCGGTACAAAGTTTGTCGCGCCGCTCGGTGTGGCCGCCTTCCTCAAATCCCAGCGCATCGGGCCGGTCGATGAACTCGACTGGGGCGATTCCGTTGCCGTCGCCGGCGCCACCATCCACGCGGTGCCCGCCTTCCATTTCTCCGGGCGCAGCCCCTTCGACCGCGACAAGACCCTCTGGTGCGGTTACGTCATCGAATCCGCATTCGGCATGGTCTACTTCGCCGCCGATACCGGCTTCGGTCCGCATTTCGCGTGGATCCGCGAGCGCTTTGGTCCACCCCGGCTGGCGCTGCTGCCCATCGGCGCGTATGAGCCGCGCTGGTTCATGTCCCCCGTGCACATGAGTCCCGACGAGGCCGTCGAAGCGCATCGCATCCTGGGCGCGGCCACCAGTATTCCGATTCATCACGGAACGTTTCAACTCGCGGACGAGGGCATCGACACACCCCGCCGCCGTTTGGAGGCGCTGGCCGCACCCGGCTCGTTTTGTATATTGGACAACGGCCAGTCAGTGCTACTCACATGATCCTTGCCCTGGACCATCACACGCTCGCGATCATCAGCATTGCCGGCAGTTCCCTCGATGTCCTGGGCGCTCTGTACCTGGCCTATGATCTACTGGGCGGCGAGCATGGACCGCTGCGGGCGCTCACGCGGGGCGTCACCTATGGCCTCATATTCGCGGTTGGCTACGGCATTCCTCTGGGACCGGTCTTTGCGATCGCCTGTGGCGTGACGCACGGCTTTACGCTGGCTTGGGAGTTCTCGCTGGCGTCTCGCGGCACCGAGAAACCCGGCTTCTGGTACGACGCCACGGCCAGCACCATCCGCGGCATGGGGCATGGCATCGGCGCGGCTTGGTATTTCGGACCACTTTACGGGATCGTGTTCGGCGCCGCCAGCGCCGTGGCGCAGATCGCGGCTTACCGCATTGGCATCCGGCCGACGCTCGATTACTCGTCCGCGCGGCGCCCGCGCTTTACGCGACGGCACCTTCTCGCCGCCCTCAATCGCATGTTCGGCTACGGCATCTTGGCTGGGTTGCTGTGTGTCCTGGTTGCCCATCAACCGGGCCGCGCCTTCTCGTTCGGCTTGCGCTTCGGCCTCACCATCGGCTTGGTAACAGCGGTTTCCGGCGCTTTCACTCCGGTGATCGAGTGGGCCGCGGATCACATCCCGGAAAAGCGTATGGGCGTCGTCGGGGTCGGCTTGATTCTGGTTGGTTTCACCCTGCAATCGGTGCAGTATTGGGTTGCCGTGCTGGATATACCCGTACAATAGTCGCAGGTATTCATATATGGAAATGAGCCGGCGCGAATGGATGGTGGCGACTGGCGTCGTGGCAGCGGAAGCTTTCGCCCAGCAGATCGGTGGTGAAGAGTGGTATGGCCGGCCCATGCGGTGGGCGCAACTGGCCTTCGTCGAAGACGACCCCGGCCATTACGATCTCGGCTTCTGGCTGGACTACTTTAAGCGCATCCACGCCGATGCCGCCTGCCTCAGCGCCGGTGGATGCGTGGCTTTCTATCCCACGAAGGTTCCGCTGCATTATCGCAGCAAGTTTCTGGGCAATAGCGACCCGTTTGGCGAGATGCTGAGCGGCTGCCGCAAACTTGGCATGCAGGTGATTGCGCGCGTGGATCCGCATGCTGCGCATCAGGATGTCTACGACGCGCATCCCGACTGGATCGCGGTCGACGCCAGCGGCCAGCCGCGCCGGCATTGGGCGATGCCGGCTTTGTGGGTCACCTGCGCGCTCGGTCCTTATAATTTCGAGTTCATGCCACAGGTGATCCGGGAGATCATGACCGGCTATAGCGTCGACGGCATATTCGCCAACCGCTGGAGCGGGTCGGGTAGATGCTACTGCCGGCACTGCCTCGAGAATTTGAAGCGCGCGGGCGGCTCGTATGCGGAATGGCAAAAGGATCGCTTGTTCGAACTGTACCAGCTGTGGGACGCGGAAATCAAAAAACAGAATCCGCATGCCGCGTTTTTTCCCAACGGATTCGATCAGATCCGCGATCGCGCGCCGGTCCCCATCCTGTTCGCGGACCGGCAAGGCCGCGCCGGAAATACCCCGGCCTGGCAGAATGGCAGGTTCGCCAAGCAGGCTCGCGCCAGGTTCGGATCGAAGCCGATTGTAGGCCTGTTCAGCGTGGGGCTGGAAGATGCTTACCGATGGAAAGACTCCGTCCAAAACTCCAACGAGATTCGGATGTGGGCAGTAGATGGTATCGCGCAGGGCTTCCGCCCCTGGGTGATTAAGTTCAACGCCAAGCCGCTGGACCACCGCTGGTTCAAGCCGGTTGAGGATCTGTTCGTCTGGCACTGGAAGAACGAACGCTATCTGCGCAACGAGCGTCCTCTGGCCCGCGTGGGGCTCGTGTCGCCGCCGCGCGCGGCAGCGGACCACGAGTCCGGGTTCTATCACGCGTTGGTGGAAGCGCGCATCCCATTCGAGATGGTTTCGCTCGACGGAGAATCCGGCAGCGCGCGTTTCGAGCAGTTCAAAGTTTTGGCGCTACCGAACGTGACTAACTTATCCGGCACCGAGTGCGCGCAGCTACGGGCGTTCGTCGCGAAGGGCGGCGGGCTGGTGGCCACGCACGAGACGTCGCTCTATGACGAGCGCGGCAGCCGCCAGGACGATTTCGGCTTAACCGATCTTTTCGGCGTGTCATTCGCCGGAAACGTGATTCAACGCCAGCAGAACGCGTACTTGAATATCGAAGACCGCTCTCATCCGCTGGTCGCGGGTCTCGAGGACGCGAGCCGCATGATCCACGGCGTCATGCGGGTCGAGATTCGTACTCCGCCCGGATTGCATGCGCCGCTCATGACGGTGCCTTCCTATCCCGATCTTCCGATGGAGGAGGTCTACCCACGCGACACTCAGACAGACATCCCGGGCGTCATTGTGAGAACGGCCGGCGCCGGACGCGTGGTCTACTTTCCGTGGGATATCGACCGGACATTTTGGGAAGTGATGAGTCCGGATCACGGAGTCGTTTTGGCGAATGCCGTTCGCTGGGCCGCGCATGAAGAACAGCCTTTGCAGGTGGAAGGGCCGGGCATCCTCGATGTGGCGTTGTGGAAGCAGTCGTCATCGGTAACGGCGCACCTGGTGAATCTTTCGAATCCGATGATGCTCAAGGGGCCGTTCCGCGAGATCTTGCCGGTGGGGCGGCAGAAGGTTCGCTTGCAACTCCCAGAGGGAGCGCAGGCGCGCGACGTCCACTTTCTGGTCAATGAAAGCAAACCGCAGTGGCGGCAAAGCGGAGCGTGGATCGAGACTATCACTCCACCGATCGGACTGCACGAAATCGTGGCGGTGGATCTGTGAGATTCTATCTAGTTTTTACAGCTCTTGTAATCAGCGTGCAACTACAGGGTGGGACGGCAACTGCGATCATGAATCCCGGTGCACGGCATGCCATGAGCCTCGACGGGAAGTGGCGCACGATCGTGGATCCTTATGAAAACGGACACTACGATTACCGTCTGCAGCCTTCGCGCGACGGCTATTTTCGCAACGCGAAACCCAAGGACAAAAGCGAGCTCTTCGAATACGACTTCGATTCTTCCGCGACGCTGAGGGGACAATCTGGTACAAGCGACGCGGCTGATTCTTTATTTCGGCGCGGCAAACTACGAAGCTATCGTCTATTTGAATGGCGAGAAGCTGGGATCGCACACGGGAGGGTTTACTCCGTTTGCGTTCGAGTTACTGGAAAGATCAAGCCCAAAGATAACTTCGTGGTGCAACTGCACGAAGTAGTCATGGACATATGTCTCCGGCACTTCGATCAGCGACACGCCGCGCGTCAACCCGCCGTAATTAGCGGGATCGCAGAACATCATCGCGGGCTGGGTGAAGCTGAATGGCGCGCGGGCGGCGCAACGGGTAACTCTCAGCATCCCGGAGGCCAATGCCCCCGTTACAGTCCGGACGGACGCAACGGATCTGCCGCCCTGCAGTTTCCGGCGAAGCTGACGCTGTGGTCGCCGGATCGTCCCAAGCTTACGTGGCGATCGCGGCCGAGACCGACGGTGTGCATGAAGCGATCGGCTTTCGCACCATCGAAGTGCGCGGGACCGAGATCCTGCTGAATGGAGAGCCGTGTTCCTGGGCGGAGTGTCAGTCCACCAGGAGGCGCCATTTCGCGCGGGTCGCGCCGTTAGCGTCGAGGACGCGCCCACGCTGCTCGGCTGGGCCAAGGAGATGGGCTCTAATTTCGTGCACTTGGCGCACTATCCGCACAACGAAAGCATGAATCGCGAGGCTGACCGCCTGGGCATGCTGGTGTGGTCGGAGTCGCCGCTCTACTGGACCATCGAGTCGGAAAACCAGGACACATTCGCGAATGCCAGCGGAACCGCGCTTCCATGAGCGCGCCGCGTACGGCGTTCCTGACTAAGGGCTTGCTAAAGAATAATCTGTACAAATCAACGGAGATCGGTTATGTTTTATTTAAATGAGGAGCTACGGTCCACCCCGCGGTATGGCGACGACCTCAGAGAGAACATGGCTGCGCGTCCTTGGGACCATGAATGAGTACCAAGCACGTCTTTTGGTGGCAGAGAAGGCTGCCCAGTTTGGTCGAGGTGGGATCAGTCAACTGTCGCGCTTGACGGGAATGTCGCGCGTCACGATCACCCAGGGAATGAGGGAGTTGCGGGTAGGTAAGCTGCGCAATCCGGCCGCGCGAGGAATCCGTCAGCCGGGAGGCGGACGCAAGAAAGTCGAACAAGCAGATGGAGAATTGTCCCGAAAGCTGAAAGAGATCGTCGAGGAGACCACGGCTGGTGATCCTATGAGTCCGCTGAAGTGGACGAGCAAGTCCACGCGGACCATCGCTGAGGAACTGACCCGTTCGGGGCACTCGATTAGCAGCGTAACTGTGGGCCGATGCCTGGAGGATCTGGGATACACGCTGCAGTCCAACGTGAAAACGCGAGAAGGGCCGCAGCATCCGAACCGCGATGCCCAGTTCCACTATCTGAACAAGCAGGTCAAGGTTTTCCGCCGGTCGGGTGATCCCGTAATATCGGTGGACACGAAGAAGAAGGAACTCGTGGGAGCCTTTAAAAACGCGGGCCGCAGGTGGCGGCAGAAGGACAAGGCGGATGCAGTCAATGTCCACGATTTCCCGCAGTTGGGTCATGGCAAGGCCATTCCCTACGGAGCCTACGACATTGCACGTAACCGGGCGGTGGTCAACGTAGGAGTGACGCACGAAACCGCGGAGTTCGCCGTAGAGAGTATTCGGCGCTGGTGGCGACTGGATGGCAAGCGCCACTATCGCGGCGCCGGACGTTTGTTGATCTGCGCCGACAGTGGAGGCAGCAACGGTAACCGACAGCGTGCCTGGAAACTGTACCTGCAAGCCTTGAGTGACGAGATAGGGATGGCGATCACAGTCTGTCATTACCCACCGGGGACCAGCAAATGGAACCAGATCGAACATCGTCTGTTCTCCTTCATCAGCCTGAACTGGAGAGGGAAGCCGCTGGTCAACTTTGAAACCGTTGTGAACCTGATTGGCGGGACTCGAACACAAACGGGGCTGAAGGTCAAAGCGGTCCTGGACACCAACGAGTACGAAACAGGAGTCGAGATATCAGATGAAGATATCCATCAGCTACGGCTCAAGCGGCACAAAGTACATCCGAACTGGAACTACACATTGATGCCGAGGAATTGAGGTGTCCTTCTTTCTGTCAGGGGTTCCGGCAATTGTACAGATTATTATTTAGCAGGCCCTAAGCTGGTGGAGACCCGACGCGCCTGCTGACGGCAGCCATGGAACATCACTCCGAGGGCGCCACGCCGGACAGCAACCCGGTGTCGATGTGCTCGGCTGCAATGAGTATCTGGGCTGGTACGATGGTCTGCCGGACAAGGCGGACCGCACGAGGTTTAAGAGCGCGTACCAGAAGCCGCTGGATCATGAGCGAATTTGGCGCGGAGGCGTTGTCTGGCATGGCGACGCGATGGCCAGGTTCACCGCACCAGGTGAAGATGCTGAGCCGCGTACAAATCTGCGAGGCACGACGCCGTGGATGCTGATGGATTTCCGCAGCCCGCGACGGAGTTTGCCGGAGATTCAGGATTACTTCAACCGCAAGGGGCTGGTGTCGGTTACGCGGAGAGAAGAAGAAAGCGTTCTTTGTGATGCAGGGGTTCTATCTGGCGAAGCAGGCGACCGCTCACTGACGGTCGCGGCTCGGTACGGTCGCGCTACTGGTCTTTTTGGCCGTTCAGGGTTTCGCCTGGCCGGAGCAGCGTGGGTGCTTTCTTCTTCTCTCTTTCGGCCTTAGCCTCCTCGTCTGCCTTGGCCTGGCGCTCGGTGGGGGTCATAGCCGACTCGCGCTCCTTCTTATCTTTGGCGGCCTTGGCGGCCACGGCGGCGGCGCGCGCTTTGGGATCCTGACGCGCGAGGTCGAGACTGTCGTTGGTGCCGTCGATGGATTGCCGGAGCACGAAATCGTAGCGGGCAATGTCTTTGGGCTGGTTATCCTGGATGGCCTGCAAGCGCGGCAGCATTTCCGACTCGGCGGTGGCCACGGCGGTCATGCCAACTTTGATATCGACGCGGCGCTGCAGGGCGTCGTCGGCCACGGTGTCGATGGCGTCGATGATGTTCGAGTAATCGTCCAGCGCGTCGTGAATCAGGATGGAGCGGCCAGGTTTCTCTTTGGCCAGCCAGTGATCGACCTGGCTCAAACGCTGTTTGGCGAACAGGATGTAGAGCGTCATACGCTCGTTGGGGTCTTGCGCTTCACGGATCTGGTCGGCTTCATCGACGGTCAGGAAATCGCGCTGTTGTTGCGCCGCGAGGGGCGCGGCTAACAGGGCGCAAATCAGCAAAGTCTTCATTTCTCTTTGCCCTCCAATACTCCTTCCAGCAGGTCGTCATGCACCTGCTGGACCTTAGCCTTCACTGGATCGAGTATGGGCCGATCCGTAATATCCATAGATTGCTGGAACGAATCCAGCCGGCGCAGAAGGTCGCGGGTGGAACCCTCGGCGCGCTTAAACCACTTAGGACTCTTGCGCGGATTCTTACCCGTATCATGGAGGGACGTCTCCGCCAACTCCACGGATTCACTGATTTCCCTGGCCAGGGTTTGTACTTGGGCATTGTCGCCTTTGGCGTAGGCCTCGCGTGCTTTGGCCAGGGCGTCGGCGGCGTTGTCCAGGGCCAGCACGGACCGTTTGCCTAAATTGGGCTCGGCTTTGGCCTGTTGCAGATCGGCGCGGACGGGGACCGCCGCGGTGAAGATTGCCAGGAGGAGGGTCAGGCGGGGGATCATCGTTTGTTGACCTCCCTGTCCAGCAGTTTGGCACGCTGGCGCGCCTTCCACTCTTCATCCGGGAACTCGCCCTTGCTGCGGGCCAGGAATTCCTTGTAATATGCGAGCGCCGGTTTCAAATCGTGTAACTTGTCGTAAGTGATGGCATGGAAGTAGTAATTGGCCGGCGTATCATCGCCTAACTGGTGCGCGCGGTCGAGCGCCGCGAGTGACTCGGGATACTTATCCAAAAGGTATAGCATTCCGGCCAACTCATTCCAGGCTTCACGCTGACCGGGCTGCAGCTTAGTGGCTTGGAGGAACTGCTGCGCGGCGGGATCATACTTCTTGGCGTCGCGGAGTGCGCGCCCGTACATCATGTGCAGCGTATAATTGCCGGGCTCGGTGGCGACGCTTTGGTCGAGCAGCGGCAGCGCCTTGGCGAACTGTTTTTCGAACACGTAGGCGGTCGCCAGCGCCATGCGGTTGGCCGGAGTGGGATCTTTCTGCATGGCGGCTTCGAGCGGTGCGATGGCATCCGCCGAACGCTTGTTTTCGAGCATCAATTGGCCGATGTGCTCCTGGGCGGCGGCGCTTTCCGGAAACTCCTGGTAGATGGCGATGGCTTCGGCGTTCTGATGATTCTTTTCGTACAGGCCGGCGAGTTCCAGCAGGGCGTCGCGATAGGTGGGATCGAGCTGCGCGGCGGCGCGGAAATGCGGCACGGCGTCGGCGAGCCGGTCCTGCTTGACCAGCGCGTGCGCCAGACCCAATTCGGCGGCGGCGGATTTTGGATTCAGATCGAGAGATGCGCGGTATTGATCGGCGGCTTTGGCGGCGTCGCCCGAATCAAGGAGCGCCTGTGCCCAGTAGAGCCGGGGCCGGAACTCTTTGGGCTTCTGTTCCACGGCCTGCTCGAGACAGGTGACTGCGTCGGCAGGCTCTTTATCGCGTATGAGGAGAATGCCCATATTCAACTCGGCTTCGTACAGGCCGGGTTTCAGCTCGATCACCTTTTTGTATTCGGCCAAGCTCTCGGGGTCGCGCTTGAGCATGCTATAGGAGAGCGCCAGGTGGAAGTGCGCGGCGTAGTCCTTAGGATCGGCGGCTATGGCTTTGGCGAACAGGTCGGCGGCTTGCTGATATTGCGCGGCATCCAAGGCTTTCATACCTTCGGCGATATAATCCGGAGATTGCAGGAACAACAGGACCGCGGCAATGGCCCACATATTATGATTTTACTGCCGGTTATTAGTTTACTGCCGGGCTAAAGCCCGGCGCCGGCTAAAGCCCGCCCTCCAAGGAATTGGCCGGTATAGGAGCCCGGCGTGGCGGCGATTTGTGCGGGCGTGCCGGTGGCCACGATGTAGCCACCGCGATCGCCGCCTTCCGGACCCAGGTCGATGACCCAATCGGCCGCCTGAATCACTTCCAGGTTGTGCTCGATGATCAAGAGGCTGCCGCCGTTTTCGATGAGGCGGGCGAAGGCGGCCAGCAGCTTGGCGATGTCGTCGAAGTGCAGCCCGGTGGTGGGCTCATCGAAGATGTAGAGCGTACCCTGGCAGGAAGCCTGGGCAAGATGCGCGGCCAGTTTCACGCGCTGGGCTTCGCCGCCGGAGAGCGTAGTGGCGGACTGCCCGAGGCGCAGATAACCGAGGCCCACGTCGGCGAGCACTTGCAACTTCTGGGTGATGCGGGGGTGGCCATGGAAAAAATGAATGGCCTCGTCGACGGTGAGCTGCAGCACTTCGTGCACGTTCAGCCCGTTGTAGCGGATATCGAGGATGCCGCTCTTGAAGCGCGTGCCTTTGCATTCGTCGCAGATGAGCTCGACGTCGGCCAGGAACTGCATTTCGACGGTGACGGTGCCGTCGCCCTGGCAGGTTTCGCAGCGGCCGCCGGGGATGTTGAACGAGAAGTGGCCTGCGGTATAGCCGCGCTTCTCGGCCTCGCGGGTGGAGGCAAAGAGCTGGCGGATGGCGTCGAACACCTTGATATAAGTGACCGGATTGGAACGCGGTGTGCGGCCGATGGGCGATTGATCGATCATGATGGTTTCGCGGATCGGCTCGGCGCCCTCGATGCGGCGGCAGGTGAGCTTGAGGACCGGCTCCAGGGATTCGTCGTTTTGCGTTACGGGTTCGGATTCGACCGCGGGCGCTTTGTGGAGGGCTTGCATGGAGCGGTAGATGACGTCGTGCACCAGAGTGGATTTGCCGGAACCGGAGACTCCGGTGATGGCTACCATGGCTCCCAGGGGGATTTCTACATCGATGTTTTTTAGATTATGGGTTCTGGCTCCGAAAAATTTCAGACGAGACCTACGGGCGACCTTCGAGGTCGCCGCAGGCAGGGTGCCTGCCCCACCTAGTTCGCCTCGGAGGTAGCGGCCGGTTAGGGATTGGCCATCACGCACGAGGTCCGGATACGATCCTTCGAAGATGACTTCGCCGCCATGTTCACCCGCTCCGGGACCCAGATCGACGATGTGGTCGGCGGCGCGCATGACGTCCGGATCGTGCTCCACGACCAGGATGGTGTTGCCGATGTCGCGCAGCTCATGCAGGATGCGGATCAGGCGGCCGGTATCGCGCGGGTGCAGGCCGATGGAAGGCTCGTCGAGCACATAGCAGGAGCCCACCAGGCGCGAACCGAGGCAGGTGGCGAGTTGGATGCGCTGGGCTTCGCCGCCGGAAAGCGTGGAGGAGAGACGATCGAGGGTGAGGTATTCGAGACCGACGTCGTTCAGAAATTTGAGGCGTTGACGGATTTCGACGAGGATTTTTTCAGCGATGGCAGTTTCTTCGGGCGAGAGTTGGAGAGCCTCGAAGAAGTCCAGCGCCTGGGCGATATTCATGCGCACCACGTCGGCGATGTTGCGATCCGCAATACGGATGTAAAGCGCCTCTTTACGCAGGCGCGCGCCGCGGCAATCGGGACATAGGGCATAACCACGGTAGCGGCTCAGGAACACGCGCACGTGCAGCTTGTATTTCTTGGTTTCGAGGAAATCGAAAAAATTGCGGACAGCGGCGAAGACGGTGTCCTGCTCCTTTTCGGTGAGCTCGCAGAAGGGCACATTGAGGCGCACGCTTTTGGCGCGGGCAGTCTTGCGGAAGTTGCCCAGCCAGGATCGGTACTTGGGCTTGGTCCACGGATCGACGGCGCCTTCATCGAGCGACTTGTTGCGGTCGGGGATGACCAGGTCCATATCGAAATCGATGGTGTTGCCGAAACCCTGGCAGCGGGGGCAGGCGCCGAAGGGGTTGTTAAAGCTAAACAGGCGGGGTTCGGGATCGGCGAAAGTGAGGCCGCACTGTTTGCAGGCGAATTTTTCGCTGAATCGCAGGTTCTCACGGAGGGGACCGGCCGGCGCGGCGTTTTCAAGGACGATTTCGCCGGATTCGCGGTAGGCGATTTCGACGGTATCGACCATGCGCTGGCGCAGATCGGGGCCGGGCTCGGCGGGGATGGCGAAGCGGTCGATCAGGATGAAGACGGGCTTTGAGAAATCGATATCGAGGAGCGATTCCGGTGTGGAGAATTCGAACGTACGACCGGCCTGGAAGAGGCGGTTGAAGCCCTTCTTGCGCAGATCGAAGAGGTGATCCCGCAGGGCTTGGGTGTTGGGGTGGGCCTTGTCGCTGAGGGGAGCGCTGACGGGAAACAGCGCATACCAGCGCGAGCCGGCGGGCAGGGCGAGCAGATGCCGGGCCACCTGATCGATGGTGTCGCGCTCGACGCGCGTGCCGCAGTTGGGGCAGAAGCTGCGGCCGACGCGGGCGAACAGGAGGCGGAGGAAATCGTAGCATTCGGTGGATGTGGCCACCGTGGAGCGCGGGTTGCGGCTGGTGTTTTTCTGGCGGATGGCGATGGCGGGGGCGATGCCGTCGATGTCTTCGACATCGGGTTTTTCCATGCGCTCGAGAAACTGGCGGGCGTAGGCGGACAGCGACTCGACGTAGCGGCGCTGGCCCTCGGCGTAGATAGTGTCGAAGGCCAGGGAGGACTTGCCGGAGCCGGACACACCGGTGATTACAGTGAGTTGATTGTGGGGCAGGGCGAGCGAAATATTTTTGAGGTTATGGACCCGCGCGCCGCGAATCCGGATGTATTCTTGCAAGCCTACTTAAGTATAGCAGTGGGGGCCAAGGCGGAGGTGGTGTGACTTTTTATTTTTGAGCCGAACAAAGCCAATAATGCCTTTGTTTTCATCAATTTAACAAAATAGTTAAGCCAATTTGCAGATGCGTCACGCCTGGTCTCCGGTTTCACGGGGGCGTTCTTTTTCCGCCAACCACTGCTGCACTACCTCAATCTTGTCCAGGCGCCTTTCATGCGCACTGGCAACGTGGTGCAGTTCACGCGCGGCATCCGCCAGTTTCGAGGTAGCATCCTTAAGAGCGAGACAGTCGTCCTTAAGCGCGAGCGTCTCGTCGTACAGCCGGCCCAAGGAATTCCAGAATTCCATTTTCTCGTGGTCGGTCAAGGCTTCCCTCCCCCTTAGTGTACCGCGCCTATGCCGTTGCCGTCCCGAAGGCGGTGGTCAGCCCGTCCAGAGTGGCGCTGGCGGTTATGACGTCATGGGGAATCAGGAGGTACGACCAGGCCTTTCCGCCGTACGTCCGAGCATGATCGGTGGCGTGCTTACACCACTCGATGGCGGCGCGGGCCTTAGCGAGCACTACTTCGTCGGTCATCTCGGTGGCGCGCTTCGGCTCGCACAGCAGCTTTTCGGTTTTCGTTTCCACTGCGAAATCGGGTTCATATGGAAATTCCTGATGCGCGTGACGGTAGAAGATTTGGAACTGGGACTTTGCCGGTTTGAACCACTTCTCGACCGTCTCGTCGCTCTCCAGGATCATGGCGAAGCGCCGCTGAGGGTCGGAGTCGGAGTCGAATTTCTGCACCTGGTACAGGCACTTGCGGAATCCGCCGAACAGGATGCTGCGGATGAACTGCTACTCATCGACGGGCGCGCGGAAGTTCACCGGCGCTTCACCGGCCGGGTGTAGTTGTTCTCGCGGAGGGTGGTGACGCTCTAGTCCATTTTCATGTCCATGGGTGGCCAGCGCAACCGGCCATGAGCGTTTTGTATGGAAAAAACGGGGGATGTCGGCTGCCGGGTTGGTTCGGCGGCGGAGGACCGGCGAATCTGGGGCGGTGGTCCGGGTGGGCGCGGATTTGGCGCGGAGGTTGGCGGGGTTCACGCGATTTCAGGGTAGCATCGGCTGAACTGAGCGCCGGCGCGGCTGGCGCCGCGGGCGCACTGTAAGTGATTGGCTGGTTTGGGCGAGTTGGCGTGACAGTTTTTTTCGTGGCGCGTGAACGCGGTTCGCCTCCTCTCGGTTTTAGCGGTAGTCCGGCAGGCTTCCCACCAGTTCGACGGTTTCCACGCTGACGCGCACGACCTGCCCCACCAGCCGCACGATGTAGCCGGGATCGTCTTCGCGGTTTGGGTCAGACTCGCCTTTCACTTGATACTGGTCGATGACCCACTCCAGCGCAGAGCGCGATCCCAGGCGGTATTCGAACGTCTCCGGCGGGATACCCGCCAACGTGACCGAGTCATTGACTTTGAGTGACCGGCGGTCGGGGCTGAGCTTCATTTTGGTGACTCGCTCCGAGTAGGGGACGTCGCGGTTCTCGATGAGTTGCAGCGGCCAGGGATCGAGTGACTCGTATTCGACGTGCAGGCGGGCCAGTTCTTTTCCGGCGCATGCAAAGGCTGCGAAATTGGGCGCGAACGGAATGCGCGGCAATTCGCGTTTGAGGTTGGCGGCGTAGCGTTCGCGGTATCCGGGGTGGTGAAGGATGCCATAGGTGTAGTGGAAGATTTCGTCCTCAGTTATGAAGCTCTCTCCGTAGTACCGCCGGAACTTCGATAGGGCGGCCTCCTTGATGTGAGCGAGCGGAAGGCACTGGACCTTCTTAAGGGCTAGGTCAAGCGGTACTATGGCGTCTGATATCAGTGCTCCAAACGGCTTGCGGTTCCCTGGGCCCGGCACAGCAATCACTGGACCGGATATGCTTACCCATTTCCCCGTCCGTTGGTTAACTATGCTATCGAGGAAGACCCATTTTCGAGTAAATGGCCTGTAAATTGATGTCCTGATCTTTGACTGGCTGAACTGTGCGTACTGCCCCCATTTGGGTCGTGTCGATGGCGGTCGACCTCCACGTTGTATGCGACAATGAATTCCCGCATCCGCGCCTCCAGCTTGCCTCGATCGAAATCATAGACGACCCGGTCGCGGTTGGTATTGAGGCCCAGGCTCCTTTCCGAGAACGTGTCACCTGTCGCGCTGAAGTCCCCATACTCGTCCCCGTGCGGCGGGACAAGCCATGTGTGCCTGGCGTCGGGTACGGTGGGACTCCACGCGACCGTGCCCGACGAAAGGAACTCTAGCTTTTCGCCTCTCCTCCACAATTCGGGCACTCTGTGGTATCTGATGCGCGGCTTGGCTTCCTTGCGTTTCACTGCGAGCGTGATGCCGACGCCAAGCTGAATGCCGAACACGTTGTGGGAGGTGCCGGAGATTTTTGGGTTCTGGCGTCTGTCGCCGTGGAGATCGAGGTGGTCGATGTGCTCGAAATCTCGCTCGAGATGCGCGCGCATACCGTCAAATGCAAAATCGTCGACGAAGTTATTATTGGAGACGAAGCAGACGATACCGCCGCGGTCGGATAGCCTGTCTGCGGCCCACCGGAAGAATCTAACGTACGCCTCGCCGCTCAGCTTGCTTTTGCTGCTCGCCCTCGAATCGCGCGAATACGTTTGGCGTATGCGCTCATCGACCACCTTGTACTTCCGGTTTTTGTTATTGTCGTTCTCGCTCCGCTGCCCGACGTTGTAGGGCGGATTGCCGATAATAACCGTGATGGCCGCTTCCTTCTCCCGATCTACCCGCTCCGTGTTCGCGGCGGTGAACAAGGCGCCCTGCTGCGCTTCCGCCATGTCCAGCGTATCCGCGAAGCAGAGCCCCGGAAATGGCTCGTACTCGCGCATTCGCTCATAGTAAGCATGCTCGATGTTCAGGCTGGAGACGTAATACGGCAGCAGCATTACTTCGTTCGCGAACAACCGGTTCCGGTAAGCTTCGCGAAGTGCACGGCCCGGCAGGCGCTCAATCAGGTTCACGATGAAATTCCCCGTGCCCGTGCAGGGGTCCAGAATCACTACCTCGGGAGACGCCAGCGAGTATCCGAACTCTTCCTTGAGCGCCTGTTCCACGGCGTTGCACATGTACTCCACAATTTCGCGCGGCGTGTAGACGATACCGTGCGTATCGGCCACGTTCGGCGAGAAGCGCTGGAAGAACTGCTCGTAAACGGAATTCAGAAAATCCTGTTTCTCGGTGAAGTGGCTGAGGTTCGCGCCCGCCCGCTCGATGGCGTTGTAGTAAGGATCGAGCCTTTTCAGAAACTCTGAGCTCGAGAAACTGGTGGAAGCCAGCGCGTCGATTACTCGTTGTGAGCATCTCATCGACGTTCGCTTCGGAGAGATCGGGATTCAACGAGGCGCGGCACAGCGCCACGAACGCCGCGAAGGCCTCGCGGAACCTGCGGTTATGCTTGTGAGCTTCGGCAATATGTTCGCTCAGCGATTGGGCCAAGTCCGGGATGCGGCTCTTGAACTCCTGCATGGCGCGCTCGAATTCGCGCTCGTCGGACTCATCATGCGAAAGGAACCGGTTCAGCAGTTCCGCGATGTGCGGCGGCTCGCTGAGGGCGAATTCGCCAGCTTCGCTGCGATCCTGATACAGAACCGCTATGCGGGTATCCTCAAAGATCGTGTTGCGCGACGGGTATCCGGCCCTTAGCTTCTTCTGTATCTCGGCGGCAAGTTGATCGGATGTATCCTTCGCCTCCCACCACCCACGCGCGAGGCGGTACTCATCGCGCACGGTGCCGTCGGGCACGACCCGCTTGCCGCCCGAGTAAGTCGAGAGTTCCGGAACCAGTGTCCAGCCGCGCCGCTTGGCGGCCTTGTCGAGAAGACTCTGAAACGGTCCTCTTAGCCCGAGCTCGTGGACCACAGACTGGCTCCTCAGATGTTGCAGGTCCTTCAAATATGACCTCACGTTGGGATCGTTCGGGCCCAGTTCCAGCATTCGTGAATTATCTTATCGCCATTACAAGATCGGTGTTGAGCGGGCCGTCGATGTCCTCGACGGCATAGATGGTGTCAAAGGCCAGAAATGACTTGCCGGAGCCGGACACACCGGTGATTACAGTGAGTTGATTGTGGGGCAGAGCGAGCGAAATTATTTTTGAGGTTATGGACCCGCGCGCCGCGAATCCGGATGTATTCTTGCAAGCCTACTTAAGTATAGCAGCGGGGCAAAGGGTGAGGGCGGCGGTGGGGGGTGGGGGCGGTTATTTTGCGCCAAACTAAGCCAATAAGTGAATTGTTTGCAATAACTCTTAAAATAAACACAACCAATTCCGGGTTGCGACGGCCGCGTCATCGGGGCGGCCGCGTCGATGGAAATGAAATCGCTGTATTGCAGTGGAGGCTCGGATCTATTATTTTGGCGACATGTCCTTCCTTCTCGTTCCAATGCACGCATTGTAAGGGCATTCCCATGGTCAAGCCTGCCGGCGCGCAAGCCACATCGCGGCTGTCGAAAGGACAGAAGGCCAACAAGAAGCGCATGGCCACCGTCGCCGCTGTCTTCACTCGCGCCCCTCGGGTGCGCACTGCGCAGCAGGTCGTGGAAAGCTTGTTCCGTCTCTCCCTCACCAGTTCGCAGGATGCGCCAGCGCCACCGCGTCCGGAAAACAAAAGGGTATGGGCCAGTCTGCTCAAGGGCAAGAATGCCGTCATTGAGGAGGTAGCCGAAGAGATGGAACGGCGGGATCCGTTAGCATCCAAAACACGGTTGGCCCTCACCGACGGTGAGCGCGCTCTCCAGATCCGAGTCGAACGGAAGCTGAAAGTCACTTTGATTCTGGATCTGATGCACGCTCTGGAGAAACTGTGGAAAGCCGCTTATGTCTTCCATGCCGAAGGCAGCCTGGAGGCCGACCTGTGGGTCCTGGACCGCACCTTGCGAATCCTGGTCGGCGATGTGGGCCAGGTCGTCAAAGGGATTCGGCAAAGTATCACCAAACGGGGCCTGTCCGGGGCCGGGAGCAAAACGTTGCGCGGAGTCGCCGATTACCTTTACCGAAACCGCGCCCGCATGCGCTATCACGAATACCTCGCTAACGGCTGGCCCATCGCGAGCGGCCCGGTCGAAGGCGCCTGTAAAAACCTGATCAAAGACCGCATGGAGCGTTCCGGCATGCGCTGGACCGAGCCGATGGCCGAAGCCATCGTCCAGCTCAGAGCCATCTACCTCTCCGGAGACTTCGACCACTACTGGCAATTCCACATCGAACAGGATCAGCGCCGCCTATATCCCGCCGACTGGAGCGTCGTTCCAAAGTAGCCACACCCAAATGATTTCGCAGTCCGGGCCTGGACCGTTTCCAATGGCGGCGCCGCGCAACTCGCAGGCTACGCGCAGCGAGGGGCCGGCCTGATTGAAGCCGCGCCGAAGGCGGCCCTCTTCGAAAAAACGATGCTTCCGCATTTGGACGCGGCTTATAACCTGGCGCGTTGCCTCACGCGGAACGAGCACGATGCGGAGGATATCGCCCAGGAGGCCTATCTGCGAGCCTTTCGGTTTTTCGACGGTTTTCGGGGCGGAGACGGACGGTTCTGGCTCCTGGCGGTGGTCCGCAATACCACACTGACCTGGCTCCGCCGCGAGAAGACCGCACCTCAAGTTTCTTTCGATAAAGAAATGCACGGTCTCGGCTCCGAGGCCGCGACTGTCGAGGGTAAGTGGGTGGGACGCGCCAGGTTCGTAGCGTTACGGAATCGTCTGGACTTACTTTCCGTTGACGCGAGGTCGTGGTGATGCGGGAGATGGAGGTTCGTGTGGCGGCGCGGATGAAGGAGGTTTCCAAATGACCTGCGTGCCGGCGAAGAGAATGCTGGAGTCCTATCTGGACAATGAATTGGATGCGGCCCAAACAGCCCATGTCGCGGAGCATCTGGCGAGCTGCGCTTCTTGCGCGGCGGTTCATGCGCAACTTCTGGAACTGCGCGCCGGCATCCGGGGCCATGCCCCTCATTATCGTGCGCCCGCTGGCCTGCGCCAGCGCATTCAGGTTTCCATGCGCCAAGCGGACCGACAAGCCGCCCGGCAAGCCATCCCATTTTGGCGCTGGATGGCGATTGCGGCTGCCATCCTGCTGGCGGTTTCGGCTGCATGGAACATCGCCCTATTCCGTTCGCGCACTTCCAGTCCGGATCTGATCGCGCAGGACGTCTTATCGAGCCACGTGCGATCGCTGATGGGGGCACACCTCTTGGACGTGCCTTCGTCCGACCAGCACACGGTAAAGCCGTGGTTCAATGGCAAGCTGGACTTCTCGCCGGACGTCAGAGATTTCGCGGCTCAAGGTTTTCCTTTAATCGGCGGGCGGATCGATTACGTGGTCGGCCGTCCGGTTGCGGCCCTCGTGTACCAGCGGCGTAAACACATTATTAATGTGCTTACGTGGCCCTCGGCTGCGGCGGGCGGCGGCCCGGAGCTTGACCGCAACGGCTATCACGTTGTCCATTGGAACACAAGCGGAATGAGTTGGTGGGCCATATCGGATTTGAACGCCGGCGAACTGCGGCAGTTTGAGAACCTATACCGGCAGTAACCGCATGCCCGTGTCCGCCCGAATTTTCGCCTTAACCTGCCCGCTCGATCCAGCCTATCGTACAGGATCTCCTGGACGAACACCGCAACCGGCATGCCCACTTCACGCCGGCTGTTCTCTCTGCTAAATCAGATGAGATCTCTCCGGGCGGGCGAGCGTGAGCGCACGGCGCACGGCGCTCGCCATCGTCCAACGACGGTTCACCGAATGTTTACAATTTAGCGGAATAAATCTCCGGGTTTCTAAGTAGGCTATAACCGAGAGCACAACTTACGAGGTTAGTTTTTTCAAGAAGTCTTTTCCTCAGCCTGGCGCGCGCGTACTCCGAATTCGCGGGCCTAAACTGATGGCAGTCACAAAGAGCGGTTAAATTAACACTTCTTGAGGGGCAATTTGAGATGGCCAAAATGATTAAAACTATGTTGATCGGTATTCAAGCCTTAGTAACGACTCTACTGTGTATCCCCGTCTTGACTTCCCAATCCATCATTTCTGGCGACCTAACCGGCACGGTGACGGACCCCAGCGCGGCGAGTCTTCCAAATGCCGAGGTCACATTACAGAATGCTGGCACCGGCGCCATTCAGACCGTCGCCACCAATACGCAAGGCGTTTATCGGTTCGCTTTTATCCCGCCGGGGGCCTAACCGCGTTACGGTTGCAGCGCCCGGCTTTCGGAACGCCCGGCAAACGCACTTGCAAGTTGTTGCCGGCCAGTCAACCACTGCCGATTTTCAGCTTGTCCTGGCCGCAGCGGCCGAGACCCTTGACGTGACCGAGCATGCTGCCGGGGTCCAGACGGAAAACGCCGATACCATAGCAAACTATGGCGCGGATCGAATCCTGGACATGCCCAATCCGGGCGGCGACCTCACTTATATCGCGCAAACCGCACCCGGCATAGTTATGAACACGCAGTCGGGCTACGGAAATTTCTCCGCCAACGGCATGCCCGGCACGTCGAACCTGTTTTCGGTTAACGGCCAGAACTTCAACGATCCGTTCCTGAGCCTGAACAACAGCGGAGCTTCCAACCTGCTGATGGGATCCAATGATGTTGCCGAAGCCAACGTCATCACCAACGCTTACTCCGGCCAGTACGGACAGTATGCCGGCGCACAGGTGACTTATATCACCAAGTCGGGCAATAACGAATTCCACGGAGATGCGGGACAACGGATTTCAACCCACCTTTACCAGTCCTTTGGGCCCCACTTTCAACGATCATAGCACCCAGCCGCAGATGTCCGCGCAACTGGCTGAGAACCATACGTTCAACTCGACGACCGTAAACCAGATCAACGTGTCCGCTCTGTTCGCTTCGGCTACATTCGTGCCCGCCAATGGGCCGCAGAGAACGCAGCGCTGCCGGCCGAGGTGGCGTTCGCCGGCGGCCAGTTCACCGAGACCAACGAGCAGCCTTTCTTCTTTCCGCAAGGGCGCCGTGCATTTCAGTATCAGATTATCGACGACTTCTCTCAGGTCGTAGGGCGCCATACCTTCCGCCTCGGGTTCTCCGAGTTGCACGACAACGTCACCGATCTCGGCTTCGGTGAAAATACTCAAGGCGCGCTGACCGTTTCTTCATTGCAGGAGTTCTACAATGGGGGCGGTCCGAATACATTCTTGACGCAAAACTTTTCGAACGCAACTGAGCAGCCGATTGGACTGCGAACTATCGGCGGTTACGTGGCGGACGACTGGAAGATCAATGAGCGTCTGACCGTTTCCCTGAACCTGCGCGTGGAAACTACAGCAACCCAACCTGCGGCCACGACTGCTTTGCACGCCTGGCTTCTCCCTTCAACGGCAGCATTTTCTCATCCAAGAATGAGCCTGGGGAACCGGTATCGGATATACGGGTCTCCTTTCTTTGAATGTTGATTCGTATACCGCCCTCTCAGGGCCGACCAACCGGAGGCTGGCAGTTGCCGCGGGCTGGAGGTTTTGGTTTTCCTTTCATAGGAGGTTTTTTGTGTTTTGCTGTTCGACCTATCTGCCACGCGGCAAGGCCGACCGACGGGAGGCCGGTGTGCGTCGCACACGGGCATTGCGCTGGTGATTAGCCTCATGCGGTTCTCCGTTCGGGAAAACTCGCGAACAGTTTCCGTTTGGCCGTTTGCATCACGGTGGCAGCCTGCATATCCGTTTGACGGCGCGACCAACCGTCCACTTCTTGCACGGTCAAGTCCCCCTTCAGATACCCGGTCACTCCCGGCAACTGACGCAGGATTTCCCAGGGAGTGGCATACCAGCGATACCGTTTCTGTTCCTTCCCTTTGGCGCTGATCACCCGTTCCGGCACACCGCACGGCCGGTGAAAGTTCAGATACGGGTTGAAGTATTGCAGGTAGAAAGCCTGCATGGCCGCGGCGTTTTCGGCGGCGATGTAGCCGTAGCCAATGTGCTGGCGGATGACCGCTCCATTTTTGCATTCCACCAAGGCGTTATCATTGCAGTGCCGCGGCCGGGACTTGGTCTGCTCGATCAACAGCTTGTTGAGCAACTTGGCCACGATGTGGTTGACGAACTCGCTGCCATTGTCCGAATGAAAGCCGCGGACGCGGAAGGGAAACTGCTGCAGCATGGCCGCCAGCACGGGTTTCAGAGCGGTTTCGCTGATCTGCGACGTGGCGCTCACTACCTCCCATTGCGTCACCTCGTCCACCGCATTGATGTGATAGATCCCCTTCACCCCATCCCGATCTCCCTGATGTACCGTGTCCACCCGCAAGTATCCTGGCCGGCCCTCCGGCCGCGGCACCCGCCGCTCGCCGATGGCCACCTGCACGGCGCGCGTTTCCTGGTAGACCACTCGTTGTTTACGGTACCCCGCACTGTGGCGTAACCGATAGATGTGCGCCACCGAGATCCCCGCCAAGCGCCCATAGCGGAGATCGCCGAAGTCATACCGCTGGCGCTGCAAGATCTTCTGCGTGGCTGGTCCGCTGAGCGTCTCATGCATTTCATCCACCGTCGCCAGCAGCGCCACGTCCTCCCGGGTGTACACCGTGGCGAAACGGCGGCGCTGGCTGGGCTTGGCCCGCACCTCTCCATGCTCCCGGAATCGCGTGATCAGACGCGTGATCTGCGCCCGGCTCAGTCCAGTCATCTTTTCCATGTAACGCCGCGTCAAACCGCGCGCCGAGCGTTCCAGTTGGTGCCACTTTTGGGCCTCCAAGAACCCATTGACCCAGGCGTATATTTCCTCCCTCTGCTGGCCTTCGAAATGCACTCCGTCGCTGCCATGCAAAAAAGCCCGGATCTCGTCCAGGCTCATACCCGGCTTGTTGCCCACTTTGATCGTCAATCCCCAGCATGACCGATTCCCGCTCCAGGCTCATCTTGTGTGAGAAACAACCTCCTCCTCCAGGCTCATCTTGTATGAGACAAGACTACGGCTCGCCAGCCAATCCCGATATTCCTTACAATCAGGCCATCGTGTACGACGCGCACAATGCATTTCCGAATACGCAGGCAGTGGTTTGGGAGCCTCGAATCGGAATCGCTTGGCGGCCTTTCAAGAACGGCCAAACGGTCATCCGCATGGGCGCCGGCATCTTCGCCGACGAACTTCCCGGACTCTTGGCGGAAGACGCCGCATTCAATCCGCCCGGCTTGACGGCCTTTACCGTCGCCAACGGCAATATCGCTCCCGGCGCGCCCGGAAGCCTTTTCACCACGGCGGCACAAGCGAATCAGGCCTTTCTGAATCAGTTCAAGTCCGGCGGAACACTGGCCTCGATTCAGCAGGCCACCAATGGCGCGTTCGATCCGCCCAGCATATACGGCTTCCCCAACACCTTGGACCAGCCGACATATTACAAGTGGAACTTCGAGATCCAGCATGAGCTCGGATGGAATACGCTGCTGAGCGTGAACTATAACGGCACGCATGGAATTCATATCCGATCATCGATAACGGATTGAACGCCTACTGCCCGGCCAGCGCGTGTCGCGGCGGATTTCAGGAATTGCCGGCTAGCGCGCCGAACCCCAGCTTTGGTACCGTGAGCCAGATTCTATCGGCGGGCACCTCCAACTACAACGGGCTGACTACAAGCCTAGGACGCACCGTCTCGGCGGGGCTTACTTTCAATCTGAACTACACCTGGAGCCACGCGCTCGATGATGTTTCGAACGGCGGCCTACTGCCGATCTCGCTGCAGACCGACGGCAGCCTTCTCTATCCAAAAACCCGTTTAACATCAGGGGCAACTACGGTAACTCGGACCTGGTCGTCCGGCACTACGTGAGCTTCGGCTGGGTGTATACAGACGTATTTCGGCACAGCGGATTCCACTGGGGTCCGAACGCCGCCTTCGGCGGCTGGACGCTGTCGGGCAACGACTTCTATCGCACGGGCCTGCCCTATACCGTCATCGACGAGGCTGCCAGCACCACGCTCGCCGG
Source organism: Bryobacterales bacterium (assembly GCA_963756605.1). Lineage (GTDB taxonomy): Bacteria > Acidobacteriota > Terriglobia > Bryobacterales > Bryobacteraceae > Bog-159. The sequence continues at coordinate 141,687 of CAVWOT010000008.1, read as the reverse complement.
CTTCAACTATAGCGGCACCATCTTCGGCACGCCGCTCACCAATACCTTCGCAAGCTGTGGCGCGAAGCCGTCAATGTTTCCGTGCCTGACAACTTCGGGATTCGCCCCGAGCACCGCGAGTCCCACGGGCTTTGGCCAGCAGGGACGCAACGACTTCCGCGGTCCCGGATTCTTCGACATGGATCTCTCTCTGACCAGGGAATTCACTATCAAGGAGCGCTTCAAAGTATCCCTTGGAGCTCAGGCATACAACTTGCTGAATCACCCGAACTTCGATCAGCCGGTGAACGATGTCGCGAATCCGCTGTTCGGATCGATCAGCAGACTGACCGGGCCCCCCACAAGCATCCTGGGCTCGTTCGTCGGCGGCAACGACTCGCCCCGGTTCGTCGAGTTAAAAGCCGTGTTTCGCTTTTAGCGGTGATCTGCAACAACTGTTCCGATAGTCGCGGCTCAGTAGGCGCTGAAGCAGTCGACGACGCACGCGGGGTAGGTAGGATTTCTTGTTTAGCAAGGAGGTTTCGTGAATTTACAACTTAATAATGTTTTATTCCTACTGGCTGTATTGGTTGGATTGCGGGGGGCGCAGGGGCAGACTGCGAGCGGTAGCGGGTTGCCCAATGGGACTTACGTCTTCCGCGAGTTTGATATGTCCATTGCTCAAATGGCCGCGTCCGCGCCTACGTACGCACTCTCCGGTACGATTGTGTTCAATGGCGGATCTGGATCGTACACGGTGACGGGCACAAAGACGACCAGCACCCTGACTACAATCCAGACTGTGCCGTTTAGCGCGTCGAATAGTTGGTCCTATGGGGATGGCAGGATCAGTATTACTGATCCGCTGTCTGGTGACGCGCTAGAAGGCGCAGTCTCGCAGGGCGTGATTGTGGCCAGCGCGCCAGACCCGGTGGTCCCAGGTTCCGATCTCAACATTTTTATTGCGATACCCATGGGATCCCTGAACAACGCGAACTTCACATCGGATTATCAGACGCCCGTGCTGGATTTTTCAGGTGAGATCAAGAATGCATTCTTTACCGTGAACCCAGACGGGAAGGGCGGGTTGGGGACGATTACGCTGCATGGGCAAGAGACCAACGCACCGGGTTTTATGGCGGTGGAGGTGACGCAATCCGTTAGCGGTGCGAGTTACAGCTTCAACGGGGACGGGAGCGCGACGCTGACGGTGCCGGCGAATCCTTTATTCACGGGGACGAAGACGATGTTCGCGTCGCCGGATGGGAATTTTATTTTAGGATGGACGCCCGGTGCGTTGGACATTTTCTTCGGCGTGAAGGCGCTGGCCGCCGGGACGGGAACGAACAGCATCAGCCAAGGCATGTATTTTACGGCGGGATACGACGTTGCTGGAATGCTTCAAAAGCGGCCGCTGGTCTCGCCGGATTTTTACTTCGGGACTTATAGTATGACGGGCGACGCGAGTGGGGACGCGCTGGTGCAACAGGTGACCAATCTCCCACTCGGCGGAGTTACTGCGATTACCTGGGACTTCGCTACTGACGACCAGATCGTTCTGAACCCCGATGGGACGGCTGGGCCGGACGCTTTGGGGTATAGCTACGCATTCGGAGCGGGAGGCCAGGGGTTTGTGGCGATCGGGACGCAGGGAATTTTCGGGCTGGTGGTGGGAGTGCGGGCCGCGGCGCCTGCGGCGGCTGCGGGCGTTTATATCAATCCGGCGACGGTGGTTAAAGCGGCGAGTCATCAACCGGCGATTGCGGGGGTCACGCCAGGGGAGTTGATCACGTTATTCGGGAGCGGTCTGGCTTCGACGACGATGGCAGTGGCGGGAGGCGAGCCTGTGCCGCTGCGCTTGGGCGGGGTTTCGACGACGCTTAACGGGATTCCGTGCCCGGTTTTCGCGGTGAGTCCAGGCCAGATTTCGATTCTGGTGCCGTATGGAGTGGCGCCTTACGGTGCGGACAATATTCAGGTCACCAATAACGGGGTGGCATCGAATGTGGTTTCGGTTGGTTCTGGCGTAAATTTCTCGCAACCTGGGGTATTCTCGCAGAGCCAGGATGGGATTGGATTTGCGGCGGGCGGCATGCGGCGACGGGGGAGTTGGTGGACCAAGCGAATCCGGCGCAACCGGGCGAGTACATTTCGATTTACATGACGGGGCTGGGCACGGTGACGCCTGCGATCGCGGATGGGGCGGTGGGGCCGAGCAATCCGCTGAGTACGGCGGATTGCTGGACGAATGGCTCGATGTCGGTGGTCTTCAACGACTACGGTCCGGGCGCACCCTCGGAATCCGACGTCTTGGGCACGATTCAGTTTGCGGGGCTCGCGCCGGGGCTGGCGGGGCTGTACCAGGTGAATGTGCAGGTTCCGACAAAGGGGCTCACGCTGGGCGATTTGGTGGAGATCGAATTCCAGATCGACCACGAACGGTTTCAGCCGGCGGACATTAAGCAGGTCTATATTCCGTATGGACCGGGAGCCGCAGTTTCGCGCTGATACACCTTGCTGATGTTACACGTTGCTGATGTCACACCTTAGCAGGGACCAGGACTGGGGCGGTGGCCAATAGTTGGTCTTCGAAGGTGTAGTCGGGTTTGGGGAAAAGATTGTGGCGGAGATACCACTTATAGGTTTCCTTTAAACCGGTGGCGAAGCCGGCGGGTTTGAATTTCAGGACTTGATGGGCTTTGGCGGTCACTTGCGTGATGGGCGAGACGTCGACGTAGTTGTTGAAGTAGAGCTTCGGGCCCATGGAATGGCCTCCTGCGCGAAGGATGTATTCGCGGGGGATGCGGACGAATTTCAATTTTTTGGCGGACCTTAGCGAAGACTTCGACGACCTCGGCTTGCGAGAGAGGGCGGGCGGGTGTTGGCGATGTTGAAGGGTTCATCCATTTCCTTGAGACAAACCTTGACCGACAACGACCCGAAGCTTGCGTGAGGGCATGGCACCCGGCGTGTTCACCTCCGTTCAGCGGTGATTTACCGGGTGTTTACAAGTTACTGGAATAAATCTTCGGGTCTCTACGTACACTCACTCAGAGAACACAACTTATGAAGCTACTTTCGCCGAAGAGTCTTTTCCTCAGCGTGGCGCTGGTCGCATTGCCGGCCGCGCGCGCAGTCCGGATGCACCGGCCCGGACGGCAATCGATTCAACCTGGAGCCTCGGCCTAACGCGGTGGTGAAGGTAGCGCTATCCGTGGCAATGCTCCCCAACCGCGTCGCTCCCAATGTGGATTTGGTCGTTGCCACCGCTTATGATCGCCGTGCTCTCGATTTTAGCCTCGATGGCTTTTACGTGCAGAGGTCCGGCGGCAACTGCCAGCCCGACTTTGAAGGCGGACTGCCGGCCATCAACAACGAATTTAATCCAAACGGCACCCCTACGGTGATCGCCGATCCCGCGCGTGACGCGTTCTTCATCGTGGATCTGAGATCCCGTACGGCCCCGGATCAAAACGCCGTGGGCATTCTAAGGACGACGTCTGCGAATCTCCTGAGTTTGACGGCCTGCCCCAGCGGAACCCAGACCACCAGCAGCAGTACGTCTTGCTGGCCCACTGGCACAGTCGTCAACGTTGTGGGCGCGGACCAATTCCTAACGTCGCCGCACATCGCCGTCGACCCCCGCCAAACGCGTTCTGCAACCGGCGCAGGCGATTTGTACACGGTGGTGACCGAGCTAACGGGTTCGGATACCACCAACGTACTCAATGCGTGTACCAACCCTAACCTCAACTGCAGTAACCCGATCGTCATTAGCGGCGGCGACCTCAATGCGGACATCAGCTTCGTGCAGGTTCGACCGGACGGCCTGATCACCGTCTCGTACCGGAATCCAACCTCCGCGGGTCCGGAAGACGTTATGTTCGTCACCTACACGCCGAATGGTGCGCCCGCTGCGCCCACATGCGGTTCACCGCAACTGGTGACAACCGAGAGTAATCCCGCCGCCGGCCTAGTCGGCGACTTACCGATGGAGGACGGGACTTACCCACGCCACGTGAACCTGCAGGAAAGCGACGGAACGAGGTTCACCACTTTCCTGGTGGCAGTGTAGGCTCGACGGTGCTGATTAATGGCCAGAACTTCATTGGCACTACGGCGGTCAGTTTCAACGGAGTCGCCGCTTCGTTCCAAGTGCTCAACACCCAGTTTATCAGCGCCACAGTTCCTGCCGGCGCCACTACGGGACCTATCGAAGTCACGAATTTGGGCGGCACGGCGACAAGCACGCAGTCGTTCAACGTCAACTAGCCTGATGGCGATTCGCCATTCGGTCCACAAACCTAGCCGAATCGGCCACAAAGAACTTGCGGGGCGGAAGAAGCTCTTTTCGCTCCGCAACAAGTAAGTGGCCGACCGCTGGTCCGACAATCGGAGCACCAATATGTTTCTGGAACAAGGCGCAGATCGTGCGTACGACAAACGGGAGGAGGTAAGAGCTGGAAGTGCGAAACTGATGCCTTCGGTTCGGTGGACGCTCGCCAGCCTTTCCACATCCTTGTTGCTGTCCTCGCTCGGCACCAGCATCTGCCAATGTTGGCTTGCCGACGTTGGCTCAAGCGTTCACCGCCTCCTTCCAGGAAGTTCCGTGGATCGTCCTCGCCTATGCTTCTCGCCACCAGCACTCGATCGGTTAAATTTGGAATTATGAACGAGAACCCCGCAGCTACCGACTGGACCGCCGCGCGCGGCCAGAAATGGCGCGCCCAGCTCGCTGGCATGGAAGCGATGCTCACGCCTGTCGATGAACCGCTGATCCGTGCGCTGAGTGTCGACGCGCCTTGTAGGATCGCCGATATCGGATGCGGTGGCGGCGGGACGACGCTGGAGATCTTGCGCCGGGCGCCGGCGGGAAGTGTCGTTCACGGCATCGATCTCTCTCCGGCCTTGATCGACTTAGCTCGCAGCCGCAAGAGATCCGATGAACGCGCCATCGCCTTTGAAATTGCGGACATGGCGACAGCGACTGCGCCGGAAGAGCCCTATGACCGATTGGCCTCGCGCTTCGGCATCATGTTCTTCGACGATCCGCTCGCCGCCCTTGCCAACCTGGCCCGCTGGCTCGCGCCTGGCGGCCGGTTCGCCTTCGCGGTGTGGGGCCCTCTGGCCGAGAATCCGTGGATGACAAGCGTACGCCAAGTGGTGGGCGAAATCATCGACTTGCCGCCGCCCGACCCCGAAGCGCCGGGGCCGTTCCGCTATGGCGATGCCGACAAGTTGCTCACCCTGCTGGATCGAGCCGGTTATGGCGAGCTCGCTGTGGGCGACTGGCGCGGCGTGCTCCCTATCGGCGGTGGTCTGCCAGCCGCGGAGGCGGCGAATTTCGCACTCGCATCCTTTTCTTCATTCGCGGAGCTGCTTGCCGAAGCAGGTAACGAGGCGCTTAATGATGCGCGCCAATCACTGACTGCGCGCCTTTCCCGGCATCAGCAGGACGGAGTTGTCCGGATGAACGCGAGCGTTCACATCTTCACCGGCGCGCGCCTGGGGTAAGGCCCCTTTGCTCCACCAGAAAGGGAGTCATGTGGACTATGCTCTCGTCGAGCATGGTTGCTGGTGTAATGTGGCATCTTTGTTGGATGAGCCTCGCGCGTCGCTGTCGTATTGAAATAGTCCTCCAGGCGAGAGTCCCATTCGGTGTCGCAGTGATTTTTACCGCCTGCCTTGATCTGCGAGAGCCGAAAATAATTGCCCGCCCTCCAATGCGAACACTACTGTGCAAGATAGCGTGCCAGGGCGAAGCGCGAGGCGTTGGTTGAAGGGTTCACGACCTTGGACGAGTTTTCCCACCGCGACGATTTTGCCATCGGCCTGGAGCAGCACTGCCGTGGCAAATTCATTCGTGCCGCCGAAGCTGGTGATCACCTGTCCGCCGCTGCCGAAAGTGGGATCGATCTGCCCGGCGCCAGTAAAGCGCGCCACTTCGAACTGTGCGATACCGCTGGCAACCACCGTCATCTGACCGCCAGCGACGATATCGCCATTCGTCTGAACGGCTACGGCCGCCGCGTCGGAGAGTAAATCCGAGGAAGGCGGAGGCGCAAAGGCGCCGCCACCCGTACCGAAGGGCGTGTCTGGAACTCCACTGGCCGTATAGCGGAGAACCGCGAGCTCAATCAACGGTGACCCGCTGGGCGCCGGCTGTGTGGCGAGCGATCCAGCCGTTACGATGCTGCCGTTGCCCTGGAACAGCACCGCGTTGAGCTCGGCCGGAGATCCGGCGATTCCGGCAATGCCGAAGCTGGTATCGAGCGTACCGTCCGAGCTATAGCGCGACAGAGTCAAGCCGCCCCCCACCAGGATCTTGCCATCGGACTGGAGCGCGACGGATTGTCCGCCCACGGTGGCGGCTGTTCCGCCGCTGCCGAATGTGGTGTCGAGCGATCCATCGGTGTTCAGGCGCGTCAGGGCGCCATAGCTGAGCAGGATTTTCCCGTCCGGCTGCAGGACCAGACCCTCTGGAATCCGCGGGGAAACGTTGTGATTTCCGAAGATGGCCAGTCCGGCGGTGGCGAAGGTAGTATCCAGGGTTCCGTTGGCGTTGAAGCGCGCCACGATGTTGCCTTCTTCTTGCTGGGCGGTTGCAGCCACGATCTTCCCGTCGGTTTGTATGGCGACAGCGAAGAATCCCTCGCCGGGCGTTGACGACGGAAGTTGCGTCATCCCAGCGCTACCGAAACTGTTGTCCAGGCTGCCATTCGAGTTGTAGCGTACCAGAACTGACACGAGGCCGGTGCCGGTGGCTGTGTTTATAGTTCCGGCGACCACGATCTTGCCATCGCTCTGGAGCGCGGCCGCGTTCGGGGTAGCGCCGCAAAAAACTTTGCATACGGGGAACGGCGTGAGGACCTTGCCGCCTTTGCCGAAGGTGGGATCGAGCTGGCCGGGCGCTGCCAGCAGCAATCCCGAGAAGCAAGCGAGGGCGGCGGCACCCAACCGCGCCGTCCAATAAGCGTTCGTATAAAGTGAGCCTTTCATGCGATTTGTCTCCTTGTTGTATTGTGTATATCGATGGCAGTCACCCGGCGGGAATAATGCGCGCGGGGCAGGCATTCAGCAGCAGTCAGCCTGCCCCGCCCTCTGCCACCGGGGACTGCTGGGCTAGAACACCGTAATCCCCTGTGCACGAACCGGCGTGGCGCCGCTCACCGGAAGTACAGTTGGAGGAAAAGGTTCAGTCAGAGTGCCATCGGCGGCCACTTTCAGGGCGTGGAAGGCGTTCGCCGCTGGGGTAGCCGAGGCACTAGACTGCTCGCTGGAGACGTAAATCCAGCTATCGGAATGGTCAATCACCGTTGAGAATGCCGCGCCCGTTGTGCTGGCCATTACGAAATGCTGGATCTGGACCGGGTTCAGCGGATCGGCCAGGTCATAGACGGCGATCGAGTTGTCGCCGGTATTGGTGGCGTAAAGGCGGGTGCCCGCATGATTGACGATGGCCCAGCAGGGGGCTGCGCCTGAGTCAGGCACCGCCCGCACAAATGAAAGCTGGCCATTGTCGTCATAGGTGTAGACCGCCACCTCGCTCACTGGTGTAATGTCAACGTAAAGGATCGGAAGCGTCGGGTGGGTGCGCATCCCAAGCGGCTGATGGCCGCCAGTCAGTCCAGCAAAAATTAAATCCGGCAATGCCTGCGGAAGATTCTGGTTCAAGTGGCCTTGCTGATCGAGACGGAAGGATTGCAGCAATCCACCCAGAAAATCCGCCCCGAACACGAATGCTCCCTGCGATGCCATGAGCGCCTGCGAAGGCGAACTGCCGTAAGCCACCGATACCGTGGATTGAGGGACTGGGACAAGCACGCCCCCCGGCAACACGTGGAACGACGTATAGTTCGGCTGTACCAGATTGTCATTCTGCGCAGCGTCTTGATCCTTATTGACGACCGCGAGGACATCATCCTTTAGGCCCAGACTGACGGGATCCGAGCCGCCCGAAGGAAAGGGAGAGCCATTTACAGCCACTAGGCTCCCATCCGGCTCTATGTGAAACACCGCCACAGTGTTCGATCCCGAGTTCACCGCGAACAGCATCGTGCCGCTGGCATCTTCAATGAGATTTTGATCGGAATCGAAGGGACCGAGCGCAAAACTGGGATCGTAAACTCCGATGCCGCCGGCCGGAGTCGTACTAAGTAACGTTGGGCTGGCGGTAAAGTCAAACTTGTAAGCAAAAACGGAATTGCCAGCGGTGCTGTTACTCTCCAAGTAGATTACGTCCGCAGGAGCAGCGCTGCTGGAAGGGGCCTGAATTGCGGCCAGCGTTGCCAGTCCGGAAAGCAAGCAGGCCGAGTATCGACGAAGGTGTTGTAAAGTCATTTATCTCCTCAGTAGATGAAACCTAAAATGCAAATCTTTTATTCCGGGACATTCCAAAAAGTTAAACGACTTAGATGTAAACTTGTCGCACTGTTAGCACGAAATGCCGCTCTCGACTGCGCTGGGTTGACGCGGCGAGGCCAAGATATCGAAAATACGATGGGCTGCCACAGCGCGAGTTGCGGTGAGTTGCCAAACTCGCCCGAAGCTTACTGAAGTCGCGTCGCGGAGAGCGTGAACGATGTTTGACGCGTTTGGAGGTTGCTCGGTCGGCTAGCGGACCTGTCGATCAAAGGGGATTTTTGCGGGTTGGTCAGCCCCTACTGACGGAACGAGCGCCCTTCGCCGCATAGCAGGCGAGGGCGCCTTCCCTCAGCTACGATCTGTCGCGTGCACTACGAGCCGGAACAAATTGCAAACGAGCGATTACAGCCCGTCCCACGGCGCACGTCATTACGAGCCCGCTGCGATAGAAACCGGAACGGCCATCGCCGGTTCGGTGCTCGCTCGCAGAGCCTTGTTCTTGACGCTCTTGGTTACGCCAAATGAAAACGATTCGCCGAGCAAGCCGGAATCAAACGCCCGAATGACATACGTTCCGCCAATGTTGGCGACGTCCAGATAGTTGCGCCCGGACTCATGCACCGGTGTGGCAATCGCGAGAAAAGTTGCGTTGAGCCCTTCGCCGCTGAGATAGATGCTCGGAATGCGCGACATGTCATGCGCCTCCGTGCTCATCGAGATGGTGTACCGGCCAGGCTGCAAGAGCGTGTTTCCCCAATAGGTGGCCTCGGGTAGGTCAAAAGTACCATTCAAGTCCTGTTGGGCGTTAGCCTTAAAAGTGGATAGGCCGAGCGCTAAGGGCCGACGCAAAAATAGTTTCACAGATTTGGTTGAATCGTGTAGTTCCATCGCGGTATTACTTTGCCAGGGGTGAAGCGGAGGGAAGAGATCAATTGTGGGTCGGGCTTGAGATGGGTGTGATACTCGTTTCGGTCGAGATAGGCGGTGACGACCAAGCCAGTTTTGGTGCTGGTGGTGCGGATGAACTTGAGCATTTTATCGTAGCTGTCCAGAGGTTCGGCAGCCCAATGTTTGGAGATCTCGGAGAACAACCGGTGTTCGATGGGATTCCATTTGGATGCGCCGGTAGGATAGTGAGCGATGGTGACTGCGAGGCCGAAGCGATTGCACAGCTGACTCTGGAGTTCGATCTTCCAGGCCCAGGAAGTGCAACTGTTGCTGCCGCCGGAGTCGGCCAGGAGCAGAAGCTTGGGCGCACGACCGTAGCGGCGGGTTCCTTCGCGATTCCACCAAGTGGCGATGGAGTGGGCGGCGAAGGCCGGCGTGTCGTGGGAGATGCCGACGCAGACGGTGCCGCGGTTGTTGGGCGAGTCGTAAATGCCGTAAGAGATGCCGACACCGCTGGCATCGGTAAGGAAGTCGTGATCGTTGACCAGGACGGGCAAGCGTCCCATTTGGCGCCGGCGTTCTTGAAATTGCCGATCATTTCGCGTTTCTTGCTGTCCACGCTGATGATGGGAAGACCTTGGCGCTGGAAGCGAGTCCGTAGCGAGCAGATATGCTGGAACTGTTGATCGCGGTAGGGGCTGGAGTTGGTGGCGATCTGCTTGCGGTTGACGCGCAGAGAAAAATCCATCTGATAGAGAAGACGAGCGACCGTGTTAGCCGAAACGGGAATGTCGATCTGCTGGAGAACTTGGGCGATCTTCTCCGTCGTCGTGCGGGTCCACTTCAGTCCGGTGATGGGATCGCCGGCGGTATCCTGCTCCAGGAGAATCTCGATGGCATCGATTATTTGGGGCGTTTTTTTTCCACGCGTTTGCGGCCCGCGCCGGCTTTGCGGGCCCCGTCGATTGCCACGTCTTGGGCTAATAGCTGTTGACGCCCACGGGCCACGGTATGGGGATCCAGATCGAGAAAGTCGGCCAGTTGGCGGTCGCCGCCACGGCCCAACTGGAGCGACTCCAGTCCGGCGTAGAGGCGGCGCTGCTGCTCATCGAGCAAACTGTAGAACAGCAGAATGGCGGCTTTGACTTCCTGGGGGGGAACCTCCAGCACGGACGTATCCGCCACCGTGGGCAGGAATTCCACGGTGCGGCGCGTTAGAAGTTGTCGGCGTTGGCTGACCGGCTCGGTAGCCGTGTAAAGGTACCGGCCGGAAACGAGTTGGCGGGAGACGCGACCTTGCTGGGTCAGTTGATGCAGCGCATCCTGGACTTCGACATGTAAAGCGGGAGCCAGTTCATCGGCGAAGTATCCGCGCGGGGAACGATTCACGAAAGCTTCCGTGGTGGCCAGCAGCGTGCCGAAACGGGAGAACCACACCTCTGCCCGCGACCAGAGTCCGTGATCATCGAAGATAGCGATCTCGCGGAGCGTGTAGAACCGGCCGCGATGAGAATAACTGCTCAGGTAGTCCAGTGGCTTCAGTTTTCGGAAGACGGTGATGTCGACGGGAGTGCCGAGAGCGTGCTTGAGATCATCCAGAGTGGCGATTTTATTGCGCAGCAGAAGCGCGCGCAGAGCGTCGGGGCGGAAGGATGTTGGGCGCATAATGTTATAGTTCCGATTGGAGCGGGTCTCCTAATCGGTACTATAACAAATCTAGACGATCTCGGCCACCGGATCTCAACGTGCGGGTAACGCCCGCTTTCCTGGGCATCCTGAGCGGATATTGTGTGTTGAAGATCTCCGTCTTGTGAAGCCTGGTTATGACAGAGAACCGATCAATTGTGGGTTGTTATTTTTGAGGGAACCCTAAGCCGGTGAGCGCCAAGCCGACCGTAAAATGTTTCCGCACGTTCATTGACTCTTGTCGTCTTTAGTATCTCAAACATGAATATTGTCCTTGAATTTGTCCTCACGCTGTTAGTGATTGTGAAGCGCGATCCCTTTAGAAGATCACCGCGGTGCGGTCGACGATGTGAGCAGGATGTGATCGACCTGTAAATTCGCCCCTCGTGGTCCAGACCACCTCTCGAATCCATCGCCGGATAACCGTAGCTCCTCGTTATGCCCCAGTCGAGCAGCTCGATTTCATTGCAATCTCGAGAGCGTTTCACTGGGGCTGCACAGACGCGTGGAGTGACTGCCGGGACTGGCTCGCTTAGAAAGGTGGGTAGTGGCATTAACCGGCCACCACCCGTTCATGCGTACCATCGTTTCCTGGCTATTAATTGGCCAGATACCGCTCCAGCACCAGATTGTTATCGATCCCGCCGATGGCAACAATCTTTCCGTCCCGCTGTATCAGCAGGCCGGAAACGATCTGGCTGCTCACCAACCCGCCGCCGTTGGCAAACGTGGTATCCAGATCGCCGTTGGCATCGAGCCGCGCCAAGCCGCCCGTAACTGGCGTGCCGTGACCATTAGTGAGTCCTCCCACCACGATTTGTCCGTTCGATTGGAGAGCGATCGCCTGCGGCTCGCTTTCGAAGTTGCCGCCGAAACCGAAGGGCGTGGAACCAAAGGAAGGATCCTGGACCCCTGTTTCGCTGAAACGAGATACTTTGGCTTCAGAGTCTATGTGGCTGTTGCCGACACCTACTTCGCCGGCCACAACAAAGTCGCCATTCGGCTGGAAAAGGACTGGGCCGCAGCAACCCGACCCAGACTGGGTGGCCGCCACCAACGTCCCCGGCGTCACCGTGGATTGCAGCACTCCCGTGGAACTGAACTCCACTGACTTCCCGCCGCTCACGGCCAGATAGGAACCGGTGGAGAACTGCGCCAGCGCCGCGGGCGAAGCTATGCCATCCTGCACTTCCACAATTCCACCCGTGCCAAACGTCGTGTCCAGACTACCGTTGGAGTTGTACCGTACCAGCACCGTCTGGCCTGACGTATGTACGTTCGAACCGTTCACAAACCCGCCCACCAGTATCTGGCCGTTGGGCTGCGCTATGACTGCCGACGGCGTGGGAAAGGGTCCCTTGGGCTGGGTCGTCACCAGGCCGCCGTCGCCAAAGGTAGTGTCCAATTGGCCATTGGGCTTGAACCGCGCAATAGCGAACTCTGTTGCAGAATCAATGCTAGCCGATGCCGTTCCCACTACCACGATGTCGCCGTTGGACTGCACCGCGACCGCAATCGGGCTACTGACGCCGTCGGTGAAGAATGACGCGGTGGTGGCGCCAATCAGCGTCCCGTCCGACGTGTACCGCACCAGGCCGAAAACCTCCAAGCCCGGAAAGGCCGTCGGGTTAATGCCGGTCACCACCGCGAGGTCGCCGTTGGATTGTTCGATGGCGGTCAAGGTACCTACGACACCGCCGTCGGGCGCGTTGGGATTGCCGCCGATTAGGGCTGGGTTGGTCGTAACGATTCCACCCGTACCAAAGGTTGTGTCCAGAGTGCCGGCTGTCTGGGCGACACCCAGCCCACCTGCGCAGCCGATTAGGGCGGCAACAACGCTCGCGGACCCTAATGTCTTAGTGGCGGTCCGCAGCATCTGCCGCCCAATTCTTGTTGTCTTTAGTATCTCAAACATGAATATTCTCCTTGAATTCGTCCCCACGCTGTACTGACTGTGAAGTGCCGATCCAAGTAGAAGATGACCGCAGTGCGGTCCAAGATGTGAGCGGGATGTGATCGTTCTGTAAATTCGCCTGCGGCGCCAGGCTCAAATCATCCAAGAGTTCCCAGCGCTCGGCCGTCGATGGTTCTCATGCGTCCAAGCTTACGTCGCCATCTGCATGACCCACGCACGTGAGCACGAAACCCTGCGCTCTCGATTCGGGATCGAGACCCTCTTCGGCGTCCATTTGCACATTTGCTTGCAAGCAGCTTGGTCTTGCAAGTCCCACACTGTCCCTGCCGGCAGGATGAAGGTATGCCAACTCCATGCTCCTCGGCCGCCTCCAGTAAGGTCCGGCCACTGCGGACGGAGTATGTCTGCCCTGATCGAACGAACTCGATCACCACACCCGTCTCCGCCGCCGCCGAAACCGGTTGAGCGCTGCGCGGAGCGGAGCTGCCGAAACTCTCCTGCATGATCCGTTCTGGCTTCACTCCCAGGCCAATCAGGATCGCGCGGCTGGCTTCCATGAACGGACGCGGGCCGCAGAGAAAGAAGTGCGGCAATTCAATGTCGCTGACGGTGTTTTCGATGAATTCACGGCTGACACGCCCGCGTGGACCAGACCACTCCGCATGCGGCTGCGACAGCAAGACGTGGTATTCGAAGGTCTTCAGCCTGGACCGTAATTGCGCCAATTCGCTCTCGAAAATGATGTCCTTGTTGGTGCGAACGCAGTAGAGCAGGGTTGCAGTTGTTTCCAGGCGAAGGTCGTCGATATAGCGGAGCATCGCCATCATCGGGGTGATCCCGCTTCCAGCCGCAAGCATAACAACATTGTGGTGTTTGGATTCGTCCAAGCAGAACTGCCCAAAAGGACCACTGGCTTCGACTGTCATGCCCACAGACGCGCGATCGTTCAGGAACACAGACACGCATCCCTGGTCTACCCGCTTCGGCGTGATCTCGACGTAACCCGACCTTGCCGTCGATGAACATATCGAGTACGACCGGATGACTTTTTTCCCGTCGAAGAGAAAAGAGAACCTTAGAAACTGGCCTGGCCGCGCGTTCAGCCGCCGGCCGTCGGTAACAACGAAGCGCAAGGTTTTGGCGTTGAAGGTTTGCTGTATGACGCTCGCCAGCCTCAGGATCAGCTGATCGCGTGGCGATGAGATTGCGGCGGGGAGAGCTTCGACGTGTGCTGTCACCGCACCAGTGAGGGGGGCTCTCGAGGACCGCCGCACGACAAGAACCAACATGCTCACGAGTACGAACGCGACGAAGCCGTGGTCCTAGCGCCAAACCGGTTGGGTGGCCCAGATTGATCGGGAGCGGCACGGGCTTTTGCGCGTACCATGCTCCGGCCCGCGGAGGAAGCGGCCGCCACCTGGGCCTTCCGCTGATTGACGGCATCGGGCGTTTGGGTGGCAGACAAGTAACCGATGATCTGTTCGTCCTCGCCGGGCTGAAATGCGTTACCGCTGCCTTGGGCGAACGCGACCATCCGATAAACGGTGGCTCTCCACTCCTCTGGCGTTTCGGCGGTCTTATAGAAGCGGTCCAGGCTATGGCAGCGTCCGCAGCGCTGGTCCATAACGGCTCTGGCAACTTCCAGGCTCGCCGCGGCCAATGACCCTTTCTGGCCCATCTGAGAAGCCAGGTATGAAACGATGATTCGGGCGTCTTCTTCCGATATCCCGGAGTCAGGCAGAGCTTTCATACGGTTCACGGTCGCCAGCCAGCCCGGCGCGGTCTTTGTGAGCGCCGACGATGCGGTCCAGATTGTGGCACTTGGAGCAGCGCTTCTCCATTGTCGAGGCCACCATATTGATATCGATATCGGCGGCCGGCAGATCGATAGCCGCGAGCGAGACGTTTTGCATCCTGGCATGGTGGGTGAGAGTAGGGCCTGCCGTGATGCCGATAAGAACAAACGACAGTACGAATATAGTCAGCCCGATCGGTGTCAGAAAGGAATGGTAGCTTTTGTAATAGCGAGCGACCAGAACTTTCACAAAAAGAAGCGGGCTTAGGACCATCGCCAGCGTTATGTGGAGCATTGTGCCGGCCGGAGCGCCTCCGCCGGCGTCGCCCAACCTGGCCAGCATGAAATATCCCATCACGCAAAACAGCGCGATGAAGAAATAGCCGCCAATCCGATGGGCGGCAATTAACCGCGTGCTGGCCTGCGTGTCTTTCACCCGGGCAGACGCCTGTAGGATGAGCCACACATTGACCGCGCCGATCAGAACGAACGCGACCCCAGCCAAAGGCTTGCGGTACTGTTAGCATGTCTAACCTGAGTATTCAACCAGGGTGGATGCGGTTCTTGGATTGAACCTTGGAATTGCGCCTCTTCACCGTCGCCGATTTCACCGAACACTTTATTCCAGCTTTTGCGGGTAAGGGAAGCCGGACGACAAAACGTGCGCCTACCGCGGATTCAGTCCACATGTCGCCACCGTGGTCGAGCACCGTCTTGCGAGAGAGTGCGAGCCCCAGTCCCAGGCCATGGCTTTTACCTGAGGTAACGAAGGGCTCGAACAACCGGTCGCGAATCCCTGCCGGAATTCCAGGCCCTGTGTCTTCTACCGCGATCAGCATGCAATTCTCCGCCTTCCTTGCGCTAATGCGGACTTTCCCACCGTGCGGCATCGCTTCGACAGCGTTGGCAATCAGGTTAAAGAATACGCGCTCCATACGAGAGCGCTCCAGAGGGATCTCTACACCGCCGGGCATATCGTTCAGAATCTGAACACTCTGCTTTTCCGCTGCGGGCAATGCGGCCTCCGATGCCGAAGTGACGACATCGCGGATACTGCAAAGCTCAGACGGTCGTTTACCTCCATCGCTTGCATCGGCAAGGTCGGCCAGTAATTCGCGCATGCGGCCGGCTGCACGGTAGATATTGGCCGCCAGGCGCTTGAAGTTAGGCGACGTGGGATCGAGCTCCATTAACATCTCAGCGCCCGCGAAGACTGTCCCCAGGGGATTCCGGAGGTCATGAACGATCGCAGTAGAAAGCCAACCCATGATAGAAATGCGCTCCCGCCAATTCTCCGGGCGCGAAGTGGTCAGATTCGTTCCAGGCGTTCGGACCGCATTGAACTCCATCCGCATCCCAGACGCATCGAACATCTTTGTAGTGCTCTGTTGTACCGAACCTTCCAGCATGTAGCGTGTCCTCATGTTCTGTTATTCGGCCATGCCTATTTTCTGTCGCCGGCACTCATGGCGCCGTCACATCCGACGCTGCACGCCCGGAACTCGTGTGCGCACTGAATACCACGTCAACCGCTCCTTCATTCCGCAAGTCGAACAAGGTCCGCTGAAGCAGTTGACGTGCCCGGCTGATGCGAGACATGACAGTACCCAAGGGGATTCCCGCAATGTCTGCAATCTCGCGGTACGAAAGTTGTTCCAGTTCCCGGAGTATCAAAACCTCGCGGTATTCCGGGGGCAATTTCGCCAGGGACTTCTTCACGAGTTCGCTTCTCTCTGCCAGCAGCAACGCGGTCTCCGGATTGTGAGTCTGGCGACCGGCACTGTGTAGTTCTTCGTCGAAATCCGTGTTCCGATCCGACGCGCCCTTTTGCCTCAGCCGGTCGTAGCAGCTATTGCGTACGATCGTCAGCAGCCAGGCGCGCCCGTCGCCGCCACGAAAGCGTGCAAAGTGGCTGGCTACGCGCATGTATGCCTCTTGAACCATGTCCTCCGCCTCGGTTTCGTCGTGCATCAGCCAGCGGGCGAGGTTGTATGCCGCGTCCAGGTGCACTATGAACAGCGCCATACCTCCCCGGTATCCTGGATGCTCGAACGACCCTTCGCTGGATGCGGATGGCAACGGGTGTATCATGATCAGTTTCCCAAGCTTGGGCAATCCTTGCAGGCGTCAGAGCGCGCCGCATCTTTGAGCTGCTGAGCCACAAAAGACGTGGGGTTGAGAAGGGTAACGCAGCGGCACTTCAGTTCCTTGAGCAACTCAATTCCAGCAGAGTCGACGAATGCAACGTCCGCCAAGTCCAGGGTCAGCCGGATACCGTCGCCGAGACCCTGCAGATCGCAGGTTTTTCGGAGTTCCTCGACCCAGCCGTCCGTCACCCGGCCTTCCACCCTGAGTCTTGCCGCCTCACCCGACGACTCGACCACCGTTATTCTCAGCATGCCAAGACGCTTTGCAGTTGGCACTCCACTTAACAATTTGGACTGCGGACTGGAGACTGTGCGGAAGGGCCAAGCCTGTCTTTAAGAGCTAATCGCATTACGCCCGACGAACCACTGGCCTAATCCAGTCAATCAGTTGCGAGTATTGGCGCTGCTTGTCAAATACGCCCCACGCCCATCCAAGGCGCTCTGGTTTTTGTGCGGGCGATCGCCAGCAGAGGATACTACGGCCACCACATTTGGTAAGCGCAGGCGAGCCGTTCTCGAACGAATCACGGCTGGCGGTGGGAGGAGCGCTGAATGCCGAGCTTGCTCATCCGGTGGCGAAGGGTGTTGGGATGGAGATCCGGAATCTTGGCGGCGCCATTCGGCCCATCCACCACTCCATCAGCCTGCTGCGGGGCGGCCAGGATACGGCCTTCCGGCTGGCCGCGTGTGATTTTCCAGCGCGTGCATGTTTCTCCTGAGCAATTCGGACGGATCGTGATATCCGATCAGGGGCACCACCGACGGATTGCAGAAAAGGCCAGTACCGTCTGGAACGCAGCCAAAGAATTCCGCGGCCGAGGAATCGAGTATGAGCCGGACTCGCTCCTCGCTCCTCCATAGCGCTTCCTCCACCTTCTTTCTTTCAGCCCCAGTAGGCCTCGCGGTAGTCCGCATGGGTGATGTCGAGAAGAGAAAGCGCCCGGAGTCCCTCTTCGCTGTATCTCGCCATTCTCTGGTAGACCGGATTAGTGGCCAGGAAGCGGCCGTTCAGGTCGGTCAGCGCAACACCGATGACGGAATTCTCAAAAACGGATCGCCCTCGCTCCATGCGGCCTGCAGGTGTGACTCACGGAGCGGTAGGTCCATGTCCGATCAGTCTACCGATATTGTCTCATTACAGGCTGCTAGTTCAAGCCCATGGTTTACATTGGCAAATTCGTGTGTGTGGAATAATTCCTGCCCTACTGAAGTACAAGTGAGCAGGAGGATTGGTCTCATGTCAGGAAGGTATCTTACGCGATTTTGCGGGCTGCTGGCCACGTCGGCGCTCATTCTGCCGGCCATCGCGAGACCCCGCTATCAACCGATCGAACCAGAGAGCGCTTTTCGCACGTCTTCGGACCTGGTCTTGATCAACGCCAAGAGTTCTGGATGGCCGGGGCCATTCACTCAGTGGTCTGGAGGCGGAGCGGTTCCACCTGTTCGAAGACGGAGTGGAGCAGAAGCTTGTCGCATTCAACCAAGGAGACGTACCCGTCTCGATCGTACTGGTGTTCGATGACAGCAACAGCATCAAAGGGCTGCTGGGCCGAAGCCGCGAAGCCGTTTCGCTTCTGTTGAAAGCCGCGAACCCGGAGGATGAGTTTGCCCTCGTCGAGTTTTCCGAGCGTGCATCCCTGGCCCTAAACTGGACCGGCGATCCGAGCCAGGTTCACGATTACCTGACGCACGCGGAACCGCACGGAACTACAGCGCTGCTCGATGCCATCGTATTGGGTGGCTCGGTTGCGCGCCATGCGCATAACCCGCGCCGGGTCCTGGTGGTGATTTCCGATGGGGGCGATAACCACTGCCGCTACGGGGCTGCCTCAGTGGAGAGATACCTGTTGGAGGCCGGCGTTGAAGTCTATGCGGTCAAGATCATGAACGATTTTCCGCAGCCAATTTGGACGGCTGACGGCCCGCTGCTGCTCGGCGGTATTTGTTGGGCCGGAGGCGGCGAATCCGTTCAGATCGAGCGGTACACCAACCTTGCCGGCGTGATCGAGCAAGTCGCGCGGGAGATCCGCAGCCAATACATTTTAAGCTATCAGCCTTCCACTCTCGCTAGACCCGGCAAGTATCACCGGGTCAATTTGAAGGTATCCCCTCCGCCCGGGATGGGCAGAGTATTCGTCTCGTGGCGCCACGGCTATTACGAGCCACGCGACTGACCACGACAAGGGTGACGTTGCGAGCCGGTGTATTGGTCGGGACCTTATTCCCGAACGGATCACGGCTGGCGGTGGGAGGAACGCTGAATGCCGAGCTTGCTCATCCGGTGGCGAAGGGTGTTGGGATGGAGATCCAGAATCTTCGCGGCGCCCTTTGGCCCGTCCACCACTCCATCAGCTTGCTGCAGGGCGGCCTGGATATGGCTTCGCTCCACTTCCTCCAAGGTGGGCAATTTCGCAGGTGACGAAGCGGCCAACTGAGCCTCCTGAGCCGGGATTTCAGCCGTCGTCAGGCTGTCTTCGGAGGCAGCCACCGGCACAAGATCCTTGTCCAACCGGAGAATTGGGCCCGCCGACAAGACTACCCCCCGCTCGATCACGTTCTGCAGCTCACGGACGTTCCCTGGCCAAGGATATTCAACCAGTCTGGCCATAGTCTCCTGGGAAACGCCTTCGACCTTCTTCCCAAACCGTTTGGCAAATCGCGACACGCAGAGAGCCACGAGTTGTGGAATGTCGGAGCGCCGTTCTCGTAGGGGAGGCAACTGGAGGGGCAAAACATTCAAGCGGTAGAACAGGTCGGAGCGGAAGCGGCCGGCGGCGACCTCCTCCCGAAGGTTCCGGTTGGTGGCGGCGATGACGCGCACATCCACGCGCAGAGGACGGCTGCTGCCCACCGGCTCAAACTCTTGTTCCTGCAGAACGCGCAGCAGCTTCGCTTGCGTCTCCAATGGCAGTTCTCCAATTTCGTCGAGGAAAATGGTGCCTCCGTTCGCTAACTCGAACCGCCCTATCCGCCGCTCAATCGCTCCCGTGAAGGCCCCTTTCAGGTGACCGAAGAGTTCGCTCTCCACGAGACCCGCCGAGATTGCGCTGCAGTTCACGCTTACCAGCGCACGATCCTTGCGTGGGCTACGATTGTGGATGGCGCGCGCTATGAGTTCCTTCCCGGTCCCTGTTTCCCCGCATATGAGTACCGTGGAATCCGTGGGCGCAACCTGCTCGACGGCCCTCAGTACCGCGAGCAAGGGTGGACTGTTACCCACGATCTCCTCGAAGTTGCGCTCGATGCGGATTTCCTCGCGGAGGTAGATATTTTCCTTCTCCAGCCTCCCTTTCAACGTGGCGATTTCTTCGTAGGATTTCATGTTTTCGATCGCCAACGCTACCTGGATCGCTACTTCCTGCAGAAACTGCGCCTCCGCTTCGGAATACTCGCCGATTTTTCGGCTCACCACGCTAAGGGTGCCGATGCTTTTTCCCCGCAAAATCAAAGGAACCACGCACAGCGATCGAAGGCCCTCTGCGTAAAGGCGGGCCTCGTTCTTGAACAGGTGCTCTTCTTCGAGATTGCGGCGGAGAGGCTGTTGATGGTCGAACACCCAGCCTGCACTGGTGTCGGTACGGTCGATCTCCAGGCCGGGCTGGAAGTAGTCCGAGCGCAAAGCCCCCTCTACGGCCAGGAAGCGGAAGCTGTCCGTCTCCGGTTTGTAGAGTGTAATGGCGCATCGATCGAAGGGGATGGACGTGCGCACCGCTTCGGAAATCGAACGGAGTAGCGCATCCTGGGTGAGGTTCGTAATGATGGCGTTGTTGATCTCCAACAACGCGCGAAGCCGGTCGGCACTGCGTGCCACCTTGGTGTTCAGCGTGGCGATTTCTTCGTAGGATTTCATGTTGGCGGCGGCCAGCGCCACCTGGCCTGCCATTTCACACAGCAACTCCGCATCCGCTTCGGAATACTGGTTCGCCTGATTGCTCCCTACACCGAGCGTGCCGATGCTCTTTCCCTCCAGGATCAGAGGAGCGAGACAATAAGACCGGAGACCTGTCTCCAAGAGGCGCCACTCAGGGGGATACTGCCACTCAGTCGCGAGATCGCGGCGAAAGAGAGGCCGCTGGTGGTCGAACACCCAGCCGTGATGGCTGTCCTTTCGGTCCATCTCGGTTCCCAGTCCGAAGTAGTCCAAGCCCCAGGCCGTTTCCAGCGCGATGATGCGCAACGTGTCCCGGTCCGGCTGATATAGGGTGAGAAGAGCCCGGTCTACCGGTAAGAACCTTCGCAGGGCCTCGCA
Source organism: Bryobacterales bacterium (assembly GCA_963756605.1). Taxonomy (GTDB): domain Bacteria; phylum Acidobacteriota; class Terriglobia; order Bryobacterales; family Bryobacteraceae; genus Bog-159. The sequence continues at coordinate 120,664 of CAVWOT010000008.1, read as the reverse complement.
GATAGCGTGGTGCAGCGCATCTTTAGTAAGATTCGTGACGATGGCGTTGTTAATCTCGAGAAGGCTCCGTTTTCGCTGTTCGCTCTTCCGCAGCGCCTCTTCCGCTTGCTTCCGCTCCGCGATATCCACGAAGGTGATGACGGCGCCGAGGGTTTTACTCTCCCGAAATACCGGATGTGACCAAAACTCCACCGGAAAGCAGGTACCATCCTTTCTCCAATAAACCTCATCGTCTCGATGAACATCCTGGCCGCTCTGAAAACCTATATAAATGGGGCACTCCTCGATCGGATAGGGCCTGCCGTCCGGCCGCGTGTGATGTTCCAGCGCGTGCATGTTTTTCCCGAGCAGTCCGGACGGATCGTCGTATCCGAGCAGGCGCACCGCCGCCGGATTGCAGAAAAGGCAAGTACCCTCGGGATCACAACCAAAGATCCCCTCCGCGGCGGAATCGAGTATGAGCCGGACCCGCTCCTCGCTATTCCGTAGCGCCTCTTCCGCTCTCTTTCGCTCCGTGATGTCTTCAGAGAGCGCCATGATAAATCGGGGTATGCTCTCTGTGCCGGGGACCAGAGAAACGTTGTTGCGCACCCAGATCAGGCTGCCATCCTTGCATCGATACTGCTTCTCGATTTGAAACTGTTGCCGCTTTCCATCGAGCAGCTCGGCGACAAGCGCCCAGTTGGCTTCGCGGTAGTCCGCATGGCTGATATCGAGAAAAGAGAGTGCCCGGAGTTCCTCGTCGCTGTACCCCACCATTTTCTGGTAGACCGGGTTGGTGGCCAGGAATCGGCCGTTCAGGTCGGTTAGCGCAACACCGATGGCGGAATTCTCAAAGACGGACCGCCAACGTTCTTCGCTTCGCGCGACCTGCAGGTGTGCCTCGCTCAGAGCTTCTTCGTTTCGCTTATGTTCCGTGACATTGCGTGAAACAGCCAGCAGGCGTTCCGGCTTGCCTTCCGAGTCGCGAATGGGGCTGACTACGACATCCCACCACCTGGGCTGCTTTGTAGTCGTTGTGGCGAAATATCCAGTGAAGCGACCAGTGCCGCCCTTCCTGGCCGTCTCCACCGCATCTCGCGCGGCTTTCGCGTCATCGCCTTCCCAAAACTCAAGCCAGGAGCTGTTCACGAACGGACCCAAGTCGCAGATCTCGAGCGCCTGCATGCCGCCTTCGTTCATCCACAGCAGGCGGCCCTCCAGGTCCAGCATCTTGATGCAATCCTGGCTACAGGCGATGAGGCGGCTTTGAAACTCTTGGGCATCCCGCAGCGTCCGTTCCGCTGCTTCCCGCTGCGTTATGTCGTCGGAGAGCACCTTTATAGATTGCGGCATGGTCCCTGACTTCGGAGCCTTTGCGAAACAGTTTATATACCTAGTTATACACCCACCTGTCGGGTGCCATCCGAGATCCCCATCGGAACCAGGTGGACGCGATGACGGCCGAACGGCGCGAGAGTCAGGGTCCCTGGACCGGATGATCATCCGGGCGCACGCGGCCGGACAGGTCGACGGGTCCGATGGCGCCGGCCAATTCATCATTCGCCGGAACGTGAACGGCGCAGCCCGCGGCGAATTCGTGCATACTCGGGAGCAACACATCGCTGCCAGGCTGATTGTGCTACAGAAAATGGGCCTCGCCGCGCTTGCAACTGGTCGTCTTGGACCAGCGGACGCTGACATCCCGGGAAGGCCGTGTGTTGGTACATGGTGCAGGGCGAGCTCGGCAGCAGCGCCGGCCGCCACTACATCCTCATCGAAGGCACCGACGTCAGGGTGCACTGGTGTATTACTCGCCTGCGTTGGAGGAAGCGCATACCAGAACCCCATTGATGCTCGCTCTCAGACGGCTGATCAGACAGTACGCCAGGGCGTCCACGAACTCTTCCGTGATTGCTACCACTTGGATTGGCGCCGGCCGTCCTACCAGATGAATTCCACGATGGCATCGCTTGCCGGGCTCGATTTGATCTCCTCTGTCAGATCATTCAACAGGCCATCCACCTCGGTATTGATCCCGCGTAGCGCTTCGATCCGACGAATCGCGTAGCATACTGTCGTATGGTGCCGTCCGTTATAGAACTTGCCGATCTTCGTGACACTCCAGCCGTCCAACGCCTTGGCCAGGTACATCGCCACTTGTCGATTGAATACTGCCCGTTGCGCGTTCCCCTTTACACGGGTAGGCCCCAGTCGTCCAGAACAGTTCGGTCAATCACGTCGATTGCGATCCGCCGCGCTATGACAGCGCTCGCCTCTCTCTCACGCACAAACATGCATATTCTCCTGAGGCCGAATCGCCTGCGCCCGGTAGATCAGGATCGCTTGACCGTCTGCACTGGTCCGCGCTGGGCATTCCGGCCACATCGTCCGTACCAGATCCAGCCAGCGCTCGAGCTATTCCCGAAACTTCCTGGGGCGAACATAATCGACGCTTCCCAACTGGCTCACCAAGCCGAAGGTCCCGAACAGCGGAACGCGCTCTTGCCCCTTCGCGGTAGAACAGCGATTGGCGAGCCACATGAAGAGGTCCAGCGCCGCTGGCGAGGAGACAGAGCCTTGGCTGCCTCCAGGTCTGCCGGGATCGGGTGGGTGTGGATCTCCCGATAGAACTCGTCGCTCAAGACAATCATGTTCTGGCAGTCACCGGGCAGACTCTGTTGTGCGGGATCGCGCGAGTACCAGATGCGCGCCTCGCTCATAAAGTTGAACCGCCCGTGGTGGACGACTGCGGCCTTTTCCAGTTGCATATCGGAGCCGAAGAAAATGGTGGCGCCGAAGATGCGCTGGAAAGCCCCGATTAGGCGGCGGTATTGGGAACCGCCCTGTTGCAAACCGAACCTACCTTCACCCCGACCTCAGGTGGCCCGATGGATTTCGAAGTTGGGAGATTCAGTCCTACCCCTTCTCCCGCCGATCCCGCTTGAAATACGGCACATGCAACAGTCCCGCGCTTTTCGTTTCGCGGCTTCACCACGCCTGTCGTACCGGGCCGTTGTCTGGACGTTGGAATGGCCGGCGAGTTGTTGTGCCGTCGAAATGTCCGCGGCGGCATCAAGCAGATCCGAAGTGAACGACCTCCTCAGATCATGTGGACTAAAAGGCGCCACCCCTGCTTCATTCGCCCGTTTCTTGAGAATATGGAGCACAGCCTGGTCGGTCATGCGGTGGATCCTGATCTTGCCGCCTTTGTTCACGTTGCAGAATAATGGTCCGCTTTCAACGCCACGAACGACAAGCCAGTCTTTCAGAGCGTCCGCCAGAACCGTTCGTGGCGTAAGCGATGCGATCCTTCCGACCCTTGTCACCTCGAATGACCAGTTCGCCGGTTTCGACATTGTAATCGGACAGATCCAGGCCCACACTTTCTGGAACGTCTCAAACCTGCGCCGTAAAGAATGGCGATCAGAGCGGCATCACGAATTCCGGCCGGCAACGAATCGCGACCACATACATCCATCAACGCAGCAATCTCACCGGAAGCCAGCGCGCGACCTCGGGGAAGCCTCTGGGCCTTAATTGTGTGAACGTCTGTGGCCGGTATAATCCTCGGCGGTCATGTATCCAAGGCGCCAGGATTCCTTTAGAACGCCACGCAACGCCGCCAGCATCTATTTGCAGTCGATGGTTTGTACTTATCCAATAGGGCAGCGCGGATGGCGGCAATGTGCTGGTAGCGGACCGCAGCCCAGGGACAGGTTTCGGCGTTGGCTTTGCAGGTGGTCAGAATTCCGGCGATTGTGTTCAAGGCTTCGCTCATGGTGCGGCGAGAACCGGAACCAAGACGGGCGATGTAGACGTGTGCAGGATGGCGATCGGGAGGGAATATGGTGGTGGAAACCGGTAGGCGGGATTCGATGACGGTCAGGTCTTTGGTTTCGGCGTCATCTATATTGAGAACCTTCAAGGTTCACGGGCGAGAGTCTACTTAAATATGTTTGACAGATGGGCTATATGGCGCGGTGATTCGCGCCTACGGCTCTGGGACGGTCTTCGAAATTACCCCCAGTGGCACGCTGACGACCTTGCACAGCTTTGGCCCGAGTGGGGGGCCGGGCCTTAACGCCGGGCTGATCCAAGCCCTCAACTGGGACCTCTACGGCACCACGTACTTCGGCGGGGCATACGGCTTCGGGACGGTATTCAAGATCACCGCGGGTGGCACGCTCACGACGCTGTACAGCTTCTGTCCACTAATTGGGTGCCAGGACGGCGATTTCTCTTACGTAGGGCTGGTCCAGGCCCCAACGGGGACTTCGACGGGACAACCTCCGCTGGGGGCGCCAACAACGGAATCTACGGCGGCGGCGCCGGCACGATCTTCAAAATCACGCCGGATGGCACGCTGACGACGCTATACAGCTTCTGCTCCCAGCCCGGCTCCACGGACGGCCAAGCGCCCGATGGACTTATGCAGGCCACCAACGACAACCTCTACGGAACAACATACTTTGGCGGGACGGTAACGCTTACACCTATGGCTGTGGCACGGTTTTCAGCCTGTCAGTAGGTCTGGGCCCGTTTGTGGAGACGCGGCCTACCGCCGGCGGAGTGGGACAGACCGCCGAAATTCTGGGAAGCGATCTGACCGGCGCAACCAGCGTCACCTTTAACGGCACGGCGGCCATGTTCACAGTGGTATCGAGATACTTAATCACGACCACCGTACCCACCGGCGCGACCACTGGAAAAGTCCAGGTGGCATTACCCAACGGCATGCTGTCGAGCAACGTGCGTTTCCAGGTGCTGCCATAAAGTCCGGCGGGAAACTGAACTATGGAGGCTTATCGGTAACTATCGCGCCGGCGGGGGCGGCCCGGTAATGTCGGCCGCAGGCGGGACCACCTCAGCGGGCGGAGCCAAAGGCAAGGGCACCATCTTCGAGATCGCGCACTCCGGCGTCGTGTGATCCTTGATTAATTTCGGGGCCGGGATCCTGTGGCGGTTATAGCGATTTGCCCGGATACCCACGCGCGTCAATAGGGTTTTGGCAGTCAGCCGCTTGCGTCGTCGTTCTTGCCACTCTGAAATCGATGATCTTCGGCACCGGCTTGCCGTCCACCTCGGCAAACAGAATATTGGAGGGCTCCAGGTCCCGATGGATGATCGCTGTTTGATCCTTCCAAAGATTGAGTCGCCACGTCCGCGGTGCCCACCACTTGGTGTACACTGCCCCAAGAAGGCTGAATATGCTGAAAATTTCTACAACCCGAGCCGCCGCAGCCATCCTGGCCCTGCTCGCTGTTGCGCCAGCCGGAGCCTACGTGCGCCTCAATCTCGGCGGATACGTCACCACCGCCTCCAAGCGCGCGTATCTCATGTCCTCCGCCGCGGAGACCGGCGCCACATTTAGCGTCGTCAACGCCAGCGGCACGACTGTTTATTCCGCCGCGATCGGCGCTAACGCCGGCGCCTGGGGCAGCTTCCCCGATGTCTACCCAATGGACTTCGATTCCGTGACCACAGCCGGCACCTACACCATTTCGATCACCGGACCGATCGCTGCCACCTCGCCCGGCTTCCGCATCGATACAGGCGCGAATCTCTTTTCGGCCGCGCTGGCCAACACGCTCTCCTTCTATGAGAACGAGCGCGATGGGCCCAACTACATCCCCAGCGCGCTCCGCACTGCGCCCGGGCATCTCAATGACGAAAATGCCACCATCTATCTCACTCCCGGCTTCAACAGGGACGGTGACTCCGGTCTGCTCACGCCCGCCGGTGGAACTATTAACGCCGCGGGCGGCTGGTGGGATGCCGGCGATTACATGAAGTTCGTCGAGACTCACAGCTACACCGTCGCCATGATGCTCGTCGGCGTGCGCGATTTCCCCAACCAGATGGGCTCCGGCTCGAGCGCCTCTAACTTCACTGACGAAGCTCAGTTCGGTCTCGATTGGCTGCAAGAAATGTGGAATGATAGCACTCAAACTCTCTACTATCAGGTCGCGGTCGCTTCCGGCGGAAGTAAGTATGTCGGCGATCATGATATCTGGCGTCTGCCGCAGGTAGACGATACTTACATGGGATGTGGTTCACCATACGAATATATCTGCAACCGCCCGGTCTTTATTAATACTGCCGGCGGCGCGGGCGCCAGTGTCAGTCCTAATCTGGCAGGAAGGTTAGCCGCTGACTTCGCGCTCTGCTACCAAGTATTCAAAACAACGGACACGACCTATGCGGACCAATGCCTGTTAGCCGCCGAGCATGTCTTTGACTTAGCCAATACTTCTCCCAACGGCCAATTACTCACTGCCGGTCCCTATAGCTTCTACCCTGAGGTTGAATGGCGCGACGACCTGGAATTAGGAGCCACCGAACTCTATTTCGCGCTCCAACCTGGCGCGGTACCACCCGGACTGCCGCATACGAATCCCAACTATTATCTCACCGCCGCGGCTAAGTGGGCCAACGCCTACATCAACACTTCGAGTAGCCAGCAAGAAACACTGAACCTTTACGATGTCAGCGGCCTGGCGCACTACGAGCTATTTCGCGCGCTGGCTTTAGCCGGCAATCCGAACGGCAACGGTCTCGCTACCAACCAAGCTGCGCTGCTGGCTAACTTAAATGCGAAATTATCCGGCGCGGTAAGGCAAGCCGCCACCGATCCCTTCGGTTTCGGTGTCCCCTGGGGTGAGTACGATACCACTTCCCTTGGCGGCGGCTTGGTCGTGATGGCCAATGAATACGACTATCTCACCGGGACCAACACCTACGCGACATATGGCAGCCGCTGGCTCGCCAATATCCTGGGCGCGAACGCCTGGGGCACCTCTCTCATCACCGGCGAAGGCAGCTTGTTCCCCTATTGCATGCAGCATCAGGTCGCCAACATCGTGGGATCAAGGAACGGCACGCCACCCTTCTTGGCTGGCGCGGCAGTCGAAGGTCCCAATTCGTACGCCTCCAAAGGCCATTTCACCGGCATGGTGAAGTGCCCGCCCGGCGGCGGCAATGTCTTCGAGCCCTTCGACGGCAACGGCGCGGTGTACAAAGACAACGTGCAGTCCTACTCGACCGTGGAACCCGCCATCGATCTGACTTCAACGTCCTTTTTGGCCTTCTCCTGGGAGATCGCTGGCGCACCCAGCAGCACGCCATAGGTGGCGGCACATCATTGGATACCTATCGTCACCGGCGGGCTGATCGCGCCGCTCCGCTTGCCTCACGCGATACTGCTGAGCGTAGTGTGGTTCCCCACCCGGAACACGACTAGCTTCAGGGCCGGGCTGCGAGCCATCGCCTTTGAGGCATACTAGCGAATCTATTAGTTTAACCGATCCTATATCGGTTAGTCCTGAGTCACATAAATATACCGGCAAAATCTGCTTGACCCTAAATCCCAGCGTAAGCGCCTTAGCACCAAGCAGTTTGGCCGGCATATTTGGGTCTTATCCGGTCCAATCTGTGGACGCGCCAGTAATGCGCAGATTTGATTTCGGATAGCCGCGCGCGGCCTTCCGTATTGGCCGGATAAACGGCGCATTGAGGAAAACGTTGTCGTTATTATCGTCCCGGCGTACTAGGTTTCAGACCGCCTGAAATAGTTCTATAAAACACTTCCATCGGGAAATGTTTTAAGCTATGCTGAGGCATGGCTCGCCGCCCTGTCCCAATCAAAGTCAAGCCCAAGGACCTAACTCAAATTGTTGAATTGCTGCGCGGGGGCATTCAGCAGGTGCGTGTCGTCCTCCGCGCTATTGTGCTACGGCAACTTGCCGAGGGCGTCACGGCGCCTCGTATCGCGCAAACAGTCCCTCTGACGCCCAAGGCGATCCGTCAGATCGCCCATCGCTACAACAGTAACGGTCTGGATGCCGCCCTCTACGACAAGTCGCGGCCAGGTGCCCACGAGGTTCTCGACGACTCCCAGAAGCAACGCATCATTGCCATGGTTTGCAGTCAAGCGCCGGAAGGGCGGGCACGTTGGACGGTACGCTCGATTGTGGAAGAAGCCGTCAAGCGTAAGCTGGTGCCTAAGGTGGGCCGAGAAACAATCCGGGTTTTGCTGCAGAGCCACGAGTTGAAGCCGTGGCGGGAAAAAAATGTGGTGCGTGGCCGAGTTGACCCCGGAATACATCGAAAAGATGGAAGACACGCTGCGCATCAACGAGAAGCCCTATGACCCGGACCAACCCGTCGTTTGCCTGGATGAGAAACCGATCTCGCTGCACCACGACGTGCGCCCGCCGGTACCAGCCAAATCGGGGAAACCAGCCAAGCAGGATAGTGAATACGAACGGTGCGGCACCGCGAACGTATTTGGCGTGGTGGAAGCGAAGGCCGGCCGCCACTTCACCACCGCCTCCCCCAACCGTTCTGGCGCCGAGTTCGCGCGTATAGTCGGGCACGTCGTGGAACAGTACCCGGCGGCCAGCACGATTCACCTCGTGATGGACAATCTCAACATACACACTCGTAAATCGTTGACCGATTCCTTCGGCGAGCAGAAGGGTGGAGATATTTGGGACCGGCTCACCGTGCATACACCCCAAAGCACGGAAGCTGGCTCAAGCAAGCGGAAATCGAACTCAGCCTGTACGCGCGGCAATGCCTGGGCAACCGCCGGATTCCGGATCTGAAGAAGTTGCGGCACGAAACCAAGGCCTGGAACCATCGGGCCGACCAGAGGCGGACCAAGATCAACTGGCGGTTCACGCGGCAGAAGGCCCGCAGGGTGTTCAAGTACAAACCGCCCCGCCACCACCACTGACGGCGAGGCTGAACCAGCCCGCTGAAATTACGCGCCGCAAAACCGGGCGAGCTGCGCTCAAAAAGCCGCAGCAAGAGCGCGAAGACCATCCTACGAAAGCTAACCTGCGGAAAATCCGAAGGAATAGAACGTGACAGGCCAGTCCCTCCGGAGCTCAATCTATGCATTCGAATATATTAGAACCTTTTCAGGCGGTCCGAGACCTAGTTCCTAGTCTAGTGGCGCGTGCATCGCCAGAGCCGATCAACGTTTCCTTCACGGGATGATAACGCCAGATCGAACTAACCCAACCCATGCCTATTGCGGCGATGCGGCCATCTGGAGCCCAGATGGGACTCCCGATGTCGCCTTCGAAACGCAAGGGTACGCGGGTGATGGCATTCCGCTTAGGGTCAAAAAGAGCCGTGCTGCAAAACAAGGAATCCGTTGATGAGGTCTCGAAAAGGAGGCGACCTTGCGTATCGACAGCGTTGGCGGCTTCTAGGATCCGCATCGCAGTAGGATGCGCGAACTGCCCTGTTGGCGGGATTGGCCGCCAGCATCACGCTGCGCGAAACGTCCTCCGCGCGCCGGGAATGCCGGTGGCGTGGGCCAGGCCGTTGCGCCGCAATGGGAGCATATGGATTGGCCAAAACCACGTCGAGTCCCAGACGTAGATCGTCGCCGGGCTGCACGCCAATGGCCGTACTGAATCGGTTTCCCTCGAGACGTATTATATTCGCTGAGGGGAGAGGCATGCAGAGCCACCAAGGGCAATTCGCTGCGAAAGTCCGAAGTTTGCTACTACTACCGATTTCGGCAGTACTTTTCGGCTCCGGCGCAATGATGCGCGCGCAGCAAAGCAGCGACTCTTTTCCGCTTGCGGTCGGCAATTACTGGATATATCAATGCTCCGTCATGGAAACCGTCCGGTATATTAGCCGCGGGCAGATGTTGCCGGCTGAGACCATGCAGAAGACCTGGCGATCAGAGATCATACAAATCGTCTATCGGAAGGGTGGGCCTGAACCAATCGTGGCGGCGCTTTTCGACAGTTCTCCACGACCCGTTGCCGGTGATCTGTCGCTACCGGTATGTACGAAAGACCGAGACTTCCAGTGCTTAGGTGACAAAGGAGCCCCCAGCATTCTGATCAGCGTGAATTCAAGAAGGATCTATCAGATCAGTCATTGGGATTCTGCGTTCCCTGATGTCCTCCGCAGAGTACAGGACCCTAACGACAACCTTTCTGACCTGCTGCGTTACACGCAGATCCTCGACCTGCCTCTTGCACTCGGAAAAGGTTGGGGTGAGCCATTTTTTTCGTGGCACGTAACTCAGCGTGAGAAGAACTCGCTGATCGGCGTGCGAGGCGCTGGCGCCACTTCGAATCGGGAAGGCTTTGTTCTCGAAACCTCCGATAATACTGGAAACGAGAGAGTTACCTTTGTCCCGGGCATTGGCATCACTCACGTCTTCACCGAATCGCTTTTTCGCCGAGGCGACCCCAACCATTGGGAATCGGAAGCCAAGGTCGTCGAAGTTCACCTGAATCAGACGAAGGCAGCGGGTGTTCGCTAACCGGCCCCCTTCACTTCTTGCCTGCAACTCGCAAGCAGCTCTCTGGCCATACCTGCTGGACGCTTCGGTTGAGTTCAACGGGCTGCTCGCCGCGACGGTCTCCAATAGCGGCTCGAATTACGTCTACCTGGTTCGAGTGGGAAGAACGGGCTGGCATTGAGCCGCTCTCGATGGCCAGCCACCCCGACGACGAGTTCCTCATCCATGACTGCTACGTGGAGGCAAATCCGAAGGCCTGAATCCGCGCACGCGCCATCGTCGTCTGCCTAATCTCAGCTCTTGCTCACCAGGGCCTCACAATGCAAGTGCCACACGCCATCGATCTGGAGCTGCCTAGCCATGCTCAGATTCCGAAGATTGACGGCGTTCCATTGCATTGCTTCTGGTATTCTGAACCGTCATTCAGCGCCGGCATCGAGGTTGTAATGACAGACGGCGTGCCTGTACGGATCTACTCTCGAGAGAAAACGCTCGCTGACTGCTTCAAATACCGAAACAAGATCGGGCTCGACGTCGCCATCTATGAGCGGTCGCGACCGTGGGAGCTTCCGTCCGGCAGCGACTACTCAACCAGTCGCGGGCCCATGGACGTCCGTTCCAGGAGCTGTTGCAATACTTCGCGATGGAGCGATTCCTTTACCGACTGGCGCAATCGCCTTTCTCCGACCGGTTTATTCTGAAAGGCGCACTGTTGTCGACCGCCTGGCAAGCCCCGCTCGCAAGACCGACTACAAACCTGCCTATTGGTACTGAAGAAACGCGAACGCCTTGTCGTTAAGTTTGCTGTTCTCTCAGGTCTTCGTCAAGGCGAAATATTCGGACTCCAATGGCGGCACTTTCAGAAACTCACGCGGAGATTCGCCAGCGGGTGTACCGGGGCCCAGTCGATACACCGAAAACTCGACGCTCGGTTCGCAAGGCAGCGCTTCCCACTGGTTTACTGGCCGACATACAGGAAAACCGCGTCTCCAGACCGCGAGGACGACAACTGGGTATTTCCCTCGAAGACCGGGGGGACCCCGCTGTCGAGAGATAATATCTCACGACGACATATCGGGCCGCTGTTAATGGCCGCCGGGCTCACCGGGAGAACCGGCTCGCGTCCCGACGTATCTCACCGTGTGTTTTATTCGATAAAAATCATTTATAAGCTCAATTAACAAAATTATGGTGGGATCGCGATGCCCTTGGTGCTACACTTTGCAAAATATCGGGTAGCGGTTAATTCATTATTTGGTTATGCGCCGTAATTTGGTCTGAACCCCACGTAGGGATTACTCTCTCCGTAGCGAGCGGCATCTTAGCTGGCTCATCGATCGGGTGGAACGGTACTTCAAAGGGGATAAGAATCATGACCATACGTGTAACGAACTGGAATTGGACGTGCCATCGTGCAACGGTCCTCCTATCACAACTGACGGCGATCATTTGCCTGACGGCCGCGCTGCTTGTAGCGCAGTCCTACCAAGGCGGCCTGCGGGGCACGGTACAGGATCCTCAGGGCGCCGCGGTACCTGCAGCTAAGGTGACACTGACGAACGACGGAACGGGCGAAGTTCGCAGCGGAATAACCAACAACGAGGGTGGATTTGAATTCACCCAGTTGGTTCCCGCAACTTACACGCTGGCGGCGGAGAGTCCTAACTTCAAACGATTCGAACGCAAGAATATCATTGTCTCGACCCAAGAGTTCGTGATCGTTGACGTGCGGCTGGAAGTGGGCGCCGTCACCGAAATGGTGCTGGTACAAGAAGAAGTGCCGCTGGTCGAATCCTCCAACGCCTCCCAGGGGCAGGTGCTCGATAATCAGAAGCTCTCGGACCTTCCCAACCTGGGGCGCAATCCATTTATGATGTCCAAGCTCGCGCAGAACATCGTGCAGGTGGGTCCTCCGGCGTATAACCGTATGGAAGATCAAAGTGGCTCCTCCATGATTTCCATCGCGGGCGGTCCCGTCCGCGGCAACAATTACCTCCTCGATGGGATCCCCATTACCGACGCTAATAACCGCGCGATTATCATCCCTAGCCTGGAGGCCATCCAGGAAGTGAAGATACAAATCAACACCTACGATGCCGAGATGGCCCGCACCGGCGGCGGCATGTTCAATACGTTGATGAAATCGGGAGGCAACGACTACCACGGAAGCTTGTACGGCCACCTGCGGCGCACGGCTTGGGACGCCAACGCGTTTTTCAGCAACGCCGCCGGCATTCCGATTACCAACCAACCCAACACCACGTGGGGCGCGAGTTTCGGCGGCCCGGTGAGCATCCCGAAAGTCTATAACGGCAAAAATCGCACCTTCTTCTACCTGGCAGTCGAGCACTATGACGACGCTTCGTCCGACTCGGCGGATTTCAATCTGCCGACACTCGCCGAGCGCACCGGCGATTTTTCCAAGAGCTTCAACTCGGACGGCACGCTGCACGTAATTTACGACCCGATTACGGGTGACCCGTTCCCCGGCAACGTCATACCGTCGTCACGCATCACCGCGGTGGGCCAGGCAATAGCCAATACCTATCCGGTACCAACTTCGACACCGGCGTATTATGGCGCCACGGATATCGCCTTGGCGTCTTCCATCAAGGCCCGCGCGGTCCAATATACGGCCAAACTCGACGAGGACTTTACCGCCCGCTGGCGTATGAGCCTGAGCTACGCCCGCTACTACTCGCTCGAGCCCGGCGACACCTGGTTCAACAGTCCTTCGACGGAATCCGGATGGCGCTTGCTGCGGCGCGTGGATGCTACCGCCGTCAATAGCATCTACACCATCAATCCCACTACCGTGTTCACGCTCCGTTACGGCTTCAATCGCTTTCCGAACTTCGACTACAACAGCTCTCAAGGCTACAACATCGCTAACCTGGCATTCAGCCAGGCTTGGGTGAACACAGTCAGTCGCACCGCCGCTGAGTTTCCGGCAATTAATATGTCCAGCCTTTATTCCCTGGGCGATACCGGCGACTGGGACTACTACGACGAAGCCTCCCACAACTTCTCCACCGCCATCGACAAGTTCATCAGCCGCCATAGCCTTAAAGCCGGCTTCGACTACCGCTATCTCGCTACGTCCGGCGCCGGCATCAATTGCCCAACCGGCTGCTACACCTTCAACACGGATAGCTCCCTCGGCGCTAGCAACACCGGCACCGATCTAGGCGATCTGCTGCTGGGCCTGCCCTACAACCGTCAGGCCGATACGGCCTCCAAGCTCACCGATATTATTCCTTACTACGGCGCTTACGTTCAGGACAATTTCCGCCTCAATAATAAGATCAGCATCAACGGAGGCTTGCGTTGGGAGCATGAAGGCGGCGTGCGCGAGGCCAACAACGGCTTGATCACCGGCTTCAACGAGAATGCCACGAGCGCCATCGCCTCTCAGGTTCCCGGTCTCGATCTCAAGGGCGCAGTCGAGTACGCCGGCGTCGGCGGCGCGCCAACTTCCGCCGGCAACTACGAGTTCAACAAGTGGGGACCGCGCGGCGGCATCGCCTGGCAGGCGAATAGCAAAACCGTGGTACGTGCAGGCTACGGGATATTCTGGGCCCCGCAGCTTTATCTCGGCGGACCCTTGGCTACGCTCGGCTACGCCAATAATACGCAATACACCGGCAAATCCGCCACCGATGTGCTCACCAACCCGTTCCCGCAGGGATTGCTTGCCCCGGTTGGCAATACCCTGGGTGCCGCTGCCGGCATCGGATCGAATTTCACGATCATCGATCCCGAAACCAAGGCTCCGCGCGTGCAGCAATACTCAGTCGATGTGCAACGTGAGCTCAGCGGCGGCGTCGCTCTGGAAGTTGGCTACGTCGGGTCGCACTCCACACACCTTACCCTCGGCCAGCCGACGATCAACATCGATGCCTTGAATCCCAGTTATCTTTCCCAGGGTACGACCGCTCTCAACGCGCAGGTGACGAATCCGTTCTATGGCGTGCCTGCCGTGGCCGGCGGTTCGCTCTCCGGACCCACCATCAGCGCCTTCCGGTTGCTCGTGCCGTTCCCCGCCTACACCGGCATTTACGAAATCTTCGGTGATAATAACCATGCCAGCTACAACTCCATGGTCATAAAGGCGCAGAAACGCTTCAGCCACGGGCTGACCTTCCTGAGCACGTTCACCTGGTCCAAAAACATGGATGAGAGCAGCGGCGGCGTCGGTACGTCGCTCAATGGGGGCGCGCAAAACGCTCCGCAAAATCCTTACGACACTGCGGCGGAATACAGTTTGTCGAACGTGAATACGCCGCTACGGTGGGCTACTGCGCTCTCCTATCAGTTGCCGATCGGACGCGGTAAGGAGCTCTGGAATATCAACAGCCGCGCGCTCGATCTGATCGCCGGCGGTTGGGTGGTGAACTATGTAAACGTCTACCAGAGTGGCTTTCCGCTGCAGATCTACCAGACCGATCTGAACTCGGCATACGGCTACGGCGCGCAGCGGCCGGATATGACGACGGGAGCCGCCCTCGGCACCAGTGGCAGCCTGGAACAGCGCATCTACAACTACATCAACCCCGCGGCGTTTTCACTGGCGCCGCAGGGAACCTTCGGCAACACACCGCGCACCGTCTCCCTGCGCGGCCCCGGATTGGCGAACTGGGATATGTCGATCTTCAAGAACTTTGCGCTGAACGAACGCTTCAACGCTCAATTCCGCGCCGAAGCATTGAACGCGATGAACACCCCCTATTTTTATTCGCCCAACACCAACTTCTCGAGCGGCGCCTTTGGGCAGATCACCGGACAGGCTAACTTCTCACGCCAACTGCAACTTGCGATTCGGGTGACCTTTTGAAACTATAAGAACAACTGGCGGGGCGACTAGGCCGCCCCGGACTCGTACGGTTAAACACGAAGAGGAGGGATTGTGACTTTACCTTTTACCGCCGAACAATCAGCGGACCTATTGCAACGCGGTTTTTCCCGGCGCCATTTGGGACGCCTGGCAGCCTTCATTGGTGCTGGCGCAGCGCTGCCGTTCTACAATGAGCGCGCCCTGGCGCAGCTTTCCATGATCCGCGAAATACCGCCCGACGCGGTCCGGATCAATGCCAACGAGAATCCCATGGGCCCATGCCCGGAAGCCGCCGACGCCATTCACAGCATAGTGCAGAATGGCGGCCGTTACCTGTACGAAGAAACTTTCATCCTGCGCGACACCCTGGCCCAGGTCTGCGGCGTTAAACGCGAGTATGTGGCCCCTTATGCCGGATCGAGCGATCCGCTCCATCGCGCCGTTCTGTCGTTCTGCTCCAAGGAACGGCCATTCGTGAAGGCCGATCCCGGTTACGAAGCCGGCGAGCGGGCCGCCCGCTTCATCGGCGCCAAGACCATCAACGTCCCGCTTCGGAAGGGCACCTGGGATCATAACGTGAAGGCCATGCTCGCCGCGCACCCATCGCCCGGCCTGATCTACATATGCAATCCCAATAACCCAACCGGCACGCTGACCACCCGCGCCGACATCGAATGGCTGCTCGCCAACAAGCCCAAAGAGGCTGTGGTCCTGCTGGACGAAGCCTACATACATATCTCGGCCCACGCCGTGCCTTGTACGGACCTGGTGGCAGAGGACAAGGACTTGATCGTTCTCCGCACCTTCTCCAAGCTCTACGGGATGGCCGGCCTGCGCGCCGGCGCGGCCATCGCCCGCCCCGATCTGCTCGACAAAATGAAGGACTGGTCGGCCGGCGCTCTGCCAGTCACCGGCATGGTCGGGGCCACCGCCAGTCTGAAGGTCAAATCACTGGTCGCCGAGCGCCGCAAAATCATCGGCGATATTCGCGAGGATACCTTCACCTTCCTCACCGCGAAAAACATCGAATTCATCCCTTCGGAAAGTAACAAGTTCATGATGAACGCCAAGCGGCCCGGCGGCGAGTTCTTTAAAGCCATGACGCGAGAGAAGGTTTATATCGGTCGCGTCTGGCCCGTCTGGCCGACTTGGGTGCGCGTCACCGTGGGGAGCAGGGACGACATGGCCAAGTTCAAGGCCGCCTGCTTGAAATGCTATAACGCTTAGGCGGCCGCTTTGCATCTTCGTTATTCCTGGCGCGCGCTGGCTGGCGACTTATTTGGAGGACTGATCGCGGCCCTGATCGCGATTCCCTATGGCTTGGCTTTAGCCGCCATGATGGGTCTGCCGCCGGTTCTGGGCCTGGTCACTTCCGTCGTCAGCGCGCCCATCACCGCCGTGCTGGGGCGCAATCCTGTCCTGATCGGCGGCACCGCCAGCGCCACGGTTCCCTTCATCGCCCACGCGGTCCAATTGCAGGGGCTGGGTGGAGCGGCTAAAGTCTGCCTGGTCGCTTCCGTATTCATGATGGCTTTCAGCCTCATGCGCTGGGGCCGTTACATTCAAAGCGTGCCGCAGCCCGTGGTCACCGGCTTTTCCTGCGGGATCGGCGCCATGATGGTGCTTTCCCAACTGGCCACCATGACAGGGGTGCGCACAAATATCGATCGCACCTCCAACAATCTGCTCTATCAGAGCTGGCAAGTGCTCTCGCATGCCGGACAGTCGCATCCGGGCGCCGTCGCTGTCAGCGCGCTTGTGATCGCGTTGGCCTTTGTGGTCGCGCATCTCACGCCGCGTGCTCCGGCGCCCTTGATCGCGGTGGCCGCGGCGGTTGGCATCGCAACCATGTTCGGCATCCGTGAGAGGGAGATCGGGCGGGTGCCTTTCGAGATTCCGCCTTTCGCCGGCTTCGCCTGGTCGCCCGCGGACGTGGTTCACGTACTGCCAGCAGCGTTTGGTCTCGCCTTCGTAAGCTCAGTCAATATTCTGATCACATCGCGCGTCGTCGAGCACTTTCGCGGACGCCACAAGCACCTCAAACGCGCCGACGCCGATGCCGAAATCGGCGCCTACGGCATCGCCAATGTGGTTGCTGGTATGTTCGCCGCGCCCATGAGCGTCGGCATTCCGGCGCGCAGCCTCGCCAGTGTCCGCTGCGGTGGCTCCACTCGCCTGTCCAATATCTTCCATGCCATTTTCATCCTCGGTTTCCTGGGTCTCGGCGGCGAGTACATTTCGCGCATCCCCGTCGCTGCGCTGGGAGGCGTCACCGCTTACATCGGCCTGCGGCTGTTAGAGTGGAGCACCTGGCGCAGACTACACCGCATGCGCCGGTTGGATGCGTCGGCTTTCTTAGTCACCGCCATCTCGGCCCTGATCGTGAACGCGGTCCTGGCCGTGGCCATGGGCTGCTCTCTGTACCTGCTGCGCTACCTCTATCGCCGCTTCGTGCCCCCCGTCGCCCCGCGAACTCCGGAGGAAAGCTCGTTAGGCTTTTTAGCTGCGAATCCTAAAACAGACTGAACATCTCGAACGTTGATCGCCTATGTATGGAGAACGCTGAAGAAGCCGATCTCGGCGCCGAATAGTCGCGGGTCGCGTGCGAATGCTATCAAGGTTTCGGCGCGGAGGCGGAACCGCAGGGTGTAAATCGTTTTCTGGTTGGCTAAGGCCAAGGGGGCCAGTTCGTGCGGCAAGGTGAAGACGACGGGCACGTAGCGCACAGGCAAAAGTTCTGCTGGTCGGGCCCGGAGCCAGCGGCAGCGGGCGTTGCCCTGACACTTTGGGCAGTGGCGATTGCGACACGAATTGTAGGAGATGGTCCGTAGCCCGCACCGCGAGCATTCCTCCACATGGCCGCCGAGAGCTGCGGTGCGACAACGCTGCATGGCGTTCAGCGCCTTTAAATGCTGGCGGTCGAAACAGCTCAGGCCGCGCTGGATGAAAGCGGGTCCAGCGGCGCGGATTACATCGGCCACCTCTAGCGGGGGCCGGCTCACGGTTCTATGCCGGCGTGCTGGGAAGATCCAGCGTGAGCGCGTCCAGCGGACTGGCCGTCTCCTGCAGGTGTCGCCGCGACAGGTGCCAATAGATGGTGGTAGCTTTTAGGTCACTATGCCCAAGCAGGATTTGGATGGTCCGTATGTCGGTGCCCGCCTCTCATAGATGGGTGGCAAACGAGTGGCGCAAGGTATCCACATACTACTCATGGTCTACCGCAAACGAAGATCTGCTATCGCTGTCATCCGTTCTATGGAGTCGAGGTTGAAGTAGTTCGCTATTTAAGGACAAGTCACCCTGCAATTCTGATTATCCGGTTACCGCAAGGCCTACAGATAGCGGTGCCCGAATGGATGTTGAATCCACAGGTTTGTGATCGGCTCACGAGCGCCGCGGAACCGCGCATTGCCATCGACGCGCTCATGGACCTGCGTCGACTGATCGATGCGCATTCTGTCGAGAACTCTCCCCAGGATCGTAGTCGTGCAGAATCTCCATCAGGAGGTGAGGATGCACAGCAACAAAAATCCGGTCGAGTGGCAGCGCAGACTACGCTTCGAGGACGAAGAGCTTTGGAGCGAGCTTCCCGAATCGGTGCGGGAACACTGCCGAAGATTGTGGCGCCAGATGTTGGCCAGCGTTCTCAAGGCCGACGAAAGGATGCAAAATGAGCGAGAAGATTAAGGGACATCATCTCGAACGCGGTGCCTATGTTTACGTGCGCCAATCCACGTCCTACCAGGTACGCAACCATCTGGAGGGCAAAGAGCGGCAGTACGCATTGGCGGCCCGCGCCGAACAACTCGGTTTTGCCAAGGTGGTGGTGATCGATGAAGATCTGGGTCGCTCCGGTTCCGGGACCCAGGAACGGCCAGGCTTCGGCCGGCTATTGGCTTCCGTCTGCCAAGGGCTGGCCGGAGCGGTGTTCGCCTTGGAAGCTTCGCGCTTGGCACGCAACAATCGCGACTGGCATCATTTAGTGGATCTCTGTGCGCTGACCGAAACGCTGCTGATTGATAGCGATGGCATCTACGATCCCCGGCAACTCAATGACCGTCTGATTCTTGGCCTGAAAGGGACCATGTCGGAATTTGAACTGGGGCTATTGCGGCAACGTGCCCGCGAAGCCTTTGAGCAAAAGGTGCGGCGCGGATTTGCGTTGTGGGAAGTGCCGGTTGGATTCGTGCGTACCGAGGAAGGGCAAATTGAGAAAACCGCGGATCGCCAGGTGCAGCAGGCGATCACCAACGTATTCCAGAAATTCCAGCAACTGGGAAGCGCACGGCAGGCGACGATCTGGTTCCGGGAAGAGCGCATTCTAGTGCCCAAAGTGAAACCAGGGACCGCCGGCCAGGAAGTGAGTTGGGGGCTGCCTAGCAGTGGCAGAATCCGCCAGATGCTGAACAATCCATGCTACGCCGGGGCATTTGCGTATGGCAAGACCGCAGTCCGAACCCGGATCGAGGAGGGGCGCGCCCGGCAAAGCTCGCGTTACCGGAAGCCCCAGAACGAGTGGAAGGTGTTGCTTGTCGGCCACCATCCGGGGTACATCAGTTGGGAGGAGTATTTGCAAAACCAACAACAGCTGGAGGCCAACGTGGCGTGCTATGAGGGGGAAAGCAGCGGTGCGGCGAAGTTGGGCGCGGCTTTGTTGTCCGGCTTGCTGCGTTGCGGTCGCTGCGGCAGGAAACTGCAAGTGGTCTACAGCGGCACCCGCGGCCGCGTGCCGCGCTATGTCTGTCGGGGAGATCGGGGAGATCGCGAATCCAGCCGATGCCTGACGGTAGGGAGCTTGCGCGTAGATCGAGCCGTGGCCCACAGCGTACTGACTGCCATTCAACCTGCTGGGATTGAGGCCGCCGTCCAATTAAGCGAATGCGCCCAGGCCGAGGATGACGCAAAGCGAAAGGCGTTGGCACTGGCGCTGGAGCGAGCTCGCTATGAAGAGCAGCGCGCACGCCGGCAGTTTGATGCGGTAGAGCCGGAGAACCGATTGGTGGCTAGTGAATTGGAGACCCGTTGGAACGGCGCGCTGGCACAGGTGGCGGAAGCGGAGGCCCGGCTAGCAGCTGTGGAGAAGACAGCTACGCCTCTCAGTGCCCCACAAAAGCAATGGCTGCTGGCGCTGAGCGAGGATGTGATGGCCTTGTGGAATCATCCGGAAGCACCCGTACAACTGAAAAAGCGAATCTTGCGGACGGTGTTGACGGAGATCGTTATCGACCATGAGGCAGACCCCGAGATATATCGCCTGCGGCTGCATTGGACTGGAGGAGTACACACGGAAGTGAGTGTTAGGCGTAACAGGCCAGGTCAGCACCGCCACAGTGCCGATCGTTCAGTAATTGACTTAGTAAGTGACTTAGTAAAGATATGTCCAGACAAGACGATTGCAGCAATCCTAAATCGCCTGGGATACAAGACGGGACAAGAGAAAACGTGGAATGCGTCTCGCGTAGCGGGACTGCGCGGATATCACAAGATCGCGCCTTTTCAAAAGCAGGGTGACTGGGTGACGCAAGAGGAGGCAGCGCGCGAACTGCAGGTGAGTGACACGGTTGTAAAACGACTTATCCGGGAGGGCATTCTTCCGGCCAAACAAGTGGTCAAGTATGCTCCATGGATCATCGAGAAGAAAGACCTGTTGCTGCCAGCAGTTCAGACAGAAGTGAGAGCGGCCCGGCGCGGCGCCCATAGACTCCCGCGGATCCTGCTCGGCCAAGCTCAATTATCTTTAGAATGAGTGAACTCTGAAAGGTGGTGTAGTATGCCGAAGCGTGTCGGAAAGTGTGTGGGTGAATGGGCTTGTCAATGCCGGCGCGGTGAGCGGCCCGCTCGCAAGCCTGCCAGACAACCTTATCATTTATAGGATGCTCGATATCAGTGTGCTCTCTCCCGCCGGGGAATAGCCAAACGGTGGGTTTAGGTTTAAGGCTGCGCCAGTGCTGCCGCAGCACCTCCAGAAGCTTGGGGCTGAGCATTACATCGCGATCCTTGCGCCCCTTAGCTGCCCGAATATGGACCACCATCCGCTGGGTGTCGATATCCGCGATTTTGAGCCGCGTGACTTCCGTACGCCGCATTCCGGTGGCATACAGCGTCATCCGGACGACACGATGAAACGGGTTGGCAGCGGCGTTGATGCGTCGCGCCACCTCATCGTGGCTGAGGACCAGAGGCAGCGTATGCGGCCTTTTCGGGTAGGTTATATCATCCACCGTCCCGCGGCGCTTGAGCACATGCACAAAAAAGAACCGCAGTGCTACCACGTATGCGCAGACGCTGTTGGGTTTAAGTTTGCGTTCTCGAAAAAGCCGCGCTGGGTAGTCGCGGATGTGATCGAGGCCAAACTGGTCCGGCGAGCCGTGAAAATACTGGGCGCACTCGGCCACAGCGTGCAGGTACAGTCTACGTGTATTCTGGCTGTAGTTGCGACGCTCGAGTTCATCGAGCATCATTTTGCGTGAGCGGGTCATGAGAATCTCCTCTGACCCGCACAATACTCCAATTGCTAACCGACCGCTCGAACCACCCCACGCGCCAGCGTCTGCTGCGCGAGCAGCTTCGTTCATCGGCAGATAACGTGGGACCACCGAACCGCTCGAAACCGGTCCAAAAACAGTCAAAGCGCTGCCAGTTCCGATCCGACATAAGGGAAACCCGCTCCGCCAAAGAAATGCGCCGGTACGTGGGAACCTGTTAAATAAGAACAACTTTCTGCAACGCGTGGCCTCCTGGCCGGCTTCGGTTCGCCTTTCAAAGGCCAGCTGACACCAGCACCGGCCGCAGCCTTGCCATTTCGGGGTGACTGATTGTAATTCTATGTATGTGATGTAGAAAGACTTGCTGAATCAATACGCGCCGACAATAGCCGAATACGTCTCGTCTGCGCGCAGTCCTGCTGCGTGGCAGTCGCGAGGTGTCCCACTGGCGCGCCGCCGTGGTATTATTGGTGACCTGATTATCGGAATGCCGCAGGAGGCTCATAGTTACACTTGATGACAGGGCAGGCGCCAGCAAGAGAAGCCGGCCCCGCGTGGGAGGACCGGCTACGGATGGTCCAGGAAGCCGCCACCACGGTGAACAACGTTTTCCTGGTGTTGGCGACCTCCTTGGCCTATTGCTGTCTGACGATTATCACCACCACAGACGATAAGCTCGTTCCCAATCAGGCAACCGCTCCACTTCCACTTATACAAACGTCCGTCCCGATCACCAATTTCTTCTTATTTGCTCCCATCGCACTGATCGTGGTATTCGGGTACCTGCAGTTGAACCTGATTTCATTTTTTCGCGCGGCGTCCCGCTTGCCAAGTACTTTCCCGGACGGCACGCCGCTGCCGGAAAAAATCTCGCAGTGGGCGCTAAGTGCGCTGCTGCAGCAATGGCAAGGCGGCTCCAGTGACTCGGCTGTCATGGCTAGAGGCACGTCGTGGGCAGCGGTCACACTGCTGTGGGCGGCCACCCCGTTGGTAGTCTTACTGCTTTGGGTACGGTACTTGCCGTGTCACGATCGCGGCGGTAACCTTCTCCTGGCCGCATTGGTACTGCTGACTTTCGCTGTTTCGGTTCTGTCGTTCGCCGCCACTAAGCGCGAATTCTACTTCGAACTGCCGCGTCCGTGGTTCCAGCAGGGCAAAAAGAAGAAGATCGCGGGTACGATGTGTGCGGTGGTGCTTATCGCCGCGGCCTCCATAGATACGGCGGGAGGTGGCTGGCTCTGTAACTTGCTGCCGGCGCGCGCGGACTTTGCCGATCGCGAAGTTTCTGCGCGCCCCGAAAAATGGGACGAGAAGAATCCCAAAGAGGTGCGCGGCGCCAAACTGGCGGGAAAGAACCTGGCGTACGCCAATGCAGGCCGTGCCTTTCTAGTGCACGCGGATTTCCATAATTCCTGGCTCAATCGCGCCAATCTGCGGGAAAGCAACCTTCGCGGTGCGGATTTCTCCGGCGCGCACTTTCTCGATCGTAACCGTGAGGACGATATTTGTAAGCCAGAATACTTGGGCGATACCTTCCCACTATTCCAGCGCGCAGGTTTGGAACTAGCGCAGTTTTCTGACCACGCCATGCTATGCGCGGTTTCCTTTGCGTTTGCCGATCTTACTGATGTTCGTCTGGAGGATGCCACTTTAACGCACGGCGATTTCTCCTACGCGAACCTGACCCGCACTCATTTCAGGCTGGCGGACCTGCGCTTCGCCCGTCTCGATTATGCCACGTTAGTAGATACCGATTTTGGCGGTGCGGATCTCACATGCGCCAATGTAACAGGAGCAATCATCAAGAACGTAAACGTGACGAAAGCTACCCTCGCCGGCCTAAAGAACGGAAGTGGCGCTCTGGTCGCCGATGGAGTCGCGCAGCCGCCTTGCGACGTTGCGGGGCCCAAGAATTAACAATGGCGAGTCGACTTCTGATTTGGTTCGGGCTCTTGATGCGCGTGGGTCTTTTGTTAGCCGAAGATGTGGTCGCGGGACACATACAGGTTCACGGGGACGCCGAGGCCACGGTGACCGGGAAGAGGGGCACCAAACACCTCCCGACAGGCCCGTCGCAGCCGGAGCAAGGGATGGAACTTGTGGTGGGAGATCACGTCAATCTTACTCATGGCGACGCCACAGTTCTGGTCTATGAAAGAGCTGCCGAAGCGCCATTGTGGAAAGTTTGGGCAAAGCCCGGTGCCAATGCGCGTGAAAATAACAGCTGCGATTACCGGGCCAAGAACAACATTACGATTACAGGCGACATACAGCCGAAGGCGGATCACCAAGGAAATTGTCGGAACGACCCCGTAACGGCCCCCACGCGCGGCGGTGGAAAGCCGGTCACTATTGAGGGCGGTGCAGATGCGATCGCCCGGCACAAACGTATGGCCCTAAAATACGAGGCCAGTGGAAATTCGCGCAAGGAGCTTGAGGAATACGAGTCGCTCCTGAAGGAAGCAGGCCTGGATCCCCTTTCCCCACCGGCTTGGATGGCACGCAGGATCGAAGCGGCTAAGTCGCAGTTGGATCTGGCCAGCCATCACCTTTCCTCCATTTCACAGCAGCCTGTTACTTATGCGCTGGTGGTCGGAGTAGGTAATTATCCGTGGCTGTCCGAGACACAGCAGCTTCAGGGCGCCGTCGAGGACGCCCGGCAGTTCCGTGAATATCTGCTGTCACCTCGCGGCGCAGCCTCCGCGGACACAGTTACTCTATTGCTCAACGAACAGGCAACCACCGCCGCCATCAGGCTCAATCTGCAGCGCGTCACTCAATTGGTACAGAAGGACGACCACTTTGTCTTCTTCGTGTCCGGACATGGCGCGGCCAGCGGACGTGAGGGCTATATCGCCGCGTACGACAGTCGCCTCGACGTAGCGAATACCATGCTGCCGGCATCCGAGCTTGTGCAGTCGTTGGCAACCATTTCGCGGGAGGGCGCCCAGGTGCTCGTCTTTGCCGATATCTGCGATGCCGGCGCCGTGAAGCAGGATTGGGTCAAACAGCACCAGGCATCGCTTCGGGTAGGCGGATTTACGGGTTTGTTAGCCAGTGAAAGCGGGCGGGCCGCTCACGAGGACAAAATCGGAAAACAGGGCGAAGTTCGCGGCGTGTTCAGTTACTATCTGCTGGATGCGCTCGTAGCTCCATCACCTATTCAATGCGGTGCCTCGTCTGGCAAAACGGATAGCTTGAGCCTCGGTTGCCTAAGAGAGCTGGTCAACCAGGGCATGGGTCCAAAGTATGGGCAGCGTTCCGTTCCTTTCGGCCAGGTAGATCTCCCGATTGCAGATCTCAGTAAAAGCGGAAACGGCCCCACACCGGGCGGCCAACCTCAGCACCCTGCTGACCTATCCGATCCGATGCAGGCCGCCCGTGAACTGCTCGCCAGCCGTACAGAGCCGGAGACAGAAGCATGGCAGAAGGATCGCGCCGGGCTTTTGATTCAAGTCGAGCAGGAGGCCCAGGAGGTCATCCTCCGCTATCTGGCTGGAGACGAGTTACCGCCCGAAAAAGCCGATTACCAAAGCGCCGAACAGCTCTTCTCCGCCGCCCTGCTCCTCGATCCTCACAACACAGACATACGGGCCAACCGCAGCTTCTGCGCCGCGATGACCAAGATCCGCGATCATCCGAAAGACTGGGATGCCGATTTCTACGAGGCGCAGTCGTTGATTGAGCAAGCTATCGCCGACAATCCGGAGGCAAGTTACTTCTACAACGCCCGGGGAATGTCACTGCTCGAGCACAACGTGGATCCCGAGAACATCATGCAAGCTAAGGCATGCTTCCAGGAAGCCATGCTGCTCGATCCATATTGGTCATACCCGAGATTCAACCTGGCTCTTACCTACCAGTTGACCGGGCGCGAAGATGCCAAGGCGCGGGCAGCCTACGATGAAGCCATCCGCTATTCCCGTTTCTATGGGATGAACTCCGGCTACCTGCTTCACAACCTCGGTGTGTTTCTCGAACGGCGCCAGGAATGGGATGAGGCAGCGGAAGCTTTTAGCAACGCAGCCGCGGATCTGTTGGGAACCCGCAATTACCTGGACCGCATTGCTCCGCACACCGCCAGCCCGGCAACCACCGGCGGCTGGATGATGCGCCGGGAGGCGCTGGGCCGTTCCGCGGCGGAAGCCTACAATTCGCTAGGGGCGCTCTATGCGGTCGAAGGCTTCACGGCGCGCGCCCGCACGGCATTCCATCAAGCGCTTAATCTTGATCCCGATCTCGATTCCGCTGCTCGTAACTTGGGCCAGCTATTCTTGAATGCGAGCGGCAAATTGCTCGCAGCCGGCTGCTGTCCGAGCCTGTCTCTGTTATCTGCAAACGATCAGGAGCGCTTGTTAGTTGCCCTCGGACGCACCGAGTATTATGGCGGCCGTGCGCGGACATCCAGCCAGCCAAACAAACAGTCGGCGGAAGAAGACAAACGGCTCGTCGATACGTGTCCCTGCTTTCGACCGGCGCTTGCACAGTTTTCGCATTCGAATATCGCGCGGAAAGCCGCGACTCCATGAGACGGTGTCGAGTCTCATGTCTGTGGCCGTTAGTGCTCTTATTTTGCGCGGCAAGATGCTATTCACAGACAACCCAAAGCCTGCTGTGGGGCAGAGTGCGGATCGACGGCGAGGCCCCCAAGAAGGGAGGGTTGTCGGTCGAGTGCACCAGAACAACAGGTGGCCCCCCTCTCACAACACGCATAAGCGCAGACGGGTTTTACTATATCCTGGTGATTTCACCCGGTACTTACATACTCACAGTGCAGGGGCTGGATCCCGGGATTCAGAATCGCGAGATTCGGGGCGTCGGAGTGCCCGTGTCAGGGACCCTGCGTCAGGATATCGAGTTACATGCCTTGAGCAAGGCCTTGGGGGAGTATCGGCAGTTTGCTGGAAAAACAGGAACCTTCAACTCATTACAATACGGCCCGGATGTGAATGGCGACCGAAGCATCATCATTGACTCTCATCCGGGGATCGCCGGCACGCTCGATACCAGTGTCTCTTATGTCGTACAACAAGACCTCATTGATAGCCTGCCGTTATTAGGCCGTGACGTCTATTCCTTACTTGTCCTATTGCCCGAGGTAACCGCCGACACTACCACTTCGCGCGGTTTGGACCTGTCAGTCGCCGGCGCACGTCCGTCGTCTTCCAATTTCCTGCTCGACGGATTAGAGTACAACAATTATCTGATTACGGGTCCGCTGGCTGCCGTTATTCCGGACTCTATCCAGGAATACCGGATCTCTACCAGTAACTACTCCGCGGAATATGGCCGCACCGGTGGTTTCATCGCGAATGCAGCCACGCGCAGCGGAAGTATCGGATGGCACGGCTCGGCTTTTGCATTTTGGGAGCAGGATGCGTTCGATGCGAACAACTTTCAGGAGAACGCGAGTGGGATCGCGCGTCCGCCCGTGCGACAGGCTGAGCCGGGCGCTACGCTGGGCGGCCCTTTAATCCGCGACCGATTGTTCAGTTACGCCGCGGTCGACGTGTTGCGTTATCACTCCCGGAATGACCCGCAATCTTTTCAGCTACCAACGCAGCAATTCATTGCGAGCACCGATCCGGACACTCCAGCCGGCCGCCTGCTGCGGCAGTATGGATCCATCGCTCCCCCGGGCGCGTCACCATACACATCGGTTACCATCGCGCCGCCCACCGGACTGCATCGCGATACGGCAGTAGAACGGATCGACTACAATCCGGCTGGCAAATCTCGTTTTACCGGCCGAATCACTTATGGCGATGTTTTCCAACCGAATCTTCTGTACAATCCTTATCCCGGCTTCTCATCTGGCCTTACGGAGCGGACTCTCTCCCTTGGCGCATCGATAACAACTACGCTGTCACAATCTGTCACGAACGAAGCCAGAATTGGAAGAGACGGCATGCGTTACGATTTCGACCGCCCACATGCGGAGATACCGGCACTGAACAGCGCGGACGGCGTATCGTTGCCGGGAAGCCAGGCATATTACGGCTACGGGAATCGCGACCATACTTGGGAAGCGCTGGACGATCTGGCTTTTGCGCACGGCCGTCATCTGCTGAAGGCTGGCGGTGGGTGGCTGGGCCGGGGCATCGAAACGGGTCTCAGCTTGGGTATCGCGGGATACTACGATTTCCTTTCCCTTACGGCCTTCCAAAATAGTATGCCGGCCGATCTGTACCTCACTTACAATCGCGCTACCGGCGGTGTGCCACAGTTAGACCGTAGTTATCGTTACCAGCAAGCCTATGGTTTTCTTCAGGATAGTTTTCAGGTATCCCGCAAGCTGTCGTTGAATTTCGGGTTACGCTACGAGTTTTTCGGCACACCTTTCAACACCGGGCCGATCAAAGACACCCTGATTCAATTGAGCCCAGGAACTGTGCTGCCGCAGGGTCTGGCATCGGCGTCGTTCTTTACTCCGGACGCTGGTGAGGAACGTGTTTATAGCGCCCAGACGGGGTACTGGGCACCTCGTGCGGCCTTTGCCTGGACGCCAGGCGGAGGTACACGAACAGTCTTGCGCGGCGGCTACGGGATCTACTATGACCGGCCGTTCGATAATTTCTGGGAAGCCGTGGCTCCCAACGCTTTGACGTTTGGCTTCACCAGCTTCGCGCCCAACCAGGTCGTGAACTTTCTGGCCCCCCCGCATAGCGTTGCGACCACCTCCGTTCCCATGACGTCGCCGCCCGTCTACCCGGTTCTCTTTCAGCCGCGGCTCAGAAATGGCAGCACGCAAGACTCTTTTCTGGAGCTCGAGAGAGACGTTACTCGCTCTGTTTCCGCCGAGTTACTAGGATCGTCCGCGCTGGGACGCACGCTGGCCACCAATGATCTGGTGAATCGCTACGGCAGCACGCCGGAGGGGCAATTCAATCCCGATCTGTCTTACCTATATTATCGCGCTAACCAGGGAAAGTCCGACTATTTTTCCTTCTCCTCTATTGTGAAGTTTCGCAGCCGCCGCCTGCAGGGACAAGCGTCTTATACTCTAAGCCACGCTATCGATAATCAAAGCGATCCGTTGGCGGGCGGTTTCCTGGATTATAATTTCGCACCAGGAAACGCCAACCCCATCGCGGTGTACAACGACTTTACCCGTCAATTCGATAGTCAATTCGATCGAGGCAATGCGGATTTTGACCAGCGCCAGAACCTAGTGTTTTACTTACTGGGTGAGATCCCTGCATGGCATGGCAAACTGCGATCACTCGCCACAGACTGGCATTTAGGCGTGCTGGCGGCGTTTCGCTCCGGGTTCCCCTACTCGGTATACGCGCAGGGTGGATCTCTCTTCTACGTGAACAACCGCGCTGATTTGAAGCCAGGTTTCTCGCCTGTGGAGAATCTACCGGTGCCGGGCGGCGAACAACTACTGAACCCGGATGCTTTTGCTCTCGTACCACCGACAGCCCTTGGCCAAACCGGCCGCAACGCCTTCACGGGGCCGGGACTCTATAACATCGACGTGTCGTTGATGCGCGAATTCCACTTGCCGCGGTTTGGCGAGTCAAAGCGAATTCAGATTCGAGCGGATGCCTTTAATTTTCTGAATCACGCTAATTTGAATATCCCAATTAACACACACCTCGGCACCGGTTCCGGCTGCGATGGGTTTGCCGTGTCGTGCTACGGCCGAATTGAAAGCAGCGGCTCGCCCTTGCTGCAGCCCCTGCTGGAAGGCGCGCGGCAGGTACAGGTCATGCTGCGATTCAGTTTCTAAGGCGCCACCGCGATCGTGACACCGTTGCCGGCTGAGACGCCATTGATTGTGACGGCGAGCGTGACGTTATCGCCGGTGGGTGTGGTCGGATCCAGCAATACGGCGATCTGGTACTCGCTGACATATTGCGGCGACAGTATGGAGTAGATAAATGTCGCCGGCACGCCGCCTACCGTGACGGTCGGCTGGAGCACGGTGTTACGAAGCGTGTCGGTGCCGTCGGGGTTGTACGAATTCGCATAATCGGCGATGGATGGCGTAACATCGCCTAGCCCGGTGCACCAGATGATGAGTGCATGGCCTGAACTGAGCGAAATGGGCGCGGTGGGCGCGGCAATCAGGTAGGTGTTGTTGTCTGTTGCGATGGCCTGGCCGGACCCGCTTTCGTTCACGCTGAAGATGCCTGGTACAGCGGGCAACGTAGTTATAGCCACTGATGATGACATTCCTGCGCTGGTGGTAACTACCACGTCAACGCTTCCACTCTGGTTACCATTCAAAACTTCCCAGGGAACCTGGGCATTAATCTGGTTCGGACTTACAAAGTATAAACCAGCGGGGATACCGTTAAACGTTACCGAACTAACAGTGTCCAGCGTGGTACCCAGCGGGATGGAACCAGATAGCACGGCCTGGCTAGCCAGATTGGTACCGGAGATGGCCACGATAGACCCAGGTGCGATACCTTCGGTCGAGTAATTCGCGGCGTTCACCACTCCATCGGGTTTAATGGTGGGTCCGGGCGGCGGTGGCGGCGGCACAAGATTCACGGGTTCAACCGGGGCGAGCGCTCCGCAACTGACGTTCATGCAACTTACAACAATTTCTCCAGTCCAGGGACCGGGCTGCGGGCCGAGTAATGCAGCCGTAGCTTCAACCGAGGCAGACTGCGTGTTGGTGATGGTATAAGTCTGGTTCAACACGTTTACGGCCACGTCCGCCGTAGAATTGTCGATAAAACTGACCGTGAAACTGACGGTGTTAGGTTGGCTCGTTTGAACGGTATTTGGAGCCTCCTGAACGGTAAAGGACAACTGTTGTCCAGGATAAGTGAAGGTCAGTTGGGAAGGTGTGAATTGCAGGCTGGCGGTTATGGTTGTCAGCGCGGTACCGCCTTCGAAGCTCGTGGCGCCGCTCGAAGCACGGGGCTGCGAAACGTCCAGGCCGCCCGCGATGGTTGGCAGCTTCTCCGGCCGCCGCCCTCTGGCGAAGCCGCTGACATAGACTGTATTCGCGACCGTGTAAGTACCTGTGTAATACCCAGGCGCCACAGGTTGCCCATTCGGGTTAAATGTAACCGTGAGTTGCATAGATGCCCCGCCACTTAAACTACCGCCTGCAGGGAAAATGCTATACAGAGATGTGGGTTGAATGGAAGCAGTAAAACTCACGGCGCTGGAACTGGTGTTCGTCACCGTCACGGGCGGCAGCACTACCGGTGCGCTGGACGTATCCGGCGAGGTTGCCGAAACAGTAGCGGTCACTTCCAATGACGGCGGCGTGGAATAAACCGAAATCTGATAGCCGGCCTGCCCGCCCGGATAATTGATAATGAACTGATATTGGCCGAGTTCGCCGGGCACGCCCGTGACGGAACAAACGCCATTCAACACCGTAACTTGCAGAGGGGGCGGCGGCGTACCACTAGCCAGAGAACAACTGTAGTTGCCGATACTGGCGGTATACGATTCACCCAGATAGGCGTCGGGGAGCGGCTGGTAGGGTGTAGTTACGGCAAAGGTGATCGGAACACTCAACGGGCTATTAGAGGCGCCCTTTCCGATAATGACGAGTGTGTTTTTGTATAGCCCTGGCGCGAGACCGGCCGGCTTGGCCTCAAATGTCAACGGGTGTTGGAATCCAAGCAGAGTTCCGGGCATGTTAGTCAGCAGGGAAATCCAGAGAGGGTTCTCGGTATAACCTAAGTTCACACCGAAGTTGCTACCGCATGCGCTGGACGAGGAGACGCCGAAATCGCGCTCGACTGGCAACCCGCCCACAGGGGCCTGAAAAGCCAGCGTTGGAAGGGAGGTTAGAATACTGCAAATCCCGCTTAGCCCATTCAGCAGGATAGTTACCGTATTGTCCGCCTGATTGGTAACTGCCAGATCCGGATTGCCATCTCCATTGAAGTCTCCAATGGCCAGCGAATCCGGGTTATTTCCGACACTGTAAGGGCTCTGCGGCGCGGGGTTGAACGACGCCGTTCCATTCCCCAGCAGCACGCTTACCGTGCTGTCGCCTCCATTGGCAATCGCGAGATCCGCGTTGCCATCCCCGTTGAAATCTCCCGTGGTGATGAAGAGCGGCTGTTTTCCCACCGTCAGGCTCGTGGACGCCGGCGTGAATCCGCCCGAGCCATTGCCCAGCAGAATCGAGACCGTATTATCGCCGGAGTTTGCCACGGCAAGATCCGGGTTTCCGTCGCCATTGAAATCCGCCACCGTAACTGAGGCTGGTGCGACGCCGACGGTGATCGGGTTGCCTGGCAATGTGAACGCTCCGGCGCCGTTGCCCAACAGCACCGTGACGGTTCCGTCGCCGCCATTCGCGACGATGAGATCCACGTTGCCATCCAGGTTCAGATCGGCAGCCGCCACCGCATCAGGCTGGCCGCCCACCGTGATGGGACTGTCAGGCGCGGGTGCAAACCCAGCTGCGCCATTGCCCAACAGCACCGACACCGTATCATCGCTGGAGTTGGCAGTGGCGAGATCGAGAATACCGTCGTTGTTAAAATCCGCCACGACGAGTGCGACCGGATACCCGCCCACTGAGAACGGGCTGCCGTTGGCCGGCGAGAATCCGCCTGTTCCGTCGCCGACGAGCACCGTTACGTCATCATCATACTCATTCACTATGGCCAAGTCCAGGATTCCATCGCCGTTGAAGTCGCCGATCGCGATCGCAACCGGGCCGTTGCCTACAGAAATAGGACTGCCGTTCGCCTGCATGAAGCCGCCGGCCGCGGTTCCCAGAAGCACGCTTACGCTGTTGTTGCCGGTATTAGCGATTGCCAGGTCCAGATAGCCGTCGCCGTTGAAGTCCCCGGCAGCCACTGACATGGGGCTCGTTCCCACAGTGATCGGGCTATACGGAGCCGGCGGGAATTGCGCCCACATCACGCCGGACACTACCAACAAGCTGCCAGAAAGACCCAGTATTCTCATAATCCCCGCATCTCATCCATGCTTCGCCGCGAAATTGGGTGCCTATTATATTACCCGTTGCGTGGTCCGGCGGCAAGCAGTTTTTGCGCAAGGGATCGCGGGAATGGCTAGAGCGCGCGGCGGCGGCCTTCCGGGGGAATCGGGCCGCGCGGGCGTTGACCGGCAAGCCGGAAAATGCGGCCGTTACCTGAGCATCCACTTCGCTCCTATGGCCCGGGCGGCCGGCAGCAGGAAGCGCTGATTCTGATAACGGAGATCGGTGTAGTCACTGATCAATCCGCCCAGGAAGGCTTGACTCACTTCCTCGATCCCGTCGCGTACTGAGTGGTGGGCGTGAAAGTCCGGTCTAGTTTCTATCTTCGCGAAACTGACTCGCTAGTTACGGTGCTCGGTGTTAGCCACGTGCTCCACCCGCGTGTGCGGAAAGCGGTCCTTCCGCGATGGCCCCGGCCACGTCATCGAGCGTGTAATTCGGGAGCGAATCACCGACATTGAAGATCTGTTCGCCCGCCAGTTTAACCGATGCGTCGAGCAAAATGGCGACCCTCCCGGGAGTTGTCTTCAAAATGATTATCGACTACTCGGACGTGACTGCCGTATAAGTGCACTCCTGAAGCGTGCGCAGGCATCTCGCGTTCACCGCGTAGTGATTCCAGTCTTACACGTGGAGAGAACGCCGGCCTGAACCCGCGCGTCAACCGACCAGAAACCGCTACCGATATTGCAGAGTGTTCTATCGGTAGTGCAGCTTCGCGGAAGGGCCCGCGAGTCTAGCGGGGACTAGCGTCGGGCATGAATATTCGCCTCCTACGGCTTGGCCGTCGGAGTCGCTTTAGACCGCACCCCGCGCGGGTATCTTGGCCTCTCCTCGAAGCGATAAGCGCAGCGCGTCGGCGGAATGCCGAATTCGGCGCGCCGTCTCAGAGCGGCAGACTGCTGATGATCTCGGAAGACTCTTGATAATTTCGGCAAATTTGCTGATGATTTCGGGCAGATCTGGTCGGGCCGTCGGAGCGCACAAAAACAGAGAACGCATCGCTTCCAAGGAAGGTATTATAGGTCACCCCGTCGCGTGCAAAATCAGCCGTCACATACGCGGTAGGCACCTTAAATAAAGGCGCTGAGAGCGCATGGACGTCCGAGATGGGCGCCGCGCGGGGTGCGGTCCAACGCGACCTCGGGCCGCATTTCGCCCCAGGCAAGCGCGTCGAGTGTGGATAGGTGGTACATCGTGGAAGGGGCGCGGCCGCCGGCACGGGGCGGCGTGTCACGCGTGGCTTACGGGACCGGTCTCTTAGAGACTTTACTTGCTTCGAATCCTTTTTCGAATCCATTTCGGATACGATCGCTTGGGCAAAAACCATATGGGGTTTGTTGCTACCCACGTCTTCTTCGTGCAGCAGCGCAATCCCCCCAAGTTGGCTGCCATCCGCTCCTGGAGGCGAGATGAGTGGCGGTACAATGTCGTAGTCAGTGATCACGGACTTCTCCTTTGCAATCTGCGATAACCGAAATACAACTCCTGGCAATCGGAGAGCGTCCAGGCCTTTGGTCGCGTGGCGAACGCGGTCGACAGCGTCTCGAAGCACACGGGCGCAGGCGAACAGTCACACGTCCAGCGTCCGTCGCTCGGGCGCGGTCATAAGGCCCTGATCTCGGACAGCGTCCCGTCGACCGATTCGCGCCGCCCATCCGCACCCCCACGCGAGCTCGCGCTGCAAGGCGGAATCGCCGGCTGATTCTTTGTAAAGGCCGTCCAGGTATTGCATGGCTCGGTCCAGAATTAGTTTGCGGGCCGGGGTAGCACTGGGCAAATTCTGAATCGAGTCGTAAATCTCGAACAACAGCGAGTTCGCCAGCCGGCGGACCTCCTGGAAATGGCGCTCGGCGCGGGCCTGATGTGCGCTGGCGATGCGGGCCTGATGTGGCGCCGCGCCCAAACCGGCGCCCAGGCTGAGAAGCACTAATGCGGCCGCCGCGACGCCAGTTTTGTGGCGTCTCAGGAATTTGCCGGTCCGGCAGCGGAACGTGTCGGGGCGCGCAATCACCGGAAGGCCGTCCAGATACCGCCGCAGATCACCGGCAAACTGCTCCGCGGAACCGTATCGCCGCTCGACTTTCTGGCGCAGCGCCATTAGGACGATATTGTCCAGATCGCCTCGCAGGCGCTTCCCCGCCGACACACTCGTCCGCGCCAGCGCGACGCTGGGAGGTTCGGGCTGCCTTTCGCAGATCACCCGGCGCCTGCTCCAGCGTGCTCCGGCACGCGTCCTCGGCTGAAATCGGG
This sequence comes from Bryobacterales bacterium, assembly GCA_963756605.1. Classification (GTDB taxonomy): domain Bacteria; phylum Acidobacteriota; class Terriglobia; order Bryobacterales; family Bryobacteraceae; genus Bog-159. The sequence continues at coordinate 85,895 of CAVWOT010000008.1, read as the reverse complement.
TGAAGGTCGTTTCCGTGATGCCCGGCAGGCCGCCGGGGTCCAGAATCTTACCGATGTCCAGCAGCTTCGGAACCCCGGTGGAAGTCACAGGATGTTGGCGGGCTTCAGATCGCGGTGAATTATCAGATGCTGATGTGCATACTGCACGGCCGAACAGACCTGCACGAATAAAGAGAGGCGTCCGGTGATTGGCAAGTTGTGTTGACGGCAATAAGCATCGATGGGCTGTCCTTCGATCAGCTCCATGACAAAATACGGGACCCCGTCCGGCGTCGCGCCGCCATCCAGCAGACGGGCAATATGGGGATGATCGAGGCTGGCGAGCACTTGTCTCGTTCTTGAAACGGCGCACGAGAAGGCTGGAAGCGGGACCCGGCCGCAGTAGCTTGATGGCTACCTGCCTTTGGAACTGATCGTCGGCGCGGAAGGCGCGATACACCTCGCCCATGCCGCCGCCGCCGATCAGTTCCACGATTTGATAGGCGCCGGCCCGTTGCCCAATCCAGGCCGCTGGCTCCGGTTCCACGGCGGCGACTGGAGGATGGTCCAGGTAATCGTCGCCGGCTTTCGCGGCGGCCGCCAGGAGGCGCTCCAATTCAGTGCGCAAACCCGGATCGCTGGTGGAGACCCGGTCGAGAAAGGCGGGCCTGTCCGGCGGCGCAATGTCCAGGGCATCGGCCAGGAGGCGCTTCACCTCCTGCCATCGCGGCGGCGTCATATCCGCGAATTCCGCTGCATCTCCTGGTACAACCAGGCACGGGCTGTAGCCCATTCGCGTTTGACGGTGGCGGGAGAAATCCCCATGGCCGCCGAAGTCTCCTCGATCGAGAAGCCGCCGAAGTACCGCAACTCCACCAATTGGCTGCCGGGAATCGAGCGTGGCCAGACTGTTCAAGGCATCCGTCCAAGGCGCTGACATCCAATTCGCGCGGCGTTCCCAAAACCACCGCTTCATCCAACAGCAGGGTGACGCAGTCCCGCCGCGCTTGGCCGCACGCCCCGCGCGCACATGGTCGACCAGGATGCACCGCATGATCTGTGCCGCCACCGCGAAGAAATGCACTCGATCATGCCAATCGACGGACGCATCTTGAACCAGCCGAATATAGGCTTCGTGGACCAGTTCGGTGCTCTGCAAGGTTTGCCCCGGACCCTGGCCTGCCAGGCAGCGCCGCGCCAGACGCCGCAATTCGCCATAAACCAGCGGAATCAGTTCCTCGCGAGCACTTCGATCGCCACCGCGCCAGCGCCCCAACAATTCCGTGATCGGTCGGGTTGCACCGCGCTCCGTCATAGTTTCTGGTCGCCGGCAGCGGTCTGCCGCTCGTCAAAGCGATTATCTTAAAGTGACGTTCCGCCCACAACCGTTACAAAACTCAGCGCCGGGGGCCCCACAACTTTTTCTCATAATCGATGAGCCAAATGGGGCGCCGTTTTACGATTTCTAAGCAGAGAACGCAAGCCGCTCTCTAGAACAATCTGCCCAAGAGGAGGGTGACAAAATGAACGTCAAGTCATTGATTCACTATCGTCAGCTAGCGCGGTTGGCGTGCGTGGCCGCGTCGACGCAAGTTAGCGGGTCCCCGCCGGCTCCCTCGTTGACGGCGGCGAAAGGAGGAGTCTCGATGAATAGGAAGATCATGGCTTTCGCAATCCTCATGCTTAGTGGCGTGGTTGCACGGGCGGGGCTGGCTCAAACCTCCGCGACTTGGGCCGGCGGCGCGGGCAACTGGGCGCCCTGCCCACCGGAGGGCAACGCATTGTGGAATACGTGCGGGTTTTCGCCGCCGGTAACGCCCGGCGGCAATTACGATGTCCTGATCCAAGGCGGCCCGGTAACTCAAAACTACGGAACCTCAGTGGTAAACCTGAACATCACCGCCGGCAATACGCTGCTGATCACTCCGGGCTATCTGTACGTCACCGGCGCCAGCATCACCAATGACGGATCGATCCTGATCGGGCCTGGAGACGGATTAGTGATGGACGGAACCACCACCACGCTGAGTGGAAAGGGCACCGTAACGATAACCGATCCGAACGCAAGTCTGGGCGGCGCGGCGGGCGTCGACCCGACCCTCATTCTCCAACAGCCTGTCTCCGGACAAGGGTCGTTGGGCGTCTACTTCAATCTTACGAATGAAAGCACGATCAAGGCCACCTCGGGCACTCTGACGATCGAACCCATTAGCGTGATCAACACGGGAAAGATGGAGGCGACCAGCGGGAACACGCTCCAGGTGGTGTTCGGCTCCGCGGCTCCTTTCAATAATACGGGCGGCACTATCGAGGCGCTGGCCGGCGGCAGCGTCATGCTGCTGGACGGCGTGTATACCGGCGGCACGTTGAAAACCGTCGAAACCGGGACCATAAAAGCCGATAACGGTGCTTTTCTAAACAACCTGACAAATGCCGGCACCCTGCAGATTGGGAACGCATCGCTGGAAGGTACCATCAATAACACCGGGACCATCCAGGTCGCCTCCGGAACGTTGTATATGAACGGCAACGTGACCCTGAGCGGGAAAGGATCTCTGTTGCTCGGCAGCACGGGACAACTTCAGCAATTAAGCGGTACGGACACGCTCACCAGCGAACAATTAATCCACGGCAGCGGCAAGATTTACGCCTTGCCCCTCACGAATCAAGGTACGATTGCGGCAGACAGCGAAGGAAACACCTTAACCATATCCGACGCCACGACAACCAATACGGGCGCCATAGAAGCCAAAGGAGGCGGACTGCTGACGCTCGGCTCCGGCAGTCTGGTGAACAATGCCGGGGGAACCGTCAAGGCGCTCGCCGGCTCGACGGTTACACTGGAGGGCACGGTGGCGGGCGGAACGCTGAGCACTAGTGGAAGCGGAACCATTCAGGCGGAAAACTGCACGCTGGATGGAACCACGAACACCGTCACGAATGCGGGAACGCTGGACGCGAACAATTACTCTGTGTCCCTGGAAGGCACCATCAAAAACACCGGCGCCATCGTGATTTCGGGGAGCGGTTGGGTGGAGATCACCCAGCCGGCAACGCTGACCGGAACCGGAAAGCTGACGATGGGGGCCGATACCTTCTTTTCGGGTTCTGGTGCTTCGTTTACGAACGAGAGTACCATCCAGGGAGCCGGCAGAATCGGCAATTACTCGATGGCTCTCGAGAACAACGGAACCATTCTGGCGAATCAAACCAGCCCCCTGGTGATCGCGCCTGGGATGAGCGGCTTCACCAATGATGGGACATTGACCGTAAATGCGGGCAGCACCTTAACCATCAACGGGCCATTCACGAATGTCTCGAGCAACGGCACGCTGGCGCGCGGGACGTATACCGTAAGCGGAGTCCTGGGACTGCCGCAGAGCATATCGGCCAACTCCGCAAAAACGGCGCTTTCCGGGACCGCTTGGCAGATCTTGAACACGACCGAGTCTGTGAATGCGCTGGCGGCCATCAGCAGCAACACCGCCTCAGGCGATTTGACCGTCGAGAACGGCGCAGTTCTGACAACCACCAAAAGCTTCAAAAACTCAGGCAAGCTGAAGGTGGCGGCGGGCAGCAGCTTTAGCGCCGCCAGTTACGTTCAGACGGAAGGCTCAGCCACGGTGGATGGCACGCTTACCGCTTCGTCCGTGATAAAGCTCGAATCGGGCACGGTGTTGGGGACCGGGATGCTGTCGGGAGCCGTTTCGTCCGGGGCGGCTGTTACGGTTGGCGATTCGTCCACTCAGCCGGGTAAACTCGCCATAACGGGAAGCTATGCGCAGAGCGCCTCCGGCGCGCTGAACGTGTCGGTGGGCGGAACTGCGGCCGGCATGCAGTACAGCCAATTGGTGATTTCCGGCGCGGCCAACCTCGGGGGAACGTTGAATATCACGCTGGCGGATGGATTCGTTCCGGCGATAGGCGACACCTTCACGATCCTGATGGCCGGTTCCGCGACCGGCCAGTTCACCGCCGTAAATGGCACCGTCATTGACTCTAACGAACATTTTGAGGTCAGTTACAGCGGGTCCGCGGTGGTGCTTCAAGCCGCCGCGGGCACGTAAGGCCCGAGGCACGCGGAGCCTTGTGCACTTTAAGGGCGCCCACCCCTGATCGCCGCTGGAGCAGCGGAGGGCCAGCGGAGGAAAAGCACATACGACGCGTTCCCAGTTTCTTCCGATTTGTCTCCCGGGTGATGTGTGATCCGGGGCGGCGTAATGTGGGCTGCTAGCTGGAGCAGTGTTTCTTCCAGCCCTAACGGGACCAGAAGCTTCCCGTCGCCTGCCTGTGCATCGAGCCATTTCTTGTACCGCTTCAACTGTGAAAGTAGATCTTTTGCGTTCTCAGGCTGTACTTTGACCTCGATGAGCAGTAAACCGGTTGTAAACCAGACCTGAATATCTGTTCTCTTATCACCGATTATCGTCTCGCGTATAACGCGCACTACTGCGCCGAACGCATCGATTTTAACTTGGTCATCACGCCCAAAAAGTGGCAGGATTTCGGCGGCCGTCATCCCCTGAAGTATCCAAGCCAACCAATCGCTGTTGGACTCCTCTCGATCTGCAGATAGCCAACGGTGTGCCCCGAGGTTAAGCGTCAGCGGGTCGCGCAGCGGCGCGAGTTGCGCGTCTGAAGCCGCCATCTCGCCATTTAGGCGCCTTCGGGCATGTTCGTCCAGCAGCTTTGCGGATGCGATCAGACGTTTTGCTGAATCCCACGCAGGCATACGTTTCGTTGTAGTTTTGCCACAATTGCCGAGCCTCGGTGAAAGCGCGATACTGCTCTGACGTGCTCGTCCGAATCCCGATCGTATTAGCCTGTAAGTGAAAGAGCAAAGTCGACGCCATCAACTTCGAGCCGCCCGAGGAAGCCCGCAACAAGATCTTCTTCGACAACCTGACGCCGCTGTATCCCAAACATGCAGCGTTCCGTGCGCGGCGAAGTCATCAGCTCGACCTTTGACGAGCCCGCCACGCGCCACGTGCAGGTGGCCGAAATGGTCATCGAAAAAGCCAAGCGCCTGGTGGAGCACAAGAAGGATGTAGTGATCCTGCTCGATTCCATCACCCGCCTGGCGCGCGCCTACAACACCATCGTGCCGCCTTCCGGCAAGGTGCTCTCCGGCGGCGTCGATTCCAATGCCCTGCAACGCCCCAAGCGTTTCTTCGGCGCGGCGCGCAATATCGAAGAAGGCGGTTCGCTCACCATCATCGCGACTTCGTTGATCGATACCGGCAGCCGCATGGACGACGTGATCTTCGAAGAGTTCAAAGGCACCGGCAACCTGGAAATCCACCTGGAACGCAAGCTGGTCGACAAGCGCGTCTTCCCCGCTATCGACATCAACAAGAGCGGTACGCGCAAGGAAGAGCTGCTGCTGCCCAAGGAAGAATTAAACCGCGTGTGGATTCTGCGCAAGGTGTTGAATCCCCTGTCGCCGGTGGAGACCATGGAACTGTTGCTCGACAAGCTGAGCAAGACCCGGAGCAACGCAGAGTTCCTGAACTCCATGAGCGGGTAGCGGGCAATGCTCCGTCTACCGTGGATTACTCGGGCGGGTTCTTCTTGAGTTTAGCCCTCTTTGCGGATTTGTCACTCTCTGAGCGGTAGCTGCCCTCAGGCAAGGTAATGTTCTGATGCATGGCCAGAATCGGGGCTACGGCGGCGGCGCATTCTCTCTGGAACTGATCGGCGGTGGGAATCCTACTAAGGTCAAAACCAAGCGGTATCCACCCTGGTAGGTCAACGTCGCGATGACGATAAGCTTGGAGATGGATGCAAGGTAATCGGCGACCTTCGGTACTATGGTGTCCGCCAAGCTTTCGGTCTTCGCAAGTCCGGTTATCCATCCTGCCACGTTCTTCGCGGAATTACGCGCCGCAAATGACTGTCGGATGCGAAACCGTGGTCATCACGCTCCAACGGGTCGCAAGCTCTGATTCGCCATATCCGAGCCGCCGCAAAAACTCCTCGCACTTGTGGTGGTCGGCTTTCCAAGAACTGTCGATCTTTCCTGCGAACCAGTGCGCTATCTTCTGTCTGGCCCCTTCGTCATCAAAGCGAAAGTTCATCAGAAGATCTGTGGATTCGAGCAGCGCCCGGCTAAGCACATCCCAGCTATCGCGGGTGGAAGGCGTCAACAAGGGTTCCATGCTACGCAACAGGGATATGAAACGCAGAGCAAGGAAGATGCAGGCGGTTCGCTGAGATGTCCTGTCCTGTCTCAGGCATTCATCGCCTCTGCGAACGAATTCAGCAGCCAGCTCACGGATGACGGACGGCGCCATTATCGAGATCTCGTCAGAGGTCATGGGTGGGAAGAGAGTCGAAGCGCGCGCTAATCCGGATATGTGTACCGCCCCCTCTTAATCGAGCTTTCCTGAATCAGATAGGTCGGCTCCCGGCCCATCCCCGGCTCCGGCACATGTGCCTGAGGGCACCCGAATCTTAAGACGCCGGGCGCTATCATCCTGTCCCTGAATCGTAGCGGCATCAGCAGCTTTTCCTTGGCGAAGCATGTGGGACAGAACGGCCCGTCGTCGCCGTCGTCTCCCTTTTTCCAACGCACCGATTCGCGGAAGGGATACATTGTCTCCGCGGTGATTTCATCCTGGAGCCTGCGGTTTTCGTCCTTCAGATTCTGGTTATCCTGGAACAGCTCCGCGAACGTCCGCTGCACATCGGCGAGGCGCTGCTGAAGCTCAAGAAGTTTCTGGTTTGCTTCGACGCTGCTTTGACTTATTTGCCAGCCCGATCACAGAACCGGCGGCGGTTATCAAAGCGGTGATGCTTCCTAGTTCATTCATTCTATTACTCTCATCAAGCGCCTGTGGCAGAAGCTTCTGAGTCAAAGCTTCTGCGTCTATGTTGTAGCCCGGTTCTGCGGCGTTCGATGAGACTACTCGAACTCGCCAAATTCTTTCTCATTCAACGTCGTAGCCGATACGCATCCTTGGCTTCCCTCATTCCTAATGCGCCGTGTCATCGGAAAAAGTTCAGAGGCGGAACACGGCTTCCGAGCAGCGCCCCGAGTGTCTGATCCGAAGTCCAGCCGGACCCGTGCCGATGAGCCGCCGCCAGGAAGCATCTGTCTCCCAACGACACTTCCTTGTGCACCTAACGGGCTGAGATCGCAACCATGGCCGGTTCGAACGGTGTCGTCTCAAGGTGGAGCGCGTCGTAGGCGGCCTGCGCTTCGGCTGCCGGCATGCCACGGCTCACCAATTTCGCCAAGACTTCGGCCGCATTCACCGCGTTCAAAACCGCATTCGGCTGGAGGTCCCTCAGCTTATCGGCTCCGGGCTCACCCTGCATTAAGGCTAGAACCGCGGATGCATCAAACACGGGTTTATTGGCGTTGTTCGGATTCACGCGCCGCTTCCGCGCGCCTATCGGCGACCAACTCGTCCGATAGGTTCACACTCTTTGGGATATATTTGCGCAGGAGAGCCCTGGCGCGGCGCAGTCCCTGTTCCCTGGTTTCTACGACCAGTGCACCCTCCTCAGTTACGGCGACGCAAAGCTCGGTTGAAGGGTCCACTCTCTCCTTTTTTCTCCACCAGGCGGGACGGCATCACGCGACCCTGATTGTCAACATGTAAGGTGAAATGCCCCATGTTCACCAGTGTGCCACGATTACAGGTTTGTATGTTTGCTCTCTATCCTCAGCCGTCTTCCCGTCTCGACCTGCGCACCGACGATACCATCTCCGGCCAGATCCGGCCGCCCATGGAAGGCGAACGTTACTTCGCGCTGATCAAAGTCGATGCCCTCAATTTCGAGCCGCCCCGTACTTACCGAGTGCCCGACGTCTGCGGTCACAAGGACTCCGCACCGCGTCAGCGCATCCCCCATACGCCCCTTTTTTGTTATCGAAATTCTTTCGCCGGAAGGCCGCATGAGCCGCATGCGCAAAAAAATTGACGAATATCAGTAAGCGTCCGATGAACCCGTCTTCCCAAAGGCCGGTCAGGGCTGCATAGTAGTTTCATGACCGAAACCGTCAGCGAGGACAAGGCGACCACCACAAGCGAGCAGTGGCGCGAGCGGCTCACCGCGCAGGAGCGCAGCGGGTTGTCTGTGAAGGAATTCTGTAAGGAACGGGGGCTCGCGGCGTGCACCTTCTACGCTTGGCGCAACCGGCTGCGCGGAGAGGGAGCGGTGCGCTTCGCCTTGGTGGATCGAGGGAGGGTGGGGCAAGAGGCCGCGGCGGAGGCAAGTCTGGAACTGGTGCTGGCCACCGGCGAGCGGCTGCGTATCGGCGCCGGGGTGGACGCCGCGACCTTACGTACCGTGCTGGACGCGTTGCGCGCATGATCCACCTGCCGGCCAGCGTGCGGGTGTATCTGTGTCTGACGGCCTGCGACATGCGCAAGAGCTTTGATGGGTTGCATGCCTTGGTGCGGGAGCACCTGGAACTGGACGCGTTCGCCGGGCACCTTTTTGTATTCACCAGCCGGCGGCGCGACCGCGTCAAGATTCTGTATTGGGACCGGGACGGATTCGCGGTGTGGAGCAAGCGCTTAGAGGATGGCACGTACGCGGTGCCGTTCGGCGACCGCGCCGCGGAGCACCGGCGGGAGATCACGGTACAAGAGTTAGGGGCTCTGCTGAGCGGCATCGATCTGAGCCAGGCCAAGCGGCGCAAGCGATATCAGCGCACTGAATAAAACATTTCTATCTCTTCTCGTTTTGCTTGTCAGATAGTGAGTAAGTGAGTACAGTATGGAGAAGACTTACTCACGTGGCTATCGACTCCCAACATCTTCCGGAAGATGCGCAGGTCTTGCAGAAGATGGTGCTGGATCTGATGGCACAATTGGATCGCGAGTCCGCCGAGCGCCATAAGATCGAGGCCATGCTGCGCGAGTTGCTGGACGCCAGGCGAAACCGCAAGAGTGAGCAATTATCGGTGGATCAACTGGCGCTGTTCGCCGCGGCCTGGGAGGCACGGCATGCAGCCGAGGAGTCGAAGCCTACCGAGGATCCGAAGGATCCGGATAACGATACCAAGCCAGAGGCAGGCCCAACGGCTCCGAAGAAGAACAATGGTGGCCGGCAGCCGCTGGCCAAGCATCTCAAACGCGAGCGCATCGTGCATGATTTGACGGATGCGGAAAAGCATTGCGAGGCATGTGCGCAGGATTTGCGGCCCATTGGGGAAGAGTCCAGTGAGCGCTACGAGTACATTCCGGCACAGCTGAAAGTGATCGAGGATATATGCAAGAAATACGCTTGCGGCTGCACCGTGAAGACGGCCACCAAGCCGCCGCAACCGATCGAAAAGAGCACTGCCGGAGCAAGTTTATTGGCGCAGGTGATCGTGGCCAAAACGGTGGACCACCTGCCGTTGCACCGGCAAGAGAAGATCTTTGAGCGTCACGGTGTGGACATCTCGCGGAAGACCATGGGCGGCTGGATGGGACAGTGCGCCGATTTGTCGCAGCCGTTGTATGGGTCGGCTAAAGAAACGCTGTTCCAGTCTAAGGTTATCGGGACCGATGATACGGGCGTGAAGGTGCTGGACCAAAAACTGCCGTTCGCCCGCACCGGAAGGATCTGGCCATACCACGGGGACCCGGAGCATCCGGTGGTGGTCTACGATTACACGCCAACCCGGGAGCGGGCCGGGCCGGAGAAGTTCCTGGAGGGATATCGCGGTTACCTACAAGCAGACGCCTATGCCGGATATGATGCTTTTTTCAAAGATCCGGCGCGTGGACTGACTGAGGTCGGGTGTTGGGCATGCCAGAAGGTACTATTACAAAGCATTGGACTCCGACGAGCCCCGTATGGGGCCAGCGTTGTTCCTCATCGCTGAGTTATACAAAGTGGAAGAGCGCGCGCAGCCGTTGACGGTGGAGGAACGACTATGCCTGCGCCAACTGGAATCACGGCCCATTCTGGATAAGTTGCATCACTACTTGCTGGAGATCCAGGCGGCGGTATTGCCGAAGAGTCCGGCGGGGCGCGCGGTGCGCTATACCCTGAAGAACTGGATGGCACTGCACCGCTACTGCGAAGACGGCAATCTCAGCATCGATAACAATGCCACAAATGCCGCGCGCGGCATTTGTGGCATTATTGTCAAGCGGGACGCCAGCCTTCCGCAGAAATAGGGTGAGTTTCCCCCCATGCTTCAGCAGGTAGTTGATGGCATTCCCCAAGCCGGAGTTCGGCTCCACCAACTTTTCGTCAAACTGGGCCTGGAGCCAGGTGTGCAGTTTTTCCATCACTGGCTTACTGTGCTCCTGGTGGAAAACCAGACGCGCCTCCGCCGACATAGCCTGTTCCCGCGTCACCGCATCATAGCCGTAAACCTCTCCCAGCGTCTCCAACACAAACCGGCATGGCTCGGGAAAATTGGCTGTCACCTTCACAAAATTGCGCCGGCCGTGCGCATTACAGTTAGCCACCAGCGTCTCCACCAACTTCGGCACGTTCCGCGAAAGGGCATCGCACATTTGAATGATGGGTGGCAGATCGGGAGAGCGCAGTTTTAAGACCTCGGCCAGATTTTCGCCAACGGGCTTACAACCAGTGAAATACAGCGCCATCCGCGCCCTGGAACGATCCACACCAGCCCGCTGGTGAACACCCCGGTCCGCTCCGGCGAGATATCCGCATCCCGGTCCAGCGACAGCACGCGCATGGACGTGTCATCATTGTGCACCACTGCAGCTTGCGCGGCCTGGCGCTTGAGTTCCTCCAGGGCTGGTTGGAGCGGGAGCGCGGTCTGCACCAGGATCTCGCATTGTGTCGCCGCTGGGAGCGGGATTCCGAGGTTCGCTTCCAGATCTTCCGTCTGATTCCAAGGGACCCCGCTGCCGTAGCGGAGCAAGGCGATCATGGCGGCAGCCGATTCGTCGTACTTCTTCTCGTCGGCGTCGGCCGGAGCTTCGGCCGTGTACACGTTCCCGCACAGGTTACAACTCAGTTTTTCCAACTCATAGACGGTCGCGGCCAGCGGCGCCGGCCCTTTGATCCGCACCAGCACGCCGGGTTCGCGCTGCGGATAGACCTTGCCGCCGCACCCATCCGGACACGCATCTCCCGGCTTTAACGACGCGTGCGGAACTTTGACCTTTTGCGCCCCGCTATAGGCCGCCGCACTATTACGCCCGTGCCCGGCCGCCGTTCTCTTCGGCTTCTTCGAAGGGCTTTCTGGTTTCTTCTCACCGGTGTGGATGCCGGCCTGCTTCAACACCTGGTCGGTTTCTCGGTGCTGGCAGTACATAACAATTCACGCAGCGCCGCCAGGGTCGTTTCCTTCTTCTCGAGCAGTTCGGTCACATAGCCCAGTGTGCGGATCGCGGCTTTCAGCTTGTGATAGCCTTCCTCCCGCAACGGTTCCTGCTGGGCCTGCTCCAGCAACGCCTCCAACTCCTTCGTGGAAACGTCGATCCGTGGAATGCCCTCTGGGTCGGGCGCCTTCATGCTCCCGCCTCCTGCAGCAACTCGCGAAACCGTCGGTGCACGGGAAGCCCCAGCACCTCTTTGATCGACCGGTTCGGCCGATTCGTATGATCGTCTTTGCCACGCCCTGTCGTTCTCCCCAGCATCACCCAGTTGGCCGCCCGATAGCAGGTTCCGCGAAACCGTTCCGGGTCTACGAAGGTTTCCAGAAAATAGATCGGGTGCTGGTAGGGGCGCTCCCAATCCTGCGATAGCAGGCGGGCTATGCGGCCGAGGAGGTAGGAGGCCAAGTGAGGCACCGTCACCCACGGCAGAATCAGAAAACGCGTATTGTAAGCAATGAAGCGGATGTTACGCCGCCGCGCTTCGGCACTCCATCCTATATATCGGTCCCGGCTACCCAGGTGGCGCGGTGCCGAACTCCACGCCAGACACGCGATCGGTCGGCCTTGCGTGCACACCAGATACTTCAAGTGTTCGCCCACCGGTTGCTCGTAACCCAGATAGTGATAGTGCTCGATCAGGCTATTGAATAGCGGCTCTTGCTCCGTGCGCCGGACTTGCGTGACTTCGATCGGTCCGAGTTGACCGAGCCAGCCGCTGACCGGCGTCCGGTCGATCCGCGGAGGCTGCGGCCGCTGGCGCCGCACAAAGGGATTCAGCGAGGTTTGACGAACCGCGGGAAGTTCAATTTCGCCCGCCCGGTGGAGCATCAACAGAAGCCCGCGACAAATCATGTCGCACAGTGCGCCGTTGGCTTGCTTCCATTGCCATGCTTCGCACAGGAGCGCCGATAACCGTCGCCGGCTCGCATCAGGATGTGCCGCGATGAAAGCTCGGATAAAAGGCGACGTCTTCCGCGGTAACGGCTCTGCCCCGATATCTCCACTCGGCCGACATCTTGCGATCAGTTTGCCAGAATCGAAACCGGAACGCAAGTCTTTTTTATGAACTCACGCTCCGCCACACCGGCGCCGCATCGGTCTCCGGATTGCCGGCCGCCAGCAGCAACTGCGTCTGGTGCGCTCGCACCGTTTTCGCAGGTGTCGCGTCGGTTGGCCACCACTTGAAACGCTCTTTCGACAAGCGCTTCGTGGCCAGCCAGAATCCCTGCGAGTCATACGCCAATATCCGGATCGACTTTCCGCTCCGGCTGCGGAAGATAAACAGGCAGCCGGAAAAAGGAGCGGCATCCAATTTCTCGCGGCAAAGCTGCGCCAGGGAATCAATGCCGTTCCTGCCGTCGATCGACTCGATCGCCACCAGGATGCGCATCTGCGGCGTGATCTGGATCAGGACGCGACCTCCCACAACGCCCGGCTCAGCCCCGCCAGATCCGATGTCGAAGCACCCTTTAACTGGATTCGTACCGTGCCACGCCGCCCTTCCAGTTCAATCGTGCATTCCGGAACAGAGATTGCCCGAGGAGTCAGCAACTCCACGAACGTTGGGGCCGGCTTTCCAGAAGTTGCTTTCGCTCCCATCAGTCGTTTCAGTTTGCCGCCGTCGAGGTGGAGTTCGGCCGCCGTTCGGTGGATACCATCTTTGCGGGCCAGTTCGGCTGCCGCCGACCACAACTCATCGGGTATCGGGCTCTTTCCCTGTCGGTTCTGTCTTCACGCCTCGAAGCGGGCACGTACCTCGTCTATTGTGAGCGCCGGGCTTTTGCTGCGCATTGCCACTCCTCCTCCCGGTATAACCGGCCGAAGAAGGACGTTACCAGGTATGCCGGGCAGACTTCATGCAGCCTTGCGGAAAGCTCACGTTGTACTCCACTCCACACTGACCCGGATGCCGGCCAAGCACCCCATTAGCGGCGAGCACGCCATGCTGTTCATCGGCAGCACACGTGAACGGCTTTCGTGACCGGCCGCACCTACGTCGCCGTGCTCGCACATTGCACCACACCAAAGCCCAGGCGGAAACAATCTATAGCTGGGACGGGCGGCATAATCCGCGATGCGGGCTGGAAGTAACTGGGCGCCTGCGGACACCCTGATGGTCTTCCAGCCTGGCGGTGCCCCTGCCCCGCTTATTCAGTTTCCTCGCGGCTTGCGGTAGCGTGTTGGTGAGCAAAGCTAGACTGTCGACATCTCTTCGGCGTGCGGATTCGCGGCGGTCAGTCGAGTCTCGTTCAGGTCCAGCTCGTACTCCATGTCACGTAAGATTTCGTCCGTGACGCGGCCTTGATCGCGCAGGCGCAACGCGGCCCGGCGTTCTACATTGAGAAGCGCGCGGGAAAGATCCAGATAATGGAAGTAGTGCTCGGCATCGGTCTTATCCTGCTCCTGGCGATCGTCGCTGATGCTCGCAAGACGATGCTGATAGTGCCGCGCCAAATCATCGTATACTTCGGCGGAGCCTGGGCTGCCTCGCCGTATCTCCTCGAGATAGTCCAACGCCTCTTGCAGCACCAGACGGCGGGCCTCCTGCGCCTCGCATTTCGGATTTGAGGTCCCTGCGAGACCCAATGCCCGGATCAGCGGCGGCAGCGTCAGTCCCTGTAATACAAGCGTCACAAGGATGACGCTGAACGTCAGGAACACAATGAGATCGCGATGAGGAAATTGGCTGCCGTCGGCAATGGTGCGCGGGAGCGACATGGCGGCTGCCAGCGCGATCACGCCTCGCATCCCGGTCCAGCCGATGACGAACACCTGCCGTGCATCCGGCCGTTTTTCGTCCTGGCGAAGCAGGCGCGTACGTATGAAGTACGCGACATACACTCCTGGAAATGTCCAGAAGAGTCGCAGCAGAATTAGAAAGACACTGAACAGGACGCCGTACAAGATGAGCCGGCTGGTGTCCAGCTCCTGCACCCCAGCCAGCACGGAGGGCAGTTGCAGACCGATCACGACGAATACGAATCCGTTCAAAATGAAAGTAAATGAGTTCCAGGCGGAGGAAGCCTGCAGCCGAACGCTGGGAGAGAAGAATGCGGAACTCTTTCGGCCGAGATATAGTCCGGCGGCGACCACGGCGAGAACACCGGATGCATGAATAGCCTCCGCAGTGAGATACGCTGCATAGGGAACCAAAATACTGACGGCGATCTCGATGGGACCTTCGTCAATCCGATGTTCAAACCATTCCACGATGCGTCCGAGCACCAAGCCGGTCCCGACAGCGGCGAGGGAGAGATAAACCAGCCGAAAAAAGCCTGAACTGACCGTTGGGCTTTGCCCGTTGACGACCATCAATGTGGCGAATTCAAGGGCCAGCAGGCCGGTGGCATCGTTGATCAGACTTTCACCTTCGAGCAGGTCTACAATGCGCTTTGGCAAGCCGATGCGCTTTGCGATGGAGGTCGCTGCGATTGCGTCTGTGGTAGCTACAGTGGCGCCTAAGACAAAGCCGATGCGCCAGTCAAAGCCGGAGAACAGCCAGGGACCTGCCTCTGCAACACCCCATACGGTGAAGCCGACCAGACCTACGGCGAGCATGCCAATGACGATGGAGTTGTGGGATAAATCGCGCCACGATGTGACCCACGCCGCCGAAAATAGCAGGGGCGGGAGCACCACGAGAAAGATAAGGTCGGGGTCCAGTGTGATGCGGGGAATCCCAGGGACAAAACCGAGCATCAACCCGGCTAGCACCAAGACAATGGGATAAGGCGTCTGCAGTCGTCGCGCGAGAGCGGCGAAAGCCGCAACGAATAACAATAAAAGCAGAAAAATCAATTGCGCGCCGTGAATGCCAGTTTCCGACATGAGTCTTCCCTTTTTCCTTTACTGATTTCTGACGGAAAAAAGACGTCAAGGAGATTCCCCCCAAAGCGGCCAAGCACCAATAGCGCCTGCTGAGTGCCGGCGCATCACGCGAATGCCTCGTATTGCCTCGAACTCCTGACGCGCACCTCGTCAGACGGGGACTGCACGCCGAGGCGCCGCATTTTCGAAAGCAACGTTGTTCGTGCTACTCCCAATCGTGCCGCCGCACCGTGCCTTCCCCCGACGACCCACCTGGTCTCCTGCAGAACTTGAACAATATGGTCCCGGGTGGCAGCTTCGAGTGTTTTACTATCCTTGGGAGGGCTGTTCTTATGGGACTGAAGTTGACCTAAAGGCGGATTAAACACTGAACCTTCCGAAATAATCACGCCGTGCTCGATGAAATTCTGGAGTTGGCGGATATTGCCCGGCCAATCGTAGGTAACCATGGCCTCCATGGTTTCTTCCGGGATTACTTCTACCATTCTGCTCATGCGCTCGGCACACCTTTTTACAAAGTGCCGGACCAGATCCGGAATGTCTTCGCGCCGGTCGCGCAACGGAGGCAAAGACACCGGAAAAACGCTGAGGCGGTAGAACAGATCGGCGCGAAATTGCTTCTCTTGGACCATGTGGAAGAGATCGCGATTGGTTGCCGCGACCACCCGGACATTCACGCGAGTGCTCCGCGAGGCACCCAGGCGCTCAAATTCCTGCTCCTGGAGAACGCGTAGCAACTTGACTTGCAGATCCAGCGCCATCTCTCCAATTTCGTCGAGGAAGAGCGTTCCACCGTCAGCCATTTCGAAGCGGCCGATCCGCTGCATGGCCGCGCCGGTAAAGGCTCCCCGTTCGTGGCCAAATAACTCACTTTCGAGGAGTGTGGCAGGAATAGCGGCACAGTTCAAGGTGACGTATGGAGCGTTACGCCGAGGGCTCAGCCTATGGATAGCCCGCGCAATCAACTCCTTCCCCGTGCCAGTCTCCCCCTGAATCAGAACAGTGGACGCCGTGGGCGCGACTAGGTCGACCTGTTCAAGAACCGATCTCAACGCCCGGCTTCGGCCAATGATTCCATGCGGCATCTCTTCGCGGCCGCGCCCTTTATCTAGTAAGTTGTCCTCGATGGGCAGCCTCGTGGTTGAAATGGTAGCCCTCGAGAAACCGTCATGATCAACCGCATCGAACGTCTTGAACATCTCGTCTTCTCCAATCTAATTTCGATCCCAGCCCTACTAAAACCTACTGAAACCTCTCGCTGCTACCGCTGTTGTTTATTTAAAAGGACGTCCCTTTTTCACCATAATAGGCGTGGTCCTAACTTACTTGCTATCCTCTTTTGGTAGGAGAAGGCTACTCGTTTGGCGTGGATGGCTTAAAGTCCCGCGCACTTAGTTATAGTGTTGTATCGCAACAGCTTGGCTTTTCGGAAACGCTATTAATTTAAGGCTACATCAGTTGCGGGAGCGGGCAGTTAGCGGCGGCTGTCATTGTTGGATTGCAGTCTGGATCGCTTTGAACAATGCTTCCCGGCGGACAGGTTTGCCCAACAGGTCTATCGCTCCACTCTTCAAAGCGCGCAACCGCGAAGCCTCATCTGCGTGGGCGGTTATAAAGATGATTGGGATGCCGGGCCGCTCTGTGTGCAATCGGCTTTGCAGCTCGAAGCCGTTCATTCCGGGCAAATAGACGTCCAGGATCAGACACGACGTGTCATCGACGCGTGCAGAAGCCAGGAATTCCTCGGCCGACGCGAAAGCTTCTACATCGAAGCGAACCGATCTCATGAGGCTCTTCAGTGCCTCGCGTATCGACGCATCGTCGTCCACGATCGAGATGTGGCGTGGCGTGGCACCCGTTACCGCTGCCCAGGCGCTCTGCTCCGCTTTCGTCATCTTGATTCAATGTTAAGCGGTCCCCGGGAGCCAGTCTATCCTACCTTGGTAGGAGGCCGCTACTTAAATTTGGCGGCGGTGGGATTCAGCTTTTCAGACATCCTGACCAGGTCAGCCAGGGAATCCGCTCCCATTTTTTGCATTACGTGTCCCCGATGGGTTTTTATGGTCAGCTCGCTGGTCCCCAGTTCGCCGGCGATCTGCTTGTTGAGTAACCCGGAGACAACCAGCTTGAGCACTTCCTTTTCGCGCACGGTCAGGGAGTCGTATCGGGAGCGGAATTCCGCCATCTGCGCGCGTTCGCTCCTTGCCAAGCGGTCCCTGGCGATGGCCTCCTGAATCGCATCGAGCAACTCTTGTCCGCGAAACGGCTTGGTGAGGAATTCGACCGCCCCGGCTTTCATAGCGCGCACGGTCATGGGAACATCGGCGTGCCCGGTAATAAAAATGATGGGGATGTGGATGTCGGCATCGGCCAGCTCACGCTGCAATTCGAGCCCGCTCACGTCGGGCAGCCGCACATCCAGCACCAGGCAAGCCGGCACGTCGGGGCGCCGGCTGCTCAGAAACTCGCGCGTCGATCCGAACGTCTCGACGCGCAAACTCACGGACGAGATGAGCCGCTTTACTGCGTCTCGGACGGAAGCATCGTCGTCAACCACAAATACAATCGGATCTTGCACTGATGTCAGATTAGTCCCCAATCTATCTATATGCGCAACCCGTACCCATAGAAGCAGCGCGGGCCAAGAACGGCGTACTCAACAATGCTACTGTTCCGCCGTGATCATAGTGCAGTTTCACCGTCGACGGGCAGCGTGAATTGAAGCGTCGCGCCGTGGTCGTCGTTGGCGCTGGCCCACAGCCGGCCGCCATGCGCCTCTACGATGGAACGGCTGATGGACAAACCCATCCCCATCCCCTGCGCCTTCGTCGTAAAGAACGCATCGAAAATCCGCCGCTCATCCGCGGATTTGATTCCGATGCCGGCATCTCGCACCGCGATCAACACGCCTCCCGACGCATGACTCGCCGATCGGATGATGAGCCGGCGCGGCCGGCCGGTAACCGCGCTCATTGCTTCCATGCCATTCTGCATCAGGTTCACGATGACCTGCTGGAATTGGACGCGGTCCACCATCGCGGCCGGCAGATCGGCGGCCAAGTCCGTTTCGATTGCAATCCGGTTTCGGGAGGCCTCGTTCTGTATGAGGGCCACCGCCTCAAGAATTAGCTCGTTAACCGGTACGTTCGTTCTCTCGGGAGTAGCCTTGGTGAACATGGCACGAATTCGCCGGACGACGTCGCTGGCGCGCGTTCCTTCTCGCGCGATGGCGTCCACCGCCGCACGCGCCTCCTCTAGATTAGGAGATTCGCTGGAAAGCCACATGGCACAGGCATCGGCATTGGTTACAACCGCGGCGAGGGGCTGGTTCACTTCGTGAGAGATGGAAGCCGCCAAAGCTCCCATGGCGCTGATCCGGGTCACCCTCGCGAGTTCGGCCTGGGCCTCAAGATAGGCTTCTTCCGCGCGCCGGCGCTCGGCCATCTCGGTCAACAGCTGTTGATTGGTCTGTTTGAGTTCGGCGGTCCGTTCTTCCACCCGCATTTGAAGTTCGTTACGGGCCTGCTGCAGCGCGTTCTCCGCCTCCTTTCGCCACGAACTGAACCAGCCAACAAGAACTGCGCACGCTGCGAACTCAATAAACAACGGCAGAGACTCGCGGTTCACGCCAAAAGAGTGAATCGGGGGCGTGAAGAAATATTCGACTACCAAGGTGCTGAGGATGACCGCGAGTGCGCCGGGCCACTTTCCACCGAACCAGGTACTGGCCACCACGGCGACATAGAAGAAGACATATCCGGTCGTGGAAACAACGCTGTGCAGAGCAAGCGTTAGGGCAAGGGCAGTCGCTACCAGGACAACCGATAGTCCACCAAGCAGTGCCGCGGAGGCTAACCGCCGTGCGCTGGAAATGCTTTCCATTTGGATCAATGGCACCGAACGGTTCGGTGACATTTCTTGAGGTTACCTCAATCAATGGGCCGGCTGCTGCGACGAGCGCCCAATGCGTCCACGACGCCGATTGTGACTTGCGGCCATCAAAGTGTCGCACAGTTTCGTCGCGCTCGACGTCCGTCGCTGCGAGCCGGCACTTCGCGCGCGCGGCGAAAATGTTGAAGACACATCGCGTTACCCTGGCGCCCGTGTAAAGTCACCTTTGGTTTACGGATTGCCCTTCTAACGCTCGTAAGGCGATCACGGAAATCTGAAGACCACGGTTCATCCGTAATTACGACCGCCTGACCAATTTTCTTAAAGGAAAAAAAGAGATGAACAAGTTACAAACGAAAATGATGTTACTAGCCGGCCTTGGGGCCCTGCTGCTGTTGCCCGGCGCCAGGGCCGATCAGTGGGACCAAAAGACCGTATTCACATTTGGTGGTCCGGTCGAAATTCCGGGGCAAATACTGCCCGCCGGCACTTATGTTTTCAAGCTGCACAGTTCCGTTTCAAACCGGCATATCGTGCAGGTATTCAATAAGGACGAAAACCATATATTCGGCACATTCCTCGCGATTCCCGATTACCGTCTTGGCCCTTCCAGCAAACCCATCATCAAGTTTCATGAGCGGCCTGCAGGATCGCCGGACGCCGTAAGAGCGTGGTTCTACCCCGGCAGGAACTATGGTCATGAATTTGTCTATCCGAAGACCGAGGCTGTGGCGCTAGCCCGGGCAAACAATACCCCAGTTCCCGCCATGCCGGCCGGATTGACGCCGGACACAACAAAACCATCCGTTACGATGGATGGGCCGGTAGTCGTAGCTCTAAGTGTGGCCCCGCTGAAGGCCGAAAAGCCGAACGGAGAGGAAGTCGAGCTTGCTGAGGTCTTCGCACCGGCGGATAGCCAGGCCACGGCGCAATTACCCGAGAAATTGCCCGCCACTGCGACGCAGTTGCCTCTTATTGGTCTCATCGGCTTGCTGTCGCTGGGAACCGCCTTCGCTCTTCGGCTAGCCACTGCGCGGGCGAAGTGACTAAGATGCGGAGCGGCGCATGCGCGGAAACGCCCTCAAACAAAGCGGGAGTTCCTGGTGTTCTGCGCCGCTCCCCTCATGACCGAATTGCGGTGATTCGCCAACGAGCGGCTGACCGTGTCACGAACCGCAGATCCGAGGCACCATACGCGGCACCCCGCCACCGGGAGCCGGCGGTAATGTGGCATGGCCGGTCATCGAAACACGTTTTTTCGCTACGGTTGCTTCGCATGAAGGAGACGAAAACGGCGGTGACTCACGATCGGAGGTGCCGGCGTCCCATTCGATTTCGTGGGAACGGCGCGCAGAAGATTCATAGTTCGAGCCGATTGCGCGAACTGTTAGCCAGCCGAGGAGCAGACACATGAAGACACGCTCAATTCTGGTGCTGTGCGCCACCCTTCTACCACTGCTGGCGGCCCATGTACCCGCGAACACATCCGCTCCGGAGTTTCTGAATTTCGACGAACTGGTCATCTTGTCAGAGACCGATCGCCCACCGGCGGTGTTACAGGAGAAGCTCGACGGGCTGCTGAAGTTTCCGTTCTTAGACAACGGCGCTGCGTTGGCGGATGTGCCACCCCGCCGGCCTGTAGTCGACGGACTCGGCCCGGTACTTCGTGTTGCCAGCTGGAACATTGAAAGGGGCCTCAACTTCGATCTGATTAAACTCGCCCTTTCCGATCCCGACGGATTCCTGCGAGCCGCCCGGCAGCGCGCGGCGATCGATGCAGGCAAGCAGGCTCAAATCGAACAGCAACTGCGGACCTTGCGTGACGCCGACATCATCTTGTTGAACGAAGTGGATCTCGGCATGAAGCGTACCGATTATCGCGATGTCGCCAGGGATCTCGCGCACGCGCTGGGAATGAATTGCGCGTTCGGAGTGGAGTTCGTCGAAGTGGACAGGTTGGATGACCTTGGTCTTGAGAGCGCCAAAATGGAAGATCCGGCCCTGGCGCAACAACTGAAAGAGGAGTTACGGCCCGACCGGGATCGCTATCTGGGTCTGCATGGAAACGCCATCCTTAGCCGTTATCCGCTCTCGAACGCCCGGATTTTTCGGCTCCCAGTATGCCACGACTGGTATAAGACTGAGAAGGCCGCTATCTCAAAGCTCGAAAAGGGTAAGCGTCTCGCGAGTAACAGGATTTTTCTGGAACGAATCGAACGTGAGGTGCGCCTGGGTGGGCGCATGGCTCTCATCGCCGACGTTCGGATTCCCGATCTAAGGGGCGGATTCGCGACAGTGGTCAATGTGCACTTGGAAAACAAATGCAAGCCCGGATGCCGCACCAGACAAATGGACGCGTTGCTGTCGAGGATCAAAGGGGTGGAGTATCCGGTGCTTCTGGGCGGTGACCTAAACACCACTGGAGCAGATGGCGCGCCTACTTCAATTCGGCGGGAGCTTCTCAATCGTGTCAAGAATTACGACTTCTGGGTGACGCAGGCACTCAATGGGGAACGCCTGCGTCTTTGCCGCTGGCGGTCTTGACACCCGTCAACTACTTCAAGAACTATCTGGACCCAACGGCCGCGCACCTCCCGGTGATTGGAAAGAACAGAGAGTCACGCCTCTTCCGGCACGTGGAGAAGTTTCGGTTTGCGGACGGGCTGGCCTTTGATTTTCGGGGCGAGACAGAGCGCAACCTGCACGCTAAGAGGGGAACGCTGGCGAACAGCAACCAGCGGGGGGCCAAGGGATTTGTGCCGACGTTCGCCCTGAAGCGGGATTTCGGCGGGCTGGTGGGCCGTTATAAACTGGACTGGTTCCTGGTGAAGCCCTTCGTTCCGGAGCCTCGTGGCCCAGGGATGAGCTATGAATTCGCGCCGCACTTTCCAGTTACGATGCGCGACCTCAACAATGCGGTGCCCGACGGCGTCTCGGATCACGCGCCGATAACTGTAGATTTGCCTCTCTCGCGGTAATGCACATGTCGCCGCTCGATCTGTACACTCAACCATCGTCGACACACGGGTGATGAGATATGTATAAAGCTAATTTAGTCATCACCCCACTTGCAAAGAGATAGTGCATCGGTGCCCAACAGCAGCTGTGCTGCAGTTTTGTTACAAACCAAAAGCACCTGCAATGATTTCTCGGACGTTACTGCTCACGGCTCTGGCTTCAGCGATCTTCCCAATTACCGGTGGTGTATCCGATTTAGCGTGCTGGGCGGGCCTCCAGTCGTTCCTGGCCGTGGGCTGAAGCCCAAGGCGGTGCGCTGGCGCGTGCGCCATCAGTCACTCAGACCAAAGTGGGTTCGCCTGAGCGTACGGCAAGCGCGCACGGGGGGGTAGATTGATTGGTAAGTGTGTCCGCCACGGTAGCGTCACACCTTGGTTCGAAACCGCGGCTTTGCCGGTATTGCTAATAGTAACATTATAACTCGCGCTCTTCAGGTTGAGCAGTTCCGGCGGGAACAGGAGGCCTGCCGGCGACACAGTGACTGTCGATGCGACAGTAATTTCCTGTACCAATCCAAATGACACGAGGATGGTACAAGCGGCGCCCGAAGCGATAGCTGCACTGCGGTTATTGGTTCGAGAAAACGGGCGGTGGCCGTCACGCTGGCGACCTGCGTGGGCCCGGTGCCGGTATTCATCAATACGACGCTTTGGCCGCGCGTCGACACGTTCACGACTTGGGTGTGAAACAAGAGGCCACCTGGAGCGACGTGGCCACAAGACTGGTGCCCGAGCCCGTGAGAGTGACCGTCCGCCGAGAACCCCAATCTGCCCGAGCTGTCAGTCACAGTAAGCGATCCGTTCGCGGCACCGGTCACCGACGGGTGCGAAGGAACGAGCACCGTGCTGCCTGATCCTGCAATCAGACTGGCAGGGCAAGTGGTGATGACGGCAAATCCGTTACTGGTCGTAATGCCGGAGAGAGTCGAGCGGCATTCGACCTTCCGCCTGTAGGATGTTCTGTATGCGTCGTATTCTCCTTATTGGCGCCACTGGCAATGTAGGCAGCCAGGTTCTCTCTCAATTGGCTGTCGCAGGAGCGCCAGTCCGCGCGCTCGTACGCAACCCGGACGCGGCGCGGCTGCCATCACACGCGGAGGTGGTGCGCGGAGACCTCACCGTTCCCGAGACCCTCGACGCTTGCCTGGATGGCATCGATACTGTGTTCCTGGTGTGGACCGCCCCGCCTGCCGCGGTTGCTCCCGCCTTGCGGCGCATCGCCAGGAACACACGTCGCATCGTATTCCTCTCCGCTCCGCTCAAGACGGCACATCCGTTCTTCCAACAGCCGAATCCATCCAGGAATCTGGGCGAGCAAATAGAGCGGCTGATTGAGGCCTCTGGCGCGCGGTGGACGTTCTTGCGGCCCGGAATATTCGCTGGAAATGTTCTGGGCTGGTGGGCGCCGCAAATTCGCGCCGGCGAGGCCGTGCGCTGGCCGTACCTGGCCGCTCCAACGGCCCCGATCGACGAGCGTGATATTGCCGCGGTCGCGGTCCGCGCGCTATGTGAGGACGGACACGCCGGAGCGGAATATGTTCTGACCGGACCTCAATCCCTGACCCAGTTCGAGCAGCTATCCACAATCGGTCGCGCAATCGGCCGCACGCTGCCTGTCCAAGAGATATCGCCAGATGAGGCGCGCCGTGAGTGGCTGCCGACCATGCCGGCGTCGGTCGTGAATATGCTGCTCGACGCCTGGGCTGCCGCAATCGGCCAACCGGCGTTCATTACATCTACCGTTGCAGAGATCACCGGCGTACCGGCACGGACTTTCCTCGACTGGGCCACCGATCACGCTGCGGCGTTTCGCGCGTGATATCGCCATTTTCGGTTTACCACTTGAGCTTAAGGTCTGCGTCCCATCTCTCCGTTGACGCCATCATCTCATCCCAGGTCACCGTTCGCTGCTGGTAAGCGGCCATGCGCCCCAGAATTCCGGTGAGATTGCTTTCGACCGCCACTGCCGTATTGTTAATGGGCTTGCCGTCCCGAATGCTCTCGATGAAATTCACGACATTGGTTACGCAGCCGCCTTTAAAAGTGTCATCTTTTTCGGCGCCCGTCCACGCTTGATCCTGCCGGCTGCCTGCAATCCGAACCAGTCCCCCGTAGTGCGTATCGGCACTGCCCAGAATGCCGAAGCAGCGCACGCAAAGGTCGGAGAAACTACTGGTGAGTTGGTTCGAGCTGAAAGTGGCGTGGACCTGGTTTGGATACCAAAAGTTCACCGCGAAATGATCCCAGGCATCGCCTGTGTCGCTCTCTGTGCCACTCCAGTCGGTACGGCCGCCCGTGCCATTGGCCTTCAAAGGGTGGCTGTCCAGATACCAGTTAGCCATGTCGATGACATGGATGTTCTGCTCGACGATGATGTCGCCGCTGATCACGCGGTCGCCGAGCCAGTTCACGATACGCTTCTGCCCTGGGTCCATTCCGGGCGTGGAACGGTCCTTCCACGGGCGGCCGGCATAGTA
Source organism: Bryobacterales bacterium (assembly GCA_963756605.1). Lineage (GTDB taxonomy): Bacteria > Acidobacteriota > Terriglobia > Bryobacterales > Bryobacteraceae > Bog-159. The sequence goes on along the minus strand of CAVWOT010000008.1, from coordinate 61,397 downwards.
TACGATCTGGCACATGGCGACTTTGCCGATGTCGCCGCGATGGATGCGGCCGGCAACTTCCTGGAAGACCGGGCGGGCGCGGGTTTGGAAGTCAACCCAAAAGCTGAGATTGCTTTTCCGCGCTTTCTCGCCGCTCTTAAGGAAATCCTGGCTGCCCGGCACGTCTACAGCAATTGGCTTGGCGCAGAACACGTGCCGGCCCGCGTCGACGGCCGCCGCAGCCTGGACGGCGTGGTAATAGGTGGGGGTCTCGATGACCACCGCATCGAGTTTGGATTGGGCCAACTCCCGGTAGGCGTCCGGGCCCCAGTAAGCACGGCCGGCGCCGACCCTGAATTTGTCCCGAGCGGAATCCAGATTGGACTTCAGCACATCGGCGACAGCCACGAGACGGGCTCCGGCGTACTCGGAAAAGAACGGGGCGATCCAGTTGCCGCGGCCGCCGCAGCCTACCAAACCGATTTCCACTGTGGAATTCGCCTGGGAACCGAACGCCGTTTCCGGGCGAAGAACCAGCGCTCCGCCTGCCACCGCTTTGACGAAGTTGCGGCGTGCAACGGCATCCATGGGTGCATCCGGCACAAAAGCCCTCCTTTTTGAGCATCGCATACTACATTGACAGCCGGACTGCGCCACACTGTTAATCGCCGGTTTCCCATCAGGACGAACGGCGCCCGGCAGAAGGCGTGGCCACAGAATTCATACGCCTTCATTGGAAGACTGGGGCCTTCCGGACGCTTTTGCGCCAGAGATCGCGTGGCTGACCACCACACTACGATTCGGCTATTACAAGCATTCGCTCGCGAATTGACAACCCTGCGGCCGTCCTGAAACTTTGAGGGATCGCGATCTAGGCTGGCATGGAGCAGGCAGATCCCCGGTGAGCGGGACCCGCGGTTCCACCACCACTTCCCGCCGCCTGCCCAACCCGGCATGCCATAACAGTGTGGCTAATTCCGGAAGCGCCGTTTACACAACACATATCCGTTCAGCCCCGCACTCTGCTAGAATTCGAGTCACTCTGCAGTTGGAGAATCTCATGAAGAAAATCTTGTTTGTGTTATTGCTGTCAATTATGGCCCGGCCGCTGCTCGCCCAAGGCGCGCCGTCGCAGGGGGCTCCTGACCAGCCCTATACGGTGGAATATTATTACAAGGTGCAGTGGGGACATCAGCAGGAATTCCTGCAACTCTTTTTGAAGAACCATTACCCGTTGCTTCAGAAGATTGTCGAGAGTGGCCGCATGATCTCGGTGAAGATCGAGCAGCCCGCCAATCACATGACTGAGGATTCCCGTTGGGATTACCGCGTCACTATTCGCTTCAAGAACTCCACACTGGCGACATCCTCCAACCCGGATGAAGATCGTCTGATCCGGCAACTCTGGCCTGACCAGGACACTTATAAGCGTGAGGAACAACGCCGGTTCGAGGTTTTGTTGGCCCACTGGGATCTGCCGGTAACCGACGTCACTCCCGCGAGGCGATAGACGGTACTGCCGGGCGCGGCCTGGCCACCGGCGGCGTACCGTAGCCGGCGTGATTGCAAGTCGGTGCGGCATGCCGCCGAATCTTAGCGCGCATTTGCGACGATTCATTCTTTACGCAGCAGAGCACGGCTGGCCGCGTCACAAAGCCATTTTTTTCGGCGCGCTCGTAGTGTAGGAACAGCGATTATCGTCGACGAGCATGAACAACGCCGAACAGCGGGAGTCGAACCACAGCACCTGCACTACATGGCTCAGATCCACGCCCTTACGTGGAGCGGCGATCCAAGTGAGCCGCCGGCCGATCTGACCAACGCCTGGCGGTAACGCCCGGTAGCCGCGGCCAGGGTCTCGACCACTTACACATCGTGCGGCGCGGTATTCAGGATGATGCGCATGACGTCACCATGCTTTCGCATGCCGCAGCAGGTTGCCGCAAACTAATCGAAGAATGGCTTTTGGACCGTCCAGCGCATCCGCACTCCGCAGCGCCGTCTCGACCACCGGAGCCGTTGTCCTAATATCCATCACCGTGCGCAACCGGCCCTGTTTGCCGGCTGACACGGCATAAACCGTAAGAAGGAGAGACACGCGCCAAGGCCGCGATTTCGTCCACTTTGTCGAGAATTGACCGTGCTCGCTAAGTAACTTCCGAGCTGCGTCGACGTTCACCCGGCGCCTCGTATCCGCATACTCCTTGCATCTGGACCCCTTGTATTACAGGCACATCTAAGAGGCAACCGCGGCGAGAATTAGTCACGGCAAGGACCTTGGAGGTCTGTTATGTCTGCCACACCGCGCAGCGCTTCTGCCCTCGATGCCAATCTCGATCGGGAAATCAATCGAGCCCTAACAGCCCGTGTCTAAACCGGCCGATTTTCAGCTGGTGGTAAAGCCAGCCAGCGGCATTGTGATTTGGCAAAAACCAAGGTCGTGTGGTCGAAGGTATGTCGACTCCGACCTCGAAGAGGTCTTGAAGGGTTTTTGTGACAGCCAAAAATCATCAAAATGACCTCGGCAGGGGGGTAGACGAAAAGGTTAAGTGAAGGCGAAGCCGATTTTTACGGTACGGTGGTTACATGTGCGCGACGGCCTGGTGTGCGGCGATATCGGTAGCCACAGCAGCTTAACTGTTACCGTGGTCATGCTTGCCGGCGGAGCTGCGCCAGGCTCCCCACTGAGGTAGAACATGTATCGCTCCCAGCTCCTAAGCGCCAACTTATCATTACGGTTTGATCTTGAATACTACTCCGCCGGACACTTTGCCTCCCTCGTATGTAGTCCAGCAGAGGTTGCTTACCGCATCGCAGAGCGCCTGCGATAGAGCTTTGTCCTATCCCTTCCGCCCGTGAAGCAGCTCCGGTGTGTTGCAGCTTGGCAGGAATCACCTGTCTTTTCGGGTTACGCCAGCTATTTTACTAATGTCGGCAAGGTAGCAAAGGTGTGTGCCGCGGGAATACGGATGCCTAGCACGCCGATCTGAGCGCCTGCTGGCGTATCGAACTCGATTGTACCGCGAAGCTTCGCGGTCGCCGGATATTTGTCCACCACCAGTGTAAACGCCAGGTGCCCATTCGCCGCCAAGGGAATCGTGTCAGTTGCGATTTGCGCGCCGGTGTCATCGCGAACCACCACCGGGATACTCGCCGCTTGCGTGGAGGTGCTGTTAATCGCGACGGCCGTGGCGGTCCCGTTGCTATTGTCGAACGCGAGCAGGTAAGCCTTGGCGTTGCGGCTCTCGATCGGTACAACCACTTCCTGCCCGCTCAGATTGTAACGCAAGATCTCAAATCCGCCGACGTTGCCATCGGTGGAGACGTGCGCCGAACCAACGGTTGGCGCCGGATTCGTTAACGGCGCCGCGCTCTCGACTAGCAAAGTCGCCCCTGCCGCCAGAGTTTGATTCACGGAGGAAACTACAGAGGCCGCGCCCCCGAGCTGCGGAAACTCTATCGGCAGCGAGAGCGGGTTCCCTCCGTCGTCGAAGAAAGCTAGACTGGCGCGCGCTGCGCTTCTACCCGTGTTGATCAGCACGAACGTGGCTTGCCAGCCGTTTCCCGTGGCGATGTGCGGAATCGAACCGCCGCCGGTTCCGATGTTGGCCAGAGTTGGAATCGCGGTGAGCGTGTGAGTCGTCCCTAGCGGCGTGTTGCGGATGCCCAACGCACTGATCCGGCCGCCTGGCGGAGTATCAAACTCGATGGTGCCCTGCTTGTTCGCGGTGACCGGGTACTGCGCGGGTAAGACGAACGAAATATGGCCGCCGCTCTCCAGGGCGAGGGTGCCGGTTCCAATCTGCGCGCCGGTAGCATCGCGAATCACCACCCCAACGTTGGCGGCCTGCGGGGAGTTGTTGGCAAGAGCTACGCTCAGCTCCACTCCGCCGGTGTTGTCGAATGCCAGTAGATAGGATCCCGCATTGCGGGTTTCGAGCGGCACTGCGATGTCTTGCCCTCCGGGAATCAAATGGAGGATCGCGAACCCGTCCACCGCACCAGTCGCGGCCAGTTGCGCTGAGCCCACCTGAATCGGCGCGGTTTGCCCAACTGCTGTGTCGATAATCAACGAAGCGTTGGAGGGTAACGTTCGGTCCAGCGAAGCCCCGATGAGCGGTCCCCGAGTTGGAGGCTGTTGGGGAAAGGTGACAGGCAATTTGAGAGGACTACCGGCGTCCCCCATCAGACTGAGGCGGACCTGCGTCGGCGCCGTATCCTTGTTGATCAGCGTGAACGTCGTTTTCCAATCCTGCTCGGCGGCGATGTGGGGCATGCATCCGATGAAACTCAGCCCTGGGATGGAACCCGCCTCCTGCTCCACGGTGAAGGAAGAGCCGGCCACCGTGATGGTGGCGGCGCGGTCGGGCCCCGCGTTGGCCGCAACCTGATAGCGGAGCGTCCCCTTGCCAACTCCTGACGTTTGACCCGTGAACGTAATCCAGTCCGCGCTGCTCGAAGCCTTCCACGAAAAGGCCGCTGGAGATGTGAAGTCGACCGACTCGCTGCCGCCGCTGGCCGGCACAGCTCGGTCCTCGGGAACAAACCCCGCCGACAGATCTCGGTCCTCCGGAACAAAGGCACTCGCACACCGGAACCCGATCACGTCGTAACGGTTGCCAGGTAAGGCCCCCTCGCGCTCCGATGCACGCAGAAATCTCGAATTGTCGGCCCAAGAACCACCGCGCAACGTGCGCCCGGTTCCGTCGGCTGGCCCTGTCGGATCGCTCGCCGAGGTGGATGCGTAATCCCCGTACCAATCCGCGGTCCATTGCCATACATTTCCGAGCACATCGTACAGCCCGTATGTATTCGCCTTCTTCTGCGCCACCGCGTGGGTCGTTCTTCGGCTATTGCCGCGGTGCCATCCGACGTCTCCCAGTGGGCCGTACCGGCTGGACGGATCGCTTCCCCGGGCCGCATATTCCCACTCCGCTTCCGTCGGCAGCCGCGCCCCCACCTCCTGGCAATATGCTTGGGCTTCAGACCAACTTACCGAATCGACCGGCAAGCTTGCGCCCTTAAAATGACTCGGATTCCGCCCCATCACGCGCTTGTAGGCGTCCTGCGTCACGTCCGTCTGGCCCATCCAGAAGCCCGAGGTTATTGTTACTTCGTGTGACCTTTTCTCCTCGTCAAAGCACTCCTCGTCCCCTGGCGAGCAGCCCATCATGAACCGCCCTGGCGGGATCAGGAGGTAGGTTAAACCGTCTTTCGGATTTACCTTCGTCGCGCGGGCGGTCGGCACCGTCGCCGAGACGGGAGAAAGAGCTGCGGAAGCCGGAGATAAGCTGTCCGCCGGCTGTTGCTTCTGCTCCGGCACAGGCGCGGCGCCCTTCTCAGGCGCCTGCGCGATCGCCAGTGGCACCGCGATAGATGCTGCTAAGAACGCAACAATCCTGGCGGAAGACGCGGACCAAGTGGCCAGAGATGCCGGCCAGGCGTGTTCGCTCGACGTGCTTCTTGCCTTGGCCGGTGTCATTGCGCGGACATTATCCCCCGTGAGGTGCACAGAGCCGCCATCGCCATAGAAGAAGATGATGATAAACATCTGCCCCAAAGTTACCACCACTCAGGTTTGCGGTACGCAAGAGCCGGAGCCGGGCCTCGTCGTGTCTTCGGCGGCCTTATCAAGTAATATCACCCCTTGTTTCAGGTACATTCGCGAGTTTGGAGATACGAGACTTCGCTCGTGCGAGGGCTTGAATGATCAGTCACGCCTGCGGCCTGAACGCAAGGCCGCTCGCGTCGCCCCTCGGATTCGCTGGTCTGTCCGCGCCAATGCGGGCTGTCCCGGTCCTACAGCTTAGCCTCCGTAGGCTCCCAGGCTTACGGTCAGCGTCCCGCTGGGAGAATCGTCATCTGCGCGATCCCGAACTGCTCGGTGCATTCCCAAAATCCGACTTCTTTACCGACATCGATATGACGCTTCAGTCGCTTTCTTAGTTTATCCATATTGGCATTGGGCACCCGCTAACCATCTCAGTGAGGGCGTGCGGTCGCTCGTATTCAAGGACCCTGTAGATGGCTGTCAAAGCTGGCAGATTCGGTGGATAAACGCCGCCCACGAAATCATCTATATGTCGACTAAGGGTTCGCTCGATGCCAGGGATACTATTGAGCAGCGCATGCACATCGCGCAAGAATTCACAGAGTGGGTTACAAGTCGGGGCACGTCGCATTCGAATCTATGATCATGCCCTCCGGGCAATAGTTCGTAGTAGTACGAAATAAATTGTAGCCTGAACGTCCCGCCCTGTCCGCCAGTCTGTTACGCTGATCGGGCCGATAGCCTAACGGAGGAACCATGATTCGAGCCGCCGCTCTTCTTTTCCTGGCATCTGCCCTCACACTCGCCCAGGACGCGCCCACTGCAAGGAACGACCTGCACCAGCGGGTGGACGGAGTATTCGCGAAGTGGGATTCCACCGTTTCGCCGGGCTGCTCGCTGTCTGTCATCAGGGACGGCCAGATCGTCTACAAACGCGGTTACGGCATGGCCGACCTCGATCACGATATTCCGATCACACCGGAGACCGTGTTTCACGTGGCGTCAATTTCCAAGCAGTTCACAGCGGCGGCGATCATCCTGCTTGCGCAGGAAGGAAGGATTTCGCTCGACGACGACGTGCACAAGTACGTCACCGAGCTGCCTGATTTCGGCGCGCCCATCACCATCCGCCAACTGGTCCACCACACCAGCGGTCTTCGCGACCAATGGGCGCTGCTCGGCTTAGCCGGCTGGCGCTATTCGCTCGATCTCATCACCGACGACGATGTGCCCGACGTCATCTCGCGTCAAAAGGAACTGAACTTCACCCCTGGGGCCGAGTATGTGTACAGTAACACTGGCTTCACATTGCTGGCACAAATCGTCAAGCGCGTCAGCAGTGAATCGCTGCGCGAGTTTACGTTGAAGCGAATCTTCCAGCCGCTTGGCATGAAGAGCACGCACTTTCGCGACGATCACGCCGAGATCGTCAAGCACATCGCGTACGGTTACGTGGAAGGAGAAGGGGAGAACAGCTATCGCCTGAGCGTGACGAACTTCGATACCGTCGGTGCCACCAGCCTGTTGACCACCGTGGAAGACCTGGCGCAGTGGGATGAGAATTTCTACCATCCGCGCGTGGGTGGCCCGGACTTCGTGCGGCAGCAACTGGAACGCGGCAAGCTCAACAGCGGCAAGGTGATCGACTATGCATTCGGACTGGCGCTCGGGAAGTATCGTGGACTTCCCACCGTTGGTCACGGTGGTGCAGACGCGGGCTATCGGGCCGACTTCCTGCGCTTTCCCGAACAGCACTTCGCCGTGGCCTGCCTTTGCAACAAAGGTGAAACCAACCCTGGCGAGTTGACGCAAAGGGTTGCCGATATCTATCTGGCCGCCGAGTTCAAGGAGCCGGCGCCGGTCCGCTCCGAAACGATGCCTAAGTCTGTTGCGGTGGCGGCGGAGCGTCTGGCGCAATACGCGGGTTTGTATTTCAAGAAGGACGACGAGCGCGCCGTGCGCGTCACGGTCAAGGATGGCAAGATGTCGTTAGCTTTTTCAGGCAGCGGTGGCCGCGAAATGACGGCCCTTTCCGAGAGCCGTTTCCGGCTTGCCAATGGGCCGGGTGAATTGACCTTCGCTGACGCTGCAGGCGGACCGGCGCAACGATTGAGCATTCACTTCCCCGGAGCGGAGAAGCCGGACATCTACGGACGAGTCGCTGAATTCCGGCCTACGCCCAACGAACTCGCGGGCTTTGCGGGTGCGTATGTCAGCCAGGAGATCGACCCAATCTATCGGATCGCCGTGGAAGGCGGCAGCCTCGTCTTGAAGCGGCTGAAGTCAAAGCCAGAGAAGCTGGAACCGACAATTACCGATACCTTTTGGGGGCTTAATGGCGATCTACATTTCCAACGAGGACCGGGCGGCAAAATCACGGGCTTCACCCTGAACGCGGGGCGTGTGAAGAACTTCCATTTTGCAAAGCAGTAGCGGGTGCCCGGCCGCGTGCTGACCGATACCGATACGGAAGCCGGGCCGGTCGCGTGGGGCGTCTGGATGCGCAAGAAGTGCGCGGTCTTAGGGAGTTCACATGACGCAGTGAACCTGCCCGGTAACGCGGATCGTACTGGCACGTATCGCTTCCGATATCCGTCGACGACGCAGAGATTACATTAGGTAAACTGGTTTGTTCGTAGCCGTCCCCGTCAGCCCGACCGCTGGCGTAGCGGTGGCCCCCGGCTGCGAGTCCCTTTACGCGCATGCTGACGGCAACTTTGAAGCCAAGCGAATGCTGTAGTGCGCAGGTCTAGCTCGCGCGGATCCAGCCTTTTACTCAGTGCTGCGGATTTCCGGCCGTTTCCCGAGGAGCACGCCAGAAAACCAGCGTTGGAGCCGGTCGAAATAAACATACACCACCGGCGTCGTGTAGAGCGTCAGTAACTGGCTCACCAGCAGGCCACCGATAATCGTAATGCCGAGCGGCCGGCGCAGTTCCGATCCGGTGCCCGTCCCAAGCGCCAGCGGTAACGCCCCCAACATGGCCGCCATCGTGGTCATCAGGATCGGCCGAAAGCGAAGCAAGCACGCTTCGAAAATCGAATCCCGCGAGTTCTTGCCCTCAATCCGCTCGGCCATCAAGGCAAAGTCGATCATCATGATGGCATTCTTTTTCACGATGCCAATCAGAAGAATGATTCCGATCATAGCGATGACACTGAGATCGGTGTGGGTGATCATCAGCGCCAACAGTGCGCCCACACCCGCCGAGGGCAGGGTGGAAATGATCGTAATCGGATGAACGAGGCTTTCGTATAGAATTCCGAGCACGATATAGACGGCAGCCAGCGCCGTGAAAATCAAGATGGGCTGGTTGCCAAGGGATTGCTGATAGGCCTGCGCCGTACCCGCAAACCCGGTGCGAATGGTGCGCGGCAAGCCAATCCTGGCGGCGGCGGCGAGGATCGCTTGCACGGCGTCGCCCAGAGCGACACCCGGCTGAAGGTTGAAGGAGACGGTCACCGCCGGTCCCAGGCCCTGATGGTTCACCGCGAGGGGCGCAGTGGCCGGGCCAAACCTCGCGAACGCGCTTAAGGGAACCTCGCTTCCGCCAGGCGCTCGCACATAGACTTGGTTCAAAATCCGTGGGTCCTGCAAGAATTCCGGCGCTGCCTCCATGACGACGTGGTACTGATTCAGCGGACTGTATACGGTGGACACCTGGCGTTGCCCGAAAGCGTCGTAGAGCGTGTTGTCGATGAGTTGCGACGCGATGCCAAAGCGTGCGGCAGTGGTCCGGTCATACTCCACCATGGCCTGGAGCCCGCGATCCTGTTGGTCGCTGCTAACGTCAGCGATGACCGGAATACTCCGCATCTGCTCCAGGATTTTGGGAGCGTAAGTGGTGAGTTCCGGCAAGTTATCGCCGCGCATAGTGAACTGGTACTGCGCATTGCTCATGCGCCCTCCCACCCGCAAGTCTTGCGAAGCTTGCATGTAAAGCGCGGCGCCGGGTATCCGTTCGAGTGGCGGCCGCAATCGCGCTATGACCTGGTCCACCGTTACTTTCCTCTGCGCGAGCGGCTTCAGATTAACGAATATGCGCGCGGTGTTGGACGTGCCACCGCCGGTGAACCCGTTAACGGTGGCGACCGCCGGATCGGCATCCACGATGGCGATCATCTGCTGCAGGATTTTGTTCATCGACTGGAACGAAGTGTCCTGGTCGCCTTGAATGGCGCCCATCAGGCGTCCGTTGTCCTGCAACGGAAAGAATCCCTTGGATACATGGGTGAACAGATACACATTCAAGCCGATGGTCGCCAGCAGGATCGCCAGTGTGAGCGGCGCGGCCCGCAACGCTGCGGACAGAGTCGCGCCATACAAATCGATGCTGGCCTGGAATACCCGTTCGGTCACGCGGTACAGCCAGCCATGCTCGCGGTGCGTCTTCAGAAGGTGCGCGCACATCATGGGCGTGGTCGTCAGCGACACCGCCAGCGAAACCGCGATGGCAATCGAGAGTGTCACGGCGAACTCGTGGAAGAGGCGGCCGACAATGCCCCCCATTAACAGCATCGGGATAAATACGGCGATCAGCGAGGCGCTCATGGATAGCACCGTGAAGCTGATCTCCTTCGCGCCCTTCAGCGCCGCCTCCATCGGACGCATGCCCTGTTCAAGGTAACGCGTGATGTTTTCGATCACTACAATCGCATCGTCCACTACGAAGCCGGTGGAGATCGTGAGTGCCATCAGCGACAGATTATCTATGCTGTAATGCAGGAGGTACATGACGCCAAACGTGGCGATCAGCGATACGGACACGGCCACGCCTGGGATGAGTGTGCTCCGCGGGCTCCTGAGGAACGCGAATACTACCAGCACCACCAGTGCCACGGAGATCAGCAGCGACCTTTCCACGTCATGCACCGAGGCGCGGATGGTCACCGTTTGATCCATGGTAACCATCAGGTGGATGGCTTGTGGAATGGACCCCTGCAACATCGGGAGCTCCGCCCGGATGCGGTCCACCGTATCGATAATGTTCGCGCTGGGTTGGCGGAAGACCGCCACCAACACGGAGGGCAGACCGTTAGCATAGCCCGCATTGCGGATGTCCTCTACCGAGTCCAACACCTCGCCTACGTCGGAAACCCGCACGGCCGATCCGTTCTGGTAGGCGACGATCAGCGGCCGGTAATCGCTGGCCGTGAAGATTTGATCGTTGGCGCCCACTTCCCAGGTTCGGTGTTCGTCCGAAAAATGGCCTTTGGGAGTGTTGGAGTTGGCTGCCGCGAGCACGCTCCGCACCTGCTCGAGGCCGATGCCGTATTTGTTCAGTATGCTGGGATTGAGTTCGACCCGCACGCTCGGCAGCGAACTCCCCCAAACGTCCACCTGACCCACGCCGCTCACCTGCGACAGCTTCTGCGCCATGATGGACGAGGCCGCGTCGTACATCCGGGCCTGGCTGAGAATGGGCGAAGTCAACGCCAGCAGCATGATGGGAGAATCGGATGGATTCACTTTCCGGAAACTGGGGTTGCTCGGAAGGTTCGTGGGAAGGTATCCGCGGGCCGCGTTGATGGCTGCCTGCACGTCGCGCGCAGCCGCGTCGATATTACGGTTCAGATCAAATTGCAGGGTGATGCTGGTAGATCCAAGGTTGCTCGACGAGGTCATCTCGGTGACGGAAGCGATGCGCGTGAACTGGCGCTCCAGGGGCGTGGCCACCGACAAGGCCATCGTCTCGGGACTCGCGCCAGGCAACTCCGCCTCCACCGAAATCGTCGGAAAGTCCACTTGCGGCAGTGGCGACACCGGCAGAACCCGGAAGGCCATTGCGCCCGCCAGTGCAATCGCTACGGTTAGCAAGGTGGTGGCCACGGGCCGTTCGGTGAAGATCGCTGAGATATTCATGATTGCCCCGGGGGCGTCTGGCGCGCTGCGCTAGCTGGCCGAGGAGCCTGACACTTTCTCACAAATCGCGCCTTGGGCCAATCAGTCAGGTCCTTCTCAAAGATGCTCGAAGATGCTCGAAGATGCTCCATCATAACGCCACCCAATACGTCGATGCGACTGATTCCTGTTGGCTCAAAGCAAACCCTCGGCCAGAATCACTTCCGGGCATAGCCGGACTTGCTCCCATGAATGCGGTAGTGTTGCAAACGGCGCCGCCACATTTTGCTAGGGTCAGGAGATGAGCAAGAGCCGATCGGCGTTGTTATGGCACACCACCGTGTGGCGCTGGGTGCAGCGCTATGCTCCAGAATTGAACCGGCGTCCGGCGCGGACTGAAGCTCAAGGGCCGTTCCTGGCTACCAAGCTGAATGCAGAGCCGCCCGCGGTCGGGTGAACGAATGCGAATTCCGATTCATCGACTCTCTCCGATAGTGGCCGTGTGCGTCGGCTGCTGCACGCAGCTCAGTGCCTCCGGTCAAGCTTGTCCCGCACCCACCGGAGATCCCGCCGGCAACTATATGGTTGCAGGCGCGATTGGCAATGTGAAATATTCCGGGAGTCTGACGCTAGATGCGTATGCGCCGGCCGGTTCGCCGCGGCCGGCTGCGGTTCTGATACATGGCGGCAACGGGAACAAGTCTACGCACCTGACACAACTATTTGAGGTCTTGGAGCATGCTGGTTTCGCCTGGTTCTCCATCGATTACCGGAATCTCGAAGATGTTCGCGCCGCCGTAAGGTATATTCTGTGCCCGGGAAGATTCAACATTGGCAGCCGCCTGGTACTGATTGCCGAAGATGCTGGAGCCACGCCGGCGGTTCGCGTGGCCGGCGAGGCAAAAGCGAATGGAGTCGTGCTATTTGGAGCGCGATTCGATGCACATCCCCCGGCCCCAGGCGCGCCGCTATTGATCTTTCACGGAACCAACGATGAGGAAGTGCCGCCCCGCGAGATCGAAGGGATGTGCGCGAAGTGGCCGCGATGCCGGTTCGTTCCCGTTGCCGGCGGCATCCACAACTTCGAGAACTGGCATCCCGATCAGTGGGAATGGAAAGAAGATTTGGGGGCTTGGCTGCGCGGGGACCAACGCGGCCTATGGAAAGACATTACCTATGCGCGTCCGGGCGGCCGCGATTTGCGCATGGATGCTTTCATTCCCGAGGGCGCGGGGCCCTTTCCCGGCGTAGTGATCGTCCACGGCGGCGGATGGGAGGCAGGCGACAAGACGACTTACGTCTCGCCGGTTTTCGGTCCTTTGGCGCAGGCCGGGTTCGCTTGGTTTTCAATCGATTATCGGCTCACACCATACGTGCGCAATGCCGATCAATTGGATGACTTGCGCGCGGCAATCCGCTACGTGCGCAATCACGCGGAGCGCTTTCACGTAGCCCCCGACCACATCGCCGTCCTGGGCGAGTCCGCGAGCGGCCAGATGGCAACCCAGATTGCGTCGCAGCCATGCCCGCGATGCGAAGTCCAAGCGGTGGTGTCCTTTTACGGCGTGTACGATTTCACCCGCTGGGCGGACGACCCGTCCGATCGCCCGATGCTGGATCGTATTTTCGGCCATTGGGACGCCGCCATTCTAGAGCGTTACTCGCCACTGTTTCACGCCCACCGCGACATGCCTCCGGTGCTGCTCATTCAGGGAACACAGGATGAACTTTACGCAGGCACACTGGCCTATGCGGAGCGGTTGAAGCAATGTGGGGCGCGTCACGCGCTGGTTGTCCTGGAGGGAGCGCCGCACGGCATGGAGAACTGGGCCGGGCACAGAGAGTGGGAATTCTACAAACAGCGCTTGGTGGACTGGCTTCAGGAAAACTTAAGCCGGAAGTGACCTTCAGTGGTATAGTGTCCAGAAAGGCGGCGGGGTTTATGATTCGAGCATGCCTGTTTCTGCTGTTTTTCGGTGTCAGCGTCACTGCCCAGGAACGCGATGCCGACCTCCAACGCTTTTCCGGCCAGGCGCGCTCGGCAATGGCGGCGAAAAACTGGGAGCAAGCTGCGAAAGCGCTCGAGAAACTAGCGAGCCTGGCGCCCTCCGTGCCGGAAGTTCAGGCCAACCTGGGTCTCGCGTTGTATTTCGAAGGAAGGGCGTCCGAGGCGCTGACGGCGTTCGACCGTGCCCGCAAACTGAATCCCGCCCTGCCGCAACTGGACCTGATGTCCGGGCTCTGCGACGCGGATTTGGGACGTTTCGAGGAAGCCGCCGCGATTCTCGGGCCGGCGTTCGCAAGTCCGCCGGATCGGGAAATTGGCAGGCTCATTGGCTTGGATTTGGCGCGATCGTATACGGAGCTGAAGGCTTTTGACAAGGCGGCGGCGGTAGGCGAAGAACTCGTACGGCGCTACCCAGGCGACGCGGAAGTCCTGTACCAGGTCTGCCGCCTGCACAGCGACCGTTCTTTTGCGCTCATGGCGGAATTGGTGCGCACGGCCCCCGATTCGGCGTGGACCCACTACGCCAATGCGCAGGTCGACGAAAGCCTCGACCGCTTTGCGGCCGCCGAAAAGGAGTACCGCAACGCAATCGAGCGGGATCCGCATCTTCCGGCCGCACACTATCACCTGGGCCGCATTATTCTAAACGCTTCGCGAACTCCCGATTCCGTCGAGCGGGCCCGGCGTGAGTTCGAGCGGGAATTGACGATTTCCCCTAGGAACGCGGATGCCGAGTACGAGTTGGGTGAAATCGACCGGGAACACGGCGAATCGGACTCGGCCCTGGCCCACTTCGGACGCGCACTCCGCTATCAACCGGAATTCGTGGAAGCGCAAGTCGGAATCTCGAAGACGCTGATGAGGCTCGGCCGGGCCGCGGAAGCCGTGTCCCACCTCGAAGCAGCAGCGAGGCTCGATCCAGGAAACAAAATTCCTCACTATTTACTGTCTACGGCGTACAAGTCCCTGGGAGACGAAGCCGCAGCTCAAAAGGAGATCGCCCTGTACAAAAGGATCGGGGACGATAAATCGGTTGCCTCGCCGCAGCCCGCCAGTGGTGGCGTTTCAAATCCACCGAAATAGAAACCTGAAAGGGGAGGTAGGTACACAATGGCAACGAAGCTTCTCGTGGTCATGCTCCTGGCCGCCATAATAGCCGTGGGCCAGGCGGTTTTCGGCAACATTACAGGCAACGTCACCGATCAGGCGGGCGCCGCTGTACCCAACGCCTCAGTCATCGTTCGCGACCTGGACCGTGGCGGGGAATTCAAAACCTTGTCCAACGGCAGCGGGAATTTCACCCAGACGCACTTACTCCCAGGCCGCTATGAAGTTCACATTTCGGCTACGGGGTTCGCCGAGTTCGTGATCGCAGCCCAGGTGCAGGTGGACTCGGAAACGCACCTCGACGCCCAACTTCAGATCGGCCAGACTTCCACCGCAGTTACAGTCTCCGGTGAAAGCCCACTGCTGAAAATAGATCGCGCCGACGTGAGTAATACCCTTACCGCGGCGGAACTGGGCAAGCTGCCGATCCTTGACCGCAATATCACAACGCTGCTGGTGGCTCTACCTGGAGCGGGCCTTTATTCCGGAGCGTCCGGCCCAGCCACGGACGAGAATCAGCAGCGCGACCAACAAACTCCGGTGAACGGTCAACTTGGGTACTCCAACGGCTTCGTGCTCGACGGAACAGAGAATCACAGTAACATCCTCGGGATTTCAGTGATCGTTCCGAACCCCGATGCGCTGGAAGAATTCAAAGTAACTTCGAGTAATTACGACGCGCAATTCGGGAACGTATCGGGCGCCTTGTTGCAGGCGGCAACCAAATCGGGCACCAACGAGATCCATGGCTCGGCATTCGAGTACTTGCGTAACGATTTCTTCAATGCGGCCGATCCTTTCAGCGGCGTGGATGCGCCCATCCGCTGGAACCAGTTCGGCGGATCGTTTGGCGGCCCGATCCGCAAGAACAAGCTGTTCGAGTTTTTTGCATATCAGGGGACGCGGCGCGATTTGGGCGGAACCGTGATCACCACGGTCCCTACGCAGGATGAGCGTAATGGTAACCTTACCAGCCTGCTCGGCAACTATATCTGCGCGGACGGCTCGACGTCGGCTAGCGGGTGCGCGAATCCGGCCTATGTAACAACCACTGAGGGCGGCAGGGTCCCGGCGCAAGCCGGCATGGTCTTCGATCCCGCGACGGGCAACCCGGACGGCACCGGCCGCCAGGCTTTTTCGACTAATGGTCAAGTCAACGTAATCACACCCGCCCCCGCCATGGAGAAGCTATTAAACTACATCCCGCTGCCTAACTTTGGCGCTCCAGGTCAAATCTACAACAACTACGAAACGACAGTGCGGGAAGTCTCCAACGCCGACCAATACGATGAGCGGGTGGACTATAACATTGCCAACAATCATCACTTCTTTGCGCGATACACTTTGGCGAATTTTCTGTTGTACGGACCGGGAGCTTTCGGCGAGGAAGCGGGAGGGCCAAGCCCTTTCGGCTATGCCGGCGATTCGCCTTCGCGCAATCAGAGTCTGGCGGTCGGCTACACTTACACCATCGGCCCATCGCTGATCGCCGACTTTCGGTTCGGCTACTATCGTTACCACGTCCATAGCCTTCCGGAGGGTTATGGCACGACTCCGGCGCTCGATTCCGGCCTGTTGGGCTTGAACCGGGGAAGTGACGATACCTCCGGCATGCCCGCTTTCTACATCAACGGCAACGGTGGGTTCGATTTCGGCTACGCGCTGGGCGTGAATAGCTGTAACTGCCCGCTGAACGAAACCGAGAACCAGTTCCAGTGGGTTAGTAATTGGACCAAGCAGACTGGGAATCACACCATCGAGTGGGGTGTGGATATCCGTCGCAACCAGCAGAGGCGCATCGACAGCAGCACGCACCGGGCCGGCGAGGTAACCTTCGCGGACTCGGTTACGGGGGACTCCGATATCGATACGCTGGCCAACGGCAATGCCACTACGGGAGCGGCATTGGCCTCGTTCCTGCTTGGTTATCCGAGCGGGTTCGTGCAACAGTTCACGGGTGCGGGCTTTTACCCGGCCCTGCGGCAGACCCGGTTATTCCTGTTTGGCCAGGACGAGTGGCGGGCCACGCCCAAGCTCACCGTCACCATCGGCATGCGCTATGAGAACTATCTGCCGCAAGTCGGCGCACAGCCAGGGAGCGCGGCGACCTTCGACCCGGCGACGGGAGACGTGGTGGTCGCCGGAATCGGCGGCGTTCCCAGCAACATGGGTATCAAACCCTACAACCTGGGATTCGCGCCGCGGCTTGGAATTGCCTATCGGATTTTTCCCAAGACGGTGATCCGTGCCGGCTACGGGCGCAGTTACAATGCCGCGGGCGTGGGCGCTGTCTTCGCTCAAAATCCGGAGCTCGACCCACCAGTGCAGTTCGTGGAGGATCTGACCCAACCAAATCCGTATACCACCGCAATCCCCACGTTCCTCACTTCGGGACCGCCGGCGCCGCCCACGCCACCCATCGGGTCCAATGGCCGCTATCCGCTGCCTAATGGCGTCTCAGTCTACTTTTATTTCGATCCATTGAATTCCTACCGGATTCCGCTGGCTGATTTTTGGAACTTCACAGTCCAGCACGAATTCACGCACACTCTCACCGCCGAGGTGGCATATGTGGGCAACGTGGGACGCCATTTGTTCTTGAATCTGAACGAGAATCAGGCGGTCCCCGGTCCGGGGGATTACGACCCGCGCCGCCCGTTCTACAAATTCGGCGACACGCAGGCTATCTATAGCGTCTGTAACTGCGATAATTCCAGCTATAACGCGCTCCAGGTTAAAGTGCAAAAGCGCGTGGCACAAGGACTCGACTTCATCGCCACCTACACGTTCTCCAAGGCGCTGGACAATGGCGAGGGCGGCTACGGATTTGCCAATAATTATGACGTGGCGGCCGATCATGGACCCGCCACATTCGATCGGACAAATGCGTTTACATTGCTGCATAACTGGGATCTGCCGTTCGGTAGAGGCCGCCACTTCGGCACCAACGTCAACAAGGCGGTGGATGCCATCGCAGGCGGATGGCGCTTCAGCGGAGTGACTACTGTTTACTCCGGCGTAGCATTCACGCCGACGATCTCCAATGCGCCGTTAGTCAATGCCGACTTCAATTATTTCCGGCCGGACATCATTGGGAATCCCAACGTGCCGAATCCAAATGCGAATGAATGGTTTAACCCAGCCGCCTACACGGCGCCCGAAGGGCCCTACCGTAACGGCGATGCAGGCAAGGGAACGCTGCGCGGACCGGGATCGGTGGTCTTCAACCTGGCACTCGCCAAAGTTTTCGTTATCACCGAACGGAAAACGCTGGAGTTACGCTGGGAGAACTTCAACGCCCTGAACCACGTGAACCTGGGTTTGCCGAACGCGACGGTGGACGTCTCCGGCGCGGGCCAGATAACATCAACGGCAAGTCCCATGCGGCAGATGCAACTGGGACTCCATTTCCGCTTTTGAAAGGCGCATCAAATTCCGCCTATGAAACATGCACGCATCGCCGTCATCGCCCTGGCTTTCGGTGTACTGGCTAGGACGCGGCGGGCACCCGGAAGACCCAAGATCGGCGATGGCGGCAATCCTGGTCATTCTGTGTGTCAGTCGACTACTCGTGGCGCAAGGCCATCATAGGATCCACGCCCATGGCGCGGCGCGCCGGAAAATAACACGCCAGCAACGCGATCGACACCAGCAGCAGCGAAACGGCCGTCAGTGTGGCCGGGTCGCCCGGCGCGATCTCGAACAGCAAGCCGCGGAGTGTGCGCGTCAGCGCCAGAGATCCGGCAAATCCGGTGGCCGCTCCGCCGGCGACCAGGAGCAGGCCCTCGCGCATAACCATACCGATCACGTGGGCAGGTCGCGCTCCCATGGCGATCCGTATCCCGATCTCTCGCGTGCGTTGTGCCACCGAGAAATGCATCATGCTGAAGATGCCCGCGCCGGCGAGGGCTAGCGCGATAGCTGCGAACAGGCTTAGCAACAGCATCTGGAACCGGCGCGGCGCGTTCTGCTCCCGAAGCCGATCTTCCAGCGTGGATACGTCCGCCCAAACAGCGGTTTTGTCGATAGATCGGATGGCTTCCCGCAGGGCCGCCGCGCTCACCGCGGTGCGCACAACAAGATTCTCGGTGGCATCGTCCGATTGCGCTTGCGCTTCGTAGATCTGCGCCATGGGTGCGCGTTCGAGGCCGCGGCTATGCATGTCTTTCACCACGCCAATCACGCGCACCCAATCGTCATTCCGCCCGCGCGCATCGAAGCCTTTGATGCCCTTTCCAATGGGATCCTGGCCCGGCCAGTAACGGTGCGCCATGGTTTCGTTAATGATGACTACCGGCGGCGCTTCCTGGGTATCGCGCTCGTTGAAGAATCGCCCTCTGAGCAGTGGTACGCCCAGCGCCTGGAAATAGTCTCCGCCGATGGTTGACCACGTCATCGGCGTCCACCGGGCGGGCGCCTCGGCCACCCTGTCTTCCAGAGCGCGTAGACCGAAATTCGACTGGTCGCTGGTGAAGAACATCGTGCTGATGGCGCCGGCCGCGATCACCCCCGGCAAGCGGCCGATGCGCGTCACCCCATCGCGGTAAACAGCGGCGCGGCGCGCTGGCGCAGCATTGGGGAAGCGCAGCGTGGCCGCGAGTACGCGCTGCGGCTGAAACCCGGGATCGACCGACTGCAGGGCGGCAAAGCTGCGAATTAGCAGGCCGGCGCCGGTCACCAGGATCACCGCCATCGCCACCTCCGCGACTACCAGCCCGCGGCGCAACGCGCGTGCATGCAATCCGGCGGTTTGTCTTCGGTCACTCAGCCCTCCGGAAATTCGGATCGCCGGCGCAAGCCCGAACAGAATACCGGTCGCGAGCGACAGGATGAGACCAAACGCCAGCACGCGCGCGTCGATATGTGCTTCACCCAGGCGCGCAATGCCGCGCGGAGCCATCGCCACCAGGGCCGGGATGCTCCAGCCGGCGACTGGCAGGGCCAGCACACCCGCGAGTCCCGAAAGCACCAGGCTCTCGGTTAGCAGTTGCCGGAAGATGCGTAACCTGCCCGCGCCCAGCGCCGCCCGCAACGCGATCTCATGTTCGCGAGCCGCGCCCCGTGCCAGCAACAGGTTGGCGACATTTGCGCACGCGGTCAGCAGCACGAAAGTAACCGCGCCGAACAACACGGCGAGCATGAAAGGGACAGTTTTTCCATGTATCTGAGCGGCCAGGGCCACAATATCGACACCGCGATCCGCGTTGGCTTTCGGATATTCGTCGGCGAGCTGCCGGTTAATCGTCTCCATGTCCGCGCGGGCCTGTGCGAGTGTTACGCCCGGCCGCATACGTCCGGCAACCGTGCCAAAGCCGCTCTCCCGGTTGCCGCGGCGGGACTGCCAATCCGGCCAGGCCACCGCAGGCGCCCAAAGCTCCGTCTTCTCCGACGGGAAGTTGAAATCCTCCGGCATCACTCCGGCCACCTGAAAGGCTACGCCGTTCACATTCACTGTCCGTCCGATGGCATCGGACGACGCACCAAAACGGCTTCGCCAAAAGCGATGGCTCAGCACCACCTCGTGCGCATCATTCGCGTTGCCGGAAAATATCCGGCCCAACGCCGTGCTGCGTCCCAATAGCTGGAAGAAGGCGCCGTGCGCCCAGGCGACTTCGACCCAGTCCGGCTCGCCGTTCAGGCTGAACGCCGCAGTGCCTTCCCGATAGGCCGCCAGATCCTGGAACGCACGGCTGCGCGCCTTCCAGTCTTCAAAATTGGGGAACTGGCGTTGATCTCATGCGCTCCATTCACCGTATTCGTGATCCAAAGCATGGCGATGCGATTCGGGTCTTTGTAAGGAAGCGCGCGCAGCAGCACCGCGTTCACGATGCTGAAAATTGCGGTATTTGCCCCGATCGCCAGCGCCAGCGAGAGCAGCGCCACGGCCGTGATACCCGGATTTGCACGCAGACTGCGCAGGCCGTATCGAAGGTCTTGCAGGATGGTTTCAATCCACGCGAAGCTATCGGCGTCGTGCGCGGTTTCGAGCGCAACGCCGGCGCCGCCGAAACGCCGCAGCGCATCCCGGCGCGCCTCGGCGGGATCGCCGCCGCCTGCCAGATTATCCGACGTGCGCGCTTCGATGTGATAGCTCAGCTCTTCGGCGATCTCGTCGCGCAGCCTTGCCCGGCGAAAAATGCTGGCCACACGATGGAACCACGCCATGGCTGCCGCTCCTACGTAAACTGCAACACGCGCGCCACCGCACCCGTTAAGGCGGCCCAGTTTTTCTCTTCTTCAGCCAACTGCCGGCGACCCGCCGCGGTGATCTGATAGTAGCGCGCCCGGCGATTATTGCCGGAAACGCCCCATTCCGCCTTGAGCCAGCCGGACTGCGTCATGCGGTGGAGCGCCGGATAGAGAGATCCTTCTTCCAGCCGGAGGGCGTCGGCCGAGAGTTGCCCGATGTGCAGCGTGATGCCGTATCCGTGCATGCGTCCTCGCCCAGCAAGGGTTTTCAGGACCAGAAGATCGAGGGTGCCTTGCAGACGGTCGTTCACGTGTTTCGGCATTTCCGAGCCTTCTATAGCTGGCTATAGTAGCTGGCTATAGGAAGTCTACCGGAGAACCGCGGCGTTTGTCAATCGGCCGGCGCTCGATTTACACCCAAACCTTCTGCACCGGCGCGCCTTCCTTGCACAGATCGCAATGCGCGGCATCGGCATAATAACTGGCGTTGAGCCGGGCCAGGTAATAAAGCGGCAACTCGCCGAAGTCACGGGTACGGGGCGTAGGCTGATAGATAATCACCGCCAGCGCTACCACGCGCGCGCCCCGCGATTCGAGCAGTTCCCGCATCTCGCGCAGTTTGCGGCCGGAGCGCAGGATGTCGTCCACCAGCACCACCTGTTCGCCGGGTTGCTGTTCCAGAAATTGGCGGAAGCGCAGCGGCTGGCCGGTATCGTCTCGCTCGGCCCAATACACCTGGCGCGCGCGCAGCGCTTCGCACACGCCATACGCCACCGGCAATCCGGCGTTGGCGGGCGTGACAATCGAAAGCTCCGGGATGATGGCGCGGATCTCCGCGTTTTCACGTAGCAGGCGGCTCAAACCGACGCTCAGCATGCGGGCGTGCTGGTAGTAGCGCATGGCTAGCGGAACCTGCAGATACTCGTTCGAGTGCAGACCGTTGGTGTATTCAAAATGGCCGTCGCGCAGCGCGCCGGTGTCGCGCAGAACGCGCACCACCTCGTCTTGTGTAGGTAGCAAGTGCATGTTTACTAGTGAACCCGCGTGCCAGCATAGCACAGCGCCGGAAGTAACTGAGCCGCAACCGTCAGGGAGCGTTTCGGGAAAGCCCGCCGATAGACCTGAATCTGGTAACTTCGAATATAGATCATGACGCATCGCCTAATTGTCTTTTTGCTGCCGCTGTCGCTGGCCGCACAGAACCTCGAAGAATTTGCGAAGAAAGTCACCGAGTTTACGCTTCCCAATGGCCTGCATTTCATCGTAGTGGAGCGGCATGAAGCTCCGGTCGTATCGTTTCATACGTATGTGAATGCCGGTTCCGTGGACGATCCCTCCGGCGCCACCGGCATTGCCCACATGTTCGAACACATGGCCTTCAAGGGCACCGAAAGCATCGGCAGCAAGAACTGGCCTGAGGAGAAGAAAGCCATCGAGCAGGAAGAGGAGGTCCGCGATCGTCTCGATGCCGAGCGCAACAAGGGAATCAAGGCGGACCCCCAGAAAGTTGCGGCGCTGGAGGCGGAGGTGAAAGCCGCAGAAGAAAAGTCCGAATCGTATGTCGTATCGAATCTCTACCCGCGTATTATTGAGGAGAATGGCGGCGAAGGGATGAACGCCCAGACCGCATGGGATTCGACTGAGTATTTCTACAGCCTGCCGTCCAACCGGCTGGAGTTATGGTTCCTGCTGGAATCGGAGCGGTTCATTCAGCCGGTGTTCCGCGAATTCTACAAAGAGCGCGACGTGGTCATGGAAGAGTACCGTATGCGCGTGGAATCCGAACCACAGGGCAAACTGGTGCAGACGTTTCTAGCAACCGCTTTCGCGGCCTTCCCATACCGCGTGATGGGCACCGGCTGGCCGAGCGACGTCGCCCATCTGCGGCGCGCCGACGCCTTGCGTTTCTTTCACGAGTATTACGTGCCGGGTAACATCACACTGGGAATCGTGGGAGACGTGAACCCCGCCGAGGTCCGGCGCCTGGCGGAGAAGTACTTTGGCCCCATGCCAAAGCGCCCCCTGCCGCCGCTGCTGCATACTACCGAGCCCGCGCAGGCGGGTCCCAAGCAGGCGCAGGTGGAGTCGCCCAGCCAGCCCCTGTTAGTCCTGGGCTATAAGCGCCCGGATGAGTACAGCAAGGAAGATCCGGTCTTCGATGTGATCAGCGGTATCCTCTCGAGCGGCCGCACCGGCCTGCTCTATAAGGAGATGGTGCGCGACAAGCAGATAGCGCTCGAAGCCGAGGCGGAGGATACATTCCCCGGCAGTAAGTACCCGAACCTGTTTTTGTTTTTCGTGGCGCCGGCTATGGGGCACACCACCACGGAGAACGAAAAGGCTTTCTACGAAGTGCTGGAGAAATTCAAGTCTGAAAAGGTGGACACTGTGACACTCGCGCGCGTAAAGACTAAGACTCGCGCCAGTCTGATCCGGCGCCTCGATAGCAATTCGGGATTAGCCAGCTTATTGACGTCTTACTATGCCACCTATGGCGACTGGCGGAAAGTATTTACTTCGCTGGATGAATTGAATCAGGTTACCGCCGACGACGTACAGCGGGTGGCCAAGGAGTGTTTTGTGCCCAGGAACCGCACAGTAGCCTACTTGGTTTCGCCCAAACAGCCCGCGGGAGGTGCGCAATGAGAATGCCATCGGCTCCTGCCACATATGGCCCGCTGGTCGCGCTCATGCTCACCGCCGCGGCCGCCTGGGGCCAGACCACCGTGGGTCCGGCGCATATTCCGGATACCCCCGCCGCCTACCGAAACTTGACGTTTCCGCTCCTGAAGAGCATCCCGGTTCCTGACGTAACGACTTATACTTTGCCAAATGGACTGAAGATCTACTTACTCGAAGATCACGAACTCCCTATCGTCAGCGCCATGGTTCGGGTGCGCACCGGTAACTTGTTCGAACCCGCGGATAAGATTGGCCTGGCTTCTGTTACCGGCACGGTAATGCGCACGGGCGGCACGCAGAATAAGACCGGCGATCAACTCGACGAAGAACTGGAAAACATCGCCGCTTCCGTGGAGAGCGATATTGGAGAATCCAGCGGTTCGGTATCCTTCTCGGCGCTGAAGGAGAACACCGATGCGGTGCTGGGCATCTTCAAAGACGTACTGACCGCGCCCGCCTTCCGGCAGGATAAGATCGACCTGGCCTTATCGGAGATGCGCAGCGGGATCGCCCGCCGCAACGACGATGCGCACGGCATCGCCGACCGCGAATTTTCCGATATCGTCTATGGCAAGGACACGCCTTATGGCTGGCAGATGGAATATGCCACGCTGGATAACATCAAGCGTGCCGACGTCGTCGCCTTCTACCAACGTTACTTCTTCCCGGCTAACATGCTGATGGCGGTATGGGGCGATTTCTCCACCGCCGAAATGCAGGAGAAACTGACTAAGCTGCTTGGCGACTGGAACTACACGCAGCCCAAAGTGCCCCCCTTCCCTCCAGTCCGCGAGCAGGCTCACCCGGGCATTTACCTGGCGAAGAAAGACGATGTCACTCAGACTTTCTTTAGTGAGGGCCATTTGTCTGGCCAAAGGAAAGACAAAGATTACCCGGCCCTGGAAGTAATGGCCGATATTCTGGGCGGCGGCTTCCAGAGCCGGCTCGTGGAGCGCGTACGCACCCAACTCGGGCTGGCTTACGATATCTCGGCCGATTGGAGCGCGAACTATGATCACCCCGGCTTGTTTGAAATCGCCGGCAGCACCAAGTCCGCTTCCACCGCCGATACGCTGAAAGCCGTCAAGGAGCAGATCGACCGTATCCGTGCCGCCGAAGTTACTGCCGATGAATTGGAGACGGCGCGGCAAACGGCGCTGAATGGGCTCGTGTTTGCTTTCGACACCAAAACCAAAACACTGGGCCGCGTGCTCAATTACGAGTATTACGGTTATCCCAAAGACTTCATCGACCGCTATCAGAAAGGCCTGGAAGCGGTCACCCGCGCCGAGGTGCTGCGCGCCGCCCAGCAGCGTGTCCGGCCCGCTGATCTGACCATCGTGGCGGTGGGTAAGACGGACGAATTTCAGCAGTCTCTCGCAACGCTGGGCCTGCCGGTTTCGTCCATTGATTTAACCATTCCCGAACCGAAGTCGGCACCTAAGGCTGCCGCGCCCTCGAGCGCCGCGGATACGGCTAAAGCCAGGCAGTTGCTGGCTGGCGTGCAACAGGCCGCCGGAGGCGCGGACAAGCTGGCCGCGGTGAAAGATATGTTGGAGGTCGCCGAGTTTCACGTAGACCCATCCATGGGAGGCGCCACTATGCGGCGCATGGACCGCTGGATAGCGCCCTCATATTTCCGCGAGGACACCACCTTGCCGTTTGGCACGGTTTCGATTTATGGAGACGGCAAAACCGGGTGGATGTCGAGTCCGCAGGGCCAGGCTCCTCTGCCGGCTGCGCAGTTGAAGCCCGTCGAGGATAAGCTGCTGCGGCTCTACTTTCCCATGCTGCTCAGCGACCGTCTGCCGGGGCGTACCGTGAACCTGGCCGGCGATAACACCTTGGAGATTTCCGATGGGCAAGGCAGTTCCGTCCGCCTCTTTATCGATGAAAAGACGAACTTACCAGCGAAGGTGGAATACAGTTCGCCGGCGATGAAGGGACCACCCTCTACCATCGACGAAACTTACGAGGAGTTTGCAGACGTGGACGGCATGAAGCTACCCAAGCGCCTGACGATTACTCAGAACGGCCATAAGTACGCGGATGTGGTGATCGAGTCTATCAAGTTAAACACGGGCCTGAAACCGGATGATTTGAGCAAGAAACCATGAGAACACTCTGGGCGGCGCTGTTAGTGGCTGGTTTGGCCGGGTTTAGCGCGCGGGCCGAAACTAACCAGCAGAAGGGTAAGCGCGTCATCGACGAGGCCCTGGCGGCCCTGGGCGGCCAAGCCTATCTCAATATGCAAAACCGAGTGGAATCCGGGCGCATCTACGGCTTCTACAACGAAAAGCTGTCCGGCATGACCGTGGATAGCCTGTATACGAGTTACCCGCCGCGACCCGATCCGCCGCCGCCGGCCTTTTTCGGCGTGCGGGTGCGTGACGCGCGTATGAAGAAGCAGGATGATGTGCTCCTGTATACGGACGCAACAGGGTACGAGATCACTTTTCGCGGCGCGCGCCCGCTGGCCGACACGGTGATCCAGCAATTCAAAGCCTCTACCATGCATAACATCTTTTATATCCTGCGCCAGCGCCTCGGCGAGCCGGGACTCATCTTCGACTCGCGCGGTTCAGACTTCTTCGACAACCGCCCTATTGAAATCGTCGATATTACCGATGCCAACAATGACGCGGTTACAGTGTACTTCGACCAGGAGAACAAGTTACCCACCCGCCAGCTTTACTACCGGCGCGACCCTATAGACAACACGAAGCTTGAGGAAGTGACTATCTACAATAAGTATCGGGACGTGGGCGGCGGTGTTATGTGGCCATTTACTCTCCGGCGCGAGCGCAACGGAGAGAAGGTATTCGAGATGTACTCGGAGACTGTGGTCATCAACCAGGATTTGAAAGACAGCTTATTCACGCTGCCGCCTGGCTTAAAAATCCTCAAAAAAGATAAGTGACCGCGCCTCCCATCGACACTACTCGATCGCCGACTTATTCTCTTCCACCGGGATCCGGTGCTCGTTGGCGAACGCGTCCTTGCGAATGCCGGTCACTTGCCAGGAGATCTTCATGCCGGCTCTGCCGCCCGCGATCTTGAATTGGTTGCCGGAAACTTCGTTCGCAATATACACCGGCGCGAAACCGCCGATGCAAGTGAGCTGATACCGGAAATCGCGGTTGAGAGCATCGAACCACTCCGGCAGCTTGATCACAGCATCGCCATGCCGCGAGAGTGTCACCACGCCGTTGTAGATATTCATCATGTCCGGGGATTCTACGAAGGAGTGATAAAGGTACTTATGCTCCGGATCGAGCGGATGATCGATACGGAACGATCCGCCGCCCTTCGAAACCGTGCCGGTGACCGTCAAGTTGCCGGTGACCTTCACATTTCCGGTGAATAGCCCGGCCGTGCCGCCGCCTGTCGCAGTGGCAACCAGCGCCGTACCGCCGCCTGTGGCGTTCGCGGAGACGCCGATGCCGTTGGGGCTGAGCGCGTTGCCAAGTACACCGGTCGTGGACCCGCTAGTGGCCGTGGCCACACCGGTCGTCCCAACGCCCGCCGTGCTGGCGGTTGTGCCGAACACTCCGTTAGCGGCGCCAGTTGTCGCGCCGTTGCCGCCATAGACCCCGTATGCCGTTGCACTCGTGCTGCTGCCGGACACGCCCGTCCCACTCCCGCCGGTGCCCGACACCGCAATTCCCGAGGGGCTCAGGACAGCGCCATACACGCCGTAAGTAGCTCCGCTGGTGGCCTGGGCGACGCCAGTCACGCCAGCGCCCGTGGTGCTGAAGCTGGTGCCATAAACTCCGTTGGCGCTGCCGGTCGTCGAGGTGTTGGCGCCGTAGACCGCATACGCCGTCGGACTCGTGCTGCTGCCAGCCACGCCCGTTCCGCTGCCGCCGACGCCCGACACCGCAACTCCCGAGGGACTCAGGACGGCGCCGTAGATGCCATAAGTGCTTCCGCTGGTGGCCGTCGCCACGCCGCGCACCGCGACCCCTCCAGTGCTGGCAGTCTCGCCATTTACGCCGTATGCGTTGAGTGTGGTTGCCGTGTTAATACCGAAGACTGCCGATCCAGCCGGGCTGGCGGTCGCGCCATACACGCCAAAAGCGTTGCCCGTGGTCGCCGTGTTCACGCCATACACGCCGTATCCCGCGGCGGCGGCGGTAACGCCCGCCACACCAGTCCCTACGGTCGCGTTGCCCTCCACGCCGATTCCTGCCGGACTCACCGTGGCGCCATAGACGCCGAAATCGGCGCCGCTCGCCGCTGAAGCGTAGCCAATCACTCCGACGCCGGCGGGGCTGGCCGACAAACCGGATACGCCATAACCAGCGCCGGTCGTGGCGGTGGCATTACCATAAACTGCCACGCCTGCCGGGCTCGCCGTACTGCCGGATACGCCATAATTCGCACCGCTGGTCGCGGTAGCCTGGCCCAGCACACCGGTGCCGGTAGTGCTTGCGGTCTTGCCGGTCACGCCGAAGTTCGCGCCCGTGGTCGAGGCGGCGTTTCCAAACACGGCGGTTCCGGTGGCAGCCGAGGTCACCGCCTGCAGCCTGGCGGTCGGCGTCGTGGTCCCCAGCCCCACGTTCCCGGCAGTCGTCTGGTAAAGCTTCGAGTTCCCTAGAGTGGTCGTGCCGGTCCAGATGGTGATGTAATTGGCCGTGCCGCTGCCGGTTTGTGCCGGCGTAGCGTCTGCCGTCGGCTGGCTGGTCTTTGCCGGGGCGCCGGCTACTTCGGCGGAGGGCGAATGGCTCGCCGTACCAGCTAAGGCAAATGCCGACGCCGGCAAACCTCCCAGCGTCTCCGCATCCGCCGCTTTGAGCGAATAAGGCACGCTCGTCATCAGCACCCGCGGACGCTCCGGCTCGCCTTGCACCGCGACTCCCAGCCATCGCTGGCCCGATGCAAAGGTCTCCGCGGGTATGCCTTCGTTGCGCGTAGCGCCCAGCAGCACCGAATATCGGCCGTCGCTCGAGGTCTGCACGTTTTGAGTTTCCATCCAGACCGGCGCCCCACCCTCCTGCGCTTCATACAGCGAGAACGTCACCCCCACCACGCCGGCAACCGGTTTCGCTGTGCCGTCTGTTAGGGTGCCGCTATACTTCACCAGCCGCGGCACCGCCGTGCTTGTTTTTTGAGGCTGCGCGGCTGCTACGGCCATGCAGCAAACCATTATCAGATATAAACGAAAGCGAGTCATTTAGATTTGGTCCCCTCAGGTGAACAGATCCGGCGCATCTCGGCAAAAGCACGGATCGTCTCAAATTGTGGCACACAATTACTTGACTTTATGGTTTTGCGCCGGCCGCGAAAGTACCAGTAGCACTAACGAGTGAAACGTGTGGCCTTCCTGGCCGCGTAACGATCGAGCGCCAACTCGATCAGCCGATCCAGCAGCTGGGAGAATGGGAGGCCGCTCTGTTCCCACATTTTGGGGTACATGCTGATGGAGGTGAAACCGGGGATGGTATTGATCTCGTTCAAATAAAGCCGGCCAGTGGCGGACTCCAGAAGGAAATCGACGCGGGCCATGCCTTCGCAACCAACTGCGCGATAGCATTCCACAGCCAACCGACGCAGCTCGGCAGTCTGTTCGTCGCCGATATCGGCCGGCAAACGAAACTGCGCCTGGTCCAGCAGGTATTTGTCTTCGTAATCGTAGAACTCCTTCGAAGGCAGGATCTCACAGGGCAGCGAGGCCACCGGATCGTCGTTTCCCAAGACGGCACATTCCAGCTCGCGGCCGACAATGGCGCGCTCCACGATGATCTTGCGATCGAACTCCGCGGCCAGCCGCATGGCCGGTTCCAGCTCCGCGGCGGTATGGACTTTCGAGATCCCCACCGACGAGCCCAGATTGGCCGGCTTCACGAAAACCGGGAACGGGAAGCGCTGGGAGACCTCCTTGGGGTGCAACGCGTGCCGCGCCGCTGTGACATATTCCACCACCGGCAGGCCGCGCTCGATGCACACGCGTTTCATCATCTCTTTATCCATGGAGAGCGCGGAGGCCAGCACGGCTGCGCCCACGTAGGGCAAGTCCGCTAGCTCAAGCAAACCTTGCACGGTGCCGTCTTCTCCGAACGTGCCGTGTAAAACGGGGAACACTACGTCTATGTCCGGATGCACATCCGGCTCCGGCAGGATCGGCCGCGGCGACCATTTGCCCGACTTGTTGATGTAGTATTCACTGACCTGGTAGCGGTCCGGATGGAGCCCGGCCAGGATCGATTTCGCCGAGCGGACCGAAACCTCGTGTTCGCCGCTGCGTCCGCCGTAGATCACGGCGATTTTGGTTTTCATAGGATCTTCTTGCCCATGGCCGACATGATCATTTCAACTGCCAGATCCGCCGTGCGATTGATCTCGTCGATCACCGGATTCACTTCCACCACTTCCATGGAAACCATGCGCCCGTTGTCGCAGATGAGTTCCATGGCGAGATGCGCTTCGCGATACGTAGCGCCGCCGCGGACGGGGGTCCCGACGCCGGGCGCGAATTGCGGGTCCACCCAGTCCATGTCGAGCGAGAGGTGGAATCCGGCGGTGTCGTCAGTGGCGATGCGGAAGGCCTCCTCCATTACGGAACGGAGGCCGCGCTCGTCGATGTCGCGCATGGTGAAGGCGCGCACGCCGGTCTCGCGCACATGGTCCTTTTCGAGCACGTCCACGTCGCGCAGGCCGACCAGCACGGTTTTCCGCGGATCCACCTTGGGGGCGTAACCCAGCAGGTTTGCCAACTCGGGAGGGCCCAGGCCCACGCAGCACGCCAGCGGCATACCGTGCACGTTGCCACTGGGGGAAGTCTCGGGCGTGTTCATGTCGGCGTGTGCGTCAATCCAGATGAGCCCGACCTTTTGCTTCTTGCGGCGGAAATAGCGGGATACACCGGCCACCGTACCTACCGCTACGGAATGATCGCCGCCGAGCACCAGCGGGACCTCCTTCCGCGTGAGCGCGCCTTCGACCATGGCCGCCAGCCGCTTGCACGCCAGCGCGATCTGCGGCAGGTACTTGGCGCGGTCCGGACCTTCGGGCAGGCTTTCCGGCTGATCCACGGGTACGTTGCCGAGATCGTCGACATGATAGCCCAGCGCCGCGAGGCGCTTATTCAGATTGGCCACGCGGATGGCGGATGGACCCATATCCACGCCGCGACGGTCCTGGCCGAGGTCGAGGGGCGCGCCGATGATGGCGATGTGGGAATGCTCCATAGAGTCTCCTCGACCACGTCACGATTTTGAAAAGCGGCGCAAGGTGAAGGCTTCCGGATTCATGTTCTCGCGCTCCAGACGCTTCCAATCGTCATTGACATGAATCAGCTTGCCGCTAATGTGGTTGGAGCGTTCCGAAGCCAAAAACAAAGCGAGCTGAATTTGTTTTTCGGGATGCATACCGCCGGTGAGCCGCACGTCCTCGGCTTCTTCGATCTCGCGGCTGCCGGCGCGCTCTCCGGAGTGCAGGATCTCGTCGGTCATATGCGTGTAGGTTCCGCCGGGGGCCATGCAGTTGGCCTGGATGTTGAAGTCACGCACCTCTTCGGCGAGGGTCTCGATGAAGCGGACCACGGCGGTTTTGGAGGCGGCATAGGCGGAGAAGCGCGGGCGTCCGGAGGCCGCGCCGCCGCCGCCGATGACCAGGATCTTGCCGCGGCGCTTTTCGATCATCTGCGGCAAGACCGCGCGGCAGGCGTGCATGGTTCCCATCAGGTTGGTTTCTATAGTTTCGGCCCAAGCGCGCGGCTTCAGGTCGACCAGGGGCCCGATGGGTCCTTGAATCGCGGCGGCGGCGATCAGTATGTTCACGCCGCCAAAAACGGCGCGCATGCGCTCGACGGCGGCGCTGATCTGCTCGTAGTCCCGCACGTCGGCGCGGATGCGCAGGGCAGCGCCGCCGGCGTGCTCGATTTCGAGCTTGGCCAGGTCCAGTTCGGCCTGGCTGCGCGCCAGCAAACCGACGCGCGCGCCTTCGGCTGCGAACCCGATGGCCAGCCGCTTGCCGATGCCACGGCCAGCCCCGGTGATGAGGACAGCCTGGTCCTTAAGCGGCCGCAAAATCAGTTCTCCACGCGTGCGTCGAAGATCCCGGTTTCTATGCGTCCACCGCGCTTGGCCTGTACATAGATGCGGTAGTCACCCGGTTTCGGAAAGCCGTAGAGGAAGGAAACTTCGGGCGGCAAGGCCGCGGTCATGGCCATGCCCGAATGGTCCATGCCGGGCATAGACTCGCCGGCGGCGTTCCGTGTCAGGCTCAACGAAGCCATGGGCACAGACCCCGAAGGATGCACATGCGCAAACACGCTGCGATCCGTGCGCACGAAGGCGGCATGGCCGGGCATGCCCATATAAAGTTCCATATCGTGGGCGGGCTGACCCGAAGGATCTTCCAGGCGAAAGCGGAAATACATAGCACGGCGGGCGTGCAGGGGACCGGGGTCGCGTTCCCAGATCATACGCGAGCCATCGGCCAACTGGGCGATGGTGCGGTTGGGGTCGGCTTGCGCAATCGGAGAGCCGGCGCCGCCGGCATCGTCCCCAGCCAGAGGGACGCCCGCGATCTCGGGCAGAGTCACTTGGGTGACCAGAGTTTCGGGGAGGCCATCGGCATGTACGATATCGCCGTACAAAGCGTATTGCCCGGCCGGCATGGCGGGCAGATCCCTGGCGAACAGCCCGGCCTCGATTCTGTCCGGATGCAGGTGCCAGACGCGGTCCATGCCGGGCAGGCTGATGACGTAGAGGTGCATCAGATGATTGTGATCGGGAACCAGATCGTCCACTTTGCGCCAGCGCGCCCAGCCGGGATCGGTCAAGTGCAACATCAGGCGGCCACCGTTTTCGAGGGTAGCGGACATTTCCAGAGGTTTAAAGATGTGGCGGTCGTACTCGCTGGCTTCGCTCTTCCACCAGAGTCCGCCGAGTGCGGCCATGGCCAGGACGAAGAAGGTAGTGGCGGCCATGACGAAACGCGCGCGGCGCACGCGATCAGGAGCGGGCATCTGGCCGGGCTCGAGTTGCCCTTCGCGGACGCCTGCGCCGATAATCGAAACGGCGCCCACCAGCAGGAGCAATCCGAGGGCAGCCAGCATAATGCCGGTGGGCGCCTGCATGGTTTTGGTGGTGGAGGAGAGCGCCGGCACGGGGACGGAAAGATCGCCTTTACCCTTGGACCCTTCGGCGGTGACGCGCACCTGCCAGGAGCCCGAGGTCATCATCCAGAGCGATCCGGTGAAGAACTGCGGATCGTCCTTGGCGCGCTGCGCCAGGTCCGGCACCGGGGCGAACTTTGCGCCGGGACCGGTGAGCGGGGTAGGCACGATGTGGACAACGTCAACATCATTGGCGGAGCTGCGCACTTCGATCTGCGCGACGCCCGGGATGACCGTGGGGGTGCGGATGGTGACCAGCAGATGGTAAGGGCCGGCCTGGCCTTCGTAGAAAACATCCGGGCTGCCTACGTGGGCCCAGGCGCCGGCGGCCGCCAGCAGGAAGAGAACGGGTAGACGGGATATGCGCATTGGTTGGGATTAGCGGCGGACGCGCTTCATCCAGTCTCCCCAGGCAAATCCGATACGGGTAGCGGCGATGCCGAGGACCGCGGCCAGCAGAATTTCGGTCCAAAACACAGAGGGCGCATCCGGAGGCACGAACACGTGGCGCACGTTAATCGAAGTGGGGCGCGCGTTGTAATCGAAAATATTCGTATGGAAGAACCAGTTCTGCGCCCAAGTGGAATTCAGGAACGAGGAGAAAGGCCATTGCACGGCGACCAGCACGGCCAAAAACAGAAGGCCGGAGACGGCCGCGAGCCTGGCCGGTTTCCAATCGCGGGTGCGATTCCAAAGCAAATCGAGCGCCAGTGCCGGGATGAAAAGCAGCATGGGAAACTCGGGCGGCACGAACTGGGTGACGTGGTGATAGACGGGACCTAACTTGGGTTCGGCGGGAAACAGCGGCAGAACCCAGCCCATACCCGCCCAAAAGAGCCAGTAAACGCCCGCCACAGTGGTGGCAGCCCAGCGTTTCCCGGAGGCGCGCGCCACACCCGCCAGGACAAGGGGCACGACCATGCACACCACGCGGTAATAGACCCCGCTGTGCATGAGGGCGTGCCAGGAGAATTCCATAATCATGAGCATCAGGCCGACCAGCACGACCCCGCCGATGTAGAGGAACAGCCAATTGAGGCGGTCGCGGAACTCATCGCGCGAGCGGTTCATCATCCCCAGGATAAGGATCAGCGTGCCAGTGTTAACGGCCAGGTTGCCCAGGATCAAGAGCACGTGCGGTGGGCTGAGGATCTTAACATCGAGACCGTAGGCGCTGTGCCACCAGTCATCGAAAGGCGCGGAGGTGAGCATGGCGACGCCCCCCCAAGCCGCGATAAAGGCGCCCAGCGGGGCTTCGAATCCCCACATTTTGACGGCGGTGCTGCGCAGTTGGGAGAAGTTGCCGAACGTGGTAGCGAGGATCAGGTAGCCGCAGGAGAGACCGGCCAGAATGCCGCACATGTAGATGGCCATGTGGGCGGGGGTCCAGAAGGTGTCGCGGCCGATGGAGCGGTGCCAGGAAATATCCCACTGGCCGCCGATCATGGCAGAAGTGACGCCGAAGACCGCGCACCAGACATACCAGGGAACCCGGTCGACGCGTTCGTACGTGGTGGAAATGGACGAGACTGTAGTGGAGATAGTGGCCATGCAGTTCCCTCTGTACGTTTTTGATTATAGCTTTCTTTAGACGGATTCGGAATCGAGGGGGATTGGCTGATGAAACTGATGATCGGGCCAGGCTATCGCCGGCGGGCTGTCGTCGTCCAGGATTGCGGGGCTGAAGCCCCGCGCCGGCTAAAAGCCCGCCCTCCAGTGTTCTTGGGGTACCGGTACTGGCTTTATTCGGGTTACGAAGATGCTACTCTTAGCGATTACCTGTGCTTATCCACAAACGTAGTTTCCTTCTGTTCGCTAGCAGTCTGCTCGTGATCATTCCATCTTTCGGGCAGCCACAACCGGCCGCGCCGCCGCCCGAGGAACAATATGTCGGCAAGTTCCTGATCTACAGCGGGTTCATGTTTCTGGACAGCCCGAAGATCAGTCTGTTCGAACCGGGCGTTCACATTCAAGCGGGCATGCGCTGGTCGCGGCACGTTAGCGTGGGTTTCGACTATAGCCGCGGAACCGGCAACACCAGCATCGGCCTGAGCCAGGCCACTACCGCGCTGCAGAACAAGTTCGATCCGATCCTGGCGGGGTTTATTGCCGCCGGCCAGCTACCCGCCAATTACGTCGCGGCACTGCCGTTCAGTTCGGTGACGCAGACCTTCACGGCGGGTCCGGAGTTTCCGTACCGGCGTTTCAAGCGCATTACGCCTTACATCCGGCCTTCGGCAGGAATCATCAACGAAATCGCCACGGCGCATCCTAAGGATGAACTGACGCGCCTGGTGGTCGAGTCGGTGGCTCCGTCCGGCATGGAGGAAGAATGGACGGCGTTTTATGGATTCGGCGGCGGTGTGGCGTTCAATGTCACCAAGCATTTCAGCCTGGTGGTGCAGGCGGACTTAGTGCACGATCATCTGTTCCCGGACCTGCTGAAGTACGGCCGTAACACGGTGCGGTTTTCGATCGGCCCGGGGTTCCAATTCGGCCACAATGTGACTAAGAAGTGGGGGATACCGGGGCATTGGGATTAGGTCCTTTGTTGAGAACAAAGGACCTGTTGGGTTCGAATGGTAATTTTGCTGAGCGGCGGGGCTGAAGCCCCGCGCCGCCTAAAGCCCGCCCTCCACAATACGCGCGTTATGTAACCGGTGGATCGTAGAGGCTGGGCATCTCCCAGGCGCGGTAGTGGTTGGGACCCATCAGATTCAAGAGTTGATCGGCTGGCCCAACTTGCGGCGCGGGATTGACCGGATTGATCTCCAGGCTGACACCGGCCGTCTGGCCATTCCCGAGACCGGCGGCGGCATCCTCGAAGAAGTAATTGCCGTCAGACAGCAGTTGGGCGCTACCCATGGCCGTTGAGTAATATTCCAGATCGAAGCTCACGACGGGATCGACCGTACCTGTGCCGGTGGACGTATCGTAATTGACTGTCAAAGCCATGCCGCGGCTGTGACAGTCGAAGGGCGCGCAGTGCGCCGCGCCGATTCCGAGCGGCGGACCCACCTGCACGCGGGTGTTGCCATTATCGAATACCGTCATGGGTCCCGTGCCGCCATTCTCCATGCCGACTTCGTGCTGGTGCGAGAACCACGGCCACGGATCGTTCCAGGTGTTAGTGAAAGTGAAGTCACTGGCCGGCGTGAGATTGTCCGGGGGACCCATGCGCCAGATAATGTCGCCGGTGCCTCTCCCATCCTGGTAGTCGATGCGCATGATGGAATCCTGGTGCCGGGACGACCAGACGATATCGCCGCCCGAGGTATTGCCATCCTGTGGCGCCGGCCAGTAATACAAAGAGTTAGCGTGCAGCCAGTCATGCGCCAGGGGAGCGATGCCGGGACCCAGCAGGAAGATGGGCGGGCAGGAGGTCTCGTCGGTAGTGCAAGTTTCTTTTAGGGGCGCGGTGCGGGTGACCGGCAGTTTGGCATAGCCGTTGCCACCCCCGTTGGGGTTGAATACGTCGAAATACCAGACTGCCTGCCAGTTAGTATCGAGTACGACGATCATATCTCCGATGATATCCACGGGCAGGCCGCTCGAATCTCCCTGAGTGCCGGGAGGGAAAATCTTTTCTATGTCCATCAGGACCGCGGTATAGCCGCCGGGGAGAGTTTGAATGGCATCGTGGTGAAAGCCGCCTATGCAAGCATCTCCCACCGCCGGGTTGGTAATCGTGGTACACGGACCACCGTCCACCGATCCCAGCTTGAGCAGTTCCTGCTGCAGCGCACCCATGTTGGTTTCGCGCACGATGTTACCCGCTAAATCGATCTGGCGCAGGAATTGCGCGTGAGGCACGCCCGGAGCCCAGGCGATGGCGTTCTCCATGACGATGATTCCGCCGCCGGGCAGGGGGCGGGTGAGAATGTCGCCGCCGTCATTCGCGAAGTAATACCAGATCACGTTGCCACTCAAGTCGGTAGCGACATCGGGGTAAACCTTTCCCGTTCCGAGCGCGCTGAAGTTATGGAGGAGAACCGGATAATTAGTGTCGGCGGCGGGAGTCACGACCGTGAATGCAGGCACAAGCAGCGTTTTCGGAAGAGCGCCGGTCTCGAAAGAGATCACAGGTCCATTTGCCGTATTACTGCCGGTCTGGGTTTCCGCGTACATGTGATACGTACTACCAGGGTACATACCGGCGACTTCAAATGTCATGGTGACGGAGGGATTGCAGGATACCCAATTGGTAGTTAGAAAGGGGGCTGAGGGGGCGCCTTGTTCCTGGTAGACGACGCGCATGGTGCTGCCCGCGGCGCACGGGGGTGCGTTGAACAGAGCTACCAGGGGGTTGGCTGTATGTACCGCGACGGGTGTGTTGCTGGTTACCAGCGCTTTGACGTGGAAGGGGATGGTTTGGGTGTTTGACTCACCCGTATTGAAGTCTTTCGCCACTACCTGGATAGTGAAGTTGCCATTGGGTCCGGTGGGCATCCAAACGAAGGATGGCGCCGTCCAGGTGCCGCCCGACAGGGAACCAAGGTTGAAATCCTTGACCATCTGGAGCGATCCGCCGGGTGGAGTGACGCTGAACTGGAAAGCCAGCGGCCCGGTATTGGTGTCGGTGGCGGTGGCTTTCCAGGTGATAGTCGTGCCGATAGCCTGCGGAGATGCCAGCGAAGGTTCTAATGAAGTAACCGTTACGGCGGCAAAGGCCGGAGCCGATAATAGCGCAGACAAACAGAGAACAACTGGCCGATTTTTGGCCGGCGATTTCATGACTCCCCCTCTAAATATGAAGCAAGGCGAAAGACAGCCTTCGACGATCTTCGCAGATCCGCCACCCAATGGTCAAACGACGATCAGATATGCGAGCCGCGCGAACGTAATGGCGGTTCTACGGTACCAGCTTGAATACTACCCCGCAACTGTCATTTGGGCTCCCCCCGCAGGAGGCGTTCTTAATGCCGCCGCCGTATGTGGTGCCGTACAGATTGCCTTTGGTATCCGAAACCAGACCGCCGTGAGGCAAGCTGCCGTCGGTCCCACCCGTAAAGCTGTATAACAAAGTCTCCGTGCCGGCGGTATTTACTTCGAAGACCGACCCGTTATCGGATGTTCCGCCATACACGGTAGTGCCATAGAGATTGCCGCTCGAGTCGCGATATAAGCCGGCATAGGGGTACGCGCCGTCCACAGGGTATCCCGCGAAGCTGTACAGCACGGTTTCCGTCTTGCTGACCGGCTGCAGCTTGAAAACCGTTCCACAGCCGCTGTTACAGGGGCCGGTGCCGCCGTTGTAAGTGGTGCCGTAAAGGTTGTCGGCCGAGTCTGCAATTAAACTGTCATAAGGGTTGGCGCCGTCGGGACTTCCACTGAAGCTGTACAGAACCACTTGATGGCCGGAGGAACTCAACTCAAACACTACGCCGCACCCGTTTGGGAAGCAGTTGCCGGTGGTAATACCGCCCTCAGAGGCGGTGCCGATAATGGTGCCGGCGGAATTGCGGAGAAGACCGCCATAGGGAGTGCCGCCGTCCGCGCCTCCAGTGAAGCTATAGAGCAGAGTCTCCACGCCGGCTTTATCCAGTTTGAAGACGGCGCCGGCGTTGAATGCTCCGCCAGCACTGGTGGTGCCGTAGAGATTGCCTTGGGTGTCCTCGATCAGGCCCGCGTAAGGGTATGCGCCGTCGCCGGGAGCGCCCGTGAAGTTGTACAGCACCTTCGTGCCGGTCGCGCTCAGTTCGAAGATGGCGCCCAGGTTGGATGTGCCGCCTTTGGTAGTGGCCCCAAATGGGTTGGCCGTCATCCCTCCGTAGGGGTTGGCGCCGTCCGGATCGCCCGTGAAGTGGTGAACGATCGTCTCAGACCCGGTGGTGGTCATCTTGAATGCTATTCCGAGACCCGTAGAACACGGAGCAGGATGGCAGGTGGGACCCTCGGTGGCGGTACCGAAGAGAACGCCGGCCTTGTCGATAATCAGGCCGGCGGTCGGATTCCTTCCGTCCGTCGTCCCGCCTTTGAAGCTATACAGGACGCT
This sequence comes from Bryobacterales bacterium, assembly GCA_963756605.1. Lineage (GTDB taxonomy): Bacteria > Acidobacteriota > Terriglobia > Bryobacterales > Bryobacteraceae > Bog-159. The sequence continues at coordinate 22,921 of CAVWOT010000008.1, read as the reverse complement.
ATAAGTTTGTGCGGGCGCGGGCGGCGCACCCAGGATCGCCGCCACGCAGATAGACGCCGCAATGGCCAGTGTACTTACTCCCGGCCGGCAGACTTTATGATCTATTCGCATGATATTACTCCTTAAGCGTAAGTCTAAAAGAAGGCTAGACAGAGCACGTTGCAGCGGGGCTTAAGCCCCGCGCCGGCTAAAGCCCGCCCTCCAAACAAAAGCAGGTTACTTCGCGGATCCGGTCCCCGGATACACACCCATGATGCTCAACGTATCATTCCCCAGGACCAGGTTCTGCAGTTGGGTCTGCGTGTAAAGAGTCCCTGTATCGCTGATGTAGTTCAGGGTGGCAGGTTGATAGAGCAGGCCGTGCAGGACACCGTTCAGGGTACCCCGGGCAATCAGATCGATGTTGCCCGCCGCGGCCTGCAACTGGAGCGTGGTCCAGTCACTCTGGACTGGCGTAGTGGTGACAGTAGTTTTCGTCAGCGTGCGCGTGTAACCGACCGCCGGAGCTGTGCCTGTATCGAAGCACATCACATATGCGGCCATATCATTCCGCTCGGTTTGCGTGTAACCCTGGAAGCTCGGATCAGTCATGAACTCCAGAATTCCATCCACGCTGCCGTCATGCGTCATGCCGAAACCATCTATGGTTTGACCTGTCCGGTTGAACAGTTGCTTCTGATAAATGGCTCTCAACTGCGGAACCTTTATGGGCTGCTGCGCGTGAGTGTCGGTGGCAGGCTGGATCTGCAGGTTAGAGCCCGGCCCCGGATTGGCGGCGTGGCAGGATGTGCAGGTGACCAGGTTGGGCAGAGTGCCGGGAACGTTTATGAAATCGCTGAAGCCGGTCGCGGGATCCGCGCCGTTCAGGGACGCAGGCGGGTTGCGCTCCAGGGTTTGGTTCGGATTCGGAAGGTACAGGACGCTGTTGATAAACGTAGTGAAAGTGGCCATGTCCGAATCGTTGATCTGGGTACCACCCATCAACGCCGTGAATGCCACATTAAATGCGGCGAAGTCCGGCTTGTCTCCTCTCCAGTGATAAGGGGCCAGATTGTTCAAGCCGCGCAGGGTCTGCGTAGTCATGGGGCCCTTCATGGGATGGAAGAGAAAAGTCTGCCCATTCTGCACGAAGCTGTTCATCTCGGCAGTAGGATCTCCCAGGTTCCAGGACAAGTGATCCATTTCGCTATCGACGTGGCAACCAGCGCAGGACGCGGTGCCCGATCCGGAGAGCTTGGCATCATACAGGAAGCCGCGCCCGGCTTTGACTGCCGACGGCGTAGGATCGGTCCCCACCGGAATCTCGGTGGCCACTGTTTTAAAGGTGGAGGTGGGGATAATAGAAATGGTATTGGATATGCGGTTCAGCGAATACAAGATACCGGCTTTGGAATTGAGCGCCAAGCCGCGGGGCCCGCGCTTATTCGCGGGATCGATGTTTGAGCCGGATCCGCTGGGCGGGGCCACTTCCACGAAACCCAATACGTTCCCGTTGGTGTCCACCTTGGCCACGCGATCGGTACCGAAGGCCGCCACATACATGAAAGTGCCGCCGAGATCGAAGACCACGCCAGCCGGCTGGGCCAATGCGACGGCGAGCTCCGCTGTGTTGGGGGAACAGCTATAAGTGAACGTCGGATTCAGATTCACGGGAGTGACGGTGCCCGTCGAAACTTGAATGTGGGTGATTTGGTTGTCCACAAAATGCGAGCACAGATTGTTCTCGAACAGCGTGGTGTTGAGGGCGTTGGTGTTGGCCACGTAGAGATCGCCGCCCTTCGGGTTCACGGCCATTCCCAGATTGACGGTGCCCACACCGGTGTAGTACGAGACGGAGGGTGTGCCGCCCGTATGAATTACGGCTACGCCGTTATCGGGCATCGTATATTTGATCTTGGAAGGATACCAGGTGGGGTTCGTAGCAGAGACAATCAGTCCCACCAGCGGCGCCGGCGGCAGGATGGGATTCATGGCGGGAACGCAGGGCGTCCGGCCTTGCGCGGCCGTTCCGCACGGCGCCGGTGCGATGGAGCTGGGGATGAGAGTCGTGGCATTTCCTGCGAGAGCGAAGGCAGCGTAGATGGTACTGCCATCCGGGCTGACCGCCATGGCCCGCGGACTGTCCCCGAACAACTGAATCGCGTTCACCACGGCCAGCGTTTTCTGATCGATCACCGCGACGGCATGCGCGCGGGAGACGCTGGCGTAGGCCGCATCGCCTGCAAACACCACATCCATGGGCTCGCCAGCGAACATGCCGCCCGTTTGCGGCAGTTTCAAGTCGATGGTGGCGGTGACCAAACCTTGGGTCCAGGAATTATTCGGCGCAGTTACCACACTGATGCTATTGGAAACCTGGTTGACCACCCAAGCTTGATAGTCGGTGAGAGGGTTTACCGAGACGGGTCCCACGCCGACGGGAATCTCGGCCAGCAAATTGGGGCTGGCGGGTTGGCTCACATCAAACACGGACAACGACGAATTTGCCGTATTTACTGCAAACAGAAATTTTCCGTCGGCTGAAAGCCGGACCGGATTGGTTTGGGAGGCCTCGAAATTTGCATATATCGACTGGGCCTGGATGGCCATCGGCGCCACGGCAACAGCGAATACGAAGAATGCTGCGCCCATGTATTTCCGCGGTTTCGGCGTAATCATTTCCCCTCCACAAGAACTGGCACGGTTTCGCAAGCGACACCCCCCGCCCGGATACCAGAAGCTAAGGGGTGCTAGGATTATAGAACCGGGACAAAAGACAAGTCAATGGCAACGGTACCAGCACCTTCGGCAACACAATTAAGGAAGCCCAACCGTAACATCAGTTACGAACATTTTCCAGGCTACGCGCGAGGACTGGTTTGACATAGCTCATTTATTAGCTTTATTGCGCGTGATTTGGTGAAGGCGGCTGCTGATAGACGGTCCAACCCGGCAGTTCCATTTCGGCAACCTGCCGATCATGCGCCAGCAGACTTGTCAGGTTGCTGGACCAAGCCTTTTGGCCCGGTGGAATCGCCACGATGGTGAATCCCGAGGGTAGGTCTGCGTCGAATTGACGCGCATCGAGCGGGTATCCGGCCAGATCGCGATCGTAGAGCGAAAAATCCACGTGATATAGTTTGCCATCCGATAATAAACCAGCCAACGGGTTACAGGGGAAGTAGGCGCGGCCGGGGTGCCGCAATGCATAGTGCCAAGCTACTTCCGACGGATTCTGGTGAAGATCGCGCAGGCGCTCCGGCAGAGTAATCAGCAATCCTGGAGCGATACCTACCAGTATTCCCATAACTGCGCACAGCCAGGCAATGACGCGCATAGACGCGTGATCGGGATCGGCCAGGCACTGCTCTATGGCCAAGCCTGCCGCCACAAACAGAAGATAGAGCAGCATGCCCAAATGATTGACATCCGCGCCCACCGTGACGATGGCCTTGGCGGTAACCGGAACCAGCGCGACGGCGGCCAGCGCAAACGCCAGCCAGCGGTTCGCCTGGAAGAATACTCGCACATCCCGCCGGCGCTGCGCCGTGGTCCAGTGGCACGCCACCAGCAGCAGCATGGGAAACAGGGCCGGGAGCGCATCCTGCTTGCCTTCGCGAAAAGCCCGCACCAGGATGTCCAAATATCCGTCACGGAGCGGGCGATGCGCCGCCAGCGTAACGGTATTGAACACGAAAGCGCGCCACGGTACCAGCGCCACGATGATGGCCAGCAGTGCGATACCGCCAGCCAGCAGAGCGGCGCAGAAGTGGACGAAGCGTTTGGCGCCCGCCGTGAGCCACACAAAGAGAGCCAGCGCCGGGACTATGGGCGCGATGGTCTGCTTCGATCCCACCGCCAGGACGCAAAATATGCCGGCCAGCCACGCCTGCCCTACGGTGACCGGTTCTCGCGGATTGCAGAAAACGCCGCACGCCAGCGTGGCAAAGGCGAGCGCGGCCGCATCTACGTGAATCATGGACGCGGTGTGCAGAGTGCCGGGCGCCTGCATAATCAGAAATCCGCAGAATAGAAAGGCGGCGACGGCAATAAACAGGCGATCGGGCAAGCCCGCGCGCGCGCGCAGCAACACCCAGCCCAGCGGCACGAAACTGAGCAGCAGCGACACGAGCGATCCCGCGATGAGTGCGCGCGAAGGGTTATGAAATCCGGTTACCAGCAAATAGAGGCAATGACTCACGGGGGTGTGCAACGTTCCGATCACCGGGCCGGTGGCGTCCTTATCGAGATAGAGGCTGAATCCGTGCCGCAAAGCGACGGAGCGCGCCAACCTGACATCGTTCCAAACAAACGTAGGGGCGTTGAGAATAGCGGCGGCTGCCTGGATGGCCAGGAGTGCGAACAGCAGAGCCATGGCGGCCGCGGCCCACTGCCGGCCTACCGTCAAAGCCCCCGCCGTGCAACTTCGCCGCGGATGCGGCCCAATTGACCGAGATATTCGAACCAGTGCCGCAGCCGGACGTGGCTCTGGCCGCTACGGCGCTTCTGCATGGTGTAGCCGTGCTCGACCAGATTTTCCACGCGGCCGCGCGCCAGAATTTCAATCAACGTTTTGAAACCCGAAGGACGGAACTCGATATCTTCGATCGCTCGCCGGCGCACCATATAACATCCGCTGAGCGGGTCGCTGACCCGGCGAAACACTGCCGGCACGAGCAGTATACCCACGCGGCGCGCTAATGCCGACAAGATCTGGCGGTGCAGCGGAAATCGTCCCACGGAGCCTGCTGCCGCGTAGCGCGTGGCCACCACCAGGTCGACGTCTTCGATTTTCCGAAACATCCCGGCGAGGAGCGCGGGAGGATGTTGAAAATCGGCGTTGATGGTGGCCAGCACATCGCCGCGAGCCATTTGCCAACCACTGACCACGGCGCGGGCCAAGCCGCGTTCTCCGGACCGGCGCACGACCCGCAGGTTGGGCCAACCGGCTGCAATACGCGCGGCAATTTCACTGGTACCGTCCGGGCTTTCATCGTCTACCACGATCACTTCATATTCGCCCGCAGTAACCGCATCCAAAGCCATGCGCAGTTCTTCCAGGAACGGGGCGATATTGGCTGCCTCGTTGTAGGTGGGGACCACCACGGAAAGGAAAGGGCATGCGACCTGATCGCGCATAGGCGGCCGGGTGGCTACGGTGAGCGCGGCCGGAGCCGCAGACGCAAAACGCATCAGGACAAGCATAAGCCATGGCGCGCCCGTCTGGGAGCGCAAAACTTCGCGTATCGATGCCAGGGCAGGAACAGCGCGTAACCGGCCAGATGCGGCGTGAAATATACGCCCAGCATGAGGGCGATGAGCGTTTGCATGCCCAGCAGCGCCACCAGCGTGAAAACGCGCAGGCGCCGGAAGAACAGTGCAGGCAGGGCCGAGAGTTCAATGGTGACGGTGGCCACGGCGGCAAACCGGCACAGCCCCGGCGACTGCGCCAGGTAACTGCCCAGACGCGTCGGAGGCGTGTGCGTGAATAGTTCGCCCAGCCATATGGAGCGCATGTTCGCGGCAGTCATCCAGGCGAGGCCGCTTTGGCGCAGCTTGGAGAATCCGGCGGCGAAAAATATGAGCAGGAAGAGAGCCTGCGCCAGGCGAATGGGCCAGCCGTATTGCCAGGAAACGGCTGCGACAGATTCTCGATCGTTGGGAATTTGGCGGCGTCGCATGGCCTGATCGACCGACCACGCATCGGCGCAGCGCGAGACTGCCAGGATGATGAGGAGCAAAACGGGAAAGCCGTCGAGATGATGGATCTTTCCGAAGCAGTTGGGCAGGCCGAGCAGAAAGTAGCCTAGGGCTGCGGCCGTCAGCATGCTGGCGCGCGAAAGGAATCCGATGGCGGAAGTGAGCAGCGAAGCTTTCCACAGGATTTCGAGCGCCCCGATGAGCGCGGCGCTGCGCGGCGGCCCCGGAAGGAGGCGGAAGAACGAGATCGGCATCCAAAATACGGGGGAAACTTGGGTCCAGGCGCGGTCGTCGAGCGGCAGATAAATCGCAAAGAGCAGACTATAAGAGACTACGCGAACCCACGCGAGGTCTTCGGCGCGGGAGGGCTGGGTGAAGGCTGGGATCACGGCGCGGCCTCGTCCCGGTTATCGTCCCGGTTAGCCTGGGCGACGAGGCTGCGCTCGCGAGGCGCTTCGGTGCCGGTAACGCCAGGCTGCAGCGGCCAGCGGACGGTGTACAAGCGCAATGCGCGGAGGGGTGGGCCGGCGGGCCGGCGCCGGGCTGCCGCGCGATTGTACAACCGCATCAGATTTCCGAGCGCGGCGGTGAGCTTTTGCTTTGCCGCGGGCGCGCCTTCGAGACGTTGTAATGCCATGATCAGACGCGCCTCGTCGAACGGCGCGAAATCGCGCTCGCCGCGCAGTGGAATTTCGCCCCGATCCGTCACTCCGTAGAGGCGCAGCCAGGTGAGCTGGTCGCTGTAGAGCAGCGCGTACATGGGGTAACTGCCGAAGGGCCAATGCTCCAGGCCCGTCGAGATATCGAAGCAAGTGACGGCCAGGAAGGCTGCGATCACCAGGCCCGGGAACCGCAGCGAAGGCGCTTGCATTGCCCGTTAGGATATCAGGGATGCTTGGCGGCGCGGCGGATCCTTGTGCGAAGAGGCCGGCGTGGACGCCGGCCGCAGGACTGGAGTCCCGCCCCACGGGACTGGGCGGCGAGTACTAGGAGTGTGCCTGTACCGTTAACGCGTGATTGCGGACGCGTCGCCGGGATATAATGGGCCGCGGCGGCCGCTCACCGCGTCCCCTTGCGACGTTAATAAATATGGAGGAATCATAGAATGTATCGGAAGTTCTTTGGGCCATGGGCTGCGCTTTTCGCGCTCTCTGGCGTACAGATGCTTTGCGCGCAGACGGCGGCGACGCAGCCTTGGAGGGCGTTCGTCACGGCTAATCCGGGTGCGGCGCGTCCTGCCAGTCTTAATCCCGTGACCGGAATCGCGGGACCGGGCATCATTCCCATCGGTTCTGCTTTGACGTTTGGCGGCACCAACGCGCCCGACACCTACTCGGCCACGACTACGTTCAGTTCCACACCGGTGCTGGTGGATAACGGAGCGGTGAAAATCTGGCAGAGCCAGATGCCGACCGGACCGAGCGGTGAGTGGGACGTATTCTATATGGAGACGACCAACGGCGGGCCGCTCGCGAACAATACCGGGGCGCTCTGGAATATCCTCATGAATTACACAATCAGCGCACCGGCGAACTTCGACGCGGTCGCCAACCAATGGCTGGTGAACGGTACACCGGTAAGCCCGATCACGAACGGTATCGGGAGCATCTGCTGCGCCACGACTTCGAACCCGATTCTGCCGGGCTCCGCCTATTACAATTCCGGATTCACAGTGCCGTTATCGGCCGGCGTGCAGACTAACTGGCAGCAAATCTACGTCACACCCTACACCCTCATCCAGAGCGGCGGCATCAACCCGAACACCGCGAACGCATTCACCTTCGCGCTGCATTTCAGCCTGGCGCCGTCTATCGTAGATGTGGTTAGCGCCAGCGCATTCGGCGAATTTCCTACTTTCGCGCCCGGCTCCTGGATCGAGATCTACGGAACCAATCTCGCCCCTACCGCCCAAACCTGGGGCGCCAGCGATTTCAACGGCGTGGACGGGCCCACTATGTTGGGAGAAAACGGCACGACCGTAGGCACCAGCGTAACCGTCGGCGGGCAGCCCGCGGTTGTGGATTACATCAGCCCGTTGCAGGTGAACGTGCAAGTTCCGGGGACCGTGACTCCCGGCTCGCAAGATGTGGTTGTCACTAACGCTTTAGGCTCCAGCCAGGCCTTCAGCGCGACTGTCCTCGCCCTCATGCCCGGATTGCTCGCGCCGCCGAACTTCATGATCAACGGATTGCAGAACGTGGTCGCTCTGTTTCCGGACAACACGTACGTGCTGCCGCCGGGCGCCATAGCGGGTGTGCCGTCTAACCGCGCGCTACCGGGCGACACCATCGTGCTCTACGGCATCGGATTCGGCCCGGTCAATCCCGACATTCCGCCCGGCCAGTTGGTCGGGGAGAATAACACGCTCGAATCCGCCTTCACCATCTCGTTCGGCGGCGTTCCGGCCGCGCAGGTAGCCTACGACGGACTGGTTCAGGACTATATGGGCCTTTACCAGTTCAATGTCGTTGTGCCGAACGTGCCGGCCAGTGACACCACGCCGCTGACCTTCACGTTGAACGGGGTGAGCGGCACGCAGAACCTGGTGATTGCGATCGGGAATTAAGATCAGGACGGCGAACTGAAGTTCGCCGGGCCCAGAGGGCACCCCCGCTAAAGCGTGCGCCACAGCCAGACTATCGCTCCGTTTACGATCGTGGCTACGGGACCGCCGCGGAAGCGATGCCCGTGGAACGGCGAATTGCGGCTCTTGGAGTACGACTGGTTCACGTCGTAGGTCCAGTCGAGATCCGTGCTGAAGATGGTTACGTCGGCGGGCGCGCCCACGCGCAGCGTGCCGCGATCGAGATGCAGGACTCCCGCGGGTCCGGTGGTGAACAGGGTGACCAGGCGGGCGAGCGTAATTTTGCCGGTGTGAACCAGGTGCTCGAGCGCGAGGCCGAGCGCGGTTTCGAGGCCGATGATGCCGAACGGGCACTTCTCGAACTCCTGCATCTTTTCGCTGCCGGGATGCGGCGCGTGATCGGTAGCGATGGCGTCGACCGCGCCGTTCACGATGCCCTCCACCACCGCGCCCGTATCGCAGGCGGTGCGCAGCGGCGGCTTCATTTTGAAATTACTGTCGTAGGGCCGCATGTGCGCGGTGGTGAGCGCGAAGTGGTGCGGCGTGGTCTCGCAACTTACCGGCAAACCGCGCTGCCGGGCATGCGCCACCATGGCCATGGCGTTGCGCGTGGAGATGTGCGCTACGTGGAAACGCGCGCCGGTGACCTGCGCCAGCAGAATATCGCGCGCCACCATCACGTCTTCGGAACAGGCCGGAATGCCGCGCAGGCCCAGGCGCACGGATTCGTACCCCTCGTGCATGTCGCCGCCCGCGCTGAGGTTCAGATCTTCGCAATGGTCGATGACGGGCAGGTCGAAAGAGCGGGCGAATTCCATGGCGCGGCGCATCACGCGGGCATTCATCACGGGGCGGCCATCGTCGGATATGGCTACCACGCCCGCGGCTTTCATGGAGCCGATGGCGGACAACTCTTCGCCCGCGCTGTTTTTAGTAATCGCGCCGATGGGAAAGACATTGGTCACGGCCAGCTTCCGGGCGCGTTCGACGATATAACTGGTGACGGTGGCATTATCGTTCACCGGCAGCGTGTTGGGCATGCAGCAGATGGTGGTGAATCCGCCGGCCGCCGCGGCGCGCGCGCCGGTTTCGATGGTTTCGGCGTGTTCGATCCCGGGGTCGCGCAGGTGCACATGCATGTCGATGAAGCCGGGCGCCACGATCAGACCGGAGGCATCGAAGGTCTGGGCGCCGGCGGCTTCGAGATCGCGGCCCAGGGCGGCAATCGCGCCGTCCCGGATCAGAACATCGGCCAGAATGTCGGTGGCCGAGGCGGGGTCGATGACGCGGCCGTTTTTGATGAGGAGCTGGGACATCAGCCTATCACCTGTTCGAGCACCGCCATGCGTACGGCGACGCCGTTTTCCACCTGATTCAGAATCACGGAGCGCTGGGAGTCGGCTACTTCGGAAGACAACTCGCGCCCGCGATTTATGGGACCGGGATGCATCACGATGACGTCCGGCTTGGCCAGTTCCAGGTGCTCCAATTGTAAGCCGTAGAACTGGAAATATTCGGCGGCCGGAAACGCGGCTTCGTGCTGCCGCTCGAGCTGCACGCGCAGCATCATGATGACGTCGGCATCCCGGATGGCTTCGCGAATATCGTTAGTGAGCGTGACGCCGGGTGCGATATCCGCTAACTCGCGGGGCAGCAGCGAGGCTGGTCCGCAGAGCACGATGTCGGCGCCGAATTTCGAAAGCAGGTAAACATTGGAGCGCGCCACGCGGCTGTGCGCGATATCGCCGATGATGGCCACGCGCAGATGCTCCAGGCTGGGACGGCGGTCGAGGATGGTGCGGGCGTCGAGCAGCGCCTGCGTGGGATGTTCGTGCGTGCCGTCGCCGGCGTTGATGATGGGCATGGCCAGGTGGCGTGCCAGAAAATGCGGGGCGCCCGAGGCGGCATGTCGCATGACGATGGCATTGGGACGCATGGCCGCCAAAGTGTTCAGCGTATCCACCAGCGATTCGCCCTTCGATACGCTGGAGCCCGAGGCCGCGATGGAAATGGCGTCGGCGCCCAGGCGCTTGGCGGCGATTTCGAAGCTGGTGCGGGTGCGCGTGGACGCTTCGAAGAAGAGATTGACAATCATCTTCCCGCGGAGCGTATCCAGTTTCTTTTGGGACTGGTCCTGAACAGGCTGAAACTGCTTGGCGCGCGCCAGGATGGCTTCTATCGCGGCGCGATCCAGTTCTTCAATTCCCAGCAATCCTGCCGGCATGGTTTTCTAGACTGCTTCGCTTTGGGCGGTTCTTTCGACCAGCAGCACTTTCTCCATCTGGTCGATTTCCTGGAATTTCACTTCGATAATTTCGGCGTCGGTGGTCTGCACCTGGCGGCCGACAAACTGCGCTTCGATGGGCAGCTCGCGATGGCCGCGGTCGATCAGGACCAGCAGATGCACGCGCGCCGGGCGGCCGTGATCGAACAGCGCGTCGAGCGCGGCGCGAATAGTGCGGCCGGTGTACAGCACGTCGTCCATCAGGATGATGTCTTTACCTTGCACGGAAAACTGAATCTCGGTGGCGCTGACCACGGGCTTGATATCTACCGTGGTGAGATCGTCGCGGTAGAGGTTGATATCGAGGATGCCGACCGGCACGGCGCGCTGTTCGAGCGATTCGATTTTGCGGGCCAGGCGCTGCGCCAGGGGCACGCCGCGGCGGCGGATGCCGATAAATGCCACGCGGTCGAGATCGGGATTTTTTTCCAGGATCTCGTGCGCTAGCCGCACCAGCGTGCGGTCGATTTCCGAGGCGCTCATGAGCTGGCCTTTGACGCGAGTGAGGGGCATGGGCTTGGTAAGCCACAGCGTAGCATGGAGGAAGCGGCGTGTCAGCCGACAGGTCTTCGGACAGGTCTTCGGCAGATGGGGACGGCGAACTGAAGTTCGCCGCAGCACGCTAAAGCGTGCGCCACTACTGGGCGGTTACGTCCATCCAATTGTCGTCTGAGTTGCGGTCGATCAGCTTATTATATGGATCGATGCCCGCTCGCGTGGGTTTCTGGTCGACGATGATCTCGAAGGTCTGGCTGGGCTTGGTGAGCCACTCCTTCTTGAGGTAGAGCGGCTTCTCTTCGTCCTTCTTGCCCGTGAAGACGCCGATATCGACCAGGTCGTGCAGCGGCATGGGAGACTCATTGCCGCTGCCATCGGACTGCAGCTTGCGCACCTGAACACGCAGAGTCACTTTGTATTTATGGCCGGGCGCAGACGCCACAGTGGCTGAGACTACCTTATTGTCGTAAAGCACGATGTTCTCGAAGGCATCGGTGAGGTAGTACTGCAAGTCCGCGGGTGTCTGGGCGCGCAGGGCGGCGATGAACTGACGGGTATCGGGATACGGCCCGGACTGCGCGTCATTGGCGTTGGCGTAGCGGTGCTCCATCAGGAAGTTATGCAGCGCCAGGTTGACTTTGTCTTCCCCGATATAGTCGGCCAGCGTGTACATCACATGGCCACCCTTCTGATACCAGACATAGGGCTCGTTCTGGACGAGCAAGACGGGACGCTCGCGGCGAATTTCCCCGGCGCGTCCGCGCAGGTAACCGTCGAGTTCATGTTTCAGGAAGCGGTGCATGTTGTCGCGGCCGTACTTCTGCTGCATGACCATCAGTGCAGAATACTCGGCGAGCGTCTCCGCCATCATGTTAGAGCCTTCCACACGGGCGCCGATGAGCTGGTGTCCCCACCATTGATGACCTAGCTCATGCGCGGTGACAAAGTAAGTGAAGTCGATATCGGTGGGCTTCTCCACACGGCCGATGAAGCCGATACCTTCGGAATAAGGAATGGTATTCGGAAAGGACTGCGCGAAGCTGCGATAGCGCGGGAACTCCAGGATACGGTACTGGCGGAACTGGAAGGGACTGAAGTTCTTTTCGTAATACGCCAGGCCCGCCTTGGAAGATTCGATCATGTCGGCGACATCGTAGGAATGCGCGCTGGTGTGGTATACCTCGATCGCAATCGGATTAGCGGCGCCCTGATACATTTCGCGTGTAACATCGTAGCGGGCGGAGACATAGGCGAAGAAGTCCAGAGTTTTGACGTTACCCATGTCGTAACTGAAATAATGCCGTCCATTGGCATGCCACTCGCGGGTGAGATAGCCGGGAGCCAGGGCGATCTGATCGTCCGAGGTGCTGACGGTCGTGTGGTAACCGATCCAATCGGAATAAGTGGTGAACAGGTTGGTGACAGTGCCCTCCGGGTCGCCGCGGCGGGGCAGCAGTTCCCAATCGGGCAGATGTTCTTCACGGCGGCGGCGGGGATCGCCAATCTCGACGGTTTGATCGTATCCGAGTGCCGGAAAGTAACCGCTGTCGAAGAAAGTACCGGAATAGGCCAGTTCGGGGCGTTCGTTGCCGTCTCTGAATCCGCGGCTGGTGTAGCCGACGTTGAAATCGAGATCGATCTTATCGCCGGGGGCGAGAGGGGTATCGAGCCGGTAGATGGTATAGAGTGCGCGCGGGCTGCTGGAGACGACGTGGAACGGGCGGCCGAAGCGTACGTTCGAGACGGACTGCATCGGGTTGGTGATGTGGATCTGGCCTATGGGCTGGGTGGTCTTATTCTGCAGGACGAAGTGCCCGGTACCAGAAAAAGAGCGGCGTTCCGGGAAGATATCGATGTTAGCGTCGGCCGCGATAATTTTTGGTTGGGCAAGGTGCTCATACTTCTTGAAATTGCGCTCGTACTGTGCTTGGATGTCGCGGCGGCTCTGCGCGGTGAGATATTCGTTGAGGACGTGCGCGTTATAAAAATACCAGCCGCCGCTCGAGATGGCGATGACGAGGAAAAGCGCCGCGGCAGGGACCAGGCGCGGCGCACGCTGCAAGGCCAGGCGGAAGCGCGCGGGCCAGGCGTCGTCTGAGCCGCGGCGGGCGAGCGCGATGGAGATGGTGGCGAGCAAGCAGGAGATAGACAGCCAGTACACAATGGACCACAAGAGCGCCGGCACGAAGTGGCCGTAGCCGTTCATGTCCGAGTAAGTGTAGGGTGGCGTGTTACCGAAAAGATAAAGAGTATTTTCCCACCCAAAGCTGAATAGGATGGGAACCAGAACGAATACACCGACGACGATGCCATGGCCGATGAACTTATTAGAAACGATGGTCTGGATAAAAAGCGCGAACAGCACGTAAACGAGCACTTGGGGGAAGGTGACTATATAGAGCTCCTTGGCGTACTCGATGAGCTCATAGTGGTGGTAACCAGCGATGGTTTGCATCACGATGCCGCACAGCCCGGCGACGGTAAGCAGGACGAGTTCGACGAAACAGAGAGCGCAAAGTTTGGAGAACCAGTCAACGGTTTCGGAAATCGGCAGCGAGTCGTGGATGCCGGCGAACTGCGTGTCACGCTCGCGCCAGATCAGTTCGGCGGCATAGAGCGCGGCGACAATGAAGAAGAAGAGTTCGGCGCCACCCTCGACTGCTTGCAGCATGAGGTAAGTAACCGGCCAGACGTTGCGATCGGCGACGTGGCCGGCATAGTGGCCGTTGTTGAGCGCGATGCCCGCCATCAGAATAACCAACGCCCAGAATGGGACTTCATGCAGGATGTTGGAGACGCGCAACCGGGTGAGCCAGGCCATCTGCGTCCAGGCCGTGGCGCGACCGAAGATCTGACGGACGGTGGGCAGTTTGGCCGCTACCAGGCTGCGCCGCGCGGTCACTTCGCTCAGTTCGTGCGCGCGCGCCAAAGCTGCGCGTTTGCCGCTAGAGCGAGCCGTGAGAGCTTCGACCGACATGGGGAACAGCTTCCAGAGGACGATCAGCGAGATAAGACCGACCGATCCCCAAAGCAGGCGGTTATACAGGAAGACGCCCTCGGCGGCGTGCGGCGACCAGGAATAAAGCAGGCTGTTGCGTTCGACTACCGTCCAGTAACGCGTGATGGCATCGTTGTAAAGGAAACCTACGGGGTCGAGTATGCCGGACCAGAAATGCTCAAGTGAACGCGTGGCGTTGAAGATGGTGATGCCGAGCAGATACAGCATGAAGATCGCGGCGCCCTGCAGGTAGACGATAAATATTTTGCGCGACAAGGCGGCTACGAGGAAGAAAAGAGACCCGAGGAAAAAAATCTGAAAGACGACGATCGAAAAGAACGGCTGCAAATACCAGGCGAGGTGATTGGGAGCGATGCGGGTGTGATCGGCCCAGGGAGCGAAGGTGCCCAGGAATTCGCCCAGGAGCAGACCCGAGAAGGCGAAGACGGTGGCGACGAACGATCCGGCCCAGCGGCCTCCGAGATACGCCAGTTTGGAAATCGGCTTGGTAAATAGAATCTGAATGGTATCGCGTTGGAAATCGCGCAGGATGGAGGTGCCAAAGATGGCGGCGATGATGATCATGCCGAAGAAACCGATGCCGATATCGTTGTAGATATTGGCGTACGGACCGTTGAGCAGCACCTTGCCGTTGGAGTTGCCGATGGGACCGAAGTTCTCGCTGGCGACATCGAGGAAGCTGAAAGCCAGCCACACGGCGAAGTAAATGTAAGTGGAAAGGCTTTTGAAGCGGAATTTCAGTTCGAAGGTGAAAAATTCCCAAAACATGGTCATGTGTGTGCCTCCGGGATCAGTTCGCCGCGTGGCGGGCAAGGTTCACAAAGTAGACATCTTCGAGGCTGGAGTCGACGGCGTGGAAACCGTCGCCGGGATTGGCATCGGCTAAGACGCGGACTTCGTGCTGGCCGCCGATGAGATGCGTGGATACGACTTTGAAGTTGGTTTCGAGCGCGCGGAGTTCGTCGTCGGTGGTGACTACCTTGGACCAGATCTTTCCGCGCAGGGATTCGAGCGCTTCCGCGGGCGAGCCTTCGAGCAGGAGTTCGCCATTCGAAATGATGGCCATGCGCGGACAGAGCTCGCGCACATCTTCGACAATATGCGTGGAGAGGATGACGGTGACATTGGAGCCGATGGAACTGAGCAGGTTCAGGAAACGATTGCGTTCGGCGGGGTCGAGGCCGGCGGTGGGTTCGTCGACGATGATGAGCTTGGGGTTGGCGAGCAGGGCCTGGGCGATGCCGAAGCGCTGCTTCATTCCGCCGGAGTAAGTGCTGAGCGCCTTCTTGCGCACATCCCAGAGATTGGTCTGGTTCAGGATGCCGTCGACCATCTGCTTACGCTCCGTTTTGTTGGTGACGCCTTTCATGACGGCGAGGTGCTGCAGCAGGTCGAGGGCGGAGATTTTCGGGTATACGCCGAACTCCTGCGGCAGGTAGCCGAGCATTCTGCGCACGGCGTCCTTTTGCGTGAGGACGTTGATGCCATCGAGATCGATGGATCCCGAGTCGGGGTCTTGCAGCGTGGCTACTGTGCGCATGAGCGAGCTTTTGCCGGCGCCGTTGGGGCCCAGGAGGCCGAACATCAGGTTACCGATCGAGAGCGAAAGGTTTTTGAGGGCCTTTACGCCGTTCGGATACGTTTTGGATAAGTTAGTTATCGT
Organism: Bryobacterales bacterium; assembly: GCA_963756605.1. Lineage (GTDB taxonomy): Bacteria > Acidobacteriota > Terriglobia > Bryobacterales > Bryobacteraceae > Bog-159. The sequence goes on along the minus strand of CAVWOT010000008.1, from coordinate 7,194 downwards.
CAGTGCCAAGGAACTGCCCTCCAATTACAGACGCGCGAATTCTCCGATCATATCATCGAAATTTTGGTGGGGCGGGGAGACGCACCCAATAGGTTTGCTGCGACGGCGAACTGAAGTTCGCCGCGGCACGCTCTCCAGTAACCCACTCTGGAAGTCATTGAAAAGGCGGGACTGAAGTCCCGCTGCAGGCTGAAGCCCAATGCCACTTGGTTTTCTTGCGCGAATTTTGCAGGACCCCATTTGCGCACCAAGGAGGGCCCCTCGTAGGTCGCTCGGCTTAGGAGGGCAGCCCAAACAAAATAGTCGAGTTATGTTTGTACATGAACTCTGCCGACACGTTTCAATTATTGCGGCTGTTCCAAAAGGTCGCACCAGCCTGGTTTTTCCACAGTCTCAGCAAGCACGGATACGTGTTCCGGGAAGGGGTCTACAGCGCCGCCGTGGTGATATGGCTGATGATCTGGCAGCGCCTGCAGGGGAACCGAAGTTTAGCCGCTGCGGTGCAGCACCTGCTGCAGGGTGGTGCCCAAGATCTGGTCAGCGACAGCAAACGGTGGACCGAAGAGAAGGTATCCGCGGCCACGGGGAGCTATTGTCAAGCGCGGCAAAAATTACCGAAACTGATAGTCGGGGAAGTCATGGATCGCATGGTCGAGCAGCTCCGGGCGGAAATGCAAGAGGGATGGGCGGGCCTGCAGCGGCCCGTGATGCTGATCGATGGATCGAGCCTCCAGTTGCAGCATACCCCGGAACTGGTGCGGAGGTTTTCACCCGGGCACAATCAACATGGGCAGAACCATTGGCCGGTGATGCGGATTGTGGTATTCCACGATGTGTTCAGCGGACTGGCTCTGCGACCGAGTTGGGGAGCGATGTATGGCGACGAGGCGGTGAGCGAGCAGGGGTTGGCCGAACAGGCACTAGGAAGGTTACCGGCCGATGCGGTGGTGCTGGGGGATGGCAACTTTGGGATCTTCGCCTTCGCCTATGCGACCCAGCAGAGCCAGCGATGCATGATCTTGCGACTGACCCAGGCGCGCGCACAAAAGATCATGGGGGGCGCACTGTTGCAGGGCACGGAGCGGAGGGTAGTCTGGCGGGCTAGTCGCTGGGATCGCGCCGCCCACCCGCAGTTGCCGGAGCAGGCGACGGTGGAAGGACGACTGATAGTGTGTACGAATCCGTCCCGCCCGCACGAACTGCTGTATCTGTTTACGACGCTGGATCTGCCGGTCGCGGAGATCCTGGGGATCTACAAGTTGCGCTGGAATGTGGAGACCGATCTGCGGTCCCTCAAGCGCACGGTGGGGTTGCATCAACTCAACTGCAAGAGTCCGGATATGGTGGAAAAAGAACTACTGCTGGCGATTGCGGCCTACAACCTGGTGCGGGCGGTTATGTGCCTGGCGGCACGGCGCGCCCACATCACTCCACGGCAGCTCAGTTTTTCTTTTGTGCAAACGGTGGTCACAGCGGCCCTGCCGGGTTTAGACCACGCCGCCACCGACGAGGAATACCAGCAGCGGTTGGAGCGCATGTTGCGCTACGCAGCGCAGGGCAAATTGCCGAATCGTTCCCGCGTCCGAGCTTATCCCCGCGAAGTCTGGGGGCGGGGCGGGCACTTTCCGCGGCGCCAGAGAAGCGCCGAAAACGGAGGGCAAACGAAATGACCCTCACTGCACCTGCGACCGTTCAGGTGGACTCTACCCTACTAGCCAGTGTGACCTACGACGTCAGCGCGGCGCTGCTCCAGTTGGCGTTTTGCGACGGGGCCATTTACCTTTACTTCGCTGTTCCAGCGGCTATCCACCAAGCTCTACTCGCCGCCAACTCAAAGGGCTGCTACTTCAACAGCCAGATTCGAAACCGCTTCCGCTACGCCTGTCTTAGGCGGCCCAAATGAGACACTCGTCCGCACATGGGGCTCTGCAAAATTCGCGCAAGAAAACCAAGTGGCATTGGGCTGAAGCCCGCGCCACGTCCCAGCGCACGGTTACCGAGACTGCTGACGGCCCGCAGGGCCGCTGGTGCTGAAGCGTGCGCCACTTCGGCAATCGCTTAGAATGGGATTTCCGCCAAGAAGGGAGACAACGCCGTGAAATGTTTTGCCGCATTATTGCTGTTGACGGCTTGCGCAGCTTTAAGTTTCGCCCAGCCGCACGAGCCGCTGCTATTGCAAAGACCCACTGTCAACCGTACCGATATCGTTTTCACCTACGCAGGGGATCTGTGGAAGGTAAGCCGTGAGGGCGGCGATGCGATCCGGCTAACGGCCGGCCCGGGCGTGGAAACCGATCCGCACTTTTCTCCCGATGGAACCCAAATCGCATTCACCGGCGAGTACGACGGCAACGTGGACGTTTACCTGATGCCCGCGAGCGGTGGTGTGCCCAAACGACTGACCTATCATCCGTCCGCGGACGTGGTTTGTGGCTGGACCCCCGACGGTAAGCAGATTCTGTTCCGTTCCACGCGGAATAGCTACTCGCGCTTCGCACGCTTGTACACCACCACGCCGGCGGGCGGCGGATTGCCGAGCGAATTGCCGCTCCCGATGGCGCAAGAGGGCTCCTATTCCGCCGACGGAACCCATCTGGCCTACACGCCGCTCAGCCGCGCGTTTCTTACCTGGAAACATTATCGCGGCGGACAAACCTCGCCCATTTGGATTGCCGATCTGGCGGATTCTCACATCGAAAAGCTGCCGCGCCAGAATTCCAACGACTTCGCTCCCATGTGGATCGGCAATCGCATCTACTTCCTTTCCGACCGCAACGGTCCCATCACGTTATTCGCCTACGATACGGGTACGAAGAAGGTCACGGAGGCGATCCATAACACGGGCTTCGATATGAAGAACGCCTCTGCGGGGCCGGGCGCGATTGTCTACGAGCAGTTTGGCGGGATCTATCTCTACGACCTGAACAGCGGCCAGTCGCACAAGGTGGATATCCGGGTGAGTGGGGATTTGCCGGAGGTTCGCCCGCATTTTGAAAAGGTAAATACGCAAATAGCCAATTACAGCCTCTCGCCCACCGGCGCGCGCGCCGTGTTTGAAGCGCACGGCGAGATTCTTACCGTGCCGGCCGAAAAGGGGGCCGTCCGCAACCTGACGAACACGCCGGGAGTGGCCGAACGAGATCCGGCGTGGTCGCCGGACGGCAAACAGATCGCGTATTTCTCAGACGAATCCGGCGAATACGAGCTGGCGATCCGCGATCAGAACGGCATGGGAGATGTGCACCGGATCAAGCTGGGGGACCGGCCCGCTTTTTATTACGGACCCGTCTGGTCGCCCGACGGAAAGAAGATCGCTTACACCACGCGCCTGACGCTCTGGTATATCGATCTGGAAAAGAAAACGCCGGTACAGGTGGATGCCGACACTTACGATTCACCGTTTCACGAACTGAACCCGGAGTGGTCGCCGGACAGCAAATGGCTGGCGTATACGCGGCTGATGAAGAACCATCTGCGCGCGGCATATCTGTATTCGCTCGATGACGGCAAATCGCATCAGGTTTCCGACGGCATGAGCGATGCGCAATACGCGGCATTCGACAAGAACGGCAAGTATCTCTACTTCGCGGCCAGCACCAACCAGGGTCTGTCGACGGCGTGGCTGGATATGTCCGGCATCGCCCGGCAGGTGACTTACAGCGTCTATCTGGCGGTGCTGAACAAAGACGATCCATCACCCCTGGCGCCGGAGAGCGACGACGAAAAGGAAGACAAGAAGGCGGCCGCCGACGCTAAGGCCACCGATAAGGACAACGATAAAGACAAGGACAAAGACAAGGATAAAGATAAGGATAAGGACAAAGACAAAGATAAAACGAAAGAGGCGGTGAAGGTCAAGATCGATCTGGAGAACATTGGCCAGCGGATCATAGCCACGCCCATTCCGGCGCGGGATTACCTGGGCATGGTGGCGGGTAAAGAAGGCACGCTATTTCTGATGGAGAATCCACCGGGACCGCCGGCGGAGGGTCCGTCTCACTTTATCGTCTATAAATTCGAACTCAAGACCCGGAAGACAGAGCAGCTGGTAAGCGGCGTACGCGCATTTGATGTGTCTCGCGACGGCGAAAAGATGCTGCTCCGGGAAGGCGATAGCTGGACCATCGCGGCTACTTCCGGCAAGCCCAAGGCCGGCGAGGGCGTGCTGAAGATGGACGATATGGAAGTGCGAGTGGATCCGCGCGCCGAATGGCAGCAGATGTACCACGAGGTCTGGCGCATCGAACGCGACTTTTTCTACGATCCAGCGATGCATGGCCTCAACTGGCGCGCCGCCGAAAAAAAGTACGCGCCATACGTGGACCAGGTGGCCAGCCGCGCCGATCTGACTTACGTGTTCCAGGAGATGCTGGGCGACATCACGGTTGGCCACATGTACGTGGGCGGCGGCACGGAGCCGCTGGTGAAGCATGTGAAGGGCGGACTGCTGGGCGCGGACTACAGCGTGGAAAACGGCCGCTATCGCTTCGCGCGCGTGTATTCGGGCGAGAATTGGAATCCGCAGTTGATCGCGCCGCTCACACAGCCAGGTGTGAACGTGGCCGCCGGCGAATATCTGCTGGCGGTGAATGGGCGCGAGCTGCACGCCAGCGATAATCTGTACAGCTTCTTCGAAGAGACGGCCGGCAAGCCCGTGGTGCTTAGAGTGGGGATGGATGCCTCCGGTGCGGGTGCGCGCGAAGTGACTGTGATGCCGGTGGAGAACGAGTTTGCGCTGCGCAATCGCGCGTGGATGGACGAGAACCGTAAGAAGGTGGATCAATTGAGCGGCGGGCGTCTGGCTTATGTGTACCTGCCCAATACCGCCCAAGCCGGCTACACCAATTTCAACCGTTACTATTTTGCGCAGGTGGGCAAGGAAGGCGCGGTGATCGATGAGCGGTTCAATGGCGGCGGCGACGTCGCGGATTATATCGTCGATAACTTGAGCCGCCCTCTGATGAGTTTGTGGGCTACGCGCGAGGGCGCGGATTTCACCACCCCGCAGAATCAGATCTTCGGCCCCAAGGCTATGATCATCAATGAATACGCGGGTTCCGGCGGCGACGCCTTGCCGTGGATGTTCCGCGAACGGCACGTGGGCACGCTGGTGGGCAAGCGCACGTGGGGCGGCCTGGTGGGTATTTTTAATTTCCCGGCTTTGATGGATGGCGGCTTCGTGACCGCGCCGAACCTGGCGTTTTACAACTTAACCGGTGAGTGGGACGTGGAGAACCATGGCGTGCCGCCCGATATCGAAGTGGAATACGATCCGGCGGCGGTGCGTGCGGGGCATGATCCGCAGCTCGAGAAGGCGGTCGCGGTATTGATGGACGATCTGGATAAACATCCGCTGCCGGAGCATAAGCGGCCTAAGTATCCGAATTACCATCCGGAGGCGGGGACTAACTAGCCAAGGGCTGCGGTAGAGTAGGGCACAGGCGCGTTGCGCTGTCGCACGTTTCCTGCACCCCCTCATCGAACTGGACGTGCGGATTTCCCGCATCCAGCTCTCCGACCATCTTCTGCCGGCGGCGTGCGCCGCAAGCCAGGCAGATGGCTCACTCTCCCTACCATTTGATACAGCCGACACCGTTTATACAGGAACTGATAGTTCCAGTGCTTCCGCGCCGACCGCCAACTGCATTGGTGTTTGCGTCGGAGCCATAACTGCAACTCGCTCTGCACGGCCCAATCGATCTGGTGGAAGATCCGGTTGCTGTTGCCGACCCGAAAATAGGTACACCACCCATTCAGGATCGGATGCAGCTTCCGAACCACCTCACCGACCGATGCGCTACTGGGAAACGATCGCACCACTTCGCGCACCCGATCCCGGATATGTTGGCACGCCTTCTTGCGCGGCCACATGTACAGCATTCGTCTCGGGGGTTTCCGAAACTCGAAACCCAGAAACGCGAAACCCTCTTCCACCGTGGTCAGACGACTCTTCTCCTGGTTCACCACCAATCGAAGGGCCGCAAACTGGCTTTGGAGACGCTCCCACGCTTGCTTGGCCTCTGATTCCGTACGCGCCAGCAGCACCATATCGTCCGCATAACGTACCAGCACGACAGAATGACTCATCGTGCCGTCACCGCGACACCACTGACGATCCACTTCGTGAAGCATGACGTTGGAGAGCAGTGGTGAAACCACCCCACCCTGGGGAGCGCCCCGGTCGGGACGGGTCACCCTGCCTTCCTCCAGAACTCCTGCTTTCAACCAAGCTCGGATCAGGCGTACGACTCGCACATCTCCAACCCGACGTTCCACCAACTCTAAAAGCAGTTCGTGCGAAATCGTGTCGAAGTAGGATTTTAAGTCAACGTCTACCACGTGAGAATAACCGGCCTGGGTTTTCTCAGCGATAATGCTGAGCGCCATGCGCGGTGTCTTCTCCGGGCGGAACCCGAACGAACACGGCACGAAATCAGCTTCGAACAACGGTTCGATCACCAACTTCACGGCCATCTGGATCGTCCGGTCCTTCACCGTGGGGATGGTGGTTTCATAATGCACTTCCTCCAATGACCTTCATGATACCCGCTGAATCCTTCGAGACCTGCGTACCCATTCTCGAAGCCTCTGTTCGTCTTGATCGCTGAGAGTGATCCAGTGCGGCATCCCGGGGTTAATGCGCCGCGACCGGATCACGCTGTGATCGATCCAATAATAAACGACCTGATCGCTCGTGCCAAACCGTTCGGCCACTTGTCGGACTGTCAGTTCCTCGGGTCTCTTGATTTCGGCAGGTGGAATGCGGTATCGGCAACGGATCCACTGGACGATCTTCACTGTGTAGGGTAGCCCTTTCGCGCTGGCCTGTCCTTCCCGGTTGAGCTGATCGGCGATCTCATCGTCAGGTAAGTTGCAAGCCAGTTTTCGAATTCTATCGACCACTACGGAAGGGTAGCGCACGCGGTCTGCGATGTTGAGCGGGAGTTGCACAGAGATCTCGCTAGAGGCGCCGCCCTGCCATCGGATGTGCACCAAAAGCTGCTTTTGATTGACTGGCTTCTCAATAGTGATGTCCTTGATCACCAGTCGTAACATCCGCTTCCGGTCCTTAGACTGCGTGGTGGAAGCCTGCCACAATCGCGGCAGATCCTTTGCCAGCGCCAGGACTTTGGCTTTCTGCTCGGGTGTGGCGACGTGGGCTTCCTGATGCTGAAATTCCGCGGCTTCCTTTTT
>CAVWOT010000007.1:0-247050 GCA_963756605.1 Bryobacterales bacterium | reverse complement strand
TGCCGAGGAACACTATCACCGACTTCAAGCCGGCATGCAGGACCTCTTCGCCGAGATTGGCATAGCCGCATGAAAAAACATCGGCAACTATTTTTGGATTTAGGCTCCGTAAGCGCCTAAATCTGAAATGGGAGGAGGTGGATCTGGAAAGGGGGATCATCAATACGGTGGTTCGCAAAAAAAAACGCCGCATGCTTGAGATGCCGCTAAACGAAAAAGGCACTGTCCATCGCCAAGGGTTGACGCGGATCAGGAAAGGCGATCTCGTGTTTTACAACCCGGAGACTGGTACCCAATGGGAGGACCTGTGGTTGGGCTTGAAGAAAGCCTGCCGCAAGGCAGGGCTTCCCGACGTGACGTGGCTCACCTTCCGCCACACGTTCGCATCGAGGTTTAACGGCAACGGGGCGGACCTGGTAACAGTGAAGGAGCTTCTCGGGCATGCGGACATCAAGACGACAATGCAGTATGCGCATACCAACCGGGAGGCGAAGACGAAAGCCGTCGGCCGTCTCGGTGGCGGTAGTGACAAAACAGTGACACTGGCCGATTCCGGCCAAAAAGACGAGAAGTCGGCATAGTGACAATCGATGCAAGTTGTGGGAAAATCAAGGTAGTCCGATGCGGTGAGGTGCGAGAGCGGTTGAATCGGGCGGTCTCGAAAACCGTTGAACCTTCACGGGTTCCGTGGGTTCGAATCCCACCCTCACCGCCACAGTACAATCACGAAGTTAGCGGCAAATCTCGAAAAACCTGACCAATTCTGACCAACGCCGTATTCATTTTTTTGCCTTTCCCCCGGATATCGCGACCAGTTTCGACGGCTCGGAGTATGCGTCCTTCAGAATCTGAGTAAGTCGCGCTTGGCGTTCTGGAACCCACCTGGCGTAGTGCTTCAGCACCATCTGTTCCGTGTCGCCGATGAGTTCCGCAACATCACGCGGGGACACACCGCGCTCCAACAGCACGCGCACGAAGGTGTGCCGGAACCGGTGAGGCGTCGGTGGCTCCTCCCACTCGCCGCACAGTTCCCATACCTTGTTCAGCTTGCGCCGCCACAGATCCGCAACCGTTTCCATCCGCTCGGAGCCGCCGAGTGTCAGGAAGGGGCGCGGGCCATGCGTTATTGCAAGAGCCTTTAAGCGATGCACCACCTCGTCGGGCAACCAGGTGAACACCGGCTTACCTGTTTTGTGCATCCGGAGAAAGCAATCGTTGCCGTTCAGGCGCGCCATATCGAACATGCAGGCGTCCGAGATGCGCAGCCCGGTGTAGTATTCCAACAAGATGAGGGTCTCCAAATCACCGCCAGACCACTCGCCGGATTGTGGCCCGTTCTTCCATTCGACACGGCCGAGTTTTCGACACGCCGTGTACATTCTCTGCATCTCGGCGTCTGTGAATGGCGTCTTGTTCGCGGCGGACCCGGCTCCCACCGGCGGCTCAAGATCTTCCGCGGGGTTCTCAGTGATCATCTTGCGCTTGACGCAGAATTTGAAAAAACCCTGCAGCCGCTCCAGTTTCTTGCCTTTGGAGCGTTTCCCGTCGCTCCAAGACTCATAAAACGCGTCCATAGCGGTCGCGCCGAGCTGATCCAGCATCACGTAGCCCCGTGTCTCAGCGAAAGCTCGCAGCTGATTCACCATGGTTCGATACTTCCGAAACGTCGGTGGCTGTATTCCCCTCCCCTCGCGGTTGTCCAGGTACGCTTTTGTCGCGCGCTCGATCGTGAACCGCTCCGGATCGGTCTCCGACGGCGCGGGCGGCGCCGCCTGCGGCGGGGTGGCTTGCGTTTCCCACGCCCCAGCTTGCTCCCACGCGGTAGCGACGATTTTCGCTCCGTCCCAATCGGTTCTTTCGGTGTTTTTGCGTCTGAACGCGCCGCCAAGCGTTCCACTCGCGTAGATGGTGCAATAGCATTTCTTCAATTTTCGCCGGAGTTCGTCCGTCTCATAAGAGCGCTTGTACGCCGGATGCCCACCCGTACAGCGCTCAGAGTGTCTGCGGTGAAGATTGAGTCCCATTGGCTGGTCGATTATAACGCTCATTGGCCGGGATTGAGGAGTCTCGTGTGGATACGGCTGGCCGCCGAGGCGGGAATGCTGTAGCGCGTCATGGCTTTACGCCGGCCACCCCGGAACTTCACCACCGCTGGATCGTCCTTGACAAGTTGACGGACGGTCTCCCGGCTCAGTCTCCATTGCACGGAAAGATCGGCGATACTGTAGTGCACCTCGAAAGTAGTGTCGACCGGGATAAGGTGTGGAATTCTGGATTTGTTCCCCGTCATATGTCCTCAAAAATCGCACGTTGCCGTCTGTTGCCGCGCAAATGGAAGATGAACCCGAACAGCCTGTTCGGCTCGTATCAGCATCCCCTGAGAGTTTGGTCCACCATTGCCCGCGGGTGTTCCCGCCCGGCGGCTATTCCGCACGTTTACTACCCCGACCTCGTTGTTGACGAGTTGTCGGACGGTCTCCCGGCTAAGTTTCCATTTCGCTGCAAGCTCAGCGACACTGAAGTGCGGCTCAAAACTAGTGTCGATCGGGATCAGAACGCTAAAGGCGGCCGCCACCTACCGATCGCGTGATCACGGTGTTCTATCGTTCGCGCAGTGTGATTGTCACCAATTGTCCTGCGTAGGCTCTCAACGGCGCGAAGCCCGTGAATTCCAAAATCGTGAATGAGCGGAATTCCCGCTTTCAAGCGTATATGACCTGCTCTACTAACAATATCGGCGAGTCTGCTCGACACGAGTTTTTCGGCTACTGCTCGCGGAATGCGCCTAGCTTCGTTACCATCGAAGTTGCGCACAAACACATCTCTCGTTAGTATTGGGGCGGGTCTCTCCGCCGAGGGACGTACGACCTGTCTGATCCTCATCCGCCCTCGGGTGGCACAAAGTCTTTCAGGTGTCTTGATCTCGGAGTTACATCAATTAAGAGCTCGGGCATGAATATCTTCAAAACCCGCTCCAGACGAATTACTTCCTCACGCTCAACACCGCCAAGAACTTCATCGGTCTCTCTAAATAGCTCGGCACGTACTTGGGCCTCAGCAATAGCCGCTTCGGCTACCTGTACCACCACATTCCGACTAGACACTCTAGCGACGGTAACAGGTCTCCCCCCTTGGGGCGCGTATACTAACAGCACGGCCAGACTCGTTTCGATCACAGCAAGCTCCTCAATTCTTTGACGCTTAAGTATACATTGCGCGTTTGTGGAGATCCGACCGTCACTTCGAGCACATTTGTATTACTCACGCACCGCAGTTTAAGGCCTTCGGGTAAGCTGCAAACCCTGGCCGCCTTCCACAAAGTTATGCGCTTTTCTGGAAGTGCAGCGAGATCAGTTACTCTGATACAATATGATGTGTCTTGCTTATTGTATTTAATACCGCGAAGAACGCGGTTGTGAATACAGGACAACAGCATATTGACCGGCAAATCGACATAAAGTGATGCCCTGTCTAGCGTTGTCCATTGCTTGACTTCATTAGGATGAACTATGCAGAACGGGCCATGGCCGCACGACGGTAGTCCACCGTAACTAATCAGCGCCGCTAATGCTTCCGGAGTGAGGGCGCTAAGTTCCGCTGCTTCTGCTGCTGGTAAGTACTGCTTGACAGAGGGACCAAGTGAAGCATATGCACGCAAAGCCTCCCTCAGTTGTTCCAATTTGCGGCCAAGCCGTTTCTGTGTTTTGTGTAGCTGCTGGGCAGTCCAGCCAAAATCAGCAGCGGCTTGTGAATCGGGCACACAGTGGTAACGTGCCCGAATCAACTGAAACACGTCATCAGGTAGTCGCAGGGCGCTGACAGCGCGTTCGAGATCATACAGGATTTCGATATGACGTGATTGCAGAAGGGAGTCGGGGTCCGGAAAGTCCGGCAACTCGTCTAGGTCCCGAGTGCATTGTAGTAATTCGACGCTTAACGCTCGGGGCGCCGCGCTACGTTTTTGGATCCTTCGCGCCGCGGAGCGAATGTACGAGAAAGGATCTTGCGCCTTTTTCCAGTTCTGTTCCCACAATGCTTCTGCGACGGCGAACTGGTGGGTGGCTGGAAGGTGTAAAACGTCCGCAGTGAGCCATTTGAGCCGCGCCAGGTCCGCTCGTGGAAGTAATTGGGTGAAATAGCTTAGAATACAGACTTCCCAGAACCGCAGGTTTTCCGCTTCGTCTAACAAATCAGCGACCGCCGCAGGGTGGATCGGAACCATGGCTTCGCAGTCCCGAAGATCCATTGGCGTGCCAGTCAGGCGTGTGTATAGCCGTTCCAAATTCCGGTTAGACGTCCGTTCAACAGCTGTGGCTAGTCGCTCCATGATACCGAGTTCGCGAGATCTTCTTCTCTATAGTAGTAGTGTCCAAAACGAGGACTTTTGGAGACGGAGTGTTGTCACGTTTTTAAAGCGTGTGTATTGTTTCTAACGTTCTGACGGTTGCCACCGTAGCGGGTTGATCATGGTGGGATCCGATGGAGGCGTGATCGAGCCAGTCGCTGCACTTCCTCGGCGCGGCGTTCGCGGTGATCCATCGCGCCGCAAGTGCTAAACACCGGCGTTGGAACCTTTAAGCCTCCATTCGCCGATGAATAATAAAAGGCCGAAAACTGAGACTCTCCGCCGGTACATGGCGAAATGTATGAGCACTATCCGCTTTCTCCGCAACGTTCCCGTGGAGATGACGCTCGAACCCACCACGGGTTCGCGCCTGACCCGCCCCGACAAATCACCACAGCGGGTGTTCCTGGCCTAGGCGGCCGGCGCGTCTATCTGACGGAGTCCTCCGCGTGTGAGTTGGAATTGCACCTTGCGGAGCAAGGCATCTCGGCCGCCGAACCCATCCTGATCTGCCTGGAATCTTTCCAGGCCAATGGCGACCGCTGTGACGCATCGGCGCGGTGGCGGATTTATCGCACGCGCCGGGGCGACGTTGGGCAGCAGGCAGACGGCACGTTCGTTGTGCCAACGATGCCAGGGACCAAATGGTGATCTACCCCCGCGGCACATCGCTGGCGGAAGATCACCAATGAACGAGGATCCAGTTGGGTTGCTGGTCACCGGCCCGTCGAGAGTTCTAAGCGCAAGAGCCCTCGGGAACGCCCCCGAACTCACACACCTGGCGACGGCGCGAACAGTGGCGACGGCGCGAACAAGTCCTAAAGTCATAGCTTTTCGAGAGCGCCCACTCTTGACAGCTGTCTTTCAATTTGCACGCGCGTGCCTTCTTGGGGTACTTTTCGATCAAGCTTCGACCACTTTCGACCATTTTCGACCGCGCCGAAACCAAACGTAAACTTGAAACCGATGGACACCGCAGCCTGGCCGTGGGCTGCGCGCATTTCTGGACGATTTAGAAGCATCGCTGGAGCCGTGCCGGCGTCGCGCATGACGAACGGATGACCGGTCGAGCTAGTCGCGTCTAAGAGCGATGGCGATAGGACGTGGCCGCTCGATACCCGGTATCCCGGCGTAATGCCGGTCGAGATGGACGAAGGCGAAGGCCGGCCAAGCCGGTGGAACACGCTGCGCGCCCTTCGGGAATTCAGCTGGATTCCCGCGAGAGACTAACTTAGTTTAGCTAACAGGGCCGCCGCCAATTCGACCGTGCTATGCCGCGCGGGACACCGCAGAGCGATGCCCGGCGAGCGCGGACCATTAGCCACCGCGGATGATGGCGCGATCCCGCAATCGCCAAATGGAAGCCTGTTATCAACGCGGGAGCAATATCGCTACCGTTTGGCTGCGCTTCGGAATATTGCTCATTTCGGCTATTTTGAGCAATTTTGGATCTTGGTGTAACTCCAAGTCGTTGATTATGGGTTCAGGCATGGGCGGCGGGTTTGTCTGTAGTGAGCAATAAACGGCTTTAGAGCGCCGTTTGGCGGGGCTGGGCCTCCGCTCCCCAATCTTGCCCCAGAATGCCGCAAAAGGCAAAATTTCGCCGGGAGTCGCCGGCCCTGCGCCTATACCGGACCTGGCTCATGCCGGCGGACGCCATTGTGGACAGGCCGTAGAATCAGGGTTTCGGTGCGGGCGGGCCCGGCCGGTTGACAAAAGTTGACGCACGCAGGGGGGTGCCCGGGAACCCGGTGCCTGGCTGGCGCCGTCGGATCGCCAAAGAGTGCCAGCAAAAGCTCCCGATCGCCACCCCAAACTAGGGCAACGGGCACTATGCTGACCGGCGAGCGATGGCGAACGACGCTGGCGTCAGCCCGTGCCGCCAACCTGAGAACACAGACGTGGCGCCTCACTCGTCGGCATTCCCGCCTAAGCCGGACACCACACTGCTCGATCACGTACCATTGGCACTAGAGGGAGGAATCCTAGCCGAAAGATGGGAGGACGCGCGAATGAACCAACTTAACGATGATGAGCCATTTCAGCCGCACACGCCGCTAAACGCTGCCTTTATTCCAGATACCATCCTGTATGACCCGACTCTCAGTACCGGCGCGCGGCTTCTGTGGATCTTACTTAGCGAAAACACAGGGGACAGCACTGAGTTTTTGCTACTCCAAGAGACGTTGGCCTGCGCCCTTGGCGTGAAGGTTCGTCAGCTCCAAAGCTATATCAAGGAGCTTGAGAACTACACGCAGGGGGATCCGCCGCAGCCATTGCCCCTGCTCGAGGTGAAACGAGTTTGGGACGAAAAGAGAGCGAAGACCAGGAACATCTATGATCTCCTTCGGCGGCCATTCCTGGCGCTAAACCGAATGGCAAACAGAGCGGAAGGAGCCGGCCTGGCTGATGGCAGCAACGCGCAATCCTCTGCGCATCGGTCCGACGGCGACGCGCAAGGTGCCGCCGGTGCGATTCCTCCAATTCCACTTGACGACCGCGGTGTGATACCGGACAGTATTTCAGCCGCCGATGCGCAATCCTCTGCGCATTGGTCCGCGGGCGATGCGCCAAATGCTGCTGCGGGGCCGGCTACTCTAACTCTCGGTCGAGACAGTCGTGCTTTACCGCCCGAGGTTGCCCCAGAGGATCAAGTCGTGCCCGCCGCGTACAGCAACCCGGCCTGGAGCAGGCGCAACGGCTAGCCCGGTCACGGCCGCCGCCGCGGGCGGCGCGTCATGCGCGGCATATCGCTCGCATACCGGCAGCGCCAGTCGCGCGGAGGGTCACCGCTTTAAGGATGGGAAGAATGCGGCGCCTCCAGCGTGGCGCGCATCGCGATACGCGCACTCGCGGTCGCGGCGGCGGACGATTGAGTCGCGCCAGGGATTGGACGGCGGACGTCATGCTGCGCGACAATTAGGGCCGCACCGACCCCGGACAGGGCTCGGCGCTCGTACCGGTGCGGCGCAACCTCGGTGATCGGGCCGTGCTCGAAGGTAGCTGATCAGTTTCGCTGTGCCGTCGATCTCCTCAAACGGGACTCCAACTTTGCGGAGCAGATCAAGCGCAATCCCGGAGACACCTTCGGCGGTTGATTGGGTTGTGTCTATGGCGAAACATGGCCGTCCGCAAACAATAGCGTATATCACAGGCGGCATGACTGAGGTCGGGTGTTGGATGCACGCCCGGAGGTATTTATTCAAGGCGTTGGAAACCGACGAGTCACATATGGGACCGGCGCTGCATCTGATCGCGCGGCTGTATGCTGTGGAGGAGCGCGCCAAAGCGCTGTCGCTTTCGGCGGAGCAAAGGTGGGCGTTGCGCCAGCGGGTATCGGCGCGGGTGCTGAACAGGCTCCACCAGTTCTGCTGGAGCTGCAGCCGGAGGTTCTGCCGAAGAGTCCGTCGGGCGCCGCGGTGCGTTATGCACTGAATCAGTGGGAGGCGCTCACACGCTTTCTCGAAGACGGCGAGTTGGAGATTGACAACGGCGCTACGGAACGGGCCAACCGCGATATCGCCGTGGGCCGCGGCAACTGGACGTTCTTTGGCAGCGACGGCGGAGGCAGAACGGCGGCCGTATTGCGGAGCTTCATCGCCTCCTGCAAACGTTGCGGCGTCGAACCGTTTGCCTGGTTCCGCGACGTCCTCTCGCGTATCCCGGCGCACTCCATCGCCCGGCTGCACGAATTGCGTCCACAACTGGAAGCCAGCGACTTCTCCGGCCCACGCTTAACCAATCCGCTCCAGCGCATTCCAGGACCGTCCCCAAAGGGCGGTTTACGAGACGCTTACCAAAATCCATACAAAAAGGCGTTGCAGCGCGGCTCCGTAAGCGACGCGAAATCGAGGCGCCGTTCAGAGCCGCGGGCGCTTGAGCCAGCGGTGCTTGCGAGGCGATCCGCTAGGGCACCGTGAGGGTCACCTTGGCGGTATGCGACAATCCACCGCTGGATGGATTGCTGCTCCCATACGTCCCGGTCAGCGTCAAGCTGAACGACCCGGCCGGCGTATTCTTGGTCGTTGTAATGGTGGCGGTGCTGCTCTTCGACGAAAAGCCGCTCAGCGCGACAGAATTCGGCGAAACTGCGCACGTGGTATTGGCCGGTGCTCCGCTGCAGCCCAGCGAGACGGTGCCGGAGAAACCATTGAACGGAGTCAGGGTGATGCTGTAAGTGGTCACGCCTCCCGGCGAAACTTTCTGCGTCGCCGGAGACGCCACGATGGTAAAGTCAACTACGTTCTGCGGAATCTGCGCGGTGATGCTGCCGTCATAGTTGCTGTCGCCGAGATACGTGGCTACCAGCAGCTTGGGCCCGGCGTAGGCAAAAGCAATCGTACAACTGCCGGCTGCTACCGTACCGGTGCAGGAGTCGCCCAGCAGGTCCGTGATCAGAACGTTGCCGGAAGGGGTCCCGCCGGCCGGCGCCACGGGCTTGACCGTATAGCTGATGGTCACCGGCTGGCCCGCGACAGAAGGATTGGGCGTGTGAGCCGTGATGGTCGTGACGGTAAACGCCTTCGCGGTCGATTCCGCCACGCCCGGCGAATTGCTGCTGTTGTAATTGCCATTGCCCGCGTACGCGGCGGTGAGGGTAACCGAGCCGACGGTGTTGACGGTCAGGCTGCATTGGCCGGCGGCGACGGTGGTCGTGCACGAATCGCCCACGCCGTCACTGACCGTCACGTCCCCGGAGGGCGCAACGGTAGCCGGAGCCACCGGCGAAACCGCGAAGCTGACCGTCACCGGCTGCCCGACCGCGGCGGGGTTTGGTGAGTGGGCAGTAATAGCCGTGGAGGTGTTGGCTTTCACCAGCGTCACGTTGAATGGAACGCTGGTGGCGGAGTTGTAATCGTTGTTTCCGGCTTCCGTCGCCGTGAGCGAGCAGGTCCCGCTGGCATTGGTCACTGAAACGGTCGTGCTGCTGACCGAGCATCCGGTGGAACTGCCCGCGCTGAAAGTCACCGTACCCGTTCCGCTGCCGCCGGAATATGTAGCTGTCCCGGTCGAGCCGTAGGTGACGCTGGACGGTCCGGTCACGGTGAGGGTTGCCTCGTTGGCTTTCAGTAAACTCACATTGAATGGAACGCTGGTGGCTGGGTTGTAGTTGTTGTCTCCGGTGTTCGTCGCCGTGAGCGAGCACGTCCCGCTGGCATTGGTCACTGAAACGGTGGTGGAGCTGACCGAACATCCGGTGGAACTTCCGGCACTGAAGCTCACCGTGCCCGTTCCGCTGCCGCCGGAATATGTAGCTGTCCCGGTCGAACCGTAGGTGACGCTGCCCGGCCCGGTGACCGAAAGCGTTGCCTCGTTGGCTTTCACCAGCATCACATTGAACGGAGCGCTGGTGGTGGGGTTGTAGTTGCCATCCCCTGTATCCGTCGCGGTGAGCACACAGGTGCCGCTGGCGTTGGTGACCGTGACGGTCGTGCTGCTCACGGTGCAGCCAGTCGAGCTGCCCGCGCTGAAAGTCACCGTCCCCGTTCCGCTGCCGCCGGAATACATAGCCGTCCCGGTGGTCCCGTAGGTGACGCTGCCCGGCCCGGTCACCGTCAGTGTTGCTTCGTTGGCCTGGTTCACGGTCTGTTGAGGCGACAGGCTGCCGCTGCTTCCGGTAAAGCTGTTGGTGGGCGTGTAAGTGGCCGACACGCCGTGGCCGCCGCCCGTCAGCGTGGAAGTGGTGTAGTGGCGCAGAAGCTGTTCGCCGGAGAACTAAGCGGGCAGGTGGACGCAGTGCCGCCCACCGCCACGCCGCCATCGATCGAAAAGCTGATGCTGCCGGCGGGCGTCGTCCCGGAACTCGCGGGCGAAACGATCGCGGTGAAGGTCACTGATTGCCCATAAGTGGAGGGATTCTGCGACGAACTGACTGTCGTGCTGGTGGCAGGCGAGCTGATATCCAGCGCCACGTTGCCGGTGGTGATGGAAACCGAGTTCGTGATATTGAGCGCAGCCGAGAGGGTATCGTCGCCCGTCTGATCTACGGTGATGCCGTTGAATGTCGCGCCGGCGCCGGCCACGGTCGTAACCGGACCCAAGCCACTGGCTGTCCCAGTCCCGCTGAAGCTAAGCGTCACCGGCACGCCGCCGATGTTCTGCCCGCTCTCGGTCACCGAGACGATAGGAGCCGCGGGGGTGCTGATGGCCGTCGAGACCGAGCCGCTGTAGCCGCTGTTCCCGGCATTGGTGAACTGCACGGACTGGTAATTGGTTTGGACCGCGCCCGCGTCGAGGCACGGGCTGCCGGCGCTATAGCCGCTGTAAGTGGTGTTCAGCCGCGGGAAGCCGCGCTGATCGGCGCTGAGACCGCCCGGAACGAGCGCCGGCGCCCCTGCGCAGATGGCCGCGCTGCCGGGCAGCGGCAGCATGGTTTGGGTGGGTCCGCCATTGTTGGCCAGCGCCGCCAGGATGGGCTGCGCCGGACTCGGAATGACCACGTTACCGTTGCTGCCGTTCACAGCGCAGGGTGTGGTGAGGCCCGAGCTGAGGCACTCGAATCCGTTGTCGCCGGTGAACAGACTGTTCGACACCGTGACCGCACCCTGGCTCGATATCGCGCCGGATGGGGCGGAGAGGTTACTGTTGCCCGAAAAAGTGCTGTTGTTCACCGCCAGGTAGCCCTGCAATGCCGCGATGGCCCCTCCAAAAAGCCCTGCCTGGTTGCCATAGAAGGTGCTGTCGTTCACGACGGCCGCCCCGACGACGACGGCCATCCCGCCGCCAGAGTTGCCATAATCGGAAGAGACTTGCCCGGCGTAGTTTCCGGAGATGGTGCTGCTGTTAACGACCAGGGTTCCGCCGTTGAGAAAGATACCGCCGCCCGCGCCGCCATACTTCCCATTCACATTAATTGTTCCCGGCACACACCCGGTGATGGTCACGCCGCTGATGGTCGCGTTGCCATACCATTGAGTGATTCCGCCGCCCCCGTCGTAGCCTGTGAGGGTACCGCCATTGGCGAAGGTCAAGCCGGAGATGGCCACGGTCGGGCTCGCGACCGGATTATAATTCCCAATGTTTAAGAGGCCGTCCTGCGCCCCATTACAAGGAGCGTTGAAGCCGTTCCCGGCAACGCTCAGGACACCGGCGCCGGGGCCCATCAGGTTCAGGTTGCCGGTTATCCATGGAAGCGGTCCGCCCAGGCATGCCAGGGTAATGGTCCCGGTCAGCCCGGGAGCGAAGGCGATGTCCGCCCCGGTAGCGTTGGAGTTGGCGACGGTCAGGGCGTCGCGCAGCGTGCAGAGCGAGGTGGTGCACGCCCCATCGTCTGTGTCGTTCGTGGTGGTTACGATCAGATAGTTGGTCTGGACCGCGCCCGCGTCAATCTGCCCCGAGCAGGAGGAATCCAGGGCAAAGCCGCGCTGGTCGGTGCTGACGCTCCCCGAAATGCCCGCGCAGATAGCCGGGCTGCCCGGCAGCGGGATCATCGTCTGCGTCGGCCCGCCATACCAGCCGAGCGGGGCGAGGTTGGCGGCCACTCCCACCACGTTGCCGTTGCTGCCATTGGCGGGGCACCCGGACTGGCCGCTGGCGTTGCATTCGCTCGCGTCGGCCGTCAGCAGGCTATCGGCCACCGTGAGCTGACCTCCCTGGGCGTTCTCCCAATCGATGGCGGCTCCGCCGGTGTTGCCGGTGAAGGTACTGTTTGTCACGCCCACACTGAGGCTCCCGGTAGTCTGCGTCGATGGAATGGATATTGCCGCGCCGACCGGTGCGCTGTTCCCATAAAAGGTGCAATCGACTATGGTAATCGCGCCGCTGCCGGGACCCACCTGGTTGATCGCGCCGCCGGAAGAGCCTGCCGAGTTGCCCGAAAAAGTGCTGCCGTTTACGGTCAGAAGGCCGGAACTGTTAATGGCGCCGCCACTGGCGGTCGTGGTGTTGCCGGTGAAAGCCGCATTGGTGACGTTCAGCGTCGCGTTGCTGTAGATGGCGCCGCCGCCCGCGACACTGGCGCCGTTCCCGTTGGCGAGGGTCAGGTTGTAGACGTTCACATTGGTTCCGGGATTGAGGACGAAGATACCCACGGCGTTATTCCCCGAAATGGTCAGCAGGTTGGCGCCGGGGCCCGCGACGTTGGTGACGAGGCCGCTCAGTCGTGTTCGTCAGAGTCAGAGTCGAGCTCAGCGTGATCGTCTGCCCGGACAAAGACGGGTCAAAACTGATCGTGTAACTGGGGATGGACGGCCCGCCGGGCGATGGCGCTTGTGGCGGCGGAATATACGCATTCGCCTGATTCACACAATAAAGTATGTCGCCGCTGCTGCTGCTTCCCGCGCCGGTGTCCGTGGTGGCGTTCACGGTGCAGCTCGCCCTGCGCCCACGCCGCCATCGGCGCGAGCAACATCAGCACCCCCGCCGCTAAAATTATCGCCAAACATTTCCCGTAAGATTCGAATTGAGACCTCATCTTTCCTCCTTGTGACCATCAGGATCGAAGGTTACGGCGGGAATGCCGGTCGGGTCCAGGGGACGCATATAAAATGCATATAAAATTCTTAAAACAAGGTATGCCTATGAAAACAGTACGTTTAGTACCTGCAGGGCGCATCCCAACCTGCTAAAATGACTGGTTGACGTTGTCCAATCCGAATAGGCCCACAGGAAAACATCCTGATATCGTCTGCTTTGGCGCATTTGAATTGAATCTGCGCTCGAGCGAACTACGCAAGAATGGCGTGAGGCTCCGGCTCCCGGATCAGTCGCTGAAGATTCTGGCCATGCTCGTAGAGAGTCCCGGCGAATTGGTTACCCGGGAAGAGATCCAGGGCAGGCTCTGGCCTAACGATACCGCCGTCGACTTCGAGTTCGGCATCAACAGCTCGGTCACCCGGCTACGGGCGGCCCTGAGCGACTCGGCCCGCGCGCCCCGCTACATCGAAACGCTCGCCAGGCGCGGTTATCGGTTCATCGCGCCGGTCGTCAAAGGGGCCGCACCCGCGGTTTCGCCGCCGGATGCGGAGCCAGCCCCGGAGCTGGCCGCCGGACCGGTTTCACCGCGCGAAGGGATCACGATCTCCCGTTACCGGATTCTGGAACGGTTGGGAGGCGGCGGCATGGGGGTGGTCTATCGCGCCGAAGATACGCGGCTGGGCCGGTTTCTGGCGCTGAAGTTCCTGCCGGAGGAGATGGCGGAGCACCCCGAGGCATTGGAACGGTTCCAGCGGGAAGCGCGGGCCGCTTCGGCTTTGAATCATCCGAACATCTGCACGATCTACGAGGTGGACGAATTCGCCGGGCAGCCATTCATCGCCATGGAACTGCTGGAGGGGCAGACGCTGCGCGAGCGCATCGCGGAGCAACCATTGAAGACAGAAGAACTGCTGGACTTCGCGATTCAGGCTGCCAATGCGCTGGATGCCGCGCATCGCCGGGGCGTCACGCACCGCGACATCAAGCCGGCCAACATTTTTATCACCACGCACGAGCAGGTGAAGATTCTGGATTTCGGCCTGGCCAAGCTCACCCCGCAGGCGGCCGAAACGGAGGGCGCCACCGTCCCAGCGACGGTCACCACCCCCGGCGTGGCGATGGGCACCATGGCGTACATGTCGCCCGAGCAGGCGCGGGGAGAGGAACTCGATTCCCGCACGGACCTGTTCAGCTTCGGCGCGGTGCTTTACGAGATGGCCACCGGGACGCGCGCCTTCAAAGGCAACACATCGGCGGAAGTATTCGGAGCCATTCTACACCAGCCAGCGGACCCGCTGGGCCCCGAATGGCCTCCCAAGCTCGCCGAGATCATACACAAGGCTCTCGAAAAGGATCGTGATCTGCGCTACCAGCAAGCCTCAGAGATTTGCACAGACCTGAAGCGCCTGAAGCGCGACACGGATTCAGGCCGGTCGTCATCGGTGCCCGCACTCGCGCTCACCCGTCCTTCCCGCGGGCGGCGTTGGCTATGGGCCGTCGCAGTGCCGGCGTTAGCGCTGGGAGCTGTGGCAATCTCCTGGTCCGTGTGGCGATCCACCCCCGGCCCGATCGCGACAACCGAGCGCCAGATAACCGCCAACGCCTTCGATGCGCCCGTGGCGGATGCCGCTATTTCTCCTGATGGAAATTCGGTGGCTTACGCCGACATCTCCGGCCTTTATCTGAAGGTGATCGCCTCAGGCGAACTGCACCGCCTGACGGCGCCAGCCAATGCCCGCATTTCCCACATTGCCTGGTTTCCCGATAGCCGGCGCCTGCTGGTGACGGCGGTCTCCAGCCGGGACGCCAACAGCCAACTGTGGGAGCTGTCTGTCTTCGGCGATCCACCCCGCCTGGTGCGGAGCGACGTGCGGGAGGCAGCCGTCTCCTCGGACGGTTCCGAGATCGCCTTCATCACCGGGTCGGGAGACGCGATTTGGGTGATGGAAGCCAATGGCGAACAGGCGCGGAGAATTGTCGTCCCAGAAGGGTCCTTCCTGTCCGAGCCCGCCTGGTATCCGATGGACCGCAGAATCCTTTATGTCTCGCATTCCCGCGCCACGTGGGCCAGCGCCCTCAAGTCGTTCGACCTTGAAAACGGCCGGTCCCTGACGCTTCTTCCCGAATCCGCCGACGACGAGGGCGAATTCTGCGTGCTGGCGAGCGGGCGCGTGCTCTACGGCTCGGCCAGGACCTGGGAACTGATGACCGACCCGCATAGCGGACGGGCCACCGGCACGCCGCATCGCCTAAGCCGATTGTCTGAAGATCCACAATCATCGAATGGCTCATACTTCTCGGCCCATCGAAGCGTTTCCGCGGACGGCAGGCGGATGGTTCTCTTGCGGCAAACCGCGCAATTCGGCTTTTTTGTAGCCGACTTGAAGGACAGGGGAAGGCGTCTCGACAACATACGACGCGCGAGCCTGGGCGCGAACGATTACGTTCACGCCTGGACTCCCGACAGCCAGGCGGTGGTGTTTGAATCGGACCGCAATGGAGCCTGGAACATCTTCAAGCAGCGCCTCGATCAGCGAACGCCCGAACCGCTGGTCACGGGCAGGGACGAAGTAGTGGCGGGCCGCTTCAGCCCGGATGGCCAATGGCTTTTCTACATGCTTCGCAAACATCCGGAAAAAAATCTGATGCGGATACCCGCCCGCGGGGGTGTGCCGGAACTCGTGTTGCGCGGCCCCTTCGCCGGGTTCGACTATTACTGCGCCCGTTCTCCGGCGAACGTTTGCGTGGTGGGAGAGGCGGCGGGAGAAAAGGAGCCGAAGCAACTGGTGTTTTATCGCTTCGACCCCACCGAGGAACCGCCGGCCGGCGGGTTTCCACTGAGCCGGCTGCGGGAGGTGGCACGGACAGACTACCATCCGACCGACTGGGGGCTCTCACCCGACGGCGAGAGCATTGCCATGGTCCATCCGGATGCCCGCGAGGGCCGCATCCGTGTCCTTTCATTCGGGAACACCGCTCACCCTGGAACTGTGACGACGCGGGATGTGCTCTTGAATGGCTGGGCGAACCTCTACACCTTGAATTGGGCGGCGGACGGAAAAGGGTGGTACGTGGCCAATCAGATGGCTCCCGGCGCCTTCGCCTCGTCGGTGTCTGCCGGCTCTTGTGCGGGTTGCAGTTTTCTTTATGTCGATCTGGAGGGCCGGGCCACGGTGCTCGAATCGCCCGAAAGTACACAACCCCCTTGGGGCGTGCCATCTCCCGACGGGCGGCACCTGGCCTTCGCGAACCGGGCCGAGACGCGGAACGCGTGGCTGATCGAGAACTTTTAGCCTAAGCAACGTCATCGTTCGCGGTGACCTGCCCCCGTTTTTCCGGCTCTCCGCAGGAATTCGTGGAAGTGCGTGATTGACGGACGTTCCGAAAAGCTGGGCGTTTCTGGTTAAACTCAGGGGTTGCCAAGCGACAATGAATTCACCCGTATCCTGCAATGGCCTGGTTATCGGGTCTATCGCCAAAACATCACGAGAAGAACAAGATCCTGGAGTTGTGGGTGCGCCGCAAACGCGGCAACCGCAAGTTGGAATGCTCGGGCTGCGGGCCGCAAGTTCGGCGATGCTTGTGACAGTCAAATTCCCTGATTGCCCGAGCCCACCCATCCCGGCGCGCCTGATCCGCCACCAGGGCGTCAGCGGTGATGGACCTCCCGTCCCGTGCGATATTCCAAGCGGTCTCTTTTGGTAATCGGCTTGAGCGCCTCGAAATTCGCCAACGTTTCTTGCGCGAGCGCGGTCCCAGACAGTTTCCGATGTTCACCGCAGAGGGTCGTATAAGCAGGGCGAGAGAGTATCGGCATGCCGCTCACTGGCCCGTTGAACATCAGGTGACTATTGGTGCGTAACTAGACTTTGGTACTGCCTTTGTTCTTGCTGCCCGGCGGTCGACCACGGCGCTTTTTGGTAATTTCGGATATCCAGGCGGGAGGCCTTCCAGGCCCTCGCTCACGACCGCTGGCCAGTCGCTCTAGACTTAAGATGGCTTCGACAACTTGTTGGCGTTCCTGGCGCAATTCAGCAAGAATTGTGTTTACATCCATTGTTGTCCACGCCTCGGGCGCCTCTTGGTCCGTACTTGATGCAGTGCCTCAATCATAACGGTTCGCGATGCGAACTGAACAGTCACACCCGTACTCAAGTAGTCCGACCTTTCCATAATTTTGGAATCGCGCGGTCAACACAACCACCCCGCTTGACACCCCTCCGCGCTTCTGCCAACTTAGCGAAAGGTCCGCTCAATGTTCAGTTCTGCTTCTCTGACAGAGCGCCTGAACCAGTTCATGCAGGGTAATCAGTCCATCGTAGATGCCCTGCTCCGCGCGCTCTCTCTATAGTGCCCAGAGTGTACCACGCACGGGAGCTTAGAGCATTCCCTGGCGTACGCGGCGCACAGTGCCATCATTCCCCGCTCGGCTTCCGCGTGTTCCAACGTGCCACTACGGCCGCCGCGGAGATCGCGCCACGTTGTATGGCGGGGCCGGCGCCAGTCCCGACGTGGCGTCGTGACGCATGCCGGCTTGCGGAGGCCGCTGTTTTCGATTTACGCATTCTCCAGATACCCCCCAAAGTACGTATGGAGCGGGACCGCGGTTTCCTCCACGATCTGGCATTGCGTCGCCGCCGGAAGTGGAATCCCCAAGCTATCTTCCAGATTTTCCAGACCATGCCAGGGAAATTCGCTCGCGTAGCGATCATGCTGGCCGCCGACTCATCGTACTTCTTCTCGCCAGCTTCGGGCGGCCGTGTACACTGTTCCCGCACCGATTGCAGCGCAGTTTTCCAGCTCATAGACGGTGGGCGGCCAGGGGCTCCTGCCCTTTGATCCGCACCAGCTCACCGGGATCCCGCTGCATAGACCTTGCCGCCGTACCCATCCGGACATGCGAAGGGGGCCAATCGTGCGTAGCATCGATGCCTTCCGTGTTGAAGGCCCCGCCCGCGTGCAGAGATGTATAATCGGTCGTAGTACTCCCCCCGTCTGGGCGTCTCATCTCTCCCGAGGAATCTCATGACGTATCTGCACCCATTGGAACCCCTGTCGGCGGTGGAAGTGGAGGGCGCCGTAGCTCTTTTGCGGACTCTGCCTGAATTCACGTCGGCCACCCGCGTGATCAGCGTGATGTTGAAGGAACCGCCGAAGGAACTGGTGCATGACTGGCCGGCTACCGGGACGCCGGACCGAGAGGTCGAAGCCGTTTTGCACGACCCCGTTCGCAACGCTTGCTTCCACGCCAACGCGAATCTGACCACCGGCGTCATCGCTCCGCCGCGTTATGCGCCACCTGGTTCACAGCCTACCATGTCGGTAGACGAGCAAATAGAGTGCGAACAGGCCGTGCTAGCGAGTGAAGAGTTCGCCGCGGCTTTAAAGAAACAGTACGGCATCGAGGATACGTCGCTGGTGATGGTCGACATCTGGAGTGCCGGCAACTATGGCTCCCAGGAAGATGGGACCCGCCGTCTTGCCCGGCCGCTCTGTTTTCTGCGGACGGATAGCACAGACAACGGCTACGCGCGGCCGATTGAAGGCATACGGCCCGTGGTCGACCTGAACATCATGAGGGTGATCCGCATTGAAGAGTATGGCGTTTGGCCGCTGCCGCCCATGCCGGGCAACTATGCCACGCAGCGCGTGTCGAACTTGAGTCCGACATCAAGCCCCTTACCATTGGGCAGCCCGAAGGCCCCAGTTTCACGCTGGAAGGCAATCAGATGAACTGGCAAAACTGGAAGTTCGTCATTGGCTTTAACGCGCGCGAAGGGCTGACGCTGCATCATATCCGATATCACGACAAGGGCCGCGACCGATCCATTCTCTACCGCGCGTCGCTCACGGAGATGGTGGTGCCTTATGGCGACCCGAGTCCCCAACAGGCGCGCAAGAACGCCTTTGACGTCGGCGAATACGGCATGGGCATGTGCGCCAACAGCCTTCGCCTTGGCTGCGATTGCCTGGGACACATCGTCTACCGGGACGCTCATCTTTGCGATAGCCGTGGACGGTTGCTGACAATCGGCAACGCGATCTGCGTCCATGAGGAAGATTTTGGCATCCTTTGGAAACACACCGATCGCCGTCTGCCGGAAGCGCCCGAGGTGCGCCGTTCGCGCCGCCTGGTAGTGTCGTCTATCTCTACTGTGGAGAACTATGAATACGGATTCTTCTGGTATTTCTATCAGGACGGCAACATCGAGTTCGAGATCAAGCTGACCGGTATTCTCTCGCTGGGCGCGCTGCAACCCGGGGAGAAGTCGCCTTATGGAGCGCTCATCGCGCCGCAGCTCTACGCCCCGAACCACCAACACTTTTTCAATGTACGCCTGGACTTTGACTTGGACGGGGCCGTTAACAGTGTACTGCGCGTCGACGTCGAATCCGACCCGGTGGATAATCACAACCCATTCGAGAACGCCTTCCAGGCACGAGCTACGACACTCACCACCGAGAAGGAGGCGAGAGGCCACTTGAAACTCGAAACCGCGCGCACGTGGCGGATCATCAATCCGTCTGTCACCAGCGTCGGGGGCGAACCAGTGGGCTACAAATTCCTGCCAGGCGATAACTCCTTTCCGCTCGCCTCGCCGAATGCCTGGTGGCGCAAGCGGGCGGGCTTCGTGAACCATCATGTCTGGGTGACGCCGTATCGCGAGGATGAGCGCTACGCAGCCGGCGACTATCCTAATCAGAGTTCAGGCGGCGATGGCCTGTCGAAATGGACGGAGGCCGACCGTCCGGTCGCGGACACCGATATCGTGTTTTGGTACACCTTCGGACACACGCATATCCCGCGGCCCGAAGACCATCCGGTAATGCCCGCCGCCTATATCGGTTTCCTACTGAAGCCGCACGGATTCTTCGAAATGAACCCCGCCAACGACTTGCCAGCGTCGGCGCCGAAGAAGATGGACTTGGGCGTGGTGGAGGGCAAATCCCACTCCTGCTGCGACTGAGCGCGAAACGTACAATTTGACCGCGTTTTTCTTTGCGTGCGTTTTTGCCACTTAAACAGCTAAGCGCAACCAAAGTGAATCGCAGGCCCCACGTCCGTCTAAGCCGAAAAATATGTCCCGCGAGTTCACAACCCGCCATGCGCGTAACATGGCCGCCCTGCGTAAACCCACGGTGCCGATCCTGGCCGCCCGGTAGGCTTGCGCAAACGCCCGCGCTGCCCCTGTAGCACCATGACCCGTAATCGCGCGAAGAAACGAGGGCACGTCTGCCAGCCCTGAGATCCGGCGCGAGGCGGGATCAGCGCGTTGGTTCGGCGCGCCGTGGGCCCGTATCACGCGCGGCATACCGCTCGCACGCCGGCAGCGCCAGTCGCTCGGAGGGTGACCACTTCAAGGATGGGAAGAATGCGGCGCCTCCAGCGCGGCGCGCATCCCGATACGCGCACTCGCGGTTGCGGGGACCGACTACGAGCCGGACAGCGGCCAGCAACAGCTCTATTGGAGCGTGCAGAGTCCGCTCTTCAAGGGAGGAGCATAGCTGGCGATATACCGCGCCCAAATAAGGCGTCGTCGTGTGGGCAGTCGTCGGCTCCTCAGAAATTGTAATCCACCGGCTTGATGCCCTTGGCCCGCAAATAGACGATGCGGCTCTGAGCGAGAATTCGTAAAAGTGCCATTTTACGCGACTTTCTTCAAGGTGCAAACTGCGATGAATTCGAGGTTCATCACGGCCATGCGCTTGGCCTTCAGCAGCAGATAGCGGAGGTTCTTGTAGCCGCGACCCCTGTTGATCAGCATGCGAATATTCCCGTTGACGGCCTCAACTACGCCAAAGCGCACTTTGGTCTCGCAATAGTTGGCTATACCTTCCACGTGTTTCAAAAGGGTCGCCGCCAGTTTCTCAAACGGAGCCAGACGCTGCCATTTCAGTTGGTCCATCCACCGGTTCAAGTAGTTGAGCATGGCCCCTCGGTATCGGTAGTTCCATAGCCTCTCTAAGCTCTCTTTCAACAGATAGCCTTTAAAGACTCGCCGATTGAGTTCGAACAGCCGGTTCAATTCCCCGCGGTGTTCCGGGGTCAGGTTCTTCCAGCGACTCATCAGCAGCCACTTCTTCCCTTTGATGAGGCCCCGCTTCTTAGGCCCTTGCCGAAAGAATTCCGCCTTCCGCACTTCGTCGATGGCATCGTTGGCGTGTTGCACGATGTGAAACTTGTCGTAGACGATCTTGCACTGGGGTGCCCATTGCTCGATGCTCAACCGGAACGGTTCCCACATGTCGACACAAGCCGCCTCAATGCGCTTCCGCTGCCCACTGACCAACTGGGTACGAAAGTACTCATCCAGCGTCTCCTTCTTCCGCTCCTGGCCAAACCATAATGGCTCGCCGGTTTCCAGATTGCACACCACCGTCAGAAACTTGTCTTTCTTGCCCCGGTAGATTTCATCGATGCCCATCTGCCGTAACGGCGGTTGCCTCCGCTTGCTATCCCACCGCTCCAGACACCGCAGATCGATCGCTCGGACGGTGCTCTCCGATAGCCCCATCCGTCGAGCTACTTGCCGCGCCGAAGCACTCTCGCACGCCTGGCCGACCGCGTCCTCAAACCGCCTGCTGAAGGGGGCCTTGCTCGGCAGCGGCGGCACCTTCTCGATCCGCACGCCGCACGCCGGGCATTTCACCCGATACACTTCGATGTGTACCGTAGCTTGAAATACACTCCAGGGCAGGTCCCGCACCGCCCGTTCCCGGCTGTCGTGCGCATCGCTGAACTTCCGCCCGCAGCCGGAACACTCCAGTTTCCGGTTGCCGCGCTTTCGCCGGACCCAAAGATCTAAGGTCTTGTTCTTCTCGTCGATTTCCTGCCGGTACACACGGTATCCAGGCCACTGAAGGATGCGGGTAAACTCGTTGTCACTAGGCAACTTCCAAATCTAACGCCATTCTCAGAGTGGCCGCCATTTCACCAGCTTTACGAATTCTCGCGCAGAGCCCCCTTTTCGTGCTCGTCCTTTGCGAACTCGACGATCAGAATCGCGTTCTTGGCCGCAAGACCGATCAGCACCACCAGGCCGATTTGCGAATACACATCGCTTTCGATCTGGACCATGTAAGCCGTTTCGAAAACCGAGAGCAGGACGCGCCGTAGCCATAGAATGGCCATGGCGCCGAATATCGCCACTGGGGTGCTCAACAGGACGCTGAATGGCAAACTCCAGCTTTCGTACAGCGCCGCCAAAATAAGGAAAACGAAGGCCAGTGAGAACCCGAAGATGACCGATGGCGGCACCCCCTGCCTCGCTTTTTGCTCCTGACAAGACATGCCCATGTAGTCGAAACCCATTTCGTGGGGCATGGTCTTTTTGAAGACGTCTTCGAGCGCCGCCGTCGCCTGATCGGAGCTATAACCCGGGGCCGCGCTGCCGTTGATCTGCGCGGAGCGGTATTCGTTATACCGCATGGTGAATTCGGGACCTTCGCTCGGAGAGAAGTTCGCGAGCGCAGAGAGCGGAACCATGTCGCCCTGGCCGTTGCGTACGAAGAACTGGCCGAGACCGTCGTTATTCGACCGGTAAGGGGCCTCGGCCTCCACATAGACCTGCCATTGCCGGCCGAAATCATTGAAGTAGTTGATGAACAATCCGCCCATGTAGGCGTGGATCGTCCGGTATACGTCGCTCACGGCGACGCCCTGTTTCAAGGCCTTGTCACGATCGACGTCCACGAACCGTTGCGGCACGTGCGGCAGAAAAGTTGTCGAAATCATGCCGATTTCCGGCCGCTTTCCGGCCGCCACCAGAAACTTGCTCAAGTTGTCGGCCAGAAACTGAACGTCGCGTCCGGCGCGGTCTTCGAGTACGAACTGGAATCCTCCGGATGTCCCGACGCCCGGAATGGCGGGCGGCGAAAAGCTGAAAACAATGCCGTCCGGAAGTTTGCTCAGCTGCGCGTTCAAGTGCGCCTTGATCTCCTGGTACTGCTCCTCCCGGGTCGTTCGCTCGTCCCAGGGCTTCAGCGTGACGAAGAAGAAGCCGTTGTAACTGGTACGAACGAAGCTGAGCAGGCTGAAGCCAACCACGCTCGTTGTGCATTCAACACCCGGCATGCCGGCGAGGATCTTCTCAACCTGCGCGGCAGCCTCGGCAGTGCGCCCGAGCGAGGCGGAGTTGGGGAGTTGCATGTTGACGTAGAGATAGCCCTGATCTTCATCCGGGAGGAAGCTTGACGGGACGCGTCCGGCGAAGAACATACCGGCAGCCCCGGCGCCGGCGAGCAGTACAAGCGTTAGCACGCTCTTTTGAAGGAGCCGGCCTGACCAGTGTGCGTAGCCTTCCGTCGCGCGTTCGAAGAGTCGATTGAAGCCGCCAAAAAATCTCTGCAATACTCACGAGCGCGATGCCGATAACCGGACCCGACAATTCGGCCATGGCCTTGCGCGCCGCCTCCTTGGGGACTAAGCCTTCTTCGATGTGCCGTTGAACGCCCTCTACGACGACGATTGCGTCGTCCACGACCAGGCCGATGGCCAGCACCAGGCCGAACATCGGCAGCGTGTTGATTGAGAAGCCAAACAGTGGGAAGAAAACGAACGTGCCGATGAGTGACACAGGCACGGCCAGCAAAGGGATCAGCGTTGCTCGCCAGTCCTGCAAGAACAAATAGACGACAGCTATAACCAACGCGATAGCGATCAAGAGTGTCTGAACAATTTCTTTCATTCCCTCCGTTACTGCGATGGTTTGATCCAACGCGATCGTATAATCGACATCGACGGGCAGACGCGCTTTCATCTCCGAGACGAACGCTCTCACAGCGGCGGCCGTCTGCACCGCGTTAGAGCCCGGCAATTGGTAAACGGCGACGATGGCGCTCGGCTTGCCATTTAGACGGCTGACCATGCTGTAGTCCTGTGCGCCGAGTTCAACCCTGGCGACGTCCGTCACACGAACGATCCCGCCATTCGGAGCCTCGCGCACGACGATGTTCCCAAACTCCTCCGGCGAGGTCAGGCGGCCCTGAGCGAGAACGGAATAGGTAAACTGCTGGTTCTTGGGCGCCGGGTTACCGCCCATCTGGCCGGCAGGATTCACCGTATTTTGGGACTGGATTGCAGTGACGATATCCGTCACGGTAATCCCAAGCTTCGCAAGCTGGTCCGGCTTGACCCATAGCCTCATCGCGTACTGGCCGGCGCCGAACACCTGCGCGTGCCCCACACCGGGCAGACGCCCAATAGGATCGTTCAGGTTTATATAAGCGTAATTGGCCAGAAACTCCGCGCTGCGGGTCCCTTTCGGCGAATACAAAGCCACCAGCATAAGCGGCGCGGTAGCGGACTTTTGCACTATAACGCCATAGTTATTCACATCTGGGCCTGTGCGAGCTGGCCGTTCGCCTGCGCGAGTTGTCCCTTCGCCTGATCCGCTGCCGCCTGAAGCGGTCGAGGATCGATTTCGAAAAGGAGCTGACCCTTTTTGACGAATGAGCCTTCAGAGAAATTTTGCGTCAGCAGGTAGCCGGTCACTTGCGAGCGGATAACAGCGTTCACCATGCCGTCCAAGGTTCCGATCCACTCACGATAGACCGGGAGGTCTTTTTGCTCGACGCTAACCACTTCGACGTCCGGCGCCGATGCCGCAGCCTCCCCGACGGTC
Organism: Bryobacterales bacterium; assembly: GCA_963756605.1. Classification (GTDB taxonomy): domain Bacteria; phylum Acidobacteriota; class Terriglobia; order Bryobacterales; family Bryobacteraceae; genus Bog-159. The sequence continues at coordinate 222,666 of CAVWOT010000007.1, read as the reverse complement.
GTTCTGCCTCGGATCACCAGTAGAAGAGAGACGGCGCTCAGCACGAGGGCCGCAATTATTACGGCAATTCGCCAATTGCGCTTCTTCGTCATCGGTAGCTCCTTCTTTTCCCCGCATCGCTCCTCACACCCTGATCCCCCTGAAATGGAACCAATCAGCGAGGCACCTTTCAGGGGACCGGGAAAACTGATCGTAAAAGAATCAGGCGTGAAGAGATATGACATATTCCTGCTAGTCGAATACTTCCCGGGCACATGGGCGAGCGAGTCGCCGTCCGCTGCCGTCGAGGGCGGCGCGCTACCAGAAATATGTAATAGACCGAGGTTCAGCTACCAAATAAGATTCAGCCTAGGAACTGTGCTCGCAGGGAGCCGGGCCGACCGATTCGGACTCCTTCCCTGATTCGGGCTCCTTCCCTGATTCGGGCTCTGGATCTTATCCCAAGGAGAGGGACGCATGAAAACAATCACGAAGCACTACATTGACGGGGAGTTCGTTGAGTCTCACGGCCGCGAGGTCATGGATATAGTCAACCCAACCAACGGAAAAGTCATCGCTCATGTAACCCTGGCGGACGAGGAGGATACGCGGCGCGCCATCGCCGCAGCCAAAACCGCATTCGCCAGTTTCGGACGGTCGACCAAAGATGAGCGCGCGGAGATTCTGCGCCGGCTGCATGAGGCCGCTTCGTCGCGACAAAACGATCTGACGGCAGCGATGGTCGAGGAATACGGAGGCATCGTTCAGTTCGCCGGGCTCCTCGTCCAGTCGGGCATTAACGCGTTCCTGGCCGCCGAGCAGGCGCTCCAGGAACTTCCATTGACTCGCAGTTGGGGCAAGACTACGGTCACTCTGGAGCCCGTGGGCGTGGCCGGTCTGATTACCGCGTGGAACGCGAACGCGCTGTTCATTTGCTTAAAGCTCGCCTCGGCCGTGGCCGCCGGTTGCACCGTCGTCATTAAGCCCAGCGAGTTGAGCTCGCTCCAGACGCAGGTGTTGGTCGAGGCGCTCCACGAGGCCAATCTCCCGAAGGGTCTCCTGAACGTCGTCACGGGGCGTGGCAATGTCGTCGGCGCTGAGCTGGTGCGTAGTCCCGACGTCGCCAAGATCTCGTTCACAGGCTCGGTGGCTGTAGGCGAATCGATCATGCGCGACGGGGCGAAAACCATGAAGCGCGTCACACTGGAACTCGGGGGCAAGTCGCCCACCATCCTGCTCGACGACGCCGTTCTCGACAAGGCGATCCCGTCGACCCTCATCATGGCCTTCATGAACAGCGGCCAAGCCTGTGCAGCGGGGACGCGCCTTCTCGTGCCGACGAGCCAGTTGAGCGCAATCATGCGGGCAATCAAGGACGCCATGCCTGCCTTTCCGGTTGGTGATCCGGCCGATCCCAAGACCGCCATCGGGCCGATGGTGTCGCAGAAACAGTACGAACAGGTGCAGTCTTATATCCGCAAGGGCATCGAAGAAGGTGCTGAAGTGCTAATCGGCGGTGAGGGTCATCCGGAAGGTTTCGAAACTGGTTGTTTCGTGAAGCCCACGGTGTTTGTCAACGTGAAAAACGACATGACGATTGCCCGGGAGGAGATTTTCGGCCCCGTGCTGTCCGTCATCGCTTACGACTCCGAGGGCGAGGCGATCCGGATCGCCAACGACTCTAAATATGGTCTCCACGCCGCCGTCCTTGGGACCGACCTTCAGCGCGCGCGCCGCGTGGCCTCGCAGATACGGGCCGGACGCGTCGTGATCAACAACATGACGGATGATCCGCAGGCGCCCTGGGGAGGATTCAAATACTCCGGCGTCGGCCTTGAATATGGCCAATTTGGAATCGAGGCGTTTCTCGAAACCCGAGCCATCCTCGAATGACCGCTCTCCTGCTTGGCATAGAGGACTCTAAAACGATGGACACCAGATCATGAGCGAACACGTTAGCATCTCCCCGGAAGAAGCCGCAGATCGCCTCGCCATCCGGGAGCTCGTTGAGGCCTACGCACACTACGCCGATCATCGCGATGCAAAAGGTCAAATGGCTCTCTTCACCCCGGACGCTCATTTCGTGGTGTACATGAACGCCAAAGATCCGACTCCCTCACAGGAGCTGCACTCGCGCAAGGAACTAGCTCCGGTCTTCGCCGACCTGAACAGGTACGCCGCGACCATGCACTTCCTTGGACAGACCACGATCCTAACGCTGACCCGCGAAAGAGGCACCGCCGAAACTTATTGCATGCCCCATCACTACACCGGTGGCAAAGTCCGAAGCCTGATGATTGCCGCTCTCCGCTATACGGACACCTTCGTAAAGTTGGACGGCGCCTGGCTGTTTGCGGAACGCAACCTTTACGTCGACTGGCTGGAACAGCGGGAACTTTCATGAACGTTCCGGCAGCGGGCCAGCAACGTCTTGTAATCGTGGGCGCGACGGGAATGGTCGGTGGATACGCCCTTCGCTACGCGCTCGACCGCCCCGCCGTTGGACGTGTGACGGTGATCGGGCGCAGAAAGCTTGGCATCTCGCACCCAAAGCTGAAAGAAGTTCTCCATCAAGACTTCGCGGATTGCGCTGCCCTTGCCGACCCGCTCTCGGGCCAGGACGCGGCGGCTTTCTGCCTGGGCACCTATACGGGGTCGGTCCCGGACGCCGAGCTCCGCAAAATAACCGTAGACTACACCATCGAGTTCGCGCGTTCTCCACGCCAGCAGTCCCGAGGCGTCGTTCTCATTCCTGAGCGGAAACGGCGCGGACCAGACCGGCCGAAGCCGAATGCCATTCGCCCGCTACAAGGGCGAGGCCGAGAAGGCGCTGGTCGGAGCGGGATTCCCCCGCGTTTTCCTCTTTCGCCCCGCGTACATCTACCCAGTGAAGCCGCGACTGGAGCCAAATTTCACTTACCGTCTCTTACGTGCGATCTACCCCGCGTTTCGGATGCTGTTCCCCAACCACGTCATTCCGGCCGACGACCTGGCTCGGGCCATGGTGGACGTTGTACTTCGGGAAACCGGGGAGCGCGGAGGCCTGGTTTTGGAGAACCGTGACATCCGAGCCATGGCCGAGCCGCGTCCATCGGAAAACATTATTGGCCACGGTGGGCAACGAACACTTCTTTAGCCCAATGGCCATTTCTTCCGTACAATATAATGTGGCCTTGGGCGAAGTAGGTGATTCTACGGGGCTCGACAGCGAAATCGTGTATATCGTTGACGATGATCCAATCGTGCGCGACGCGCTATCGTCTTTGCTGCGGTCAAATGGCAAAACTGTTCGGTTGTTCACATCCGGAACGGAATTCCTGAGCTTCAAACGTGACGACACCGCTGCCTGCCTTGTTCTCGACCTCAAGATGCCCGGTATGGGAGGCCTGGAGGTTCAGAAGGTCGTTTCGGCGCGGATATCGATTCCTATCATCTTCATAACTGGACGAGGTGATATCCCCTCCACCGTCAAAGCGATGAAGGGCGGTGCAGTCGACTTCCTGACGAAACCTGTTGATGAAACCGTCCTCCTGGCGGCTATCGAACAGGCCCTTCAAAAGGACCGAAGTGCCAGGCTGGAGGCCTCTGAACAGGCGGATCTCCTCGCGCGCTACCGTACGCTGACGCCCCGCGAGCAGGAAGTGCTGCCGCTTCTGGTGAGGGGATTGTTGAATAAACAGGCCGCTGCGGAGTTAGGAATTTCAGAGTACACAGTTCAAATTCACCGAGGCAACGTCATGCGCAAGATGAAAGCTGACTCCTTTGCGATGTTAGTCAAGCTGGCGACGAAGCTGAGTCCTGAACAATCTGGAGCACTTGGCCGGAAAAACTAACCACCCCGTCCAATGGGATTGAATGGACTAAAGATGCACTCGCCCCTGCGCATAATCGCGGTGATAGACGACGACGATCGAGTGCGCGAGTCACTTCACAACCTTTTGGCCTCATACGGATACAATGCGGAGGCCTTCGCGTCGGCCGAGCTGTTCCTCGCATCGGACGGACCGTCCAGGAGCAATTGTATAATTGCGGATATCCAGATGAGGAAGAGGCAGATGACCGGACTCGAACTCCTTGAATGTGTCAGAAGCAGCCAGCCCGAGGTTCCTGTGATCATTATTACTGGAAAGCCATCCTCCAGATCGGAAGCCTTCTATCTGGACAAGGGCGCGAATGGATTCTTCAGGAAGCCTGTCGACGGCCAGGCTCTTATGGCCTTAATAGATCACCTGTTGACCTGACTTGCAACCCGCGTCACCTGCACAGATGCAGCGCGTTGCGGAGCCATACCCGAACCTATCAGAGCCCCACGACGCCATACTCGCGAATGGTGTGCCTTGCCCAAGCCGTATTGAAATCGTGCGATGTTGGCGCGTTGGCTGTTGAGAATATCGAGTGCAGCGTCCGCCAGACGGTCGGAGCGGCTGCCGCCCTCCACGGCCAGGTACCAGTCGCCGCGCACCGAAAAGTGACCCTGTAAGCGCTTGGCTACCAATGGTGCCTTGGGATCTGCCTTTGGCACTACCTCGCAGGCTGTCTTGTACCAGCCGTGCGGCTATGGCGGTGGGATCGGGCTGGGCTTCTCCCGCACCTCTCCATGCTCCGGAATCGAGTGATCAGGCGCGTGATCTGCGCCCGGCTCAGTCCGGGCATCTTCTCCATGTAACGCCGCGTCAAACCGCGCGCCGAGCGTTCCAGTTGGTGCCACTTTTGGGCCTCCAAAAACCCATTGACCCAGGCGTATATTTCCTCCCTCTGCTGGCCTTCGAAATGCACTCCGTCGCTGCCATTCAGAAAAGCCCGGATCTCGTCCAGGCTCATACCCGGCTTGCCCAGCATGACCGAATCTCCCCTCCAAGGTCATCTTGTGTGAGAAACAACCTCCTCCTCCAGGCTCATCCTGTATGAGACAAGATTCCGTCCAGCTGCAACGAAGGTGATACACTTTAACTACCAGCTACTACATTTTCCCAACAGAGCGACCTGGGCAGCCATCCAGTTTCCCGGACAACCCCTCCGCGCTGAAGCACAGCTTGAAAAAAGCAGGAAGAATAGCACATCAACTGCTCGGCAGTTCCGCAAGCTGGGACAGCTTGGCGTTCCTTGGAGGGAGAAATCGATGAAACGAATACGGTGCGCTAGAAATAAAACTTCAGCGCAAATTGAATTTCCCGTTGATCGTTCTGCCCGTCTCTCGTGGACGTAATGACCCCGAAGGTCGAAGGGGACAGGTAATTGAGTGAATCCGGCGCAGCCACCACCCCGTTGCCGCTGAAACCGGGCGGTGAAAAGTTGGGATGGTTCGTCAAATTAAAAAACTCCGCGCGAAACTCAAGCCTCGTCCGCTCGGTTACCCGGTACGTCTTGAACGCCGAGAAATCCAAGCGATGAAAACCGGGACCATAGAACTGCGTGGGAGCGCCCCCTAAAGGCGCATAGTCCGTTTGCCCGATAGCCGTGGCCACCGGTGGGCTGGCGAACGCCGCCGCGTTCAACCAGTCATTCACATTGTGAGGTCCGGCAATGACGCTCTGGCCCGGCACCAGCAGTGCGTTACAGCCATAGCCCGAGGTCGTGGTGGCGCCCGAGCACGGCACCGTAAACGGTTGGCCGTCCTGAAGAGTCAGAATCCAGTTCGTGCTCCACCCTCCCAGCAGCGCGTTTACAGCCCGGCTGCTGCCATTCAGATAATGCCTGCCGTTTCCGAAAGGCAGGTCGTATTCGCCGCTTACGTGAACTACTTTCGGAATGTCGAAATCGCACAGCCCGTAGTCGCCCTGAATGCCAAAACCCGGCAATTCCGCCGCCCGAAAGCCGGTCAGTGCCGTGCCGTTGAGCACGTCAACCGCGTCCGTGCGGCACTTCGAATAAGTGAAGTTCGCTAGCACGCTCAAGCCGGCGCTGAAGCGGCGTTCGTAGTTAAGTTGCAGCGCGTTGTAGTAGCTGTCTCCGGCAAAGCTCGTATAAGTTATGCCATTTTGGAAATCCGGATAAGGTGAGTAGTTATACGGGTCGAGCCCCGGCGGAAGAATCTCGTGCGGCGAATTCGGGTTGATATAGACTCCGAGGTGCCGCACTGTGTTTCCCACGTACGCCGCCTGCACGGTCTGGTTCAGCGTCAGTTGGTATTGCAAGGTGAAGTTGTAACCCTGCGTATAAGGTGTCTTCGTGTGAAAGTCTTCGCCCGTGAACGATACGCCGGCCGGCTCCACGTCGGCCGGCGACAGCGGGATGCCCGTCAATCCGGTTTCCAGCGTGGCGATCGAGCCATTAGGAAATGTAATAGGGGCGTTCGGAACCAGGTTCGGGTAGTTCAGCGAGAACTGGAACGGAAAGTCAACGTAAGTCTCGACCACGGAGTTCTCAAATCTGCCATAGAAGATGCCGTATGCCGAGCGTACTACGAGCTTCGGTGTAAGCTCATACGCAAAGCCCACACGAGGCGAAAAGTTAGTCAGTTGCGAGTGACCCAGGCCGGGAAGGCTGGAGCAGACAATATCGATGTTATCGGTCGCGGCGGCGGCCAGGAAGTCCGACGACAGCGGCGTGTTGCACCGTTTCTGCGTGAGCAGAAACTCCGACGGAGCGCTTGTCCCGGAAGGTAGAAAGTTGGACTGCGCGCCGTAGCGCTCCCCAAGCTGCCCGAAATACTCCCAGCGCGGCCCGAGATTGAGGGTGAACTTGGAAGTTACCTTAATGTCGTCCTGGAAGTAGGCACCGTCATAGTTGTGGTACATGTCGGTATTGGCGATGTTCGACGCGCCCACGCTGTCGGCCCCGCCTACGTAATTTGACGCGCCGGCCACCGTCCCAGGGATAGGCGTGAGCAGCATCTGCGCCAGCCCGGTGTTGCCTCCCGTGGTCTCGGGTACCTCGGTGTAAACGCCGCTGTACGTCCAGTAGCCGCGGCCCTCCGGCGGTTGCAGGATCGCGAACCGAAGGTGCTGGTACTCGAAGCCCACCTTGATAGATTGCCGGCCCAAGTTCTTGGTCAAGTTGTCCGTGAATTGCAGCGTATCGCTGTATTCGATCGACGGCAGAAACTCATTATGCCGAGCGTAGTGAGGCCGGTGATGAAAAAGCTTCCCAGACCGCCGTTGTCGGGAGCGCTCGGAACGCCCTGTATGCCGAACTCCGCGGATGCGCCCAGGTCTTTGGCGGAGGGCTGCTCGCGTGTCGCGTGGATGCGGTTGAAGCCCACGCGCGCCTCGTTTACCAGGCTCGGTGAGAACGTGTGCGTTTCGCTCAAGACGTCGTTGTTGGACACGGCAGTCTGGTAGCCCTGGTAGAAGGCTCCGCCATCCGCGAGTCCGGGGAAGGGGCCAGGCAGGTATTCCGGATTGTTGACGTAGCTCGCGCGCGCAAACAAGCTGTCTTTTTCGCTGAAGTTCTGGTCCACGCGCACGTCAAACTGGTTGGCGTCGTTGTTGATCACCGGGTCGGCGGCGTAGTTGTTAAAGAGCCCGGAATTCGTGGGAAGAGGATACAGGTTGAGCAGTTTGAGGGCGTTCGGATCCAGCCGGCTCGCGGGGATGATATTTCCTGGAAAAGGCTCCCGCGCATAGCCGATCTGCGTTCCCACCGGGTCGCCGCTGGGGCATGGCGGGTTGATGCCTGTTACTGGATCCGCCTCGCCGCAATCAATTGCCCGCGTCGTAGAAGGATCGAAAACCTGCCCCAGCGCGAAAGTTCGCCCCAATACGTCGGGCGGTTCGGAGCCGCCCTGCTTCAGCAGGTCGGAGAGGTTCGTATATCCGCTGTTCCGCTCGAGCATCGTGGGTACCGTATCGATGGAGGGGGACGCCTGCCGAATCCGGGTGCCCTCGTAATCCATGAAGAAGAATGTCTTGTTTTTGCGGATCGGTCCCCCGAAGGTAGCTCCGAACTGGTTTTGGCGGTACTCTCCTTTGGGAATGCCTCCCGAGTTCTCGAAAAAGTTGGCCGCGTCAAGCGCGTCGTTGCGCAGAAATTCCCACGCATTGCCGTGAAATTCGTTGGTCCCGGATTTGATTGTGGCGTTCAGAATGGCGCCGGCGGACCGGCCGTTTTCCGCGCTGTAGTTGTCGGTCTGAATCTTGAACTCCGCGATGGCGTCCACAGGCGGCTTCACCACGAAGGCCGTTCCGTTGAGGAAGTCCACCAGGTTGGCGTTATTGTCGATACCGTCTAGCATGTAGTTGTTTTGCGCCGGCCGCAATCCATTCGCCGCGAAACCGCCGCTCGCGCCAAGGCCGCGAGTGTCTTCCTGGTCGAAGGTCACGCCGGCCGACAATTGCGCCAGAAACGTGAAGTTCCTCCCGTTTAAGGGAAGATCGTTGATCGTGCGCGCCCCGATCACCTGACCCACCGAGGCATCCTCGCTCTGCAGCACTGGCGCTTCGCCCGTCACCGAGACGGTTTGCGTCATTTCACCGGGCGGCAGTTCAAAGTCCACCGCCACGCGCAGCAAGCCTAGATATCTGTCACCCCCCGAGTGCGCGTATCGGGATGCTGGAGACCCCGCATTCTTCCCACCCATTAAAGCCGTGACCCTCCGCGCGAATGGCGCTGGTGCGAGCGGTATGGCGCGCGCAACATGCCGCCCGCCGTCCCGCGCGGGAGCGCCCCGCGTGCCGCAGGAGTTGCGCTGGATTCTGAGTGTCTTGAGGGCAAGTGCTGGCGCCATGGTGGGTACGTGCCAGGCGCCAACAAAATCGGCGCGAGATGCGGGAACACCTCCGCCGCTATTACGCCACGCGACAGTAGGACTTCTTCACGCTTCCCGCCTGATGCCGGCCGCCAATTCCGGCGTTACCGAGCCGGTCCAGCCGTGCGGCGGTTGGGATAGCGAGGATCTAAGCCTACTCCGCCCGTAGCGTCTCGACCGGATCCACCGCTGCCGCTCGGCGAGCAGGCAGATAACTGGCCAATACCGTGGCCGCAACCAGAACGAGGGGCACTGCCGTGTAGGTGAGGGGATCGACCGGGCTGATGCCAAAGAGCACGGATTTCATCAGCCGCGTCAACCCGGCTGCGGCGGCCAATCCGGTCACGGTACCGGCGCCGGCGAGCGCCAGCCCATACCGCACGAATAGCCACCGCAGAGCTCCCGGCTGCGCCCCCAGCGCTACCCGGATCCCGATCTCGCGTTTCCGTTGCGATACAGTGTACGAGATCACGCCGTAGATGCCGATCAAACCGAGAATCATTGCCATGGCGCCCGCGAGTCCCAGCATCACAAGTGTAAATGAAGTGGCCGCCAACGATTCATCATAGATCTCTCGCATGGTGCGGACAGAGGCCAGCGGCAAACTGGCATTCACCGACCACACTGCCTGCCTCACCTGGTTCAGAAAGCCTTCTGTACCCGCACGCTCGTTTCGGATCACGAATGTGACTGCGCGCGTGACGATGAGGCCGCCGTTGGGAACGAAAAAGTTACGCATCAGGACCGGCCAATAGACGATATCGGGCGCCTTCTCCTGAATGCCGTTTTGCCGAACATCCTGAACTACGCCGATCACTTCCTGCCACGGCGTGTTCGGATACTGGCGGAGCCGTTTCCCGACCGCGGCCGAGGGAGTACCCCAGAACTCGCGCGCCAGGTTCTCGGAAATCATCACCATCGGTCTCAGATCGTATAGATCAGTCCACGTCAATTCGCGGCCGGCAATCAGCCGAGCGCCAATCGTGTGCAGGAACCCGGGAGAAACGTTCTCAAACCGCCGTAAGGGCGCAACGTTGCCTGGATATACCTTGCCTTCCGGAAACACATTGTCCCAGTTGGGCGGCTCCGCCTCCATCGGTGCCTCGCTCGCGAATCCAACCGACGTCACTCCGGGAATCGCCCTCAGCTTGTCGGCCAGGTCGTTTTGGGTCCTTACGACAAGCTGCGGCTCCGGAACGAGCGAAGGCGGAATCGAGATGCGCACGGTCTGAAGATGCTCCGCGCCGGTGAACCCCGGCTGGACAGTTCGCAGTGCCCGCGCCGTGCGGATCATCAGCCCTGCGCTCACCAGCAGCACCAGCGTGATAGCCACTTGCGCAACCACCAGAACATTGCGGGTTCGATGCCGCTCCCGGCTGACGCTCGCGGTTCGGCCCGCGCTCTGCAGCGCAGCCGAGATCCGCGGGCCGGCATACCTGAAGGCCGGGATCAGTCCTAGAAAAAGCCCGGACAACACCGAAAGCATCAGCGTAAATGAGAAGGTGCGTAGATCCAGGGAGATTTCGCTCAAGCGCGGCAGATTAGCCGGGCCAATCGCCACGAGCAGGCGCAGGCCGGCATACGCCATCACCACACCGAGGGCGCCGCCCATCAGGCCGAGCATCACGCTTTCGACCAGCAGGCCGCGCATAATGCGTGCTACCCCCGCGCCCAAGGCGGCTCGAAGAGCCAGCTCGTGCTGCCGTGCCTCCGCGCGCACCAACAGCAGATTCGTAACGTTGGCGCAAGCGATGAACATCACCAGCGCGATGGTCCCCATCACTACCCACAAGACGTCGCCGATGTTTCCGACTACCTGCTGCTTCAGCGGGCGAATCGTCGGCCGGATTCTCCAGTTCTCGTACCATCGGCCGCTGGAATTGGGTCCATTCGACCAGGTGTCCATCCAAACCGGTAACAGCCGCGCCAGGTCCGCATTCGCCTGCGCAATGGTAACGCCGGGTTTGAGCCTCCCGATGCCATTGAATCCGAAACCCGCCAGGATCACCCGGCCTCGATCAAATGCCAGCGGCAGAATCAAATCGGGCTCTGTTTTGACTACCCGGAAGCCCTGGGGCATGATACCGACGATTTGGCGCGGCAGGGAATCCACGTTGAGATTCCGTCCGATTACCGATCGGTCTCCCCCAAAATGACGCTGCCAATATCCATAGCTGAGCATGACAGTGGAGGAACGCCCCGAGAAACTGAAAGGCTCCCGAGCTTGCGGAATCTGGTCGGCAGCCAGGAGCCAACGGCCGGCGGCTGGTGGAACCCTGAGCGCCTGCAGCACTCCGTCACTCACAGAAACCGTGCGCACCTGCTCCGGCTCCGCCACGCCCGTGACGTTCGCGGTCCCTGGAGTCCACACGCCGAGCTCCTGAAATGTCCGGTTCTGGCCGGCGTACGTGAAGTACATCGATGGCGAGAGGGCCAGTCCGTCGGCCGCATTCGCCAGTCCCGCTGCTCCAGGCGCATCTTGGTGGAGGACGACCAGTTGCTCGGCCTTGGGATAGCGTAGCGGCCGCACCAGCACGCTGTTCCCCACGCTGAACACGGCGGCATTGGCGCCGATCCCGATGGCTAGCGTCAGCAGCGCGGCGGCAGTAAACATAGGGCTGCGACCCAGCATGCGCAGGCTGTAACGCATATCGCGGACCAGCGCATCGAGGAAGGTGATGGTGTTCATACGATAAATCTCCTCTCGTACCAGGGTGCTGTTGCCCAGCTTCCGCATCGCCGCCGCGCGCGCTTCGTCATATGGCAGGCCGCGGGCGACGTTTTCGTCAGTCTCGATCCGAAGGTAGGACTCCATCTCGTCGGATCGTTCCCGATCGGATTGCGCGCGCCGCAAGAAGCTTCTGAGACTCATCTGTTACTCCGTAGCCGGCTTCAGAACGCGGCCGCTGGCCCGCACCACCTGTTCCCACCACGTCGTCTGAACGGACAGCTGTTTCCGCCCGGCGGGTGTCAGACGGTAGTACTTCGCTTTGCGGTTATTTTCCGAGGTGCCCCAGAAAGATGCAATCCAGCCGCGATCCTCCAATCGATGCAAGGCGGGATAGAGGGAACCGTGTTCGATCTGCAGGACATCCTGCGACCGTCGCTCGATGGCATGCGCGTTGGTGTGTCCGTGGGCGGGGCCCAGAACCAGCGTGCGGAGGACCAGCATGTCCAGCGTCCCCTGGAGCATTTCGCTTTGCGGCGGCGACTCGCCTCTTGGCATTTGATACAGTGTACTCGACTCGATCATCGACTGGAGCATCCATCCTTGTATACGGTGCAAATATGATTTAGTGTCGAAACTTCTCAAAAGACGATCGATTGGAGGAAAAACTGTTCCTGTTCCTAATGGCATCAGAATGCGACACGCAGCTCACCGCCGAGATCCAGAGAGATTCGCAATTATCTCGACCGTCTGGAGCGTACGAAGTACCTCGCGCCGCTGATCCGGATCTGCAGATCAATGATCCGGACGACGAAATCGAAGATGAGTCCCGGCAGGAAAATCCCGAGAAGGGCGCCTTCGATTTCTCGCGCGTAAGACAACTTCTCCAGCCGGAACTCTAATTACTGCCACAGTCGCCTGCCTTACGCACGGCTCCCGATTGGCGGGCCAATCTTTGCTACGCGCGGAGGGGAACTCTAATCTAATGAATGCAACGGGGCAACGGCGCGTGAAAAGATGGGACCGGTCAATCAGCCGTGAGACCGGCCAATCGACGTGTTTTCAATCGCTTCGCACATTATTTTGGTGACGTCACGGTTGGCCGATCAACGGACGAAAACTCTCCGAGCACTGTCGGTCGGTGCGACCAGATTGTGGTTTTGACAATCGGTTGATGATGACCTGACCTCGCGTAGATCTGGAACCCGGAACCATGATGGACGGGCCGCCGCCCAGCCGCATGGCGGCGCTTCGCGCAGACTGACGCCCGTCGCCCAACTCATGGCGCCGCCGCTGTTGTCCGTCGCCGCACCGCCAGTGTGCGGATGGGATGCGCGCCGAGCGGAAGGCGCCGACGACTGGCGCTGGGGGCGTGCGAGCTGTACGCCTCGCGTGACACGCCGCCCGCGTCAGAGCCCGTGCCCCTCACACGATGTACCACCGGCCGCCCGCACGCCGGGGTCGCGTCGGCAGTGGTCGATTGCGCCACGTATACTGGTGGTGCACGGAGGCTGACATGGAACGATCTCGGGCAGTCTGGTACCGCGTTTGGATGCTGATCGGCTTGTTTCATCTCTCCGCAGTCGCTTTGAATGCCACTGACCTCGTCCATGGCCTTTTGGTCTGGCATTCGCAAACCGCACTGAGAGCGCCGCATAGCGTTGACGCACTGCTGAAGTTCTGTGAATCGGAAAGTGTCAACGAGGTATACGTCTCGGTGGCCGCGGCCCCTCATACCCTGGCGGTGTTAGACGAAGCGCAGGTCGCTCATCTGATTGGCCTTCTTCATAGATCAAATATTCGAGTGGAAGCCCTGTTATCAAGCGCCAACGCCGATGAGCCAGGCAAGCACAGAGATAAACTAATCGGCCGCGTCCAAGGTATCGTGCGTTTTAATCAGCAGCATCCGAGGGGACAGTTCGATGGCATTCACCTCGATGTAGAACCATACCAACGCCCGGAAAGTAAAGGCCCCGGTAATCTCAGGTTCCTGCCGGATTTAGTAAATACCTATCGCGCTGTGTGCGCGCTGGCCAGGCCGGCCGGGATGATCGTCAACGCGGACATTCCGGGTAAATATCTCAAAGCCGAAATCGGCGGGCGCCGGATGCTTTTGTCGGCAGTGCCTAGGCTTACGCTGATGCTCTACGAGTTAACCAGCCCCGACGATGGCGAGAGCGCTCGGCAAAAGACCGAGAAACTTCAGGCAGCGGCGCAAAAGCTACTTGAGATGGCCTACCAGGGCCTCGATAATGCGGATCTGGCAAGGATTGGCATCGCGCTCCGCACATCGGACTATGGCGACCTGCTGCCAGACATGTTCAAGACTATGGACGAGAAGCTTCGGGGGAACCCCCACTACCTCGGGTGGGCACGCCATTCATACAATGACATTCTCATGCTCTCACACTAGTGGTCAGCCTATTACGATCTTCGATTCCGACAGCATTCCACGGGATCGCAGGGCCCAGCTTAGGGCTTGCTAAAGAATAATCTGTACAAATCAACGGAGATCGGTTATGTTTTATTTAAATGAGGAGCTACGGTCCACCCCGCGGTATGGCGACGACCTCAGAGAGAACATGGCTGCGCGTCCTTGGGACCATGAATGAGTACCAAGCACGTCTTTTGGTGGCAGAGAAGGCTGCCCAGTTTGGTCGAGGTGGGATCAGTCAACTGTCGCGCTTGACGGGAATGTCGCGCGTCACGATCACCCAGGGAATGAGGGAGTTGCGGGTAGGTAAGCTGCGCAATCCGGCCGCGCGAGGAATCCGTCAGCCGGGAGGCGGACGCAAGAAAGTGGAACAAGCAGATGGAGAATTGTCCCGAAAGCTGAAAGAGATCGTCGAGGAGACCACGGCTGGTGATCCTATGAGTCCGCTGACGTGGACGAGCAAGTCCACGCGGACCATCGCTGAGGAACTGACCCGTTCGGGGCACTCGATTAGCAGCGTAACTGTGGGCCGATGCCTGGAGGATCTGGGATACACGCTGCAGTCCAACGTGAAAACGCGAGAAGGGCCGCAGCATCCGAACCGCGATGCCCAGTTCCACTATCTGAACAAGCAGGTCAAGGTTTTCCGCCGGTCGGGTGATCCCGTAATATCGGTGGACACGAAGAAGAAGGAACTCGTGGGAGCCTTTAAAAACGCGGGCCGCAGGTGGCGGCAGAAGGACAAGGCGGATGCAGTCAATGTCCACGATTTCCCGCAGTTGGGTCATGGCAAGGCCATTCCCTACGGAGCCTACGACATTGCACGTAACCGGGCGGTGGTCAACGTAGGAGTGACGCACGAAACCGCGGAGTTCGCCGTAGAGAGTATTCGGCGCTGGTGGCGGCTGGATGGCAAGCGCCACTATCGCGGCGCCGGACGTTTGTTGATCTGCGCCGACAGTGGAGGCAGCAACGGTAACCGACAGCGTGCCTGGAAACTGTACCTGCAAGCCTTGAGTGACGAGATAGGGATGGCGATCACAGTCTGTCATTACCCACCGGGGACCAGCAAATGGAACCAGATCGAACATCGTCTGTTCTCCTTCATCAGCCTGAACTGGAGAGGGAAGCCGCTGGTCAACTTTGAAACCGTTGTGAACCTGATTGGCGGGACTCGAACACAAACGGGGCTGAAGGTCAAAGCGGTCCTGGACACCAACGAGTACGAAACAGGAGTCGAGATATCAGATGAAGATATCCATCAGCTACGGCTCAAGCGGCACAAAGTACATCCGAACTGGAACTACACATTGATGCCGAGGAATTGAGGTGTCCTTCTTTCTGTCAGGGGTTCCGGCAATTGTACAGATTATTATTTAGCAGGCCCTTAGCAGTACCGCACATAATGTGACCCAGAACGGGGGTACCTGGAAAATGCGTAAATCGAAAAAAGTGGACCTCGACAAGCCGCATACGTCGCCGCGCTAGCCCTCCCCGCGGGAGATCGCGCCCGCGTTGCTGGAAGGCGCCGAACTCACCTTGGAGCACGGCCCGATCACCTGGGTTGCGCCGCACTGCGGCACGCGGCGTGCTCTTCGGCAGGTACCCGGAGGCTCCCGCGCACAGGGCACTGAAGATGCGCTCGTCGTCGTAAACCGTGCGTGCCCCCCGGTGTTATTTGGAAGACCGTGCCTTGGCGGTTGGCCCCGCCGCCCTCGGTGGTCCCGTAGAAGTTCCCATTCCTGGCCTGGACCACCGCGTCGTAGGGCCCATATCCGTCTGTGCCATCGAAGCTGAGCAGTGATGTGAAAGTCTGCGCGGGCAGCGCCAGCGCCGTCATTGCGCACAGCACGGAAACAGCCGGCACCCTCTTCCCCCCGTTCGGTTTGCCCACTGCGATTCGTCTCATGGATGTACTCCTTTGGCAAGAATACCCACTGGCCCCCGCAGGATTTCATGACCCGTTTGGGTAGAAATATTGCCTCAAGCGAGCCGGGGGAAACTCGCAGTGGGACGGCAAGACAACACGGAGATGATAGTATCCGATAATAGCGGGGAAGCCCTTGCCGAAATGCGCCGCATGTCTGATTCTTCTTATCACCGCCTGCTACGGCGAACAGTTGCCGACGCGCATTTACACATCCGCCGATGGATTGCCGGGTAATTCAATCAATCGCATTGTGTCCGACTCACGGGGTTTCCTTTGGTTCTCCACCCGCGACGCGATCTCGCGTTTCGACGGATATCGGTTCCGGAATTTCGGCAGTGCGCAGGGATTGATTTCGCTCACGGGCGACATGCTGGAAACAGCCGGCCGTAATTACTGGTTAGCCACGGAGAATGGGCTGGCCCACTTTCAGGGCACCGCCGCGAATCCACGGTTTGAATACTATCGTCCGGCAAATCCAAAAGCAGGCCGGGTGATGGCCCTCTCAGCCGATCCGGCGGGCGGCATTTGGGTAGGAACTCAAGGCGGCCTTTACCACCTGGACCGGAAATCCGACCAATGGCAACTCCGCTTTGTAGACATTGGACTCCGCGGTGAGAACTGGGGCGACAGCTCGGTAGATGACATCCTGGCTGATTCGGATGGCACGGTTTGGGTGGGAGCCGGGAGCGAACTCTATCACTGCCTCCCGGGGGGCCGATGCGAAAGGCCGCGCCTGCCTTGGCCGCAGCCGTTCGTTAGAGACTTAGTGAAGGATCCTGAGGGCACGCTGTGGGTGGGAACACGGCGGGGATTGTGCCGCATCCTGGCGAACCATGTCCGGGCCTTCAACGATCCGGGCTCCGTTTGCAGCCCGGTGCGCGAGTTTCAGGGCAAATTAATTGAAGCGTTGCTCGAAACGCCGGAGGGCGAGATCCTGGTCGCCACGCGGAACGGGCTGGGAATCTGCCAAACCGCCAAGGACCGGAAGCCCTCCGCAAACTGCTCCGCCGAAAACCAACTGCCCGGAATTGGTGGGATCACGGCGCTCGGCCTGGACCGGGCAGGCAACCTTTGGGTGGGCACGCATGGCGCGGCGCGCATTGCTAAACACGGCTTCCGCACCTACACCCACCAGGACGGCCTGGATACGAATCACACTCTGTCGATCTTCGAAACGCAGCAAGGTCAGCTTTGCGTGGTGACCGAGGGAGCCAGGGCCAAGCCGGTGAACTGCTTTGACGGCCGCGCATTCCATGCGGTGCGGCCAAATATCCCGCGCACGGTCGACAACTGGGGCTGGAGCACGCGTCTCCTGACGTTCCAGTCGCGTGCGGGCGAATGGTGGGTTCCTACAGGCCGCGGCATTTTCCGGTTTCCACCGGCAACCGTCGACGGGCTGGGACGCAAAGGGCCGAAAGCAGTCTACGCGCGTGGAGAAACGGCTTACGCCATCTTCGAAGACTCGCGCGGGTCAGTCTGGGCCTCCGCCCAGATCTACTCTCCGAAGGGGGGTGTGCGCGCCAATAGTCTGGCGCGCTGGGATCCGGCCACGGGAATCTTAAAGCCCTTTCCGGATGGCAAGCCGGTCCCATCCCAGGTACTTGCGACTGCGTTCACGGAGGATCGCGCGGGCAACGTGTGGATCGGCTTGAATTCGGGAAAGGTGCTCCGCTTTCGGGACGGCAAATATCAGATATTGCCGGTGGACCGCGGCAATCCCACCTGGGTTTCGACGTTGCATGTGGATAGCGCGGGCCGGCTGTGGGTGGGCACCACCGACGGCCTGAATCGCATCGACGAACCCGGCTCATCCCAGCTGCGCATGACCAGGTACACGGTGGCGGAGGGCCTCTCCAGCAATCGCGTGTCATGCATTAGCGAGGATCTGCAGGGGCGCATTTACCTGGGTAGCGACCTCGGAGTGGATCGTCTGGCGCCCGCGGATCCTACGTCGCGCATTCGCCACTATACCGTAGCCGACGGACTGGCTCCCGGCGATGTGTTAGCCGCCCTTCGGGACCGGCATGGCACACTCTGGTTCGGCACGCGCGAAGGCCTATCCCGCCTGGATCCTGCCGTCGAGGCGCCGGCTCCGCCACCACCCGTATTCATTAATGAAATGCGCGTGCGCGGCGCGCCACTTCCCATCTCCATTCTCGGCGAGACCTCTCTGACGGGCATCGAACTGTCTTCGGACCGGAACCAGGTGGAGTTGGAATTCGTAGGTCCGGACTTCGGCGTGGGCGGGGCATTGCGCTATCAATACCGGCTTGAGAACACAGATTCCGGATGGAGCCCGGCCACCGAGCAGCGCACGGTCAACTACGCCAACCTGGCGGCGGGCCGCTACACCTGGCAGGTGCGCGCGGTGACGGCGGACGGTGAGACTGGACCGCCCGCCACCGCGGCGTTCACAATTTTGCCGCCGCTTTGGCAGCGATGGTGGATGCGGCTGCTGTTTTTCACATTGGTTTCGGCGCTGTTTTATAGCATCTACCGATACCGTCTGGCACGCCTGCTGGAAGTGGAGCGGCTGCGCACGCGGATCGCCACCGACCTGCATGACGATATCGGCAGTTCGCTGTCGCAGATCGCGCTGCTCAGCGAAGTCGCACGAGGCTGGCCGGCGGAACAAGAGCGAGAAAAGCCGCTGGCCGATATCGCCCAACTTTCCCGCGATCTGGTGGATTCGATGAGCGATATCGTGTGGGTCATCGACCCCGAACAGGACCGGCTGGGCGATCTGACGCATCGCATGCGGCGCTTCGCCAACGACCTTTTCAGCCGCGACGGTGTTGAGTTGCACCTGGAGCTGCCGGGCGGCAACCAGGATCGGCAGATCGCCCCGGACATCCGCCGCCAGGTTTTTCTGATCTACAAAGAAACCCTGCACAACGCGTTACGGCACTCCGGCTGCACCAGCCTGGAAGCGCGATTGTCCGTGGCCGGAGGCTTTCTGGAGCTTTCGGTGGCGGACAACGGGCGCGGTTTCGAGCCGGGAAAATCCAGCCGGGGCCACGGCCTGGCCAGCATGCGTTCGCGAGCCGCGGCGTTCCGCGGCGTACTGACCGTGGACACCGCGCCCGGCCGCGGCACGGTGGTCAGTCTGCGCATCCCTTTGACCGCGCGGCCTCCCCGGCCTCAAAGCAGTTCCCTGCATAAGTGGGTGGTGAACTTACTCCGCTTGTGACTTATGGTAGAGAAAAGACAAGTTCAGTCTGACCTTACCGCTCCCCTCATGCCGGATACCGCCATTCTTAAAGTCGCTATTATCGAGGATCAACCCACAATCCGCGAATCGCTGCAGATTCTGATCGGCCGCACCGAAGGGTTCCGCTGCAACGGCGCCTATGATTCGATGGAGGCCGCCTTGGCCCGTATCGCCGGCGATTTGCCGGATGTGGCGTTGGTGGATATCGGTCTGCCGGGAATGTCCGGCATTGAAGGCATTCGCGAGCTGAAGAAGCGTTTTCCCGAAATGACCTTGGTCATGATGACGATCTACGATGACGACAAGCGCATTTTCGATGCCCTGTGCGCCGGCGCTTGCGGATACCTGCTCAAGAAAACGCCACCGGCTCGCCTGCTGGAGAGCCTGCGGGAAGCCGCCGGCGGCGGTTCGCCGATGTCGCCGGAGGTAGCCCGCCGGGTAGTCTCCTTGTTTCGCGAGATCCGTCCGTCCGAGGACGCTCCCTGCCAGTTGACCCCGCATGAAATCCGGCTCCTGAAATTGCTGGTGGAAGGACATAACTACAAGACCGCGGCGGCCGAGCTGAATCTGAGCGTGAACACCATCCGTTTCCACATGAAGAGCATCTACGGGAAGCTGCAGGTGCATTCCAAATCCGAGGCGGTGGCTAAAGGCCTTCGCCAGCGGATCGTCCGCTAGAATCTCCCCTTCGCACTAACAACCTACCCATTTATGTGGTGACACGCAGCCCGCCGCTGTTGTGGAATGGTTCCTATGTCCATTTCTAAGTTAAGCAGACTTATCGCGGCTGTATCGGTTCTGGGCCCGGCTGGGGTTAGTGGATTTGCCCAGACGCTCACCCTCGACAATTTTAAGTCCGGAGCATATACCGTAACCCTGGAAGCTCCGCAGGCACAAAACGAGTATTTCGCACCGTTGAGTGCGGGCAGCAGACTCGGCCCGGCGCGCGAAACGGTTCTCACGATCGGGGCAAATCCATACGGCCAGAAGAGCACCCTGGACATTCACAAAGGTATTTGCATACTCGACGGCGGCTTCGGTGTGGTTCCCGGCGTGCAGATTTATTACGGATTCGCCGATGCCACAACGCCCGCTCCCTTGGGCCTGAACCTCACTGGATATTCGGCGTTCCGGCTGAACTTCGCGGGAATCTCGACCGAACTGTCCCTCGGTGTGGAGATAGCCGTGTTTGCGCACAGCGGCGCCATTTATGGCGCACAACAGATTCTGTCTCCGACGCCCAGCAATCTCTCCGTGGATTTTCCATTTTCAAGCTTTGTGCCCTCAGCCGTCGATGTTAGCGACATTGATACGATCGGAATCGTGACGTGGGGTGGCGGCACCAATAGTTATGGAATTATTTCTTTTCAGGCGGTAGAGTAAGACTCTACTATGTGCCCTTGGGCCCCGGCGCAGCATGCGGGAAGCCGGCGCCGGCCTTCACTTCGACGATCTGTTGGTCATGCCGCATGTTGTGCAACGGGATGTAGAGCAGCCACTGATAAGCATTCAGCGTGTTGAATACCGGGAACGGGTGTTCGGACGTATGGCTTTTCAACGGCAGGTCCGTTTCTTCGATGAACCTCAACGTGATGGCGCGTTTCTCTTTGTAGCGCGCGATGGTCTCCTCGCGCGTCCACTTGTCGTGTGGTTGAACCGGCTCGGGCGCCTGCGCCTTGTGGCTGCGATCCGGCATCACGCGCTCGATGAACTCCGTCTTACCGCGGGTTCTTGCTTCCCAGTCGGGGTTGGGTGGGTTGGCGAGCGCTTCCTTCATTTTGGAAAACAGCAAGTCTTCCGCCAAGACAATGTGCTCGGCCGTTTCCGCCACTGACCAGCGATCCGCCGCGGGCTTATACGTCCATTGCACGTCGGTCAGGCCCGACACCAGCCCCAGGAACTCGGCTTCCGAATCTTCCAGGAGTTTGATGACATGCGCGCGCTCTTCCCTGGTGATGGTTGGTTCAGCGGCCTGCGCCGCCACGCCAAACACGGTGATCGCCAGTGGAATTGTGAAGATCCTCATGTGAACCTATTGTCTCGCGTTGTGGTCGCGCTAGCCCGCGGCACGCCGCGCTACCGCCGCGGCGCGCGGCCCAGCGATCGGCCGTTTGGCGGCCAGCGAGGCCACCAGCGCCACGCCCGCCAGTGCCGCCGCCGTGTAGAACGCACTCCGGTAATTGTGGTACCGATCGTAGAGCACTCCGCCGATCCGCGGGCCGATAATTCCGGCCGTTCCCCACGCCGTGAATAGCATGCCGTAGTTGATGCCGGCGTTCTTCGTTCCCCAGAAATCCGCGGTAGCCGCGGGGGTCACCGAGAGCTGCGTGCCGTAGCACCAGTAAACCACGAACACCGCCACATACAACAGAGCGACGTTGGCGGCCACCGCGTAAAGCCATGGCACGGCCACCATGGAGATGCCCATCATGGTGCGCAGCACGTTCATGCGGCCTAGTTTGTCCGACATCCACCCCGATACAATGCGACCGGCGCCATTGCCGCAGGCGCCCACGACCAGGGTCATGGTGGTAAATCCGGCTGCCGCGACGCCCGCACTGCGGGCGAACGGTATTAACTGGCTGATTACCATCAGGCCGGCTGAGCAGCCCAGCGCGTAGGCGATCCACATCAGGTAAAAGGTGCGGGTGGCCAGCATATCGGCGGGGCTGTATTCGCTTGTCGCGGCAGATCGCACGGCCGGCGGTGTCCAGCCCGGGGGCGTGTATCCCGCCGGCGGGTTCTTCAGCAGCAGGGCGCCTGCGAGCGTCATCACCAGCAAGATGCCGCCTAAAATCTGAAAGGTGGCGGGAAGGCCATAGGCGGGGATCAATTTCAGTTGTGCCAGCGGACCGAAAATAGCGGAACCAGCGCCAAACCCTCCCACCGCCAAGCCTACCGCCAGGCCGCGCTTATCGGGGAACCACTTCGCCATAACCGGAATCGGCGTAGAGTATCCGGAGCCGTTTCCCATGCCGGCGATCACACCAAAACAAATGAACAGATACGTCAGGCTGGTGGTATACGCGCACAGCCAGAAGCCCAGGCTCACCAGAATGCTACCGGTCAGGGAGCAATAGATCGGGCCCCATCTGTCCTGGATGCGTCCGGCCAGCGCAAAGCTCAGGGCGGTTACCACTACCATGATGGTGAATACCATGGAGGTGTCCGCGCGCTTCCATCCGAATTGTTTTTCGAGCGGAGCCACGAACACGCTCCAGGCATAGACCGTGCCCAGAGCCATGTTCATCGACAGACCGCCCACTACGCGCCACCACCGGCTGATGCCGGCCTCCTGCGTCGCCTGTTGGCCGATCACCAAGGCTGAGTCTCCTTTTCGGTTTCTCTCAGCCTAGCAGCAATCGATCTCACTCCAGCGGAAGCGCGATTGTAGTGTTGCCGGCGGGACCCGTGAACACCAGTTCCAGCGAGCGAATATGGCTGATCCTGCCGCGATAGGAGAAATACAGGAACCCGCTGGTGGGTCCGCGATGCTCGCCTTCGGGCAGCGCGGCCCGGACCACCAACTCCTCAGCCGTTAACGGCGTCTCCGTGTCTATATCCGAAGGTGGTTTCCCAGGCACCGGGCCGTGATTCACATTCGGATCGCCGGGAAAGCGATCGGCAGGCCGAGGCTGCCCGAGTATCCAGGGGCCCAGTTGCGCCGTGGGGTGCACCCCGCTGTCGGTATTCGGATCGGGATATTTCATTGCGTTGGCCACGATTTCCGGTGCCTGCGGCAACAGCGTCTGATTGCGACCGTTCACGCGCAAACTGAAATGGCTCGCATTCACCGGCAGACTCTGGCCAACGGCCGGGAACAGCGCCACTTCCACCACCAGGTAATCCTTGGCGATGAACATCTGGCTGCCGCTCGAAAAGCTGTGGACCAGGTACTCCGCGCCAATGGTCAGCTTCGGTAAGTTGGCGTGCGCCGGATAATCCTGCTCCGAGGCTTTCGTCTTCGTCCCATATTGGGCCGGCAGCAGGCTCGCCAGCAGCGGAAGCAAAAAGGCTGCGCGGTAAGGCATGCATTTATTATGCGCCCGGCCGGGTGGCGCATGCTTCAGCACCAGCGGCCCTGGGGGGCGGTCAGCAGTCTCGGAAAACCATGCGCCACAGAGCCGCAAAATTTATGCCGTTATCCTAAGTTAACACCACCGTACTTACTATTGCCGTTAGCCGCATTCTGCTTAGCATCAAAAGATAACATCGCGGCAATATCCTTTCTATAATCGTGGTACAGCAAGTACTTTCATAGCGCAGAATTGCTTGGAACATAGGCCTTATAGAGCGTATGTTACTGGTATAGCGATGACCGCAAAACTCCACACATTCGCGGGCGGCGCTGCCGGCCGCTTCAATCTGTATCGCGCGGCGCCGCACCTTGACGCGGCGGATCCGGATCACACCCCCTGGTACGTCCAGGACCACCTGAACATCGTCGTGGACGGGGTGGTGGTAAGAAGCGAGCGGATGAAGGCCGTGTTCCGGCTGGTGGAACGGATCGCGCGCCTCAACGTCACGGTGCTGATCTCCGGGGAAACCGGGTCGGGCAAAGAAGTGGTGGCGCGCGCCTTGCATAGCCTCTCCCTGCGATGCGAACGGCCCTGGGTGGATATCAACTGCAGCGCGCTGCCGGATCACCTGGCCGAGAGCGAACTGTTTGGTTACGAAAAGGGCGCGTTCAGCGCTGCGGATGGACAAAAGCCCGGCCTCTTCGAACTTGCCCGTGGCGGCACCTTGTTCCTGGACGAAATCGGTGAACTCGACGGGAAGATGCAAGTGAAACTGCTGCGCGTGCTGGATGGGGTGCCATATTACCGGCTGGGCGGCACGCGCAAAGTCGCGGTGGACGCGCGCATTATCGCCGCTACAAATCAGAACCTCGAAGCGGCCATCGCAGCCGGTACATTTCGCAGCGACCTGTTTCATAGGCTGAACCAGGTGAGCATCAGTGTCCCGCCATTGCGCGACCGCAGAGAAGACATCGCGCCGTTGGCTTACCATTTCCTGCAGGAAGTGGACCCGCGGTTGGAATTGGGCGAGGGCGCCCTGACCGCATTGGAACAGTACGACTGGCCCGGCAATGTGCGTGAGTTGCGCAATACCATCACGCGTGCAGCGGTTCTGGCGGAGAGTTGGCGGATTTGTGCAGCGGACTTAAGCCTAAAATATCCCGCGCCAAGTCCGCGACAGGTCGAGCCCGAACTAAAACACCAATTGGGTGGATTGGAAGAGCAGATGATCCGCGAGACACTCGAAAAATCGGGAGGCCGGCAGGATGTCGCGGCGGAACTGCTGGGCAGTTCGCGGCGCACCTTGCTGCGCCGGCTGAAGGATTATAAGACGCGCGATTGCACCCACCCGCGCGCTCCCCGGGTGTTAGCGATATGAACCTCAAGGCCAAACTGTACGCAGGTACGCTCAGTGCCGCGGGCCTCGGGGTCATCGGCATTACCTGTCACCGGTTTCACTCCGGGGACGTATACCGGCTTTGCTTCTATCTCCTCGTCACGGCGGTCGCGGCGGGGACCAGGGTAAGTCTGCCGCGAATCCGGGGAACTATGTCCGCCGGCTATCTGTTTGTGTTGGTCGGCATTGCGGACTTAGACGCGAGTGAGGCTTTGGCGATCGGCTGCGTGGCCACGGCGGTCGAGTGTCTTTGGAGACAAAAGCCGCGGCCCAATGTCTTCCAGGTGATCTTAAAGCTGGCCAATACTGGAATCGCGGTAACCATCGCCTATGCCTTCTATCATTGGCCTCTTCTCGTCCGGCTGGACGGCGCCGGTCCTTTACTGCTGATCGTGACCGGCGCGGTGTACTATGCTCTGAACACAATTCCGATCGCCGGAGCTACATCTCTTTCCGAGGGAACCAGGCTCGGGACTGTCTGGCATAACGGCTATTTCCGGTCGTTTCCGTTTTATCTGGCAGGCGCCGCAGCCGCCTGGCTCATCAGTCAGTTCACCAGGCAGTTGCACTGGCAAAGTTCGGCGGTGTGGCTGCCGCTCATTTACTTGATGTACCGTTCATACCAGCTTTACCTGGCGCGGCTGGATGATGAGCGGCGGCACGTGGAATCGATTGCCGAACTGCACATCCGCACCATCGAGGCCCTGGCGCTGGCGATTGAAGCTAAGGACCATTCCACCCACGAACACCTGCGCCGTGTCCGTGTTTATGCGGTCGAGGTTGGCAAGCACCTCGGTCTATCCCACGAGGAACTGGAGGCGCTGAAGGCTGCCTCGCTGCTGCACGATATTGGAAAGCTGGCGGTGCCCGAACACATTATCTCGAAGCCCGGCCGTCTGACGGAGGAGGAATTCGAGAAGATGAAGATTCATCCGCTGGTGGGTGCGGAGATTCTGGAACGCGTATCGTTTCCCTATCCTGTAGCGCCTATCGTACGGGCGCATCACGAAAAGTGGGACGGAACGGGCTACCCGCACGGTTTGCGCGGCGAGGAGATACCGATCGGCGCGCGCATTCTCTCCGCCGTCGACTGTCTCGATGCGTTGGCTTCCCACCGTCAATACCGGCGCGCCTTGCCGCTCGCGGAGGCCATGAACGAGGTCGTGGCGCAGGCCGGCAAGAGCTTCGACCCGAGAGTGGTGCTCATTTTGCGGCGCCATCATGTCGAGTTGGAACGTCTGGCGCAAGCCACTTCGGCAGTGACGGCCAAGTTGTCGACCGATGTGCGCATCGCGAAAGGCGCGGAACCGGCGGCCGGGTTTCAAGGCGCGGCGCCGCATACCGCGCCGGGCAATGAATATGACTTTCTGTGCTCCATCGCCGCGGCCCGGCAGGAAGTGCAGTTGTTGTTTGAACTGGTTCAGGATTTGGGCAACTCACTCAGTCTGGATGAAACACTCTCCGTGGTGGCGGCGCGACTAAGGAAGATCGTACCCTACGACGCCATCGCCATCTACGTCCGGCTGGACGCAAAGCTAGTCCCGCGGTACGTGAACGGAGAAGACTTCCGCTTGTTCTCCTCGTTAGAGATACCCGTAGGTGAAGGTCTGTCCGGCTGGGTCGCGGGGAACCGTAAGCCTATCTTGAATGGCAATCCATCCGTGGAGTCAGGTTACTTGTCGGATACCTCCAGATTCAGCACACTGCGATCGGCGCTGGCGGTTCCCCTCGAAGGTTCCAACGGTACGGTTGGCGTGATGACCCTATACCGCGCCGAACACGATGCGTTTTCCCGGGATCACCTGCGCATCCTGCTGGCCATCAGCAGCAAGGTGTCGCTGGCCGTCGAGAACGCCTTGATCTTCCGGCAGGTAGAAGATTCGGCGACCACGGATTATCTTTCCGGATTGCCCAACGCGCGTTCATTGTTCCTACGGCTGGACAGTGAAGTGGCCCGGTGTAAACGAAACCGGGAGCCGCTCTGCGTGGTAGTATGCGACCTGGATGGGTTCAAGCAGATCAACGACCGCTTCGGCCATTTGGAAGGCAACAAGGTTCTGCGGCTCGTCGCCGAGGCGCTGCGCAGCCGCTGCCGCGAGTACGATTATGTCGCGCGCATGGGCGGCGACGAGTTCGTGCTGCTGCTGCCGGGCACCGACCGCCGGTCGATCCAGGGGCGGATCGCCGAAATCCGGCAGATCGCCATCGGTACTGGAATGCCGGCCGGAAGCGGCGTTTCAATCAGCATTGGCGAGGCCTACTATCCGGAAGACGGTTCCGATGCGGAGGAGTTGCTGGCGGAGGCGGACCGGCGTATGTACAAAGCCAAACAGCTGCGCAGAAGGCACCGTACGACTGTCTATCCGCAGACACCCATAGAGATCGCCGCTACCGCCTGAGGGACGGATGGGGGGACAGGCACCTACGAGTCTTAAAATTAGGCTGTACGTTTAGACACAGCCGTTTTATCCTCAAAGAATGGGAGCGAGTGACACCGTGTTCCGGATGGTGGTTCACGCCAACCTGGCCATGCAGACAGCCTTTTCGTGTCTGCTGGTGTGTCTCCTCGAGTTTTATTACCGGCGCGCGGCGCGCGAAGTTTGGCTGCGCTGGTTTGCGTGCTCCTGGATAGCGCAAGGCGCTTACGTAGCCGCTCTCTGGATCGCGTTCGACAATCTCTCTGGCGGCGTTGCCATCCGGCTGGCGGTGGCGCTGTTGGGGTACATGCTTCCGCCCACAGTCGCGCTAACGGCTATGGCGCTGTGGAGCGGCCGCTCGCCCGCATGGCGGTGGATCGCGGCCCTGTACCTGGCGGCGCTGGCCGCCGCCGCCATCACATTTGCCGCCGCCCTGCCATATCCGCTGGACGGCGTGGATGCGTCGCGCATCCACAACTCGCCCAGATATCTCTGCTATGGCCTGGCGAGTTTGCTGGCCGCGGCAGCGTTCTTCAGGCATGGCCGCCAGCGGCATCTCACCGGCTCGCTGGTGACTGCCAGCGCCTGGGCTTTTTACGCCCTGATGAACCTGGCCCGCGCCTGGCAATGGACCGTCACGTCGACTTGGGCGCCGCGCGACGCCCAAAGCAACCCGGAGGTGCTGCAGTTCGCGCTGATCACCTTCGTAACGAATTCCGTGGTTTGGATTGGGATGAGCATCGGCGTTGGCCTGCTGCTGACTGAAACCGCCGAGCGTTCTGAACGGCGTACACGGCAGGCGTTGCGGGAATTGCAGGAAGCTCAGACCGAACGCAGCCGCCTGGCGCAGCTTGTGGAGCAGAGTCGGGATGCCATTCTGGTGGTGTCGGGCGGCCAGTTGCGCTATCTGAACGTTGCGGCCGCGAGCCTGCTGGGTTATGCGGCGGAGCAGGTTCCGTCACTGTTCATGCAGCCCCTGCACCAGGTGTGTGGTGCCCCGCCCGAGGATGCGATGTGCACGCACATGGAGGGCTCCATCGGCGCGACGGGCGTTTGGGAAGGCCAGTCGGAGTGGCGCCATCGCGGCTCCGGCGAGCCGATACCGGTTCTGGTGGGCGCATTCGCCCTGGGCGCGGGGGACAGCGGCATCGGCGCCATCGGTTTGATCGCGCGGGACCTGCGGGAGCGCATGCGGATGGAAGAAGAGTTGCGCCTGGCGCAGCGCATGGAAGCCTTGGGGCGCCTGGCTGGCGGCATCGCGCACGACTTCAACAACCTGCTGACGGTGATCATGGGGTACACATCCTTAGCCCTCGACGGGGAGTTGAGCGAGCCCTTGCGGCAGAACGTGGGCGAGGTATTGCAAGCCGCGCGGCGAGCCGCGGCGATTACGGACCGGTTGCGCGCCTTCGGACGGCGCCAGGCGCTGCGCGCATCGGTTTTCGATCTGAATGCGCTGATCGGCTCGATGCGCGGCATGCTGGAAAGGCTCGTCGAAGGCGGGGTGGAGCTGAGCTACGAGTTCTCGGAAGCTGCGCTGCCGGTGCGTGTCGATGGGGCGCAAATCGAACAGATGCTGATGAACCTGGTGCTGAATGCGCGGCAAGCCATTGAGGGACAGGGACGCATTGTGGTGCGCACCAGCCGCGCGGAAGCGAGCGAAGCGCCCCACGGCGACGGCCGAGGATTCGTGAAGATGGCAGTGGAGGACAATGGTTGCGGCATCGAGCCGGACGCGCTCGAACATATCTTCGATCCGTATTTCACGACCCGGTCGGCCGGGACCGGGCTGGGCCTGTCGATGGCGTATGGCATTGTGCGCCAAAGTGGCGGGCAGATCCACGTGGCCAGCCAGCCGGGGAGGGGCACCACTTTCACGGTCCTGTTGCCCGCCGGCGGCGCAGTGGAGACGGCGGAGCGCGCCATCCATGGCGACGCTCAATCGGGCGACCTCCGCGGCAGCGAGGTGGTGATGGCAATTGACGACCGGCCGGACGTGGCGGCATTTGTGGGGGCTTGCCTGGCGCGCTATGGCTATCGCGTGATCACCTATACGGAGTCGGAATCCGCGCTGGCGGCGGTGCGGGAAGGCGCTGTTGCGCCGCATTTGGTGATTCGGGACGTGATGATGCCTGGCATGGAACTGCCCGAGTTTGCCGGTCGCCTGCGGGCGCTGCGGCCAGGACTGCCGATGGTTTTGATGTCGGGTTTGCCGGAAGTGTCGGTGGCGCCGCTGATCGAGGGGGCGGGCGGATACTTTATCCCGAAGCCGTTCGCACCGGAGCAACTGGCCGCACTGGTGCGGCGGGTGCTGGATGCGGCCGCGATCTTGGCGTCTTGAAGCGCGTCTTGAAGCGGCTGATTATACGTCCTGGTGCGTTGGGCGATTTCATCGTCTCCATGCCGGCTCTCTTGTGCCTGCGCGCCGAGTATACGGAACTGTGGACTGCGCCGCTGAATGTGCCGCTGGCGGCGCGCATCGCGCAGCGCGCGCGGTCAATTCCCGCGACTGGTCTCGATTTGCTGGAGGTGACCGGTCCCAGCGCGCAGCTGATCGAGACGCTGCGGGGGTTCGATTCCATTGTTTCCTGGTATGGCGCCGGCCGGGTTGAGTTCCGCGAAGCTGTTGCCGCGCTGGGGCTGCCGTTCCATTTCTTTACGGCGCTGCCGCCCGCAGGCTGCGGCTCGCACGCGGCGGACTTTTACCTGGAGCAGACGCGCAGCATGGCGCCGTGCAGCAGTGACGGCATTCCGCGCATCGCCTGCGAGACTGTGCGCGGGGATTTCGCCGTGATCCATCCATTTGCCGGCAGTCCGCGGAAGCGCTGGCCGCTGGCTCGGTTCGAAGAACTGGCGCGGCGGCTGGCGCGCCTGCTGCCGGTCGAATGGTGCGCCGGTCCGGAAGATGACTTGCCGGGGGCGCGGCGCTTCGACGATCTGTATGAGCTGGCCTGCTGGCTCTCGAGCGCGCGAATTTATATCGGCAACGATTCCGGTCCGACGCATCTGGCAGCGGCCGTGGGCACGCCGGTGGTGGCTTTGTTCGGACCGACGGATCCCGCCGTTTGGGCGCCGCGCGGATCGCGGGTGGCCATTGCCGCCGCGCCTGAGGCGCCTGAGGCGGCTGAGATGGAGGCGATCGAGGTCGATCAAGTCGCGAAGCTGGTGATGAATACGCTCGAAAACCCGCGTCCCTAGGTTGACCGCGTGTTATATTCCATCCCATGTTCTGCCACCAATGTGGTACCGAAGTCAGCCCGGATGCGCCGTTCTGTCCCGCGTGCGGGACGCCCTTCGCGCCGGACGCGCCTGGACTGCCCGGTACGCCAGTCGTGCTGTGGACGCCGCCCGCATCGGTCGAAGTGCACGCCGGGAAATGGATCAGCGAAGCGTGGGCGATGGTGACGGCGGATCTGGGCAATTATGTGGGGCTGGCTCTGTTGTTCATGATCTTGAGCATGGCGGTGCCGGTGATTCTGCAAGGCCCGATGATTGCGGGCTTTCACATTTACACGATGAAGAAGCTGATGGGGCAGCGCGCCGAATTGGCCGATCTTTTTACCGGCTTCAATTACTTTGTGCCCACGCTGGTGGCTTCCATACTGATCGGGGTATTCGTCTTTGCCGGAACGCTTCTGTGCATCATTCCCGGGCTGGTGGTGGCGGCCATGTATAAATTCACATACCTGTTCATCGTCGACAAGCGTATGGATTTTTGGCCGGCGATGCAGGCGAGCCACGCGGTGGTGAAGCATGACTACGTGGGTTTCACGCTGTTCCTGGTAGTGCTGGCGCTGGTGGATATTCTGGGCGCGCTGTGCTGTGTCGTGGGTCTTTTCGTCGCCATTCCGGTGACATTCGCGGCCATCACGGTGGCGTATAAGGAAATTGTGGGATTCGAGCCGCGCGCGGTGGACGCGTGGTAAAGGCTGCTGCGGCACGCCGCGCGGCCGCGGCGGTGGCTGTGTTCGCCTTGCTCCGGTTTGGCAGCGTGCCCGCCGAACCCGCGGTGCGCCTTTGCGGATTCCACTGGCTCACTGGACGGCCCTGTCCGCTTTGCGGTCTGACGCGCGGGCTGTTCGCATTGGCGAAGGGACATTGGACGGAAGCGGCGGGCTTCAACGCGCTTGCGCCGCTCGGTTTTGCGATGCTGTGCGCGCTCGTTTGGAACGGGCGCGTGCGCGCGTGCGTGTGGACGGGCGGTCTGGCGGCGTTTGCGGGTTATGGCGTCTGGCGGGTGTTGGCGGGCAGTTAGCGCGCGAAAGCGTGAGCACACAAGACGCCCGTAAAATTGTACACTGGTGGTTCGCCCTATGTCTCACTCGAAAGTTTTCGCTTTTGGCCTGGTGTTTGCCATGGCCTCCTCAGCCGCGCTGGCGCAAAAGAAGGGGGATGCCGACAAGGGGAAAGAAGTCTTCCAACAATGCACTCCCTGCCACAATGCCGATAGCACGGAAAAGAAAATGGGGCCCGGCCTGAAGGGTCTCTTCGCCAAGGATAAGCTGAATAACGGCAAGAAGGTGACAGACGCGAACGTGCGCGCGCAGATCGATGAGGGTGGCAACGGCATGCCGGCCTACAAAGAGATGCTTAGCGAAGACGAAAAGACGGATCTCATCGCCTACCTGAAGACCCTATAAATCGGGCATTCGCAGCCCACGCATGCCGCACATAGCAAGTTCCGTCGAGCAGGTTCCGCACTCCCGCATACGCGAACTGGCGGAGATCGCTATGTCTATGCAGGGCGTGTTGCGTTTGTATTTCGGCGAATCGAACCTGCCAACGCCGGATTTCATCAAGCGCGCGGCTATAGACGCTTTGGCCGATGGCTACACATTCTATACCGAAAATGCAGGGCTGCCCTCGCTGCGCCGCGCCATCGCCCGGCAGTATGGCGAGTTGCACGGCGTGGAATTGGACCCGGGCACGGAGATCGTGATAACGGCCTCCGGGGTGCAGGCTTTGAACGTGGGTATTCGCGCGGTGCTCGATCCCGGCGATGAGGCGTTGGTGCTCACGCCCGCATGGCCCAATGGTTCGTCGAACGTAGCGATGACCAACGCGGTGGTGCGGCAGATCCCGCACCCGCTCTGCGGCGATCGATATGGCATCGACTTCGCTGCGCTGGAGGCCGCCGTCACGCCGCGCACGCGCCTGCTGCTCTACACCTCGCCATCGAACCCGCTGGGGTGGGTGGCGACCGACGATGAACAGCAGCGGCTGCTGGATTTCTCCCGCCGGCACGGACTCTGGCTGATGGCCGATGAAGTCTACGACCGGCTTTACTATGCGGGCGGCAACCTGGGCGTGCCGGTGCCGTCGATTTTGCGCAAAGCCACGCGCGACGATGCGGTGATGGTGGTGCAGTCGTTTTCGAAAACTTACTGCATGACCGGCTGGCGCGTAGGCTGGCTGGTGGCGCGCCGCGACCTGGCGCATAAGGCGACGCAGTTGAACGAGTTCATTATTTCCCACGCGCCCAGCTTCGCGCAAAAAGCGGCCGAGACGGCCCTGGCGCAC
The DNA here is from genome assembly GCA_963756605.1 of Bryobacterales bacterium. Classification (GTDB taxonomy): domain Bacteria; phylum Acidobacteriota; class Terriglobia; order Bryobacterales; family Bryobacteraceae; genus Bog-159. The sequence continues at coordinate 190,406 of CAVWOT010000007.1, read as the reverse complement.
GGCGAAGCGGAGTTGGCCGGCATGCTGGAGCGTCTGAAACAAAATCGCGATCTTTGCCTGCAGGCGCTCGGCGGCATGCCCGGCGTCACGGTGCCCAAGCCCGACGGGGCCTTCTACCTCTTCCCTAAAATCGAGGGTCTGACGGACTCATTCGATTTTTGCAGGAGGCTGCTGGACCAGTGCCGGGTGGGGTTGGCGCCCGGCGTGGCATTCGGCGCGGGCGGCGAAGGATCCGTGCGCATCTGCTACGCGGCGGAACGCGCCATCCTGGAGCCGGCCATGGAGCGGCTGGCCAGATTTTTGCGGTGATGTACGCGCCTAATTCAAAACCGGTTCGATAATCTTTCAGATCTCGTCCTCAACTCTCCCGTTGCCGGAGCCGATCTCGATCTGGAGCGGATCCAAAGATTATCCGAACCCGATTGATTTTGCATGAGCGGGCTTCCTGATCGATACGAATGTTCTCTCCGAGTACAATCGGACGGACGGCCCCGATGCAGGGGTCAGGCGCTGGCTTGAGACAACGGATCGCCAATCCCAGCATGTGATGGACGTGGGATGGGAGCTATAAGACCTGGACCCAGCAGTTTCCAACCACCAGTCCATCCCCGCGGCGGGCACCCATGGGGTGCAGTACTCCGATACTTGGACATGGGATCGCAATAATTGGACGGAGCACTTCCCTGCGACGACCCCAACGGCACGAACATGCGCATCCATTGCCTTATGACGATGGCCTGGATTCGCCGGCACGTGGGGAAATTCTCTCAACGACACGTGGACATGGAACACAATTCACTGACCAGTTGACACTCCCGCCTGGCATGCTGCATAATTAGAGTATAGGCGAATAAAAGGCGAATATGGCTGCTGTGGCGCTGGGTCGCGATTTCGCATTTAAAGTAGGCAAGCCGGAGGTCTCCCCCACCGGTGTGGCGGAAGTGGATGCCATGGCGGGCGGCCTGCCGCAAGGGTGCCTGACAGAGATTTATGGACCGGCATCCTCGGGGCGGACCAGCCTGATGCTGGCGGCCATGGCATCTGCCGGCGGCAGCGGAAACGTGTGCGCGCTGGTGGATGCGAGCGATGCCTTCGATCCGGCATCGGCGGCGGCGGCGGGCGTACGGCTGGAGCGGCTCTTGTGGGTGCGCTGCGGCGGTAATGCCGAGCACGCGCTGAAAGCCGCGGATCTGCTGGTGCAGGGCGGCGGATTTGGCCTGGTGGTGATGGATCTGGCGGATACACCCGTGGTCACCGCGCGGCGGATTTCGATGACTTCCTGGTTCCGGCTGCGCCGCGCCGTGGAGCATACCCCCACGGTGCTGCTGGTGGTGGAGCAGCAGCCGCTGGCCAAGACTTGCGCCTCGCTCACGCTGGAGATGCGGCGCGCGGCAGTGGGCTGGGCGGGCATGCCGGGCTGTTCCCGTTTGCTGCGCGGCATCCGGGTGCATGTGGACCGGCGGAAGCCCGTGCCGGCGATGGCGGCATCTTTTGAGGTACACGCGCAAAACGGGGCGTCCCGCGCCGCTTTTGAGCTGCGGAGTTCCTCTCCGTATGGCGGCGCGGGAAACACGCCCCTTTGCGCTTATGTATCGCGCTGGTAGTTATGTTCGCGGCGATCCATGCCACTGCTGGCGATGCGGAAAAGCTGTTGCGGCTGGCGCAGGAATTTTCGCCGCAGGTGGAGCAGCCCTCCGCGGACACGGTCGCGCTGGATGCCGATGGGCTGGAGCGCATCCACGGTTTGCCCCAGCAGATTGCGGCGGCCATTGCGCGGCGCGCTGCGGAGCGCGGGTTGCGGGCCAGCGTGTCGATCGCATCCAATCTGGATACGGCGGTGCACGCGGCGCGCGGATTTGCGGGCGTGAGCGTGATTCCTCACGGCGACGAAGCCAAATATCTGGGCAGCCTGCCGCTCACCGTTTTGGGTCCAACGCCGGAGATGCTGGAGACGCTGGAGCGCTGGGGCATCCGGCGGCTGCGCGATCTGGCCGCGCTGCCGGAGTTGGGGCTGGCGGAGCGGCTCGGCGTGGAGGGGTTGCACTTGCACAAGTTGGCGCGCGGCGCTGGCGACCGGCCGCTGGTTCCGGTGGCGGAGCCGCTCCATTTTGCGGAAGAGGCGGAACTGGAATATCCGCTGGAATTGCTGGAGCCGATGATGTTCGTGCTGGCGCAGTTGTTGCATGCCTTGCGGGCGCGCCTGGCGTCGCACGGCCTGGCCACCAACGAATTGCGGTTGCGGTTGCAGCTGGAAAATCGGGGCGAGCATGCCCGCACGCTGCGTTTCCCAGTTCCCATGCTGGATACCAAGGCGTTTTTGAAGCTGCTCGATTTGGATCTGGGAGCGCATCCCCCTGCGGCGCCGGTGGTGAAGGTAAGGCTGGAAGCGGAGCCGGCGAAACCGCGCGCGGCGCAAACCGGGTTGTTTATACCCATCGCGCCTGAGCCGGAAAAATTGGAACTGACGTTGGCGCGGCTGCGCGGGTTGGTGGGGGAGGGGAATGTGGGGTCGCCGGAATTGCTGGATACGCATCTGCCGGGAGCGTTTCGGATGCGGCGCTACGGCGAAGCCAGGAGGCTGGAGGGCGCGGGGGCGACCATGCCGCTGCGCGCCATCCGGCCGGCGCGCGTGGCTCGCGTGCAGATGGCTTCCGGACAGCCGGTGCATGTGCAGGCGGAGGGGGTGCGCGGGCATGTAACCGCGGCTGCCGGGCCCTGGCGTACGTCGGGAGATTGGTGGACTGCGGATCCGTGGGCGCGCGATGAATGGGATGTGGCGCTGAGTGATGGCGCGCTGTACCGCATTTATAGCGAGCAGGGGCGATGGTTTGTGGAGGGTAGTTACGACTGAGATGTGGGGCAGGACTCCAGTCCTGCAGCGGGTCTCCAGACCCGCTTGGCGGGACGTGGACGTCCCGGCCCAGAGGGCACCCCGGCGTGGACGCCTGCCCCACGAAACTAGAAAGTTATGCCGGGATCTTACGTGGAACTTCACGCTCGCTCGGCCTTCAGTTTTTTGCAGGGCGCCGCGACGCCCGAAGATCTGGTGGCCACCGGCGCGGACCTGGGCATTCCCGCCATGGCGCTGCTCGACCGGGACGGCGTGTACGGCGCGCCGCGTTTCCACATGGCGGCGAAGAAGGCGGGGATACGCGCGCATATCGGCTCCGAAATCACGTGCACCAACGGCAAGCGCTACCCACTTCTGTGCGAAAATCGCGAGGGCTACCGCAACCTGTGCCGCCTGGTGACGCGCATGAAAATGCGCGCCAAGAAAGGCGAAGGCGCCGCCACGCTGGATGAGATCGCGGAGTTTTCGCGCGGCCTGATCGCCATCACGCCGGATATCGATGAACGGCTGGCGGGCATATTCGGTGGGCATTATCTATATGCCGAATTGCAGCGGCACATCGACCGCCGCGAGGAAGCCCGCAACCAGACGATTGTGGAGAAGGCCCGCCGCATGGGCATTCCGCTGGTGGCCACCAATGGCGTTTGTTACGCCCAGCCACGGCAGCGGGAGGTGCTGGATATACTCACCTGCGTGCGCGAAAAGGTCACGCTCAAAACGGCCGGCCGGCTGCTCACGCCCAACGCGGAGCGCTATGTGAAATCCGGCGCGGAGATGGCGCGGCTGTTCGCGGATCTGCCGGAAGCTATCGCGCATACCGGAGAAATTTCGTCGCGCCTCGAATTCACGCTGGCCGACCTGGGCTACGAATTCCCGCGCTATCCGGTGCCGGATGGCGAAACCATGGCCTCGTTTCTGCGTAAGCGCGCGGATGAAGGCGCGCGGCGGCGCTACCGGCCGTATCACGATAAGGCGCGCCAACAGATCGAGCGCGAATTGGCTTTAATCGAAAAATTGAAGTTGGAAGGCTATTTCCTGATTGTTTGGGACATCGTGAATTTTTGCCGGGATCGCGGCATCCTGGCGCAAGGGCGCGGCTCGGCGGCCAATAGCGCGGTCTGCTATGCGCTGGGGATCACGGCGGTGGACCCGGTGGGCATGGATCTGCTGTTCGAGCGCTTCCTGTCGGAGGAGCGCGGCGAGTGGCCGGATATCGATCTGGACCTGCCCAGCGGCGATCAGCGCGAGCGCGCCATACAGTACGTCTACGAGCGCTACGGCAAACTGGGCGCGGCCATGACGGCCAATGTGATCACCTATCGCGGACGTTCGGCGGCGCGCGAGGTGGGCAAGGCGCTGGGCTTCGAACTGGTGACGCTCGACCGGCTGTCGAGCCTGGTGCGGGCGTGGGAATGGAAAGACCCCAGCGACACGCCGGAGCGGCATTTCCGCGATGCCGACCTGGACGTGTCCAATCCGCGCGTGCGCAAATTTCTGGAGCTGTATCAAGCCGTGCAGGATCTGCCGCGGCATCTGGGCCAGCATTCGGGCGGTATGGTGATCTGCCAGGGTCAACTGGATTCGGTGGTGCCGCTCGAACCAGCCACCATGCCGGGCCGCGTAGTCGTCGAATGGGATAAAGAAGACTGCGCGGACATGGGCATCATCAAAGTGGATCTGCTGGGGCTGGGCATGCTGGCGGCCATCGAGGAGTGCCTGGTGCGCATACGCGAATCGTACGGCGAAGAGGTGGACCTGGCGCATCTGCCGGCAGACGACCCGGCGGTGTATGGCGCGCTGCAGAAGGCGGACACCATCGGCATGTTCCAGGTGGAGAGCCGCGCGCAGATGTCGTGTTTGCCGCGCATGCGGCCGGCGCGCTTTTACGACATCGTGGTGCAGGTGGCCATCATCCGGCCGGGGCCGATTGTGGGCAAGATGGTGCATCCTTATTTGAACCGGCGGCAGGGGCGGGAGCCGGCCAATTGCCTGCATCCATCGCTCGAACCGGTACTCGAGCGGACGCTGGGCGTGCCGCTGTTTCAGGAGCAGTTGCTGCGCATGGCCATGATCGTGGCGGGGTTCACGGGCGGCCAGGCGGAGGAGTTGCGGCGGGCCATGGGTTTCAAGCGATCGGAAAAACGGATGCGGGAGATCGAGACGAAGCTGCGCGCGGGCATGGAGCACAACGGGATTTCGGGCGCGGTGCAGGACCAGATCGTGCTGGCAATTACTTCGTTTGCGCTGTATGGATTTCCGGAATCGCACGCCGCCAGTTTCGCCATGATCGCCTATGCCAGCGCGTATTTGAAGTGCCATTACCTGGCGGCGTTCACGGCGGCGCTGCTGAATAACCAGCCGATGGGGTTCTATCATCCATCGATCTTAATTAAGGATGCGCAGCGGCACGGCCTGCGCGTGCTGCCGGTGGATGTGACCAAATCCGACTGGCTCTGCACGCTAGTGGGGCAGGCGTCCACGCCTGCAGCGGGTCTCCAGACCCGCCATCTGCGCCTAGGCTTCCGCTATGTCCGAGGCCTTCGTCAACAAGTGGCCGAAGCCATCGTGCGCGCGCGGGCCTCGCGGCCATTCAGCAGCGTGGACGACCTGGCGCTGCGCGTGCCGGAGCTGCGCAAAGACGAGATGAAGATGCTGGCGGAAGTCGGAGCGCTGAATCCGTTGCAGCAGATCCACCGGCGCGATGCGCTGTGGATGGCGGAGCGCGCGGTGCGGCCGGTAGGTCCGCTGTTGGAACGGATGGAAGCGGCGGAGGGCGCCTCACCACTCCAGCGCATGACCGTCGAAGAGCGGCTGACGTCCGACTTTCGCGGCACCGGCGTGACTATCGGAAAGCATCCGATGGCCTACCGGCGGGCGGAGATGCAGGCGCTGGGAGTGACTCCGGCTGCGTATCTGGCGCGCATTCCGAACGGGCGGCTGGTGCGGATCGCGGGATCGGTGATCGTGCGGCAGCGGCCGGGAACCGCGAAGGGGTTTGTATTCCTGAGCATGGAGGACGAGACAGGAGTCATGAATGCGATCATCACGCCGCCCACTTATGATCGTTATAAGTTAGTGGTGGTAGGCGAGCCCTTCTTACTTATCGATGGTGTGCTGCAGAATCAGGATGGAGTAATTTCAGTGAAGGTGGGGCGGGTGGAGGCGCTTCGAGTAGGCGCGGCGGCGGAGTCGCATAATTTTCATTAGGTTTTGCGCGGCGGTAAAATACTAGTGATAACATGACCGTTAACTTAACTACTCCCTTCCTCGTTTTCGCCATCGCGATGGCATTGCTCATTCTCCCCGCCAGACTATTTGCATCGTCCCAAGTGATCCTCGACGATGCGCGGGTACAGGTCACCATAGTCGAATTAGCCGCTGGGAAAGACTACAATCTGAAAGGTGCTCGTCATGGATCCATATGGATTGCATTGGACAACGTTGCGGCCATTGCCGAAGCTGGCGCCAACGCTCACCGCAAGATCCACCGAGGCGAGACCCACCTGCTCCCAACAGGGCAAACAGCCGGGTTCGTCTGCGATTCGAACGGGTATACCCGGCTAATTGTGGTAAACGCAAAACGAGCGGTGCCGGCCATTACGGTAAACACTGAAACATTATCGCCCGGAAACGAATTACAGGATGCAAGCGATAGAAATGAGACACTGGTGGTAGCGATATCTGCTGTGCAACTCCGCGACATTCGGAATCTCGGCGACGAATCGGCGTGGATTCCAAGCAAACCCGAAGTCATCAGCATGGATTCTGGCAACGTAAGATGGATTCGACCGGGTATTCATCACTTCCGAAATCTTCTTCGCGGTGCCTCAACGTTTGTCACCCTCGAGTGGTAATCCAGCGCCGCGGAGCGACACATGATTTCCACTGAGCGCAGTCATGACATGTGTAACTCGTCTATAGGTCGTGCCGTATCGTGCCGATTTATTCTACGTGGCAAAGTCGAGACGAAAGAACCGAAGTCTCAAGTGCAGAAGTGGAACGCCGAGAATGGATCAAGGTGCGATTAAAGGGCAAAGGTGGGATTATTTCGTTTGAAGCCACAATCGCGTTTGTGGTTCCGCTCATCAAGCTGGCGCTAGATCAAGCGGATATTCACAGCTTGTTCGTTTGGTGGATCAGCCTGCTATCTCTGCATATTCTTGTGATTCTTGTGCGTGGACGCTCTCAGGGGTACCAAATGCGTCTCACATTTTGGAATACCGTAGGCGACGCTTGATACTCGGATTAGGGGCTATTCTGGTAGCGCTTTTTTTGGCGCGGCGTCATTTTGCCCCAATGCCAGACGGCGACAACAGAACTAACCTATGCATCTCTACCCAACATTCTGATACATCCTGGATCACGTGACATAACCATTACCAATGACCTCATTACCACGCAATCTCCCACATTTGTCGAGAACTCCGGTGTGCGGGTCCTCGTGTCAAATAATCGCGTTATCCAGTATCCGCACGAAATCCACGGCCGCGAAGCGTTGTCACGATTCCTCCCCGTTCGAGCATTGCCGGCTTGATCTTCAATGACCGTTCGTGAACGTTGGTGCTCCATGCCAGCGCGGGTCAAATCTCCGAACCAGTGCTTGTGTGACTCAAGAGCCGCCGCATGTCGCTGCTGGATGCTGTCGGACATTCACAGGCGGAACAGACGTGCGGCGGCGCGCGTAAATTTACGGAATCTCGGATCCACGACCAGATCTGGAGTTGCTTCGAATGGCGCGATGGAGACGGCCGCAACTTCGAGACTGTCGACTTACCATCAAGAAGAGGGAGGTGACGAATACGGCGCACGTACGTCAGAGATGTTTGCCGCCAATTCATCCCGGCGTAGCCTTGCAGGATATTCTTTGCCATCGCTGAAGACGCGCTCGAAAAAAATTGAGTCTGAGGTTCTGCCCCGAGCGTTGTAAGTTAGGGGTGGTGGGGAATAGCCCCAATGGGAGGCCTTATGGAAACCTTGCTTCGCGAATTGCGCTATGGCTTGCGGACGCTCACAAAGTCGCCTGGGTTTTCCGCTATCGCCGTACTGACGCTGGCCCTCGGCATGGGCGCATCCACTGCAATTTTTTCCGTAGTGGACGCCCTTCTGCTGCGCGCGCTTCCCTATCCGAATCCGGAAAAAATCATGCGCGTGTGGGAACAGGTTCCCAACGGTCACCGGATCAATCTGTCGGACCCGAATTTCGACGATTTTCGTGCACAGAACCGCGCCTTCGCGGATCTGGCGGCATATGAATATGGGCAATCCTCCGTCGCCGGTGGCAGCGAACCGGTGCGCGTCAACATCGCCATCGTCTCCACAGGCTTCTTTAAAGTCCTCGGCGTCGAGCCCGCTCGCGGCCGCGATTTTGCCCCGGAAGAGCAGCGCCTCCACGGCGCGCCCGCGGCGATCGTCAGCTACAGCTATTGGCAGCGCTATCTCGCCGCTCAACCCGATCTCTCCAGATTCCACGTGCGGATGGAGGGAGCGGTGTACTCGGTGGTCGGAGTGATGCCCCGGGGTTTCGATTTCCCGCCCGGCGTGGCCGCATGGATTCCGCGCGAATTGGATGCGGAGATTCCCAGCCGCACTGCACATAATTGGCGAGGCCTCGGCCGCCTCCGCGATGGGATTACCGTCGCCCAGGCGCGCGCGGATCTGAGCGCGATTGCCCGCCGCATCAAAGCGCAGTACGGAAAAGATGTCGATCTCAACGACGCCGCGGTAGTGCCTCTCGCCGACGCCATGGTTGGAGACGTGCGGACCGCTCTCCTGACCCTGCTGGGAGCCGTCGGCCTGTTGCTCCTGGTCGCCTGCGCCAATGTCGCCGGCTTACTCTTAGCCCGCACCTCCGCCCGCCGCAAAGAACTGGCTGTGCGTGCGGCGCTCGGGGCTGGGCGCGGCCGCCTCATTCGGCAGTTCCTCGCCGAGTCTCTATCGCTTTCCTTAGCTGGAGGCTTACTGGGCGTGTTGATCGCAACCTGGGCGGTGCGCGTACTTCCGGCCATTCTTCCGGCGAATTTGCCGCGGCAGCAGGGCGTGGCCATCAACGCATCGGTTCTATTGTTCGCTTTGGCGGCAGTTGTAGCTGTCGCCGTTTCGCTGGGTCTCTTTGCCGCGTGGCGCGCCGGGCGCGGAGATCTGCAGGAATCGCTGACCGCCGGCTCCCGGGGTAACACCGGCGCGGGCGCCAGCCAGCGCTTTCGCGGCTTCTTGGTGATCGGCGAAATTGCCGCCACGCTGGTGATTTTGGCCGGAGCCGGTCTTCTCGGCCGCAGCTTTTTGCGGCTCATCTCCACGAATCCCGGATTCAGCCCGCAAAACCTGATCACCATGGAGTTTTCGGTTCCCACTCCGAACTGGCAAGAGGGCATGCAACAGTCCACCCTGTTGCGGCAGGTCCATCTCCTGGACGACATCGTGGCCCGCTTGCGCGCCATTCCCGGAGCGCAAACGGTGGGCTTGGCGGGTGCGCTTCCGGTAGCGGCCGGCGATGATCTCGCCGACGGAACGTTCATCATACTCGATGGCCAAAAGCCGCCCGCCAATTTCGATGAATGGGGTCGTATCGCTCACAATCCTTCCCAAGCCGGACACGCCCTTTATTGCGTCGCCAGCGAGGCGTACTTCCGCACCATGGGCATTCCCCTGATCCGCGGGCGGATGTTCGGCGCGCAGGACGTTTGGAATGCGCCGCATGTGGCCGTGATCAGCGAAGCATTGGCTCGCCAGCGTTGGCCGCATCAGGACCCCGTCGGTCAAGTGATCGATTTCGGCAATATGGACGGCAACTTGAAGCCGCAGACCATCGTCGGCATCGTCGGCGACGTGCGCGCGCAGGGCCTCGATTCTCCGCCGAGTCCCGTCATCTACGTGGATTACCGCCAGCGCGGCATCAACCCCAATTCATCGCCCACCATCCTGATGCGTAGCGCGGCGCCCACCGCGCAGATCGTGTCCGCGGCGCGCGGCATTTTCCGCGATCTCGCGCCCGATGCCCCCGTCAAATTCTCCACCTTCGCCGATGAAATGGGCGGCTGGCTGGCGGACCGCCGTTTTCTGCTTCTGCTGGTGGGATCGTTCGCCGCCGCGGCTCTCGCACTTGCCGCAGTCGGCATCTACGGAGTGGTGGCTTTTTCGGTAGCGCGCCGGACCCAGGAGATCGGCATTCGCGTAGCGATGGGCGCGCAGCGGCGCGACGTACTGCGCCTGATCGTGGGAGAAGGCACCCGGCTGGCGCTTTTCGGTGTGGCTGTCGGTATTGCCGTGTCCCTCGTCATTACGCGCCTTTTGTCCGGTCTCCTTTTCGGAGTCAGCGCCACGGACCCGATTACATTCGCCGGCGTAGCTGCGCTCCTTTCCGTGGTCGCGCTGCTGGCTTCGTATATCCCGGCGCGCCGAGCCATGCGCCTCGATCCCAATATCGCATTGCACTGCGAGTGACCCGGTCAGCGCAGCGGAACTAATTAAGAGACAATATCGTATTATTATCTGGTCAGGACCATGGGACCGCTAACATCGTGCCGGCAGGACATCCGGATGGCCATCCGGGTCTTGCGAAAGAGCCCCGGGATGACGGGTCTCGCAATTCTGTCGATTGCTCTGGGCATCGGGCTCACCACCGGCGTATTCAGCGTGGGCGATGCCATGTTGCTGCGGCCGTTCCCGTTTGACCGGCCAGGCGAAGTGTTTCAGGTGTCCTCAATCGGGGACGACGGCCAGCCTCTATTTCCCGGTTGGGATGATTATCGGGACATGGCTCGCGCGGGAGCCGGCCTGCTGGATATGGCCGTTTATCAACAGCGCGGCCTAATGCTCGCGCAGGGCGAGACGAGCGAAGGCGTTCTCGCGGTTCCGGCCACGCCGAATTTCTTCCCATTTCTAGGCGTGCGGACGGAACTGGGCCGCGCCACTTTCGATGCCGTGGGCGGCCGGCCGGGAGTCGTAATTGGTCATCGGCTTTGGCAAAGGCGTTTCGGCGGCGATCCGCAGGTGATCGGCAAAACTGTTCTGATGAATGGGAAAGCGCTGGCGATCAACGGCGTCATGCCCGCCGAGTTCACTGGACTCGCACGCGGCGTGGCGTTCGACGTATATGTCGACATGGACACCTGGTTCGATGTCCTGGGCCACACTGACGAGAAGCCAGGCCGCAGCGGACAGTTTGAATTCGTGGCGCGTCTGAAGCCGGGCGTCACGCCGCAGCGGGCCGCGGCCGTGCTCGATGCGGTGATTCGCGGTCCCGGGAAGCATAAGCCGGCGCCGGCGGGAAGCGCCGGAACCTGGGTGGAGTCGAAGTTCGCGCCTGGATGGAAGGACGGCCTGCTGTTCGGCGGCGGACTGGCACTGGTGCTGGGCCTGGTGTTGTTCGTGGCCTGCGTGAATGTGACGCAATTGCGTATGGCGCAAGCCGAAGCGCGCAAGAAAGAGCTCAGCGTGTCGATGGCCCTCGGCGCCGGTCCGGGACGTGTGGCGCGCCAACTGTTGACGGAAACCGGACTGGTGATCGTGGCGGGCGCGGCGCTGGGCCTGCTCCTGGCAAGGGCGTTCATCGGCTGGGCTACGGCGTTCATTGCCGCTTCCGGCCTTCCCCTCGATCTCGGCATGCGCATCGACTATCGCGTGCTGGCCTTTACGTTGATCGCCACGGCGGCTGCGGTCCTGGTGGCTGGACTCGCGCCGGCGCGTTACGCCATGCGCCTCGATGTAGCGGAAGTGCTGAAATCCGAGCATGTCGTCGGTGGCGCGCGCGGCGGACGCTTGCGGCAGGTCTTCATGGTGCTGCAAGTGGCCGTGAGCATCATGCTGTTTGGCCTGGCCCTGCAGTTTTTTCAAAGCCTGCGCAACGCCGCCGCCATCCATCCCGGCATGGACCCGCATAAGAAACTGCTGGTGCTGATGGCCGGCCCCGGTTGGGATTCACGCATCAATCTCTGGTGTGAACAGGCTTGCGCGCGGCTGGCGGGCTTGCCTGGTGTGCGGGCCGCGACTTTCGCGCGGCGGCTGCCTCTGGCCGATTCCGGCGGCGGTGCTACCGTGCGCGTGGAACAGCCGGGCCGCGCGCCCATGGGAGTCTGGTTTACCAACGTGGCCGGAAACTACTTCGCCATAATGGGTACGCATGTACTCGCCGGCCGCGCCATCGATGCCAACGACCGGGAAGGCAGTCCGCTGGTAGCGGTCGTGTCGCGACGCTTTGCGCGGCAGGTTTTCGGCAGCCGGAATCCTCTCGGCGACTGGATCTTGGTGGATGGAAAGAAACGGCAGGTGGTGGGGATCGCCGAGGATGCCCCGTCCAATGACTTGCATGAAGAGCTGCGGCCTTTCTTGTACCTGCCCTTTGCGCAGACGCGCACGGACGATATCACGCTCATCGTGGAGACAGCTGGCGAGCCCGAGCGGCTCGAGCGTGCGGTGCGCCACGAGTTGAAGCAGTTCGACCCGCGCAGCACCATATACCAGACCACCACGCTGCGCCGGCATATGCAGAACGCGCTGCTGGCTGACCGGGTCATGGTTAACCTGAGCACGCTGATGGGCGCGTTTGGCCTGCTGCTGACCACCTGCGGGCTTTTCGGCGTGATTCAATACGCGGTGAATCGCCGCACGCGGGAGATCGGGCTGCGTGTGGCGCTGGGCGCGCGGCCGTGGAAAATCCAGCGCATGGTCCTGGGCGAATCGCTGCGCATGGCGGGTTGGGGAATCGTCATCGGATGGGTCCTGCTCGCCGCGGCTACCTGGTCGGTGCGATCGATGGTGCTGGGCGTCGGCCTGCTGAATCCTACGGCATACGTGGCAAGCAGCGCCGCAGCCGTGGCCATCGCGCTGCTTGCGGCCTGGTGGCCGGCGGGCAAGGCGACCCGCGTGGCTCCCATCACCGCACTGCGCGCGGAGTAGCTACTCGGCGGCTACAAACGTCACGCACACCGGCGAGAATACGTCCAGCTTCTCGCCCGCCGGCGTCAGGCGGCCATTCTTTGGGTTGATCCGGAACACCACCACTGTATTGGAATTCTGGTTGGCCGCAAACAGATAAGCGCCCGTGGGATCAAGCGCGAAATTGCGCGGCTCTTTGCCCAGCGTGGCGACATCCTCGACGAACGTCAGCTTCCCGCCGGCCGGATCGATGGCATAGACCGCTATGCTGTCGTGGCCCCGGTTGGAGCCATAGAGAAAGCGGCCGGAGGGATGGATGGCGATTTCGGCGGTGGTGTTCTCGCCTTTGAAATCCTTCGGTAGCGTGGGGACCGATTGCAGTTCGTTGAATGATCCGTGTTCGCCATCCCAATCGAAGGCTGTGATGGTATTGCCCATTTCGCTGATGACGTACGCGTAGCGCCCATTTGGATGGAGTGCGATGTGCCGTGGGCCGGAGCCCGGCTTCACAGTGCCGTAAGGCGGATCGTTAGGCGTGAGCTTGCCCGCCGCGGGATCATAGCGATAGACCAGCAGCTTATCCAGGCCGAGGTCTGAGACGACGGCGAAGCGATTATCCGGCGTCAGCAACACGTTATGGGCGTGCGGCTCCTTCTGCCGCTCGGGATCGACGCTCGATCCCAGATGCTGTTTGACGTCGGACGCCTCGCCCAGCATGCCATCCGCTTTGACCGGCAGCACGGCCACGCTGCCGCTCGAGTAGTTGGCCACCAGCACATGCGTGCCCGTTTTGTCGACGACCAAATGGCAGGGATCGGTGCCGTGCGATGCCACCGTATTCAATGCGCGCAGCTTGCCGGAGTGCCGGTCGATGGCGAACGATGACACCGAGCCGGTCTTGGCGCCCTGAAAATCTCCAATCTCATTCGCGGCGAAGAGGTAGCGGCTGGCCGGGTCTACGGCCAGGAACGATGGGTTGGGAGTCTCGGCGGCCAGTTCGACCGCGGTGAGCTTGCCACTGGACGGACGAAAGCGGCACACGTAAATACCCTTGCTGCCTTTATCGGTGTAGGTGCCGAAATAGACCAGGTACTCCTTGGCAAGTTTGCCGGCGGCAGGGGCCGCGGCGGGCACCACCGCACACACGGCCGTGATCAATAGCGGAACGAGGCGAAGCAGTCGCATGGGTTCATAGTAATCGGATTTGTTGCCATGTGGCGCACGCGGAAACGTACGCCACAAGGGGTGAAATCGGATAGAATAGTCCTATAGCCCAGCCGCTAACTCAGCGGAGAAAAATCTATGTCTGAACGAACTATCCAAATCACCGAACTGATCTTGCGCGACGCGCATCAGAGCCTGATGGCCACGCGCATGGCCCTGGAAGATCTTGTGCCAGCTTGCGAAGACCTTGATAAAGCGGGATTTTGGTCCATCGAGTGCTGGGGCGGCGCCACCTTCGACGCCTGCATTCGATTCCTGAATGAAGATCCCTGGGAGCGTCTGCGCACGTTTCGCAAACTGATGCCTAACTCGCGCCTGCAAATGCTTCTGCGCGGCCAGAACCTGCTGGGCTACCGGCATTACGAAGACGAGGTGGTGCGGCGTTTCGTGGAGAAGGCCGCCGAGAACGGCATGGATGTCTTCCGTGTATTCGATGCGCTCAACGATATACGCAATCTGCGCACGTCGCTCAAAGCCGTGCGTTCCACGGGCAAGCACGCCCAGGGGACCATCTGTTACACCATCAGTCCGGAGCACACCATTCCAGCATTTGTCGCCATGGCCGAGCAGCTCATGGATCTGGGTTGCGATTCCATCTGCATTAAAGATATGGCGGGACTGCTGAAGCCCGGTCCGGCGTACGAGCTAGTGGAGGGCATCAAATCCGCGTGCGGCGCGGAAACTTTGGTGCATGTTCATACACACGCCACCACCGGCGTCACCATGGTCAGCTTGATGAAGGCCATTGAGGCCGGGTGCGACATCGTGGACACCAGCATCAGCAGCTTGAGCCTGGGGCCCGGCCACAATCCGACCGAATCGCTGATCGAGATGCTGGAAGGCACCGGGTATCGTACGGTGGTCGATATGGAGCGCGTGCGCAAGGTGCGCGACTACTTTAATAAGGTCCGGCCCCGCTACAGCGAGTTTCTTACCGGATTCAACGGCGTGGATACCGACATTTTCCGCAGCCAGATCCCCGGCGGGATGATCTCCAATATGGAGAGCCAGCTCAAACAGCAGGGTGCCGGCGACCGGTTGCGCGAGGTGCTGGAGGAGGTGCCCAGCGTCAGGCGCGACGCCGGCTACCCGCCGCTGGTGACGCCCTCCAGCCAGATCGTGGGAACCCAGGCGGTGTTCAATGTGTTAATGGGCCGTTACAAAGTTATGACCGGCGAGTTCGCCGACTTAATGCTGGGTTATTACGGGAGTACTCTCGGCCAGAAGGATCCGGAGGTGATTAAGAAGGCCATCCAGCATTCCAAGAAAGATCCGATTACGGGGCGTCCGGCGGACTTGCTGCGTCCTGAGTGGGAGCAATTGCGCGCCGACGCGCTGGCGTTGAACGGGTGTAACGGCAGCGACGAAGATGTTCTGACGTATGCCATGTTCCCGCAAGTAGCTCCCAAGTTTTTCCCGGCGCGCAGCCAGGGACCGAAGAACCTCAGTAAGGAGCCGGCCAAAGCGCCCGCCAAAACCGCGCCAGCGGCCGCTTCGAAGGCGGCGCAACTGACGGAGCCCGTGTCGTATGTAGTTACCCTAAACGGTAAGTCACATAACGTGACGGTAGCCCCTGCAAATTAGTGAGTGGGGCAGGCGTCCACGCCTGCAGCGGGTCTCCAGACCCCGTCATCATCGAGCCAATATGAGCATCGAAACCAAGATCCACGAGTTAGAAGAAAAACGCGCCATCCTGATGGAAGGCGGCGGCAAGCAGCGCATCGACAAGCAGCATCAGTCCGGCAAATTGACCGCGCGCGAGCGCATTGACCGGCTGACCGATGCCTCCAGCTTCCAGGAGATTGGCTTGTTTGCCAGGCATCACGCCACGCTGTTCGGCATGGCGGACAAGGAACTTCCGGCCGATGGCGTGGTCACCGGCGCGGCCACGGTAGACGGCCGCCTGATCCATTTGGCGAGCCAGGATTTCACCGTGGCCGGCGGCGCAGCAGGCGAAGTGCATAGCGAAAAAGTCGCCGAGATGATGCGTTGTTCGCTCAAGACCGGGTCGCCTTTCGTCTTCATCAACGACTCGGGCGGCGCGCGTGTGCAGGAAGGCATCAACAGCCTGGCGGGATACGGTCGCGTGTTTTACATGAACGTCATGCTCTCGGGCGTGGTGCCGCAGGTGTCATTGATCTGCGGCCCCTGCGCGGGCGGCGCGGCCTACAGCCCGGCGCTGACGGATTTCATTATCCAGACCCGGGGCGCGCAGATGTTCATTACCGGCCCTTCGGTGATCAAGCAGGTCACCGGCGAAATAGTCACGCCCGATCAATTGGGCGGTCCGGCGGCGCAGATGTCGTATTCCGGCGTGGTGCATTTTATTGCGGAGAACGACGAAGAGGCGGCTTTCATCTGCCGGCGGCTGCTGGCGTTTCTGCCGTCGAACAATTTGGAGGATCCGCCGCGGTTGCCCCACGACCAGGCGCTGGAGGCCGATCCGGCGGTGAATCTGCTGGTGCCGGACGATGGCAAAGTCGCCTATGACATGCGGTCGGTCATCGCCGCGCTGCTCGACCAGGGCGATTTTCTGGAAGTGCAGCTCAGCTTCGCACAGAACATTTTGGTCGGGTTCGGCCGCATCGCCGGCCGGCCGGTCGGGGTGATTGCCAATCAGCCTGCCGTGATCGCGGGCGCGCTGGACATCAACGCTTCGGACAAAGCTGCGCGCTTCATCCGCTTCTGCAACGCATTCAATATCCCCCTGGTGACGCTGGTGGATGTGCCCGGCTTCATGCCCGGCGTGCAGCAGGAATACGGCGGCATCATCCGGCACGGCGCAAAGCTGCTGTTTGCTTATTCCGCCGCGACGGTTCCGAAGGTGACGGTGATCGTGCGTAAGGCTTATGGCGGCGCTTACCTGGCGATGTGCGGCAAGGACCTGGGCGCGGATCGGGTGGTGGCGTGGCCTACCGCGCAGATCGCCGTGATGGGCGCGGAAGGCGCGGTCGAGGTGGTTTTCCGGAAGGAGATCAGCGAGGCCAAGGATAAGGATGCGCAGAAGGCCCGCCGCCAGGAATTGATCGACCTGTATCGCAATACGTTTTCGAATCCGTACGTGGCGGGCGGGACGCGGCTGGTCGATGACATTATCGAGCCGGCGCAGACGCGGCGTTATCTGGCTATGGCGCTGGAGGCTTTGCAGACCAAGCGCGAGTTGCGCCCGGCCAAGAAACACGGACTCATGCCTCTGTGAGGCGGTGGCTGGTGGCTAGTGGCTGGTGGTTAGTTCGGGGAAGGACAGTTTATGGGATTGTTGCTTTTGCCCCTCGGAATTTTTGCTGGTTGGATGGCGGGTTCGGCAATGTCGCGCCGCATGATCCAGACTGAAGTAGCGCGGCTGGAAAGCTTGATCGAGGCTCGGAATGGAAAGCCGGCCCTGGCCCCGGTGCCCGTGGTCGCCGCTGCGCCTGCGCCGGCAATCAAACCGCCGGAGCCGGAGAAGACAGAAGAAATCACTTCCGAGACAATCATGGTCTTGACTGCTGCCGTCGCGGCGTTCCTGGGAAAGCGGGCGCGCATCCGGAGCGCGCGGCTGGTACGCGCCGCCCCCTCGTTCGCCTGGGCGCAGCAAGGGCGCGTATTTGTTCAGGCTTCGCACAATTTGGGGGTCGTGCACGGGCGATGAAGTTAAGAATCACAGTTGACCAGAAAACTTACGAAGTGGACGTGGAGGTCGCCGAAGACGATCGCCCGCCCTCGCCGGCGCCCACGCATGCCTACAGTCCGGCCGCGCCGACGGCGGTCCCGTCCGCGCTTCCGCCGCTGCCGCACGCCGCCGCGCCGGATGCCAACGTCGATGAGAGCAAGGTGTGCCGCAGTCCCGTCGCGGGCGTGGTGGTGCGGGTGAATGCGCAGGCGGGCCAGCAGATCCAGGCCAACGATCCGCTGCTGGTGCTGGAAGCCATGAAGATGGAAACCAACATCACTTCCCCGGTCGCGGGCAAGGTGAAGGCCATCAACGCCAACGTGGGCGACGGCGTTCAAACCGGACAGATCCTGGTGGAATTTGAATAGTCCGAATCGAGCGATTATGAGCGAAGATCTTTCCAAAGTTCCTGGTTTTCAGTTTGTGGACCACGTAGCCATTGCCGTGCGTCCGGGCGAACTGGATGCGCAGGTGAAGCAATATACACAGCTCGGCTTCCGCGAAATTCATCGCGAGGAAGTTTACGGCGGCGATCAGGTCCGCGAGGCGCTGCTGCAAGTGGGCGATGGTCCTAACCTGGTGCAGTTGCTGGAACCGCTGGGCGCCAATTCGCCGGTGCAGAAGCTGATCGACAAGAATGGCGGGCGCGGCGGCCTGGCGCACATGGCTTTCCGCGTGCGCAACGCCCAGGCCGCGTTTCAATATATGAAGGACGCCGGCTTCCAATTGATCGACAAAGCGCCCCGCCCGGGCTCGCGCGGCACCACCGTTTTCTTCGTGCATCCGAAATCGCTGGGCGTGTTGATCGAAATCGTGGAGGACCCACATCCGGAGCCAGGCCATGAGCGATAATCTGACGCTGGCGGAATTCCCGCCGGTCTCGACGGCCGACTGGGATGCGGTCGTCCTGAAAGACCTAAAGGGCGCACCGCCCAAGTCGAAGCTCTACTACCGCGCGGAAGACTTGCGCGGTCTCGACTATCTGGATTCCGCGCCGGGCGATTTTCCCTACACGCGCGGCACGCGAGCCGATAACGAGTGGCGCATTCGCGCGGTCGTTCACGATGCCGCCAGTGCGCGGGCCGCCCTGGAAACGGGAGCGGAGGAAATCAGCTTCGTGCTGGGCGATCAAAATATCGACGATGTCTTGACGTCTCTCCCGCCCTGCCACGTCCATTTCGAAGCCGGAGAACGAGCCGCCGAACTGCTGGAGAAGTTAACTGGAGGGCGGGCTTTAGCCGGCGCGGGGGTTCACCCCCGCTCCGTAGACTACGAACCCCTAGCCGGCTTCGATCAAGCCGCCGACTTAGTCCGCCAGTCCAAAGCCATCCCGGATTTCCGCCCCATCACCGTCCGTGCCCACCGGTTCTCCGAATCCGGCGCAACGATCGTCCAGGAACTAGCCTTCGCCCTGGCCGAAGGAGTCGAAATCATAGCCCAACTCACAGGCTGCGGCCTCGAAACCGCCGATGCCGCCCAAGCCCTGGTGTTCTCCTTCGCCATCGGATCGAACTACTTCACCGAAATTGCCAAGCTGCGCGCCGCCCGCACGCTCTGGGCGCGCGCCATCGAGAGCTTTCATCCCGCGGAGAGCGAAGCCGCGAAAATGACCATCTACGCGCGCACGGCCCACTTCAACAAAACTATATACGACCCCTATATCAATGTCCTGCGCGGCACGACCGAAGCCATGGCGGCGGCGATTGGCGGTGCGGATTCAGTTCAGGTAGAAGCTTTCGATCGAACCTATCGCGAACCCGACGAGACCAGCCTGCGCCTCGCACGCAACACGCAATTGATCCTGAAGCAAGAAGCCTGGCTGGATCGCACCGTAGACGCGGCGGGTGGCTCCTATTACCTGGAAAACCTCACCGATTCGCTGGCCCGCGAAGCCTGGAAGCTGTTCCAGGAAATCGAAGCGTCTGGCGGTTTCTTGCAGTACTCCGCATCCGGCGCCTTGGATCGGGCCATCGCCAAATCACGCGCCGATCGCGAGGCGGCTGTCAGCACGCGCCGGACTGCCATCGTGGGAACGAATCAATATCCCAATTTGAAGGAGCGCATGCTGGACAAAATTGCGCACCAGGACCCCGCGCCGCGGCCGGCCCGCATATTTGAAGAGATCCGCCTGCGCACCGAGCGTCACGCGGCCCGCACGGGGCACACTCCGAAATTCCTGCTGCTCGAAGCCGGCGATCTGAAAATGCGCAAAGCCCGCTCGAGCTTTTGTGCAAATTTCTTCGGCTGCGCGGGATTCGAAATTCAAATCGCCGATGAACTGACGGGCGACGCGGACGTGGTGGTGCTGTGTAGCGCCGACCCCGAGTACGCCGCCCTAGCCCCGCGCGTGATCCAGGAATTGCGGA
This sequence comes from Bryobacterales bacterium, assembly GCA_963756605.1. Taxonomy (GTDB): domain Bacteria; phylum Acidobacteriota; class Terriglobia; order Bryobacterales; family Bryobacteraceae; genus Bog-159. The sequence continues at coordinate 170,440 of CAVWOT010000007.1, read as the reverse complement.
ACGCCGGTAAGAACACGCCGGTGATTGTGGCCGGCAACCCGGCGAATTCCATCGCGCAATTGAAACTGGCCGGCGTCGCGGATTTCGTGCACGTACGCAGCGATGCGGCGGAAGTCCTGCGAGCCTGGCAGCAACGGCTGACAGTGGGGCAGGACTCCAGTCCTGCGGCCGACGTCCACGTCGGCCACTTGAGGTAGCCATGCGTCCTGATTTTTCCAAGATCGATTACAAACCCACGCCCGTTGTGCCGCGCGAGGAAGGCGCACCCGCGGGTTCCGAGTGGCTCGCCCCCGAGCACATCGCCATCGCACCCTGGTATACGCGGGCGGACCTGGAAGGCATGGACCACCTGGCTTACGCCGCCGGTCTGCCGCCTTATCTGCGCGGTCCGTATTCCACCATGTACTCCCGTCAGCCCTGGACCATCCGCCAGTATGCCGGCTTCTCCACCGCCGAGGAATCCAACGCCTTCTATCGCCGCAATCTCGCGGCAGGCCAGAAGGGCCTCTCGGTCGCCTTCGATCTACCCACCCACCGCGGCTACGATTCCGATCACGAGCGGGTGGTGGGCGATGTCGGCAAAGCCGGCGTGGCCATCGACTCCGTGCTGGACATGAAGATCCTCTTCGACCAAATCCCGCTCGATCAGATGTCCGTGTCGATGACCATGAATGGCGCCGTGCTGCCCATCATGGCGTTCTACATTGTGGCCGCCGAAGAACAAGGAGTCCCGCCCGAAAAGCTCAGTGGCACCATCCAGAACGACATCCTGAAAGAGTTCATGGTCCGCAACACCTACATCTATCCCCCGGAAGGCTCCATGCGTATCATCGGCGACATCTTCCGCTACACCTCGGAAAAAATGCCGCAATTCAACTGCATCAGCGTGAGCGGTTATCACATGCAGGAAGCTGGCGCCACGGCCGACCTGGAACTCGCTTACACGCTGGCCGACGGTCTCGAATACCTGCGCACCGGCATTCGCGCCGGCCTGGATATCGACAGCTTCGCCCCGCGCATCTCGTTTTTCTGGGACATCGGCATGAACCATTTCATGGAGATTGCGAAGCTGCGCGCCGCGCGCGTGCTGTGGGCCAAATTAGTGAAGCAGTTTAATCCCCAGAACCCGAAATCGATGGCGCTGCGCACGCATTGCCAGACCTCCGGCTGGAGCCTGACCGCGCAGGATCCGTTCAACAACGTGGTGCGCACCTGCGTGGAAGCGCTGGCGGCCGTGCTGGGCCACACGCAATCGCTGCACACCAACGCCCTCGACGAAGCCCTGGCGCTGCCCACCGATTTCTCCGCGCGCATCGCGCGCAATACGCAGATCTACCTGCAGGAGGAAACCGCCATTACCAAGGTGGTCGATCCGTGGGGTGGTTCCTATTATGTCGAAAAGCTGACGCACGAGCTGATGCATCGCGCCTGGCAGTTGATCCAGGAAGTGGAGAAGCTGGGCGGCATGGCCAAGGCCATCGAAACGGGACTGCCCAAGATGCGCATCGAAGAGGCCGCCGCGCGCAAACAGGCGCGCATCGATGCCGGCAGGGATATCATCGTGGGCGTCAACGCGTATCAGACCGACGCAGATGCCGCGCTGGATGTTCTGGTGGTGGACAACACGGCGGTGCGCAAAGCGCAGCTCGCCCGCCTGGCGGAAGCGCGCCGTACGCGAGACATGGCCGCCGTCGCGGAATCCCTCAATGCGATCACGCGCTGCGCCGAGACGCGCCAGGGCAATCTGCTCGATCTGGCCGTCATAGCGGCCCGCCGGCGCGCCACCTTGGGCGAGATCTGTACCGCGCTGGAACGTGTGTGGGGCCGCTACACGGCGGTCACCCGCACCATATCCGGCATCTACTCCGCGGAGAGCAAGATGGACCAAAACTTTATCAAGGCCCGCTACATGGCGGATGAATTCGCCGCTGCCGAGGGCCGCCGGCCGCGCATGCTGGTGGCCAAGATGGGACAGGACGGCCACGACCGCGGCTCCAAGGTGATCGCCACCGCGTTCGCCGACCTGGGGTTCGACGTGGATATCGGACCCCTGTTTCAGACGCCGCGCGAAGTGGCGCGCCACGCCGTAGAGAACGACGTGCACGTGCTGGGCGTTTCGTCGCTGGCGGCGGGCCACAATACCCTGGTGCCGCAGGTGATCGAAGAGCTCAAAAAACTGGGCCGCGACGACATCCTGGTGATTGTGGGCGGCGTGATTCCGTCGCAGGATTACGCCTTCCTGTACAAGAGCGGCGTAACCGGCATTTATGGACCGGGCACGGTGATCCCCCTGGCCGCCCAAGAGATTCTCAAAGCCCTATCCACCGCGCCCGTGGAGAGCGCATAAATGTGGGGCAGGCGGCTTGCTGGTGGGGCAGACCTCCAGGTCTGCGTGGGTCCTCCAGGACCCGCCCGCAGGCCGGCGTGGACGCCGGCCGCAGGACTGGAGTCCTGCCCCACGGAAAATCCGTGGACCGTAGTACAATGAGCCGCCGCCCCCGCCTGGCCCGCGACGCGTATGTCGAAGGTGTGCTGCGCGGCGATCGCACCATCCTCAGCCAGGCCATCACCTTGATCGAAAGCCTGCGCCCCGAAGACATCGAACTGGCGCAGGATGTGCTGGAACAATGCCTCCCTTACGCGGGCGATTCCATTCGCGTGGGCATCACTGGCGTGCCGGGCGTGGGCAAAAGTTCGCTCATCGAAGTGCTGGGCGTCTACCTCACCGCGGAACGCGGCGAGAAGGTCGCCGTGCTGGCGGTGGACCCATCCAGCCAGGTGTCGCGCGGCAGCATTCTGGGCGACAAGACGCGCATGGAAACCCTGGCCAACGACGATCGCGCCTTCATCCGGCCATCGCCATCGGGCGGTTCGCTCGGCGGAGTCGCCCGCCGCACGCGCGAAACCATGAAGCTGTGCGAGGCCGCCGGCTACCGCAACGTACTGGTGGAAACTGTCGGTGTGGGCCAGTCGGAAACTGCGGTGCGCGACATGGTGGATTTCTTCCTGCTGTTGATGCTGGCAGGCGCGGGCGACGAATTACAAGGCATGAAACGCGGCATCGTGGAGATGACGGATCTGATCGCCTTCAACAAAGCCGACGGCGACAATCGCATAAAGGCCGAAGCTGCCCGGCGCGAATACGAGAGCGCGCTGCACCTGTTCTCCCCCACCGGCACGGGTTGGGCGCCGCGCGTGATCGCTTGCTCGGCGCGCGCGAGAGAGGGCATCGCCGAAATCTGGGAGGCCGTGCTCGAGCATAACGCCTGGCTGACCAGCACTGGCCAACTCGTCAGAATTCGCCGGGAACAAGTGAAGAAGTGGATGTACGACCTGATCGAACAAGCGCTGCGCGATGAGTTTCTACGGCACGAGGGTGTGCATGAGAAGATCGCGAGCTACGAGCAGGATGTGTTGGATGGCCGCCTCAGCCCGTACCGCGCCGTGCGTAGCTTGATCCGGATTTACACGGAGAATCCCATATGATTTTTTCTTTTCCCCTGCTGTCGGCCGAGGAGGCTGCCGCGCTGGTAGAGCACGGCCAAACCGTCAGTTTCAGCGGCTTCACTCCGGCCGGCGCGCCGAAAGCCGTTCCCATGGCCATCGCGGAGCGGGCCACCGTCGAGCACGCGGCCGGCCGCGAATTCCAGATCGGGGTGCTGACCGGCGCTTCCACCGGCATGTCGCTCGATGGCGCGCTGGCCAAGGCCGATGCCATCAGTTTCCGCACGCCTTACCAGTCCGACCCGGCGCTCCGCGCCCGCATCAACTCCGGTCAGACGCGCTTCTTCGACATGCACCTTTCGCTGATGCCGCAGGCCACGCGCTACGGTTTCCTGGGGCCCGTGCATTGGGCCGTTGTGGAGGCGAGCGATGTCACCGCCGGCGGCGGCATTGTGCTCACTTCGTCGGTGGGATGCGCACCGACGTTCTGCAACAAGGCCGAGAAGATCATCATCGAGCTGAACCATCGCCATCCGCCCACGTTGCTGGGCATGCACGACATCTACGAACCGGCCGACCCGCCGCACCGCCGCGAGATCCCCATTTATGCGGCTTCGGACCGCATCGGCTCGCCGGTGATCAAAGTAGATCCGGCACGCATCGCGGGCGTAGTGGAGACCGCCGCGGACGATGAAACCCACGGATTCGCCGATCCGACGCCGGTCACCGACAAGATCGGAGAGAACGTGGCGGAGTTCCTGGCCGCCGAGATCGCCGCCGGCCGCGTACCGAAATGCTTCCTGCCGATTCAATCCGGCGTAGGCGATATTGCCAACGCGGTGCTGGGTGCGCTCGGCAAACATCCCGACATCCCGGCTTTCGAGATGTACACCGAAGTGATTCAGGATTCCGTCATCCGCTTGATGCAGAGAGAGCGCATAAGGTTCGCCAGCAGTTGTTCGCTGACGGTGAGCCACGCCACCCTGCGCGCGGTCTACGACAACCTGGAGTGGTTCCGTTCGCGCATTCTGCTGCGGCCGCAAGAGATCAGCAATAACCCGGAAGTGATCCGGCGGCTGGGCATTATCTCCGTGAACACCGCCATCGAAGTGGACATCTTCGGCAATGTGAACAGCACGCACGTAATGGGACGCCAGATGATGAACGGCATCGGCGGCTCCGGCGATTTCACGCGCAACGCGTACCTATCGATCTTCACCTGCCCGTCGACGGCCAAGGGCGGCAAGATTTCAACCATCGTGCCGCTGGTAAGCCATATGGACCACAGCGAGCACTCCGTGCAGATTGTGGCGACCGAGTATGGCATCGCCGACTTGCGCGGCCGGTCCCCCTACGAGCGTGCCACGCTGATCATTCACAACTGCGCGCATCCCGATTTCCGCGAGGAGCTGACCGGATACCTCGAAATGGTGGAAGGCGGACATACGCCGCAAACGCTGACGGCGGCGTTCAAGCTGCACGAGCAGTATTTGAAGACGGGGGACATGCGGGGCGTGGATTGGCGCCAGTTTGTGGGATAGGGGTTTATCGGGGACCCCCGATGGCCGTAATGCGCTCCTCCAGCGTGTTCAGCCGCTCGTTGAGGTCGTTGTCGGATACTTCCAGGCGTGCATCCGCGAGAAGTTGCCGCGGGCGAAGCGCTCCAGGCCGCGCAGGTTTCGGTCTGCATGTCGCGCATTGTTTCTAACGTCCGCGCTTCCGTCTCGCGCATTGTCTGTACCGTCCGCGCCTCCGTCTCGCGCAGGGATTCCGATACTCGTTTCAAGCTGATCGAAACGCCGGTTCAATTCTTCGTCCGTCATGCCTGCTCTCCGGTTTCTCGCGCCCTCTCTTTTCCGTCAGCCACTGCTACACGACTGGCAGATGGTCGAGGCGCCGTTCGCGCGCTTCGGCTTTGTGGTGGCTTCCTTCAGGGCGAAACAGTCATCGTTCAGTCGGGCCAAGGACTTCCAGAATTCCATTTCCCGTCTTCGGTCACAGCTTCCCTCCCTGTTCAGTGTACTCTGACTTGGCCGGCGTTCCAAAAGTTGCCAGCAGACCGTCCAGGGTTCCGCTGGCGGTTATCGCGTCGTGGGGAATCAGGACGTACGACCATGGCTTCACCCAAGCGCGCCCTGGCGTGACTCGTGGCATGGTTACACCACTCCGCCGCCCCCCGCGCTTTTCCGAGCACAATCTCATCGTTCATTTCGCTTGCCCGCTTCGGTTCGCCGACCAGTTTCCCGGTCTTCGTTTCGACGGCGAAATCCGGTTCGTATCGAAATTCCTGGTGCGCGCGGCGGTAAAAGATTTGGAACTGGGACCTCGCCGGTTGACCAGTTCTCGACTGCGTCGTCGTTCTCGAGAATCGCGGCGAAGCGCCGCTTCGGGCCCCCGGCGTAGATGGCGTAGATAGTGTCGAAGGCCAGTGATTGTGGGGCAGGGCGAGCGAAATAGCAGCGGGGGACAAGGGCGGGCGGTGCTGGCGTTATTTGCGTCACGCCTGGTCTCCGGTTTCGCGAGGACAGTCATCGTATAGCCGGGCCATCGAATTCCAAAATTGCCTCTTTTCGGGTCGGTCACGGCTTTCCCTTCCTTTGCGTGTAACCAATCAGGGTTGATGCGGCGGCTGTTGAAAACTCCGTTAGGCATCCGGCGGTTACGACTTTAGCGGCCAGCCATGCAATGGCTACTCTCAGTGTGTCGAACTGTCGGAGATTTCCTGTAGTGGTGAGTCGCAGCGCTGGACCCATTTCCGCTGGGCGTGTCCGAAATTCCTGCACCAGACTTCCAATGAATTCGCGGGGCTTTCCATCCCGCTGTGCGCTTGGGACAGGGAGTGCTACGAGAAGAAGAGGCGGGAGAAAGAGGCCATTATGCTTACGTCCGCGCTGGCCTTTAAGTGGGTCCGCGTCCTGTTCCGCTGCTGGCAATCCCGTACAACCTACGACGAGAGCGTCTTTCTGCATGGCAGAACCAACGCCAGGCAGACGGAGACCGTCTCCACGCTTACCGGGAACCGCCTGCGGCGGTAATGTCAGCTTTTAGTTCAAGAATGTTGGGGGTCTATTCAAATTTTCTGCCTATACGGTCGCGGTAGGGATGCCGGTTGCCCGCCCCACAACGCAGCGAAGCCGCAACCAAAGGTTGGGCGCGGCTTCGCTGAAGCGCCGCGCCGGCTAAAGCCCGTCCTCCAAACCCGCGTGCGCTGCGAAGAGTTTGCCAGGTTGTAATACGATCGCGCCACTACAGCCGGGGGGCCGGCCCGCCGATAAATAAATCGGGCGCATCGCATGGCGTTGGAATTGAATCCGGACATTTATCGGGCGGTCCTCGAAAGCCTGCCAATCGGGATTTACCTGACAGACCGGCATCGCCAGATCTTGTTCTGGAATTCCGGGGCGGAGAGGATCACGGGCTACCTTGGCCAGGAGGTGATCGGGCATTTCTGCCCCGATAATCTGCTGATGCATTGCGACGAAAACGGCGTAGAGTTATGCGGTTGCGCCTGTCCTTTGGCGCAGACGATGCAGGACGGCCGGCCCGGCGAAGCCAACATTTTCCTGCGCCACAAGGAAGGGCAGCGAGTCCCGGTGCATGTGCGGTCGATTCCGGTTAGAGACGAGTTTGGCGTCATCATCGGCGCCGCGGAGTGCTTCGAGAAACGCTCCAGCCGGCATACGGACACACGCGCTTCCAAAGCCGTGCCGCATCTCTGTTTGGATGAAGTGACAGAGATTCCAGACGAACGGGCGATACTGGCGGGACTGGGCGAAGCCGTGGAGCGGTTCACCGCGTCTCAAGTGCCTTTCGGCGTGCTTGCCATCGGCGTCGATCACCTGGACCATTTGCGGCGCGTTTACGGGTGCCAGGCGATCAACGCGGTGTTCCATGCCGTGGCGCAAACGCTTTCCGCCGGCACGCGGCCGGACGATCTGGTGGGCCGCTGGCGGGAGGACCGCTTCGCGGCGCTGGTACTGTGTCCCACCGCGGACGGCCTGGAAGCTTGCGGCGAACGGTTGCGGCGGCTGGTGGCGCAGGCCGCGGTTCTGTGGTGGGGTGACCGCCTGTCGGTTACCGTAAGCATGAGCGGCACTATGGTGCGCCTGGAGGATACGGTCCAATCGCTGTTGGATCGGGCCGAGAAATCCCTGCAAGCCGCCATGGGGGTGGCTGCGGACTCAGTTCTGGTGGTCTGAGGCCTGAAATTACATGTTCTCGATTATTGGCATTGTTCTAGTTATCGTCGCTATCGTCGGCGGTTACCTGATGGAGAAAGGTAACCTGCTCGTCCTGTTGCAGCCGGCCGAACTTATTATTATCGCCGGCGCGGCTGCGGGGACCGTGCTGATCGCCAATCCGCTTTACATCTTGAAGCAGATCATGGAGGGTATCACCGGAGTTTTTAAAGGTTCGAGGTTCACCAAACAGCTTTATCTGGATTCTCTAAAGCTGCTGTTCGACCTGTTCAACCGCTCGCGACGCGAGGGCTTGACGGCCATCGAGGCGGATATCGAAGAGCCGGATAAGAGCACGACCTTCACCGCCTTTCCATCCGTAACCAAGGATCATCACGTGCTGAGCTTTATCTGCGATACGCTGCGCACCGCTTCCACCGGGTCGGTGGATCCGTTCGATATCGACCAGATGATGGAACTCGACATGGACGTCCACCATCAGCAGGCCGGTTTGCCGGTGGCGGCCTTGAGCACGGTAGCGGACTCGCTGCCAGGACTGGGAATCGTAGCGGCGGTGCTGGGTGTAGTCATCACCATGGGCGCTCTGGGCGGCCCGCCGGAAGAAATCGGACACAAAGTAGCGGCGGCCCTGGTGGGCACTTTTCTGGGCATACTGCTGTGTTACGGCTTTCTGGGGCCGATCGCCTCGAACATGTCCAAGACCGCGGACGAAGAACACGCTTACTATCTCGTTCTGCGGGTAGCCATGGCCTCTTTCATCAAGGGTACGGCGCCGATCCTGGCGGTAGAAATTGCGCGCCGCGCGGCTCCCGGGGTGGTCCGGCCGGGATTTCAGGAGCTGGAAAAGGTATGCCGCAAGAAGGAACCGGAAGCGGCGGCGGCGGCTTAGGAGCGCTAAATGGCTCGTCCGGTCATCATCATCAAGAAGAAGGTGGCGCATGGCGGCCACCACGGGGGCGCCTGGAAGGTGGCCTACGCAGATTTCGTAACGGCCATGATGGCGCTGTTTATCGTGCTATGGCTGCTGAACAGCAGTAAACAGATTCGCGAGGCGGTGGGCGGATATTTCAAGGATCCCACCGGCACCTCAAAACTGGTCGGGAGTGGAAAAACCGGGGCGGGCGAAAACTTCACCCTGACTAAGGAAAACATGAGCAAGCTCAAGGATGAATTGCAGAACGCCGTCAAGAAGGTGACCGATTTCGAAAAGCTGAAAAACCAGATCGAAATGACGGTTACCGCGGAAGGTTTGCGCATCGAGCTGATGGAGACGGAGAAAGGTACGTTTTTTGCAAGCGGCGTCTCCGAGCCCAGCGAGGATGGCCGGCAGATTCTGGTGATGCTAGCGCACGAGTTGGCCAAGCTTCCGAACACCATCTCGATCGAAGGGCATACCGACTCCAAGCCTTTTGCCGGCAACGGCGTATATAGCAATTGGGAACTCTCGTCAGACCGGGCCAACGCGGCCCGCCGCATGATGCAGCAGAATGGCGTCGGCCCGCGGCAGGTGACGCAGGTGCGCGGCTATGCGGACCAGCGGCTGCGCAAGCTAAACGCGCCCGAGGACGCTTCCAACCGCCGCATCTCAGTGGTCGTGCAATATCTTGAAAAGCCGGCACCGGAAGAGAAAGCGCCGGCCGCGACACCCCCGGCGAGTTCCGGTCCGCCGGGCAAGAAAAAATGAAGAAGTGCGTTGCCGGACCGCGCCCTTACGGTCCCGGCTCGGTCAGTGCGGCGCGCTTTTGAGCCGCTACGCGTGAGCGAGACGTAGCGCGGCCGCGTTACACGCTCTCTTTGATAACCTGTTGCGCCGGACCCATGTAAGTTGTCTCGATCTCCATCTTCTTCAAATGGTCGTACCAGGTGAACTTCAGGATGATCGAGGTAACTGCCACCACCGCGAATGCATAGATCGCAGTCTCATAGCGGCGAATCACGATATAGACCGGAAACGCCACCAGGCTGGTCTGCCAGGCGATGCCTACCACGATATTGAACATATCGCGCGCGAAATCCGGGTTGGGCTTGAAGGTGGGATCTTCGCGCATGACTTTGTCGCGGATCGGACCCCAAAAGCCCCACGGCCGCACACGTCTGTAGAAATCCTTGAGCACGGCATCTTCTTCCGGCGCGGACCGCAGCGTGCCGACGATGCAACCGATCAGCGAGATGCCAACGATGATGGGAAACGAATTGAGCGGTGAAACATTGGGCAAGGTCCAGGGGATAATCAGCGAGCCGGCGATGCCCGTCACCATGCCCCAGAAATAACCGTAACCATTGAAGCGCCACCAATACCACTTCAAAACGTTAGAGGCCGTGTAACCTCCCCACAGCGCCGAAACGATCCACTGGATCACGGTATTAATCGAAGTGACGAACCAGCCGAATGAAATTCCCAACACTACAACGCTGAACGACGCCAGGTAACTCAGCCGGACATATGTTCGCTCACTGGCATGGGGGTTCACGTACTTGCGGTAAAGATCGTTCACGATGTACGGGGGCGCGGCATTCACGGTGGCGGCGAAGTTCGACATGAAAGCGGCGAGCAGGCCGGCGACCAGCACGCCCAGCAATCCCGCGGGAACAAACTGGCTCAGCGCGTCGGGCAGCACCATTTCGAAATCCATTTTGGCGCCCATGGCGCGAATCTTACCACTGTAGAAAACCAACGCCAGAATGGTCAGGCCGGTGATCATGAAGTAGCGCGGCACGTTCAGCACCACGTTCACCATAGCGCTCATCATGGAAGCTTCGCGCGGATTGCGGGTGGAAAGGATGCGCTGCATATCGTAGTTGGGCGCCGGGCCGGCCGCGCTGATGAGGATGCCCTTGAAGAGCATCATCATGAAAAATGCGCCGAAGATGCTGTACCCGTCCGCCGCGATTTTAGCGTTCACCGCGGAGATCAGTCCGGACCAGTCCAGGTTCAGATGCCAGCTGAAGAAAATCTGGTCCCAGCCGGCTGGAACGGCGCGGCGCAGAGCCTCCGGTGCCACGCGCGCGATGGCGATGAAACCGATCGCGACCGACGCCACAGACAAAATGCAGAACTGCAACACCTCGGTGATGACCACGCTGAACATGCCGCCCTTCACCACGTAGAAGGTGGTGATGCCCATCAGGATCAGCGCATATTGGTTGGCGGAAAGATGCCAGGGGAGAAAGTCGACGGCGAATTTGCCGATGCCTTTGAAGCCGTAAGTAAGAAAGCCGATGACGCTGACCAGCGCGTAAATCACCACGATCATATGTGAGAGCTGCGCGCCGCGACCGGAGCCGAAGCGCGTGCGGATCCACTCGGCGCCCGTGGTGACGTTAGAGCGGCGCAGCCAGGTGGACAGGTAGACCATCAGGAAGATCTGGTTGAAGACGGGCCACAGCCAGGGAATCCAGATGCTTTTCAGCCCGTAGATGAACATCAGGTAGACCAGCCACATGGTGCCGGCGATGTCGAACATACCAGAGGCGTTGGACACGCCCAGAAAGTACCAGGGCAGCGTGTTGCCGCCCAGGAAATAAGCTTTGGTATCGCGCGAGGCGCGGTGCGAGGCCCAGTAGCCCAGTAGCACGGAGGTCGCCACATAGATCAGAATGATGACGACATCGATGGGATGCAGTTTCATCTCGAACCTCTGTTCTACCGCACAGGCCCGAGAACTACGGGGGGCGGCTAGGATGCGCGGTTCGGCCGGGAATCCGCGCGTTCATTGCCTAAACATAGTAACAGAGCTTGTGGTCGAGAATCGCCGACACGGCGAGTGGTGCGATCCGCTTAGCCGCGCGCCGCCCAGCGCACCAGGTCAGCCAGCTTGGGCGTCTTGCCTTGCAGCAAAATGGCGACGCGGAAGATGCGGGCAGCCGCCACCACCATCACAAAGGTGAAGACCAGAACGCCTGCCAGACCCACCCAAGGCTGCCAGACCGGCACACCCCCGCCGGGCATGGCCTGCCGCAGCAGCATCAACATGGGCGTGAACGGCGGGAACAACGACAGGGCCGTGGAAATCGTGCCATTCGGTTGTTGCATGATGAAGGCCAGCAGAAAATACGGGATCATCACCGGGGCGAGCAGCACGATGGCCAGCTGCTGGGCGTCCTGCGGGCTGGCGCAGCCGGCTCCCAGCGCGGCGGCCAGCGAACATAAAAACGTCACGTCCGCGATCAGGTAAATGTAAAACCACGGGTACACCGCGAAGGGTATCATGCCGGACAAGCCCATGCCCTCCAGCGCCAGCGTGCCGCCGATAATGTAAAATGCGGAGCTGGTTAGGGAGGTGCCCAGCGCGCCTAGCACCTTGCCCGCCATTAACTCGAAAGGCGTGGCTAATCCGAGCAGCATTTCCACCAGGCGCTGCGCCTTATCCTCGGTGACGGCCGACAGCATGGGGCTCGATCCGATCATGACGATCATGCCCAGCAGGAGCATGATGCCGAACGGCACGCCGAATTCGGCGCCTTCGTTCTTTTTGCTGGCCTCGTGAATTTCGCCGGTTTTCGGGTCGCGCGAGACCAGGCCGAATTTGTCCACCTTGACGCCGGCCAGAGCGCCGCCCACGCGGTTGGGAGCTACACCGAGCCGCTCCAAGCGTACGCGCCGGATACCTTCGTTGATCGCATCGCCCAGCCAGCCGCTGGCTTCATCGAAGCCGCCTTCGCGGGGATAGATCCCGACGGGGGCAGGCTTGGAATCTTTTTCGTTGGACGCGGGCGTAGCGGCATCCGGCGGCGCGGGATCGAGAACTGTAGGTCCGATTTCGATAAACGCATATAGTTCCTGGTGGCGTACGCGGCCGGAAAGATTCAGACGCTGCAGTTGGGCATCCGCGGCGGGCGCGACGGCCTCGAAAAGATAGTGCGGCTCCGTTTGGCGGTGAGTGGTCTTGTCAAACAAGTCCCGCGCGTTGCGTTTTTGTGCGGCCTGGATCACGGCGGCGGCCACGGCGCCGCTTCTGTCGCCGCTTCGGTCAATGATCGCGATGTGCCTCTCCTTGAGGTCCGGCTTACTCTGAATCAGCGCGATTCCCAGAAAGCCGCCGCCAAAGAGAATCGGAGCCACCACCAGCCCGATGATGAACGCCTTAGTGCGGATAGTGGCCAGATAATCGCGCTTGGCGATGAGCAAGATTCTATGCAGACTGTTGGGCATGTTGGGCATGTTCTTCGTGCGCAGCTTCCGGGCCGGCGATGCGCACGAAAATGTCGTGCAGCGACGGCCGCATAATCGAAAAGCTGTGAATGCGGGTGCGCCCGATCAGGGTTTGCAGTACCTGCTGCGGGTCGCAGGCGGGCGCCATGCGCAGTTCCTGCACCTGTCCCAGATCGCGAATCCTCTCCACGTCCGGGAGGGTATCGAGAAACTGCATGCCCCCATCGGCCACCACGCGGATGGTATCGGTTCCATATCGATCCTGGATGGAGGCGAGCGTGCCATCCAGGACTTTCTTCCCGCGGAAAATCATGCAGATGTAGTCGCACATATTTTCGGCGACTTCCATATCGTGGGTGCTGAGGATCACGGTGACGCCCGCGCGGCGCAGATCGAGGATGGCGGACCCGATGGCGTCCGCGCTTACCGGGTCGAGACCGCTGAAGGGCTCATCGAGGATCAGCAGCCTGGGCGCGGGAATCACGGCGGCAATGAACTGTACCTTCTGGCTCATTCCTTTGCTGAGGGTTTGTACCTTTTGCGAGGCCCACTTGCTGAGATCCAGCCGTTTTAGCCAGCTTTCCACCTCGGCGGTGACCTTGCGGCCGCTGCGCAGCTCGCCGTAGAATTCGAGCATCGGCGCCACAGCCATCTTGCGGTATAGCCCGCGCTCTTCGGGTAGATAGCCGATTAGCGCCGAGCGCGCGCCCCGCATCTGGTTGCCGAAGACCCACACCTCGCCCCGGTCGGGATAAAAGATGCTCGCAATCATGCGCATGGTGGTGGTCTTGCCGGAACCGTTCGGACCGATGAAGCCGTACACCGAGCCTTCCGGGACCGTGAGAGAGAGGTCGTCGACGGCGGTTACCGCGCCGAAGGTTTTAGTCACATGCGAGATTTGTACCGCATCCATCGACCGCAATGTAACAGGTTGCGACCAGCCGCACCGGGACAGGCTGACTTATGGTCTCAGTATGCTGTGCAATAGCTCCCGGACGCGCGGCTCCGTGCGCAGGGAATCGAAGCGCGGGTCCACTCCCAGCCAGGGCAGCCACACATCCCGCTGCGCATGGGCCCGGTCCAGAGAATCGAGCGCGCGGGGCGAGTCTCCCAAGCCGGTGTGGATCAACGCCAGCCAGTACGGCGAAACATACCGCCGCTGGGCGAGAGTCTCGATCACGCCGAGCAATTCGGCAGCTTCGCGCGCATTACCGGCACACGCAAGCGCATGCGCCAAAGCGGCCAGCACGGCCGGCTGATCTCCGGTGCAGGTGCGCGCGTTTCCCAGTTCTACAATGGCCTCTTCGGTCAGACCCATCTGCGCGTACGCCAGTCCCAGCGTGTATTGCGCCGCGCCGAACTTAGGCTCCATGGCCAGGATTTTCCAACATTGCTCAGACGCGCCTTGAAAATCGCGAGCCACGTAGAGGGTCCATGCGACACCCACATTCACCATGCCCGATAATGGTTCGATTTCCTCCGCCCGGCGCATCTCGCGCAGGGCTTCCTCGGTTCTGCCAGTAACTGCCAGATGCGCGCCGTACGCTTGATGGATCAGCGCCGCGTTGGAACTTAAGACCAGCGCGGTCAGATACTCCGCTTCCGCTCCGGCCCAATCCCATTCGAACAGCCGCTTGATGGTGGCAAGTGCGGCATGCGAGTCGCCCAGATCCTGCCGTGCCGCGAGCGCTTTCAGGGCCATCTCTTTCGCGCGCGGATAAATCTCGCCGGGAGCGGCCATATTCAGCAATGCGGACAAACTATACGCGTCCGCCAGACCGGCATAAGCGAAGGCGCAGTTGGCATCGCGTCCCAGAGCCGCGTTGAAATGCGCCACGCCTTTGTACAAATCTTCTTCGGTCAGTTTGTGGCAGAAATACCGGCCCTTCAGGCAGTCTTGCGGCGCTTCGGCGGCAGCCGCGTTCGAGTGCACTAACTGGATACCGGCCTGCGCGTGTGCGGCGTTCGCGCCACCGGCCGCTTCTACGGATGCCAGAAAAATGTATCCGAGCCCCGTACGCGTTTCGATATAACGGGCATTGCGCGAGGTGTCGCCCAGAGCGCGGCGCAATGCGTTCACGGCGGTATTCAGGCTGCGGTCAAAACTTACGTGCATGCCGGGCCAAAGCAGTTGCGCGAGGTCGGTGCGCAACACCAGTTGGCCGGGCCGGTGCGAAAGGAATTCCAGAATCTGAAACGGCTTGCGCTGCAACTTCACGCGAATGCCGTGCTTGCGCAACTCACGGTTGTCTAAATCTACCTCGAAAGGTCCAAAGCGCAGCATGGGGTTGGCACCTTTAGATTTTGGCGCGGGAAATGACATGATCGGTTAAACCCTTTCTAATACGTTATTTCCATCGTCACAATCAATTGACGGCCTGCTGATAAACTTCGCCTGGGGTTCGCCCGTCATATGGATAAGACGAAGCAACTGCCTTAAAGGGTTCGCCTGGAGAGGCTCATTTCACTTAGAGGAGAAAAATTATGAACACACGGAAACAGTTAACCATTGGCTTGGCGCTGGTTGGTTTGGCGCTGGGCTTAACCACAATTCCCGCCAGCGCAGAGTCTGTTCTGAGGGGCCACTTCGAACTGCCGGCGCCAGCCTACTGGGGTAATACGCTGTTGCAGCCAGGCCAGTACACCATCTGGATGAGCACGGAATTTGCGCAAGGGTCGCCGATGCATGTGATTCACCTGGATGGCGAGGGAGTCCGCGCGGCGTTTATGGCGGTTGCCAGGCCGGAGAGGGAATCCGGGCGCAACTTTCTGGACGTCGAGACCATTGACGGCACCTATGTCGTGCGGGCATTCGATGCCGGTTCGCTGGGCGAATCATTCGCGTTTGGCGTGACCCGGAGTGTCAAGAACAAGGCTCTGCGTGCGAGCACCGAACCGGCCATAGCGATTCCGGTTTCCGAGTAGTTCCGGCCCGCTAACCAGTGTTGAGGGCCCGGCCACGTAGCCGGGAATTTCCTGGAGGCTGCACGAGTTGTTGCATGATATATTGTGACCGCCTCCCAGTTCAGGCGTTGGCTCACTGGACGAAGGTTGCACGTTCGAACCGGGAAAGGTCTCAAGTGAGGAACGGATGCTACAGTATCCGGTAAGTCTTGAACAGGACAGCAACGGTACTGTTCCGGTTTCGTTCCCCGACATTCCGGAAGCTCACACATATGGAGCGGATGCGGGCGATGCTCTGGCGAGGGCCGCTGACGCCCTAGAGACCGCATTGGCGCTGTACACGGACTTTCGGCGCGACATCCCCAACCCGTCACGCCTGCGAAAGCGCGCGAATGTGGTGGCGCTGCCGGCATTGATTGAGGCCAAGGTTCGCCTTTGTCAAGCCATGCGCGAGGAGGGGATAGCAAAGACCGATCTGGCCCGCCGGCTGGGCTGGAACGCGCCTCAAGTCGACAGGCTGTTGGACTTGGCGCACGCGTCGCGCCTGGACCAAATCGAGGCCGCCTTTCAAGCTTCGAAGAGAACACTTTCTATTACAATTAGTCCAGCGGCCTAGTTGCGCATGTCGCAACCGCCGCGAGTCACCCACGGAACTTGGCCCATTCCGCCGAAAATGACAAGTGGGCGCATCTTGGTATGGCATCGCCTTTCGCGAGCAGTATCGCCTTCGTGCAATACCAATGCTTCAGCCGCAACTTTAGAATTCGAGAACCTTTTTTGGTTCTCCTGAAGCGCGCAGACAGGGGACGTTAGCGGTTTGTGCCCAGGAACTATTGCACATCCCGATGAAGATGGATAACAGCAACAACCTCCACTGTTCATTTTGACTCACAGTGAAGCGATCGCCGAAGGTCTCTCCATCCTTAAGAACCTACAATTACAGAAAGACAAGACGGCACCTAGATGAGTGTGTTGATCGAACCAACCCGTCCGGCTTCATACGCCGCGATGGCGGCTTCGTTTTTCAGGATGTACCCCAGTTCGTCCACGCCTTCCAGCAGACAGTGCTTGGAAAACGGATCGATGGGGAAATCCACCTTTCGGCCGTCGGGCAGCGTTACCGTTTGGCTCGCTAGATCCACCGTGACTTCCACATCCGGATCGCTATCCACCAAGGCGAACAGCGCGGCGTGCGCGGCGGCGGGCACCACGATCGGCAGCAGCGCGTTCTTCAGCGAATTCTGCTTGAAAATATCGGCGAACGAGGTGCTGATCACCGCGCGGAATCCGAACTGGGTCAGCGCCCACGGCGCATGTTCGCGCGAACTGCCGCAGCCGAAATTGTCACCGGCAAGGAGTGCCTGGGCGCCCTGCACGCGCGGTTGATTGAGGATGAAATCGGGCTTCGGATGGCCCTGCGCATCGTAGCGCCAGTCATGGAACAGTTGCTTGTCGAGTCCTTGCTTCGAGATGGTCTTCAGGAAGCGCGCCGGGATGATCTGGTCCGTATCGACGTTGTTAATTGGCAGCGGTACGAGACGGCTGGTGAAGGTCATAAAAGGGTCCTCACATCGGTCACCACGCCAGTGAGCGCGGCGGCCGCGGCGGTCAGCGGACTGGCCAGGAAAGTGCGTCCGCCCTTGCCCTGCCGGCCTTCGAAATTACGATTGCTGGTTGAAACGCTGTATTCGCCGGGCTGCAATTGATCGCCGTTCATGGCGATGCACATGGAACAGCCGGGCTCGCGGTAATCGCAGCCGGCGGCGCGGAAAATCTCCGGCAGCCCCTCGGCTTCCGCCTGTCGCTTCACCTGTTGCGATCCGGGCACCACCATCACGCGCACATGCGGATTCACTTTGCGCCCCTTGAGCAGCGCCGCGGCCGAGCGCAAATCGGAGATACGCGAATTGGTGCAACTGCCGATGAACACCACGTTCACCGGATGGCCCAGCAGCAGTTTGCCGCCTTCCAGATCCATGTAACGCAGAGCCTTGGCAATCGAGTCGCGCTGCAGTGGATCGACCACCTGGGAAGGCTCGGGTAGATGCGCCGTAATCGGCATACCCATGCCGGGATTCGTGCCGTAGGTGATCATTGGTTCGAGCGCCTGCGCGTCGATGGTGACTGAGCGATCATAAGCTGCACCTTCGTCAGTCGGCAACTGTCTCCAGCGCGTCAGCGCGGCGTCCCAATCGGCGCCCCGCGGCGCATGCGGCCGTCCGGCGAGGTATTCGAAGGTGGTGTCGTCCGGCGCGATCATGCCGGCCCGCGCGCCCCCTTCGACCGACATATTGCACACGGTCATGCGTTCTTCCATGGAGAGCGCGCGGATGGCCGGCCCGCGATATTCAAATATGGAGGCGGTGCCGCCGCCCACGCCGATGCGCGCGATCAGCGCCAGGATGATGTCTTTGGCGGTGACGCCGGGACGCAACACGCCATCCACGCGCACCTCGAACGTTTTTGATTTGCGCTGCAGCAGGCATTGCGTAGCCAGCACGTGCTCGACTTCGCTGGTGCCGATGCCGAAGGCCAGCGCGCCGAGTGCCCCGTGGGTCGCCGTGTGACTGTCGCCGCAGACCACGGTCATCCCCGGTTGGGTCAAACCCAGTTCGGGGCCGATGACGTGCACGATCCCCTGGCGGTCGCTGCGCCGTCCATAACACCGGATTCCGAAATCGCGGCAGTTGGTTTCCAGCTGCGCGACTTGTTTGGCCGCGATCTCGTCGACAATGGGCAGCGACGGGTCCGTGGTCGGCGTGCTGTGATCGGTGGTGGCGACGGTCAGATCGGGCCGGCGCACCTTCAGGCCGCGCTCGCGCAAGCCTTGAAAAGCCTGCGGCGAAGTCACTTCGTGCACCAGGTGCAGATCGATGTAGAGCAGCGTGGGCACGCCGGGTTTTTCGTGAACCACGTGAGCGTCCCAGAGTTTTTCGATGATAGTGCGTTGGGGCATAACTTTATTATGGGTGCTGGCTGCCGATCACGGGTGCTGGGTGCTAGGTGCTAGGTGCTGGCAAAACGCTCTCCCGTGTGGGGTGAGTTTGCCAGAACCCAGCACCCAGGACCCAGAACCCAGATAGGCCGGCAGCCGGTAAGCTCCGGCCTATCCGATAAAGGCGCACACGGCTTCACCCACCTGTTCGGTGGTGGCCGGCGCGCCCGATGGTTTGAGGTCCGCCGTGACCCGGCCGCTACCCAGTACGGCTTCGATGGCGGAGTTTACGCGGGCGGCTTCTTCCTTCAAACCAAAGCTGTATTCCAACATGGCCGCCACGGAGCCGATGGCTCCGAGCGGGTTCGCTTTATTCTGCCCGGCGATGTCGGGCGCCGAACCATGCACCGGTTCGTAGAGACCGACCCATGCGCCCGACGGCTTGCGGCCACCGAGCGACGCCGAAGGCAGCATGCCGATCGATCCGGCCAGCACGGCGGCTTCGTCGCTGAGGATATCGCCGAACATATTCTCCGTCAGTACGACGTCGAAGCGGCGCGGATTCAGGATCAACTGCATCGCGCAGTTATCGACCAGCAGGTGATCGAGCGCCACATCCGGATACTCCGCGGCGATTTCAGTTACCACCCGCCGCCATAACTGGGAATTCTCCAGCACGTTCGACTTATCCACCGAAGTGACTTTCCCGCGGCGCGTCCGCGCCAAGTGAAATGCCATATGCGATACGCGCTCGATTTCCGCGCGCGTGTAGGTCATCGTGTTTACAGCGCGCGTTTCGGCGCCGCTTCCCGTAATGCCGCGCGGCGTACCGTAGTAAATGCCGCCGGTCAGTTCGCGGACGATAATCATGTCCGTGCCTTCGACCAGCGCGTTTTTCAGCGGCGATGAATCGAGCAACGCCGCGAAAGTGCGCACGGGGCGCAAATTGGCGAAAACTCCCAGAGCTTTGCGGATTCCCAGCAGCCCCTTTTCCGGGCGCTTTTCCGGCGGGCAGTTGTCAAACTCCGGGAGACCCACGGCGCCCAGAAGGGTGGCGTCGGCGTCGGCCGCCAGGCGCGCGGTTTCTTCCGGGAACGGAGTGCCGGTCTTATGGATTGCTATGCCACCCAGCAAGCCTTCGGCTAAGTGCAATTTGTGATTCCACCTAGCGGCTACTTGATGGAGTACGCGCACGGCTTCGGTAGTTACTTCGGCGCCTATGCCGTCTCCCGGCAGGACTAGGATATGGAGTTCCATGAATTGAAGCAGGCGGAGCCTAAACTCCGCGCCGGCTAAAGCCCGCCCTCCTTAGTCTGCCGCTACTTTCATCGCTAGCTCGCGTACTTCCTCGCGTGCCTCGATCAGGGCGATGATTTCTTCGTCCACGAGGCCCTTCTTGTTGTCGGCCAGGGCGGTGAAGCGGTCATAGAGCGATTGCAACTCTTCCTTGCTCAGGTCGTAGCCCAGGTCTTCGGTACGCTTCTTCAATGCGTGACGGCCGCTGTGCTTGCCCAAGACCAATTTGCTTTCCGGCACGCCGACCGAGTGCGGGTCCATGATCTCGTAAGTGCTCTTTTCTTTCAAATAGCCATCCTGATGAATGCCCGCTTCATGCGCGAACGCGTTGCGGCCCACGATCGCCTTATTTGGTTGCGGGCCGAAGGTGATCATGGAGGCCAGCAACTGGCTGGCGGAATACAGATGCTCGGTGCGGATGCCGGTGTCGTAGGGCAGGCGGTCCTGACGGGTCTTAAACAGCATCACGACTTCTTCGAGCGCGGTGTTGCCGGCGCGTTCGCCGATGCCGTTAATGGTGCACTCGATCTGGCGGGCTCCGGCTTCCACGGCCGCGATGGAATTGGCCGTGGCGAGGCCCAGGTCGTCATGGCAATGCACGCTGACCACCGCGCAGTCCCCCAGCGCGTTCACGATCCGGCCGATCAGCGCGGCATATTCGAACGGCACCGAATATCCGACCGTATCCGGAATGTTAACGGTGCGTGCGCCGGCCGCAACCACCGCGCGCGAGATCTGTTCGAGATAGTCGGGATCGGTGCGCGCGCCGTCTTCGGCCGAGAACTCCACATCGTCGACGTAGTGGCGCGCTAATTCGACGGCGGCCACGGCTTCATCGAGCACCTGCTGGCGCGATTTCTTCAGCTTATAGTGCAGATGGATATCGCTGGTGGCGATGAAGGTGTGAATGCGCGGCCGGCGCGCGTGCCGCAGCGATTGCGCGGCGCGTTCCACGTCTATTGTGCAGGCGCGCCCCAGCGCCGCCACTTGCGCCCATGGGAATTCGCGGCTGATGGCGTCCACCGCGTCGAAATCGCCCTCCGAGGCGATGGGGAAGCCCGCTTCCAGGATGTCCACGCCCAGTTCCACCAGTTTGCGCGCCATCCGGACCTTTTCCGGCACGGTCATGCTGCAGCCCGGCGACTGTTCGCCATCCCGCAGCGTGGTATCGAAGATGTAAACTCGATCGCTCATAGAAACCGCCGTATTGGGTCATTATGGCGGGTGCTAGTGGATTTAGCAAATTTATAATATTAGCGGTCCATATAATTATTATTTATGTATAAAAAAGTACGGTCTGTGGTAGGCTGACGGGGCGCCCAATGGAAGGGAGGTGAAGTTGAGATCTATGATTGGAGGATTTTGGCGGGCTGCGAAGAGAGCGTACGTGGTTGTGGCGCTGGGCGCGGCGGCGGTCGTGTCCCTGCCAGCGCAGACTTTCACCTCGCTGTACGACTTGATATACGGCGCTGCCCCAAACGCGCCGTTGCTCCAGGCCGCCGATGGAAGCCTCTACGGGACAACTTTAATCGGCGGAACTGGATTTGGCACCCTCTTCAAAATCACACCGGGTGGCGCATTTACGACGCTTTACACCTTCTGCTCGCAAAGCGGATGCACCGACGGCAGTCAACCGAGCGGCGGCTTGATCCGGGCGGCCAACGGGGACTTCTATGGAATAAGGAGTTTCGCTGATGCACAGTTGAACCGCGCCGCCGCCACAAGCAAGAATACCGCTGCAGGCGGGCCGAGGGGTTGCAAACAACGCTGAGACAATAACGTTCGTGTCGAGGACGACTCGGATCATGAGTCTGGGTTGAGAGGGCGCTCGCGCCGCGCTTTCCGCGCCGCGGCTATCTCGGCGTCGATCTCATCCATCGGAAGCCGATTCAACCCGATTTGGGCCGCGCTCTCCCATGACCGCCGGAGCCAGTCCGGCGCAAGATCGTGCTCGAGCACTTGTCGGGCGTACTCTTCAGCGGACACGCCTCGTGCGCGCGCCTTGGCGGCGCCGTTACCTCTGCGTCCGGAAGGTCTATCGTAAGCGTCACGGGCGGCTCCCTGCACTCATCATGACAAGGCTGATCGCGGGAAAAACGAACCCTTCGCAGAAAATCCCGACATGCTATTTTGTCCCTGGTGGTCCAGCGCCCGCCGGCGCGCAGAACGAAACATTCGGGACGGCCTCATCGTGAGTATCGGTAGCGGTCCGAGCTTCATTGATGATCGCGCCTCTTTGCGAAACAGTAGAGTGCATCGTGGGTGCGGACGTAGATCCGTCCATCGAGAATCGCGGGCGTGGCAAAGATGTCCTCGTCGAGGTTGTTCACGGCGAGGATCTCCCATTGCGGGGCTGCAAGCAGCACAACGACCTTCCCGTCTTCGCTTGCCACAAGGATCTTGCCGTCGGCGGCCACCGGCGAAGACCAATAACGCCCGAGTGCCCCATTCAGACGCGCCTGCTTGTACACCTCGCCATTCTCCGGGTTCAAGCTCGTAAAAACTCCATCGCGCACTAGATAGATCACGCCTTCATATAGCAGCGGCGACGATGTATTCGGCAAGGCCTTGCGGTACCTCCAGAGCACGTGAGTCGCCGTAACATCCCCGTGGCCGCCGGCGCGAATCGCGACCAGACAGTTCTCCGAGGCAGTCCGCGCCCGGTATAGCTGCCACTCGCTCGCGTCGATGTAGCCGTCGTGGTCCAGATCGTTGTCGTCAAACCACTCATCGTCATGGTCCGCACGCGTCTCGTCGCGCGACAGCTTGCCATCGTGGTTCTTGTCATATCTCGCCAGAATCTGGGCAAACTCCGGGATATCGATGCGTCGGGGCCGATCGCCATCGGATTCCCAACCGTTCACAAAAATGTGGTCGCCGTCAATGAGCGGCACGGTCTTTTGTTGCCATGGCAAGCCGCGCACCCACCAGAGTTTCTCGCCGGTGTCGAGGATGTACGAAGCCACCTCAAACGAGCCGGGGACGATCACCTCCGTCGGCCCGCGTTTCGGGCGGTAGACCGCGGGCGTGGCGTAACCACGCGTGTATTCCGGCCGCATCGTCTTCCAGAGCACCCGGCCATCCGTGGGATCAACGGCAATCACGTACGACCCAGTGTCCTGATCGCAGATGAGCACCAGCTTTGCATCCGCGAGAATTGGCGAGGTGCCGTGGCCGTTTGGATTGTTGAAAGGACCGAGCGGCAAACGCCAGCGCTCGTTGCCATCCGGCCCGTAGGACAACAGCCCGAAATCGCCAAAGAACACGTAAACATTGGCTCCGTCGGTAACAGGAGAGGGGGACGCTGGTCCGTTGGTCGGCTGGAAGCTCTCTACGCGTTCGCGCGGTGCTTCCCGCCGCCACAGTACCTTGCCGCTATCGCGGTCGAGACAGATCGTGAGCAGACTCTTACCCTCGAATGCGGTGACAAAGACGCGGTCCCTGGTGAAGACCGGTGAGGAGTGTCCCTGCGGTAACGCTGTCCTCCAGAGAAGATTCTTTTGCGGGCCGAAGTGCTCTGGTAGGCCCTTGGAGGGAGAGACGCCGGAGCCGTTCGGTCCACGAAACTGCGGCCAATCGGCCGCTGCAAGAGCGAGTGGAATAAATAGACAGGGAAACCAGTGCACTGCGATCAGTGTACACCTGTCGTGGCTATTGTAGGGCGTAGTCTGCATAGCCTCGGCACTCCGCACAACAGCCGACGAAGTGCACGACCAGGAAGAGCACGCCCCACGGGCATTATCCCGTGATATCGGCAGGCAAAACGGCGCTGGGCCAGCCCGTTGTAAGGAGGACGCCGGCGGCTCCCCACCCGAACGCGGCGGTGGCGAACGACAGCGGCCAGTGTTAGACTGGCTCACAGCATGAGTCCAAACTCTACCGAACATCTGGATGTGGGTACCTTGGCGAGTTCATTGGACGTGACGTGGCGGCGCTGGGCTGTAGATCCTGATGTGATGCGGCACACCGGACGCGTGCTGGTGGCTGCTAGCGTTGCGGTGGAGTACGGCTTTACAGACATTGATGGTAGGGCTCGTCGCCCCCTAACCCTGGCCGATCTCTGAAGCACGGACGCCGGACGCGGAAGGCAAGACGATGCTTGCAAAGAGGCTCGGAAGAGCGTTCGGGAAGGCCTGCCGATTCGCCAGGCAAACCACCGGCTTAGGAGCCGTGCCCCCATCTTGTTTACGCTAGCGGGGGTGGATTAGTTCTCCGAATCCACCACCTTTGCGAACGTCCTTCGAGTTTACGAAGACTCCCTACCCAAGTCTCTCCGATCCTTCAAGCAGTGGCCATTATTTCGCTGCAGGCGGCCGGCGATGATGCATTTGCGCGATGCTCGGTTCACCCTCGTGCCCGAATAGCTCTGGATGGATGTAGCGACCCTGGTCGGGCTGCGCCTTGTCTACTTCCACCTGGATGCGATGGGCGTTGGCCCAGGCGTCCTGGCGGATGCCGGTCACTTGCCAGAAAACGTTCACTCCCGTTGCGGATTTGCCACCGTGGTCACCGACCGGCGGGGACAGCACCAGCGCCACTACCGGGCCAACGACTACCGCACTTTTTACGAGAAGTTGATTTCGCTAAAAAAGTGGGCGCAGTATTTGAAGCCTGGCATTCCGGTAGATCTACTGGCACGGCAGTCCAAACAGCGCAGCGACACCGGGGCGGCCTGCACATGCAAAAGGCCAAGCTGGAACTATTGGCCAGATGCCGGAGCATGCCGCGATGATCCGCATTATGGCCGCCTCCCGTTGGTCGGTCCTGCGGCGCCGCCGAGATTCGCGGCCCGGAGCAAAAAACAAAACCTCCTATGAGAAGAAAAACCAAAACCGCGCAGCTCCATGGCGCAGCCCAGCCTCGCGCTGGTCGGCCCTGAGACGGTGGCCCACGAACTATATTCCAAGGAAGGAGACCCGTATATCCGAGAGCTGTTCATTGGGACTGCCGGCCAAGGCGTTCAACAGAAAGGAGCAAACTTTACAGAGCGCCGTCGTGAACGGCCGCATTTCAGGCTCATTGACCATTGGAAACGGGAATCCGTTTCAGGCTCATTCCGTATAGATATGCGTAAAGCAATTACCTTCCTTTGCAAAGCTGATTCTGGCTTTGCGCGCCTGGCAGGCCACGTATCAAAGTGCGCCGGATACAATCTCTGGCTGCTGGCTTCCTCGACTCCCCAATTCTGTTGGCGCGCAAGGGCCACTTTTTCGCGGCCCAGTCCGCGAAGAAGCGTAGAGCCTTATGCGGCGCGCAACGAGAATTTTGTTCTCGTTGTGCTTAGAGGTCCCGTGAATTCAGCACGATGCCGGTCATTCTGACTCCTGGCTCCTGTCTTCCATATCCCGCAGGGATATCAAGGGTGCAGCCCTTGGCTAGTTAGCGCCTATTGGGCTCCAGACCCGCCTTCGCCGGCCGGTTCCGGTTCCCGGATCACACGTTCTCACGCCTCACGCCGCCGCTGAAAATGAACGTCCAAAGTCGATCCCTCAACCCAAATCGCGTGGCGGGCATGCTACGCTTAGGCCACGCTTACGCCAGGGTGGGCGCACCCGTGACTGCCCGAGTCCCTTGAAATCTGGATACCGAATTACCATTCGAACCCGACAAGTTATTTAGTTTCAGCAAGAACCTGCCTCCAAATAAACCTGAACGGTTTCATTACCGCGGCAGTCTTAGCTGGTGAGCGCGCTGCATGATTGACGTTGCACTGCTGGAAACTGGGGAGCGCGCCGCGCGTGACGCCCGCTTCGCCAGGCTGGTGGAACTCCAGTCACGCTTCGTGTTTCGGGTGGCGTACGCGCTGCTGCGCAACTCGTATGATGCCGAGGACGTGGTGCAGGAAACGTTTCTGAAACTATATCGCGGCGGCGCCTGGGAGGCGCTCGAAAACGAGCGCGCATTTCTGGCGCGTGTAGCATGGCGGATGGCGCTGGACAAACTGAAGCGCCGCCGGGCGGGTCCCGGAATCCCCGGCGCGGGGGAACCGGCCATCGGCGCGAATCCGGAGCACGCCATCGTCACGGCGGATTGGAATGCGGCCGTCGGTCGCCTGGTGGATGCGTTGCCGCCAGAACTGCGGCAGCCGCTCGCGCTATCCACAGTCGAAGAGATGAGCTCGCGCGAGATCGCGCAGGTAATGGGCATTGCCGAGGGCACCGTGCGCACGCGCATCATGCGCGCACGCCAGGTCCTGAAGCAAAAACTGGCAGGTTTGCGGGATGGCCGTTATGAGAAACGATGAGACGGACGCGCTCGACCGTGCCCTTGATCGGGCCCTTGATTGGGCCATGGACCAGGCGCTGGCGCACTATTCCAGCGCCGAACCGCGGGACGGGCTGGCCCGGCGCGTGATGTATCGCGTTCGTGCGGAAGGCGTGGCGCCGCGGTTCGACTTCCGGCGAGGGGCGCTGTCTTTGGGGGCAGCCGCCGCCGCGTGCCTGATGACAGCCGTCTTCTGGTGGGCCCGGCCGGTTCCGCACGCGCGGGTGGCGGCGCCGGCTCGGCGGCCAGTTCCCTTGGCTGTGCAAAAAACCGCCGTCGTGGCAGGTTTCAAACAGCAGGCCCGGCACGCCGACAAGCCAGTTCGATTGCCGAAGCTGCGCGAATTCCCGGCGCCAGCGCCGCTCTCGGAAGAGGAGCGCGCTTGGCTGACATTGGTGGAGCGTGCGCCGGCGCGGGATGCGTTACTCGACTTACAGCGGCGCAGTGATGAACCAATCGAGGTGGAAGCAATCAAGATAGAACCATTAAGGAGCGACGATGCGAAATAAGAACCAGATTGTAATTGCTTGCGGGGCGATCTTACTAACAGCGGGTATCTGCGTGGCGCAAGGCGAGACTCCGAAACCGGCTGGCGAAGCGCCGAAGTACTTTCATCTCGACTTCGTGGTGAAGGAACTGGACGGCGGCAAAGTAACCAACGCCCGCCATTACACCACCACGATTGCGACTGGCGACCATCGCTGCACGATTCGTAGCGGGAATAAGGTACCCCTGCAGACGGGTGGTGCGTCAGGGCTCACCTACGTCGAGGTTGGCGTGAACATCGATGGCAGCGGGGCGAAAGAGATCGACGGAAATCTGGCCCTCGATATCTCCGCGGAAATCAGCAACGTGGCTGCCGCGGCGAATCCGCCGCTGATCCGCCAGACGAAATGGAATTCGAACGTGCTGGTGCCCATTGGCAAGCCCACCGTGATCGCCTCATCCGACGATGTGGCGAGCAAGGGCCAGATGCAGCTGGAACTGACCGCGACGCCTATTCCGGCGCATTGACCACGATAGTTGTGGCCACATAAGGGCTGGCGTTGTTCGCCGGCGTGTTACTGGTTATGCCGTTGTAATCGATAAGAACCGGGAAGACCCCTGCCGCGAAATTACCGAACCCTCCCAGGTCTAGGCTACTGGGTATTTGCACGTTGATCTGCCAGAGGCCGACGCAGCATGGTGCCAGACCGGAGAATGCCACCGTCGCCGGGGCGCTGCCGATATATACGACCGGCGGGGCGGTGTTGACGGTGCCGGAGGGGAGATGTCCATCCGGCGGTACGCCCGCCACAGCCCCCTGCCCGGTTAGAAAGAACTGTATGTACTTACCTTGGCTTACGGGGTTCTTAGCCCCATTCAGGGTATTTTCGCAAGGGGTTTGGTTGCAGTTCAACGCGGCGATCTGTCCGGTACCTTGTTGGTTGGTAGTGAAGAATCCCGGAGTGGCGGTGTTCATGCTCATCGACCCGCTTCCCAGCACTTGCGAGGTCGACGAGTTCACCACCACCACCTGAGCCGTTCCAGACGAGGGCGCTTCGAAGGGAACCACAAAGTTGATCTGATTGGTCAGCACGTTTGTGACGGGCGAAGCCGTGTTGTTGACTAACACCTGGAGACCGCCCAGCGTAGTGGGCACTGGCAGGGAGTAGTTAGTGGTGGCGCTTGAGGCAAATGTAAGACCGTTAAACAGGTAGAGTGATGCGAAGGCCCCCGGTGCGAGATAGAAGGGTTGGTCGTTCAGACCGCCCAGGGCGCAACCCATGGCACACACAAAACTGGCGCCGTTCTGGCCGGCCAGGGCCGGATAATGGATCGCCACGCGGTTTGTGGCGTCGGCCACATAAAGGGCGCCGTTGCTATCCTGCGTGATGGCTATGGCCGGGTATCCGCAAAGGCTTAGGCTGCAGCTTAGAGACGGCCCGGCCACCTCCGCCGCCGCCATGTAGAGCGAAGGAGTATTGTTAGTGACCAGAGGATTGAGTACCGGATAGCGGGAGATACTGAGACCGGAATCGCCCACCCAGATGTCGTCATGATAGCCGGCTACTGTGTTTGGGTTCACCCAGACTGCTTCCGGATAGGACAGGCCCGTAATAGAGTTAACCGGCGTCTGCGCGGATGTGCCGGTCGGAAAGCCGAATACCAGGATCTGGTTGTGTCCTGAATCGGCCACATAGACCTCCGCGATGGAGTCCTCGGCGATATGGTGCGGACTCGACAGTACCGTGCTGCTGGTGCTCGAATAACTCGATTGTCCAATAACGGCGGTAGCTGCTTCGCCGTTGGTGGTGCCCGAGTTGATGGGAAACAGCAGCACGCGATTGGCGGCTTCGTCGGAAACCAGCAATCCGCGCTGCGGGTCGAAAACCAGGCCGTATGGAAAGATCATGATGGATTGGCTGGCTTGCGGGTTGGAGATCCCCGTGAACGCGGTTTGGCCCAGCACCAGATTGGCTTGCAGGCTGGAATTAGCCGGGGCAAACGGCGCCGGGAATCGCAGTACGCGGCCATTGGACGAATCGGCCACGTAGAGGTCCCCGCTCGCCGGATCGACCGCCAGTCCGGTGGGATGACAAAGGCTCGATTGCGTGGGCTGGCGGGGAAGCGCTTCAGTGACGGGATTCGTGACGCCCCCAAAATTACACAGGGCCGTCATCAGGTCCGGTTCGCCGATGACCAGATCCGCCTGCACGCCCGGTCCTACCTTGCGCGCGTCGGCGAATCCCAATATACGATTGTTGTTCGGGTCGGATACATAGAGGTGCGGAGTACTCCCGCTGGAGTCCACGGCGATACCCGCATCATACGAATTGGAACTGGCAGATCCAAAATAGAATTCACTGCCATGAATGCTGTTGGGACTGTTATACGGGAAGTCGCTCTGTCCGAGGACTTCGGTAGCGGCAGCCGCTTGTCCGGCGTTCGGATAGACCAGGACGCGTTGATTGTACGTATCCACCACAAACAGGTCCCCATTCGGAGTTACGGCCGCCGTGGCAGGGCCGTTGAACGTGGCGATATTGGCGCCATTGCTGGTGAACGAGGCTTGGGGGTTGCCGGCATTCGCGGTGACGCTGGTAAAGTTCGTGAGGCTGGTTCCCTGCCCCAACGCGGCGATTGCCACGGGCGGCGGGCTGGCCAGAGTGGTGTCCCCGGAGGCGAGGGTCCAGTCGGTGCTGCTGAATGCATCGAAAATAAGCAGCCGGTTATCACCAGAGTCCATCACCGCGGGACCGTTATTGATCATGACAATGCCCTGCGGATTGTAGAGCGTGCTGGCCGTAGCCGTGGAAGGCTGCGAGCTCAAGACGCCGGCGAAGCGAATGGCGGCGATGCCATTGCCGGCTTGGGCGCTGGAGACTTGGGATGGGTACACGATGAGGCGGTTGAACGAGTCGGTCACGAAAAGATGTCCGGCGGAATCGAAAGCCAGGCCTGCGGGAACGGCGAGGGTATTTTTGTCGGTAATACCTGTGGGTGAGTTCACCACCGTAAAGCTGGACTGGCCGATCACCAGATCCGCGGCCGGATCGCTTGCGCCTGAGGTGAGCGAGGCGGCAGGATATCGCAGCACGCGCCGGTTACCTGCATCGGCCAAAAATAAATTGCCGGAGCTGTCCATAGCCATCGAGGTAAAGTAACCGGAGGCAGAGCCTGCGGGGCACGCGCCGGAAAGACAAATCGTGGTGGCGGACAGGGTGCCGCCTTGGTTCGCCTTGACGGACGTGAATCGGTCGGGCTGCCCCAACACGATATCCGGCGTGGTGGAGCTTGTAATCGGGGCCGGATATCGCAAGACGCGGTTGTTTCCTACATCGGCGACGTACAGGTTCCCGCTTGGATCGGCGAGCAGAGCGGCGGGGAAGGACAGGCCGCCGTTGATCGAAGGAAGTGTCGTGTAGGCATTAGGCTGGCCGATAATCACATCGGGCGCCTGCAGGTTTGCCAAAGTCGAGCTGGTAGCATTCTTCCAGCCGAGCACGCGGTTGTTAGCGTAATCGGCGACATACAGAATAGGCGCGGACCCGCTGGTATCGACGGCCGCACCCTCCGGATAGTACATCCCTCCGTTTGCGCCGAAATTGGGATTTATATTGCTGATGAGCAGTTGTTCAGGGGGCGAGACGGGCGGGTGTCCGGAAACGCGGGCCGGGCTCGGATCGAGCACGATTTGCGCGCTGGCCAGGACCGTCAAGGTTAAAGCCAGGTATAAATAAGCAATGAGAGAACGCATACGTTTTAATCACTGAGAATACCAGATTGAATCTGGCAGCGGGCTATTTGCGGGCTATTAAAGGTACCATTCGCAAGCAGCGGTCGTCTGCTAAAATAGATAGTTGAATCTAACCAATTCCACCCCTTTTTTGCCCCGGCTGCGGGTGTGCGCGGTCAGTTATTTGAATACGGCTCCCCTGGTCTGGGGCATGCTGCACGGCGCACAGAAGGGCCTTTTCGATCTGCAGTTCCGGGTTCCGGCCGAATGCGCGGACATGGTCGTTTCCGGTGGGGCGGATATCGGGATCATTCCCAGCTTCGAACTGATCGGGCGGGATTTTGGGATTGTGCCGGAAGTGGGCATCGCCTGCCGCGGCGCAGTGCGCAGCATTCTGCTGGTCTCACAGGGTCCGGCGCACCAGATCCGCACGCTGGCTGCGGATGCCAGTTCACGCACGTCGGTGGCTCTGGCGCGCATTATTCTCGCGCGGCGGTACGGAGTGGAACCTGCCATTGTGATGCGGCCGCCCGATCTCACCAGCATGCTGGACGAGGCGGACAGCGCCCTGATTATAGGTGATCCGGCCCTGCATGTCGATCCGCAGGCGTCGCCGTTTCACGTTTACGATTTGGGCCGCGAATGGATGGAAATGACCGGGCTGCCCATGGTCTTCGCGGTATGGGCGGGGCCGCGGAAATCTGTGACGCCTGAAATCGCGGCGGCATTTCGCGAGTCTTGCACGTTCGGGCTGCGCAGCCTGGAGCGGATCGCCGCCGCTGAAGCGCCCGCGCGCGGTTTGCCGCTGGAATTGGTGCGGCGGTATCTGAATTCGCACATCGTGTTTGAGTTGGGGCCGGCGGAGCGGGAAGGGATGGAGCTATTTTTACGGTACGCGGGAGAACTCGGATTTGCCGGCAGCCGGCCCGGTTGGGCGGTCACCGGAGTAGCATTTTCGAATCGTAGAATGAGCCGGAAATCGAAACTCGTTTCCAATGGTCAATGAGCCTGGAATGCGGCCGTTCACGACGGTGCTCTGTACGAGTTTGCTCCTTTCTGTTTCGTCGCCGTCTCCCAGGGTCGGCTCGAAGTTCAGATTGAGCGAAGCTTCGGGCGAGAACGGGCCGCCGCCCTTCCCGCACAATCTTTCGCCGGCCGGGTTCAGCGCTGCGTCGAATCCCCAGCCCTTCGGAATGGTGGCTCCGTCCGGCTCTCCTGAGAGGATCAGCCCAACCGCGCCAAGTGCTGCAGCCATGGTTCTCCTTGCGGACAACGGTATGGCCGCTGGCTGCGTCGGTGCAAATGCTGGATTAGACGGTCCCGAACGTAGCGTTCGATCTCACAGTAGGCACTGGATGGATACCCAAAAGAAAGTAGTTCATCCAACCTTTCGGGTGCCGATTCAGCTCTCCAATCAGGATCGGGATCGGCTTATGGCACTGATGACGATTCGTCATTTCGCGCAGCTTTTCCCCGCTCCCGTTGGACCGCCTTGTTCGACGGAAACGCATTCAGGTATTTTCAATCGCGTCCTTTCAGATCGCGGTCATACCGAAACGTATACCCCAGAAAGTTCAGGCTCGCCCCTTCCTCTCGCAGGTCCACCACCCGCGTCTTTTCCCGATTGATCTCCAGCTGGAATTTTTCTTCCAGCCGCGATTCGATGAACTCGATGGTTGCCGATCCCATCTGTTGCGCCAACGCCACAAAATCATCGGCGTAACGCACCAGTTTGACATCGGCCCTTCGTGCTGGTCCTTGCGGACCGTGAAACAAGGCGTCGAACCAGTGTAAATACAGGTTCGCCAGTAGCGGCGAGGCTACCCGCCCTGTGGCGTTCCCTTCTTCGGCCGGCTCCATTTGTTGCCTCCGCCCGGTCCTTCACTCCGTTCGACTACTGGCGCCTCCCGCCACATCCGGATCAAGTCCGCGTCATACACGACCTGATACCCGGCCTGCAAATGACCGCGCATTTCCGCCAACGCCTGGTGGGCTGACCGCCCCCGGTCGGAACCCGTACGAGCAATCCAGGAAATCTGCCTCCAAGATCGGCTCCAGGATTAACAGGGTCGCCATTTGTACTACCCGGTCGCGTACCGTTGGTAATTCCCAACGGCCTCAACTTTCCATTTGCCTTCGGAATGTAGACGCGCTGCACCGCCAGCGGTCTGTAGGTTTTCGTGCGCAGCGAATTCTGAACCCCTTCCAGGAATCCCGCTGCGCCTTGGTCTGACATCGTAATCTCCGCGATTGTGACGCCATCCACCCCGGCTTTTCGGCTGATCTTTTCACGCGCGCTGTCCCCAAGCACCCCGGAAGGTCCGAATCGCTGCAAACGCCTGTTGCTTCACGATCGGTCCGTCTGGCTTCATCCAAGTCGGGCGGACTGGCCACCTTCGTTTTCCTATCGAGGCCGAATCCGGTTCACTAGCGTTACGGCTCGCGTGTTCGCCTCACAATTCCGCCAGCCCCATTGCTGGAGCTCGCGCTCACTCGGCTACGTGCTGAACAGGCAATTTACACGGTGAACTCCTTTCAGTTCACAAGATCAACCAGGCTTATCCTGGCGTACCCCGACCAACGGGAGGCGGCCATGCGGATCATCGCGGCATGCTCCAGCATTTGGCCAATAGTTCCAGCTTGGCCTTTTGCATGTGCAGGGCCGCCTCGGTGTCGCTGCGCTGTTCGGACTGCCGCGCCAGTAGATCTACCGGAATGCCAGGCTTCAAATACTGCGCCCACTTCTTTAGCGAATCAACTTCTCGTAAGGGGTGCGGTAGTCGTTGGCCCGGTAGTGGCGCTGGTGCTGTCCCCGCCGGTCGGTGACCACGGTGGCAAATCCGCATGGCGGATGATAGTTGATGATAGTTGATGATAGTTGATGATAGTTGATGATAGTTGATGATAGTTGATGATAGTTCAGGTACGGTTTGAAGTAAGCGGTGGAGGATTTCTGCCAGGCTGCGGCATGCGCGCACCCTATCGGACCGTAGCCGATATGCTTGCGCACCACCGCGCCATTCTTGCCTTCCACCAGGGCGTTGTCGGTGGTCCGGTAGGCCCGCGATTTGGTGAACTCCGCTAACAGCTTGTTCCGCATCCGGGCCACTCTGTGATTGAGGAACTCCGATCCGTTGTCGCTCGTGAAAACCCCGCATGCCAAACGGAAACTCGCAGATGGTCTCTACGCAACCCACCACCTGCCATTGCGTCACCGTATCGACTGCGTTGATGTGGTACACCCCGGCTGGCCATCCTGGTGACCTTGATGCACCGTGTCCACCCGCAGGTAAGCGGGCTGCCCCTGTGGATCCGGCTTCCGCGGTTCGCCGATGGACACTTGGCGCGCTTGGGTCAGGTGTACCCGCACACCGGCGAAGGTTTTCGACTGCCGGAGACTGTAAATGTGCGACGCTGAAAATGCCGGCCAGATTCTCGAATTCCGGCTTGCCGAAAACAGTAAACTCCCGCTGCAAAATGCGCCGGACCCCTTGGCCCCGATAGATTCTCGTGGGCAGCATCTAACGCCGCCAGCAGGCGGATGTCCGCGGCGGTGTAACGCCGCGCGAAGCGCCGTCTCCTTACCACGTCTTGCGTGGGATGCACCGCTGCTTCATCCAGCACCCCACCAGGCGCGTCATCTGGGCCCGGCTGAGACCGGTTACTTTCACCAGAAACCGGCGCACAATACCTTTTTGTCCCTTGCTTAATTTCTGATACTGCTGACTGTGCAGGGTGGCCTCCACCAAGCCATAGGTCTCCTCCCGCGTCCCCGTCGACAAGTGGTCCGGTTTCCCTCCACGAACTCCTTCATTTCGGCCAAACTCAATCGCTCTAAATTCTGCGTGGTGATGTTCATCTACCCGCAGCGTGCATCGGCCGGGGGCCCCCTTTCTGTCCGGGTCGCGGTAGGGATACCGGTTGCCCGATACCCCCCGCACAGATCCCCACGAGCGGCATTACCGCATGAGGCTCTTATCTTGGATGAATGGCGTCAAAGCGGATGCTAGGGTAAGGATGAAGAACGCGCGGCTTGGGGAGCCACCGCATCTCCAACTGTCGCATTCGCGCCCAGTTCAGGTATCCCCGTTGGCCGCGACGGATGAGAACCTGCCGCCACAGCCGAGTAACCCGCCAGCGAAATACGTGAAGACTATCGGTGTTGCCCGGTACCGCGTGATAGTTGAAGTAGCCTTGCACAACCGACCTGAGCCATTTCCCGGTTTGGGCCACCGGTTCATGCATGCGCAGCTGGAGTTGCTGCTTAATCTTTGCCAGCTTCCCCCGCAGGCGCTTGCCGATCGTGTGACGCGTGACCGCGAAATTCCCGTTCCGAGCCTTCCCGCTGATATGCGTGAATCCCAGAAAGTCGAATGTTTCGGGCTTCCCTTCTCCTCTGTTCTTCCGGTCGCGCTCGGCACACCGCCCGAACTCGATCCGGCGCGTTTTGTCTGGGTGTAGCTCCAATCCGAACTTCGCCAGCCGTTCCCGAAACTCTGCCAGGAAGCGATCTGCCTCAGCCAGGTGCTGGAAACCGAGTACGTTATCATCCGCGTACCGGATGACCACGACATCGCCGTGCGCACACTTCTTACGCCAGGCGTCCACCCATAGGTCAAATACGTAATGCAGATAGATATTGGCAAGCAGCGGCGAAATCACCGAACCTTGCGGAGTACCCGTCTCCGTATTCTTCCATTCGTCTTCCTCCATCACTCCGGCCTCCAACCACTTCTGGATCAACCGGAGCATCCTGGGGTCAGCAACGCGGTGCTGGAGAAACTTTAACAGCCACCCTCGGTCGAGATTGTCGAAAAATCCGCGGATGTCTGCATCCAGCACATAGTTCACCTTCTTCCGCGTGATCGCCACGTACAACGCGTCCAGCGCTTGATGCTGGCTGCGTCCTGGCCGGAAGCCATAGGAAAAACCCCGAAAGTCCTCTTCATAGATTTGATTGAGGATCGTGACCACGGCATGCTGGACGATCTTATCCTCCAGCGCCGCGACCCCCAGTGGCCGTTGTCGCCCATCGGGCTTCGGAATATACACTCTCCTGGATGGCTGCGCTCGGTAAGCGCCGCGGTGAACCCGGCGGTGAAGGTCAACCAGCCTACCTTCCAGCCCGGATTCATACTCTTCCCACGTGACGCCGTCCACCCCGGGAGCGGCTTTCCGCTTCAAGGCGTAAAAGCCCTCCCTGAGCAGCGCGATCGTCAAATGGTGGAGCAAGGCGGTGAACTGCATCCCCTTCCGTTCCCTTGCTGCTTTGCGCACACCCGCCAACCCCTGGGATACGCGAGCCTCGCTCTGTGTCGAGTGCGTGCTGGATTGATGAGTGCTCTCCTTGATCAGCGGTCATCCCTCCTCACTCTCCGCCAATGGTTTCCCATCTTTGTTCAAGTGATTCATCGGTACTGCCCCGCTGTCCGACTCCTCCGAGGCGTGCACGTGGGTCGTACGGCCAAAGCCTTTTCCCACCGGCCTGTCGTGTGGTTCACTTCAGGCACCTCCGAGGTCTCCCGGTTCTCGTGCATGGAGTTTCCAGACGTGCGTGGGGCCTACGACTACGCAGGACCAACCAGGGACTTGCGTTGGCGCCCCTGTTCGCATGGCCTTCCGCTTTGACGACAGCGTCGGCGTCCCGATTGCAATTTTTCGAAGCTCGATACCCAGCCCATCTGTGCCCCTGTTTACGCTTCAACGGTGGCTTCACAGCGCCCGCTGCAAAACTCGGGGCCGAGTGGTTCGCTATTCCTTTCTCGTAAGGCTCTTGCATCCTCTACTCCATGCCGGTTTATCCCGGCGCACCGTCAACTATTTCTTTGGGTCGACGACAACTATTTCTCCCTGTCGCGTTGACTCATCATTTTTGTTACCCAACGCGGCCCGTTGCCTCATGAAAAATGTTACCCGTCCGAAGAAAAGGGACGGGTGGCAGATTGAGGAGGCAACTGAGCGTGACAACGAGACGGGAACTGATTGAGGCAGTGGGGGCGCGCTACCGAGGCGCCAGACGGGACCAGAAGAAAGAGATCCTTGACGAGTTCGTCAAGGTGACGGGGTTTCATCGGAAACACGCCATCCGCGTGCTGAAGAAATCATCGAGACTGGAAAGCCGTGAACCCCGACGAAGGGCGCGCATCTATGACGAAGCCGTTCGGGAGACGTTGACGATACTTTGGGAGGCAGCTGATCGAATCTGTGGAAAACGCCTCCACCAGGTGATCGCGGGTCTGATAGACGCCATGGAGCGCCATGGGCATTTGAGACTGGATGCCGCAGTGCGGGAAAGCCTGCTGTCGATGAGCGCCGCCACCATGGACCGGCTGTTGACGAAAGTTCGGGGCATTGCGAAACAGGGCCGGCGCAGAACGATGATCAACACGCCGTTGCGCAAGAGCATCGCCGTGCGGACCTTTGGAGATTGGCATGATCCTTGCCCGGGGTTCTTCGAAATGGACATGGTGGTGCATTGCGGAAAGTCGACGGTGGGCAGTTACGTGCACAGCCTTGTGTTGACGGACATCGCATCGGGCTGGACGGAAGCCATCGCGATGGTGGTCCGCGAACAAAAGCTGGTGACGGAATCGGTGAGCGAGATTCGGACGAAGTTGCGGTTCCCGGTGCGGGGACTGGACGTGGACAACGACAGCGCGTTTATCAACGACACGTTGGTCAGCTACTGCCGGGACCATAAAATCGAACTCACCAGGTGTCGCGCGTACAAGAAAAATGATCAAGCGTGGATCGAACAGAAGAACGGCGCAGTGATCCGGCGGATGGTGGGCTACGGAAGGTGGGAAGGCGCGCAGACGGCAGCGGTGTTAAACAAGCTATACGCCTCCGCACGGCTATACGTAAATTTCTACCAGCCCTCCTTCAAGTTGATCTCGAAAACTCGGGAAGGCGCGAAGGTAATCAAGAAGTACCACCCGCCAGCAACACCGTGTGAACGTCTCTTGGAACGTAAGGATGTTTCAGACGAGTGCAAGGCAGACCTTCGGCAAACGTTGGCGGCATTGGACCCAGTGCGCTTGCTGAGCGAAATTCGAGAAGCGTAGCGCGTGCTCGCGCAACTTGAAGTCGGCGTCGCCAACGTCGCCACGGCTCCAGCGACTCCGGAGTTAAGCGGTTTCGTAGCCAGTCTTTCCACCGTGTGGCGCGATGGTGAAGTGCGTGCGACACATCGCCAGAGGACCCGTGGGCCACGCACATATCGCACTCGTGCGGACCCATTTGAAGCCGTCTGGCTGCAGGTTCAGCAGTGGCTCAACGAACAGCCCGACGCCAATGCCAAAGAACTGTTCCGCCGCTTGCAGGAAAGCATGCCCGGCGTTTTCCCGCCAGGGCAACTGCGAACGCTCCAACGACGAGTCAAACGATGGCGTAGCGCAATCGCCCGCCAGTTGGTGCTCGGTGTTGACCCCGCCCCCGAATCGGAGAAAGACGCGACGTGTTCGGCGGTCGTCGGCGCGCGCACATCCAACGAAAATGGACTTGCTCCGGGAGCGGGTGCCTAGCGAGGTGCGCGATGAACAAGTGGCTGGATTTCAAATCGATCAAGCGAGAGGTGAGTCTGGAATCCGTGTTCCGGCATTATCGTGTCGAGTTGCGACGCAGCGGAAAAGATCAGTACCGCGGACGGTGCCCGATTCACCACGGCGATGGACGGGAAGCCTTCCATGCAAATTTGGCGCGCAATCTGTTTCATTGCTTTGCCTGTGGCGCCGGCGGAAATGTGTTGGACTTCGTGGCGGCGATGGAGCGCTGCTCTGTGTACGAGGCGGCGCAAAGACTGCACTCCCAGACCCGCGCGTCGGACCCGTGGAGGCCATTGCCGAATGGGAAGGAACTGGTTACGAAAAGAACAAAGACTTCTCTGCCGCTGCCGTTCGAGTTGAGAGGCGTGGATTGCATGCATCCGTACTTGGCGGATCGAGGGATCAGCCACAAGACCGCGCGCGAGTTCGG
Source organism: Bryobacterales bacterium (assembly GCA_963756605.1). Classification (GTDB taxonomy): domain Bacteria; phylum Acidobacteriota; class Terriglobia; order Bryobacterales; family Bryobacteraceae; genus Bog-159. The sequence goes on along the minus strand of CAVWOT010000007.1, from coordinate 132,053 downwards.
CGTGGGCTTCTACCCTGGACCCGGCTTGATGCGCGGGCGGCTGGTCATTCCCATCCACAACGCCCAGGGAGAACTCATCGCTTACTGCGGCCGCGCATGGGATCAGACCTCGCCGCGCTACCGAGTCCCGCCGGGATTCGCGAAGTCGGAAGTCCTGTTTAACATGCATCGCGCCGCAGCCACCGAGGAGAGCGCGGTCGTCGTAGTGGAAGGCTTCTTCGACTGCATGAAGGTGCACCAAGCCGGCATCCCATCCGTAGTGGCTCTGATGGGAGCCGTGCTTTACGAGCCGCAACGAGGCGCCCTCGTCGATCGGTTCCGCCAGGTCATTCTGATGCTGGACGGTGACATCACCGGCAGAAACGCGAGCCAAGTCATCTCCGAGAAATTGCGGCCGATTTCCACGGTGCAAGTCCTGGGGTTGCCCGTCGGCGCCCAGCCCGACCAGTTGTCGTCAGAGGCAATCCGAGAGGTGTTGCAGAAAGCGTAATGAGCCGCGATATCTGAGTCTTTCGAATGATAAGGTCTGCTGGAATTTTGTCAGTCCGCGCTGGGCTTCCCGCCCCCCGGGACCCGTGCCAGGAAGCAGGGGGGGCTGGTGGGCGGTAACCGCCGGTCGTGCGGTTACGCAACTGGACTCCCGCGCCATCACGCTGAGCACTGGATTCTTGTTTGCTTGCTTGCCCTTACCCTACCCCAACGGCGCGATCCGTCGAGCGGTTGCATTCCTTTTTCTGCTGGGACCACGGCGATTAGTGAGTTCGTCGAAAGCGAGTGATTATTCTCTCCGTGACCAGTTGGCTTCTGTCTCACGCCTCGGCACTGGGCCCAGCGACCGCCACCAAGAGTCAGAGGCCTGGCCCAGATTGTTCCCGAAATGTTCGCCCGCCGCCCCTACAAACCAGCCCTTGAACGACGATTAGCGGTTCGGTAACATTCTTAAATGAGGCAACACGACCCGGAGATCTAATTGTCGCCGATCAACGCTCTCAAAAAACCGGCCATAGCGAGGTCGTCGCTCGAACAGGCGGACTATCGCCTCGACTTCGGCACGGTTAAGCTACATTCCCGTCAATCTGCACGCGCGGAGGAGGAACTATGTTACCGAACGGCCCATGTTCGAGCCAAAGCTCGCCATTCGTGCCAAGTACGATCGCTTCAGTCGCCGACAACGGCTCGAACGCCTCCACATTGCCGTCGACCTGGACACGCGGAGGCGGGACCGTCCCGAATGGTGTGTGCTCGAGCCATAGGTTGCCATTCGTACCCAGCACGTAGACATGCGTCGTGGATAACGAGGAGGAGGAACAGTCCCGAAGGGAGCGTGCTCACGCCATAAGTCGCCGTTGGTGCCCGGCACGAAAACTTCAGAGGCGGACAGTGCCTGGAAGGCCAGCACGTTGCCATCAATTTGCACGCGTGACGGCGGCACCGTCCCAAAGGGTCCGTACTCGAGCCACAGGTTTCCGTTGCTTCCCAATACCAATACTTCCGTGGTGGACAATGCTTGAAAGGTCCAGACGTTACCGTCGACCTGGACGCGCGGCGGCGGGGACCGTCCCGAAGGGACCACTCTCGAGCCACAGGTTGCCGTTACTTCCTAGCACGAACGGCTCCATCACTTTCCGCCTTTGATGACCAAGATACTTCCGTTCAGCCAGGCGTTTTTGATGATCAGACAAATGATTGCGCCTGTGGCGCGATGATGTCGCTCCCTCCGGCCAAAGTTCAGAAAACTACGTTTTCAGATGATTGCTGACGATCTCACTTCAGAGCGTGGCGACTTGCTGTTCGATTCTAGCCGCAATTAGCTCTATAATCTCGCGAAAAAGCCTGTTGACAGGGGCCATATCGTCATCGGCTTTCCGCCAGTGCTGGTGTTTGCAGTCGTCTTCGACTACCGCGACCGCCCGGGCCAAATCGGACAATCCGATGGTCGCGAAGGTCCCCTTCAGGTTGTGCGCTGCAAAAGAAGCGGGCTGCTCTTCCCGTCGCGCGACCGATTCGACGAGCCGTTCCAGCACCGGCGGCGTGCTCTCGAGGATCACCAGCAGAAGGGAATCGATCTCCTCGGGGGAGGTTCGGGAATCGTTCAATTCGTCGATAAAAGCATCGAGTTGCGCGCGCGATTTGCTAACTGCCGGACCTTGCAGGGGCTGCGACAGCGGAGCCGGCAGGGCCCCCAGCCATTGCTTTAACTTGGCAATGAGATCCTCCGGACGAACGGGCTTAGCCAGATAGTCGTCCATTCCGGCATCGAGGCATTTTTCCCGTTCCCCTTCCATGGCATTGGCGGTGACGGCGATAATGGGCACACGGCGAGAGCCCTGCTCACGGATGGCGCGGGTCGCCTGGAATCCATCCATGACGGGCATCTGGCAGTCCATCAGGATCAGGTCGTACGAGTTGGAAGAGCATGCCTCGACCGCCTCCAACCCGTCGTTGGCCACATCCACGACGCAGCCGAGCCGCGTCAAGCGCATCACTATGACTTTCTGATTCGTAGGATTGTCTTCCGCCACCAGCACGCGTCCGCGGAGCTTCACCTGCCCGGCTTCGACCGATTGCTGAGGCATGACGCCTTCGCCGAACATCTGGGTAATAACCTTGAGTAGGGTCGCCTGGCGCACCGGCTTTACCAGGAAAGCGCTCACTCCCATCTGGCTGGCGAGTGCTGCCTCCTCGCGGTCGCGATCCGAGGCCAGGATCATTAGGGCCATGTCGTGCAGTGCTCGCCGGGCCCGGATCTCGCGGGTGAGCATCAGTCCGTTCATGCTCGGCATGTGCAAATCGAGCACGCCGAGGTCGAAGGGCAATCCGCGGCCGGAGGCTTCCTCGAGCCGGACGATCGCGTCAGCTCCGCTTGCCGAAACAGTCACGCTCATGCCGGCATTGCCAATCTGCCTCTCCAGGATGCTGCGGCTCGTCCGATTGTCGTCCACCACCAGGACGCGCTTGCCGCGCAGGCTTTCGAGGGATGCGGCACCGGGCACGTTCTGCACCCGTTTGAGAGGAACCGTGAACCAGAAAGTGGATCCCTCCCCCGGCGCACTCTCCACCCCTATCTCACCGCCCATCAGGTTGACCAGCCGCTTGGAAATCACCAGCCCCAGCCCGGTGCCGCCATAACGCCGCGTCGTCGAACTATCGGCCTGGCTGAAGCTCTGAAACAGCCTCCCCTGAGTTTCTTCCGTCATGCCGATACCGGTGTCGCGCACCGCAAAACGGACCAAACAGGTTTCCCCGCTCTGCTCCTCCTGCTGCGCGCTCAGAATGACCTCGCCAGACTCCGTAAACTTGATGGCATTGCTCAGCAAGTTGAGCAGGATCTGCCGCAGGCGCGTGGGGTCGCCGGATACGCACGGAGACATTCCGTCTTCCACCACCGCGCAGATCTCCAGCTTTTTACGGTGCGCCATGCCGGCCACCAAGTCGAGAGACTCCTCGATCAGGGAACGCAATTCGAACGGGTGCGATTCCAGGTCCAGCTTGCCGGCCTCGATCTTGGAGAAGTCCAAAACGTCGTTAATGATGCACAGCAGCGCCTCTCCGGAGCTGCGAATGGTCTCGGCCAACTCTCTCTGCTCCTCCGACAGCGGCGTTTCCAGCAGCAGACCGGTCATACCGATGACTCCGTTCATGGGTGTCCGAATCTCGTGACTCATGGTGGCCAGGAATTCGGACTTAGCCTTGGCCGCCGTTTCCGCCCGCTCCGCGGTAACTGCCAGTTCATCCGCATACTTGCCCAGTTTGAGTTCCGCCTCTTTGACCGCGGTGACGTCCATGATGACGCCGTTCCATACCAGATCTCCGGACTCCTGCGCCTGGGGCACGGCCGTCGTCGAAAGCCACCGCACTGCGGTTCCCTGTTGTACGCGATAAGTGCAGGAGAACGTGGTATCCGTCTGCAACGCGCGGCGCAGCTCGCCCTTCACGGCGCGCGCGTCTTCCAGATGGACCGACTCCAGGAGAAGCTGGGCATTTTCCGTGACCTCCTGAGCCGTCCTGCCGCAAAGGCTTTCGAGGCCATCGCTGATAAAAAGGAATTTGCCGATCGGTACGTCACGGCTCGCGTCGTCAGGCTGCGATATCATCTTCTGGAACTGGAAGACTGCGCCGGGCAGGTTCGCGGTGAGGTCCAGGAGTTGCGTGCGGCTCCGATGCGCCGCTTCCCTGCGCTGCAGGACGACAACCCAAGCTAGCGCGCCAAGTATTGCGAGGGTCAGCGTGCTGAAAACAACCAAAGTTCTCGGGACCGTCCACCAGGGTGGCTGCTGCACTATTGACACGTCGCCGGCGGACTGGAGAAGCACGTGGAACGCCTGGTCGCGTTGGTTATTATCCTTATCGGTATTATCGTTATCGGTCACGCAGATTCCGGCCACCCGCAGTACGCTGCCAACCGGAGCCGTCAGCTTGTTTGCGCTGCGCGGTTGGCGGACAAAAGCGGCAAAAACGGTGCGCCCGTTTTTCAACACCAGGGTCTGGCTATCCGCAAGATCCGATCTTGCCAACAGGCGCCCTTCGATCGAGACGGGCAGGGAATCGTAATCGCCGCTGAGGATCTGTTCGGCCGTGACCGGTATGGGCGTCAGGCGGGCATGGCTCCCAAGGCGCCGGCATACGGCGTCCTCGATGGTAAGAGCGTAGTCGGAAACACGCGGGAAACCGGACACGTCCAGACGATCTCCAGGCTTGACTGCAACCGGCTCCGCAGATTCGATGCGAAGTCCGGTATTTCCGTCGGATACGTAGACTGCCCGAGCGGATTCCTGTAGGGTGACGACACCCTGGATGCGGATGCGGTGCCCCAGGGATCCTTCCGGGGCAAAGCGCGCCACTTGCTCGATGGGCTGAATATCCTGGGCGAAAGGAGCCTGGGGCGCCTTCAATACCTCGATCTGGCTCAGGCTGGGAACATAAAGCAGGATGCCCAACAGTTGAAGCTTCTTGTTAAACGCGGCGCCGCATGCCCCGCGAACCCGTACCTCCGCATCGACAAGCTGGCGGGGAACGCCGCCACGGATGCCGGGAAGAATCGCTTTCAAACTTCCCCCCGCGACCGCTATATCGATGGCGAGCATCCCTTCCACGCTTCTGACCTGCCGGATTATGCCCCGTGTCTCAACCCACTGGCTATCTTCGGCAGTCGAGAGCATCCTTTCAAGGGAAGGTCGCCCCGGTTGTGGAAGGGCCGCCTCGCCGATCACGCGATAACGGGGTTTGCCTATCTGGGGGGCGAAGTCCGGAGCCTCCGCGACGCCTTCAAGGTCCACAAGCTGTCCAAGCCGTAGCGGCGGGGCGCCTTTCGGGAGGTTCACGAATATACCGGCCGTGGAGTCCTGCACGAACAGGCCGGGAATATCGGAGCCCATGAACGTATCCCGCCCTAAAAAGTCGAGACCGGACGGACTGTAGAATGTTACGACCGCGCGGACCCGGACGGGGTAGCCGAGCGCGGCTTGATCGCGCGTGAGCCGGCGGATCTCCGAAATCTGCGTCAAGACTGGCAGATTCACACCGGTCTTCGCCGGCTGGCCATATGCGGCTGCAGCCGCACAAAGGATCGACGTCAGCCATATAGCGGCCGTGGGCACGGCGCGATGCGCCTGAGATGCTGTAGTAGGATGGCGGTCCTCATTGGTTGCCTTTATGCGGGAGTAACAGCGGGCGGCGCCTGCTGGCCGTGAGTTCTCGTACCATCCGGAATCAGAGCGGTGGGTTTGGGTGAACATGACAGCGCTGCGGCGTGAAGCAACTTGTCGGGGGTGGCGTGGCTCACGGCTTTGGCAATACGTGTTTCCATTCCATAGTAGAATCGTGGCGGCCGGACGGAATATTCTCGATTATCTTTCGGGCAGTTTCGGCGCGAACGTGATGGAGGGCACACCGCAGCCGGCTCGCGATATTGGTCGAACGCATCCCGAAACGCTTCCCCTGGACCAGGAATTCGAGATCTTTGATAGTGGCGCCTTCGCGATACGGATTGGGGCCAGCGGATTCCGCCCAGCACGCCGCATGCGGGGCAGTCTCGCTCGTGCGGAAGGGCCGGCGCTGCATGCGGCCAGTTGGGCCGGCTCAGGACCGGACGTCCGCAACCTCATCAGCGGGATTCGTTGCGCCAGGACTTAGTTACCTCTATTCTTTTCCCTCTTACGCTCTTGCACTGTTTTGCTTTAGCCTTTGCGGTTGCGCGACTACATTTTCCTCTGCATGCTGGCTTACCACGTGAAGTGGCACCTGCGTCAGGATCCGGCCCTCTGCTGTTTGACGATGACGACGAGCCGCCGCACAGCAGCTGCGGATCTCGGTGGTGGCGCCGCCGTAGCGCTCTGCCGCCGCCCAACAGAAGGTTCACAGTCGGCGACTTGAAGACGATTTACCCGTGCACAGCGTTCAAACTCTGCTGCATGATCTGTCCACCATTGTCAGCTACAGCGTCCAGCCGAACAATGCGGCCATCCCAGCCTTCGACATCGTCATTACGCCTGCCGCGCTGCAGCAGCGGGGCCTTTCCAAGCAACCGTGCCGCTTCGATCTATAGCGGTGATGTAACCGGGTATCCCCGCCAAAATCAACATTCCATGTTCGCCCAGTAAAGCGCCCGTTACGTGGTAGCAATGTGTTGCCGCTAAAGTCCCACAAGAGCGGTCGTTCAAAGCGGACTGACAACAGGGCGCCTCATATGCTGCCGGCATCTGCCGGTGTTGGCTTAGCATATGGGTATGGAAACCCCCTCGGCTACAGCCCGAAACGTCAAAGCAATCTGCGAACTGGAGGCAAAGGCGCTTGCCAACCGTTCATTTTCGGCCCGCATCGGCGATGCCATCGCAACGCAGGCCGGCAGGATGTGGTTCATCGCCTTTCACGTGATCTGGTTTGCCCTCTGGGTCACGCTGAATATGAGTGGCAACGGCACCTTCGACCCGTTTTCCTTCCCGCTGCTTACGATGATTGTGTCGCTGGAATCGATCTTCCTGTCGCTCTTCATCCTGATGAGCCAGAACAGAACCGGGCTGCAGGCGGACCAGCGCAACCACCTCGAACTGCAGATAAACCTCCTGTCCGAGGATGAGAATACGAAGATGCTGCAAATGCTTCGGGCGCTCTGCGAGCATCATAAGCTCAAGATCGCGAACGATCCGGAAATTAACGCCATGACGAAACGAACCGAGATCAATGACGTGTTGTCGGAGCTACAGGAAAACCTTCCCGCCGCGGATGCAACGGCCCAACAAGGAAAATTCACCTGTCGCGCCGGTGAACGGTTGCCGCCCTGCAGCCATCTCATAGAGCATCGACCCGAAGCTGAACAGGTCCGTGCGCGTGGGACGATCACCTGATGGACGCCACCCGCTGTTTTGGTCGTGAGATCATGCAAGACGCCCGCCGCCGGCGCCACGCAAGGCACTCCCGGTGACGCAGTTTGCAGCATTAAATTCACTTATTCACCCACGGAACCCTACCGGCAAATCGCCGGCGTAGTGGGGGATATCGCGGAAGCCGGTCTGGACAGCGCCAGTGAACCCATGCTTTTCGCGCCGTTCCGCCAGGACGCCGGCCGGTTTATCACTTACATGGTGCGCACGGCGGGAGATCCAGACCGCGTGATCGGCGCCGCCAGCGCCGCCTTACGGAATGGCGATCCGCAACTGAGTAACCTGCACACCGTGGAACCGTTCGAGATTAGCCTATTCCGAATGCTCGTGAGGCCGGTTCCGGTGGATCGACCTGTGGTCATAAGGTTTGTTGTTAGCCGAGAACGGCTCGGGATGTTGATTAGCCAAACTCCAAAGGATGCAGATTGATAAGAACTCGCTATTTTCCTGGGGCGGATTTTGCACGGCCACTCGCACAAGACTTAGAAAGTTGGCTGAAGAAGTGCACGGAACGATTGCGAAAGCTGATCGTGGAGCAGATCAAGGCGAGTGACCGGTCTCGACGAAAAGTATCAGACGCTCTTTTTTGCGCTCTCACCGTTCAGCAGCCAATCCCGCAACAACAACTCCATCGAGTCTATTCTTGCCCTTCGCCATGCAATAACAATTCGCTGAAAATTTTCAATGCCTGTACGTATTCGTCTCGTGCCGCCAGTTCTTCCAGCCGTGCAGTGTGGACCAAAGCGGACCCGTCAGGCTCAGGCAGGGGCCATTTCCTTTGCCCCGCCACAGCACGACGAAGCTGGGACTCGGCAAGCTCGTAATTGCACCGAGCCATCTTCACCCTGTTTGCGCAAAACTCTTCGGCTGCTCGTTGAGCATTTGTATCTCCCCGTCTCGGCACCACCCAGACTGTAAACGATGCCGTCAGATATGAAGCTCGTCGCCCGGTTGTTCCCTCGTGCGCCACAGCGATTGCCCTCCCCTTCATGATTCGGACAACCACAGAACAAGTGGACTTTAAGTTTCTGGTTCTGGTAAATCAGAAACGCCCCAGACGGCACGCCACCATAACCCCAAATCACATAGCGGCGTCTATCCCAATATTAGCGCAACTTTCTGAGAATTTCTCCAGGCCGCACCAATACGGATCTCTTCAGCCGTCCGAACATCAGGTCAGCGGCACTTTTCTTTAGCAACCGTGAGACTTCGGCCCAATCCAACCGAACGCATCACGACACAGATATCAAGAACGTTGGTGCTTTACTGTCTCAGGTCGCTCTGCAAATTCTGGATGGGGTTCCTTCTTAGGGGTAGGCGATGCAGTTTTATTGTTGTCGCAGTCCACACAAAGTGGAGAGCCGTTTACGTAAAGTTTGGTCTCGGCACCACAGCGTATGCAGTTCGCCATCGGTTCCCTCCAATGCCAAGAATCCCTTTTTAAACATTATGAAGCGAACGTTGGTGCGTGTCAATGGTTGTCCAAGAGCTTATCTGGACGCAACCGTTCACAATGGGTCGGCAGTCGCCCAACCTGCCGTCCGCCCCAGATCAATCCGAGACCGGGCTGCGGAACGAGCACGAAATTGCAAAAGTACCTCACGTAAGCGTGCGTCCGTAGCGAACGTTGCACACCGGGCCGAAGTTCGTAAAGATCGGTTTCCATGGTGGTCCATGGAATCGATGTTTGGCTTCCGGTCTAAGTCGTTGCGGGAACTGCACTGTGTTAACTAAAGGTAATATCACTCCTCCAAGCCGATCTATTGCGATGCCACCGTACTCCTGATACGTTACCCCTGGACGGACTTTCGTTCATGACTTTGAACGGACAGACCGCTCGAAAAAAGATCCGAGCGCTTTTGCCAGAGGTAGTTTATGACTGAGGATCTGTACAAGTTCGAATGTTCACGTCATGGGCATGTCGAGAATGTCAACGCCGAACTCTGGGCCGAGTCCGAGGAGCAGGCCGAACAAATCGACGACGAGGAGAAGCAGGTCCTCGAATACATTCGGAAGCAAGCCCTCATTCAAAAACGGCTGCGGCGATTGAGCAGACTTCCTTCTTCCCGGCTGCACTCTGCAAAATATAACCGATGTCGCCCTAGGAGTCCGTCCGAGAAATGGCTTGTTTTGTCGATTCTTCTCTGGCGCTCTGAAACAGAATCGTCCCATAATGTTGTATGGGAAAAAGCTACCGTCCCTACTACCCGGATGAAGAGTTGCTGCTGCCGCCCAGCTTGCGCGACTGGCTCCCGGAGAAGCATCTGGCGTATTTCGTCAGCGATGTCGTGGACAACCTGGATCTCTCGGCGATGGAGGCGGTCTACGGGAACGAGAAACGCGGGCAGCCGCCGTACGACCCCTGGATGATGACCAAAGTGCTGGTATACGCCTACTGCGTGGGCGTTTTCAGCTCGCGGCGGATCGAACGGCGGCTGATAGAGGACATCGCGTTCCGGGTGCTGGCGGCCGGCAATCAGCCGAACTTCCGCACGATTTCGGATTTCCGCAAGATCCACTTAAAGACGCTGGAAAGCTTGTTTGAGCAGGTGTTGCAGATCGCGCTGGAAGCTGGGGCCATGAAAGTGGGGCGCGTGGCGTTGGACGGGACGAAGATGAAAGCCAATGCCAGCAAGCACAAAGCCATGAGTTACGACCGGATGAGGGAGAAGCAAAAGCAGTTGAAAGCGGAAGTGAAACAGTTATTGGAACAGGCCGAGGCGGCGGATGCGGAAGAAGACGCCCGCTACGGCCGGGACCGGAGCGGGGATGAGTTGCCGGCGGAGTTAGAACGGCGCGACGGCGCGTGTCAAGCACTTTGAGACACCCAGCATAGAAATTTACTGACTATCTTCCTTTGTCTTTTGGCCGGGCGGAACCGGCTTGTTGATCCAGACCTGCGTTGGTAAAGGCAGTGGTTGTGGAGGCCGCCGAACGAAGCGGTCCGGGTGCGCTTGGTAAGCGGTATCGAGCACCAGTTGGCGGTGGGCCAGGACAGCCTGGGCCTCGCCGAAGTGAACCACGGCCGGGGCGAGCAAGCCGATGCCGGAATGACGATGCTCTTCGTTATACCACTGGAAAAATTGCTGACAGAAAGCGCGGCTATCTTGGATGCAGCCGAAGCGATCCGGGAACTCCGGACGGTATTTCATGGTGCGGAAGTGACTTTCCGAATAAGGGTTGTCGTCGGAGACGTATGGCCGGCTGTGCGTCTTGGTGACGCCCAGATCGGCCATCAGAAAGGCGACCGGCTTGGAAGTCATGACCCGGCCGCGGTCGGCGTGGATGTTGAGCTGGCCGGCGGGGACTTGGTGTTTACGAATGGTTTCCTCGATAAACTGCTTGGCCAGTTCGGCGGCTTCCCGATGAGCGACCATCCAGCCAGTGACGTAGCGGCTGAAGACGTCGAGGATGACATAGAGATAGAAGTAGGTCCACTTGGCTGGCCCCAGAAGTTTGGTGATATCCCAGCTCCAAAGTTGGTTGGGTGCGGTGGCCAGCAACTCGGGTTTTTGGTAAGACGGATGCACGAGTTGATCGCGGCGTTCGCCGGATTCGCCCTCTTTTTCGAGGATACGGTACATGGTTCGAGTCGAGCAGAAGTACTGACCTTCGTCCAGCAAGGTGGCCTGCACGGCCGCCGGAGAGCGGTCCTGGAATCGCTCGGCATGTAAGACGGCCAGCACACCGGCGCGTTCGTCGGGACTGAGGGACCGTGCGGGAGCGGGCCGCGCCGTGGGCGGAACTGGCTCGGACGGTGGTGCTGCCGAAGGGCCCAGCACCGGACGCTGCCTATAAAAGGAGGCGCGCGCCACCCCCAGAAAATCGCAGGCCGCCACTACCCCTACGGTGGGGGACAGATGGGTGACGGCATCCATCAGTGCGTCTCCTCGGGGTCCGCCTTCGGCAGGGGCCACCCCAACAGAGCGCCCACTTTTTTTTGAACATCAATGACGATCTCGGCTTTACGCAGTTGCTCGGTCAAGCGCTGGTTGTCCTTGCGGAGCTTCTGTATCTCCTCATCCTGCGGATTGCGTTTGGACTTGGGGCCGCGCTTGTGCGGGGTCAAGCCCTTGAGAATGCCGGTCCGCCGCTCGCGACGCCAGGTGGCCAGGTGCGAGGAGTAAAGATTTTCACGGCGCAGCAAGGCGCCGATGGCGCCGGTTTCAGCGGTGGCGGCGTCGGCCTCCGCCAGGATGCCCAGTTTGTATTCGGCGGTGAAGGATCGGCGCTTGGCGTTGGCGACCACCTCCGGGTTCGGCCGAGGTGGGGCGGGCGGCTCGGAGGCGCCGGTTTTGCCCGCCTCTGCACTCCGGTCGGCCTCGCTCCGCTCGGCCTCCCTACGTTGCGCAGAGGCGGGCAAAACCGGGGGAGAAGCAGGAGAAGCCGAAGATATTCCGTTGTTCTTCACATGGATTCCTATTCTCGCCCTGCTCAGTAATTACGACCAGGAGATCTGTCTCATCCATGTTGGCACGGAGGGCGAGACGCGACTGAAGAAGATCCGGGAAGCTAAACACGCCTTGGAAGAAAGAGCGCGCCAGAAGGCGACGGACGAGGGCACCGATGCGAAGCCAGCGAAGCCCAAAGACAAAGACCAGTACAACTTCACCGATTCGGAATCGCGCATCATGAAAGGCACGGATGGCTTCGTGCAAGGCTACAACGCCCAAGCCGCCGTCGAACCGGACTTACAGTTGATCGTGGGCCAAACGGTGACGCAGGCAAGCAACGATAAAGAGCAGTTGATGCCGATGGTGGAAGTGATCGAACGGCAAAGCGGGCAAAGACCGGAAGAGGTGTTGGCGGACAGCGGTTATTGCTCGGAGAAGAACCTGGAGGCGCTGGAGTCGGCGGAAAATCCGGAGAAGCGCATCGCCGGCTATATCGCCACGGAGCGGCAGAAGCGCGATGAGTATCGGGAAGCCTGTCCCAAGGGGCCCCTGCCGAAGGGCGCGACGCGGGTGGACCGCATGCGACGGAAGCTCAAAACCAAAGCCGGAAAAGCGGTGTACGCGGCGCGCAAGGCGATCGTAGAACCGGTGTTCGGTCAGATCAAGCACGCGCGTGGGTTCCGGCAGTTTCTATTGCGGGGCATCGACAAAGTGCGCGGCGAATGGTCACTGGTGTGTCTGACGCATAACATCTTGAAGTGCTACCGGCTCTGCTATGAGTAACAAACGCCGTCGTAGGGGCCCCTTCTGTACTTATAAGTACAGATCGCATGATCCAGGCCCTACGCGGCTCCGTCGCAGGTTATTCAAACGTCAACTCACTGCGGACCAGATCGGCGCCGACGGTTTCACTCTGCGCTGAACAAGATTTCTCGGACGGACTCCTAGGCAGCCCCGCGGGAGCGCAACATGCTGTGCGAACTCCTGACCGCAGGAGATAATCCGGGGCTTGCCGAAGGTGGAGAGGCGCATCGCCTGCGCCTTGTAGAACTCGGGATTCTGGAAAGCGGCCAGCCGTAACAGCCGATTGAGCATCGCAGAAGGCAGGTTTCCCTTCTCGATGTACAGAAGATTCGATCGCACAATCTCCACGCGCTCCGGAAAAGGGCCTTCGATGGCTTTGGGGGGCCGCCTCTTGGATGGCGGCATAGTCCAAGGCTCCGTCTCGTCGTCCTGATCCGTCAGGCTGATCCGCACTCCAACCACACTGCCCGTGCGCATGGCCTCGCGCACGAGAGTTTCTACGGGCTCGGCATTCATCCTCTGAATGCCCGAGAGAAACTTCCATTGATCGGGGTAAGGTCGGAAATCCGCGTCCACGAACACGCTATTATTGTTCTGCCGCGGCATCCACTGTAATGGCAGTGCGATCAGATTGCCGAAACCGCCCTTTGGCATCGTGTCCTGATTCGGGAAGAACCGGTCGTATGAGTCCATGCCGAGCTGATGGCGGCGATCCATGGTTCTCGTAAGAATCAGGCTCCCGAGCTTCCGCGCGGTTGCCGCAGGAATTGAGCGCGCGAAAAAAATCCAAACGTGGCCTCCGTTTCCGGAGCGCGACCGTTCCAGCGCAGCCGATACGCCCAATCCGTGGCACGTTTCCAGGAATGCCGCGGCGTTCTCCTGCCAGCTCTTCTTGTCAAAGTCGACTGCCAAAAACCAACAGGTTTCGTCTAGCAGCAGTGGGTACACGCCAATGGTCTGCTTGCCTTCCAGGTGCTGTCGGAGCACATCTTCGGTCAGAGACAATAGTTTCCTGGTCTTCTGGTCCACCTTTTTCCGGACGGCGGCATCCGCGGACAGAACCGCCTTCCAATCGCGGATCGAGGCTGGAACATAGCCCCAATCTCCGCTCTTGAACCGCATGCGCACCGCGTAGACATCCTCTCTGCCTCGGAACAAACCGCGGAATAGGCCAACCTTGATGTCCTTGGTAGAGTGCTCGTTTACACCGGCGTCGTGCGTATCTAGCCCGGTTGCCAGTGACAAGTCTTTCTTCGGCGGCGCCGGGATCGTGATCCCTTTTTCGGCCAGGAGTTGGCGAAGCCTGGCGTTCTCCTCCTTCAAGCGCAGATTATCGGCGGCCACCGTCTCCAACGGATGGGTTTTGAGATCACGGTCGTCCATACAGCAGGCTCAGCTTTGTGCTCCCCTCTTCATCATGCGCTCGAAGAAGTCTTCGACCTCACTGAATAACGCGCCCATGTCTCCTGGGAGTCGACATTCCTCGGCCAACACTTCGAAACGTCCCTGCCAATCCCGCGGCGGTTTCGGCAGCGGCAATACCAACTCGTGGGTCCGCCTTCTGTCGAATGTCAGATGCACCGCGTCGGGGGTCCGCTTCATTGCGAGCCCACCAGATCTGATCAACAGCGCGAGGTCGATGATGTCCTTCACCCGGCTGTTGGTTGAACTCCTCGTAGCGTATAGGCGTGCAGCTTTTCAGCGAACTGCTGTTCGCGCGAAATCGTTCGCACTCCGGGAGTGGCGATCCCAGCGAATCCGAGCCAGTCCCGACACTCGATGATGTCCACGGGTTGGATTATGACGTCACCAATCCCGGCATCCAGATGAAACCGGGCGAAAATCCTACTATCCATCCATGCTTCGACGGGATATCTGGGCCCCCATACGGCGCCGCATCCAAGTCCATTGCGGCCGGACCGATAGTGAACTCAAACCAGTCTGCAACGGGGAAGCCCGCGGCTTCCTGAAGCATTTCGCGGAGGACTCGCGTCGCCTCCTCTTCGGTAGCGGCCATGACTCGTGGCACTGTCCGGTCAATGTTAAGCGTACTGCGAGCTGTCCTGAAGCGAAGCTCCAGAGCATAGCCTCCCTTTAGGACCCATGGGGCGGTCTCGGTTCGAAAAAGCCGCATCAGCAGGCGATCAAATGTTACTTGGCGACGAAGGCGATTCACTTGGACGTGCTCGGCTTCGCCAACCTTGCTCAGGCGGTCTTCGAGGGCTCTGCGGAATGCCTTCGCCGTCGCTTAGTCTCGTGACATATCGGTAACGCGACCTGTCGTCGAAGACTTTCGAAAACTTTTTGGGCCCGAGCGCTCAGTCCTACCCTGTTGACCTGCGATCGCGTAATTAACCCGCGATGGAAAGCTTGTCTAAGGGCTTGACGCAGAAAAGTGTGTTCGACGCTATTGGCTTCGATCAGATCCAGGATGGTTCGGAGGGGTCGCGTATACCTGAAACCCTGCGCCACCTGGACGTCTTCGACGGCCAGATCTGCGTAATGCAGAACCAGGATAGCGGGGATCTCGCTGTTCCGCCGGAAGTGGGTCGGGACGATCATGTGCAGCTTGGCTGGATTCAGGTCCGACAGCTCATACAGACTCAGAGCGGTCTGATGGCTGTAGGCTCCCTCCGTAACTTCGTTCCGATTCTTTGACCACAGGGACCACTTGACGAGGTCGGGATGCTCCGCCAGCGGGAAAAGGGCGAGCCGGTAGATCCCGCGGTGTTCGCGAATCCAGTTTCCTACCCCCACATGGTAAGGATGGGTGTTCTCAGCAAAACCGGCCGCCTTTGCCTGCTTTGCGGTAAAGAAGCCCGGCTGGTCGTGAGCGACCTCGAAGAGCTTCCGTTGCGCAGCACGATGATGTCGGGGCATCCAACACAATCCTACAATTAAATTAGCACTATACGCAAGGCCACCCTCGTGTCAAGGCCGCAAGAGCATGTGCGGACTCGCCGATGTAGCGAAATGAGCCTCTGCCGGCCTGTAGTATCATCGGAACATCACAGGGTCGGATTTCCAGCGATTTCCTTGGACTCGGCCCGCATTCATTCCGCCCCGCAACATCACTTGGCGTCAGCAGGAGGGGGCAGCGCGAATCGAAGCCTCGCGGATCGCCGGTTAGCGCAGCCTGGAAATGACCAGCCACCACGCGATCAGAGCTGCAGGTTCCACCTCCGGTCGCACCGCCAACGCCCGAGGCGCCACCAAACCTCGCGGACAGAATGCCGGTAACGCAGGACCGTCCACTAGGTGCAGGGACCGGGCCTCGGACGATGTCAGCAATCATCTGAAAACGTAGTTTTCTAAGCTTTGGCCGTAGAGAGCGACATCATCGCGCCGAAGGCGCAATCATCTGTCCGATCATCAATACGCTGGCTGAACGAAGTATCTTGTCATCAAGGGCGGGAAGCGGATGGAACCCTGCCGTTGGAGCGGCAGGGTTCCGAGTTCGGCAACCTTTCGACAGGTAAAACCAAACTGAGCTGGTTCCAACCTGCCACGAAACCAGTGCCGTTGTCCAGTGCCGCCTGCGATGACGCATGGCGGCGGTTCATGGCGAAGCCGTACTCCGGCAACGAGTTTGCCTCGGTGGCGAGTGCCACGCAGTGTTCTTCATCTGCGCGCACTGTGATCGCGGACAGCGCTACTGCAGCACCCCGTGTCGTGAGCACGCCCGAGTCCGCCAACGACGGTGCGCCAACAGCCGTCACCAGCAGAGCCCCGAAGGACGGCTCGATCATCGCGACCGGCAACGCGATTACCGGTGCCGCCGCCGGCAAGTCCATGCGGGCGTGACGGATCAAGGTTCCCTTTCGATCACAGCCCCGGCATCATTTGAAGGTGGACGTGCCAATCCGCAAGAAAGTCCTCCGATATCTCAGTCCTGGCCGGAAGCTCAGCCTGCTTTACCGCTGCGCTGCCGGATCTGCGGTCGCATTGGACGGCTCATCGATCCGTTTCCACGCACTCCACGAAGAAAGTGAGTCCATCTCATGATCAGCCCGGAAACCCGCGCGCAAATTCGCCGCTACTTTTACGTCGAACATTGGAAGATCGGCACCATTGCCAGTGAATTGAACGTTCATCCCGATGCCGTTCGCAAGGCTATTGAAAGCGAGCGTTTTCACGGTACCCAGCCACTTCGTGCGTCCGTCGTCGATCCCTACATGGCGTTCATTCACGAGACACTCGATCAACATCCGCGACTGCGCGCCACACGCATCTTCCAAATGATTCACGACCGTGGCTATAGCGGGAGCATCGTGCAGTTGCGCCGTGCCGTGTCTCGCATGCGTCCGCAAAAGCGCGAACCCTTTCTGCAACTGCAAATGTTTCCCGGCGAGCAGGCCCAAGTCGATTGGGCACACTTCGGTCATGTGATGGTCGGACGTGCCAAGCGCGCCTTGTCCTGCTTTGTGATGACGCTATCATATTCGCGCGCCCTGTATCTGGAGTTCTTCTTCGACCAAACCATGGAGAACTTCTTGCGCGGCCATGTCCACGCATTTGCATTCTGGGGCGGGCAGCCGCGCGTAAATTCTTTACGACAACCTGAAAAGTGCCGTCCTCGAGCGGCGCGGCAATCAGATTCTGTTCCACCCCCGACTCATCGAGTTGAGCGCGCACTATCACTTCGCGCCACGGCCCTGCCAGGTTCGCGCGGGCAATCAGAAAGGGCGTGTGGAGCGAGCCATTCGCTATGTGCGCGATTCTTTCTGGGCGGGCCGCACCTTCACCACGTTGGACGAATGCAATCGGCAAGCGCTACTCTGGCGAGATCAAGTCGCCCACCAACGGCGCTGGCCGGGCGGCGACCACCTCACGGTGGCCGAGATCTTCGAGCAAGAGCGGCCGCTGTTGCTTCCGCATGCCCTGCATCCGTTTCCCACCGACCGCATCGAAGCCGTGCGCTCCCACAAAACCATCTATGTGCGCTTCGATCTCAACGATTACTCCATTACGCCGCAAGCCATTGGACGCCAGTTGACGTTAGTCGCATCCGATACCAGCGTGCGCATTCTGGATGGTTCCATCGAGATCGCTCGACATATACGCACCTATGATCGCCACCAACTTGTGCTCGAACCCGCGCATCAGGAAGCGGTGCTCAAGATCAAGCGCAAAGCATTCCACTCCACGCCTGGCGGTCGTTTGGAGCAGGCCGTTCCGGAGAGCAAGATACTTCTCGATCTCGCTTTCGCCCAAGGCGAGTCGGCTGGCTACCAGACGGCGCAACTGATGAAGTTGCTGGAACAGTATGGCGCCGCTGCTCTGCGCCGCGCCATCGTCGAAGCGCTCCAGCGCAACACGCCGCGCGCCGCTTCCGTCGCCTTCCTGCTTCGCCGGCAAAGCCGTTCTGCGCCGCTGGCCCTCGACCTCAGCCGCCATCCGCAAGCCCAATTACTCGATGTCCGTCCGCATGATTTGGAGACCTACGATGAACTCGCTCGCACCCGAGACACAGATGATGACGAACCATAACCTTGCTGGCCAACTCAAGCAGATCGGCTTGTGCGCCGTACCCGCGCAGTTGGACGACTTTCTCGCGCGTGTCACCAAGGCCCGCTCCCCCCTTCAGATCCTCGAAGAACTCACCAAGGCAGAAACCGCCGAACGTTCCCGCCGCAGTCTGGAGCGCCGCCTGCGGGTCAGCGGCATCAAGAGATTCAAGCCCATGGCAGACTTCGATTGGTCCTGGCCCACCAAGATCGAGCGCGACATTATCGAACGTGCGCTGACGCTGGATTTTCTGGGCGAAACGCGCAATCTCATCCTAGTGGGCCGCAATGGGTTGGGCAAAACCATGATCGCTCAAAACATCGCGCACGCCGCTGTGCTCGCCGGGCACTCCGTGCTGTTTCGTTCCGCCGCCGCGCTACTCGAAGAACTGCATCGCCAGTCCCCGGAAGGCCGCCGCCACAAGTTACGCGGGTATGCCAATGTGGGATTGTTGTGCATCGACGAAGTCGGGTATCTGTCCTTCGACGACAAGGCGGCCGATCTCCTCTATGAAGTCATCAACCGGCGCTACGAACGTAAGCCCGTCATCCTGACAACGAATCGTCCGTTCAAAGAATGGAATGAAGTCTTTCCCAACGCGACCTGTATCGTCACGCTGCTGGATCGTTTGCTCCATCACGCCGACGTCACCGCGATTGAAGGGGACAGCTATCGGATGCGCGAGAGCGAGCAGGAAACCGCCGCGCGCCGGAGGAAGAAATGACTCCCGCCGGGTCCATCCTGGACCCGAATTCTAATCCCGCACTGTATGTCACCGCGGTGCTGACTCTCTACGTAGACCTGCCGGACACGCCGTTGCGCGCCAGCGTTCCAGACCAGCGCCAGGCGCGCATCTGGTGTGATCGCGGCATCCCCCTTACCGTAGTTGAGACCGCCCTCTTGCTGGCCTGCCTCCGCCGCATGACCCGTCCCTCTGACGTGCCTCCCCTGCCGCGAATCCGTTCCTTGGCCTACTTCCAACCGGTCATTGACGAACTCCTGGAACACCCAACTCCCAGCGGTTATCTTGAATACCTACGCCTCAAGTTACGCGGTGCCCTCGACAACCCCGGTCCGGCCAAAGTTCAAAAAACTACGCTTTCGGATGAACGCTAACAGACGAAAAGCAAACTGGCACATCGACCGCTATTCAGGTGTCAGAATGCTCCATAATTCCACCGCCTTCGAGGTGCCACCAAGCCAATCGCCAACGGTGGAATCGACGACATGCTTCGCCTGTGGTTCTCCGTGCGTAGCTCGGTTTC
This sequence comes from Bryobacterales bacterium, assembly GCA_963756605.1. Classification (GTDB taxonomy): domain Bacteria; phylum Acidobacteriota; class Terriglobia; order Bryobacterales; family Bryobacteraceae; genus Bog-159. Next base: position 112,703 of record CAVWOT010000007.1, on the reverse strand, counting down.
GAGCCTGGTTGAACTCCGATAGAACTGCGCTTGTACGCGAAGGATCGCACCACTTATGGGCGAAGATAGCACGATCGTGTTCAGAAAGCTGACTCAAATTGAAAAGAAAACCACCGAGGTTGTTTTCTCGTTTTGGATAGAGGCTTCTGCGCAAGCTGTGGTCGCGTTCGAAACGCTTAACGGTCTGATGTCTTAACTGGAGTTCCACGGCTCGCCCAAAGCACATCACCGCTGCACTTGGATCGGCGAAATCCCTTGACAGACGAATCTGTTCACTCGCCAGTAGCGCGGCTTGGGCTTCACCGCAAAGCCCATCAAGCCTCCTTCCCAGCATGCTTTGAGGTGATCTATAAGACTGATCGGCTGCGCCCCCTTCAATCTTGGAAATCAGCTTCTCGATTAGGTCAGCAAGGACCGTCTGGAGAGACTGGATGTTTTCCACGTTGTCGAACAGTTCATTGAGCGCCGTCACAGGCTTCTCATGGAGTGCACGCTTGCGCCCCTCGGAAAATGCATTAGCAACAGCATTCACCCAGTCGACCCTTTCCGTGGGTTCGCCTAGGAGGTCAGTCCACTTCCCCCAAAGTGTGATCCAGCCTGCTCTTGGAGACACAGCCCTTAGCTGAATCAAGCCAGGCAGGGGTGCCAGATCATCATCGGGAGGCAGCACGATGGGGATAATCAATTGGGTGTGGCTACTTTGGAACGACGCTCCAGTCGGCGGGATATAGGCGGCGCTGATCCTGTTCGATGTGGAATTGCCAGTAGTGGTCGAAGTCTCCGGAGAGGTAGATGGCTCTGAGCTGGACGATGGCTTCGGCCATCGGCTCGGTCCAGCGCATGCCGGAACGCTCCATGCGGTCTTTGATCAGGTTTTTACAGGCGCCTTCGACCGGGCCGCTCGCGATGGGCCAGCCGTTAGCGAGGTATTCGTGATAGCGCATGCGGGCGCGGTTTCGGTAAAGGTAATCGGCGACTCCGCGCAACGTTTTGCTCCCGGCCCCGGACAGGCCCCGTTTGGTGATACTTTGCCGAATCCCTTTGACGACCTGGCCCACATCGCCGACCAGGATTCGCAAGGTGCGGTCCAGGACCCACAGGTCGGCCTCCAGGCTGCCTTCGGCATGGAAGACATAAGCGGCTTTCCACAGTTTCTCCAGAGCGTGCATCAGATCCAGAATCAAAGTGACTTTCAGCTTCCGTTCGACTCGGATCTGGAGAGCGCGCTCACCGTCGGTGAGGGCCAACCGTGTTTTGGATGCTAACGGATCCCGCCGTTCCATCTCTTCGGCTACCTCCTCAATGACGGCATTCTTGCCCTTGAGCAGACTGGCCCATACCCTTTTGTTTTCCGGACGCGGTGGCGCTGGCGCATCCTGCGAACTGGTGAGGGAGAGACGGAACAAGCTTTCCACGACCTGCTGCGCAGTGCGCACCCGAGGGGCGCGAGTGAAGACAGCGGCGACGGTGGCCATGCGCTTCTTGTTGGCCTTCTGTCCTTTCGACAGCCGCGATGTGGCTTGCGCGCCGGCAGGCTTGACCATGGGAATGCCCTTACAATCGACGGCTGCCACTAGAATGGTGCCTGTAGCAGGTTCGGGGGGACGCTGCCGGTAAAAAGCGTCAAAGTCTTGAGCCGCGTCCGGCAGGATCTGCTCCAGACTGCGCTTGGAGACGGAAACGCCGGTCAGGTCGGCGATAGTCTGGACCGAATCCAGGAAAGGGTTCTGCACGGCCGCCTTGACCAGGCGCCGCTGGAGTTCGTAAGAGAACGAGCGTCCGGGCAGAGTCAGCGCCCGATCCAGGGGAAAGATGCCGGGCACGCCGGGGCGCGAATAGCCCATGCGGACCAGTTCGACGGTTCCAAAGACGGTGGTCAGCGAGCGGGCGCCCAGTCGGCGGTGGGAGAAGAGCACTGCGCCGTCCTGCTGTTGGAGGTACAGGGCTGGTCCCACATCTCCGTTGCCGCGATGCTGCAAATGGGCTTGGAGGAGCAGGCGTTGGACCTCGCGGCCTTTAGCCTGCTGTTGGGACTCGATCTGGTGGAGAGGGAGTTGGAGGGCGCTGGAGGATGCCAGCCAGGACTCCAGCAGGGAGAACTCAACAAACGCCAGTCTGGTATCAGCAAGGAAACAGGTTGCAGTCGCCATCTTCTTACGGTAATATAACCGTAAGAACAATGTCACGTGTTTCTGTTTCGAAAAGCGGCTTCCGTCCCGTTGCACGAAATGCCTCCCTGGAGCGCCACACGCAACGCTTTCTGGAACTCAGACGAGGCCTGGAGCAGATCGAATATTTCTGCAAAGGTACGGTTCTGAAGCGAATGATGAAGTGCGGCAAAGCCCAGTGCGCCTGCGCCTCCGACGCCACCAAGCGCCACGGCCCGTACTTCGAACTTACCTACAAAGCGAACGGCAAAACGGTCAATGTCAAACTCTCGCCGGAAGCGGCTCCGCTGTACAGGGCAGCGGCACAGCAATATCGCAAGTTGAGAACGCTGCTCAATCGCCTCGATAAACTTTCAAAAACCATCCTCCGATTCCAAGCCAAACTGGCAGACTCCAAGCGGCCGAACTGATTCCAAAAACAGGGGTTATTCCGATAACCCCGGCTTAAGCAATAGCCGAAGACAGGCTGATGGGCCTTAACTGGTTGAATTATGAGTACTTGGCCGTCGTTCTGAAGTAGCCACACCCATCTGAATTTGTCCTTTGCTGCGTTGCGCTTCAATCCTGTTCACCGAGAGTTTGGGCATATGTTTTGCCGTAAGGGTAGAAGAGTTCTTTGCGGCCTTGCTGCCACGCCGCTCTAAGCTCGGGCGTTGTGATGTCCCAGTCGGGCCGGCATTTCATGGTAACGGCGCGCAGGTCCTGGCGGAGATCCTCCAGAGTGGGCCGGCCAAAGAACCAATAGCCGTTGTAAACCTTATAAATGACAAGACCAGGCTCCAGGACAATCACGTGGGGGATCATAGGATCGTGAAGAGGGTCAGTGTATTCGGCGATGTCGAGATCTCTTTGGACGATACGCCCAACGTCGGAGAGGAAAGGCCAGTGGGCGCCGACTCCGCTGCGATATTCATTCGTTTGAGTGATATTGTCGGTACTGATCGTGACCAGCCGGCAATATGCAACCTCCAACTCACGATGGAGTTCAACCAGCCCTTCAGCCTGACGGCGGTCCTTGGGGCAGAAACCTCCGCGGCTGAGGACCAGAACCATTGGATGTTGTCCTTGCAGCTCGGAAAGCTTCCGCCGTTTGGCGGTGTGGTCGGAAAGCTCATAGTCGGGCAAGATGGCCCCTGCAACAATGTCAGATCGCATATGAATACCATTGGAACATGACAATTTTCAACGTGACGAAGCGACAAAGCCTCGGACCCATGCGGCGATCTCATCTGCAGCCGTGTCCAATGCGAAGTGACCTGCGTCCAGAACATGAACCTGAGCGTTCGGCACATCGCGGCGATAGGCTTCGGGCTCCGAAAGATCGAACGACGGGTCATACTTTCCCCAGAGCACTAGCAGGCGCGGCTGCTTTTCGCGCATCCATGCTTGCCATTTCGGGTAAGCGTCCACATTGGTTCGATAGTCGTAGAACAGGTCGCTCTGAATGTCCACCTGCCCCGGCTGGCTTAGGAACGCAAACTCGTCGGTCCACAGATCAGGGTCGTAGCGATCCACGTTTGGATCGCTTCCAACGTGGCGGGTACGGGTCGCCGGTAGCGACAGGAGATTGGTGCGAAGCGTGCTTTCGTTGGCAGCGCGATCGGCCCAGAAGGCTCGCCGCGGCTTCCAATTCGCCCCTAGTCCTTCGTTGTGCGCCACCGCGTTCTGGACGATGAGAGCTTCGATCCGCTCCGGATGGGACAAAGCCATGCGAAAACCTACTGGGCCGCCATAATCCTGCATGTAAAGCGTGTAGCGCGAGAGTCCCAGCGCTTCGGCGAAGTGACTCATGATCTCTCCGTAGTGATCGAATGTATACGCGAAGGTTTTTGGATTCGGCCAGTCGCTGTGTCCGAAGCCCGGGTAATCGGCCGCGACAAGGTGATAGCGATCGGAAAGCCGGGCGAAGAGCGGCTCGAACATGCGCGACGAAGAGGGCAACCCGTGGAGCAGGAGAATCGCTGGGGCATCCTTCGGTCCCGCTTCCCGATAAAAAATGGCGAGTCCGTCAACCCTCACCGTGCGATAAGAGACGTGCTGCGACGCTTCTTGACTTTGGAGATGACCGGTGAACCCTAGTGAGAAGAGTAATACCGAGTTCACCGCGACTGTTCCGATGCGCATGGCTCCCTCAAAATCCCGCATGGCGGGACGAAAGTCTCCGCCGGCACAAACGGGGACTCTATGATCTTGCGCGAATTAGCGACAGCATTATAACAGCGCTCGATGAACGCCTTCGTCAAGCCAACGCCGATTCGCTGGAACTCCCTCATTATAATATCACGTAATATCATGTAATATCATGGCCTTGGGCTTGGTTCGTACTTTTTCGCGACATCATCTTTCTCCTACCGAAATGCTGCCGTCCAGTATCCACGGCTAGTAAATTTGTTACTGCTCTCTTTTGGTCATGGAGGCGTCATTTGGCTGGTTTTTGGGTGCCACGGTACGACATCCTTCTGTTCTTCCTTTGAGTAGGGCTCACCAAAATATGGGAACTCCGTACGGATCCGATTGCGATCAGGGGCAGCGCCGTCCTGGAGGGGCCTGTTTGACGCCAATGTAAGCATCACGTCCATAACATCATCACCCAGGGGCCTCCCATTGAATCCCGCGAGAGCAAATGCAGCTGCCGTTCCCAATTCATAAGGCAAGGTGGTCGGGCATAGCCGAGAGGCCAATTGCTTTCCGTATTCTTCCGGGTTCATGACAGACCCCGCGTAGGTAGTCATCTTCTGGGTAAAGTCTCCGATGTACCCCGAGAATAAGGCGATGTCATCTGATGGCACCGATTTGTTGAAGGTCTCTTTCACCTCGCGGTTGCCGGGATCGTTGAGAAAGAGGTGCGTGATCAGCGGCAGGCCCCAGCGTGACACCTGCATCTCGGGAGCGTGGCCGTAGAGTGACACGGTGGCCCAGGCGTGGACCGTTCCCTTGCCGATCAGATGGGTTTGGGACTTCGAGGACAATCGCAGTGATATTGCGATTGTCGAAGAAGTTCTGACGATGGCGCAGGAACGCATCGGCGTCATACCTGTGTTCGTTGTAAAAGGCACTCTGAAGATTACGCATTGCGACAGCGTCGGCCGCGAACATATCGGGAGCTATTCCGACGAAGGCGCGAATACCAGACTTGCTATGGACTTTGCGCGTATCGCCTTCTATTAGCAACTCGCCCTTGTCCCCGCCGATAGCGTCGCCAGTGGCTCTACGGACCTGAAACTTCTGATGGACACGCTCGTCCCCGTCTACATGTCTCGGTTCGTTGAATCTGAACTTGAAGACAACGTCTTCGCGAGCGTCACCAGTCAAGTCCAGGCGGAAGGCATACAAACCCTCGATGTGAAGGGTATCTGGTGCAGAGAGGACAACATCAGGATTGACGGTCATCGCCATCACCGTTGTGTCGGGAGCGCCCTGAAACAGATAGAGATCACATACGTTCAGGCTTGGATCCTCTTTCGCGAGTTTGGTATCGAAATGATGGGACATAGGTTTCCTCTCCGCTAATACGTTATTGGTTATATGGGGCGCTGGCGACGTCGAACGTCGGTGCCGAGTTCAGAAATCCAGGGCGACGATCAGCCGGGCTGCTTATGCGTGTCATCGTCGTCCGCCCGCCCGAACGTAGGGAGGTACCGGCCGAAGTTCAATTCGAAGTCGCTCCGGAGACCGTAACCGATATTACGGACCTTGGCACGGCGCGCCTGCGCACTGGGCATGGCCAGGGTTGAGAAGAACAGGTCGTTGCTCGACTGGAGCTCGGTAGCTGTCGGCGTCCCGAACCGATTGATTTGGGCCTTCGCCGCGCCCAGCGTTTCACGGTCGAACGAGGCCAAGCGCCCGGCAAGCGTATCGACAAACGAGTCGAGGTCGTCATCGTCCAGCGTGCGGTTCACCCAGCCATAGCGCTCCGCGATATCAGCATCGAAATCGTCTGCGCTGAGGACAATCTCAAGTGCGCGTGAGCGGCCGACCAGGCGCGGGAGCCATTCCAGCGCTCCGCCGCCCGGGACCAGTCCGACGCCGACCTCGGGGTTGCCGAATAGGGCGCTTTGCCGGCTGGCGAAGCGCATGTCGCAGGCCAGCACGAACTCGTTACCGATGCCGCGCGTGCGACCGCGAATCTTGGCGATGCTCACGACTGGCGTGGACGACAGGCGCAGCACAAAGTCGCGCCAAAAGCCTAGCACCTCTGGCCGTTCAGCTGCCTTGGCTACGTCGAGATGGGCGATGAAAAAATCGGGATTCGCCGACTGGAACACTACGACCTTCACGGACGGGTCCGCCTCGAGGTCGGTCATTAGCGCTCCCAATTCGACGATCGTTGTGGGAACAAACATGTTGATCGGCGGGTTGCTGAAGGTGATCGTCCACCGGCCCGGATAGGTGCGGTCGGTGTTGAACTGCGAATGGTCAGGCATGGCAGATCTCCTCCTCTCTAATGAAGAACCCTACCGCAGCGATCTGAAGCCCGCGCGAACCTCTTCTGAAAAGAGCTTCGGCTGTTCCCAGGCCGCAAAGTGCCCGCCCTTGGGGAGCTTGTTGAAGTGAATGAGCTTGGGGTACGCCTGCTCCGCCCAGCTCCGCGGAGCAGGATAGAGTTCGTCGGGAAAGACGCTCACGGCCGTCGGAACCACGACGCCCTTTGACGGCGAAGAACGACGCCCCCTTGTTCTCCCAGTAGAGACGGGCCCCTGACAGCGCGGTATTCGTCAACCAGGTCAGCGTGATGTTGTCGAGGACGTCGTCCCGGGTGAGGCCTTCGCTGCCTCCGGCAAAGACACGTGCGATCATCTCATAACTGCGCGCGTCGTGATCGAGGAAATACGCCGCGAGGCCGACGGGTGAATCCGCTATTCCGTACAGCGTCTGCGGTCTCAACCCCATCTGAAAGCCGTAGCCGATGCCCTTTGCATAGACGAAGCTCAGCCGCTCGTAAGCGAGCTTCTCGTCGGCCGAGAGATTCGGCGGCGCCGGCGCTCCGGAGAACGCCAGCTTGTCGATGTCGAGCGGAATCACGTTCGCCATGTTGGTGTGAATGCCCAGCAATTCCGGCGGCGCCTGCACGCCCATCAGCTCGGTGATGATGGCACCCCAATCGCCGCCCTGCGCCACGAATTTCGTGTATCCGAGGCGCTTCATCAGCACGGTCCAGGCACGCGCAATGTGGGCGGGGTCCCACCCGGTCGTGGCCGGCCTGCCGGAAAAACCGTAGCCGGGCATCGACGGAATCACGACATGGAACGCGTCGGACGCATTTCCGCCGTGTGCGGTGGGATTGGTCAGCGGATCGATGATCTTCATCTGTTCGGTGATCGAGCCGGGCCATCCGTGCGTAACGATCAGCGGCAACGCATTTTCGTGTTTGGAACGGACGTGAATGAAATGAATGTCCAGTCCATCGATCTCGGTGATGAACTGCGGCAGGGCGTTCAGTTTTGCCTCGATCTTGCGCCAGTCGTAATCTGTCGCCCAATAGCGCGCCAGCGCCTGCATGGTCGCGAGCTGCACTCCTTGGGTCGCATCTGTGACCGTCTCTCGTTCAGGCCACTTCGTCGCGTTGATGCGCCTGCGCAATTCGGTCAGTTCCGTTTCCGGAACATTCACATGAAACGGACGAATGGCGGTCTTGTCAGTGGACTGCTCGGTGCTTCGTTGAGTGGCAGTGGTCTGTGTCATGGTCTTTCTCCTTTGAAGTTGATTTCTGGACGTTCACCTGAAACGGGCGAATCGCCGTCTCCTGCACTAGATCCGCGAGCCACCGTCATAATCTCCTCCTTAGAACCCATCGGTGATCGCTTCGAGCCTTGGCTGCTCTCTCGCTCGTTCGTGATCCACTCCCTGATTGGGCCGACAACTCCTGAGTTCGATACATTCGTCTTCGGCCTGAACCAGAAGGTTCACAGGGTCACGGCTGACCAGCTCTACCTCGGCGAGTTCGATGGCCGCAACTCGGCTTCCGTCGAGCGCGATGCGAACGACGCCCACAGCTTAATGCAGCCCTCGCCCCCCTCGACGAAACGGCGGGCCACCGCGCTAGCCCGAGGCGTGAGCGCCGTCGTGTTGATGCTGATGATCTTTGCCACCTCGTCCGGGCTTTGGCCCACAAAACCGCCGAGGAGGCCGTCACCAGCGTTGTTGACCAGGATGCCCATGCGAGCGTCGTGGCGTAATCGCCCTTCCACCTGGTCGAGATCACGAGCGTTGGTGAGGTCCGCCGGAAGGATCTCGACTGTCACCGGGGTCTCCCGCCGCAGGCGATCGGCCAGAATTGCCAATCGGGCCCGGTTACGTGCCGGCAGCACAAGATCATGGCCGCGCTTCGCGAACCGGCTTTGACGTCATTGGTTGCTCCGTCCGTTTTGCACCCCCAGACATCATCCTGCTCCCTCCGGCTCCTTCCGGCCACGCGTGTCCGTCGCGGCCGTTGGCTTGAGAAGAGCAGACCACGTACCATCGCTAAGATGGTGAAATTGACGGCGTGCTCCCGAAAATCGAGGCGGCTGCGCAGTCGGCTGACATCATGGTTAGACATTCGTCACGAAGCCAGTGCTCCACCAGGCACCCCATTTGTATCAAAGATCACCCAGAGATCGGGAAAATCCACGGGGGCTTTGCCGGGTTTTGCCGCGGGTGGGAGAATAAGAATAATACGGCGCGCTTGACGGGCATGACTGTCCGTCGGACACGTGAGAGGAGGGAGATATGCCGGGGTCCGCACCAACGCGAGATCTGTCCGCACTCGAAATCCCGGTCGACCGCGACAGCTTTCTGCGAGATCTGGTCCGCGCTATGGCGGGCGCACTGGAGGATACCGTTGGTCTGAATGAAGCCTCCGGCTTCGTCAGCATCGTCGGTGAGGCCATCGGGGATCAGATCAACCACGAGTATCAAAAGGCGTTGCGAGTTTCAGCCCTGTCGCGAGACCGGTTAGGCCGGGTTCTGGTTGACCTGGAGCGTCGGATTCAGGGGGACTTCTACATAATTGAGCAGGATGAAGACCAGATAGTCCTCGGGAATCGCGCCTGCCCTTTTGGCGATCGGGTCCTCAACCGCCCATCCCTGTGCATGATGACCAGCAATGTATTTGGGTCCATCGCGGCGGAAAACCTGGGATATGCCAGGGTGGAGTTGCAGGAAACTATCGCGCAGGGGCATACCGGTTGCCGGATTATCGTGCACCTAAGGCCGGCTCCCAAAGCCCAATCGGCCGAGGGAAGGGAATATTTCAAGACAGAGTAGTCGCGATGACCTCGTCCGATCTGATGAGAATAATCGGAGGAATGCCTGAACCTTTTCTCCTGGTGGCTGCCGATTCCACCATCCTGTCGGCCAATCAGGCTGCCGCAATGCTCTTCCGTAAAGGATTGGCCGAATTGCAGGCCGAGAGGTTGGCTTCGCTGGTGGCCGATGACCCCGAAAAGCTGGGGCGATACCTGCGGCTTTGCACGCGAACCCCCGCGGGAATTCCGGGTGGAATTCGTGTGCGCGATAAAGACGGTAACCCGATTTTGTGTAAAGTCCTCGGAGGACTCGCCAAGCGTGATCGACGACGTGCCGTAGTATGGTTGCGATTGTCGTCGCGTGAACCGGAGCGCATCCGCTCGCTCTCCGAGAAGAACAGGGCCGAGCGGGAGCGTCAGAAAGCCACCAGGGCGCTGCACAGCAGCGAGGAACGCTTTCGGTTGTTGGTAGAGAGCGTCAGCGATTATGCGATCTTCCTGCTCGATCCCAATGGCCGCATCGTAACCTGGAACGCGGGCGCGGAGCGTATCAGCGGCTATGGGGCAGACGAAGTATTGGGCCGCTACACCTCTATGTTCTATATTCGCGAGGATATCGAGCGGGGGAAACCAGAAGTGGAATTGCGCGACGCCGCCGCCAGCGGACGGGCCGAACACGAGGGTTGGCGCCTGCGCAAAGATGGCTCGCAGTTCTGGGCGAACGTGGTTTCTTCGGCCCTTCGCGCGGACGATGGAGCCATAATCGGGTATTCCAAGGTGACCCGGGACCTGACCCGGCAACGGCTCGCCGATGAAGCGCTGCGATTGCAAGTCAACGTGCTGCAGTGCATGCCGTCGATCGCCTGGACTCTGACTCCGGATGGCGCCAATGATTTTGTAAACAGCCAATGGCTGGAATACACGGGCCAAACCGAAGAGGTGGTGCGCGATGAACCGCAAGCCTGGATGCGCGCGCTGCACCCGGATGATCGCGAGCCTGCCGGCCGGATCTTCTGGAACGGTATCCGCTCCGGTCAGGGCTTCACTTTCGAGTGCCGTTTTCGCCGGGCGTCGGATGGAAGCTACCGCTGGCACCTGAATCGCGCGGTGCCCGTGCATGGTTCCGCCGGAGATCTGGTCAAGTTCGTCGGCACGTCCACCGACATTGAGGCGCTGAGACGAGCCAGTGAAGAGCTGCACAATGCCGACGAGCGCACGCGGATGATTGTCGACTCCGCGCTGGACGCCGTGGTCACCATCGATACCGTAGGGAAGATTACAGGCTGGAACCGGCAGGCCGAATCGCTATTCGGCTGGAGATCGGAAGAAGTGATCGGCCGGCCAATGGCCGGCGTCATCATCCCCACACGCGATCGCGACTCTCACGCCCGGGGATTTAGACATTTTCTCGATACGGGCGAAGGTGCGATTATGAATCGGCGTGTGGAGGTGAGCGCGCTCCGGCGCGATGGCCGGGAATTCCCGGTGGAATTGACCGTAAGTGCGGCGCGATTGGCCAGCGGCTGGAGCTTCAGCGCCTTTGTTCGCGACATTACCGAGCGTAAACTCGCGGAGGAGAAGCTGCGCGCCAGCGAACGCAACCTGCGCCTGCTGACGGAGACGATTCCGGAGATGCTGTGGAGCGCCACCCCCGAAGGGGCCGTCGATTACTGCAATGCTCGCGTACTCGATTACACGGGCTTGTCGGCCGAAGAACTCATGGGGAACGGTTGGCACAAATCTATTCATCCAGACGACGCCGATCGGGTGGCTCCCGTGTGGATGTCCTGTGTCACTACCGGAGCACCGTACCAAGTGGAGGTACGCACCCTCCGCGCCGCCGATCGCACGTACCGATGGTGTGTAACCACCGCGCTCCCGTTGCTCGACCAACAAGGGCGGATTCTAAGGTGGCATGGCACAATTGTGGACATGCACGATTGGAAGCAGGCGCAGGAAGAGCTACGCACCACGCAGGCTGAGTTGGCGCATATGACGCGCGTCATGACCATGGGGGAACTTACCGCATCGATTGCCCACGAAGTGAACCAGCCTCTGGCCGCCGTGGTCGCCAGCGGCGATACTTGTTTGGCGTGGCTGTCGAGCACTCCACCCAATCTGGCGAAGGTGCACTCCGCGATCGCACGAATGACGCAGGCAGCCACGCAGGCCAGCGAGTTGGTCCAGAGAGTGCGCGCGCTCTTCAAGAAAATACCGCCGGAGCGGGCGCTGCTGCAGATCGATGAAGTCATCGAGGAGGCGGTTACACTTGTAAGATCCGAAGCTGCTCGAAAGGGGGTTTCTATACGCGTGAACCTGGCGCCGGCCCTGCCCAGGACCGCTGCAGACCGGGTACAGCTCCAGCAAGTGATTCTGAACCTGATGGTGAACGGAATGGATGCGATGGCGGGTACCACCCCAAAGCAATTGGTCATCCGCACGGAGCCGGCGGAGGGGGGAAAGATTCTGGTACGTATCAGCGATTCCGGGACGGGGATCCAATCAGAGCAGGCCAATCGGGTTTTTGAGCCCTTTTTCACCACCAAACCTGAGGGAACCGGTATGGGTCTGGCCATCAGCCGCTCCATTATCGAAGCGCATGGGGGAAGGCTCTGGGTCGAGCCCAATCAACCGCACGGGGCGACCTTCCAGTTTGTCCTTCCCGCTGAAATGGTCGCGGTATGAATGTGCCCGGCGCCATCGTTTTCGTGGTCGATGACGATCCTCTGGTACGAAGTTCGCTGGAGGACCTGTTTGAGTCCGCCAGTCTAACCGTCCAGACATTCGCGTCCACTGGCGAGTTCATGGATGCGGTGCGTCCGGATCTGCCGGCGTGCCTGGTGCTCGATGTGCAGTTCCCCAATGGCAGCGGCCTCGACTTTGTACAGGAGCTGACAAACGCGCGGATCGAAATTCCGATTGTGTTCATCACCGGCCACGGTGACATCCCCATGAGCGTGAAGGCCATGAAGGCGGGCGCCGTGGAGTTCCTGACTAAACCTTTTCGCGGGCCGGATCTGCTTTCCGCCGTCGATCAGGCGTTGGCACGCGATCGCACCGGCCGGATCGAGCGGGCTCAAGTCGCCGAGCTTCGTAACAGGCTCCAATTACTAACGCCGCGGGAGCGCGAGGTGCTGTATCTGGTCGCGGCTGGCTTGGCCAATAAGCAGGTAGCTGGAGAGATGGGGATCACTGAACTGACGGTTAAAGCCCATCGCGGTCACGTGATGCGCAAGATGGCCGCGCAGTCGCTCGCGGATCTGGTGCGAATGGTGGACCGCTTGAAGTCCTGATAAAGCGAGGCCGACCTTCCAGGCCGGACAGCCTGCATACCCCGGGTCATCGGGTGCGTGAAACAAGACCCACCCGCTACCAAAGTAGAATTGTCTCCAATCCCGGACACTGTTAGTCTTCGAGATGAGGAGACCGTTTCCCCGAAGAAGCGGTGAGCGGAGCGTGATGGACGCGCCATCGAGGCACATGATTGCAATTGTCGATGACGACCGGCTGGTGCGCGAATCTTTCAAGGACTGCCTGGAGTCGGCCGATTACGATGCTCGGGATTTTTCCTCAGCCGAAGAGTTTCTGGCGTCCAACTTCGTGGGGAGTGCGGATTGTCTGATTTTGGATGTGCGGCTGCCGGATATGGATGGACTGGAGCTACAGAGGAAACTTGTCGCGCTCGGCTGCAGGCTCCCCATCGTATTCGTGACTGCGCACGGTGATGATGCGATTCGTGATCAGGCCGTGCGTCAGGGGGCTGCCGGATTTCTGAAAAAGCCGGTGAACAGAGATAAACTCCTCGAAAGTATTCATAGCGCCCTTCAGTCGCGCCGGGAAGATTAGCCGGCGAAGGATGGACTACGCGCGTGACCGGCAGGCGCCGCGTCAGCCCGCGTGTCTGATATACACATGGCCTCGCTACAAAAGGCAATGTGCGCAATCGTCGAATTTCGGAACCTGAACGGAAGAGTAAAGATTGCTGGGTTACCAGGAAAGGGGAATGATCCTGTGTATAGCAAATTAGCGGCTCTCACTGAGGTCGAAGAGGAAATAGTCGGCCAAAGTTTCGCGTTTCAATCTGTTTTGAGTCAGATTCGCATTATCGCGAAGACCGACTCTATGACGTTAATTCAAGGGGAAACCGGCACGGGGAAAGAGATCATCGCACGCGCCATTCACAACCAGAGTTCACGAAGCCAGCAGCCGTTTGTGAGGCTGAACTGCGCGGCGATTCCCGGGCCTTTGCTGGAGAGCGAACTCTTCGGCCACGAAAGAGGAGCTTACACGGGAGCGTATACGCAAACCAAAGGTCGATTCCAACTGGCGGACAAGGGCACGCTCTTTCTCGACGAAATCGGAGATTTGCCGCTCGAGTTGCAACCTAAACTGCTACGCGCCTTGCAGGAGCAGGAGTTCGAGCGATTGGGCAGCAGCCAGACAATTCGGGTGGACGTGCGGGTAGTGGCGGCCACCAATCAGGATCTCTCGGAGCTTGTGGCAAATAAGCAGTTTCGAGCAGATCTGTACTACCGCTTAAACGTAATTCCAATCTGCCTTCCTCCGCTGCGGGAGCGCGCCCAGGACATCCCCTTGCTGGTGCAGTATTTCGTAAGGAAATTTTCGGCGCGTTTCCACAAGCCCATCGATCTGATTCCGGATGAAGTGATGGAAGTCCTCAAAGCGCACGACTGGCCGGGGAACATTCGCGAACTGCAGAATTTCATCGAGCGCGCGGTGATCCTCTCGCCCGGGTCCGTGCTCCGTCCTACGCTGACGGAATTGAAACAAATGACGAAACAGCCGTCGGCCACCGCCTCACGCACCCTTGCCGAGGCCGAGCGGGAGCATATCCTGGCGGTGCTGCAGCAAACCGATTGGCTGATCGGGGGACGGGATGGTGCTGCCACGCGGCTCGGCTTGCCGCGCACAACCCTGGTTTACAAAATGCGAAAACTTGGAATTCAATCGCGCCCTTCATGCCGGGCGCGGCCCGTTGGGCAGAAACCCGAGAGCGAGGCGCCTCTGATCGCTAGCGTCGCATCTGGCGGCCCTCGGACCGGGGGGTTTAAGGCTGTCGCGAACTTGTGAGGAGTCGCGCGATCCTGATCAGCGCGGGTCGGCCTGCGGTCGGCTCTTGCCGCGCACCCGCTGCCAGACGCTGCCCCCCGCCGGCGTCTGGTAGAATTGGACTGAAATGGTTCCGCTCGACGAATTAGAACACCGCTACACGCCCCTCCGCGATCAGGCCTTGGCCGTGCGGAGGTATCTTTGACGCGCCCGCGCTGAAGTCCAGGCTGCAAAAGTTAGAAGAACAGACCTCCGCGCCGGATTTCTGGAGCCAGCCCGAAAAGAGCCAGAAGATCATGCAGCAGCGCAAGCGCGTGGAAGAGGGTCTCGGCAACGAACAGCGCATCGCCGCGCTCACTTCCGATCTGGACACCCTGTTCGAACTGGCCCGCGAAGGCGAAAACGTCAACGGCGATATCGAGCGCGATCTGGAAACCTATGCGCAGTTCGTCGAGCGCGTGGAAACCGCCATGCTGCTCTCCGGCGAGAACGACCAGCGCAGCGCCATTGTAACGATCCACCCGGGCGCGGGCGGTACCGAAAGCCAGGACTGGGCCGAGATGCTGCTGCGCATGTACCTGCGTTGGGCCGAGCGCGACGGCTTCTCTACCGTCATCACCGACCGGTTGGAGGGTGAAGGCGCGGGCATCAAGTCGGTGACCTTCGAAGTCAACGGCGACAACGCGTACGGCATGCTGCAATCCGAGATCGGCGTGCACCGGCTGGTGCGCATTTCGCCCTTCGACGCGAATGCCCGCCGGCACACGTCGTTCGCTTCGGTGTTCGTTTACCCCCAAGTAGACGACGAGATCAAGATCGACATCAAACCGGACGACCTGCGCATCGACACATTCCGCTCCGGCGGCGCCGGCGGCCAGCACGTGAATATGACCGACTCCGCGGTGCGCATCGTACATCTGCCCACCAATATTGTGGTGCAGTGCCAGAACGAGCGCTCGCAGCACAAGAACCGCGACAGCGCCATGAAGCAGCTGCGCGCGCGGCTCTACGAGTTCGAGTTGGAAAAGAAACGCGTCGAAGCGGCCAAAACGGAGGCTTCCAAGCTGGATATTAACTTCGGCAGCCAGATTCGCAGCTATGTCCTGGCGCCGTATCGCATGATCAAGGATCACCGCACCAAGCTGGCCATTGGCGACGTGGACCGTGTGCTTGAAGGCGATCTGGAACCGCTGATCCACGCCTACCTGGTCTTCCGCAAGACGGGCAGGACGGCGGGCGATGGCAAGGATGAGTTGCCCGAGTGAGGAGCGACGCGGCGGCCACGGATATTGAGCGCGCCGCGGAGTTGATTCGTTCGGGAGGGCTGGTCGCGTTTCCTACGGAGACAGTCTACGGCCTGGGCGCCAATGCGTTTGACTCTACTGCCGTGGCGCGCATTTTCGCGGTGAAGGGACGGCCGCGCCAGAGTCCGCTCATCGTGCATGTGGACTCGATCGATATGGCGCGTACACTGGTGCTCGAGTGGCCCGACGCGGCTGACGTGCTGGCGCGCCGCTACTGGCCGGGTCCACTGACGCTGGTGTTGCCGAAGCAGCCATCGGTTCCCAATATCGTGACCGCCGGTCTGCCCACCGTGGGCCTGCGTGTGCCGTCTCATCCGCTGGCGCTAGCGCTGATCCGCACGGCGGGTGGGCCGATCGCCGCGCCCAGCGCCAATCCGTTCACCATGCTTTCGCCCACCACTGCCGAACATGTGCGCCGATCACTGGGCGATGCGGTCGACCTGGTGCTCGATGGCGGCCCCGCTACCGTTGGCATTGAATCGACCGTTTTGTCGCTGGCGGGCGAGCAGCCGCTGCTGCTGAGGCCGGGCGTGATTCCGCTGCCGGAAATCGAGGCGCTGATCGGCCCTGTGCGCATAGCGGAAGCGGTGGAGACGTCCGGGGCGCACGCATCGCCGGGTATGCACGCGCAACACTACCGCCCACGCACGCCACTGGCGCTCCTCTCCGCCGGCGAATCTCCACCGGCCGGCCGTGGAGAGTGGTTGCGCCTCGGCCGCGAGATGCCCGCGGATCCCGCTGACTACGCCGCTTCGCTCTACGCTGCCCTACACCAGTTGGACGCGCTGGGCCTGGACTGGATCGCTGTGGAAACTCCGCCGAATACGCCCCTATGGGCCGGTGTGCGCGACCGCCTCAAACGCGCGGCGGGTTCATAACGGTCCGCGAGTCGTGCACGTTGCCGGTGTTCAGCGTATTCGCCGGCTCGAACAACATCACGTGCACTTCCTCGCTGGCCACCGGCCGGTGTTCCAACCCGCGCGGCACGATCAGGAACTCGCCTTCGTGGAGATCGATGGCGTGTTCCTCCCCATCTTCGCGATAATCCATACGAAAACTGCCGCGAATTACGAGAAACAACTCGTCTTCGGCATTGTGGTGATGCCAGACGAACTCGCCCTGAAATTTGACCAGCTTGACTTGCTGGCCATTCAACTCGCCGGCGATTTTAGGCTGCCAGTGCTCCGCAAACAGCGACAGTTTCTCAGCCAGATTTACCTTCTGCATTTCAGCGTTTCCATTTCGTTCCGGATCGTGCGCACCACGGCATCGTCGCCGACCGCGGAATTGATCATCAAGTGATAGAGATGACGGCTGGGCCAGTCTTTCCCGAAGTACTTCTTCACGAACGTGGCGCGCTCCTGGTCGATGTTTTCCACCAGGTCGGCAGCCTCCGCTGCAGTCTTGCCGAGCTGGCGCACACGCCGGATCTTTTCTTCCAGGGGTGCATACACGAATACACGAAACGCATCCGCGCGGTCCCGCAACAGATACGGCGCACCGCGGCCCACGATCACGCAATTGCCCGCATCCGCCGCCCCTTGGATCACGCGCTGCATGAAAACCACCATGCTATCCGCATCCAGATGTTCCAGCCCGGTCACCGGCAGGCTGCGTTCGTAGCTGCCGCGCATGAACACCTTCATCAACCGGTAAAACAGCGGATCGATGCGCTCCTCGATCTGCGCCACGGAATGCTGATCGCAGCACGCCAGGCGGGCAATCTCAGCGGTGAGAGCCGTGTCCCACAGCTTCCAGCCCAGGAGTCCGGCAAGCTTCTGCGCGATCGCGGAGCCGCCCGCGCCGTATTCCCTTTCCAGAGTGACGATACGGATCACGCGCGGCCTCAAGCCTTCTGCGCGACCCAGCGGGCTTGCCCGTACTCGCCCAACTTCACCACGCCTTCCATGCGGCCGCCGGCCACATCGCCCGAGAACTCATAATGCAGCGTGGCGCCTTCAATGCGCTGCGAACTGCGCATGGTGACGCGGCGGCCTTCCACGGCTCCTGTCAACTTGCCGGACAAAATATCGCCGCGGTGCACGCCGCTGAGCTTGCCCTCCTGCTGCTCGATGGCGAAATGGTGCTGGGATGTGCCCGAGACGAAGGTCAGATCCGCGACCCAATCGCCCGAAACCTCTACCGCCGGCGCGTCCGGTTCCGGCACGGCGATGTGCGGAGGGTTCTCCAGCAGCTTGCGAATAGCCGCCGCCGCGGTCCGGTCGTCACCCGGCATCATCATGTAAGGCATGATCGTGAGTGAGCTCGGCCGGCCATCGCGCCGCGTGCCGCTCGATCCGCCCACCGCGATGCGCGGCTGTCCGTGCAACAGAATCTCCTCCACCTCCGTGCCGGTGATGCCGACGCGCGCCGCATCCCAATGGAGGCGCAAGCGCGGTGCATGGTTCGATAGGTCTTCGGGTTGCAAAGTCTCAGTGGTGACGCCCGTCACTTGGGTGGCTTGCTCCGCAATATTATCCAGCCAGGCTTGCCACTGTTTCCACTCGGCATCGTGATCGCGCTTCACCCACATCTCGACGGCCGCCAGCATTCCCATGATCTCTTCCTTGCCCGCTTTGAGTGAGCGGCCGAAGGCGTGGTGCGGCGCGCTGTTGATCCACGCCGCACGCACCAGGTCCTTCTGCCCCAGCAACAACCCGGCCGCCTGCGGGCCGCGCAAGCACTTGCCGCCGCTGTAAGCCACCATGTTCGCGCCGTGCCCCAGGTGAATATTGGGAATCGTCAGAGTCTCGGCGGCCGCATCCACAATTACGGGGACGTTTTGCGCGCGCGCCATGCGGCAGGCATTTTCGATGGACAACTCGCCCTTCTCCGCCGCCGGACAGGAGAGAATCATCACCATGGCGGTGCGCGGGGAAAGAGCTGCCGCGAACTCCGCGGCCGTTTCCACCTCCACCATCTTCACGCCCAGCATGCGCACAGCGTGGTCGTATTCGTTGCGCGAATAGCGCGGCACCACCACTTCGCTCTTCAGCCCCGTCAGGTTGGGAAGGCGCTGCATCTTTTCCGGGTCGCCGCCCGCGATGCAGGCGGAAGTGGCGTGCGTCAAGGCCGCGGCGCATCCCGCGGTGACAATTCCCCACTCGGCTTTGGTCAGTTCCGCTAGACGCTGCCCGACGGCGTCCATTAGCTCGTCCATGTTGACGTAGGCGTGGGATGCCTGCTCCATGGCGCGCTTCACCCCGGGCAGGGTCTGCGATCCGGTAATGATCGTAAAGGTGCCGCGACAGTTCACCAGGGGCGTGACGCCGATTGACTCATATAGATTGTCGCCCAATTCGAGGGCAGGCGCCGGCACCGCCAAAACGGATTCAGGAATAGACCCGGACACTCCCGCGGCCGCCAAAACTGCTCCCGACCGGAACAGCCCGCGGCGGCTCATTTTTCCAGATGGCATAAAAGCCCCTCCACTTAGGTGATGCTAAACGGTCGGGGGACGGAATGCAAGGCCGCAGGCTACCTGGCGCACGCTGGCCGCCTACTGCCGAAACTAGTTCACTCATGCCAATGACCAGGCCGCTGGTCAGATTCTTCTAGGGGCGGTTCGTCTGCCGATATCACAATTGATTAATATGAAGAGGCTCGCAAAGGCGACCCTTGTCCACGTGGCGGTGTGGCTAGCTTGCGGTTTGTCCGTTTTCGCCCAGGCCAACAGCGGAACGGTTCGCGGAACAGTCCTCGATCCTTCCGGAGCGGTCATCGCAGGCGCGATGGTCACCATCCAGAATCCTGTATCACACTACACGCGCACCGCCAGCAGCGATGGTCAGGGTAACTTCGAATTCCCCAACATTCCCTATAACAACTATCACCTGAGCACTAGGGCGGCCGGTTTTCAGTCCGAAGCGCAGGATATCAATGTGAGATCGCCTGTGCCATTGGAGCTGAAAATCAGTCTGGCAGTGAGCGCGGAGACGCAGACAGTCACCGTCGAAGCCGGCGCGGATTTGATCGAGAACACTTCCACTACCCACACAGATGTGGATCGCGACCTGTTCGATAAGCTTCCGCTCGAGAGTTCATCGTCGTCCCTCAGTTCCCTGGTCACCCTGGCTACCCCGGGAGTCGCCGCCGATTCAAACGGACTGTTCCACGGACTCGGCGACCACGCTTCTAACTCGTTCTCGCTGGACGGCCAACCAATCACAGATCAGCAAAGCAAGGTATTCTCGAATCAGATTCCGGTCGATTCGGTTCAATCCATGGAGGTGATCGAGGGTGCGCCTCCCGCGGAATATGGCGACAAAACCAGCGTGGTGATTAATGTGACCACGCGGTCGGGACTCGGACAGACGCAGCCGCACGGCGATATCACGGTCTCTTACGGCACCTTTGGCACGAGCAACGGCGCATTCAACTTGGGCTACGGGGGCGACAATTGGGGCAATTTCATTTCTGCCAACGGGATGAATACGGGCCGGTTCCTGGACGGGCCCGAATTTCAGGTTTTTCACGATCATGGCAACGAAGAGAACGTATTTGACCGGGTGGATTTCAAACCTTCCGCCGCGGATACTCTCAGTGTGAATTTGAGCTTTACGCGTTCCTGGTTCCAGACGCCCAATTCCTACGATGCTCAGGACGCCACCGCCTGGTCGGGCCTGGTGGTGGATAACAACGGGTTGGGACCGAACGGCCTGCCTGTAGGTCCGACGGACCAGCGCTCGCAGATCCGGACGTTTAACGTGGCGCCCACATTTACAAGACTTGCAAACGCGCACACGGTGCTGACGTTCGGCGCTTGGGTGCGGCAGGATCAGTACAATTACTATCCCAGCGACGATCCTTTCGCCGACCTGCAACCCGATCTGCAGTTACAGACGATTGGGCAAAGCCGCACGCTGACCAGCATGGGTCTGCGTGCCAGCGTATCCTACGCCAGCGGCATCCACAACCTGAAAGCCGGCATCAACTTTGCAGATACGTTCCTGACCGAAAGAGATTCATTCGGCGTCGTGGATCCGACCTCGAACGCCGTATGCTTGAATGCGGATGGCAGCCCTTACACCGGTGCCGGATTAACCAATCCCGCGCTATGCTCCGGCCCGCTGACGCCGAACCCGAGCTTCAATCCACTGCTAGCCTGTTACGATTTAACGCGTACGGCGGCATTGCCTGCCTCGGACAATTGTCCCAACTCCACCAGCGGCTTGTATCATTGGTACGGCCATGCCGACATCCGGGAGCCATCCGCCTACGTGGAAGACACCATTACGAAGAAGAACTGGACCTTCAATCTGGGTCTGCGTTTCGACTATTACGACGGCATTGTCACCGCCAATCAGATTGAACCGCGCCTGGGTATTGCGTATAACATCAAAGGGACCGGTACGGTGCTGCGAGTTTCCTACGCGCGGACGCTCGAAACTCCGTTCAACGAGAACCTGGTGCTTTCGAGCGAAGGCTGCAGCAATCCGGTGATCGCGGCTATCGTGTCCTCGACCGTCAGCCCTTGCGTATCCACGACGCCAGTGAGTCCCGGGTGGCGCAATGAGTTCCATGCCGGGCTCGAACAAGCGTTTGGACGGCACTTCGTGCTGGACGGCGAGTACATCTGGAAGTACACGCACGAAGCTTACGATTTCAGCGTGCTGGGGAACTCGCCGATTACGTTTCCGATCGAGTGGGACCGTTCGAAAATTCCCGGATTCGCCGTGCGCGGCAGCATGCCGGCGTGGCACGGTTTGTCGGCATTCATCGTGCTCTCGCACGTGGCGGCGCGCTTCTTCGAGCCACAAGTCAGCGGCATTGGCGCCACGCCTTTCTGCTCGGCAACGACCGGATGCGAGGTCTTCCGCATCGACCACGACGAGATTTTCAACCAGACCACGCACCTGCAATACCAGCCCAGGAAGAACGGGCCTTGGTTCGGGTTTAATTGGCGGTACGATAGCGGCCTGGTAGCGGGTCCGGTGCCGTGCGCCGGAGGACAAGACTGCGCGAACGGTCCGGCCGGCACGGATTCCATGGTGGATGTTTCCGGGCTGACGCCCGATCAACAATTCCAAGCCGGGCTTTATTGCGGCAGTGTGCGCGCCACACCCACTTCACCGATCAGCCCCAACGATTTGTGCCCGGCATCGCAGTACGGCTCGAATCTAGTCAAGATACCGTCGGCTGGTACGGAGAATGACGACCACAACCCGCCGCGCATCCAGCCGCGCAGCCTTTTCGATATGGCCCTCGGAATAGACAACGTGTTTCGCGGCGACAAATATAAATGGAGCTTGAAATTGGAGGCCGTAAATGTGACCAACCAATACGCGCTCTACAATTTTCTTTCAACCTTCAGTGGTACACATTACGTGACGCCGCGTGCCATAACCGCCACGGTAGGGCTCCACTTTTAGTAATACGTGACGTTCGCCGTTTGCGGGATCACATATCCGAACGCGAATGCAGCGTCCAGACCCGACGCCGAGACTGGCTGCGGATAGGTGGCGACCTGCACGGACAGAGTCCCGTTGCCGCCTCCCAGCGGAACCAGAACGTAAGACGGAATTGTGAACTGGCCGGCAGTCGCCGCCACATTACAGGCGAAGCTGCTGGATTCATTTGCACCGGAGATCGTCAGGAACTGGCCGGCTGAGCCTCCCGTCCAGGTGATTTTCTGGCCGCTGGCGGAGATTTGAATGTCCGGCATGGCAAAGTTCTCCTGAATGGGGAAATTCAGGATGGCGGTGAAGGCGCCCACGTCCTTTCCGCCCGCAGCACTAAAAGTGTATGTGCCGCCGGTGAGGGGATTCCACAATCCATCTGTGAACCCGAGTTGCAGCAGATATTCCGCTGGAGGTCCGGCCAATTCGGGCATCGCCCTGGTGCCGGCCGGCCCAGTGAAGGTCATGGCGCCGGCGTCCAGAGTTGGCAAAAGCGGCGCCCAAAACACCGGGGAACCAGAGGTCGCCACGCAACTTCCCAGCGAGACCTGTGGGCTGAGACCGATGCTGAAATTCATTGTCTGCCCGGCAAGCCACGGGGCCAGCGACGACCCGGGCATCGTAACGAAATCCGCTTGCGCGGCTCCCGCGGTGAACAAACCGAAGTTCTGCTCCTGGAGGACCACCAGCCCTATATTTACATTGCTCCTGGCGCTTAGCGATGCGATCTGTTGGGCCGTGAGCCCCATGACGGGATCGGTGCAGGCGCCGCCGCCCGCGGCAATTGGCAGTGTCACGACATTGCTGACAACCTGGTAATTCGAATTCACGGCCACCACGGAAACCGCGCAACCCGGCGGGACGCCTTGAGGGACCATGACGTTCACCTGATCCACACCTGGATATCCACTTCTGCCCTGATACAGGATTGGCGCTGGGATTCCGCCGATCAGCACCTGGAGCGGTAGCCCCGAAACAGAAACAGGATGTGGCGTAGTGGTATAGGCGCTATCGCTATCCTGCGGGCTGGCGCCCAGGCCAGATCCCCAAAACGTAATCGCTTGGCCGGGACTCGCAGCGCTTGTGAGAGTCACCAGCGCGTAGTTTAAGTCCGTGGCCACTCCCGGCCCGGCGCCGGTCTCGTAGAAAGAATCGAAGCCGAATGCGGTCGCTCCCACGCCCGCCGTGGATGGGTTGCTGGAGGCGCCATTGTACGCGACTGAAAAGGATCCTACTCCAGCCTGTGCAGCGGACGGAAGGACACCGGCTATCTGGGTCGCAGTCACGTAATAAAGAGGCGTCTGGACGGTGGCGCCGTTAACTGTGGCTGAGACGCTGGCGCCATTCAGGGTCAGCGGAAGCCCCTGGGTTGCGTCCTGCAAGACTGGTTGGGAACCGGGCGTAGCCAGTCCGCAACCCACGATCAGAAACAGGCTCCCCTGTGCCACTACGTTTGCGTAACTATAGCTGTTCTTCACTCCAAGGACTACTGGGGCTCCGGCAGTGACTCCATACGTGTCGTACTGCAAAGTAATCGAAGTGCCCGTGACAGCAGTAACCAGAACCTTGGCGTAGCTGCCGGCGTTGGTCTTTACCGCGAAAACGTCGTTCACCACCGGGTTGGAGATGCCAGTGATGCCGTAAGTCAGCGACTGCAAAGTCGATAACGTGAGGCTGTCAAATTCAGCGAAGCCGGCGCTGCCGGGGACCACATACATGGTGGCCGCGCCGCTGGGGCCGACGAAGCCGCCTGCCCACACGATGTCTCCTGTGCAGCCGGGTGTGGCACCGGCATTCAGGTTGTATGTGGAATTAGCCGCCAGAGTTGTGGTGCCAGTCATGTCCGCCAAAACGGACGCGGGAAACACCACTGCCAGGACAACACTGGCGCTGGCGAGAAGTAGCTTCTGCATGAGCATTCAACTCCCGATTGCTATCTTGGGCGGCATTATCGCAAAATCTTGCGCCGGTGTGAAGCCCTGTTAAGCCCGTGTTAAGGAAGCCCGCCCACCCAACGGGCCACCAGCGTAAAATGGTTGGAATGGCACAAGCGAGGGCGACTCCCAAAACATACGACGTGGTTGTGGTGGGCTCCGGGGCCGGAGGCGGCGTAGCTGCACACGTCCTGTCGCAGGCGGGGGCCAAGGTCTGCATGCTCGAGGCCGGCGCATGGTACGACGGCACGAAGCAGTCCGATATGTTCAAGTGGCCCTACAACGCGCCGCATCGCGCCGCGGGGACCAAGGACAAACCGTTCGGATATTTTGATGCCACACTGCTGGGCGGCTGGCAGGTGCCCGGTGAACCCTATAGCAACGCACCCGGTTCGGAATGGAGATGGTGGCGGGCGCGCATGCTGGGCGGCCGCACCAACCATTACGGCCGTATCTCGCTGCGCATGGGGCCCTACGATTTCAAGCCGTACAGCCGGGATGGCCGCGGCTTCGATTGGCCCATCACCTACGAAGATCTGGCGCCGTATTACGACAAAGCCGAGGGACTGATCGGCGTATTCGGCAGCCAGGAGGGCCTTGAGAATACGCCCGACGGCAGGTTTCTGCCGGCGCCCGCGCCGCGCGCTTACGAGCGGCTGGTGAAACTGGCTTGCGACAAGATCCACGTTCCCTGCATCCCGTCGCGCCTGGCTATTCTCACGCGTTCCGTCCACGGACGGCCCGCTTGCCACTACTGCGGGCAATGCGGGCGGGCTTGCGGCATCAACGCCAATTTCAATTCTCCAGGCGTGCACATTTTTCCCGCCATGAAGACGGGCAATCTGGAAGTGCGTACGGGCGCCATGGCGCGCGAGGTGGTGGTTGGTCCGGATGGATTGGCGCGCGGCGTTTCTTATATCGACAAAAAAACGCGCGGCGAAGTCTCAGTCAGTGCCAAGATCGTGGTGCTGGCTGCCAGTTGCTGCGAGACAGCGCGTATCCTGCTGAACTCCAGGAGTAGCCAGTTCCCGAATGGCCTGGCAAACTCCAGTGGGTTGGTGGGACGGTATCTGATGGATACCGTGGGATCGGACGTCGGTGGCTACCTGCCCATTCTGGAAAATCTTCCCCCGGCTAACGAAGACGGCGTCGGCGGCATGCATATGTATATGCCCTGGTGGCTGTACCAGCAGCAGAAGGCCGGAAAGATGCCTTTTGCGCGCGGGTATCACATCGAGTTTGGGGGCGGGCGCGGCCTGCCGGACGTTAACGATTTTAGCGGTTCGGAACGTATTCTCGGCGGAGGCTACGGTGTTGAACTGAAGCGCAAGGTGCGGAAGACATATGGCGCGCAGGTAGGCTTCACCGGGCGCGGCGAGATGATTCCCAACGCGGAATCTTATTGCGACCTCGACCCGGATCGGGTGGATCAGTGGGGAATCCCCGTGCTGCGCTTCCACTTTAAATGGAGCCAGGATGAAATCCTGCAGGCGAAACACATGCAGGATACCTTCAAGGAGATCATAACCGCGATGGGCGGCAAATATTTTACCGACGCGACGGCCGAGAACAACTGGGGCATCTCGCGCGGCGGCGAGATCATCCATGAAGTGGGCGCGGCGCGCATGGGAGCCGACCCTAAGACTTCCGTGCTGAATCCATACTGCCAGGCGTGGGACTGTAAGAATTTATTTGTTACCGACGCGGCGCCATTTGTAAGCAATGCGGACAAGAATCCTACCTTGACAATTACCGCGTTAGGTTGGCGTACATCGGAATATATCGCCGCGCAGGTAAAGAAGCGGAACCTGGCGGCCTGAGTAAGTGGGGACAACAATGGAAGAGAACCAACTGAATCGCGCCACAGTCAGCCGTCGTGACCTGTTTCAAATCATCGGCTCGGCGCCGGTGCTGGCTGCGGCCACAGCGGGCGCAGGTCTGGCGCAAACGCACGAGACGCACCAAGCCGCCTACACACGAAAGGTATTCGAAGAGCACGACTGGCATACCGTTCACGTGCTCTGCGATCTGATCGTACCCGCCGACGAGCGCAGCGGCAGCGCCACGCAGGCAGGCGTGCCCGAGTTCATGGACGACTGGCTGGATTTTCGCAAGAACGAGGACGGTAATGACGACCTCGCGGCCGAGATACTCGGCGGGCTTGCCTGGCTGGATCGCGAATCGTCGCGGCTGTTCCAGAAGAGCTTCGCGGACGCAACGGGGGGGCAGCAGAAGCAGATACTCGATCGTATAGCATGGCCCGAGCGGGCCGCTGACGATGATCGCAGGTGGGCCGCTTTCTTTAGTAAGTTCCGTGACCTGACGCTAAACGGATTCTATTCAAGTAAGGCTGGTATCGCCGATTTGCCGTACCTAGGCAATACCGCAGTGGAGGAGTGGAAGGGCAGCGATCCCGCCGTGTGGATAAAACTGGAGGAGCGCATGAAGAACGGCTACAAGGGGTTGGGCGGCGAAACCAAGCCTTGGACTTAAGGTCGTAGGCAGGACTCCAGTCCCGCAATCTGGCGGGACGTGGACGTCCCGCGCAGGCGTAGACGCCTGCCGCACTAGCGCCGCAACGAAATCGCCGGCAGGTAAGTACCCTTTTCCGCGCGCCGCCACCACGCACCGGTCTGGCGCCGCTCCGCAAAATTCGTGAACTGATAATCGTATACCACGGCCCGGATGTACCGCGGGGGGCCGTTTGGAAACGGATTTCGTTTTAGCAACCCCAGCACGGGGGCGGACCCTTGGAGCAGCCGCGCTACGAAGTTATAGAACCATCGATTCTGGTCCGCATTTCCCAGCGCCGCGAACCACATCTGCCAGTCCAGTCGCGGTTGATATGGCGCCACCCACGCTGGCGCGCGATTCACATCACCCGGCTTATAACGGAATTCGTATGGCGTCCAGGACGCGCCGTCGTTCGAGCCTTCCACCACGATCTCCGGACGCGTGGTAGTCATTACCGCGAACAGGCCATATGAATTGACCAGGCGCAATGGTGAGATCCACATCAGGTAGCCTTCAGCCGTCGCGGGCAGCGGCACATGAAACATTTCGAGTAACTGCAGGCCGCTGGTAGTCACTACAAATACTATTAGCGCCAGCGTTACGGTCCGATGCCCGCGCGTCTCGGGCTGCGCTTGGCGGGCCGGCGGGTCTGCGAACAAGAATAGGCACAGCGCAATCGCCAGCAGATTGAAGAAGGTGTAATTGCCCGTCAGGAGAATCAATACCTGCAGGCCGATCAGCAGTACCGCTGCTACCCGCCGCAACTTGAATGGCGCGAAGATCACAAAGGGCACCAGCGCTTCCACAAAGAAAACGAACACGGTGGATGCCTTCTGAAACCACATGGGAAGTTGATACATGTACCAGGCGATAGGGGTCGGCAGAGGCTGGGTTTCGTAGTGATAGCTCAGCGCGGTCAGATCGCGCCACGCAGGGTCGCCGCTCATCAACTTCACCACGCCGGACATGAACATCAGGCGAAACAGCAGCCAGCGAAACAACCAAATACGGCCGCGGGAATCGTCCGCGAAGATCGCCAGGAAGCCAGCCTCGGTTAACAGGATGTCCCATTGAAAAGACCAGAAATCCTGGCCGGCGCTCGAGATTGAAATATACAGAATCAAGAGTACGACCAGACACGCTCTGCGGAAGAAGCCGAGCATGAGGATAATCGCGCAGGCGGCGCCGGCGATCCACGTAATGCGCAGCGCCAGATCGCTTGCATTGAGCCAGAACACCGTAGGCACGTACCAGAATGCGCGAGCCCCCAGTTCTTCGCGCATACCATGCAGATAATTGGCCACCGGCAGAATGCCTTGTGACCCGATGATACCGGCCGCCTGCACCCCGAACGACACAAATGCGATCAGGTAGATGGCGCCCAGGACCCGCGAGAACAGCCCGGTGGCGCGGATCACGCGACACACTCTAGAATGTAGTAGGTCTTACCATCCGCGCGCGCGATCCTGCCTGCGATGGTCCATTCGTGGCCATCCGCCAGATAAATCCGCCGGTACGAATCGTATTCGATGCCGATTTGCCGGTCGATGCGTGAGGTTTCCACCTCGCGTGTATCTCCGGGTGTCCAGGATTGTCTAACTATAGGAAAGCTATCCACTGTCCAATTATAAATCGTCAGGTGGTCGCGTGCTGCTCAGGCGCTTTAGAGTTAAGCGTTTGCACGCACAGTTAACTGCCGGTTTATCCGGACTTAACCGAAAGTAGCATTTAAATAGCCGCTGGTTAATTCTTATAATTTAGGCCAAGGTATCTTATGGCATCGGTAATGCGCGTCGTTGCTCCTACTCTCGTATCAATTGCCTTCGTGAATATGATCGCACCAGTGATGGCTCAGAAGAGAGGAGTCCATCTACAGGCCGGCGCGTCGCCCAAGGCTCATACCAGCCTGGCCGGATCGGTCTTGGGGTCGGTACAAAGTTATCCCGCGGGATTCGGCGGAGCCACTCAATCGGTTGTTGCAGACTTTAACGGCGACGGCATACCCGATTTGGCGGTCGTCAATCCTTGCGATTCGTCCAATTGCGGAGCTGGATACGCCTCCATAGCCGTACTGATAGCCAATTCAGATGGCAGTCTTCAAGCGCCTGTCCTTTACGCAGTCGGAACATTTGAACCCATGTCCGTAGCTGCCGGCGATTTCAATGGAGACGGCGCGATAGACCTGGTGGTGGCGTCGCAGTGCCCGACAAGTGCGAGCTGCGGCACGGGCCAGGTGAGCATATTCTTGAACAACGGCGACGGCACCTTCCAATCACCCGTTCCGTATGCGACAGGGGCAGGCAGCAGCTACTTCGTGGCTACGGGCGATTTCAACGGCGATGGCATCCTTGATCTCGCAGTGGCCAATCAGACCAGCGCGAATAGTGCGGTCGCGATTCTTTTAGGCAACGGCGATGGCACCTTTCAGGCGCCGCTGAGTTACTCAACCGGGTCCCCGTCCGCTGCCTTTCTCGCGGTCGGTGACTTTAACCTGGACGGCGCACTCGATCTGGCCGTAGTAAACTCCGGCACACAAGACACGGTCAGCATCCTGTTGGGGAATGGCGATGGCACTTATCAATCCGCTGTAATCTATCCGTCCGGCGGGGCGTTTGCCAGCGCCGCCGGCGTGGGGGACTTCAACGGCGATGGCGTGCCTGACCTGGCGGTAGTCAACAGCTGCGCGGCTTACAATAACCTGAATTGTTCCCAAAGCGGCTCCCTAGCGGTGATGCTGGGCAACGGCGATGGCACATTTCAAGCGCCTACCGTCTATGGGTCCGGAGGCAACGAAGCGAACTCGATCGCGATCGCGGATTTCGACGGCGACGGTAATCTGGATCTGGCGGTTAGCAACCTGGGCCCGTCGGCGGGAGGCAGCAGCGCCGGTGTCTTAAGTCTGATGCTGGGAAATGGCGATGGCACCTTTCAGTCCGCAGTCAGCTCTAGCGCGGGAGGAAGCTTCACCTCGTATGTGTCCGCGGGAGACTTCAACGGCGACGGACAGCCCGACTTAGCCGTAGTCAGCCAGTGCCCCACATCGGGAAGCTGCACCAACAGTGTAATGGGCGTGCTGCTGAATACCGCATCTAAATTCACCTTGTACGCCAGCGCAACTGCGTTAAGCTCCTCAAAAAATCCAGACGGCAATTGTCAGGCCGTAGTTTTGACTGCTACCGTCACCTCCGCTGTGGCCGGCACGCCAACGGGAAACGTCACGTTCTACGCCGGCGAAACGCCACTTTCCACTGTGCCTCTCTCTGGTGGCACGGCCACTTATACCGCCTCCTTCACCGCGCCCGGCTTCCAGCCGCTACTTGCTGTATATTCGGGCGACACAAGCTACGCACCCAGCGCGTCGCCCGTCTTGAACCAAATCCTGGGTATGCCGGTTGCGCTCACGTCATCGCAAAACCCATCCGCCCTCAATCAAGCTGTCACCTTCACCGCGACGGTGGGAGGGGCCAGCGGCAAAGCCACTGGTACGGTCACTTTTATGGACGGCGCCACATCCTTGGGAACATTCAACCTGGTAAATGGCAGCGCATCCATGACCTCATCCGCGCTCACTGTCGGCGATCATTCGATGACCGCGTCTTACAGCCCCACCGGGAGCTACCATCCCGGCGCCGCGATGATGACCCAGTCGGTCAGCCAGGCCAGCATGACGGTGCTCGAATCCAGCGCGAACCCGGCAAATACGAACCAAGCCATCACCTATACGGCTGCGATAACGGGTCAATATGGCGGCTCGCCGACCGGCACCGTGGCATTCATGCAAGGCAGCCCACCCACCGTCTGGGCAACGGCAACCGTCATCAACGGGGTGGCCACTGTCACCAACAGTTTCAACAAAGCTAATACCTATACGATCACGGCCGTGTACCTTGGCAGCAATGACTATCGATCGAGCAGTTCCGCGGGACTCAATCAGGTAGTGAACCTAAACGTGACCGTTACGACGACGACCACACTAGTGGCCACTCCGTCACCTTCATACATCAACCAACCGGTGACGTTCACAGCCACAGTGTCGCCGATATCCGGCACCATACCCAATGGCGAGATGGTCACGTTTTACGACGGTAGCAGCGCGCTCGGAACAGCCACCACAGCGGCCGGCCAGGCGGTTTTCAACACTTCGTCTCTACCCGTCGGCACTGATCCCATTACCGCTACTTACGCCGGCGATGGAACCTACCAAACCAGTACCTCGAGAGCGCTCAATCAAGTTGTGAAGCTCAATCCCACCAACACCAGTCTAACTTCGAGTTTGGACCCGTCCGCGTACGGCCAATCAGTGACGTTTACGGTTGCCGTAACTCCGCAATCCGGATCGGGCACGCCTACGGGTACGGTCACAATCAAAAACGGCTCAACGGTCATAGGTTCTATTCAACTTGCCAATAGCGGCGGCACACTGACTCCCGCTCCGCTGCCCACCGGCTCGCTTTCGATTTCTGCCTCCTATTCGGGCGACGCGAACTTTGCGCCCAGTACTGCGTCGACACTGACGCAAACGGTGAATGTTGCCACGACCAGCACCACTCTGACCTCCACGCCGAATCCGGCCCCTTTGAATCAAAACGTGACATTCACAGCCACTGTGGCCGGTCAATACGGCGGAAAAGTTGGCGGAACTGTGACTTTCACGCAGGGTTCCACCGTACTGGGAACAGCGGCGCCGGCACCCAGCAAGGCCACCATAACCTACACGTTTTCGACCACCGGAACAGATCCCATCGTCGCCACTTACTCCGGGGATGCTAACGACAGCGGCAGTGCCTCGGCCGTTTTAAATCAGGTGGTGAACGAGATCTCCACGACCACTACGTTGACCTCATCGGCCACGCACGCTGATATTGGACAAGCGATTACTTTCACCGCTACTGTGACGCCCGCATCCGGCGCTGTACCGGACGGCGAAACGGTTACGTTCTACGACGGTTCGGCCTCTTTTGGCACCGGCATGACCAAGAACGGTGTAGCTTCCCTGACCACCTCCAATTTGGCGCTCGGTACGCATACGATGACCGCCGGCTATGCGGGCGACGCTTCGTACCAAACCAGCACATCGAAGGCTTTGAGCCAGGTAGTCAGTTTGAATGCCAGCGTGACGACGCTGGGGCCGAGCGTCAATCCATCGTCTTATGGCCAGTCTGTCACGCTCACGGCGAACGTTGCGGCCACCTCCGGCTCCACGGTACCCACGGGCAAAGTGACATTTAAGAACGGCTCTACGGTGCTCTCAGCGGTTTCGCTGGTGAACGGGTCCGCGGCTTACACCACCGCGACCCTGGCAGCCGGCTCATTGTCGCTCTCGGCGACCTACGGCGGCGACTCCAATTTTTCAACCAGTTCCGCGACACTGACGCAGGTCGTAAACCAGGCCACTACCGTGACCACGCTAAGTTCGACTCCGAACCCATCGTCGCTGAGTCAGAACGTCACCTTTACGGCCGTCGTGACCGGCGCATACCAGGGAACCGTGTCCGGGTCGGTGACCTTCATGAACGGACCGGCGAGTCTGGGAAGCGCGACAATCACTAACGGCAAAGCCACCCTTTCGAATGCGTTTACCGCGGGGGGAACAGACTCAATCACCGCAGTCTACGCAGGCGACTCCAACAACCAGCACAGTACTTCCGGAGCGGTCAGTCAAGTAGTAAACAGCGATCCCACGACCACCACGATCAACTCTTCCGGCTCGCCGGCGTTCGTCGGACAGGCCGTGACATTCACCGCGACGGTGACTTCGTCTTATGGTGCGATACCGGACGGCGAAGTGGTTACATTCTATAGTTCTGGCGCGTCGATTGGCACGGCCAACACCAAGAGGGGAGCCGCCGCGTTTACGACCTCCACCTTGACCTCCGGCGCCCACAGCATAACCGCCACTTATGCGGGCGATTCTTCATATCTGACGAGTACATCCAAGCCGCTCAGCCAGACGATCAGCAAGAACTCCACGACGATAGCGTTGTCTTCGAATGCGAATCCGTCCGCTTACGGGCAGGCAGTCACCTTTACTGCGACGGTGACCTCCGCCGGTCCTGTACCTACTGGGACCATTACGTTCAAGAACGGCACGGCCGCTTTGGGTACCGCTTCACTCAACGCGCAAGGTGCCGCGACACTGACCACTCTGACGCTGGGCGCCGGTGGTTATCCAATCACAGCGGCATATAACGGAGACAGTGCGTCGTCGACGAGCACGTCCGCGACGGTGAACCAGAGTGTGAGTCCAGCCGCGACGACCACACAGATCTATTCATCAGTGAACCCCGCGGCCGTAGGCGAGTCAGTGACGTTCACGGCAATCGTAAGATCCGCCACCACCTTTGCTACCGGCTCGGTGACATTTACAGCCGGCTCGACCACGCTCGGCTCCGCGACGCTGGTCAACGGCTCAGCCAAGTTGGCGGTTACGACACTGGCGGCTGGTGCGGATGCGGTTACGGCTACTTATGCCGCGAGCGCCAACCTGGCGGGCAGTTCCGCGTCGATGGTGCAGAACTTAGAGTAATGTGCGAGCCTTCTCTCGCTGAGCGCCTGCCCCACTGGTACAATAGCGCGGATGACAACTGCAATAACCGGGGAAGCTCAGGTTGCTTATCCGCCCTTTACCGCGGAGCACGATCTGATCCGACAAACCGTGAAACGCTTCTGCCGCGAGGAAATCGCCCCGTTTGCCCAGGAGTGGGACGAAGCCGGCATTTTCCCGCGCGAGATCTTTCGCAAGGTTGCCGATTTGGGTTTGTTCGGTATACGCATTCCCGCCGAATCGGGCGGCAGCGGCCTGGACTGGTGGGCCAGCGCCGCCGCGCTCGAATCCATGGCCTGGGCCGACAGCCCCGGTGTAGGCATGGGACTGATGGTGCAGGCCGAGTTGACGATCCCAGTCATCAATGAGTTGGGCACCGCCGAGCACAAAGAAGTCTTCATGCAGCCTGCCATGGCAGGCGAATGGATTGGCGCGCTGGGCATCAGTGAACCCGGAGGCGGCTCGGATGTGGCGGCGCTGCGAACAACGGCGCGCGCCGACGGCGACGATCTGGTGATATCCGGCCAAAAGCTGTGGATCACGAACGGTTCGCGCGCAGACTTCATCGTCTTGGCCGTACGCACGGGCGAGGCCGGCCGGCGCGGTATCTCGCTGGTCCTTTTCCCGACGCGCACACCCGGCTTCTCCGTGGGCAAGAAGCTGAAGAAGGTGGGCAATCTCTGCTCCGACACTGCCGAACTGTTCTTTGATGATTGCCGCATTCCCGCCCGTTATATCCTGGGCGAAAAGAACCGCGGCTTCTATTACATCATGCACAACTTCCAGGGAGAGCGCCTGGCTTCCGCGATCATGATGGTTGCGTCGCTGGGGCGCTGCCTCGACTTAGCCATTCAATACGGTAAAGAGCGCCAGGCCTTTGGTAATCCTGTAGGCAGTTACCAGGTCTGGCGGCATAAGTTCGCCGAGCATCGTACTAACCTGGAGGCCGCTCGGTGGCTGGTGTACCGCGCGCTCGATTTAACGAATCGCGGCCAGAAAGCGGTACGCGAGATTACCATGGCCAAGCTTTATACTTCCGAGTTAGCGCAGCGGATAAGTTACGACTGCATGCAGATCTTCGGTGGTTTCGGATACACGACCGAGTATCCGATCAGCCGCTATTGGCGCGACCTACGGCTGTATACGATCGGGGCCGGGACCTCGGAGATCATGAAAGAGATTATCGCCAAAGAGGACGCTCTGTAGTCCGGCCCATTCCCACGCCGTTATTGGGCGTATACTCACCTTATGAATCGCCGTGAATTCCTCTATACCAGTGCCGCGGGTCTAGCCCTGTCCGCCACCGCCGCCTATGCCGCCGACAGGCCTAGACGCATTGGCATAATCGGACCCGGCTGGTACGGCAAGACCGACTTGTTCCGGTTGATTCAAGTCGCGCCGGTGGAGGTGGTGTCGCTCTGCGATGTGGACAAGCAGATGCTCGCACGCGCCGCCGACTTGACCGCCACCCGGCAAGCATCCGGCAAGAGGCCGCGAACCTACAGCGACTATCGCGAGATGCTGAAGGAAAAAGATCTCGACATCGTGCTGGTGGCGACGCCGGATCACTGGCATGCGCTGGCGATGATAGCGGCTGTCGAAGCCGGCGCCGACGTCTACGTGCAGAAGCCCATCAGCGTGGATATTCGCGAAGGCCAGGCCATGTTGGCCGCAGCGCGGCAGCATCAGCGCGTAGTGCAGGTGGGCACGCAACGGCGCAGCACGCCGCACATCTGATCGAGGCGCGCGACCGTTTCATCCGGGAAGGCAAGCTGGGCAAGATCGGCCTGGTCGAGATCTGCTGCTACTATCACATGCGCGCCACCGAGAATCCGCCGGATACCGATCCGCCGGCCTATCTCGATTACGAAATGTGGACCGGCCCCGCGCCCATGCGCCCGTACAATCGCCTGGTGCATCCCCGCGGCTGGCGTGCGTTCATGGAATACGGCAACGGCATCGTGGGCGACATGTGCATTCACATGTTCGATATGGTGCGTTGGATGATGGGCCTGGGCTGGCCGCGGCGGGTGTCCTCGGAAGGCGGCATCCTGGTGGATAAGAAATCAAAGGCCGACATCTCCGATACGCAGACCGCCACATTCGATTATGACGATCTGAAGATTGTATGGCAGCATCGCACCTGGGGCGCGGCTCCCGATCCCGATCCTAACTACAGTTGGGGCGCGACCTTCTATGGCGATAAGGGTACGTTGAAGGCAAGCGTCTACAGTTACGATTTTGTGCCGGAAGGCGGCAAAGGCGCCGTCCACCGCGATGTTACGTACGAACTGGAACAGTATCCGGTGGACAAAACCGAGGAAGCCCTGGAAAGGCATGTGGCGCCCGCCATCCGGTATCACATGAAAGATTTTTTGGCGGCCATTGATGCGCGCTCGAAGCCGGTGGCGGACATCGAGGAAGGATACATCTCGACGGCGAGTTGCATCCTCGCCAATCTCTCGATGAAGCTTGGACGCACGTTGGCTTGGGACCCGCAGGCCGGACGGATCGCGGGCGACGAGGATGCCAACCGGTTGCTGGCGCGGCCGTATCGCACGCCATGGGTGCACCCGGGGTAATGCGGACGATTGGCGGAGCGGGTCTCAATAAATCGACCAGCAGCCCGGCGTGATCAATTCCAACAGATGCTGATCCGGATCGCGGAAATACAAACTACGCCCGCCGCGCGGCCAATCGACAGTGCTCTCAATGGCAATCCCGCGCTCTTCCAATCGCCGCTGCCAATCCGCCTCCGCGGCGGCCGGGATGGCGAATGCTACGTGCAGCGGTCCCGCGCCATCGTGCGGGGGAATCACGCCGCCGGACGTCTGGACGGCCTCCAGGGTGGCCCCCCTTTCGAACAGCAGCAGCACATTGTGATCGGCCACGCTCAATGCGCAAAAGCGATCGTCGCCGCTCAGCCTCTTGAATTCGCAAACATCCTGGTAGAAGCGCTCGGCGCGCGCCAGGTCGTCCACGTACAAACACGTTTCGACGACCCCCGTAACGTCAGGCATCACGTTCATTGTATCCCCCTGCGACCTCCGCCGCCGTGCGCGCATCGAACATTAAGCACGGTGTGTCCATGGCTAAGCCGACCCTGTTAACGATTGACGACGACCCCGACGTTCTAAAGGCTATCGAGCGCGATCTGCGGCGCCAATACGCGCCTGGCTATCGCGTCCTTTCGGCCAATTCCGGAACCGCCGCACTGGAACTCCTCGATCGGCTTCGGCAGCAGGGCGATCCACTGGCTCTGTTCCTGGTCGATTACCGCATGCCGCAGATGAATGGCATCGAGTTTCTGGCGCGTGCCATCCCTCTATGCCCGGACGCCAAACGCGTCCTGCTAACGGCCTATTCGGATACGGAGGCCGCCATTCGCGCCATCAACGAAATCAAGCTGCATCATTACCTGCTCAAGCCGTGGGACCCGCCCGAGCAAAATCTCTATCCCGTTCTGGACGACCTGCTCGGAGACTGGATGGGATCGTACCATCCGCCGTTTGAGGGCTTGCGGGTGCTCGGCACACGCTGGTCGCGGCGGGCGTATGAACTGCGCGAATTTCTGGCGCGCAATCAGGTTCCGTATCAGTGGCTCGACGTGGAAACCGCCGCGGGCGATCCGGAAGTGAGCCGCGCGCTAGACATGTTGACGCTCGAACAGCGGCATTTCCCGGTCGTGTTCTTTCAGGATGGCAGCACCCTGTGTGATCCAGCACACTCAGACGTAGCGGGACGCATCGGTTTCAATACGCGCGCGGGAGAGGCATCCTATGACGTGATCATCCTGGGAGGCGGTCCGGCTGGCCTCGCGGCGGCTGTTTACGGCGCCTCGGAGGGGTTGCACACCGTGATCGTCGAACGGGAAGCGCCCGGCGGCCAAGCCGGCCTCAGCGCGCGCATCGAGAATTATCTCGGTTTCCCCGCAGGCTTGAGCGGCGCCGATTTGGCGCGCCGCGCCGTCACCCAGGCGCGCCGGTTCGGGGCGGAAATTCTGGCCCCGCAGGAGGCCGTCAGTTTGCGCATCGAGGATCCTTACCGGATCGTGCGTCTGGCCGATGGCAGCGAAATTTCCGCCGAGGCGCTACTGATCGCCACCGGTGTCGAGTGGCGCAAGCTGGACGTACCCGGCATCGACCGCCTCACTGGCGCGGGAGTTTATTACGGAGCGGGATCAACTGAAGCGGTGACCTGTCACGACGAAGACGTCTACATTGTTGGTGGCGCGAACTCGGCCGGACAGGCGGCGATCAACTTTTCCCGCTATGCGCGGCGCGTAATCATGCTGGTCCGCGGTGTGTCGCTGGCGGCGACTATGTCGCAATATTTGATCGATGAAATCGGACGTACTGCGAATGTTCACGTCGAATTTCAAACGCAGGTGACGGAGGTGCATGGCGCGGAACGCCTGGAAGCTATTACCATCGAATGTGGCCTTACCAATACGAGCCAGCGCGTGGATGCCTGCGCGATGTTTATTTTTATTGGTGCACAGCCAGGCACCGATTGGCTGGATGGAATCGTGGCGCGCGACAAGAACGGCTTTATCCTGACTGGCTCATCACTGATGGAAGATGGCAAGCCGCCACGTACCTGGACGCTGCGGAGGCCGCCGACCCTGCTCGAAACCAGCGTGCCGGGCATTTTTGCGGTGGGTGATGTGCGCCACGGGTCGGTGAAGCGCGTGGCGTCGGGAGTAGGCGAAGGCTCTATCGCAATCCAATTTGTGCATCAATATCTAAGCAAGGCCTAACATGCCCAGAAAACAATGGAGGGCGGGCTTTAGCCGGCACGGGGCTTTAGCCCCGCCAAAAGCTCGACCATCGAAATTGTGCAGGTTGAGCGGCCAACCCGGCCTTAACGGGGTTGCATTCAATGTACCGACAGATGCGGTGGTCTTCACTGGCGTCACGTACGATGCGACCGAAGTATTCTTGCTGCCAGAATTTTTCTCCGCGCCGTCCCAATATGCGGTTGGCCGTACAGGCCGTAGATCCTTTTACCAGGCGCATAAGGTCTGCAATTGGTGCCGTGGGCGTACAAAGCAAATGGACGTGGCTAGGCATGATTACGGAGGCATCGATCTCGCAAAGTCCGTCGGTGGCGGCTCTGAGCAACTGATCCTGAACCAAGCTGGCGATCTCGACTTGCTTCAAATAAAGAGGACCCGTACGAGCTGTATCAAGCAAGCGGTCCCACGCGATAAACGCCTCACCGGAAGTAAGGTGCTCCCGTTCGAACGTACGCTCCGGCGGCAGGCTGCCATGCAGCCTCCACGTAAGAAATACCGGCAGTCCCGGAGCATCTATATGCGGCAACCGGCGGCGATAGCTTCGCATGCTATTTTGTGTGCCCGTGCCGCAACACTTCTCAAGTTAGTCCGCGGGGCTGAAGCCCCACGCCGGCTAAAGCCCGCCCTCCCATATGCTGACTGACGACTTACGCAGTGTGCCTGTGTTCTCCGATCTGGCGGACGATGATCTCGAGTGGCTGGCGGCGCAGATGACGCCTGTCAATCTCAGTCCAGGCGATGTCTACATTCGCGAAGGAACTCCCGCCGACCGGATGACGGTCCTCTTCGAGGGCGAGGTACGCTTACGTATCGAATCCGCGAACTCAGAGGCAGCCGTGCGGATCCTCCGCGCCCCGATGGTCACCGGCATGCTGCCATACTCGCGCATGACCCAGTTCCCGGCGACCATCCGCGCCGTGACCGCCACGCGCGTGGCAACCTTCCCTGCCGCGCTGTTTCCGGAGATGCTGGCGCGGGTGCCGGTGCTGGGGCCGCGCCTGGTCGGCTTGCTCTCCGACCGCATCCGCGATTTCACAAAGCTGCAGGACCAGCAGGAAAAGTTGGCGGCCTTGGGCAAGATATCCGCTGGCTTGGCGCATGAATTGAACAATCCCGCCGCGGCCGCCCGGCGCGCGGTGGCCACCCTGCGCGAAGCGTTCGCGACCCTGCGCGAAGCCGTCGGACGCCTGGAAGCGAGAGATTTCTCCATTGAGCAGCGTGTGGCCATCTGTGCCCTGGAGCGGGAGATCGCCGAGCATGCCGCACCCGCTTCCATGGATTCGCTGGAACGCAGCGATTGCGAAGAGGCCGTCGCCGCATGCCTGCTTCGGCATGGCGTCGCGCGGGCTTGGGAACTGGCACCGGCGCTGGTCGAGGCCGGTTGCGAGGCGGCCTGGTTCGACCGCGTATACCAGCAATTTCCCGCGGAAGCCTGGCCCGATATTCTTTCACGCATCGCGGTTTCTCTGAGCATTGGCGGGCTGCTCGATGAAATCGAAAGCTCTACGGGGCGTATTTCCGAGTTGGTCCGTGCCATCAAAGAGTACAGTTATATGGACCAGGGGCCCGATCAGGAAGTCGATATCCACCAGGGTCTGGAAAGCACGCTGCTCATGCTCCATTACAGGCTAAAACATGGCGTCACGGTAAAGCTTGATTTCGACCGTTCCTTGCCGAAGATCTGCGCCCACGGCAGCGAGTTGAACCAGGTCTGGACCAACCTCATTGACAACGCTGTCGACGCTATGGACGGCAAGGGTGAATTGCGCATCCGTACCGCGCGGGAACTGGATCGGATATTGGTCGAGATCGGCGATAACGGGCCAGGCATCCCGCCGGAAGCACAGGCGCATATCTTCGAGCCATTCTTTACCACCAAAGGTGTCGGGCAAGGTACCGGCCTCGGTCTCGAAACAGCGCACCGCATCATACGGCAGCACGGCGGCGAAATCGACTTTCAATCCGCACCCGGCGACACCCGGTTTCAAATTCGCTTGCCCTTGGCGCACCACACAGGAGCTAAAACATGACCCGCTGCACACACATCGATCAGATTCAGAAAGTATCGCCGCACACGCAGGGTTGCGAGGAATGCCTCAAGATGGGCGATACCTGGATCCACCTGCGGCTGTGCCTTATTTGCGGCCACGTCGGCTGCTGCGATTCATCGAAGAACAAGCATGCCACCAAACATTTCCACAAAACCAAGCATCCGATCATGCGCTCGCTCGAACCGGGCGAAAACTGGGGCTGGTGCTACATCGATGAGATCGAGCTGGACTTCTGATAACTGGCTACTTCTTCTCGATCAAGCGTAACTCACGTTGGCATTGTTCTGCCGCGGGAGCGACCTTACAGGCGGCCTGCAAGTGTTCCTCGGCATCCTGCGTAAGTCCCAGGTTTTTGTCGGCGATGCCTAACTCAAACTGCGCCATGTAATCGTCCGGTGCGGCGGCTACTACCGTCTCGAAGCAAGTGCGCGCCTTGGCATATAAGTGCTGCTCGACATAAGTCCCTCCCAAATCGCGCCGCGCCAGCGTATTCCCTGGATCGCGCGCGAGTATCTGTCGGAAAACCGCGGCGGCCTCGTCGAGGCGCCG
Source organism: Bryobacterales bacterium (assembly GCA_963756605.1). Lineage (GTDB taxonomy): Bacteria > Acidobacteriota > Terriglobia > Bryobacterales > Bryobacteraceae > Bog-159. The sequence goes on along the minus strand of CAVWOT010000007.1, from coordinate 72,147 downwards.
GTCGTACAGCAATGCCTGCGCTCTTTCATAGAGGCGGTATTCCGCCAGCCGGTCTTTCGGATCGGGCATCGCAGCTCCGGCCGCTGCACGTGAACGGCCGGACAAATATCCCAACGACCCGAGCAGCGCGCGTGTGCGCGGCGAAATCTCAGTGGGAGTAGCGAGCTTAGGCGCGTGACTGGCCAGAAGGTTTTTTAAATCGCTCTTGAGCGCCTGCGTGCGGGCCGGTTCTTTGCCATATAGATTTACTTGCTCATGCGGGTCGGCGGCTAAGTTATAGAGCTCTGGTCCGGGGGCGTCTATGTATTTATAAGCGCCCTCGCGCAGGCTGCGCAGAGGCGCCCAACCGAATCCATCGTGCGCGTATAAAGTCTCGCTGTAGATACCGGGCGGCCGGTGTTCATCGAGGAGACTATGTCCTTCGAAAGATGCAGACGCGGCCATGTGCAGAAAGTCGAGCATGGTGGGCGCCACGTCGATGAGACCGCCGGGCCGATCATCGCGCGCGGAATAAGTCGCCGCGCCGTCGGGCCAGTGAATGATGAGGGGCACACGCAGCGTACTCTCGTAGATGAAGTAACCGTGGCTGTCTTCGCCGTGCTCGCCCAGGCTTTCGCCATGGTCCGATAAAAGCACCACCAGCGAACGCTGCCACCAGCCGGTGTCGATGAGGAACTGTTTGAAAGCGCCGAGAAGATAGTCGGTGTATGCCAGTTCCGCATCGTAGCCGCCGCGGATATACGGTTTGTGCAGATCGAACAGGTGCACGAACAGGAATGCGCTGGCACCGCGATTTGCCGCCAGCCACGCACGCGCCGCGCGCAGCACTAAGGCTCCGTCTCGCCTATCCCTGCCGGCGAACTCACGACGGCCTACGCCACCGAAGAACATCGAGCCGGATATAGGCGAGAAGGCCTCGAAATGGAATGGGCTATCGTAGGTCTCGAAGCCCTGGTCCAGGCCCATCTCCTTCTCCAGGAAGACGCTGCCGATGAAGGCCGCCGTTTTGTATCCATGCGATTGCAACACGGACGCCAGCGTCGCGGCTCCCGGTGAAACGCCTTCGGCATTCTCTTCGATCTGATTCTGAAACGGGTAAGTGGAAGTGAATAGGGATGTGTGCGACGGCAGTGTGAGTGGAACCTGCGATTCGATGTTAGTAAATAGGGTGCCGTGTTGGGCGAACGAATCGATGTTCGGCGTGCGAATGAGATGGTAGCCATAGGCACCTAGGTGGTCAGCGCGGAGCGTGTCGATGGAGATGAGTATCACCGGGATGTTTTCGGCGGCGGAGAGCGAAACAAGCGTGAGGGAGAGTAAGAGCCAGCGTAGATACGGCATACGTCTCAACGGAGGCACCGCCCCACAATCAAGATTTCGGGATCATCTTTCCTGGGTCTACAAAGGGCATGGGCACTACCACAGCGCGCGCCGGGCCTTGCGGTGTTTCTATCTCCAATTTCGTGCCGAGCACGGTGTGCGGCGCCGGCAGCATCGCATAGCCGATGTTCTCCTTCAGGCGCGGCGAATAGATGGCCGACGTCACCTGGCCCACCGCCTCCCCCTCTTTGCGTACGGGCCAGCGAGTCATATTGAACTCAATCGGCGCGCCCTCAATCTCAATGCCCGCCAGCCGTCGCTTTACACCCTCGACGCGCACGCGCCGCAAGGCCTCGCGACCCAGGAACGCGGCTTCCTTGTCCAGGTCCACCAGCCGGTCGAGCCCCACTTCGTACGGATTGGTGTTCAGCGTCATGTCCACGCCATGATTCAGAATGCCGCCTTCGATGCGGCGAATATCGCTGGGGCCAGTAGGCCGGATATTGAAAGGACGGCCCGCCTCCATGATACGTTCCCACAACTCGTCGCCTCGGCTCGCATCGCGCAGGTAAATTTCGTACCCAATCTCGCTGGTCCATCCGGTACGCGTGACCACCAGCGGAATTCCGTCCAGATCCGTCTCCAGGAAGTAGTAGTAGCGCAACGCCAATACCCGATCGCCGAACAGGGCCTGCACCACTTGTTTCGATTTAGGCCCCTGCACCTGCAGCGGCGAAACGTCCGGCTCGCGGATACTCACTTCCATTCCCGCATGTACCGCCAGACCCCTGGCGTAGAGCAGCAGGTCGCTATCAGCGCCCGCCAGCCAGAAGTGCTGTTCGCCCAGACGCAGCAGCACCGGATCGTTGACGATGCCGCCGTCTTCAGTGGTGATCAAAACGTACTTCCCCTGTCCCACGCGGCATTGGCTCAGATCGCGCGGCGTCAGCAGGCTGGTGAACCGAAAGGCGTCGGGACCGGTGATCTCTGTGTTCCGCTCAACGGCCACGTCCCACAATGTCACCTCATTCAGCAGGTGCCAGTACTCATTGACCGGATCGTCATAATAGCTGGGCAGGAACATGTGGTTATAGACGGTATAGGCCCGGCAGCCATAGCGCAGAGTGGCTTCGAAAAAGGGCGAACGGCGCAAGCGCGCGCCGCGCTGGATCAGGCGCATGTCGAACAGTTCCGGCATAGTGAGTCAGTATACTACGCTACACGGCGAGGGAACTGCAATCCAGTGAGCCTGCTAGACTGGTGACTAAATGATTCCTGTCGCGCTAAGCATCGCCGGCTCGGACCCGATCGGCGGTGCGGGTATCCAGGCGGATCTGAAAACATTCCATCAATTCGGCGTTTATGGCGAGGCCGTCATCACCCTGCTGACGGTGCAAAACACGGTGCGCGTAAGCCGCGTGGATTGCATCCCCGCCGAACTCGTGATGGCCCAGTTGCACGCCATCCTGGAGGATATTCCTCCGCACGCCGCCAAGACCGGCGCTTTAGGCAATCGTGAAATCGTGGAAGCGATCGCCGCGGCCGCCGCCGAATTCCGCTTCCCGCTGGTGGTGGATCCGGTGATGATTAGCAAACACGGGCAGCCCTTAATCTCGCCGGATGCGGTTGCCGCCGTGCGCGAACTTCTGCTGCCGCGCGCCGCTCTGATTTGCCCGAACCTTCACGAGGCCGAAGAACTGACCGGGATTCACGTGGGAAGCCTGGAAGACATGCGGTCGGCCGCCAAGCGCCTCTGCGAAATGGGAGCCAGGGCCGCGCTGGTGAAGGGCGGCCATTTGGAGGAGAGCGCGGTGGATGTGCTTTTCGATGGTCAGGATTTGCGGGAATTCACGGGCCCGCATTTCGATACGCCGCATACGCACGGCACCGGCTGCACTCTTTCGGCCGGCATTACGGCGGAGATGGCGCGCGGCGCCGCGGTGACTGCGGCTGTGGCACGCGCGAAGAATTACGTGGCGCAAGCCATTCGTTCCAACCCAGGGCTGGGACACGGCGCCGGCCCACTGAATTTTCACGCCGCGACCGGTTTGAAAGCGAGCGCCAAATGAAATTTGCCGACCTGTTGAAATCCGCGATCCAACGTTCCGAGATACCTTTGCGCTTCGAGCCTGGCGCCGAAGAGGCCGTCGCGAAGCCAGTTATGGAACTGGTACGGGCATGGCTCGAAGCGCACCGGCCCGTCGAACCGCACACTGATTTAGACATAGGCCGGGATGCGCTGATCACGGAACTGGTCGATGAGTTGACGGGCGCCAGGGACTTACCCACCGATTAGCCGTTTTTCCTGTTAGCCGTTTTTCCTGAGAACACCGCGCCGGTTGCGGCACCGGACAGACGGAGACCTTTCAAACGGAGATTGGAAGAGCGGGTTCCCGAGACGGAGTACTTGAGCTCTGGATTGGGAAAGCCCGGGGTTCACGCCCGGGCCTTCTATTCGAAGCAGAAAGGAGGGTCTATGATCCTGATTCTAGTTGGCCTGCCGCTTCTCGGCAGCGTCACGGTCATCATCGTCTGGCGTAAACGCCGGCGGTAAGTGGCCGAGTGGGATCAGGGGTTCGCAGCCCCTGGTCCCGCTACTAGAATACTCCAAAACCCTGCCATTTGGGAAGTCTTTTCTCAAGGGCTGATCACGCGCCCACAAACCGGCCACTCATTGTGATAAAGTCGAGCTAATGTACGTCTTCGAAGACCCCTCGCAGCATGCCGGAATTCAGTAACGCACCCATGATCGAGGCCGCCGGCCTCAGCAAATTTTATGGAGATTTCGCCGCGATTCGCGACGTGACATTCTCCATCCCGCAAGGACAGGTGGCTGCTTTCTTAGGCCCGAACGGCGCGGGTAAGTCCACTACGATGAAGATCCTCACGGGCTATCTGGCGCCCAGTTCCGGCGTGGCCCGTATCGCCGGCATGGATGTGGCTACGGACCGTATCGTGGCCTCGGAGCGCCTCGGGTATCTGCCCGAAAACGGTCCGCTCTATTCCGATATGACTCCGCTCGGCCTGCTCAAATTTTTCGGACGGGCACGCGGCCTCACGGGTGCGCACCTGCGCCAGCGCATCGACGCGGTAGTAGCGCGCTGCTCTCTCGAAGCCGTGATCGAGAAACCCATCAGGAAACTCTCCAAGGGCTACCGGCAGCGCGCCGGCATGGCGCAGGTGCTGCTGCATGAACCCGATGTCCTGATCATGGACGAACCCACCAGCGGCCTCGATCCGAACCAGACGCGCGAAGTGCGCCAGACCATCCGCGAGTTGGGCCAGAGCAAGACGATTCTGCTTTCGACGCACATTTTGCAAGAGGTCGAAGCCATGGCGGGCCGCGTGATTTTTATCAATCGCGGCCGCGTCGTATTCGACGGCACACCCGCCGCCATGCAGGCCGGTTACGCGTCCCTCGACGATGCATTCCACGCGCTGACCGATGGTGCGATGCAGGAAGGAGGCGCATGCACCCCCGCAAGCGTGTAATTCGCGCCATCCTGGAGCGCGAGCTGGCTTCTTACTTCGCCACGCCCACCGGCTACGTCTTCATTACGCTATTTGTCTTTCTGAGTGCAATGGCTGCCTTCTGGCAGGAGCGCTTTTTTGCGACCAACCTGGCCAACCTCGATCAACTCAACCGCTTCTTCCCCTATCTGCTCATCTTCCTGGTGCCCGCCATCAGCATGAGCCTCTGGGCCGAAGAAAAAAAGCAGGGTACCGAGGAGCTCTTGTTGACTCTGCCGGCAACGGACTTACAGATCGTACTTGGTAAGTATCTCGCTGCGTTGGCCATTTATACCGTGGCATTGTTATTTTCACTAAGTCATGTGGTGGTGCTTTGCTGGCTCGGCAGTCCCGATCCCGGCCTGATGTTTTCCACTTATTTGGGCTACTGGCTGATGGGCGCCGCGCTGCTCACCGTTGGGATGCTGGCTTCGGCGCTAACCGATAACCTGACTGTCGCGTTTATCCTGGGAGCGGTGTTCTGTTCGGTACCTGTCTTCCTGAATTATGCGGGATCGATCTTAACCGGCGCCCCTCAGCGCCTGGCCGAGAAACTGTCGGTAGTGGAACAGTTCCGCGATCTTTCGACCGGCGTGATCACGCTGGGTCCGTTGGTCTACTTTGCGTCGTTCGCCGCGGCCACTCTCTACTTGAACATGATCATTTTGGGGCACCGGCGCTGGCGCACAGGACCGGCAGCTCCGTGGATGCGCGGCCATCTGGCGGCCCGCGCAGCGGCACTTGCCGCCATCGTCGCCAGCCTTACACTGCTGGCCTCCAACTCGCGCCTGCGCGTGGACGTGACCTCGGAGCAGATCCATTCGCTATCCGCCGGGACAAAAGCCCTGCTGCGGTCCATTGACAAGCGCCAGCCGGTCTTCATACAGGCTTATTTCAGCCCGGATGTCCCGCGCAGCTATGTGGAAGCGCGCAGTGGGCTGGTGGCCATGCTGCGGGAGTTTCAAGCCGTTTCCGACGGCGGGGTCAACACCAAGATCGTGGAGACCGAGAAGTATTCGCCGCAGGCGCGCGAGGCGCAAGACCGTTTCGGCATCAAGCCATTTCGCGTGCCCGCCAGCGAAGAAAGCGCGCGCGTGATGAATGAGATCTTTCTGGGTCTGGCGTTTACGCGTGGGTCGGAGGAGTTCGTCATCCCGTTCTTCGACCGCGGCCTGCCGGTGGAATACGAGTTGATGCGTTCCATTCGTGTGGTGTCGCGCGCGCGGCGCAAAAAGGTCGGCATTCTGAATACGCCGGCCAAGCTGTTCGGCGGCCTGGATTTTCAAAGCCGCGCGCAGTCGCAGGAGTGGTCCATTGTTTCTGAATTGAGAAAGCAATACGAAGTCGCGCAGGTTTCGCCGGATGCCGATTACCCGGCGGACCTGGATACGCTGTTGGTGGCGTTGCCCTCCGCACTCACGCAGGCGCAGGCGGACAGGCTCACGGCCTACGTGGCGAGCGGCAAACCCGCCCTTCTCCTGGTCGATCCAATGCCGGCCTTCGATCTGGATCTCGCGCCGCAGGAGGCCGCCGCCAGCGGACCATTCGCTACGCCGGCGGCGTCGGCATCCAGCGCGAAGGCCAATCTGCGCCCCCTTATGGACGTGCTGGGCATTTCCTGGCAGACCAATCGCATCGCGTGGGATAATTACAACCCCCACCCGCAGCTCCGCAGCTTGCCCAAGGAAGTGATCTTTGTGGACAAGGGCTTCAATCAGAAAGATGCCATCACCGCGGGGCTGCAAGAGGTTGTGTTGCTGTATGCCGGCGTGCTAAAGAGTCAGGGCGGCGCGCCATTCGTGCCGTTGCTCAAGACCAGCCCCGATTCGGGGGTGGTCCGCTGGGACGATCTGGTCCAGCGCAGCATGTTCGGCGTGGCTATCAATCAGGATGCGGCGCATAACCCGGACGGAGGCGATCACGTTTTGGCGGCACGCGTACAAGGCAAGGGAAGCCGCGGGCCGGTGAGCGCGATCGTCATTGCCGATGCGGATCTGATGAGCGAGCAGTTTTTCGAATTGCGGCGCCGCGGCACGGAAAATCTCAATTTCGATAATGTTACGTTTCTGCTGAACTGCGTGGATCAACTGGCGGGCGATCCGTCCTTCATCGCGCTGCGCAAGCGGCGTCCCAAGCAGCGTACGCTCGAAGCCGTGGAGGCGCGCACGCGGACGTATGAAGCGCAGCGTCTGCACGAATCCGAACAGGCGGAGGCGCTGGCCGACCAGCGGCTGAAGGAGGCGCAGGCGCGGCTGGATCGCGCGGTGCGCGAAGTGGAGCAGCGCGCCGATCTGGACGACCAGACCAAAGAGGTCATGATCGCCAATCTCAAATCGGCTGAGAACCGCCGGCTGGAAGTGGCGCGAACCAATATCGATGACGAGAAGCAGCGGCAGATTGAAGACAGCCGTGCCGAGATGGAGAATTCCATACGCGGCATTCAAAACACCATCAAGCTGATGGCCGTAGCGCTGCCGCCCATTCCCGCGTTCATCGTATTTCTGATCGTTTCGGTGCGCCGGCTGCGGCGGGAACGCATCGGCGTGCCGGTGGATAGGCTGGTGGCAAAGGAGGCGGCAGGATGACTGAATCCGTCAAAACCGCCGTGCTGGTGGGCGCCGCGCTGGTACTGGGAATCTCCGCAGCCGTCATCGAACCGGAAGCGCGCGTGCCGGCGATCCTGAGTGATCAGGGTGCGGCCTTCTATCCAAACTTCACCGATCCGCAGTCACCGCGCACCATCGAAGTGGTGGACTACGACGAGGCCACTGCCACGGCCATACCGCTGAAGGTGCAGTTTCAGCAAGGCAAGTGGGTAATTGCATCGCACTACAATTACCGCGTGGATATCGGCGACCGCCTGTCCAAGACAGCCGCGGCGCTGATGTATCTGAAGAAGGACATGGTGCGCTCGGATTCGGCGCTCGATCATGCCAAGTTCGGTTTGGTCGATCCGCTGGATGAAAAAGCCGGCGGACTCACGGGCCGCGGCAAGCGCGTGACTTTGCGCGACGCCAACGGCGTGGTGCTGGCCGATTATATTTTCGGCAAGCCGGCCGAGGGCAAACCCGGATATCGGTATGTGCGGGTGCCCGGGCAGAAACGTACTTATGCGGTCAAGACTGACGCGGATCCTTCGGCGCGTTTTGCGGACTGGGTGAATGCGGGCCTGCTGCGCATCTCGAGCGGCACCATACGCAAGGTGACCATCAACCGCTATAACATCGATCCAACCGGCCATATGAATGATGCGGAGACCGCGGTGCTTACGCAGGATAAAGGCGAGTGGAAGGCCACCGGCGAGAAGCTCAACCTGCCCGCCGTGCATGCCATGGCCACGGCGCTCGATGGGCTGAAGATCGTGGATGTGCGGCCGAAGCCGCCCGGTCTGGCCGCCGGCCTGCGCCACGAAGAGCTGCAGCTTACGCTCGAAACCGCGCTGTCTTTGCAGAAAGCCGGCTATTTCTTCACGCCGCAGGGCCGCGTTTATTCGAGCGAAGGCGATATGACGATAGAGACGAATAACGGGCTGATGTACTCGCTGCGCTTCGGCGAAGTGGCCGCGGGCGATGGCAAATCCGGCGTGCCGGCCGATAACCGGACTCTGTTTGTGATGGTGCATTTCGATGCGGCCAAAGCGGCGGCTTACGGAGGAGATGCGGGCGCGGGTGAGCGCGCCGCGCGGGAGTTGAACGACCGCTTCGCGGATTGGTATTACGTGATCAACGGGCGGGATTTTCAGAGTCTGCGGCTGGGTCGCGGGGCTTCCAAGCCGGCTGTTCAATCCCCTGGGCAACAAGCCATGCCTCCCGTGAATCCTCAGGCGACGCCTGCGGCTCCGCAATAGGCCCGCCGCTCAGCAACGTCTCCGGCGCTATTCGGATTCTTCTTTCTCCTTGACATTCTAGGAGACCACTCCTAGAATGGCTAGAGGAGATCGAAAATGGGTAAACCGGTCGACATCCTGCAAGGCACCCTGGACATGCTGATTCTGAAGGCCGTCTCCCTCGGCCCGCTGCACGGCTACGGGATCCTCCTGCGCATCCAGCAGGTCTCGAAAGACGCGCTGCAGATCCCGCAGGGATCGCTTTATCCGGCTCTCTACCGGTTGGAGCATCGCGGCTGGATCGCCGCCCAATGGGGCGAAAGCGATAACAACCGCAAGGCCAAGTACTACAGCCTCACCGCCGCCGGGCGTAAGCAATTGAAGTCCGAGCGGCAGGAATGGAAACGTCTGGCAGGCGCCATCGCCGACGTACTGGCCGCGGAACCGGAGGAGGTATAACATGCTGGCGCAAGCGCGGTCGTGGTGGCGCGCGCTCACCGGGCAGTCGCGCCTGGCTGGAGAGATGGCTTCCGAAATGGATAGCCACATGGAGCGTTATGCCGCGGATCTGATCGCCCGTGGTGTCGAAGTGGACGAGGCTCACCGCCGGGCACGCATCGAATTCGGCAGCACCGCGGCGGCGGCTGAAGAATGCCGGGAAGCCGTCGGCATGCACTGGCCGGACGAAATCAGGCGCGACCTGCGCTACGCCGCCCGCGTCCTGCGCAAGAGCCCCACCTTCACCGCCGCCGCTGTGGCCACGCTGGCGTTGTGTATTGGCGCCAATACCGCGATCTTCAGCGTGGTGGATGCGGTGTTGCTACGTCCCTTGCCGTATCCGCAGCCTGACCGTCTCGCCACCGTCGCCCGGCACTACCAGAACAAAGGCTCCGAAGGCGACCAGATGGGCGAGAACGGGCGCATCTGGGAAGCCGTGCGCGACCATGCCACTTATGTGGACGCGGCGGTCTACGGCGGGTTCATGGGCGTCAATTTCGCGGCGGACGGCCGCGTCGAGTATGTCCGGCAACAACGCGTATCGGCTGGTTTCTTTCGTGTGCTGGGCATCCCCCCGCTGATCGGCCGCGAGTTCTCCGTATATGAGGACCGGCCGGGTGCACGCCCCGTCACCGTGCTCAGCTACGCGCTCTGGAAGCGCGTCTTTCGCGAAGACGCCTCGGTGGTGGGGCAATCTGTTACGCTGCGCGGCGAACCGTATACGATCGTGGGCGTGCTGCCATCGAATTTCCAAAGCGACACGGCGGCCGACCTCTTCACGCCGCTGCAGCCCACCCCCACCGGCGAGGGCGGCGGCTGGAATTACGAGATCGTGGCCCGTCTGCGCCCCGGCGCCACTTGGGCCCAAGCCGATGCACAAGTCGAGGCCGTGGGCGCGCCATTTCTGCGCGCGGATGGACCATCCGACCCCGGACGTCTGCATTTGATCTCCTTCCAGCGCGGCCTGACCGATGACTTACGCGCTCCCCTGTTCATACTGTGGGCGGCCGTAGGCCTGGTGCTGCTGATCGGCTGCGTCAATATCGCCGGGCTGTTGCTGGCCCGGTCCGCCGGACGCACCCGCGAGATGGCCACCCGCCTGGCGCTGGGCAGCGGCCGCGCCGCACTCATCCGGCAATTGCTGGCGGAGAGCGTTTTACTGGGGATCTGCGGGGGAGCCGCCGGTGCTTTCCTGGGATGGCTAGGGGTGAAAGCCCTCAAATCCCTGGCGCAGGAAAGCCTGCACGTCTGGCAAACCGTAGAGTTGGACTGGCGCGTGCTGTGCGCCACGGCTGGCGCATCCATCGCCGCTGGCATCCTGTTCGGCCTGTATCCGGCGCTGGTCGCCAGCCGCATGCATATCCGCGAGGCATTGGGCGAGGCCGGGCGGGGCGTCGCCGGCAGCCGCAATCCTTGGCCGCGCCGCATCCTGGTCGCGGGCGAAATCGCGCTGGGCGTGGTTCTGCTAGTGGGCGCCGGTTTGCTCATCCGTACGTTCGCCCATCTGAACGGCCTCGACCCGGGCTTCGACGCGCGAAACGTCATCACCGCGCAACTGTCCCTGCAGGATGCGCGTTACTCGACCAGCGAGCGCGTCAACCGTCTCTTCGACCAGAGCCTGGCCCGCATGCGGGAACTGCCGGGCGTCGCATCCGCAGCCGTCACGCTCAGCCTGCCTTACGAACGTGCGCTGAATGACGGCTTCCGCCGCTTGGATGGCAAGCACGTGGATAGCGAATGGCAGATCACCAACATGTTCTATATCACGCCCGAGTTCTTCCGGGTCTTGCGCATTCCATTGCTGCGCGGCCGTGTATTTACGCCGGCGGACAGCAGTAGCGCCGCGCCCGCCGTGATCGTGAGCGAGGCGTTCGTGAAAATGTACCTGCCCGGCGATGATCCGATCGGCCGCCTCCTGGCCTTCGGCGGCGATGACCGACGCACTATCGTCGGTGTGGTCGGCGATATTCAGCAGAAGAGCGGCTGGAGCGAGAACGACGCTCCGTTAGAGCCGAAGCCGGACGTTTACGTCCCCGCCACGCAGTTCGGCGACAAATTCATGCAACTGGTGCACATGTGGTTTTCGCCAAGCTGGATCGTGCGCACCACGGGATCCCCGCAGGGTGTCATATCCGGAATGCAGCGGGCACTCCAGTCCGTGGATGCCCAACTCCCCTTCGCAGGCTTCCACAGCATGGAGGATGTGCGCCACCGTGCAGTGGCCCAGCAGCGTTTTCAGGCGGTCCTGTTGGGGACCCTGGCCGGTCTTGCGCTATTGCTTTCGGCCGTGGGCATTTACGGCTTGATCGCCAACTCGGTAGCGGAGCGGACGCGCGAACTGGGCATCCGTTTGGCGCTCGGGGCGACTGTGCCCCAGGCGGTCCGCACGGTGGCGCTGCCCGGCGTGGCGCTGGCGCTGGCTGGCATAGTGGCCGGTTCCGTGCTCGCCGCGTTTGCATCCCGGCTGCTGCGCCATCTGGTATGGGGCGTGCGTCCGGGCGACCCGCTCACCTTTGCCGCCGTAGCCATCATCTTGTTGGCGGTGGCTTCCGCCGCCAGCTTTCTGCCCGCTCTGCGCGTGACGCGTCTGAATCCGGCTGAAACGCTGCGGCAGGAATAATGCATGAAACCTGGAGCGCGATCAAATTTCTGCCTGGCTTTTGTACCTCTGTCGTTGTCGCGTCAAGGACGCGGAGGGCCGTCGTAGCAATTGTCCGCCTCCACTGACGAGTTGCCGCTTTGATTCTGCTGACCCGTTCCACCAGACTTCCTGGCTCGATTGAGACCAGTTGGAAGCCGAACTCTCGATACGTCTCTTCGTGAATTTTCTCAAACCGTACCGTTTCCTCAAAGCTGATTCGCCGCGCTTCGGTAGGCGTGATGAAGCCCAGATTGCGAATGAAGAAGACTCGGCTTTGGTAGATTGCCTCTTTTTTGATGCGCTCCAGTTCGCTGATAAGAAAGGGTGAAAAAGGGTGCTTGAGATAGACTGCCAACGCCGCGGTACACACCGCGCAACGGTCGTGAAACTGAATCTCATCCGGTTGATAAGATGCTCGAATCTGGCGGTCCCTTTGCAGATGAGCGATTGCGTCGATAAACGAGGGGTGTCTCCAGGGCTCTACCGTTCCTTGTGCCTGCGCGGTAGCGATGACGGCAGTAGCCGCCTCTTCGACTACGCTGAACCCATCGAGTTCTAACTGACGGATGATGGCTGTCTTCCCTGCACCCGGCGCGCCGGTGATGATGAACCTTTTCATGTAGTTTTCTTTTTCAGCTCTGCCCAGGATCAGCTCGGCGTCTGCTGTCCACACAAGCGGCGTGGGATCTTGTTGCGCTCACCAAGTAATCGCGCATCGCGTTTCCCGGGGATCGAACGGCTGGGTAGCTTCCGCGGCGGACGCAGCGTTGGTTGCCCATCGCCAGTTGGACGTCAGCGCCGCGCGGAAGATTCGCGTCGATGTCGTTGAGAAACCGCGGGAATGCTTGACGCCAATGCCGTCGCTCGGCCATCGGCAGCACCGCGGCGAGAGCCAAACCGGGCGGGGAAGCAAGTCCGGATTTCGCATGCGGTCACTCTCGTTTATGAAAATGATTATACGATTCCGCTTGACATTTTCGTTCCATAGTACTAATTTATTAGTATGCGACCGCCGAGCAAAACCCTCACGGATCAGGAACTCGAGATCATGAAGATCGTCTGGGACCGCCAGACCGCCACGGTGCGAGACGTTTACGAATCCCTCCTTGAGCGCCGTAAAGTCGCCTACACCACCGTCATGACCATGATGAAGATCCTGGAACAGAAGGGCTATCTGAACCGGAAACAGGTCGACCGCGCCTACGTCTATCGCCCGGCCCACCCCAAGAACCGCGTCATTGGCGCCATGGTGCGCGATTTCGTCAATCGCGTGTTCAATGGTTCCGCCGAGCCTTTGCTCGTGCACCTGATCGCCGACCGCCACCTGACGCCGAACGAAATCGAGGAGATCCGGCGCCTGATCGGAGAGCGGTCATGAACGCAGCCCACTGGCTGGCTAACCTGATCGCCTGGAGCGTCCAGGCCGCGGTGCTGATTGCCGCCGGAGGCGCGGCGGTATGGGCTTTCCAGTTGCGTGTGCCGCGCATTCGCCTGGCATTTTGGCAAGCGCTGTTGGTCGTCTGCCTGCTGCTGCCCGCAGTGGAACCGTGGCGCACTTCCGTCGCTGGCGATATCGAGATCACCACCTCCGCTGCGCGGGCCGTCGCGCCCCGCCACCCCGCAACATATTCGCCTCCGTGGCGGCAGGTATTGCTGTTCGTGCTCGTCTCCGGATGCGTCGCGCGCGGCCTGTGGCTCGCCGTGGGATTCGGCAAATTGCGCCGCTGGCGGCGGGAGGCGCAGACCTACACGCCGCTCTGGCCGCGTTTCGATGCCCTGCGCGCCACCCTCGCGCCGCACGCGGAGTTTCGTCTGGCGCCTTCGCTTTCCGGGCCGGTCACCTTTGGGCTGTGGCGGCCCATCGTCCTGCTTCCCGGCCAGTTCAGCGCCTTGCCCAGCGATATTCAGGAAGCCATCGCTTGCCATGAACTGCTGCACATCCGCCGCCGCGATTGGATCGTTACCCTGGTGGAACAAGCCGTGCACGCGGTCTTCTGGTTTCATCCCGCCGTCTGCTGGCTGCTCGGCCAGGCGCAACTGGCGCGCGAACAGGTTGTCGACGGCGAGGTGGTGGCGCGTACCGGCGACCGCCAGCAGTATCTCAACGCGCTGCTGGCCATGGCTGGAAATCAGCCGGCGTTGGACCTGGCGCCGGCCGCTCTGTTCTTGCGAAAACGTCACCTGAAGAGCCGGGTGGCTCTGCTTATGAAAGAGGTTACTATGTCGAAACGCCGTGTCATATCGTTCTGCGCCGCCAGTTGCGGATTGTTGCTCGCCGCCGGCTGGCTTGCGCTCCACACATTTCCGCTGCAGGCCGCGCCGGTTCCCCAGGAAGCCGCACCGTCGAACCTGCTGCACAGCGTGCCGCCCAAATATCCGGAAGCCGCGCGCAAGAAACATATCGAAGGCGACGTCGTCCTGGAAGTCCACATCGACGCCGAGGGCCACGTCTCCGACGCGCATGTGCTCAGCGGACCGGAGGAACTGCGCAGCGCGGCGCTCGAGGCCGTTTTGCAGTGGCACTACTCGCCGCAAGCCATGAGCCTGCCGGCCACTACTCAAGTCACCATGAATTTCACGCTCCCCAAAGAAGGACAGCCCATATCGGAGCCCGCCAACTTGCTGCCGCCAGGCAAGCGCGTGACTATTAAAGCCATCTCGGTGGACGGCCTCACGGACACGGCCCGCGATGCGCTTCTGCAGCAGTTGCCGGTCCACGAAGGGGACACCGTAGACGCGGACGGTGTGCGCGCTCTGATGGCCAACGTACACGCATTCGACGAGCATCTCAACGCGACTATGAACGTGGAGAACGAGACTTCCGGCGTGGTGCGCATCCAACTGCGGACACCGCGCGCGGCGGCCGGATCTGCGGCATCGCCCGTCGGATCAGCCCTTCCGCCTACCCGCATTCGCATCAGCGGGAATGTCCAGCAGGCCAAGCTACTGGTGAAGACGACACCCCCCTATCCGGCGGAGGCCAAGGCGCAGCATATCGAAGGCTTGGTGCAGCTCCAGGCCATCATCGGCAAGGACGGCTCGGTCGAGAATCTCGTGTTGCTGAGCGGCCCGCCGGCGCTGGCCGGCGCGGCTATGGAAGCCGTGCGGCAGTGGAAGTATCAAACCACGCTCCTCAACGGCGATCCAGTCGAGGTGATGACCGACATCCAGGTAAACTTCACCCTGATGAAGTAAGTACCAGCTTGTGGAGGGCGGCCTTTAGCCGGCGCGGGGCTTCAGCCCCGCCCACACTCACCGCTTATAAATCACGCCGCCCTTCATCACGAACGCAACATTCTGCAGTACCCCGATATCCTGCAACGGATCGCCCGGCACCGCCACAATATCGGCCAGATAACCGCGCTTTCATCGCGCCAATCTGGTCCTGCCAACCCGAGCAGCTTAGCTCCGTTCAAAGTGCCGGCTTGCAAGGCCGCCAGCGGCGTCATGCCATACTTCACCATCAACACGAATTCGCGCGCCTGCGTGCCGTGCGGAAACGGACCCACATCGGAACCCATCGCCATCGGCACGCCCGCCGCGAGCTGCGTACGGAATTCGCGGGCGTGAAATTCCAGCATGCGCCGTTCGTTCTCCGCCTGCCGGTCCGAAGCCGCGTGATCCGCGAAGTATTCGATGATCGTGAACGTGGGCACGGCGAAGATCTGTTTCTCGTGCATCAGCCGCATGGTTTCGTCGCTAAGCTGAAAAGCATGATCCACCGACGCCACCCCCGCGCGCGCGGCGTACAGCGTGCCCGGCTCTCCGGTGGCATGTACGGCCACCCGCTTGCCCACGCGCGCGGCTTCCTCCACGGCCGCGCGCAGTTCGGCTTCGCTGTATTGATACGGCGTGGCGAACTTCCCATCGCGCAGCGCGTCGCGCCCAGTTTCGTAGATCTTGATGAAATCGGCGCCTTCCTTGAATTGGCCGCGTATCACCGTGACCAGCTCGGCCGCGTTATTAGCCCATGTCGCGTTGGGCAATACATGTTGCGCCGGATTGTACCCGATAGCGTCCTCATGCCCGCCCAGAATATCCACCGCATTGCCGCTGACGCGCAGCCGTGGTCCGGGCACCAGCCCGCCGTCAATGGCATTGCGCACCGCGGTATCGGCAGAGCCTGCGCCCTCCGTCCCCATATCCCGCTCGGCCGTAAATCCAGCCATCAGATCGGCCTTGGCCGCCAGTACCGCCAGAATGGTACGCTGCGGCACGGATTCTTGCACGGTCTGCAGATCTTCCGCGCCCGGATGCAGAAACAGGTGCACGTGCGCGTCGATCAAGCCCGGCAGCAGCGTGCGGTCGCCTAAGTCCACAATCTCGGCGTCCGGCGGATGCGTCACCGCCGTGCCAACTTCCACAATGCGTTCCCCGGTCACCAGCACTTCACCCGGAGCGAGCATTTTGCCGGAGTCCACGTCCAGCAGCCGCGCGGCGCGCAGCACGATGGGCTTTGGGCTGGGCGGTTGCCCAAACGCCACACCGCTCGCGACCAGCAGCGCGGCGCAAAATCGAAATTTGTTCATGATGTAGATGTTAATCCGGCGGCTTCTCCGCCACCAAGCGCTCCAGCCGGATTCTTTCGCCCGGATTCCAATCCGGAAACGCATCCACGTCTTCGAATCGCACGATGCGCAGCCCGAGAAACAGTTTCAGTAGTTCGTTGTGGCGGTCGCTGCCGTTTTCATAAACGAAGATACCGCCGGGCGCAAGCGCCCCCTGGATACGCGCGGCGTCGCCGGCGGTCAGCGACCGGATGTACGTCATCACGATCAAATCCCAGCGCGCCGTGCCAAAATCGAACCGATCGTCGCTAGTTACCAGTGCGCGAATCTTCACGCCGGCCTTCACCGCGCCCGCCTGCGCCAGGCGCACCCCTTCATCGGAGGGATCGAAGCCGGTAACGTCCCAGCCCTGCATGGCCAGATACACCGTGTTGCGCCCCTGGCCCATGCCGATGTCCAGCGCCTTGCCGGGCTTGCGGCCTTCAATTGCGCTGGCCAGCAGCGCGTTGGGCGTCTGGACGAAGATGGGATCGTGGCCGCCGTAGACCTTGTTCCAAAGCACCTTCGCGCCATCTGGACGCGTGAAGGCCAGGTGCCCCAGACGGTCGGTCTCGCGCTCCGCCTCAGCTGCCGACATACCCTGTCGCATCAACTCCGCGCGGTAAGGACGCAGCAGATTCGCGGGCTTGCTGTCGGGCGGCCGGGCGCTCAGCCAGGCGAGGAACGCCTTCCACCGGGCGTTCGCATCCGGTTGCGCGCAAAGCAGCGCGGCGGCGGTCAGCAGCAGGGTCAGCCGGCGGCTCGCGCGGGCCATCCGCCAGCGGGACGTGCCATCGAATCGTCTCACGACCGCAGTCCGCTCCATTCCTCGGCCAGCACGATGGAATTCGCGGGGTTTCGCGGGTCGTACTTTACCGTGATGTGTCCCACGGGAACGCCGCCCGGCACGAACGCTCTTAGCTGGGAAATATCCTGCGAGGCGGTGTACTGCACACCCCGTACGTCGTAAGAATAAACCAGCAGGTCGTCACGGATTTCCACCAGGTTGGCATCCCCCATCTTTCCGGTAGAGAGCAGCATCCGCCGGCGGCGGCGTTCCTGCTCGTCGGGAGAGACGCGCGAACTCAGCCAGGCGCGCACACCTATAGCGATAAGCAAGACAAGCAGTACGCAAAACAGCGCCGCAGTGATGCCTTCAGCCGCTATGGACACCTTCCCCTGAGTTAGCCGGCGACCGGGGTCTCCTGAAATACCTTGGCCCAGTCCGAAAGGAACTGATTGAGTCCCTTGTCGGTGAGCGGATGATCAAAGAGCATATTCAGCACCTTGAAGGGCAGAGTGGCGATATGCGCGCCCGCCGCAGCCGCATCCACTACGTGCGTGGGCGAACGCATTGACGCCGCCAATACCTGCGTCTTGAAACCGTGAATCTTATAGATGTTGGTAATGCTCCTGATCAGTTCCATGCCGTTCCAGCCGATATCGTCCAGGCGGCCGACGAAAGGGCTCACGATATAAGCCCCGGCTTTGGCGGCCAATATCGCCTGTGCGGGCGAGAAACATAACGTGACGTTGACCCGGATGCCGTCCTTACTCAGGATCGAAGTCGCTTTAATACCATCGCGCGTCAGCGGGCATTTCACCACCACGTTGCGATGCAAGCGCGCCAGGTCGCGGCCCTCCCGAATCATCTGGCCGGATTCCGTGGATACCACTTCGGCGCTGATGTCCCCATCGACGATGTCGCAGATTAGCCGGATCTGGTCCTCCAGCGGCCGGCCTTCCCTGGCGATCAGCGTCGGATTGGTTGTCACGCCATCGACGATGCCCCAGTTGGCGCTTTTCTTCAACTCGTCGAGATTGGCGGTATCCAGGAAAAACTTCACGTATGCCTCCTCCAGTACCCTAGGATTATAGCATCCGCACTTGTGGGGGCAGACCCGTGGCAGGTGTGCCCTCAAAAATTTGAAAAATCGCAGAAGCGCAGTCGCCCCGCGCCCGCCGGTGGTAAGCTGATGTGAGAGGATGCCATGAAATTCTCCGGCGCAGTCTTCGTCGCGATTCTATCCGTTGGACCGCTCTCCGCTCAATACTACTCAGTCGGCGGCTTCGGAAATGTGGTTTTTCCGGGCTTGGGACACGCTCCGGTGGGCGGCAACCCGTGGGGCAACGTGGTGACTCCGGCGAGACCGCAGGGCGCTGCCGCCAGTTCGGCCGGGGCAAACCGCTTCGGAACCCTCGTCCCCGGATTCGGTTCGTACAGCGGTACGGGCTCAAGTCGCCGCCGTGGCGCTTCCGGCGTTTACGCGTATCCGGTCTACATAGGCGGCTATGGCTACGGATACGGCTACGCGCCTGCACAGCCGGATCAGCCGGTCTCCGATTCGGGCGGCGGTGCTCAGCCCGCGCCACCGCCGGTGGTGATCAATCAGTATTTCGGCCAACCGCCAACCGGCGACGCACCGCCGCCTGAGAGCGGGGCATCCAACTATCATTATTATCAGGCGCCGGCGAACGACAATCCGGTGCCCAGCGATGCGTCCTACTATCTGATCGCCTTCAAGGATCACACGGTCTACTCGGCTGTGGCGTATTACACCGAAGGCGACACGCTACATTACTTCACGTCGGGCAACGTCCACAACCAGGTCTCGCTTTCACTGGTAGACCGCCAGTTGACTGAGCAATTGAACCGGCAGCGCAACGTAGAGGTGAGGTTGACGCAGTAGCTCAGCCGGCCGTTGCCAGACGCTTAACAAATTCCACATCGCCTTCCAGAAAGTCGAAGCGCGGAAGTTCGTGCGGCGCAACCCATCGCATCTCCTCGAATACGCAATTCCGCGGCTCGCCGTCAAAATCGGCCACGTTATAGAAGATCAGCAGAATAGGTGGCTTGCCGGGGTAAGTGAACTCGTAACGCTCCACTTCGTCCCCGATCCGCGCATCTACGGCCAGTTCTTCCCGCAACTCGCGGCCAAGTGCCTGCGCGGGACTCTCGCCCGGTTCCACCTTGCCACCCGGGAACTCCCATTTCAGCGCATGCGCCTGCTGCGCCGTCCGGCGGCAGATCAGAATACGGCCGGCGCGATGAATCAGGGCCGCCACAACGGTGGTCAAGCCAGTTCCTGAACCACGGGGAAATCCTGGCGCATCAGAGTCATTGGAACATAAATGTACTCGGCGCGCCTGCTCGATCACTTCCAGAACCCGCGAAATGTGGGCGAACTGCCGCCGCCGGCGGTCACCGTAGAAGTATCGAATCCGGCCTGCGGGGACATACTGCGATTGTCGATCCTGTTTCGGGATGGCCGTGCGGCCGAGGCCCGCTACAAGACGCGCGGCTGCACGGCTTCGATTGCGGCCGGCTCCGCGTTGACCGAGTGGCTGATCGGTAAGTCGCCGGCGGAAATTGCCGCGCTCTGCCCATCCGATGTGGAAGACGCCGTAGGCGGCCTCAGCGCCGAATCGAAGCATGCCGCGGTTCTGGCGGTGGACGCCGCGCGCGCTGGTGCTGCGAAACGTGCACTGCCCTGACTTTTCCAACTCTTAATTAAGCACGGTCACGCTGCAGCCCGGACTTTATTCATCTGTTTTTGCAACTACTTGCAGCAAATCGTCCGATAACGCCGCATGCTCGCGGCTTATCGTGTAGTCGAAAGAGAGAGTTCGGCCCGCCTGATTGCCTGCCAGGACAACCACATTATCCAGCCTCGATATCCTCCCGCTCCCTCCGGAGCGTCGCTGCCTCACAGCCGAACTCTCTCTTCTCACCAAGACTCTAAACCTCCAGCTTCCACGTTGCCCGATATTCCCGGGTCAAGTAGCCGCGCGCCGGCTCCCGCGCGACCGTGAGTCGCGTTCGTCCCAATCCAGGCGCGTGCGGCTGCGCAGCGCCACATTCCCCAGCAGACAAGTGGAAGTCGAACGAAAGCATTTCTCATGTCGCTGGCCGGCCGCTGGCACGTGCGCACGCACTCGAGGAAGTTGGCCCAATGGTTCGCATTGCCGCTCGAAGTGGATTTTACGCCCGCGTGCCGGCCGCCTTTCCCTCCGGTATCAGGCGATAACCCTCGCGACCCACGTACAGGGTGGCCGCGCTGCCGTGGAACAGGATGCCGCCGCCTTTGTTGAACATCGACTGCCCGTTGGCGTTGCGGTTTTCATAAGTCGCGATTGTCGGTGAACCACAGCTTGCCGCCCAGGCTCGCAATCGTGCGCGGCATCGCCTCGTCGAAGGCCATCTGCACGATGTCCAGCCAGTGCACCCCCCAATCCGTCATCATGCCCCCGGCATAGTCCCAGAACCAGCGGAAAAACGAGAAGTTGTCGGGGCCCACGCCGAACCGGTTGCGGTTGAAGGGACGCATGGGCGCCGGACCCAGCCACATGTTCCAATCGAGACCGGGCGGTGGATCGCTATCCGGCGGATTGCCGATGCCTTCGGCCGGCGAATGGCCGTAATTCCATGTACGCACGAAGGTGACCTTACCTAACTCGCCGCGGCGCACCGGCTTGCAGGCTTCTCCACGTATGCGTCCTTGCCGGCCTTGCACGCTTCCACGGTCATATAGGCGTGCCAATGGTCCGATGTCGAGATATTCACGACATCCATGGACTTGTCCGCCAGGATCTCCCGAAAATCGCGAACCGCGCGCGGATTCTGCCCTCGCCCGCCGGCTTTGGACATGGCCTTATCCAGGTTGGGCTGGTAGACATCGCAGAGTGCTACCACCTGCAGATTCGGCTGCTGCATGGCGTATTCCAGGTTGCTCAAGCCCATGCGGCCCATGCCGATAAACGCGGCGGGCCACACGCTCATTCACACCCCGGACATTGCCGGTGAATAGAGACGTGGTCAACGCCACCCCCCGTAGATTTGAGTAATTGCCTGCGGCCCGAGTCCGGATCTTCCATGCGTTGGATTCCATCACCACGCACCGCCCTCGACCTGTAGCGTTTTCCAGCAAAATGGGGGCGCGGCAGGTTTTTCACGAATTCTAAAAATTTAAAGAGACAAACAGATCTTAAACAGTTATAATGATTACACAGACAGCATACTTGGCGGCGAGTCCCCTCCCGCTGCCAAGCCCTCTGAGTGCAAGGCCCCGGATACCCAGCCGGGGCCTTTTAAGTGTGCCGAGCATGTTCGCCCGCCGGCTGCGAACATAGATATTGCTATCATCCGCGTACCGTGCGAACCGGAGACCTCTCCGCTCCAACTCCCGGTCGAACTCGTCCAGCACGGGGGAGCGAGTGATGGCGAGCGTCACGCGATTCATCACGACGAAGCTCAAGCTCAAGGTAAACGAGCAGAAGAGTGCAGTGGCACGGCCATGGGAGCGGAAGTTTCTGGGCTTCAGTTTCACGGCGAATCGGGAGCCGAAAACGGCGGATAGCGCCGAAAGCGGTGCTCCGGTTCAAAGCGAAGCTGCGGGAGCTGACGCAACGGACGCGAGGCGTAAAAGTGGAGAGGATGGCCGAGGAGTTGAGCCGTTATCTTCGCGGCTGGCTTGGCTATTTCGGGCAATGTCAGACGCCTTCGGTGTTGCCAGGACTTGAGGAGTAGACCAGGCGCAGGCTCCGGTCTGTGATCTGGCAGCAGTGGAAACGGGGCACGGTACGGTTCGCTGAACTGCGGAAACGGGGAGTGGGCAAAGATCTAGCCGCGCAAACGGCGGGCAGCGCGCATGGCCCGTGGCGTCTGGCGGACTCGCCGGGACTTTCATTTCGCGCTGCCCCATGCTTACTTCGACTCGCTCGGGATTCCCCGATTGACTGGCGGCCGATAGCTTAACCCGCCGAACCGCCGGATGCGGACCCGCATGTCCGGTGGTGTGACAGGGAAAGTAGGCGACTACCTACCTATGTCGATTGCCTTAGGCCGTTCGGTCCACGCGGGTCTGGAGGAGACCCGCCGCAGACCCGCCGCAGACCTGGAGGTCTGCCCCACGAGCTGCAGTTTTATGTCATAATTCATTGCATGTCCGCCGTTGCCGTCGTCAAAATGGAGCCTAAGTCGGAGGGCATCGCCACGCCGCGCAAGAAGCGGCCCAAGGAACTGGCCATCATCACCGAATGCTGCACCGGCTGCGCCGGTTCGCCGGCCTGCGTGCCGTATTGCCCGGTCGCCGATTGCATGTATTGGGTGCCCGACGAAGATCACCCGCCGTTCGGCCACATTGAAGTGGACCCCATCCTCTGCATCGGCTGCAAGAAGTGTACCAGCAAGGGGCCCGACGGCGCCTTTCTGGACGGCTGCCCTTGGGACGCCATCGAGATGGTTGCCATCGAGGAAGTGGAGGTCATGGTCGGCTACAAGATGCCGGCCTGACATGAGCCTAGAAATCCAGCAGCGGGAGCACGAAGGCATCGTGATACTGGACCTGAAGGGCCGCATTACCGTCGGCCCGGAAGCCACCACCCTGCGCGACAAGGTGGCCGCGGTGACCGCCGCCGGGCAAAAGAATATCATTCTCAACCTGGCCCACGTCGATTACATCGATAGCACCGGGCTGGGCGCGCTGGTCATGTGTTCCACCAGCCAGCGCAAGGCCGGCGGTGCCGTGAAGCTGCTGAACCTCAACCGCCGCAATATCGAGTTGTTGGTTATGACCAAGCTCGCCACCGTATTTGATTTGTTCACCGATGAGCAGGACGCGGTGAACAGCTTCTTCCCCGACCGCGCCATCAAGACCTTCGATATCCTGAGTTTCGTCGAGCAGATGAAAAAAGAGGAATAGCCGGCGCATGCGGCTGCTGGTTATCGGCGGTGTGGCCGCGGGGCTGAGCGCCGCTTCCCGTGCGCGGCGGGTCGATCCCGGTCTGGAAATCATGGTGCTCGAAAAGGGGCCGGACATCTCCTACGGTGCGTGCGGCCTGCCGTATTACCTGGAAGGCCGCGTGCGCCGCGCCGCGGACCTCGCCGTTTACACGCCCGAGTTTTTCCGCAAAGAACGCAACATTAGTGTGCGCACGGGCGCGCGCGTGGTCTCGATTTCGCACCCGCGGCGCGAGGTGATTCTTGGCCCCGAGCGTGTGCCCTACGACCGCCTGGTGATCGCCACGGGAGCCCGGCCGCGATCGCTGGGGTTAGCCGGCGCGCCGCACGCGTTCACGTTGCACACGCTCGAAGACGCCGAACGCTTAAAGGCTTATTTACGCGATCAGAAGCCCAAACGGGCCGTGGTGATCGGCGCAGGGTACATAGGCCTTGAAACGGCGGACGCGCTGCGCCGCAATGGCCTGACGGTTACGGTTGTCGAGCGGAGCGCGTACGTGCTGGGTTGCGCCGATGCCGAACTGACCAAGGCCGTCGGCGAGCGCCTCGAACGCTTTCGCGTGCCATTGCAATTGAACACGCCAATGCCGGACCTGGCGCGCTACGATCTTGCGATTCTCGCCACCGGTATCGAGCCCAACACCGAACTCGCGGCAGAGGCCGGCGTCGAGATCGGCCGAACTGGCGCGATTCGCGTGGACGAGCACATGGAGACCAATCTGCCCGGCGTTTACGCGGCGGGCGATTGCGCCGAAGCACTGCACCTGGTGACGGGCCGGCCGGCGTACATCCCCCTCGGGACCACCGCCAATAAAATGGGACGCGTGGCGGGCGCCAATGCCGCCGGCCGGCGAGAGTGCTTCGGCGGCGTGGTGGGCACGGCCATTTTGAACATCTTCGGTTTGGGTGTGGCCTTCAGCGGCTTGTCTGTAGACCAGGCGCGGCGTGAAGGATTCTCTCCGGTATCCGCGCGCATCACAGCCCGCAGCCGCGCCGGTTATTTCGGCGGCAAGCCCCTCACGGTGGAGTTGGTGGCGGACGCTGCGACATGTCGTCTGCTGGGCGGATCGATATGGGGCGAAGATGGCGCGGAGGGGCGCATCAACGTAATCGCCACGGCCTTGCACAATCGCATGCGCGTGGAAGAGGTCGCGCAGTTGGACCTCGCTTATGCCCCGGCGTTCGCTACGGTGTGGGACCCGGTCCTGATCGCCGCACAGCAGTTGAGTAAAATGGTTTGAGCAATGCCTCTCGTCAAAGTTGCCAGTCTCTCGCAGTTGCCCGCCGATTCGGTTACCGAAGTCACGGTGGGGAATGACATATATGCGCTCTGCCGCGTGGCTGGGCGCGTCACCGCACTGAGCGGAACCTGCCTGCACCGCGGCGGACCGCTGGGGCAAGGCGCGCTCCATGGCAATAACGTGGTGTGCCCGTGGCACGCCTGGGAGTGGGATTGCCAGACCGGCGCCAACGATTTCGACCCTTCCCAGAAAGTGGCTACGTACCTGGTTGCTGTGGAAGGCGACGACGTGATGCTCGAAGTGCCGGACCGTGCCTGAGCTTCCCGAGGTCGAAACTGTAGTCCGGTCGATCGCCCGTATTGCCGGGCGGCGCATCGTCTCCGCCGAATTCAGTTGTCCGCGCATCCTGCGCGGCGATGCGGAACAGATGAGCGCGGCGCTGGCCGGCCGGCTCATCCGCGCGATCCGCAGGCGCGGCAAGTTTATCGTGATCGAGCTGGATGCCGGGCATTGCCTGGTGGTGCACCTCGGTATGACCGGCAAGCTTCTGTTGGGAGGCACGCCCGGCCGACATACGCACGCGATTGTGAATCTCGACCGGGGCGTGTTGCGTTATGAGGATCAGCGCCAGTTTGGCCGGATCGAGGTGACCCACGGATTACCTGCGCGAGTGGAGAAACTCGGACCGGAGCCGCTCGAAATCACGCTGGCGGAGTTTGCCGCGCGGCTGAAGCGCCGGAAAGCGCGCATCAAATCGGTGCTGTTGGATCAACACTTCGTGCGCGGCGTGGGCAACATCTATGCCGACGAAGCGCTGTTCCGGGCGGGTATTCGTCCGCTGGCCATCGCCGCGCGATTGCGCCCGGAGCGCGTCAAGCGGCTGCATGCCGCCATCGTGGAAGTTTTGACGCAAGCGATCGCCAAGGGCGGCTCCTCAATTTCCGATTACGTGGATGCCGACGGCCGGCGCGGCTTTTTCCAATTCGAGCACCGGGTTTACCAGCGGACAGGCGAGCCGTGCGTGGTGTGCGGTGCGGCCATACGGCGTACGCTGGTCGCGCAGCGGGGCACGCATTATTGTCCGAGGTGCCAGCGGTGAGAATGGTCATAATGCTGCTTCTGGCGGATAGCATTAGCATAGTGTGTGGTCAGAGTTCCAGCCCGAGGCCGGCCGACGCTGGCATACACAAGATCCGCCACGTGATCGTCATCATGCAGGAAAACCGCTCGTTCGATAGCTACTTCGGCACATTCCCCGGCGCGGACGGAATCCCCATGCGCAACGGCGAACCGGCCGTGTGCGTGCCCGATCCCGCCGGTGCATCCTGCGTCAAGCCGTATCACGATGCCAATGATCGGAACGGCGGCGGTCCGCATGGTGGGAAGGCAGCGGTGACGGACGTGAACGGGGGCAAGATGGACGGCTTTATTGCCGCAGCCGAACAGGGACGGCGCGGCTGCCTGGATAATAATGACCCCGGCTGCTCCATCGCAACGAAACCTGACGTGATGGGATACCACGATGGCGGCGACATTCCAAACTACTGGAGCTACGCGCGGAATTTCGTCTTGCAGGACCGGATGTTTGAGCCCAATGCCTCCTGGAGCCTGCCTGCGCATCTTTTCGAAGTTTCGGAATGGTCGGCGCTCTGCACAAAACATGACGATCCGTCCAGCTGCCGGAATGCGTTGGATCTCCCAGGGCTGCCGCAGGACTTCAGGCTGCGCGCCCGGCTTGGCATGCCGGCAACCGATCCCATCTACGCCTGGACGGATCTGACATATCTCCTGCATAAGAAAAACGTCAGTTGGGGCTATTACGTCCTGGAGGGCACCGAACCCGACTGCGAGGACGATGATCAGGTAGATTGTCTGCCTGTCCGGCAGAATTCGAAAACTCCCGGAATCTGGAACCCTCTGCCCTATTTCGACACGGTCAGGGCGGACGGCGAACTCGGCAACATTCAGTCGGTGGAAAAATTTCTGCAAAAGTCGAAGAGCGGCGCTTTGCCCGCGGTTTCCTGGATTGTGCCCTCGGGCGGGGTAAGCGAGCATCCGCCCGCGCTGGTAAGCAAAGGGCAAACGTTTGTCACTACCCTGATCAATACGGTGATGTCCGGACCTGACTGGAAAGACTGCGCGATCTTTCTGGCGTGGGACGACTGGGGCGGCTTCTATGACCATGTCGCACCCCCGAAAGTGGACGACAATGGCTATGGTTTGCGCGTTCCAGCACTGGTGATCTCCCCTTATGCCAGGAAGGGCTTCATCGATCATCAAACGCTGAGCTTCGATGCGTACGTTAAATTCATCGAAGATGACTTCCTAGGCAGCCAGCGAATCGACCCGAAGAATGACGGCCGGCCGGACCCGCGGCCGACCGTACGCGAGAATCTTTCCGAGCTAGGCGATTTAACCCGCGATTTCGACTTCAGTCAGTCGCCGCGCGCGCCACTGATCTTGCCCAAGAACGCGCGGACGAGTCTGATTCCGCCGGAGGGTCCGGGAACGCGAGGCCGTCGCAGAAGAGCGCCAGCACAACCACCAGCCGCCAGCCACTAACCACCAGCCACGGCGAGCTTCGCTCGCCATACAGGGGCGTGGATTAGCGAATTGTCACGGCGGGCGACAGAAGTCGTTTCGTAACCCCATTGCGAGGCACGGAGTTAATTCAGGAGGTTCGGCGCGCAACCCAGCCGCTGCTCCGCAAGATTCCGGACGGACTCGGCCTCGAATTGCTCTCTTCTGCGCAGGTAATTGCCGATCAGGCCGCGCGTGCCCAAGCAGATGTCGCTATGGACCAGGGGACAATCCGGGTTCGGGGTGGGGAAACCGCCTTCGCGCGAGACGGCGCACCCTTGGGGATCGATCCGCTCGTATAGGTTGACCAGCATCGCGGGCACGTCGGGTTGGTTCGCATTCGCGGCCAGCGATTCCATCAGGGCCAAGGCGGCTTTGTGTAGCTCACCGTCGGCGCTGTACAGCGATGCTAATTCGTCCAGGAGGTCCGGAGTGGATTCCAACATGCGCCCGCGCTCGAACACCGCGACCGCGTGCGCCGGGTCCGAGAGGCGCAGGTAAGTGCGGCCCAGTTCCAGGTATAAGGTGCTCGGCATGGTAGTAATTGCAGGATTGCCGCGCCCCGTATTTTCGGCGTCGTATCGGGTGTCCCACAGCTGGGCGATTCTCTCGCTGCGCAACAGGGCAGCCAACGATTTCCGGTATCAGTCGCGCGCATCCGCCCCCGCCGGCTGTCCATCCTGTCCCGCTGACCGAAGCCTGTCTCCAAGCCTGCGGTAGAGAATGCCGGCATCCTGATATGCACCGGCCGAGTTCTTGGAGTCCGGCAGCCCATCCAATATCGCGAGCGCGCGGTCCGCGTAGTGAATCGATTGGGCCACATCTTCCTGGGTGGCAAGCGGCGAACCGGTAGCCGCGGCCATGTTCGTTTTATAACTGCCCGGGGCGGCCGCGGCCGCGCTGAGCCAAAACCGTTGCGGGTCGAGCCAGTCGCCGTTGCGGGCATAAGTGCGGCCCGCCAGCGCGATCAGCAGGACCGCGAGAACCCCGCCGGCGGCGTTCCGGTAGACCGGGCGGCCCAGGGGAAAACGCCGCCAGAGGGCCCAGAGAGCCCACACCGCGGCGATCGCAAAACCCACCGATGGCAGATAGAGAAGGCGTTCCGCCATGATGGCCCCGATCGTTATCGGGAGATTCGAAGTGGGAAAAATGGCGACGAAAAAAAACCGCGATGCCAAATAGCAATGGCTTCCGCTGCGCCAGGAAAGGATGGCGATCACTGCGGCGGCGGCGCAAACCGCCAGGGCCGCGATAGCCTTCCAGTCCTCCCAGTTGTCCAGCCGCCAGCCGAACAGGGGAACCTCATTGTAACCGTAATCCCACGATAGCCGCGCCGGCCAGACGAGGAGTCCGAAGTACCTGCCGATCACCTTGAGGGCCGTCATCCGCGCGGTCCAGAAGCCGGCGCCCAGCAGCGGGTTCTCGTAGAAGGGAGTCGCCTGGTGGGGGGCATTCGCCAGCACCTGAGAGCGCACGTACAAGTAAATGAGACACGGGACAGCTACTGCGGCGTAGCTCGGAACGCGCGACCGCCAGGAGGCCGCTCGTCCGAATGTGACATCGTAGATGGCGAGGACGGCCAATAGCACCGATGGCGCTCTCCTTGGAGAACATACCTATCGCGGCGGCCAGCAGCAGTGCCGCGAGCCACGCACCCTTCCGCGCGCCGGCCGCCTCGATCGCCTTCCGATGACACAGCAACCCGGCGAGCACGGCGAATGCCGCTATCATGTCCGACCGGCCCACGATGTTGGTCACCGATTCGGTGAGTACGGGAGCGATCCCCCACAGCGCGCTCAACAGGAGGGCGGCGGGGATGCGCTTGAAAATTGCCAGCCCCAAGGCATACACCAGCGCGATATTCACGGCGTGCAGAACGAAGTTGAGTGCGTGATACCCGTACGGGTCGACGCCGTTGCCGAAAACCGCGTACGTAATTGAGCAAAAACGACATCGTGGTCAGGGGACGATAAAGCCCGGTGTTGTAGAGTTCCCAGTACGGGAATTTGAGAATCCGCTGTAGGTTCTCCGGCGTCACCTCGTGTACGCGGGTGTCGCCCGGAATTGCCGCCACGCTATCCAACAGAAACGGCGCATGGAACGAATGAATGTAGGCTAGAAGTGTGACGCCCAGGACTGCCCCGAATAGCAATGCATGTTTCCCCGACGCGCGCGCCGTGATCGAAAGCGGCCGGCTCCGGGCACCGGGCGCCTGATGTTTCGCGGTCCTCAGTAATGCCCTACCTTTTCGGGTTCGACTACGCTTCAAAGTTGCCTCATTGGGACGGCCTTCGCGGGGCGCTGAAAAATATTGAAAACCGAGCCGCGACCGCAAGGGAGCGGTTGCTCGGCCGCGTTTTTTCAGCACCCTGGTGGTCTCCAAAACAATACCATTCTACTAAGACGGACGAACAGGCCGGACAAAAGACCAATCGATGGGAGTCAGGAGTCAGAAGACAGGAGTCAGAAGTCAGAAGTCAGAAGACAGGAGTCAGAAGACAGGAGTCAGAAGACAGGAGTCAGAATTCCGCGTTAGCGGCTTGGGCCGGTCATTCGCTACCGCGGCCGAACCAGGTATTCTGACTTCTGACTTCTGACTCCTGACTCCTGACTTCTCCCCTTTACAGCGGAGTCAACGGGCGGGTCTCCGCTCCCATGCGCAAGACGTGGGTTAGCGAATTGTCCGGCGGCGGCGTCAGCAACGTGGGCCGCAGCAGAATCAGCACCCGGTCGTCGCTCTTGGTGTGCGTGACGTTGCTGGTCAGCGGGCCGATGAGCGGGATGCTGGCCAACCCCGCAATGCCTGCTATGCTGCGCGCTTCTTCATCGTCGATCAATCCGGCAACTACCGCGAGATCGCCCAGTTTCAGCGTCACATCCGATTTCAGCGACCGGTTGGAGATAATCGGGATACCGTTCGATGCCGAACCAGCCAGTACTTTGAATTCGGCTTCCACCGATAATGTCACCTCATCGGTGCCGTGAACATGAGGCGTGGCCTTCAGCGAAAGGCCCAGGTCTTCAAACGTGAAAGACGGCGGCGGCGTGTAGGCTCCCGGCCCGCTGAAACTGGCCGGACCGAAGTAGCCAGCGGTGAGAACCGGATATTTCTGTCCCACGTGGATACTGGCCGCCTGTCCATCCACGGAGCGCGCGCTGGTATGCAGCAGGACCTGGCTATCGGAACGCGTGAGCATCGCCACTAATCGCAGGTTGGCCAAGCCGACTCCAATCAGGCCCGCACCGCCGCCGAAACGCAGCATGTTGAGAACGTTTGAAGCGACTTGCGGCACATTATTCATAAAGGTGCTGAAAGACGAAATCGGAAACGAACTCGGCAGCGGCAGGCCGTAGTTCAAATTGCTGCTGTTGGTCACTTCCAGGAAATCCATGTCCAGCAAAATCTGGGCCCGCGGATACAGCAGGTCTTTTAAGAGCTGCTGCGCGGCCAGGACCTTCGAGACGGAGTCCCGCATCACGACCACGCTCGCGTGGCTGTCCCAGGCGATCTTCTGGATGCCGCAAGCCTGTTGCACCGCCGTCACCATGGCGGTCAAGTCCTGCTGGGTGGTGACTTCCGGTATGGGCACCACTACGGCTGCGTACGGCTCATCGTCTTTTCGCTTGGCCGGGGTGTCCTTAACCACCATGAAGAGACGATCGGAAATGGGCACCAGGAACGAACCGGTCACAGCCTCCAGGCCGTGTAAGGCGTCGCGATAATTGGCCTGATCCATCTGAAAGCGGAGGGTATCGGTGGCGCGATAGTCGCCATCGAAAACGCAATCGAGGCCGTAGGTGTGCGCCACCGTTTCAAACAAAGTCTTGGCGTTGCCGCGCAGATCGAAATCTTTCACCACGGGTAGGGCGTTCAGTTTGAGGGGAGGGAGAGGCTTGCGCGCTTCCGCCAGATCCAGAATTGTAGCGGCGGGAAGCGGCGGCAGATCGGGTTCCGGCTCGGCGTCGTCATCGGCCTGCCCGGTGGCGGTCTTCGGCTTCAACTGGGACTCGAGCGCGGCCCGCGTCTGTAACGCCAGGCTGCGCCCCCAATACTGGTGGTTGTTCGGCTCCAGCGCGGCTGCCTCCGAGTAGAGCAGATAGGCCCGCGTTACTTGCCCCGCTTTTTCGGCTCTGCGCCCCTGTTCGTAAAGCTTGGAGGCTTCCGATGCCCACACGCTGCCGGCGAGTGCCGTCAGTGCCAAAACCAGCCGCACCAGCCGTATGGGAAATGCCCGCATAAACGATTGACGCGCCGACCAGCTTACGGCGTGCAGACCAAACCACGCGCGCGGGTATGATGGAAGCTGAGATGAAGGGATTCGACGCGCAACATTGGCTGGGGCGTGCACTGGCCGCAGTTGATTGTCCCGATTTGCGTTTTAGCCTTCACGCTGGCCATAGGATATGCGGCCAAACGCCTGATGACGCGCCTGCTGCGTCCGTGGGCGGCCCGCGCCACCGGACACGCGGCGCAGATCGTCATTGACGCGCTGAAGGGGCCATTCATGATCTGGGTGCTGATCCTGGGCACGCATCTGGCCATGCAGTCTTCCGAACTGCCGTACAGGGCCACCTTCATGATCGGCCGCATCCTGCTGGTTCTGTGGATCCTGTCGCTGACCCTGATCAGCTCTCGACTGGCCGGTGACCTCATCCGGTTTTATGGCAGCGACATTCCGGGGGCGCTGCCCGTGACCACACTGACGCAGACGCTGGCGCAACTGGGGGTGGTGATCCTCGGCGCGTTGGTGCTGCTGAATCTGCTGGGTATCTCCGTCACGCCCGATCCTGACAGCGTTGGGCGTAGGCGGCCTGGCGGTGGCGTTGGCACTGCAGGATACGCTGTCGAATCTGTTCGCAGGCTTCTACATTGCAGTGGCCCGCCAGGTTCGCCTGGGCGATTACATCCGTCTGAACACGGGCGAGGAAGGCTACGTCACCGATATCGGCTGGCGCAGCACCACGGTGCGCTGCGCTGGCCAACACCATGATCATTATTCCGAACAACAAGCTGGGGCAAGCCATCGTCACGAACTTCTATCTGCCGGAGAAACGCGTGAGTGTGTCGATTCAGATCGGCGTGGCGTGCGATTCCGACGCGGACCAGGTGGAGCGGGTGCTGCGCGAAGAAGCCCAGACCGCCGCGCGCGAAATCCGGGGCATGCTGGCCGATCCCGCGCCCGACGTGACCTTCGATCCGGGCTTCGGCGATTGGTCGCTGAGCTTCACCTTGGGATATAGCGTCCAGGAATTTGCCGATCAATTCCGCGTGCGTCATGAGTTGCGGAAGCGCATTCTGAAGCGCCTGCGACAGGAGAAGATCGACATGCCGTTTCCCACGCGCACGGTTTACGTGCGCGGCCAGGGCGGCTCCGCATGAGATTGGCCGCCGCCCTGATGCTTTCGGGCATGGCTGTTACCGCGGCGCGAGCCGCAGAGTTGAAGCCCGAAACCGTGAGAGACTTCGACCGCTACATTCATAACACGGAGGCGCGTCTGGAGGAACGGCTGCGGCCGGGCGGTGAATTCCTTTGGGTGGATGAAGAATCGCAGCGCGGGCGGGCGGTCCGCCAGGGGCAACTGCTGATCGAGAATCTGGGTGGCTCCGGTCCGGTGGCGGTCACCGGCGGATTGATTCACGACTGGGTGGGCGCGGTCTTTATTCCAGGGGTGACGCTGGCGAGGACTCTGGCGCTGATGCAGGATTACGATCGGAACGAAGACAACTACAAGCCCGAGGTGCTGCGGTCGCGGCTGGTCAGCCGGGATGGAAACGACTTCAAAGTTTATTTGCGGCTGATGAAGCATGAGGTCATCACCGTAATCCTGGACACGGATTATGATGTGCTATATTTTCCGCTGGATAGCACGCGCTGCCACAGCCGGGCATACAGCTCGCGCATTCAGGAGGTGGAGAATGCCGGCAAACCGGACGAGCGCCTCCGGCCGGTTGGCGAGGACAATGGCTATCTGTGGCGCCTGTATTCGTATTGGCGATTCCACGAGCGCGACGGCGGCGTGTACGTGGAATGCGAAGCGATCTCGTTGACGCGCGCGATACCGGTGGGACTCGGATGGTTGATTGCGCCGATCGTTACGAAGCTGCCGCGCCAATCGCTGGCCAGTACGCTGCGCGAGACGCGGGCGGCATTGGCACGTTAAAGGGCCTTACCTGTCCGCTCCCGCGCCGGACTATCCCACAACCGCACATAGCAGGCGCCGTTTGGTAGCCTAACCCGCTGAATCGGCGTTTGCCAGATTGGCAAAAAGCCTGCCCTACACCGCACCGGAGGATTGTCGATGAACACCCTGACCCAGGATCTCCGCTATGCTTTCCGCAACCTGCAGCGCAATCCGGCTTTCACGGCGGTGGCGATCGGCGCGCTGGCTATCGGGATTGGCGCCAACACGGCTGTCTTTACGGTGGTCGAATCGGTGCTGCTGCGGCCCTTGCCGTATCACGATCCGGCGCGGTTGTTTACGGTGCGGCCGACTCCAAAAACGCCCAGCCCTTTCGAACTGGGCAGTATGTCGGACCCGGGCTTTATCGCCTGCCGGTCGGCCAGTACGGCGTTCGCGCAACTGGCGGCGTTTAGCGGCGGGAGTTGGAATGGCACGGGATTCGGCGATCCAGTGGCAATTCATGGCCAGGAAGTGACCACCAATTACTTCGCGGCGCTGGGTGTGCAGCCGCAACTCGGCCGCGGCTTCTTGCCGGGGGAGGGGTCGCCCGGCCGAGCCAAAGTCGCGATTCTGAGCGACTCATTTTGGCGTGCCCATTTCCAGGCGAGCCGCGACGTGCTGGGCAAGCCGATCACGCTGAACGGCGAATTGCATACGATCGTCGGCGTGATGCCGGCCGGTTTCGACCCAGCCCAGGAGCTGTGGGCGCCGGCCGTGCTCGATCCCACCAATCATCACATCGCTTTTCGCCAGGTAATCGGCAGGCTGGCGCCGGGGGCCACGGTGGCGCGCGCCAGGGCGGAACTGGAAGCGGCGAACGACCGCGTGACAGCGGAAGAGGGCGGACGGCACGGCGAAATGGAGATGGCAATCGCGCCTCTGCGGGATAGCGTGGTGGGCAAGGCACGGCCGGCGCTGCTGGTCTTTCTGGGAGCGGTGGGGTGCGTGCTGCTGATCGCCTGCGTGAATGTGGCCAACCTGCTGCTCTCCCGGGCTTCGGCGCGGAAGCAGGAGATCGCCATTCGTACGTCGTTGGGGGCCACCCGCTGGCGCCTTACGCGGCAGTTGCTCACCGAGAGCGCTTTGCTGGGCGTAATCGGCGGTTCGCTGGGGCTGATCGTGGCGCTGTGGGGGGTGGAGATGCTGATCGAGTTCGCGCCGGCGAATCGCATCCCGCGCCTGGATGAAATCCGCTTCGATGGATGGGTGCTCGCCTTCAATATTGGCGTGTCGCTGGTAACCAGCATGCTGTTCGGCTTGGCGCCCGCGCTGCAGTTAACGCGCGTACGGCAGACGCAGAACTGGAAAGATGCGGCCGCCCGCGGGAGTGCGCGCTCGGGCGCATTGCGCTCCGTGCTGGTGATGGCCGAGGTGGCGCTGGCGCTGATTCTGCTGATCGGCGCCGGTCTGCTCGTGCGCAGCTTTGAAAAACTGCGCTCCGTGAATCTTGGCTTCCGGCCTGACAATTTGCTGGCGGTGAGCTTGGAATTGAATGGCAAGCAGTACGAATCGGCAGCGCAAATCCAGCGCTTCGATAACGAGGTGCTGGAACGGATCGCGCGCGTGGACGGAGTGACGGCGGCTGGCCTGGTGAACTGGCTGCCTATGGCCAATGCTCTGATCATGGGCGATTTCAAACTGCGAGACCAGCTCGTGCCGCCGGACGTGATCGCGGCTAAGCCGGCCGTCAGCCCCGGTTATTTTCGGACGATGGGCATCCCCCTGGTACGCGGCCGGGTGTTCGACGAACACGACACTCTGAACGCCGCTCCCGTGGCGATGGTGGATGAATCCTTCGCGCGCCGCTTCTGGCCCGGCCAGGATCCCATCGGCAAGCGCATCAGTTTCGCGGACCAGCCTAAGGACGACAGCGACTGGATGACCGTGATCGGGGTGGCCGCATCCATCCGGCAGGAAAATCCGGCTTCGCGGTACATGACGGTATACCAGCCTGTCGCGCAGGTGCAAGTGCCGTTCTTCCTCCAGGAAGTGAGCCTGGTGGTGCGCTCGAAAGAGAACCCGGCGAGCCTGGCGCCGGCATTGCGCGCCCAGGTGTGGAACGTGGACAAAGGCCTGCCCATAAAGTCGATGAGCAGCATGCAGGACCTGCTCTACACCTCCACGGCCGAGCCGCGCTTTCAAACGCGCGTGCTGGCTTCATTTTCATCGATTGCGTTTCTGCTGGCCATCATCGGGATTTACGGCGTGATGGCTTACTCGGTTACGCAGCGTACGCAGGAGATCGGCATCCGCATGGCGATCGGGGCGCAACGGGGACACATCGTCCAAATGATCTTGTGGCGCAGCGCGGCGCTGGTGGCGGGGGGCCTGGCGATAGGCCTGGCCGGAGCCTGGGCCGCCACGCGCGTGCTGAAGGACTTTCTCTTCGAAGTGACGCCCTTCGATCCGGCCACGTTTGCGGTGGTCTCGCTTTTGCTGGCGCTGGTGGCGCTGGCCGCTTGCTACATTCCCGCGCGGCGCGCGGCCGGCATCGACCCGCTGGTGGCCTTGCGATACGAATAATACTTTCTATTCCGCCCGCAGCGCGCTGGCTGGATCCGCCGTTGTCGCCCGCCGGGCAGGCAAGTAGCAAGCTGCCAGCGCGACCACAATCGCGACCGCTGTGACTGCTGCGAAAGTCATGGGGTCGGTGGCGCGTACCTGGAACAGCAGACTGCGTAACACGCGGCCAAGCGCCAGCGCACCCAGCAGGCCCAGCACCACTCCCACCAGCGCCAGGCGCACGCCCTGGCGCAGCACCAACCGCCGCACGTCGCCGGCCTGCGCTCCCAGGGCCATGCGCAGCCCGAACTCGCCCGACCGCTGGCTCACGGCATATGAGATCACGCCGTAGATGCCGATGGCCGCCAGGGTCAGCGCCAGGGCGGCGAACAGCGCCACCAGGAACAGCGTGAAGCGCGGCGTGGATACATTGGCGTCCGCGATGTCGTCCATGGGGCGAATGTTGGCCACCGCCAGCATGGGATCGAGCTGGCGCACTGCCTGCCGCAGATCGTTCGCCAGCAGCGCAGCGTCGGAACTGCCGCGCAACACGACCACCATATTATTTACACCGACCGGTGTTTGTCCGATGGGCCACCACATCGCCATCTGCGCCGCCGGACTGTCGGGCTTATCTTTCACGTCCCCCACGATGCCGACCACAGTCATCCAATCGGTGGGCTTGGGATGCTCCTCGAAGGATATGCGCTTCCCGATGGCCTCTTCGCCAGGCCAGTAGCGGCGCGCCATGAACTGATTGACGATCATCGCGATGGGCGCTTTCATGGTGTCGCCGTCCGTGAAAAACCGGCCGCGGACGAGCGGAATTCCCAATGCGCGAAAGTATCCGGGAGCTGGCTACGTGATAGCGCGCATGGAACCCCTCCCCGTCAGCCGGCGCCGTCTTGCCTTCAATGGTTAAGCCGCCGATGTTGTCGTCATACCCCGTCCAAGGCAGGTCGGTACCGACGCCGGCGGCGCGGATGCCGGAAGCGAACTCGAGCTTGCCTGCCAGGCGGTTCCAGAAGCTGATCGTATCCAGAGGCTTGTAGGCCGCATCCGGCAGCGATACGCCGGCGGTGAGCAGATGCTCAGGGCGGAAGCCGGGATCGGCACGCAGCAGGTTCACGAAGCTGCGCAGCATCAGGCCCGCGCCGATCAGCAGCAGACAAGCGAGACTCACTTCGCCGACCACCAGCGCGCTGCGCAGCCGGAGATGCCCGCGGTGGCCAACGGCTCCGCGCCCCCCGGCGCGCAGGCTATCCTGCACGTCTGCGCGCGCGGCCTGCAAAGCCGGCGCCAGACCGAACAGAATGCCGGTGCCCAGCGCGATGAGCAGCGTAAACCCGAAAACCGCGGCGTTGACGTGAATCGTGTCGGCGCGCGGAAAACCGGCCGGTAGCAGCGCGACTAGAATCCGCACACTCACCACCGCAATAGCCAACGCGAAGGCGCCGCCTAGAAATGCACCAACAGGCTTTCGGTGAGCATCTGCCGCACCAGGCGCGAACGGCCCGCGCCCAGCGCCATGCGCACGGCGATCTCACGCTGCCGGGCAGTAGCGCGCGCCAGCAGCAGGTTCGCGGCATTGGCGCACGCGATCAACAGCACCAGCCCCACTGCGCCCAGCAGGACCAGGAGTAAGCGTTCGCTGGGACCGACAATTTCCTGGAAAAGCGGAAACACCAGCACCTGCCAGCCATCCAGGTTGCCAGAATGCTCGCGTGCCAATTGCGCAATCAGCGCGTTCATTTCGGCTTGCGCCTGGCTCGCCGTGACGCCTTTACTCAAACGTCCGATGGCTTCCAGATAATGCGAGCCGCGCTGATTCGGATCGCCGCGAAACGCGAAGGGCCACCAGACATCGACGGTTTCGCCGTGCGCCACGCCGTTATATTCATTTCCGGGGTGCTCGGTGCCGGGAGGCATCACGCCCACCACAGTGAACGGCTGGGCATCCAGCATGATCTTCCGCCCGAGGATGTTGGGGTCGGCCCCAAAACGGTCACGCCACAACCGGTCGCTGAGGATCACCTGCGGGGCGCTGCCCGGAATTTCATCTTTGCTCGAGAATTCATGGCCGCGCGCGGGACGCAAGCCGAGTGTATGGAAGAAACCGGCGGTCACCTGAAAGCCGGTAAAGCGCTCCGGCTGTCCGCTGCCGGATAGCTGCAGATCGCCGCGCGTGTATCCGGCCAGCGACGCTAAAGAGCGATTGCGCGCGCGAAAGTCACGAAAGTCGAAAGGATTCAGCGGAAAGCGGGCATAGTTGGCGCTGTGGAAGAAGACGCGCACGAGGCGGTTGGCATCCGGATAGGGAAGCGGCCGCAGCAGCACGCCGTCGATGACGCTGAAAATCGCGCTATTGGCGCCGATGCTGAGCGCCAGGGTCAGCACCATCACTACTGTGAAGCCGGGGCTCTTGCGCAGCATGCGCCACGCGTAGCGCAGGTCGCGCCAGAAATTTTCGATGATATCGGTGCGTCGCATATCGCGGCATTCCTCCTCAATTTGGGTCACGCTACCGAGCTTGCGTGCGGCCGCGCGCCGCGCTTCGGCGGGCGGCATGCCGGCGGCCAGGTTCTCTTGCGCCTGCTGTTCCAGATGGAAACGAAGTTCCTTTGCGAGATCTTCCTCAACGTGGCTGCGGTGTAGGAGCGAACGTAGCCGCAGCCGGACAATATCCGACCGGCGCACTCAGCCCTCCTCCATGCGAATGACCACGCCAACCGCATTCGACAGGCGCTCCCACTGCGCGAGCTCCTTGGCAAGCTGCGCGCGGCCCGCCCTGGTCATCTCATACACCTTGGCCTCGCGCCCGGTTTCGGTTTTGCGCCACGAGGAACTAATCCAGGCTTGCTGTTCCAGACGATGCAGAGCGGGATACAACGCGCCCTGGGTGACCTGCAGGACGTCACCGGTGACCTGCTCGATGCGCTTGGCGATGGCCCAGCCGTGCTTGGGTTCGAGGGAGATGGTGCGCAGGATGAGTAGATCGAGGGTGCCCTGGATCAAATCGGATGGTTTGCTCATGACGCCTAAACTAATTACAACTATACCTAAGCCATTTACAATACGTCAAGGGGAGCCGTGGCTGGTGGTTAGTGGTTGGTGGCTCGTGGTTTTGCCCGGGAATTCGCTAGTGGAGGCGGGGATGCGCGGTTTACCTGAATCTGCTGCGCCGTCTATTGGTGCTGGGCGCCGGCCAGGCGGATTTTGCGGTAGCGTTCGAGGACGGCAATGGTGTTGGAAACAGTGCGCTCGAGGCGAGCCTGGATCAGCCAGAGGTGATGGGTGGCGAGGGCGAACTCGGCAGGCGGGAGCGCGCCAGGCTCACACAGGGCGGTCTCGGCGGCGTCCAGACGGGCCAGTTTCCACTCGTTGACGGCGATTTGCTCGACCAGGGAGGACGGCGGATTCGGCGCGCCGGCCGTGGACGAGGACGCGGCGATTGGCCTCGATTTGCTTGATGCTCGCCATAATTTTCTTTCTACCGAACGAAGCCAATTCGGCTGGGTGGCTGCGCGGGGAAGATGTTAATTAACCGCCGATGCACGCCGATGCACGCCGATGGTGGCTGATCACGATTACAGGCTAACGCCGCGGTAAGGCAAGGGCGGGGCGATCCGTGCTTCGCGGGCAGGCAGGAACCTCGCGGTTAACAAACTACGGGAGTCCATTTGACCGCCAACAGGAATGGTAGTATGCTTCCTGTAGACGGTCAAATGAAACAGAAAACCGATGTGCTGCAGGGCACTCTGGATCTCCTCGTTCTCAAAACGCTGGAGGTCATGGGGGCGATGCACGGTTATGGCATTGCTCAGCGGATACGGCAAATCTCGGAGGATGTGCTTCAGCTCAATCAGGGTACGCTCTATCCGGCATTGCTGCGGCTCGAACAGCAAGGCTGGATCCAATCGAAGTGGGGCGTTTCAGAGAACAACAGGAGAGCCCGATATTATTCGGTGACCCGGTCCGGCCGCAGACAGCTTGCCGAAGAGCGAGCGAGCTGGGACAGGGTCTCCGAAGCAATCCGGCGTCTTCTCGAAGCCGGAGCCTGACATATGCCCGTGCGCGCGTTCCTCGCGAGACTTCGGAGCCAGTTTCGGGAGAGTGCGCTCGATCGTCAACTTGACGAAGAGATGCGTTTCCACCTCGACATGGAAGCGGAGGCGAATCGCAAGCGCGGCATGAGCTTCGAAGACGCCTCATCGGCGGCCCAGCGTACGTTTGGCGGCACGCAACAAATCACAGAGATCTACCGCGAGCGAAGAGGATTGCCAATGATTGAAGCTGCGCTAAAAGACCTGCATTATGCTTTTCGCACCATGCGGAAAAGTCCCGGGTTCACCGCCATTGTGGTGATCTCCCTGGCTTTAGGCATCGGCGCAAACACAGCGATTTTCACCCTCATTGACGCGGTGATGTTGCGTTCCTTACCGGTACGGTCGCCCGACGAGCTTATAACGGTGGGCGACGCGTCGCGGCCAACCGCACTCCGGCATGGTGGACCGATGCCAAATGTGTTCTCTTATCCGCTGTATCAACGCCTGCGGGACGATAACCACGTTCTCACCGGGCTGCTGGCGTCTGGGCAAACCGGACGTCTTGATGTTGGGGTGGGCGCTGGCGCGACGGAAGAGGCCCATGGCCGGCTGGTTTCGGGGAACTACTTTCAGGTGCTCGGCGTGCCTCCGATTGTCGGCCGCACGTTCTCATCGGATGAGGACCGGGCACCCGGCGCCAGCCCGGTCATCGTCATCAGTTACGACTATTGGATGAATCATTATGGACGCGACCTTAACATTCCGGGGAAAACACTCAGAATCAACGGGTCGGCCTTTACGGTAATTGGTGTTGCACCGCCTCACTTCTCGGGCGAAGTCGTGGGAAGTCCTACGGACATCTGGATTCCACTGTCGATGCAAGCGCAGGTGAATCCTGGAGACTCCAGGCTGGACAGGCGCGATACAAACTGGCTGCTGTGCATCGGAAGGCTCAAGCCTGGTGTGTCAATCCAGAACGCTCGCGCGGAGATGGTGACGTTGGTAGAGAACGTTTTGATTGACTACGAAGGCGCTGCCGGCTCACCCGATAAACTGCGGGAAATTCGCAGTGAAAAGGTGGAAGTGCAGCCCGGGAGCCAGGGATTCTCGTGGATACGCAAGCACGACTCCGCGCTTCTGTTCACGCTTATGGCAATGGTTTGTCTTGGGCGCCGTGCTCTCGTTGTGCCCACGGTCTGAGCCGGAAAGACGAGCGATGTGGGCGAGAGCGTGGCTTGGGCCTCGCCAGTTTGCGGGCTGGTGGAAGCGTTGTCGGTGACCGTGACCGAGCCGGTGCGCGCCCCCGTCGCCGTGGGTGTGAACGTGACGCTGATGGTGCACGTGCCCAGGGCCGGGACAGTCCCGCCGCACGTATTCGTCTCGGTAAAGTCCCCGCTGGCCGCAATACTGGTGAGAATTGAGCATACGCGGGTCAACGAACCGCGCAACACCAAGCTCAGGTCATTGGTTGGACTTTGGTCAAATGTGTTGGATATCCTGACGCCGGCGTCCTCGACAACCTGGATCGGCCAGTTGTCATCAACGGGCGGCAGTTGCGGCCCGTCGGCCACCGTAGAATCGCTTCGCGACCGGCCTCAACCGGACGTGGCTCCAGGCGTTCTTCTTCATGCGGCTTTTGTTCATCGAATTTCTCCCTGCCCAGATTCTACGTTCATTCTAGCAGTCGCCCCAGGTAGCTCTTGGTCTCTAAGAAGCCGCGGACCCGAAGCCACACTGTTCTGCCACATCTTCAATAGAGAGCGTTGTGGTTTCCAGAAGGTCCTTCGCTCGCCGCACCCGCAACACTGTTATCCAGCGAACTGGGCTCATTCCAGTGGTCTCCGCGAAGCGGCGAGATAGTGTGCGCTTACTCGTGTGCGCCTCTCCAGCAAGCTGCTCGACCGTCACTTGTGTGTGCAGCCTCGTGTGCGTCCACTCCAGTAAACGTGAAAGCCAGGGATGGGCTTCTTCCCCCACAGGCTTATCAATGAACTGTGCCTGACCTCCTTCGCGATGCGGGGGATACAACTGCCCTCCGAGCTACACCCTCCGTGCCAACATGGATGAGACAGATCTCCTGGTCGTAATTACTGAGCAGGGCGAGAATAGGAATCCATGTGAAGAACAACGGAATATCTTCGGCTTCTCCTGCTTCTCCCCCGGTTTTGCCCACCGCTGCGCAACGTAGGGAGGCCAAGCGGAGCGAGGCAGACCGGAGTGCAGCGGTGGGCAAAACCGGCGCCTCCGAGGCGCCCGCCTCGCCCCGACCGGACCCAGAGGTGGTCGCCAATGCGAAACGCCGAACCTTCCACGCCGAGTACAAACTGGGCATCCTGGCGGAGGCCGACGCCGCCGCTCAACCCGGCGCCATCGGCGCTCTGCTGCGGCGCGAAAGCCTTTACTCCTCGCACCTGGCCACTTGGCGGCGCGAGCGGCGCACCGGCATTGTCAAGGGCTTGACCCCGTATAAACGCGGCCCGAAGTCCAAGCGCAGTCCGCAGGAGGAAGAAAACCAAAAGCTCAGGAAGGATAACCAACGCCTGACCGAGCAACTGCGTAGAGCCGAGATCGTCATTGATGTTCAAAAAAAGTGGGCGCTCTGTTGGGGTGGCCCCTGCCGATGGCGGACCCCGAGGAGACACTCTGATGGATGCCGTCACCCATCTGTCACCCACCGTGGGGGTGGTGGCCGCCTGCGATTTCCTGGGCGTTGCCCGCGCTACCTTTTATCGGCAGCGGCCCCTCTTGGGCCCATCCGCCTCGCCCCAGCTGGAGCCCGCCTTCCCCGCGGATCGGCCCGCTCCCGCGCGGGCCCTTAGTCCGGACGAGCGCGCCCGCGTGCTGGCTGTCTTACATGAACAGCGTTTTCAGGACCGCTCTCCGGCGGCCGTACAGGCCACCTTGCTGGACGAAGGTCACTACTATTGCTCCACCCGCACCGTGTACCGCATCCTCCAAAAGGAAGGCGAGTCCGGCGAACGGCGCGATCAACTCGTGCACCCGTCGTATCACAAACCCGAGTTGCTGGCCACCGCCCCCAACCAACTGTGGAGCTGGGATATCACCAAGCTGTTGGGTCCAGCCAAGTGGACCTACTTCTACCTCTATGTCATCCTGGACGTCTTCAGCCGCTACGTCGCCGGCTGGATGGTCGCGCCACGGGAAGCCGCCGAATTGGCCAGACAGTTCATTGAGGAAACCATCTGCAAACACCAGGTCCCCGCCGGCCAACTCACCATTCACGCCCACCGCGGCCGGGTCATGACTTCCAAGCCGGTCGCCTTTTTGATGGCTGATCTGGGCGTCACCAAACCCACAGCCGGCCTTACGTTTTCGACGACAACCCTTATTCAGAAAGCCAGTTCCGCACCATGAAGTACCGTCCGGAATTCCCGGATCGCTTCGGTTGCATCCAGGACAGCCGTGCTTTCTGTCAGCAGTTTTTCCAATGGTATAACGAAGAGC
Source organism: Bryobacterales bacterium (assembly GCA_963756605.1). Lineage (GTDB taxonomy): Bacteria > Acidobacteriota > Terriglobia > Bryobacterales > Bryobacteraceae > Bog-159. The sequence continues at coordinate 29,049 of CAVWOT010000007.1, read as the reverse complement.
ATCGGCACTCCGGCATCGGGCTGCTCACTCCTGGCATGGTTCACTTCGGAAAGGCACCCACCATCTTGGCCCACCGGCAGGTGGTGCTGGATGGTGCTTACCTGGCGCACCCGGATCGCTTCGTCCGGCAGCCTCCAAAACCACTGCCTTTACCCTCGGAGGTTTGGATCAACAAGCCGGTTCCAACCGACCCAAAGACAAAGGAAGATAGTCACTAAATATCTATGCCGGGTGTCTCAAAGCGCCTGACACGCGCCGGAGTTCCGCGCTGCAAGAGAAAGACTGCTGAAGCGTGTGGACGAATTGGACGCATCGCTATTTGCCCGAGCCATTCCGCACCCGCGTTTGAAGACGCCGATGCGGCTCGTGGACCATTTGTATTTTGTCGCCGAACACGACGATCATCATCTCGCGCGAATATGCGAACTAGTCAGTGCAAAGGAGCGAACATGGCTTACAACTCAACCTGTAACCGACTGGAAGAAGGAGTGGTTCGACATTGAAGATGCAGCGTACTTGAACACCGCAACACACGCAGCGATGCCGTGCGTTTCGTTGCGCGGGGTGCAAGCCTCTCTCGAAGCCAAGAAGTTCGACGTTTGCTGGAACGACTGTCGGCGGAGGCCGCGTCACGGGGAATGGTGATCCTGCGACTGGAGACTAACCGCTCGCTCTCTGAAGCAAAGCATCTCTACGAGAGAGCTGGGTTCGTCGAGGTGGAGCCCTTCAATAATGAACCATATGCGCACCATTGGTTCCAGAAAGATCTCCGACACAACTATTAGCGACGCCTATGCACCGCAACGCACCACCGTGCCAGAGCCGCTTCGGAGTCTCGTTTGCGGGAGCCCCGTCGGGTTCGCGGTTCCAGCTGTCGTTGTTGATTCGGCTTTGGCGCGGAAATAGCGCAAGGTTGATTGACGCGCGACCATGCGTAGCGGGTCGCCTGGCTCGATCCTCCCGGCGGTCGAGAACCGAGGACAAAATGGCCTCAAGACCGCTCAGCTGCAACAAGCGATGTCCGGGGACTACTTGGGCGGTCGCGCCGCCCGCCGATTCGCGGGCACACCTCTTCGGTGCCTCGTCACGGGCTTCGGGGTGTCGGCTGCCTCAAACAATTGCCGAAACCCGTGTTCCAACAGTTCGACGGCCTTCCCCAAGGCGCCGAGTTGCCCAACCCGGACTATCGCGACGGACCGGTGCAGGTCAAACGATGGGGGACGCAATACTTTCACGGAATCGATAGAATGATTCCTGGCAATAAAGCGAGCCGGCAGCAGCCCGACACCATAACCGGACTGAACGAACGCTAGCTGCAAATGCATGTTGTGGATTTCAGCCGCGATCATTGGGGTGAAGCCGGCACGCTCCATCTGATCGATGAGCCTTGCCCGAAGAAAGCACCCGGGCGGATTGAGCACCCAGGGTGCTCGGCCCAAACTTTTCCAATCACCGTCAACGTTTCCTGCGGCGCCTTGAACGATCTCCATGCGGTCGATAGCGATGATATTCGTCAGAAGAGGTGGAGGCGCGGTTTTACCTTCGGCCAAAAGCACGGCAGCAACGTCGAGTTCACCCGCGAGCAGCCGGTGAAATAATTCACCGGTAAGTTCGCTCGACAGCCGCAGTCGGACCTTGGGGTATTTCTCAGTCAGCGCCTGAATAGGTTCGATAAGCGTCCCCTCGGCCAGGGCATGCGCGAGCCCGATGCGCAAGAGGCCGTGAGGTTCGGCGTCGCTCGACGCAAGAGATTTCAGCGCCTCCGTCCGCTGTAGCAGATCTCGCGCTTGTTCGAGCACCCTGTAGCCGAGCGAGTTCAGACGCGGGGGCTTTACCGAGCGGTCGAGCAACTCGGCACCCAATGCAGCCTCCAGCCTTTGCACTTGCCGGGTAATAGCGGAGGGCGTCCGGAATAGGCGATCGGCTGCACGGGCTATGGACCCGGCCTGGGCAAACTCTACGAGGGCGCGTAAATCATCGAGCAAGGGAACCTCCTAAAGTACTCTTAAAACTTCCTTCCAACGAATAGCAGAATCGTGCGGAGACGTCAATATCATCGTGATAATAATGAACTTGTGGAATTGTCGGTTCTCCGTTATAAAGAATAAGGAGTTTATGCTTTTGTGGAAGCCCTGATGCCTCATGCGATTCAAATTCGGCAGACTGGCGGCCCCGAGGTTCTGAACTGGACACCGGTTCGTCGCCTTGCGCGAGAGTTGAAACAGCAGGATTAGGGGACTTTGCAGGCAAGTAGATTTACAAACGCCGCCGCGCTAAGCAGGCTGATTGGGACGGCGTACTCGGACATAAAATGCGGGTTGAAAACGGCTAGCCGGTTCGCTGGCGGCAGGGAAGTTAAAAAACGCCGCGTTGAGACCTGCATTCGGCGTTACGAGCAGCCCGAATCGTTTAAATTGAAACAGCTCGGCGTTGTAGCGAAGCGCAGTGAGGTCGCCTTGTTTTTGTTACGTCATCACACCCGTATGATTGCGAACCAGGATGGCTCGGTCTACTCCACGAGATGTTCGGCCGCAAACGCAGTCTACCGAGAGGACCAATGGCAGAGACGTTCGAAGCATACCGAACTCGAGTCCTAAGCTATCTTGGCGATGAGGAGCCCATCGGTGTCCAACAAGCCACCCCATCGCAGCTCGATCGGCGTGTGCGCGATGTCGCGCCCGAGGAGTTGATCCGGCGCCCTGCACCTGAAAAGTGGTCAATTGCCGAGATCGTAGCGCACTTGGCGGACGCGGAACTGGCGATGGGGTGGCGATTGCGAAACATGCTGGCGAATCCGGGCGTGGCCTTAACGTGGTGGGATGAGGCGGCATGGGCGGAGCGCTTGGGTTACGCGCAGCAAGGTGCGAGCCTTTCGGCAGGGGTCTTTCGGGCGCTGCGCGAGAGCAACCTGCGACTGTTGGAGTCGGTCCCGCGCGCACGGTGGGTGGAGTGCAATGGGGTCCACGAGGTACGCGGACGGCAAACGGTCGAGGAGTTCGTCCGCCTGGAAGCGGCACACGACTTGAACCATCTTCGGCAGATCGACCGCATCTTGGGTGGCTGTATGTAGTGGTAGCCGTTTGGCTGCCAATGCCTCGGCGAGCGCATTCAGTCGGTTGTGGCGTTGAAAATGGGAAGTGGGAGGAATAGTTTTTTCAGATTAAAGTGACTTAGAGGAGTTCCACATGAAGAAGATTCTGACTCAGTCTGGAGTGTGCGCGCTTGCGGCCGCTCTGATGGTGCCGATGGCGCAGGCGCAGCCGGCAGGAATGCAGGCCGCCTTCGGAAAAGATGCCGGAACGCTTTCCGACAAATTCACCGGACTCGCGCGCGTTATGTCGGGCAAGTACGACTGGAAGCCCGGCCAGGGCGTTCGCACCGTCGGCGACGTGTTCAACCTGATCGTTATGGAGAACGGCATGCTCGTCGGCGTGCTCTCGGGCATACCGAATACGGGGGCACGGCCCGCGCCCATCACCGATCCGGAGAAATTGCAGGAAGCTCTGAAGGCTTCTTACGTCAATCTGCAAAAAGCGATTACGGGACTTTCCGACAACGACCTGCAGGCGCCGGTGAAACTGTTCGGAAGAGACATGACGAAGCAGGGCGCGCTGATGCTGCTTCTCGAAGATCAACACGAGCATCTGGGGCAGTCGATCGCGTACGCGCGCAGCAACGGCGTGGTTCCGCCCTGGTCTAAGTAGGAGCGCCGCGGGGTGATCTGGCCGCCGCCGATGCGCTAACGATCCTTCGCATCCAACGCAACCTGGCAACAGGCGGGCAAAACGACCCAGCGGCCAAAGGAGAATAGGGTCCTTATGAGCGGAATATGGATTAGCGCAGCGACGATCGCAAGGTTCGCGGTCGCTGGAAGCCTGATGACGCTGATGGCTGGCGGACAGAGCGCTCCTACAGCGGCCAGAACCATCGTCGAGCAAACCTCGTATTTCGCGTTACCCGGCAAGGCGGAAGACGTCTACCGTGTAAGACTTCACGCCTCCGATGTTCTCGAAAAACTCGGTCCCCGCGAGGCCATGTTCTTCGCCGCCAGGGAAACTCGGACACGCTTCCCGACGTGATGTGGCTGATGGAATATCCGGACGAAGCCGGGCACCAGCGGAGTCTGAAGACCAGACTTGAGTCGCCGGAATTCAAAGCGGTGCGGGATGAGATGAAAACCTTGATCAGTCACGCTGATTTGGGTATTTGGGAGCAGAACTGACCGGCCATGGAACCAGATTTTGTCGAACAATGCCTGTCCGTATTGACCCGCACGCCCGCAACGCTCGACGCGTTGTTGGGTGATTTGCCGGACGCGTGGACTGCCGCCACCGAGGGCCCCGGAACATGGAGTCCCTCCGTCGTCATTGGCCATTTGATTCACGCAGAGAAAGCCGACTGGATTCCGCGTCTAGCGATCATTCTGGAGTATGGCACCAGCCGCCCCTTTGAGCCTTTTGATCGCGAGGCGCAGCTCCGCGAGCGTGATGGGAAATCGCTCCCGGCCTTGTTGCAGGAATTCGCGGATTCGCGACTGGATAGTATCGCGAGACTTCGGGCAATGCACCTGACGCCAGAGAAACTGGAATTGAAGGGGATGCATCCAGGACTTGGCATTGTAACCGCCCGGCAGCTGATGGCGACGTGGACCGCGCACGATTTGGGTCACCTTTTGCAAATCAGTCGCGTAATGGCCAAGCGCTATAAGCAGGAGGTTGGCCCGTGGGCGGCGTATCTGTCGGTGATGAAATGAGTAGCCACTGGCAAGCATGACTGTCCCTGGTTGACACTTGGATGACAGGAGGTCTACTGAAGTTATTCCTCCTGATCGGCGGAATCCATGAGTCAGGTACCAATCTGGTTCGAACGCAAGTTTGAGTTCTCGTTTCCCACGGAACGGCTTCCGAATCTGTGCGCAGGTCTGCGCGGCACTCCGGCCAGGCTTGAAGAGGTGCTCCGTGGCCGTTCTCACACAGTCCTGGTCGGGAAAGCTCAATCAGAGTGGTCGGCTCAGGAAAACGCCGGTCACTTGCTTGACCTAGAACCTCTGTGGCTGGCGCGAGTGGGCGACTACGTGGCAGCCAGCGACCAACTCACCGTAGCAGATTTGTAGAATCGAAAAACCGACGAAGCAAACCACAATGCGCGCCCACTGGAACAGATTCTGAGTGAGTTCCGCGCCGCAAGAGAAAGACTGCTGAAGCGTATGGACGAATTGGACGCATCATTATTTGCCCGAGCCATTCCACACCCGCGTTTGAAGACGCCGATGCGGCTTGTGGACCATTTGTATTTTGTCGCCGAACATGACGATCATCATCTCGCGCGAATATGGGAACTAGTCAGTGCAAAGGAGCGAACATGGCCACAACTCACCTGTAACCGACTGGAAGAAGGAGCGGTTCGAGATTGAAGATGCAGCGTACTTGAACACCGCAAACCACGCAGCGATGCCCCGCGTCTCCCTGCGCGCGGTGCAAGCCTCTCTTGAAGCCAAGAAGTTTCCGCATCACGTAGACGATTCCGCTTTCTTTGAAGTGCCAATCCGCCTTCGCGCCTCAATCGCCAGACTCATCGGCAGCAAGCCGGAAGAGATCGCGCTGACGACGGGCGCAAGCCCGGGCGTCGCGGCTGTGGCACATGGCCTGACGTGGAAGCCGGGCGACGAGATCATCACTGCCAAGGGAGAGTTCCCGCTACAGCACGCCACCTGGAAGCCAATGGAAGAACGCGAGGGCGTGAAACTGAAAATCGTGGCGCCGCGGGACCGCTTTATTACGGCGGACGAACTGATTGCCGCGATGACGGCGAGAACGCGCGTCATCTCCGTAAGTCATGTGCGCTTTGACGACGGCTCTCTGTTAGATGCGTCTCGCGTGTCTGCGCCCTGTCACGCGCAAAGAGCGATGCTTGTGCTCGATGCGAGCCAGTCTTGCGGGGCGGTGCCAATGGATGTAAATGAACTTGGCGCTGACTTTTTGGTGTGCGCCGGGTATAAATGGCTCCTCAGCCCCTGGGGCACAGGATTTTTTTGGGCCAAGAGCGAATACCTTGATACTGCGCGTCCAGGGCCGTTTTATTGGATGGACCAGGGCACAGACAGTTTTTCTGCGTTGAATTTCGTTGATCCCACACCATCCCGCAGTGCGAACCGTCGGGACGCGGCGGAAGCCGCCACTCATTTCAATTTCAACCTGACGGCCATGGACGCCTCGGTTGATTTTGTGTTGCGCGTTGGGCTTGATTTGGTCCTCAAACACAACCGTAAATTGATCGAGTTCTTGTTCGAATGCCTTCCCAAAGACTGCGTTCCGGCCAGTCCGCTGGACTGCGCACAGCGCGGGCCGTACGGTTGCTTCACCGCGCCGACCCCGGAGAAAACTGCCGAGCTTTATAAGAGTTTGCGAAAGAAAAATGTTGTCGTGAGCATGCGCGAGGGAAGGATTCGCGTCTCTCCTCATCTGTTCAACTCCGAGCAGGACATAGACCGCCTCATCGGTGTTGTAACCGCCTGAATCGCGCGCGGGATTTGTCACAGGCGACAACCGACCGCGCCCTGGACTATCTTGAATCCACAAGGAAGGGTGTGCTGGATGCAACAAAACGCTTGTCGGATGTGCAATGGAAGTTCAAACCCGTGAGGTAGGCTGCTGAACCTAATTTCCCGAAGGAATGAGAAGCAATGACAACAGTATATGAACGCCTGAAAGCTCTGCAGATCACTTTGCCTGATGTCCCGCCCCCCGTGGTGGATGGTTACGTCGCCGCTTTCGTTCCGTTTGTGCGCACCGGAAATCTTGTTTATTTGTCGGGACGCCTGGCAAAAAAAAATGGGGCTCTGCGCGAGAATTCGTAAAGCTGGTGAAATGGCGGCCACTCTGAGAATGGCGTTAGATTTGGAAGTTGCCTAGTGACAACGAGTTTACCCGCATCCTTCAGTGGCCTGGATACCGTGTGTACCGGCAGGAAATCGACGAGAAGAACAAGACCTTAGATCTTTGGGTCCGGCGAAAGCGCGGCAACCGGAAACTGGAGTGTTCCGGCTGCGGGCGGAAGTTCAGCGATGCGCACGACAGCCGGGAACGGGCGGTGCGGGACCTGCCCTGGAGTGTATTTCAAGCTACGGTACACATCGAAGTGTATCGGGTGAAATGCCCGGCGTGCGGCGTGCGGATCGAGAAGGTGCCGCCGCTGCCGAGCAAGGCCCCCTTCAGCAGGCGGTTTGAGGACGCGGTCGGCCAGGCGTGCGAGAGTGCTTCGGCGCGGCAAGTAGCTCGACGGATGGGGCTATCGGAGAGCACCGTCCGAGCGATCGATCTGCGGTGTCTGGAGCGGTGGGATAGCAAGCGGAGGCAACCGCCGTTACGGCAGATGGGCATCGATGAAATCTACCGGGGCAAGAAAGACAAGTTTCTGACGGTGGTGTGCAATCTGGAAACCGGCGAGCCATTATGGTTTGGCCAGGAGCGGAAGAAGGAGACGCTGGATGAGTACTTTCGTACCCAGTTGGTCAGTGGGCAGCGGAAGCGCATTGAGGCGGCTTGTGTCGACATGTGGGAACCGTTCCGGTTGAGCATCGAGCAATGGGCACCCCAGTGCAAGATCGTCTACGACAAGTTTCACATCGTGCAACACGCCAACGATGCCATCGACGAAGTGCGGAAGGCGGAATTCTTTCGGCAAGGGCCTAAGAAGCGGGGCCTCATCAAAGGGAAGAAGTGGCTGCTGATGAGTCGCTGGAAGAACCTGACCCCGGAACACCGCGGGGAATTGAACCGGCTGTTCGAACTCAATCGGCGAGTCTTTAAAGGCTATCTGTTGAAAGAGAGCTTAGAGAGGCTATGGAACTACCGATACCGAGGGGCCATGCTCAACTACTTGAACCGGTGGATGGACCAACTGAAATGGCAGCGTCTGGCTCCGTTTGAGAAACTGGCGGCGACCCTTTTGAAACACGTGGAAGGTATAGCCAACTATTGCGAGACCAAAGTGCGCTTTGGCGTAGTTGAGGCCGTCAACGGGAATATTCGCATGCTGATCAACAGGGGTCGCGGCTACAAGAACCTCCGCTATCTGCTGCTGAAGGCCAAGCGCATGGCCGTGATGAACCTCGAATTCATCGCAGTTTGCACCTTGAAGAAAGTCGCGTAAAATGGCACTTTTACGAATTCTCGCTCAGAGCCGCATCGTCTATTTGCGGGCCAAGGGCATCAAGCCGGTGGATTACAATTTCTGAGGAGCCGACGACTGCCCACACGACGACGCCTTATTTGGGCGCGGTATATCGCCAGCTATGCTCCTCCCTTGAAGAGCGGACTCTGCACGCTCCAATAGAGCTGTTGCTGGCCGCTGTCCGGCTCGTAGTCGGTCCCCGCAACCGCGAGTGCGCGTATCGGGATGCGCGCCGCGCTGGAGGCGCCGCATTCTTCCCATCCTTGAAGTGGTCACCCTCCGAGCGACTGGCGCTGCCGGCGTGCGAGCGGTATGCCGCGCGTGATACGGGCCCACGGCGCGCCGAACCAACGCGCTGATCCCGCCTCGCGCCGGATCTCAGGGCTGGCAGACGTGCCCTCGTTTCTTCGCGCGATTACGGGTCATGGTGCTACAGGGGCAGCGCGGGCGTTTGCGCAAGCCTACCGGGCGGCCAGGATCGGCACCGTGGGTTTACGCAGGGCGGCCATGTTACGCGCATGGCGGGTTGTGAACTCGCGGGACATATTTTTCGGCTTAGACGGACGTGGGGCCTGCGATTCACTTTGGTTGCGCTTAGCTGTTTAAGTGGCAAAAACGCACGCAAAGAAAAACGCGGTCAAATTGTACGTTTCGCGCTCAGTCGCAGCAGGAGTGGGATTTGCCCTCCACCACGCCCAAGTCCATCTTCTTCGGCGCCGACGCTGGCAAGTCGTTGGCGGGGTTCATTTCGAAGAATCCGTGCGGCTTCAGTAGGAAACCGATATAGGCGGCGGGCATTACCGGATGGTCTTCGGGCCGCGGGATATGCGTGTGTCCGAAGGTGTACCAAAACACGATATCGGTGTCCGCGACCGGACGGTCGGCCTCCGTCCATTTCGACAGGCCATCGCCGCCTGAACTCTGATTAGGATAGTCGCCGGCTGCGTAGCGCTCATCCTCGCGATACGGCGTCACCCAGACATGATGGTTCACGAAGCCCGCCCGCTTGCGCCACCAGGCATTCGGCGAGGCGAGCGGAAAGGAGTTATCGCCTGGCAGGAATTTGTAGCCCACTGGTTCGCCCCCGACGCTGGTGACAGACGGATTGATGATCCGCCACGTGCGCGCGGTTTCGAGTTTCAAGTGGCCTCTCGCCTCCTTCTCGGTGGTGAGTGTCGTAGCTCGTGCCTGGAAGGCGTTCTCGAATGGGTTGTGATTATCCACCGGGTCGGATTCGACGTCGACGCGCAGTACACTGTTAACGGCCCCGTCCAAGTCAAAGTCCAGGCGTACATTGAAAAAGTGTTGGTGGTTCGGGGCGTAGAGCTGCGGCGCGATGAGCGCTCCATAAGGCGACTTCTCCCCGGGTTGCAGCGCGCCCAGCGAGAGAATACCGGTCAGCTTGATCTCGAACTCGATGTTGCCGTCCTGATAGAAATACCAGAAGAATCCGTATTCATAGTTCTCCACAGTAGAGATAGACGACACTACCAGGCGGCGCGAACGGCGCACCTCGGGCGCTTCCGGCAGACGGCGATCGGTGTGTTTCCAAAGGATGCCAAAATCTTCCTCATGGACGCAGATCGCGTTGCCGATTGTCAGCAACCGTCCACGGCTATCGCAAAGATGAGCGTCCCGGTAGACGATGTGTCCCAGGCAATCGCAGCCAAGGCGAAGGCTGTTGGCGCACATGCCCATGCCGTATTCGCCGACGTCAAAGGCGTTCTTGCGCGCCTGTTGGGGACTCGGGTCGCCATAAGGCACCACCATCTCCGTGAGCGACGCGCGGTAGAGAATGGATCGGTCGCGGCCCTTGTCGTGATATCGGATATGATGCAGCGTCAGCCCTTCGCGCGCGTTAAAGCCAATGACGAACTTCCAGTTTTGCCAGTTCATCTGATTGCCTTCCAGCGTGAAACTGGGGCCTTCGGGCTGCCCAATGGTAAGGGGCTTGATGTCGGACTCAAGTTCGACACGCGCTGCGTGGCATAGTTGCCCGGCATGGGCGGCAGCGGCCAAACGCCATACTCTTCAATGCGGATCACCCTCATGATGTTCAGGTCGACCACGGGCCGTATGCCTTCAATCGGCCGCGCGTAGCCGTTGTCTGTGCTATCCGTCCGCAGAAAACAGAGCGGCCGGGCAAGACGGCGGGTCCCATCTTCCTGGGAGCCATAGTTGCCGGCACTCCAGATGTCGACCATCACCAGCGACGTATCCTCGATGCCGTACTGTTTCTTTAAAGCCGCGGCGAACTCTTCACTCGCTAGCACGGCCTGTTCGCACTCTATTTGCTCGTCTACCGACATGGTAGGCTGTGAACCAGGTGGCGCATAACGCGGCGGAGCGATGACGCCGGTGGTCAGATTCGCGTTGGCGTGGAAGCAAGCGTTGCGAACGGGGTCGTGCAAAACGGCTTCGACCTCTCGGTCCGGCGTCCCGGTAGCCGGCCAGTCATGCACCAGTTCCTTCGGCGGTTCCTTCAACATCACGCTGATCACGCGGGTGGCCGACGTGAATTCAGGCAGAGTCCGCAAAAGAGCTACGGCGCCCTCCACTTCCACCGCCGACAGGGGTTCCAATGGGTGCAGATACGTCATGAGATTCCTCGGGAGAGATGAGACGCCCAGACGGGGGGAGTACTACGACCGATTATACATCTCTGCACGCGGGCGGGGCCTTCAACACGGAAGGCATCGATGCTACGCACGATTGGCCCCCTTCGCATGTCCGGATGGGTACGGCGGCAAGGTCTATGCAGCGGGATCCCGGTGAGCTGGTGCGGATCAAAGGGCAGGAGCCCCTGGCCGCCCACCGTCTATGAGCTGGAAAACTGCGCTGCAATCGGTGCGGGAACAGTGTACACGGCCGCCCGAAGCTGGCGAGAAGAAGTACGATGAGTTGGCGGCCAGCATGATCGCTACGCGAGCGAATTTCCCTGGCATGGTCTGGAAAATCTGGAAGATAGCTTGGGGATTCCACTTCCGGCGGCGACGCAATGCCAGATCGTGGAGGAAACCGCGGTCCCGCTCCATACGTACTTTGGGGGGTATCTGGAGAATGCGTAAATCGAAAACAGCGGCCTCCGCAAGCCGGCATGCGTCACGACGCCACGTCGGGACTGGCGCCGGCCCCGCCATACAACGTGGCGCGATCTCCGCGGCGGCCGTAGTGGCACGTTGGAACACGCGGAAGCCGAGCGGGGAATGATGGCACTGTGCGCCGCGTACGCCAGGGAATGCTCTAAGCTCCCGTGCGTGGTACACTCTGGGCACTATAGAGAGAGCGCGCGGAGCAGGGCATCTACGATGGACTGATTACCCTGCATGAACTGGTTCAGGCGCTCTGTCAGAGAAGCAGAACTGAACATTGAGCGGACCTTTCGCTAAGTTGGCAGAAGCGCGGAGGGGTGTCAAGCGGGGTGGTTGTGTTGACCGCGCGATTCCAAAATTATGGAAAGGTCGGACTACTTGAGTACGGGTGTGACTGTTCAGTTCGCATCGCGAACCGTTATGATTGAGGCACTGCATCAAGTACGGACCAAGAGGCGCCCGAGGCGTGGACAACAATGGATGTAAACACAATTCTTGCTGAATTGCGCCAGGAACGCCAACAAGTTGTCGAAGCCATCTTAAGTCTAGAGCGACTGGCCAGCGGTCGTGAGCGAGGGCCTGGAAGGCCTCCCGCCTGGATATCCGAAATTACCAAAAAGCGCCGTGGTCGACCGCCGGGCAGCAAGAACAAAGGCAGTACCAAAGTCTAGTTACGCACCAATAGTCACCTGATGTTCAACGGGCCAGTGAGCGGCATGCCGATACTCTCTCGCCCTGCTTATACGACCCTCTGCGGTGAACATCGGAAACTGTCTGGGACCGCGCTCGCGCAAGAAACGTTGGCGAATTTCGAGGCGCTCAAGCCGATTACCAAAAGAGACCGCTTGGAATATCGCACGGGACGGGAGGTCCATCACCGCTGACGCCCTGGTGGCGGATCAGGCGCGCCGGGATGGGTGGGCTCGGGCAATCAGGGAATTTGACTGTCACAAGCATCGCCGAACTTGCGGCCCGCAGCCCGAGCATTCCAACTTGCGGTTGCCGCGTTTGCGGCGCACCCACAACTCCAGGATCTTGTTCTTCTCGTGATGTTTTGGCGATAGACCCGATAACCAGGCCATTGCAGGATACGGGTGAATTCATTGTCGCTTGGCAACCCCTGAGTTTAACCAGAAACGCCCAGCTTTTCGGAACGTCCGTCAATCACGCACTTCCACGAATTCCTGCGGAGAGCCAAAAATGGCAAGCCTTGGTCCGGCAAAGTGGGAGAGCATACTACCACACTCGAGGGCAAACAAGCCGCACGCGGCATTGCCATAGAATTGCTCACCACACTACAAGCCGCCCTCGGGGACCTGGACAAAATAAAACGGATCGTGAGGCTGCTGGTGATGGTGAACAGCACACCGAATTTTACAGAGCCGCACGTGGTTGCCAACGGCGCGTCCGAACTTTTCCTAGAAATCTTTGGCGAGCGTTGGAGCACATGCGCGCGCACCTGATGGAGGCAATTCGTTCGGTAGTCCCGAGGCTTGGGGATACACAATCAAAACGAAACACTCGCGCGGAGCCTGGAATTTGCGCGCCGCGATGTTTTTGTGGCCAGTACAATAATTCCACTATAGAGGACGATGGTTGAGGATGCGTGTTCCAGAACGGGGGCGACCGCGCGAGTTTCATTGCCATCACATGGCCGCACAGCATCTTCTGGCGAAACGCCGACTCGCTGGCGGCTTTGGTGAAATTGCCTCGATGGTTCGCGGAGGACGGGAGAAGGCCCTGCTGGTATGCGCTACAGTGAAGGTCCTTACGAATGCAACCAGTTTCGCAGACATGGAGAGCCTGATCCAGCACCAGGCGTCCGGCCGTACTCACGGCACAAACACGGTAGGGGAAGCATGAGCGTGCACGAACGGCTGCAGCAGTTAGGGCTGCGGTTGCCCGAGCTCGCACCGACCGCCGAATTTCTAGGGGTGAACATTATTGACGATCTTGCTTTCGTTTCCGAGCACGCACCTTTTGCCGATGGAGAATTTTGCTATCGGGGCAAGATCGGACGGGAACTCGACCTCTCGGAGTGCCGTCGCGCGGCAGAACTGGCGGCACTCGGTTGCTTAGCCTCACTGGAAAATAGCATCGGGTCGCTGGATGCTGTTCGGCGGATTGTGAAGCTGTATGGCTATGTCAATTGTGAGTCGGAGTTCGACGATCTGCCGCGAGTCACGGATGCGGCGTTCAAGTTGCTGGTCGATCTCTTTGGCGATTCAGGTCGTCACGCCCGAACTACCGTCGGCGTCGCCAGTCTGCCCAAGGGTGTCGCTGTTGAGATCGAGTTGATCGCGCAATTTGAGCGCGAATAGTTTCCCGTTTGGACCAATTCACGCACGGGCCGAGCAGAGCCGTCCGAGGGTCGCCAGGGCGCGGTTACGAGCCTCCGACGACGCGATTCCCGCATTGAGCCGAATGTGGCTCTTATAACGTCCGGCAGCAGAAAATATCGGCCCTGGCAAAATCGTGATGTGTTCGCCGAGGGCAGCTCGCCATAACTTCATAGCATCGATTTTCGCCGGCAGTTCTATCCATAACATGTGACCGCCTGCCGGCCGGCTGATTCGGGTTCCTCTGGGAAAACATTGGAAGGCTGCCTGCCTGAGCGTCTCGACCTGCCCGGCAAGGGCTGCGCGCAATTTCTTCAGGTGCCTGTCGTAGCCTCCCGATGACAAGAATTCCGCCACGACCCACTGCGGTAGCGAGGGCGCTGCCATCGAGGTAATCAGCTTCAGGCGCTCGATTTCGGTCTGAAAACGTCCTGCAGAGACCCAGCCAATTCGATAACCCGGAGAGAGAGCCTTCGAAGCGGACGAGCAAAGCAGGACAAGGCCCTTTCGATCAAAGGATTTTGCTGTTAAGGGGCGCGGAGCGTCGAAAGCAAGGTCGCCATAAAGATCGTCCTCAATCACCGCGACGTTTCTTCGTGCGGTCAGCTCCACCAGAGCCTGCTTGTGGCTGTTCGGCAAAACGTAGCCGAGGGGGTTGTGGCAATTTGGCATAACGACGCAGGCCTTGACGGAATGTTTCTTGATGGCCTGCTCCAGTTCATCCAGGTCCATCCCGCCTTGCGGATGGGTGGAAATCTCCAGGACTTTCAATTTCAGCGAAGCGGCGCTTTCCAGGATTCCGAAATAAGTGGGGCTCTCCACCGCGATCACGTCTCCGGGCCGCGTCACTGCTCTTAAGCTGAGATTAATCGCCTCCTGGGCACCGCTGGTAATGACAACATCTCGGGGTGAAAGCCGGCACCCCGCCGCAAGGGCGCGGCGCGCGATCTGGTGACGCAGACGTTCCACGCCCGGTGGAAAATCGTAATTGGCGCTGTGCATCGGTCTCTGGCGGACGATGTCCCGCAAGATCATGTTCAACCTGCGATTCGGAAACAATTCAGGGCTGATGCACCCGGCGCCGAACGGAACGTTGGCAGGATCGGCCGCGGCCTCGATGATGCCCGCGAGGACGGCGTTGTTCCCGAGCGCGGCCGGTTTGGTCGGATTGGCCTCGAATTGCGGCTCCGGAATTAATCTTGCGAGGGGGGTCCGGACATAGAATCCCGATTGCGGGCGCGCTTCCAGGTAGCCGCGGTTCTCCAGCCAGATGTAGGCTTGCACTGCGGTCGTGACGCTGACGTGCTGCTGCTGGCTGAGCGTCCGCAGCGATGGCACGCGGTCGCCAGGCCGCAATGCGCCGCTTGCCACCTGCTGAACCAGCGTCTCCGCAATCTGAACGTAAAGCGGTGTATCTGTCCGAGCTGCGCTGGAGGCTTCGGGCGGCATACTGGAAAGCATATCAGAAACCGCGGGAGACTGTACTGGCCAGAGGCGTCACCATGTAGCACATTGTACTTGCAGCGCTAGGTTAGCAGCGAACCAGTTTTATCGGATTTCAGTTCCTCTTTTGACATTTCGCCACCTTTAGCCAAACTGTACTGGTCTAAAATTATCTGATCTGAATCTGTACACATCAAGTTGAACTGTTCGATGATGTAGACAGCTTCGATCCAGAACGAGAAACCGGAAGGAGAATCGGGTACTTATGAGCGGAATTTGGATGAGTGCGGCGACGATCGCAAGGTTCGCGGTCGCTGGCAGCCTGATGACTCTGATGGCTGGCGGACAGAGCGCTCCGGAAGCGGGCAGCACCATCGTCGAGCAAACTTTGTATTTTGCGTTGCCCGGCAAGGCGGAAGACGTCTACCGGGTAAGACTTTCACGCTTGCGATGTTCTCGAAAAACTCGGCCTCCCGCGAGGCCATGTTCTTCGCCGCCAGGGAAACTCGGAGACGCTCCCCGACGTGATGTGGCTGGTGGAATATCCGGACGAAGCCGCGCACCAACGGAGCCTGAAGATCAGACTTGAGTCACCGAATTCAAGGCCGTCCGGGATGAGATGAAAACCTTGATCAGTCACGGTGATCTAGGTATTTGGGAGCAGAAGTGACGGGCCGCGGCGGGTCAATCCGCAGGGTCTGTTGAACAACGATTGAGGCGAAAGGCCGCTCGGCGGAAGGAGAACGGTTTGTCGGTTTACGATAAGTTGGCTGCTTTGAAGATCAAGCTGCCTGAGGCAACAGCCCCAGTCGCGGCGTTCCTGCCCTTTGTGCGAGTTGGCAGCCTCGTGTTTCTCTCCGGCCATATTGCCAAGAAGGATGGCGCTCCATGGGCGGGCCAGCTTGGCGTGAATGTCACAACCGAACAAGGAAAAGAGGCCGCCCGAGGGGTGGCCGTCGACCTGATCGGCACGCTGAGCGCGGCCGTCGGCGACCTCAACCGGATCAGGCGAATCGTTAAACTACTAGTCCTCGTCAACAGTTCGCCGGCTTTCACGGAACAACATCTGGTCGCCAACGGCGCCTCGGAGCTGCTGGTTCAGGTTTTCGGCGATGGCGGAGCCCATGCTCGGGCAGCGTTTGGCGTCGCTCAGGTCCCATTCGGCTCTTGTGTTGAGATCGACTTGATCGCGGAGGTTGACGAAAAATGAAGTCCTATCGCTACAAAGTCGTGGACGTCTTCACGACGGAGGCCCTGGAGGGCAATGCGCTGGCCGTATTCCCGGACGCGTCCGACCTGGACGCAACGACCATGCAGAGGATCGCCAGGGAACTCAACCTGGCGGAAACCGCCTTTGTGCTTCCGGCGACGCGCAAGGATTGCGCGGCAACTTTGCGGATATTTACGCCGGCAAAAGAGATGCCCTTTGCCGGGCATCCTACGGTTGGCAGCGCTTTGGTATTGCTGCAAGAGGGCGTTGTTCCGAAAAACAGCAGCGCCTTCGTCGTGGAAGAGAAGATCGGCCCTGTCCCTATCCGAATTGACAGCGGTGCACGGCCGATGATTTGGTTGCGCACGCCTCCGATTCACGAAGGAAGATGTTATGACTCTGCTTTCTGTGCAGCAGCGCTCGGGCTGGAACCGCAAGAGCTCCTTCCCATAGAACCGCAGCTCCTGAACGCCGGCAATCCCACGGTTTTTGTTGCCGCTCAAGATAAAGCGGCAGTCGATCATGCCTGGCTTGATCTGGTGGGCCTGAAAGCTCTCAAGGGAGGGGAGACCGAGCCCTTCTGTGTGTTCTTGTTCACGCCAACGCCTGAGGGGGCTTATTCCCGGATGTTTGCCCCTGAATATGGGATCGTCGAAGACCCGGCGACGGGCAGTTCAACCGGACCCCTGGCGGCCTACATGATCAGGCACAAGCTGGTGTCGGGTAAGGCGGGCACGCGCTTCGTGAGCGAACAAGGGACAAAAATGGGCCGCCGGAGCTTCCTGCATGTCGAGATTCAGGGAGAGCAGGGCGCTGACGGCATCTACGTCGGCGGTCATGTCACGCCGATTGCCGAGGGTGTCATGAAGTTGGATTCGCATGCGGACGCAAAGAAAAAACGAAACGTGGGGGCAGCCAATACGGCTTCTAGATGAGAATTCTCTTAAAGGAGATCGGGCAATGGACACCTTTGGCTGGATAGAGGCCTTGGGAAACAACTTCCGCTACGCGGCGCGCAGGTTACGGTGCAGTCCAGGCTTCACGGCGGTCGCGATATTGACCCTCGCGCTTGGGATCGGCGCGAACGTGGCCGCCTTTACGGTCGTGCGGGCGGTGTTGCTCAATCCGTTACCGTATCCGCATCCCGAGCAACTCGTGCGCGTCTTCGACGATTTGCGTGGCTCGGACAGCCGCGATGTCGGCATGTCGGCACCGGAATTATGGGATCTGCGCGACAAATCTGATGTTTTCGAAGATCTCTCGGCGGTTTGGCCCACGGATGCAAATCTTACCGGCGGCGACCATCCGGAGCGCATAGAGCTGCTTGCGACGAGCACGAATTATTTCAGGATGTTGGCGGCGCGACCCCAGCTAGGTCGCCTGTACACCCAAAACGACGAGCGGCCGGGGTTCATCGATGGGGTTGTACTCAGCGACGGTTTCTGGCGGCGAACATTCGGAGGTGACCCAAATGCCCTCGGCAGGAAAATTCGCCTCGATAGTGATCTCTACACGATCATCGGGGTGATGCCGCCGGAGTTCCGGCACCCGGGCCGCTCCTTGGCAAGCGAGGTCGACGCATGGACGGCCGCGGGGTTCAACGCGCCGCCGTTTCCAGCACCGGCGCTGAGGTCGCTCAGGATGTTGCCGGGAGCGATGGGTCGGTTGAAGCCCGGTTTGTCGCTCGCGCAGGCGCAAGCACGCCTGAATGCACTTTCCGACCAGCTAAGCCGGGAGTATCCAAACGATTATCCGGCGCCCGCCCGATGGGCCTTGCGCCTGGTTCCGGCCGAGGAAGATCTTGTCGGCAATATGCGGACGGAGTTGTTCGTGCTGTTCGGCGCGGTCGCGTTCGTTCTGCTGATCTCTTGCGTGAACCTCGCAAATTTGCTGCTGGCCCGCTCGACCGGACGTCAGCGCGAGATAGCAGTGCGGCTCGCGCTGGGCGCCGGAAAAGCGCGACTGATCGGACAGTTGCTTGCCGAGAGCATTTTACTCTCAGCCGTCTCGGGCACCGTCGCGTTGAGTACCGTTGCGCTTATGAAAACGTCGCTACTGAGACTGGCCCCGCCCGATCTTCCGCGAGTCAATGAGATCGTTCTCAGTCCGGGCGTTCTGTTATTCGCATTTTTCGTCTCGATCCTGACAGGCGTTATTTTCGGTCTGGTGCCCGCGCTGCAGACGGTGCGTCCGAACCACGCAGGCAATCTCCGGGAAGGCAGCCGGGGCTCCGGATCGAGCAAGCACCGGATAAGAATCTCGCGCATTCTGGTTGCCTCGCAAATCGCTCTCTCCCTCGTGCTGCTTATCGGCGCCGGGCTGCTGCTGCGAAGTTTTTGGCGTCTGCTTGAGGTGCGTCCGGGGTTCGAACCGCACCGGCTCATGACGGCAAAAATATGGCTGCCGGTCCCGAATGATCCCGCGGAGGATGCTTATCGCGTGACCGAGAAGCGCGCGGCGTTTTATCAAGAAGTCTTGCGCCGCGTCAGCGCGCTCGCCGGCGTCGAGCAGGCGGCTGTCGGAAGCGCCGCCAGTCTTCCCATGAACAACGCCCGGAATCAAAGCGCCTTCATCATCGAAAATCGCGCCACGGAATCGGAGCGCGTGCCGGTCGCTGAAGTGGCCAGCGTAAGTTCGGGCTACTTCGATGTCCTGAAGACTCCTCTGAAGAGAGGGCGGGTGTTCACGCAGGCTGACAATTCGAGGGGTCGGCAGGTCGCCGTCATTAACGAGGCGCTGGCAGGCCGGTACTGGCCTGACGCAGATCCCGTCGGAGAGCATATTAAGCTTGGTTCGGGGCGAAGGCTCAATGGCGCATCGGATCTCGCCATCGTCGGAGTTGTCGGTGACATTAGATCAGACGGTTTCGATGCGGCGAGCGCGCCTCACATCTACCTTTCTGAACCTCAAGCTCCAGCTTATGGATCGGTTGTATACCTGCGTACCGCCGGCGATGCGGGTAAATTGGGCGAGGCGATTCGGCGCGAGGTGCAAGCGGTGGACCCTGGCGTCCCGGTGTTCGCCATCCGAACGATGGACGACGTCGTGGCCAGGAATCTGGCGGCACGCCGGTTTGCTCTGGAACTCCTCGGCGTTTTCGCGGCAATCGCCTTTCTTCTCGCCGCCATCGGCATCTACGGCGTCATGGCTTATACCTTTAGCCGCCGTATCGGTGAAATCGGCCTTCGCATGGCGCTCGGCGCGCAGCGCAGCGACATCCTGAAAATCGTGCTGGGCGAAGGGGCGCGGATGGTCGTGTTCGGAGTGGCGGCAGGGCTGATCGGTTCTGCGATGTTAACGCGATTCCTGCAGACGATGCTCTTCGAGATCAAACCCACCGACCCGATCACGTTTGGCGTCCTCACGGCGCTGCTTGTATCGGTCGCGCTATTGGCGTGTCTTATTCCCGCGCGGAGGGCTACCCGCGTTGACCCGCTCATGGCACTGCGCCATGAGTGACGAGCGGAGCGTGATGCCTCCCCACGGCCGAGTGATAGGGTCGCGTCACGGTTCAAATGCAAGGGGAAGCGAATGTTACTTGCCGAGGGAGGACTTATGAATTGGTTACGAAGCCGCTGCGTTTGCGGAGCTGTCTTCTGCGCGGCAGTGCTCATGATGAGCGTACCTGAGCGCGCAGCTAGCCATGGTAGCACCGGAGACGAACGATCCTCCCGCAGCGGCCGGCAAGCGCAGCAGGTTGCTAATCCATCGGAGCGCCGTATCTTCGAGAACCGCACCGACGGGGGACATCACGCGCAATGCCGTGTTCATGTCCTGCCAGCACGTTAGCCGCCAGGGCTGCGGGTGTGGCGCCACCGTTCACGAAGCCGAAGTACCGTCCGCTCGCGTTCACGATCGTGGCCGGCGAACCGAAAGCATCGAGCATCTCCAGGACGGCGTCTGCGGCGGTCCGCTGGTCCGGCATCTCGCCCTTGAAGCACATCAGGCCCGCGAGAGCTTCCGGGGTCGGCGCCACGGGACGATCGTTTACACCATGGAGATATCGGGATGCGCGGCGCGCCGCATCCAGAATCAACTCTTCACGGCAATCTACACCTTCATTCGACGAGAGAGTCACTTTGACCTGATTCAAGTTTTTAACCTCCGGACTGTTTAATGATTTTGAGCCAACATGACCAACCGGACAGTTATTCGGACCCGGACGGCGGGTCGGTTTTGGCGACTAAGGCAACGTAAATAAATAAGATTTACAAGTAACGTTAAGCATTTGGATGAATTGTGTAGTTCCATTCGCCATGGAATTTGTCAGGATTCAGGTTGACATGAGCGAACTCTTCATCCGTGATCTTTCGTCCAACGGGGTACTTGCGGTGATCCAGGCGGCAGGTCACTTTTAAGCCTTTGGCCGTCGTCGTCCCCGCGATCAGCCGCACCACCGTCTCGTAATCACGCAGCGGCTCGCCGCGCCAGTTGGACGAGATGAAGGAAAACAAGCGGTGCTCCACTTTGTTCCATTTGCTGGTGCCTGGCGGAAAATGGCAGACGGTCAACGTCAGTCCCGTTTGGTCGGCCAGTCGCTGCAACTCCCATTTCCACAGCCGCAGGCGCCAGCCGTTGCTGCCACCGCCATCGGCGGTAATCAGCAACCGTCGCGCGCACAGATACAGGCGGTGGCCCTCGGCGCGCCACCAGCCGCGGATGGAAGCCACAGCGAATGCGCCCGTGTGGTGGTCCGTGCCTACATTGACGAACCCGGCGTTGCGTCCCAGGTCATAGATGCCGTAGGGATAGGCGCGGGGCACCTCGGGACCGGGAAAGTCATGTCCCTGGACCTTGTGCGCCGTTCCCGTTTGGCGCCACTGGCGGCCCTGGTTCTGGTAGTTGCCGACTAATTCCTTCTTTTTGGTGTCTACGGAGATCACCGGCTCGCCCGCCCGCAAAGCACGTTTCACGGCGCGGTTGATATGACCGAACTGCGCATCGCGATCGGGATGGTCATCCCCCTCCTCGGTCTTGCGGTTGCCCTGCAGGCTGAAGCCATCTTCCCGCAGGAGTTGGGTGACTTTGGTATGGCTCACCGGGTGGTGCCGGGCCGTCAGTTCCGCCGCCAATGTGCGGGTACTCTTGCAGGTCCAGCGCAGTGGTGACTGCGGATCGCCGCGGGCCGTGGGCTCCACCATGTCGTCCAAGGCGGGTGCTAGGTCCGGATCGTTCAAGGTCAACGCGTGTCGTCCGCCGCCCTCGTGGCGAATCCGACCGGGGGCCAGCGGTGCGGCCTGCAGTTCCTCAACACCTTTGCTCAACGTGACGCGCGACAAACCACAGGCGCGGCTGACCCGCGAGACACCGCCATAGCCTAGTTCCACAGCTTTGCCGGCGGCCACCAAGCGGCGGGCATGCTCATCCAAATGCGGCCACATGCCCGCAAAGTACTGGGTGAGTTGGGCATCGGTGTCCATACCCAACTTGATACCACAACAGCATGGTAGATGTAAATGTTATTTATTTACGACGCCTAATAGACGGCGTTCAGTTGCCTGTTGGAATGATGCCGGCTTTCTCGACCATGAGAATAATGGTTCGCTCCAAGGCGCGCGTGCGGTGCGTCACTCCCTTGGGAACAACGAACCCCTGTCTCGGCGCGAGTTTCAACGCTGCGGTCCTGGAGGTCAATATGAAGTTTTCCCTCCACGACGCAAAAGAACTCGTCGTCGTCGTGCTTGTGCCAGTGGGACTCTCCCTCCACGACGCCGAGACGAACGACCGACTCATTCACCTTGCAAAGAGTCTGGTTGTACCACTTATGAAGACAGGCATCGGCGAGCGCTTTCTCGTCGACCACCGCTCGCTGCTGGTAATAGATATTCAAGCGCGTTTCGTATGGATAAGTTTTTTGGGTTTCGCTCATGAGAACTCCCTCCTCTTGTGTTGACAGATGAATGAACCGCATTTTGGGGTGGGGTAAGGATAAACGGACGGCCCGAAATCCCGCGAACCGCCATGCCAGGTCTCCATGAGCCGGACGTTGCTACTCCTGGACCTTCGCGCTCCTTGCCGTTGCGGGCGGCTCCTTATGCTGGTCCGCCATAGCGCAATGGGCGCTGCTTGCGAGACCGCGGACGAATTCTCGGAGATCCTCCTCGCGGGTCCGGGGATTGATGATGCAAGCGCGCAGCCAGAATCGGCCGTCCAATACTGTGCTGGAGAGGAACGCTTGGCCGTCAAATTGGAGTTTCTCCAGGACGGCTTTGTTCAAACGATCAATCGCCTGCGTGTCCTTGGCGAAGTTTCGGCGGCGCGTAGCGGAAACACACGATGCTGAGATTCTGGGGCTCGAAAATCTCGATATCCCCGCAGCAGTGGACGGATCTCGCGGTTGCTGCCCCGGAGATCGTCATAGGGAAGCACCGTGCGCTCTTCTGCGTCGCGGATTTGCTGGGACTCGCACAGCTTGTCGACCAACTCAGCAGACGTGTCGGGTCGAGGGAAGGCGGCGTGTAAAATGAATTCTGCCGCACATGTAAGCAAAAAGATGCCGCATGGCCACCTGATGACCGCAGCTGTCATGCATATTATGAAGATCGAACGGACAAATAACCACATTGACCTACTTGACAAGCATCCGCATTTGCGGCATAATTGCAAATACGTTCTGTGGAGTTCGATGGCCGCCAAGAGCAAAGTCGATCCCTCCAAAACCAAGGCCCTCCTCGCAGAGGGCACGCTAAACCCAACGCCCGAGAAAGTATCCGATCCGAAGTTTCTAGAAAACGAATTCTTCGATCCGCGCGACGTCGTGCAGGTCAAGTACGAAATGCTGCGCCGCGTCTCTATCGAAAAAGCGCCCGTAACCCTGGCCACCGAGGAGTACGGTGTATCGAGGCCCACGTACTATCAGAGCAAGGGCAGCTTCGACAAGGGCGGCGTCGCTGGGTTAGTGCCCAGAAAGCGCGGGCCACGTGGCCCGCATAAACTTCAGGGCGAAGCACGGGCGTTCGTTGAACAGCAACTGGTCGCAGGTGAACCTGTGCGGGCGCGCGAACTCGCCAAGCTCATTCAGCAGAAATTCGGTCTGCGCATACATCCCAGGACGATCGAGCGGGCCGTTGCTGGAAAAAAAACTCCGCGATGACCAATCCAAAGAGCGATCCGGCCGAGCGATCTACTGTCGTGACGCAATACGAGACTCTGCGCAGGGCTGCTCTTGGCGACGCGTTGCCAGTTGAAGCCCGATGCGGGCTGATGCTCTTCCTGCGTCGGGGCATGTGGGGATGGGCGCGCGCCGTGGTCAGCATGAGTACATACCAGCCGCCAGCTGGTCCCGGGCCATCCAGCCGGAAGGCGCCAGAGGAATACAGAACCGTCATTTACATCTTTGCAGCCATGGCAATCAGGGCCACCTACCAAGGAGCAACACTATGAATGAGTCACTCAAAGTTCAGGCTCACCATCTCGAGCGCAGCGCATATCTGTATATCCGGCAGTCATCCATGCGGCAGGTCCTGGAGAATGTCGAGAGCACCAAACGTCAATACGCACTGCGTAGTCGCGCCGTCGCGCTCGGCTGGCGAGAGGAACAGATTATTGTCATCGACAACGACCAGGGTGAGTCCGGCGCGTCAGCAGCCTGGCGGAAAGGCTTTCAGCAGCTGGTCACTGATGTAGGCATGGGGCATGCCGGCATCGTGATGGGCCTTGAGGTCTCACGCTTGGCAAGAAACAATGCCGACTGGCATCGGCTGCTGGAGATCTGCGCGCTCACCAACACATTGATCCTCGACGAGGACGGCGTCTACGACCCTGCGAGCTTCAACGACCGGCTCCTACTTGGGCTCAAAGGAACCATGAGTGAAGCCGAGCTGCATGTCCTCAAAGCCAGATTGCGTGGCGGCATCCTCAACAAAGTGCGCCGCGGCGAGTATCGTTGCCCGTTACCCACAGGCTTCGTCTACGACGACGCTGGCAACGTGGTCCTTGATCCCGATGCACAGATCCGGGAGGCTATCACTTACTTCTTCGAAACCTTCTCGCGCGTTGGCTCGGCGAGCCAGACGGTGAAAGTGTTTCGGACGGAGGGCCTTGTTTTCCCATCCCGACTCCGCATCGGCGACAGGACTGTTTTTCGGCCGCTGACGGCATCGGCGGCGATGCGCACACTGAACAATCCGCGATATGCGGGCGCGTATGTGTACGGACGTCGGCGATATCGGCGCGCCGCGGATGGCAAGAAGACAATCCAGCGAAAACGCCAGCAGGACGACTGGCTCGCTTGCATTCCGAACGCGCATCCCGGGTACATCGGTTGGGAGCGTTTTCAGGAGAACCTGAAGATCCTCGAGACTAACGGTCGTCCATACGACGTGGCGCGTGCATCGCCGCCGCGAGAAGGCGCGGCTCTATTGCAAGGACGGGCCGTATGCGGTCGTTGTGGAAGGCACTTCCGTGTCCGATATGTGACGCGCCGGAGCAGGCAGGAGGCCTGGTATGTCTGCGACCGCGGGCACACCAGTCGTGGCGAGCCGAACTGCCAGTCGATCGCAGCAAAGGCCATTGATCAGGCCATTGGAACGCTCGTGACCGAGAGCATGACTCCCGCAGCTGTCGAACTGGCTCTGGAAATCCGGCGAGAGATCGAGGCTCGGTACGAGGAGGCCGATCAGTTGCGCGGCCGCGCCGTTCAGCGGGCTCAGATCGAAGCTGATCTCGCGCAGCGCCGATTTATGTTGGTTGATCCGAATAACCGTCTCGTCGCCGACACCCTCGAGAGCGAATGGAACGATAGGCTACGCGCGCTGGCCAAGGCGCGCGAGGAGCGAGAGCACGCGCGACAGCAGGACCAACTCATCGTTGACGATGCGGTCCGCCAGCGGTTAGCCGCCATGACGACGGATTTCCGGAAGCTCTGGGATGATGCGAACACGCCGAACCGCGAACGCAAGCGGCTGCTCGACTACATCATCGAGGATGCCACGCTGATTAAGATACGGGCAGAACGCGTTACGCGAATCCACGTGCGATTCAAAGGTGGCAAGACTGAAACGCTCACAACGCTGAACCCCAAATCATCCGCGCAACAAATCCAGACGCCTTCCGAAGTCGTCGAGTTAGTCAACAAGCTTCTCGATGACCACACCTATTCCGAGATCGCGGACATTCTCAACGAACAAGGAGTTCGCCCTGGCGGGTCGGCTCGACCCGGCCGGAGCGATGCTCGCTTCACCGCCCTGCGCGTTGTATCTGGTCCACGAATACGATCTACGGCTTCGCTACGATCGACTTCGCAATCGCGGAATGCTAACCAAGAATGAGGCGGCCGCGCGCCTTGGCATCCACGAGGAAACAGTCGTCCGCTGGGCAGAATACGGACTTGTTACCAGGCATGCATACAATGGCCACGCCTGGCTGTACGAACTGCCAGATCCGAACATGCCTGTTAAGCATTCCAGCCGCTGGGACCGGCTCGTTGATCGATCGCCGGCCTTCAAATCAGCCATGGCGTCAAGACCCGATACTCCAAACGAAAGAGGTGTAGTATGAAGAACATTAGTTCGCCCAAATCGCAAATCCGCCCCGGCCCAATACAGGATTTTAACGCGATCCTTGCGCCGGCTGGCAAAAACAAATAGATGACCGGCGAAGCCGTCCAACTCTAGGTGTTCTCGCACCAGCGCGTGCAAACTGTCAAAGCTCTTGCGCATGTCACAGGGTGTCAGGCACAAATAAACTCGCACACTACCCGGCAAGTGGATCATGCCCGCAAGATGGCCAATACGGTGCGGAGCGTCGCCTCGTCCACTCCGCGGCCGATGCGTAGCCGCTCGCCTGTCTTCAGCGCCAGTTCCAACATTGGCTCCGCCGCTATCGCTGCTGGCGCTGCTCCGCGTTTCACCAACGCAAATCGGACTGCCTCCGGCTGCCGAAGTCGTTTCCGCCAGACATAGAAGGACTGCTCGGTGATTTGCTGTTCCTGGCAAAAACGCCCGACTGACATCCCGCTGCGTTCTTGTTCGGCGATTCGTGCACCCCAATATTCGATTCGAGCCTCCGCGCTCTTTCCTAAGCCGGCTTTGGTCATGACACCAATATGCGGCCGGCAAGGCGGGCGTGGAAAGAGGGGTTCATCGGGCGCTTACGAAACTCCGTAGGCTGGAAGCCGTTGAATGCGTGCGCTTGAAGAGAGACTCTGCCAGCCCGCACCTCGGCTTCGCCTCCCGCCCTTTCATCCTTTGTGGCCTGCTCGTCAAGAAACCCGCGGCAGGCATCTTGCTCCATGAACGCCGCAACGGACAATTTCTCCTACAGGTGACCGGTGATCCGAGCTATGGCCTGCCGTGGGGTCAGGACCGCCGGGTTCCGATCTTCCTGGCCGCCCTCGCGATCCGGCAGCAAAAGCAGACGATCACCTTCCAGAGTGCTGCCGAGATGCTCGACACTTTTGGCATGCAGCAGGGCGGCTCCCAATATCGGCGGCTCATCTCCGGGTTTGAAAGAGTCTTTGGCGCCACGATTTTCTTCGGCTCCGATACGCAGCGCGACAAGGCTGCGGTTATTCACCAGGCCCGGTTCAACTTTATGAAGGAGGCACGGATCTGGTACCCGGGCAACCCGGCACAACAGAGACTGCCCGGTGACTGCCAAAATCTCGTTGTGTTGAGCGAGGAGTTCTATCGGGAGGTTCAGAGCCATCCCATTCCGGCTGACCTGGAGGCTGCCAAGGCCCTATCCTCGTCTCCCGCGGCGCTGGACCTCTTTATGTGGCTGTCGTATCGTTGCTTTACCGCAAAGGGCGAAGAGCGCGTGCCGTTGTTTGGGAAATTCGGCTTGGTGAACCAGTTGGGGAGCGCCGAGTATGTTCGCCCCAGAAAGCTTCGGGAACGGTTGGAACGATGGTTGGATCTGATACGAACAAGGTGGCCGGAATGCCCCGCGCAGATCGCCTGCGGCCGGCCAGGCGATCCTGATCCACAGAGCGCAGGCTATTCGGTCTCGGGAGAATATTTATGTTTGCGCCTGAGAACGAATGGAGCGATGTCATTGCGCGGCGGACCGCAGTCGCTGAAATTGACCGAGCCGTGGCGGGGCGACTGGGCCGACGCGGGTAACGGGGAAGGCACAACCGGCGGCGTTCAATCGACAGGTGGCGATGTACCTGGCAAAACGCGTCGGCGAGTGAGCGTCCCGAGAATTGGCAAGTTCTACAACGGACGACGCCATACGACCGTGTGTTATGCGATTGGTCGGATCGAAGCGCTTCGCGCGACGCATGCCGAGGTGGACAGCCTGTTGAAGGCGTTAGTACAGGAAATCAAATCTGGTCCGGCAAGCGATTCCCATGAGAGAATTCATCTGTTGGCCCGGTCGGCCGCAGTACATTTGGTGCGGCCCATGGAGCTGGCTGACCGTCTGATGAGGAAAATAAGGATGCATGTGTCGGTTACGCTGTCGTTGTGCGCTGACTGCTCGCATTTGTGCCAGAGTTATTGCCGTTCACTGTTCCCCTAAGGCGGTGAGAATTATCAGCTTCGCCCGGGTCATCGCCCGCTCGTACAAAGCTCCAATCGCGTGCAGGTTGGTTCCGGCCGAGCATTTCCCGAATGCGTCGTTCAGTTAAAATAAGTGCCGGCAAAGGCTACAGTTCTAAACGCATGGGCAGACCGGCAACATTGCTCGAAGGGTTATGCGGCCACGCCCTGTCTCTCGGCGCCCAATCGATTGAGGTGGCGTACAAAGACAGCCGGGAATGGGTATTCGCTCATAGAGACGGAGCGAGCATCTCTATCGCGAATTACAAAGAGCTCGAGCGCCGATGGGAAAGAGTTGCGCGGGAACCTGTACGCCGCCGCCAAAAAGCCCGTTCGCACAGTTTTCGGTGGCCAGGTGTACATTCTGAGAGTCCGTGTATTCGAGAGTTTTAGCGAGGACGTCTTCGAGGTAAGCATAGACCCGGCGCCGAAGCTCGATCCGTCGATCCCCCCGTCATTCACCGCAAAACAGGGTCAATATTTGGCCTTCATTTACAACTACACAAAGATCCACCGCCAGCCTCCCGCGGAGTTGGACCTGCAGCGCTACTTCCAGGTTTCTCCTCCTACGATTCACAATATGATCAAGACCCTGGAGCGCAACGGCCTCATCGAGAAAACTCCTGGGCAGGCCCGCTCCATTCGCCTCCTTGTACGACCAGAGCACTTGCCGCGATTGGGGGTAGTGCGCGCCACGAAGCCAAGTAGCTAGGTGAGTTTTAGGCCCCTCAATGAAGCCGATGGCGGGGAACTCGGAAATCATCACAGCGCGGAACACACGTCGCGGTGCCATATTGCCCATTTGTACACTAACCCATTGAGCCACACTCCTCGCCCGTGAACCTTGACATTTCAGTGATTTATCAGCTCATAATCACTTATGAGAATGGGTCTTCTCAATATGGATGAAGCCGAACCAAAGAACTGACGGTCATCGAATCCCGACTACCGGCTTCCAGTACCATATTCCCTCCCGATCGCCACCCTGTCCACGTTTACATCGCCCGTCTTGGTTCGGGTTGCCGCCGAACGATGAGCGAAGCGCTGAATACAATCGCCGGAATCCTGACGGCCTGCCGAGCCAACGTGGAAACCTGTCCATGGCCTGCGTTCCGTTATCAGCACACCGCTCTCATCCGGGCCGCCCTCATGGAAAAGTACAGGCCGTCCACCGTGAACAAGATGCTGGCGGCCCTACGTGGCGTCTTGAAAGAATCCTGGCGCCTGGGCTACATGACCGCCGAAGACTACCACCGAGCCACAGATGTTCACACCATCAAAGCGCAGACACTTCCACGAGGTCGCGCGCT